>NZ_CP119133.2:5100000-6300000 GCF_001636945.3 Streptomyces sp. FXJ1.172 | reverse complement strand
GCGAGGTCCGCCGGCTGCTCGACGCGCTCGACGTGGCCGGCTCCGAGGGGCCCGGCACCCACGTGGATCTGGCCGCCGTATACGCCGAGCTGCGCGCAGTCGTAGGGCACCCGGCACCGCTCGATCCGAGAGTCGCCCACGCCGTTCACATGTGCACGATGTGCGATCCGGACATGCCCCTCGCTTCCATCGCCGACGAGGTCGGCCTGTCGGCACCACGGCTGCGGGCCTTGGTCCGGCAGGACTTGGGCATCGCGCTCGCTCACTTGCGGCGATGGGGCCGGCTCCGTACCGCGATCGCCAGCCTGCCGGACGGGGCTGCGGCCCTGGCTGCGGCCACCGCGGGCTTCGCCGACCAGGCCCACCTCACCCGTACGGCACGGGACTTCATCGGCCGTACGCCCGCCTCCCTGCGACCCAGCAGGTCCGCCTGACGGGGGTCCATGTCTTGCCATGCGAGCGCGGCATTCACCTACCTTGTGCGGGTCTCCGTCCTTCCCCGACCGGTGCCGGAGGAGCCATGACACCTGTCGAATGAGTGTGCCCGGCCGTTCAGCCGCTACCACCGGTCCGGTGGCTGGCGCGCACGCGGATGCCGAGGTCGCTGACCTGGTCCAGGTGGTTCAGCTTGTCGGGGTTGTTGATGGAGTGGATCGTCTGGATCCGGCCTTCGGCGATGCCGAGTCCCATGACGCCTACCAGCCGCTCCTGCGCGTCGTACGCCAAGGCACCGGCCTGGCCGTTGACTTCGGTGACGCGGATGCGTACGCCGTGGTGTGCGTACACGGAGAATCCTCGCAGGACGGTTTGGGCCACACGTTGCCGGCCGCCCACCGGTCGGCCGAGTGCCGGCACCTTGCCGCCGCCGTCGCCGTGCAGCGCCACGTCTTGAGCCAAGAGCGACTCCAGTGCCCGCAGGTCGCCCTTCTGGGCGGCGGCGAAGAAACTCTGGGCCAGTTCTTCTCGTTGCCGCTGCGAGACGTGGTAGCGCGGTCGGCGCTTGTCGAGGTGGTTGCGGGCCCGAGCGACCAGGTGCCGCGTGCTGTCCACGTCGGTCCCCAGGATGTCGGCGATCTCCCCGTACGGGTAGTCGAACACCTCGCGCAGCAAGAACGCGGCCCGTTGGCGCGGCGTCAGACTCTCCAGCAGCACCAAGAACGCCAGCGACAGAGTGTCGGCCATCTCGGCGAGGTCGCCCGGTGCCGGACCGGTGACCAGCGGTTCCGGGAGCCACTCGCCGACATAACTCTCCCGCCGTACGCGTGCCGAGCGGAGCTGGTCGATGGCCAGCCGGGTGGCCAGCGTGGCGATGTACGCCCGCGGCGAGGTGATGGGCTCATCCCGCTGCAGCGTCTGGTGCATCCGCAGGAACGCCTCCTGCACGAGGTCCTCGGCTTCGCTCACGCTGCCGAGCATGCGGTAGGCGACGGCGAAGGCGCGAGGGCGCAGCTCGCTGTACAGATCCGAGGCAGGCATACCGGGCTATCCCAATCCCTGCGTGAAGCCAATGCGCCAACTCGGGTACCGAAGCGTCCAGTTCAGCTCACGCTTGGCCTTCTCGCTGGAGATCCCGCGGGCCCGCGTCATGGTGTCCACTGCGGCCTTGCCGGCCAGTGGACGGACGAGCCACGCGGGAATGCGGCGCGGTGGTCTGGCGCCGAGTGCGCGGGCCAGTTCCGGCAGCCACACGTGTACCGGTGCCGGCTGGTCGTCGGCGACGTCGTAGATCCCGGGCTTGCCCCGTTCGATCGCTGCGACCGTGGCCGACGCGGCATCGTCAATGTGCACCAGCGACCACACTCCGCTACCGCCGCCGACGATCGGGAACTTCCGCTTGCGGATCTGCTCGGCCATGACGGCGTCCGGCGCGGCGCTCATAGCAGTCCCCGGGCCGTAGAGGCCGCCGTAGCGCAGCGCGATGCCCTCGGCCCAGTTGATGCCGGTCACCGAGTCCTCCAGGTGGCGCAGCGCGCTCACCGCCTCCGCGCCGTCGGCCGGCGGGTTCGGCTCGAGCCGGCCGCGCTCGTCGGTGACCGGGCCGCCGGTGCGTTCCATCCACAGGGCGTTGCTCTGGGCCACGAATCTGCGGGCGCCGACGGCGCGTGCGGCGGCGAGCAGATGGTCGGTACCTTCGGTGCGCAGCCGGTTGGTGGCGGCCGCCATCTGCTTCACGCTCTTCAAGTCGGCCGGTCCGCTCAGCGCGGTGAGTTGATGGACGATCACTTCGGGCTCGGCCTTGGCCACTGTGTCGGCCACCGAGTCGGGGTCGAGCGCATCAACGACGGCCGGCTCGGCGCCGAGCGCCCGCAGGGCATCGGTCTTGGCAGCCGAGCGGGTGGTGCCGACGACCTCATGGCCGCGCGCCACGAGTTGGGTCACAAGTCGGCTGCCGATGGCGCCGGTCGCGCCGGCGATCAGGATCTTCATGGCTCTCCGTTCGTCGTGCTGACACACAGGAGACGGGGCGCCCCTGCATCTCATGACCTGTTGTGATCCAGTTCACAAGGAGGTGCGGCGGTGTGCGAATGCGCTCGATGCTTCCCCCCAGGTCCACACCGCGGTGGCAACGACGGCAAGGGTGATGGTCGCGATCCCCGAAGCAGCCAGCACCTGCTGAGGCCCCATGGCGGTGCTGAGAGGACCGCCGAGCGCGGTGCCCACCGGGGAGGAGGTGAGAAGGGCGGCGCCCCGGGCGGCCAGGACCGTGGTCAGCCAGGCTGCCGGGGTGCGGTTCTGGAACAAGGTGAAGGACAGCGCCGTGAAGGGTCCGTAGATCATGCCGCCGAGCGCAAAGCACACAAGAGAGATACCGGCTGACACGCCCAGGCCGAAGGGCACAAGCATCAGGCCCCAACCGGCGACGATGCCCAGAGTGACCGGCCACAGCGGAAGCTTGCTCAACGCGCCAGCCGTCAGGCCGCCAAGGACGGCACCTGCCCCGAACAAAGTCCAGTACAACCCGAGCAGGCTCGCACCCGAGTGAAGGTCGTCGGTGACATGCAGCGGAAGCGCGACCTCCACCGGTCCATAGAGGAAGTTGAAGAACCACGTCAACGCGAGAACCCCGACAAGCTCAGGCTGCCTGCGCAACAAACGCAGACCGGCGGCCGATCGGCTGGTACCGATCGACGCAGCCGTCTCAGCCACCTTGCCTGCCTTGGCCACACCGTCCAGCCGACCGACCCGGACGGCAAGAATGGCGAAGGACACGGCGTCGAGGCCAATGATCCAGGCCGGGCTGACGACTGCCGCCAGGACTCCGGCAAGTGCAGGACCGACGACGACAGACGCCGAGGCGCTCGAACTGACCAGCGCATTCGCGGCAAAACGCTGATCCGGGGGAAGCAGCTGGGAAACCAGGGAGTACTTCCCCGCACCACCCCAGGCATGCAGCACCGACGACCCGGCAAGCAGGACGACATAAACAACCGGGTGCAGCACTCCCGCTGCCCAGGCCAACGGCACACAGCCCAGAAGCAACGCGCGAAGCCAACTGTCTGCGGCCAGCAACCGCCGAGGAGTCAGTCGGCGCAGCCACCGGCCGCAGACAAGCACCCCAGCGGCCCCGGGAAGGGCATAGGCGGCAACCGCGCCACCGACGACGAGCCCCGACTGGCCCGGAGGCGCAATCAGAACGGCTAACCACGCCACGGCGACCACACTCATCCCATCACCGACGTCGGAGGCCGCCAGGGCCGGCAAGAGCCGACGGAACTCAACATGAGCGAACAACGGCCGATACGTCGGCGGTAACAAGCGGGTTGTCGATGAAAGGGGCACCGAGTCAGACTTGTGGTTCAAGCGCGCTTGAAGTCAAGGGGGGATCAGTGCGAGAGCTGGGCATCCGTGACCTTGCACGGCAGGTCAAGATGCGGCCCTCGGCGTTGCGCTACTACGAGAGCATCGGCTTGCTGCCGACCGCCCGGCGAGTCACAGGCCGACGCGTCTATCCGGCCAGCACCCTGCGACGGATCGCCTTGATCAAAATGGCGCAGCGGGCCGGATTCGCCCTGGCCGAGATCCGCCAACTACTGGACACCGACGCCGACCGAGGCGCCACCAAGCAATGGCGCACTCTCGCACAGCGCAAGATCCCCGAACTGGACCAGTTCATCCAGGAGACGCAAGCCCTGCGGAACGCTGTCGCCGGCTGCCTCGCCTGTGGGTGCATGAACTTCGACAGCTGCCAGCTACTGTCCTCCGGCACGCCCGAAGACGACGCTTGAAAGGCCCTGCCACGTTGCCATGACGGGGTCGGATGATCTACGGATTGGGCCATGCCGAGAGGCTGGTCGTGTCGGATGGGGTGTGAAGCCGTTGGACGAACGGTCCTTCTTCAGCCGCCCGCGTCAGTTCCGGCACGTGGTGCACGGTGAGGAGTTCCGGTCGGGTTCGGGACCCAGGGTCTTTGCGTGTAGTCGATTCGTCCGGTTGGTCAGGGGATTCCGAGGGTGGCAGCCCCGGAGTGATCACCCTTGCACTGTCTGTGCCTGATCCCTGCGTCCCATCAGCGTCCCAACTCGGGAACTCACCAGCCGGACCAACAGCCCGCCAGGGTGTGCCCGGACCCCTGGACCCTTCCATCGCTGCATGTCAGGCGAGCGTCAACGCTCGCGCAGGGAACCATCGTCGAACTCGCGAGCAGCGGATTCAGTCCGTTGAGCCAAAGTCCTGAATCCGCACGCCCGCAGAGACGTTTCTGCAGGTCAGAGACCTGCGCAGTGGGGCGGGTGGGACTCGAACCCACGGCCGACGGATTATGAGTCCGCTGCTCTAACCGGCTGAGCTACCGCCCCATAGCGGCGTGTCGCGTACATGTGTGCGCGCCGTCTGCCGCAGCATAGCCGCTCATACGATCTCCTGCCTCGGATGGTCGGCTTCCGCGCTGCCCACGACCCTCAGGACAGCGACCTGGGCCGTGGCGGTTCCCGCGGACATGAAAAAGGACCCCTGAGGGGTCCTCGTTCAGCGCGCTCCCCCGACTGGACTCGAACCAGTAACCTGCCGGTTAACAGCCGGCTGCTCTGCCAATTGAGCTACGGAGGACCGAAGCTCCCCCGACTGGACTCGAACCAGTAACCTGCCGGTTAACAGCCGGCTGCTCTGCCAATTGAGCTACGGAGGATCGCCTCGATTGCATCGAACGTACCTACCTGGGTATTCGCCAGGGGGCGGGCGCTCGCTGCGACACATACATTAGCGCAAGCAGGGGGGTGCTCCGCCAATCGGTTCCCCCGGCGTCCCACGTCGCACCGCAGACCCAGACAAGGGAAGGGTGGCAGCCATGCGCTACCGGCTCACGTTCGTCGCCGGACTGGCCCTCGGTTACGTGCTCGGCACGAGGGCCGGACGCGAGCGGTACGAGCAGCTGAAGAAGGCCGCTCAGCGGATCTCGCAGAACCCGGCCGTCCGCAACACCGCCGAGACGGCCGCCCAGCAGGGCCGCCAGTACGCGGGCTGGGCCTTCCACACGTTCAGCGGCAAGGTCGGCGACCGGGTCCCGGAGAAGGTGACCCAGCGGGTCCGCTCCCTGCGGGAGCGCAACCTGGACGGCACGCCCGAGGACGACTGGGGCACCAGCAACACGTAGGCGGGCACAGACCCCTGCTTCCTTGAGCGTCCATGGTCCAAAACAACCGCAGGAATGCTGCAAAATTCTCGGCATGGGGATAGTCGCCGGGTTGGACAGCTCACCGGACTTCACACGCATCGTGGTCTGCGACACGGACACCGGAGCCGTGCTCAGGCAGGGGTACGCCCCGCATCCGGCGGAGGGTCGCCCCAGCGACATAGATCCGCAGGCCTGGCTGCTCTCCCTCGGCGAGGCCGCGGGGGGCGGCCTGCTGGAGGGCGTGCAGGCCATCGGCGTGTCCGCGCAGCAGAACGCCCTCGTCCCGCTGGACGCCCAGGGCAACACCGTCCGCCCGGCGCTGGTCGGCGGCGACAAGCGGGCGCAGGTCGCGGCGGCCGATCTCGTCGACGCGCTCGGCGGGCGCGGGGCCTGGGCGCAGGCCGTGGGGTGCGTGCCGCAGGCCGCCCAGCCCGTCACCAAGCTGCGCTGGCTCGCGAAGAACGAGCCCGAGAACGCCCGGCGCACCGCCGTACTGCTCCAGGCGCACGACTGGCTGGTGTGGCAGCTGCTCGGGCGGCCCGTGCGCCGGACCACCGATCGCGGCGGGGCGTCCTCGACCGGGTACTGGTCGGCCGCCACCGGCGGCTACCGGCCCGACCTGGTCGAGCTGGCCCTCGGGCACCAGGCGATGCTGCCGGAGGTGATCGGCCCGTCGGACGCGGCCGGCACGACCCCGGAGGGGCTGCTGATCTCGGCCGGGACCGGCGAGACCATGGCCGCCGCGTTCGGGCTCGGGATCGGGCTCGGGGACGCCGTCGTATCGCTCGGGGCCTCCGGGTCCGTGATGGCCGTGCACCCGGAGGCGCTCGCCGACCAGTCCGGGATGATCACCTCCCTGGCCGACGCCACCGGTATGCACCTGCCGGTCGTCACCACCCTGAACGCCGTACGGACCCTGCGCGGCACCGCCGAGCTGCTCGGGCTGCCGGATCTGGAGGGCCTGTCCGAGCTGGCGATGAAGTCGACGCCGGGGGCCCACGGGCTGGTGCTCCTGCCCTACCTGGAGGGGGAGCGGACGCCGCACCTGCCGCACACCGCGGGCACGCTCGCCGGGCTGCGGCGGGAGTCGATGAAGCCCGAGCATCTGGCGCGGGCCGCGTTCGAGGGCATGCTGTGCGGGCTCGGCGACGCGCTGGACGTGCTGCGCGGGCGGGGCGTGGAGGTGCGGCGGGTCTTCCTGCTGGGCCCGGCCGCCGAGCTGCCCGCCGTACAGGCCTCGGCGCCCTCGCTGTTCGGCGCGCAGGTCGTCGTGCCGCAGCCGGCGGACTACGCGGCGATCGGCGCGGCCCGGCAGGCCGCCTGGGCGCTCGGTGTGTCGCAGGGCACACTCGATCCGCGCACCCCGCCGGCCTGGCAGGGCGCGGCGGCGCAGGTGCTGGAGCCGGGCGACGAGCTGGCGGTGGGTCAGGCGGTACGGCAGCAGTTCACGGCCGTGCGGGAGCAGACCCATCCGGGTGCATTCCACTCATAAGGGGCGTAACACTGCGAAACCATATGGTCGTACGAGCTTCCGCACGCATGGCCGTACGCGCTCTTCCGCCGGTTAATCAGTTGAGGTAACGCGGGTGGAGTGTCGGACGATAGGGGCCAAGGGCAACCGAACCGCCCCTGTCGCCGACCCCGAGAGACGCAGCGTGCTCATACGACTCCTACGGGCCTATCTCAGGCCCTACAAGAAACCCATCGCCCTGCTGGTGCTGCTGCAGTTCCTGCAGACCTGCGCCACCCTCTACCTGCCCACTCTGAACGCGCACATCATCGACAACGGTGTCGTGAAGGGTGACACGGACTACATCCTGTCCTTCGGCGCCCTGATGATCGGCATCTCGCTGGCCCAGGTCGTGTGCAACATCGGCGCCGTGTACTTCGGTGCGCGCACGGCCGCCGCGCTCGGGCGGGACGTGCGTGGTGCCGTCTTCGACCGGGTGCAGTCCTTCTCGGCGCGTGAGGTGGGTCACTTCGGCGCTCCTTCTCTCATCACCCGTACGACGAACGACGTACAGCAGGTCCAGATGCTGGTCCTGATGACGTTCACGCTGATGGTGTCGGCGCCCATCATGTGCGTCGGCGGCATCGTGATGGCCCTCGGCCTGGACGTACCGCTGTCCGGGGTGCTGGTGGCCGTGGTCCCGGTGCTCGCGATCTGCGTCACGCTCATCGTGCGCCGGCTGCGCCCGCTGTTCCGGTCGATGCAGGAACGCCTGGACACGGTGAACCGGGTGCTGCGCGAGCAGATCAGCGGCAACCGGGTGATCCGCGCCTTCGTGCGCGACGAGTATGAGCACGGCCGGTTCGGGAAGGCGAACACCGATCTCACCGAGATGCAGCTGGCCACCGGCCGCATGCTCGCGCTGATGTTCCCGATCGTCATGACCGTGGTGAACCTGTCGTCGATCGCGGTCGTGTGGTTCGGCGCGCACCGCATCGACAGCGGCGGGATGCGGATCGGCGACCTGACGGCGTTCCTCGCCTACCTCATGCAGATCGTCATGTCCGTGATGATGGCCACCTTCATGTTCATGATGGTGCCGCGCGCGGAGGTGTGCGCCGAGCGCGTCCAGGAGGTACTCGGGACCGACTCGAGCGTGGTGCCGCCCGGGGCGCCCGTCAGCGAGCTGCGCGCACACGGCCACCTGGAGATCCGGGCCGCCGGCTTCCGCTATCCGGGGGCCGAGGAGCCGGTGCTGAAGTCCGTCGGCCTGGTGGCCCGGCCGGGTGAGACGACGGCCGTGATCGGCTCCACCGGCAGCGGCAAGTCGACCCTGCTCGGGCTGGTCCCGCGGCTGTTCGACGCCACCGAGGGCGAGGTCCTCGTCAACGGCGTGGACGTCCAGCAGATCGACCCGAAGCTGCTGGCGAGAACGGTCGGGCTGGTGCCGCAGAAGCCGTACCTGTTCGCCGGCACCGTCGCCACCAACCTGCGCTACGGCAACCCCGACGCGACCGACGAGGAGCTGTGGCACGCGCTGGAGGTGGCGCAGGCCAAGGACTTCGTGAGCAAGCTCGAGGGGGGCCTCGACGCGCCGATCGCGCAAGGAGGCACCAACGTCTCCGGCGGTCAGCGCCAGCGCCTCGCGATCGCCCGCACCCTCGTGCAGCGCCCGGAGATCTACCTCTTCGACGACTCCTTCTCCGCGCTCGACTACGCCACCGACGCGGCGCTGCGCGCGGCCCTCGGCCGGGAGACCGCCGAGGCGACCGTCGTCATCGTCGCCCAGCGCGTGGCGACCATCCGGGAGGCGGACCGGATCATCGTGCTGGACGAGGGCCGGGTCGTCGGCTCCGGCCGGCACCACGAGCTGATGGCGACCAACGAGACGTACCGGGAGATCGTGCTCTCCCAGCTGACGGAAGCGGAGGCTGCCTGATGGCCGGGCCCATGCGGATGATGGCCGGGCAGGGTCCCGACCAGCGCTCGATGGACTTCAAGGGGTCGGGCAAACGGCTCATCGGCCAGTTCCGGCCCGAACGGCTCACGATCTACGGCCTGCTGCTGTGCGTGGTCGTCAGCGTGGGGCTGAACGTGATCGGCCCGAAGATCCTCGGTAAGGCCACCGACCTGGTCTTCTCCGGCATCATCGGCCGGCAGATGCCGGGCGGCGCCACCAAGCAGCAGGTCCTCGACCGGATGCGCGCCCATGGCCAGGGCTCGGTCGCGGACATGCTCAAGAGCACCGACTTCACGCCCGGCAAGGGCATCGACTTCGGCGCCGTCGGAAACGTCCTGCTGCTCGCGCTCGCCATCTTCACGGTCGCCGGTCTGCTGAGCGCGGTGGCGACCCGGCTGGTCAACCGGGCCGTGAACCGCACGATGTTCCGGCTGCGCGAGCAGGTGCAGAGCAAGCTGTCCCGGCTGCCGCTGTCGTACTTCGACAAGCGCCAGCGCGGTGAGGTGCTCTCCCGCGCGACCAACGACATCGACAACATCGGCCAGACGCTCCAGCAGTCGATGGGCCAGCTGATCAACTCGCTGCTCACCATCATCGGTGTGCTGGCGATGATGTTCTGGGTCTCCTGGATCCTGGCGCTGGTCGCGCTCGTCACCGTGCCGCTGTCGGCGCTGGTGGCGACGAGGGTCGGCAAGCGCTCCCAGCCGCACTTCGTGCAGCAGTGGCGCACCACCGGCAAGCTGAACGCCCACATCGAGGAGATGTACACCGGGCACACCCTGGTGAAGGTGTTCGGCCGGCAGCAGGAGTCGGCGCAGCAGTTCGCCGAGCAGAACGAGGCGCTCTACGAGGCCGGGTTCAAGGCGCAGTTCAACAGCGGTGTGATGCAGCCGCTGATGATGTTCGTGTCCAACCTGAACTACGTGCTGGTCGCCGTGGTCGGCGGTCTGCGCGTCGCCTCCGGCTCGCTCTCCATCGGTGACGTCCAGGCCTTCATCCAGTACTCGCGGCAGTTCTCGATGCCGCTGACGCAGGTCGCGTCGATGGCGAACCTGGTGCAGTCCGGTGTCGCCTCCGCCGAGCGGGTCTTCGAACTCCTCGACGCCGGGGAGCAGGAGGCCGACCCGGTGCCGGGCGAGCGTCCGGCCGAGCTGCGCGGCCGGGTGCGCCTGGAGCACGTGTCCTTCCGGTACGACCCGGAGAAGCCGCTGATCGAGGACCTCTCGCTCACGGTGGAGCCCGGTCACACGGTCGCGATCGTCGGCCCGACCGGCGCGGGCAAGACCACGCTGGTCAACCTCCTGATGCGGTTCTACGACGTCTCGGGCGGCCGGATCACCCTGGACGGCGTCGACATCCGGAGGATGACCCGCGACGAACTGCGGTCCGGGATCGGCATGGTGCTGCAGGACACCTGGCTGTTCGGCGGCACGATCGCGGAGAACATCGCGTACGGCGCCCCGCGCGAGGTCACGCGTGGCGAGATCGAGGAGGCGGCACGGGCGGCGCACGCCGACCGGTTCATCCGCACCCTCCCCGACGGCTACGACACCGTGATCGACGACGAGGGCACGGGGGTCAGCGCGGGCGAGAAGCAGCTCATCACCATCGCGCGGGCGTTCCTGTCCGACCCGGTGATCCTGGTGCTGGACGAGGCGACGAGTTCGGTGGACACCCGCACGGAGGTCCTGATCCAGAAGGCCATGGCCAAACTGGCCCACGGCCGTACCTCGTTCGTCATCGCGCACCGGCTCTCCACGATCCGGGACGCCGACACGATCCTGGTGATGGAGAACGGCTCGATCGTGGAACAGGGCGCGCACGCCGAGCTGCTGGCGGCCGACGGGGCGTACGCCCGGCTGTACAAGGCGCAGTTCGCGCAGGCGGTCGCCGAGGTGGACTGACCGGGCGGGGGCCGCCCCTCCCGGGCGGCCCCCGCTCAGTCCAGGTATCCCCGCAGCTGGTCCGCGAACGCGTGGTCGCGCAGCTTGTTGAGGGTCTTGGACTCGATCTGCCGTATCCGCTCCCTCGTCACGCCGAAGATGCGCCCTATCTCCTCCAGCGTGCGGGGGCGGCCGTCGGCGAGGCCGTAGCGGAGCTGGACGACCTTGCGCTCCCGCTCCCCCAGGGTGGACAGGACGGCCTCCAGGTGCTCCCGCAGCAGCAGGAAGGCGGCCGACTCCACCGGGCTCGCGGCGTCGCCGTCCTCGATGAGGTCGCCGAGGGCGACGTCCTCCTCCTCGCCGACCGGGGCGTGCAGGGAGACCGGCTCCTGGGCGAGCCGCAGCACCTCGCTGACCCGTTCGGGCGGCAGGTCGAGGTGCGCGGCGACCTCGTCGGACGTGGGCTCGTAGCCCCGCTCCTGGAGCATGCGGCGCTGCACGCGCACGACCCGGTTGATCAGCTCGACCACATGCACCGGGACGCGGATGGTGCGGGCCTGGTCGGCCAGCGCCCGGGACATGGCCTGGCGGATCCACCAGGTGGCGTACGTCGAGAACTTGTAGCCGCGGGCGTAGTCGAACTTCTCCACCGCCCGGATCAGGCCGAGGTTGCCCTCCTGGACGAGGTCGAGCATGGTCAGCCCGCGCCCGACGTACCGCTTGGCGACCGAGACGACGAGCCTCAGGTTGGCCTCGATCAGCCGCCGCTTGGCCATCCGGCCCATGACGACGAGCCGGTCCAGGTCGAGCGCCAACTGGCTGTCCAGGTCCGGGGTGTTGCCGAGCTTCTCCTCGGCGAACAGGCCGGCCTCGACGCGGCGGGCGAGTTCGACCTCCTCGGCGGCGGTGAGCAGCGGGATGCGGCCGATCTCGCGCAGGTACTGGCGGAACAGATCGGCGGAGGGACCGCTGGTGTCGGCGCGGGCGGCGGCGGGCGCGTCGGCTGGTTCGTCGGGTTCCTCGGACTCGTCCGTGAGCGCTTCGGCCGGCGGTTCGGCCGGCTCGGCGGCCGCGGTCTGCGGGTGCAGGGCGCCGCGGCTCTGCGGGGGTACGGCGGCCACGAGGACGTCCGGCTCGGCGTCCGGCTCGTCCGCGGTGGTGCTGGTGGTGCTGGTGGCACGGGTGGCGCTGTCGGTCTGCGTGAGGGTCTGGGTCTGCACGGGGGCGACCTCCAGGATGATCGCTGCCGGACGTGTGCGGCAGCGGTACTTCGGGGGCGGAGAGTCGACGGCCTGCGCTCCGAGGACTCGGGCACCGTCCCCAGTGTGGGGTACGACACATCCCTGCCACGAGGGGCGTGCGGTGACTTTTTGCGTTCGCTTCGTGACCGGACGGATACTCAGCCCGCTACAGCGCCTCCGCGCCCCGGGTCTTCAGGGACTGGTCGTACTGCTGCAGGACCCACAACTCGTTGTGCACGGCGGCCAGTTGGGCCGGGTCGCCGCCCGCTTCCAGGCGGCGGGCGGTGATCTGGATCTCCTGGACGCGGCGCTCCACGGCACGGCGGCGGACGGTCACGAGCTGCTCGCCCGCGTAGTTCTCGTCCACGGTGCGGCGCATGATCGCCTCCACGGCCAGCTCCGTGACCATGGCGCGGACCGTGTCGTCGGGCGCGGCCTCACGGACCCGCACCAGATACTCCTGGCTGTCCTTCACGCCCAGCTCGGCGCCGCCCGCGTCCAGGATGGCCTGGCGCACGGCGGCGTAGGGGGCGGCGGTGAACTCGTCCACGCCGTAGGCGTCGAAGGCCGGGGAGACCAGCTCGGGACGCTGGAGGGCGAGCTTGAGCAGTTCGCGTTCGGTGGCGTAGATGGGGTTGCGCAGCTGGAGCGCGGGGCCCGCGGTGGCGGGCCGGGCGGCGGCCTCGTACGACTGCGGGCCCGCCGGGGCCGGGGCCCTGCCGCCGCGCTCACGGGCCCAGCGGGCCAGCTGCGCGACGCGTTTGACCACGAACTGGGTGTCGAGGATGCCGAGCAGACCGGCCAGTTCGACGGCGACCTCGTGCTGGGCGCCGCTGTTCTTGATCCGGGCGACGACGGGCGCCGCCTCGTCCAGCGCGGCGGCGCGGCCCGCCGGGGTGTCCAGGTCGTAGCGGCTCACGATCTGGCGCAGGGCGAACTCGAAGAGCGGGGTGCGCGGCTCGGTCAGGTCCGCCACCGCCTCGTCGCCCTTCGCCAGGCGCAGCTCACAGGGGTCCATGCCGTCCGGCGCGATCGCGATGTACGTCTCGGCGGCGAACTTCTGGTCGTCCTCGAAGGCGCGCAGGGCGGCCTTCTGACCGGCCGCGTCGCCGTCGAAGGTGAAGATCACCCGGGCCGAGCCGTTGTCCATCAGCAGGCGGCGCAGGATCTTGATGTGCTCGCTGCCGAAGGCCGTACCGCAGGTCGCGATCGCGGTCGTCACACCGGCCAGGTGGCACGCCATGACGTCCGTGTAGCCCTCGACCACGACCGCCCGGCTGGCCTTGGCGATGTCCTTCTTCGCCAGGTCGATGCCGTACAGGACCTGCGACTTCCGGTAGATCGCCGTCTCGGGCGTGTTCAGGTACTTCGGGCCGTTGTCCGACTCGTACAGCTTGCGGGCGCCGAAGCCGACGACCTCGCCGCCGATGTCCCGGATGGGCCACATCAGGCGGCCCCGGAAGCGGTCGATGGGGCCGCGCCGGCCCTCCTGGGAGAGGCCGGAGAGGATCAGCTCCTTGTCGGTGAAGCCCTTGCCGCGCAGATAGCGGGTGAGGTGGTCCCAGCCCTGGGGGCTGTAGCCGACGCCGAAGTGGACGGCGGCGGACTGGTCGAAGCCGCGCTCGGCGAGGAAGACCCGGCCGGTCTCGGCCTCGGGGCCGGTGGCGAGCTGCTCGGCGTACCACTGCGCGGCGATCTTGTGCGCCTCGACCAGGCGGATCCGCTCGCCACGCTGGTGGGCCGGGTTGTACCCGCCCTCCTCGTAGCGCAGCGTGATGCCCGCCTGGGCGGCGAGGCGCTCCACCGCCTCCGAGAAGGAGAGGTGGTCCACCTTCATCACGAAGGTGATGGTGTCGCCGCCCTCCTGGCAGCCGAAGCAGTGGAAGAGTCCCTTGCTCGGACTGACCTGGAAGGACGGCGACTTCTCGTCGTGGAACGGGCACAGGCCCTTGAGGTTGCCGCCGCCCGCGTTGCGCAGCTGGAGGTACTCGGAGACCACGGCGTCGATCGGGACCGCGTCCCGTACCGCCTTCACGTCCTCGTCGTTGATCCGTCCTGCCACGCGTGAATTCTACGTGGGGCGGCCGGCGGCCTTGATGGTCAGGAGGTGAGGCCGTCCAGCGGTACGTGCGGGTCGGCGAGGGCGTCGGGGTCCACCTGTTGCCGGGAGCGGATCAGCTTCTGGATCCCCTCTGTGACGTCCCACACATTCACGTTCATCCCGGCCAGCACGCGTCCCTCCGCCAGCCAGAACGCGATGAACTCCCGCTTGCCGGCGTCGCCCCGGATCACCACCTGGTCGTACGACCCCGGCGGCGCCCAGCCGCTGTACTCCATCCCCAGGTCGTACTGGTCGGTGAAGAAGTACGGGATCCGGTCGTAGGTCACGTCCTGGCCGAGCATCGACCGCGCCGCCGCCGGGCCGGCGTTCAGCGCGTTGGCCCAGTGCTCCACGCGCAGCGGGGTGCCGAAGAGGGCGAGCGGGAAGTTCGCCACGTCGCCGGCGGCGTAGATGTCGGGGTCGGAGGTGCGCAGCCGCTCGTCCACGACGATGCCGCCGCCGTGCGCCCGGTCGGCGATCTCCAGGCCCGCCGCCTCCGCGAGGCCGGTGCGGGGCGCGGCGCCGATCGCCGCGAGGACGTCGTGCGCCGGGTGTTCCTCGCCGTCGTCGGTACGGGCCGCGAGGACCATGCCGTCCTGGCCGACGATCTCGGTGAGCCGCCGCCCGAAGTGGAAGCGGACGCCGTGCTCGCGGTGCAGCTCGGCGAAGACGCCGCCCAGCTCGGGGCCGAGCACGTGGTGCAGCGGGGTGGGCTCCGGGTCGATGACCGTGACCTCGGCGCCGTACTCGCGGGCCGCCGCCGCGACCTCCAGGCCGATCCAGCCGGCGCCCGCGATCACCAGGTGCCCGTTGTCCCGGCCGAGGGCGGCGAGGACACCCTTGAGGCGCTCGGCGTGCGCGAGCCGGCGCAGGTGGTGCACGCCCGCCAGGCCGGTGCCGGGGATGTCGAGGCGGCGCGGCTCGGCACCGGTGACCAGCAGCAGCTTGTCGTAGCGGACGAGGGTGCCGTCGTCGCCGTAGCGGACCGTCTTCGCCGCACGGTCGATGCGGTCGACGAACTGGCCGAGGTGCAGCTCGATGTCGTTCTGCGCGTACCAGGCGGGCTCGTGCACGAAGACGCTGTCGCGCTCCTCCTTGCCGAGCAGGTAGCCCTTGGACAGCGGAGGCCGCTCATAGGGGTGGTCGCGCTCGTCACTGATCAGTATCACCCGGCCGGTGAAGCCCTCCGCCCGGAGCGTCTCGGCCGCCTTCGCGCCGGCGAGACCGCCCCCGACGATGACGAATGTCTGATCCGCGTCGACCACTTGATGCCTCCTCGTAAGGGTGCCGCCATATGCGAGCCTCCCGCACCCGGCGGGCTGCGGGAAGAGGGAGTGACCCGATCAGGCCACGACCGGTCACGTTCCGCTCACATATGCCCCGTCAGTCTCGCGTGCAGGGACAGCGCGGAGGCGTCGGTGAGGGAGGCGATCTGGTCGACGATCACCCGCTTGCGCGCGTGGTCGTCGCCTGCCCCGTCGAACAGCGCCCGAAACTGCGGATCAAGCCCGTCCGGCGCGCGGGCGGTGAGTGCCTGCGCCAGTTCCGCGACGATCACCCGCTGGTCCGCGCGCAGCCGCTCCTGCTCGGCCCGCTGCATCACATACCGGTCCGCGACCGCCTTGAGCACCGCGCACTCCATGCGGGCCTCGCGGGGTACGACGAGTTCGGCGCCGTAGCGGGTGAGCCGGCCGGTGCCGTACGCGGCGCGCGTGGCACCCTCGGCGGCCAGGCAGAACCGGCCGATCAGCTGGCTCGTGGCGTCCTTCAGGCGGGCCTGGGCCACGGCCGTGCCGTCGTAGCCGTGCGGCCACCACTCCTCGTCCTGGAGCCGGTCGAGGGCGGCGGCGAGTTCGCCCGGGTCGGTGCGGGCGGGGACGTAGCGGCCGACGGCGACCTCGAAGACCGCCCGCCGCTCGGGCTCGGCGTACAGGCAGTTGGGGTCGATGTGCCCGGCGTGCAGGCCGTCCTCGACGTCGTGCACCGAGTACGCCACGTCGTCCGACCAGTCCATGACCTGGGCCTCGAAGCAGGTGCGGGTGCCGGGGGCGTGCGCTCTGACCCAGTCGAACACCGGGCGGTCGTCCTCGTAGACGCCGAACTTCCGTGACGCCGGGTCGGTGGGGTGGGCGCCGCGCGGCCAGGGGTACTTGGTGGCGGCGTCGAGGGTGGCGCGGGTGAGGTTGAGGCCGACGGAACCCTCCGGGGTGAACCGTTTGGGCTCGATGCGGGTGAGGAGCCTGAGGGACTGGGCGTTGCCCTCGAAGCCGCCGCAGTCGTCCGCGAAGTCGTTCAGCGCCTGTTCGCCGTTGTGGCCGAAGGGCGGGTGGCCGAGGTCGTGGGCCAGGCAGGCGGCCTCCACGAGGTCGGGGTCACAGCCGAGGGCCGCGCCCAGTTCCCGGCCGACCTGGGCGCACTCCAGGGAGTGGGTGAGCCGTGTGCGGGGGCTGGCGTCCCAGGCCCGGGCGCTGCGCTGGCCCGGCGTGACGACCTGGGTCTTGCCGGCGAGGCGTCTGAGGGCGGCCGAGTGGAGGATGCGGGCACGGTCGCGCTGGAAGGCGGTGCGGCCCGGGCGTTTGTCGGGTTCTGGGGCGTAGCGCTCGATCGCAGCCGGGTCGTAGCTGAATGCGGTGCCTTCCATTCCTCGACAGTAAGCCCACTCGTCCGCCGGGCTCCGTCGTCGCGCGGCCGCGGGAGGTACGTGGCTGTCCGCGCCCGCGCGGCCGAGCCGCACGCCGGATGCGGCCCCGCGTCCCTCAGGCGGCCCGCGCCGCCGGCGCCGCGAGGCACTGCTCGTAACGGTTCACGACCAGGCGGGCCAGCGCCGGATGGTCACCCAGCGGAGCCGACGCGAGCCACGGCGCCGCCCCCGCGCACTGGGTCGCGAAGCGGCCCGGCGCCGTGAAGCAGGAGGCGACGGCGACGCGGTGGCGGCCCCTCGCCTCCAGGGCGCGCAGGGCCGTCGGGACCGCAGGGGCGGCCGCCGAGGCGTAGGCGGGGACCACGGGGACGCCCAGGCGGGCGGCGAGCAGGCGGGCGGTGCGGCGGGTGTCCTTGGCCGAGTCGGGGTCGCGGGAGCCCGCCGCCGCGAGGACCACAGCGCTCGAGCGGAGCGTCGCGGCGTCCGGGGCCGTGGGCCAGCCGGCCTCCAGCAGGCGGTCGTACAGGGCCTCCACGAGGAGGGGGTGCGGGCCCAGCGGGGGTGCCACGCGGGCCCGCAGCCCCGCCTCGGCCGCCATCTCGGGGATGTCGTGCTTGACGTGGTAGCCCCGGCTGAGCAGGAGCGGGACGAGGACGGCGGAGGTGTCGCCGAGGGCCGCGACGGTGTCCGTCAGGAGCGGCTCGTTCAGCTCGATGTGGCCGAGGCGGACCGGCAGACCGGGACGCAGCTCGCGGATGCGGTCCATGAGCGCCGTCACGGTGGTGAGCGCGCGCGGGTCCCGGCTGCCGTGGGCGACCAGCACGAGCGCGGGCGGGGCCGGGCGGCGGGCGGGCGGCGGGACGAGCCGGAGCCGGTCGGCGAGCGCGCTGCCGATGCTGTTCATGAGGTGCGCCGTGCTGTCGAGGTGGATACGGGACTCGGAGCGGGGAGGGGTCGACGCCGTCATGGCACGATCCTGACGGGGCCACGTTGCGTTGTCGTTGCCTGGCCGTCACGAGCGTTTTCCGCTGCTTCACGTCGTACACCTGCGCGATGTGAGGCGAACCGGATCGGCGCCGGCGGCGTCCTCCAAGGTCGGGATCGATCACTGGGGGACGCATGAAGATCCGTCGACCGCAGTTCCGTCGGCCGCACCTGCCGCGCACCCGTGCCGGGCGGCGGCGGCTGGTACAGGCCGTGGTGGCCGGGTGCGTGCTGGCACTGCTGCCCGCGGCCTGGCTGTTCCTGTCCACGGCGGGCCGGCTGCGCACGACGGCGGACGCGCCGCGGGCGCCCGTGGCGGTCGTCTTCGGGGCGGGGCTGTGGAACGGGGAGCCGTCGCCGTACCTGGCGCACCGGCTGGACGCGGCGGCGCGGCTCTACCGGGAGGGGCGGATCGAGGTCGTGCTCGTCACCGGGGACAACAGCCGCAAGGACTACGACGAGCCGGACGCCATGCGGACCTATCTGACGCAGCACGGGGTGCCGGGCCGGCGGATCGTGAGCGACTACGCCGGCTTCGACACCTGGGACTCCTGTGTCAGGGCCAGGAAGATCTTCGGGGTGAACCGGGCCGTGCTGGTCAGCCAGGGCTTCCACATCCGGCGCGCGGTGGCGCTGTGCGAGGCGGCGGGGGTCGACTCGTACGGCGTCGGGGTCGACGAGACGCACGACATCACCTGGTACTACGGCGGCACCCGCGAGGTGTTCGCGGCGGGCAAGGCGGTGCTGGACACGCTGTTCCACCCGGATCCGACCTTCCTGGGGCCGCGGGAGCACGGGGTCGCGGACGCGCTGGCGAGGGCGCGGGGCTGAGCACTAGCGGCACCTCACGCCGCCTCGGTCCCGGCGGGGAGGCGGGCTTCCCGGGTGCGTAACCGGGAGCGGCCCGGTGCCGTAACACGCCCGAAGCACGCTGGCCCCATGGAGATGCTCGCCTCGACGCCCACCCACTGCCCGTACTGCGCCCTGCAGTGCGGAATGAACCTCACGCCCCTGGCAGAGGGGGGCGTCGAGGTGTCCGAGCGGGCGGACTTCCCCGTCAACCGGGGCGCGCTGTGCGGCAAGGGGCGTACGGCGGCCGAGGTGCTGGCGCCGGGCGTGCGGCTGACCTCGCCGCTCGTGCGGTCCGGCGGCCGGCTGGTGACGGCGGGCTGGGGCGCGGCACTGGATCTGATCGCCGAGCGGCTCGGACGGACACGGGCGCGGTACGGCGCCGACGCGCTGGGGGTGTTCGGCGGGGGCGGGCTGACGAACGAGAAGGCGTACGCGCTCGGCAAGTTCGCCCGGGTGGTGCTCGGCACCTCGCAGATCGACTACAACGGCCGCTTCTGCATGTCCTCGGCCGCGGCGGCGGGCACGAAGGCGTTCGGGCTCGACCGGGGGCTGCCGTTCCCGCTCGAGGACATCCCGAGGACCGGGTGCGTGATCCTGGTCGGCTCCAATCTCGCCGAGACCATGCCGCCGTCGCTGCGCTTCTTCCGTGAACTGCGCGAGAACGGCGGGACGTTGATCGTCGTGGACCCGCGCCGGACGCGCACCGCGGAGCAGGCCGATCTGCATCTCGCGCCCCGCCCGGGCACCGATCTCGCCCTGGCCCTCGGCCTGCTGCACCTGGTGGTGGCCGAGGGCCGGACGGACGAGGCGTACATCCGGGAGCGGACCACCGGCTGGGCCGAGGCGCGGGCCGCGGCGATGGCGCACTGGCCGGAGTACGTGGAGCGCATCACCGGGGTCCCCGTTCCGCAACTGCGGGAGGCGGTACGGATGTTCTGCGCGCCGAAGGCAGCGATGGTGCTCACCGCGCGCGGGCCGGAGCAGCAGTCCAAGGGCACCGACACCGTGGGCGCGTGGATCGACCTGTGCCTGGCGACCGGGCGGGCGGGCCGTCCACTGTCCGGGTACGGCTGTCTGACCGGGCAGGGCAACGGGCAGGGCGGGCGGGAACACGGCCAGAAGGCCGACCAGTTGCCCGGCTACCGCAAGCTGGACGACCCGCCGGCCCGGCGGCATGTCGCCGAGGTGTGGGGCGTGGACCCGGACAGCCTGCCCGGGCCCGGACGCAGCGCGTACGAACTCCTCGACGCTCTCGGCACGGACGTGCGGGCGCTGCTGCTGATGGGCTCCAACCCGGTGGTGTCGGCACCGCGCGCCGCCCATGTCGAGGAGCGGATCAAGTCCCTCGACTTCCTCGCGGTGTGTGATGTGGTGCTGTCGGAGACGGCGGCGCTGGCGGATGTCGTCCTGCCGGTGACGCAGTGGGCCGAGGAGACGGGGACGACGACGAGCCTGGAGGGCCGGGTGCTGCTGCGCCGGCGGGCGCTCGCCCCGCCGCCCGGCGTCCGCAGCGATCTGTACGTCCTGCACGAGCTGGCCGCACGGCTCGGCGTGGAGAAGGGCTTCCCGACCGACCCCGAGGAGGTCTTCACCGAGCTGCGCCGCGCCAGCGCGGGCGGCCCGGCGGACTACTCGGGCATCACCTACCGGCGTCTCGCGGCGGAGGACGGGGTGTTCTGGCCGTGCCCGGAGCCCACCGAAGCCGGCACCGAGACACGCGGCACGCCCACCGAAACCGACGTAGAGACACCCGGCACGCCCACCGAAGCCGGCGCCGCCGCACCCGCCCCTGCCCCGGAGACCGGCCGCGAGGCGACCGCCCCTTCCCCGGAGACCGACCGCGACGCGACCGGCGCCACCCCGAAGACCGGCCCCGTCCACCCCGGCACCCCCCGCCTCTTCCTGGACCGGTTCGCCACCGAGGACGGGCGGGCCCGGTTCGCGGCCGTGACCTACCGGCCCACGGCGGAGGAGCCGGACGCCGAGTATCCGCTGCTGCTGACCACCGGCCGCGTGGTGGCGCAGTACCAGTCGGGCGCCCAGACCCGGCGGGTCGCCGAGCTGAACGCCGCCGCGCGGGGCCCGTTCGTGGAGCTGCACCCCCGGCTCGCGGCCCGGATCGGCGCGGCCGAGGGTGACCCGGTGACCGTGATATCGCGCCGGGGCCGGGCCACCGCCCCCGCCCGGATCACCTCCGCCATCCGCCCGGACACCGTGTTCATGCCCTTCCACTGGCCCGGCGAGGGCCGCGCCAACACCCTGACCAACCCGGCGCTCGACCCCACGTCCCGGATGCCGGAGTTCAAGTCGTGCGCGGTACGGGTGGAGACGGTCGTACCGGCCTCGTCATGAGCGCCGACACCCGCGACGGTGCGTTCGTACGAGGTGCGTCCCGGGCACCCGCCGGCGCAACGGTGCGTTCGTACGGATTCCGTCATGAGATGGGTTCGGGACAGGTACTTTCGCGCCGGCGCGGGCCGTACGATCGCTAAGGTCGACGCGGTACAGGCCGCGACGGCATTCGCACGGGGGAGATCCGCATGGCGTGGGACGAGTGGGAACAGCTCAAGTCCGAGGCGCGGCAGCGCGGTTCGGCGAAGATGCAGATCGACCACCTGGCCGATCCGGGAGGGGGCGGCGGGGACGCGCCCCACGGCGACCTGACGGTGTGCGAGAAGGACCTGAAGGCCGTGGGCGATGCCGCCTACGCGCTGTACACGGACTTCGACAAGGACAGCGATCTCGCGCGCATCTCGTCGTTCAAGGCCGCCGGCGGGCTGACGGACCAGGGGTTCGTCCTCGGCGAGGCCCTCGACCACGTGGCGACCCGGTGGGTGGACCAGGTGCAGAACCTGCTCGACGCGTGCGTGCACATCTACACGCACCTCGACTACACCCAGGCCGTCCACAAGGGGGACGAGGAGCGCGTCTACGCCACCCTCAGCAGCATCTCCACCCTGGACAAGGGCTTCGACGAACACCGGGGGTACTGATGGACCTGCATGTGCTGCTGCACGGCGACTTCGGTGACCTCGGCAAGGCGATCACCGACTGGGACACCATGACGAAGCGCCTGGAGACCCTGGAGCGCGACGCCCGGGACAACCTCAAGGCCAAGGCCATGAAGGCGAACTGGGCGGGGATCAACGCGACGGTCACCCGGGAGTTCGTGACGAAGACGGCCGACGAGTTCACCGACGCGCACACGCAGGCGCAGAGCATCGCCAACATCCTGCGCGACACCCACGACGAACTCGTCAGCTACCGCCAGAACCTCCAGGACACCATCGACACCTACAAGAAGAAGAACCTGACGGTCGTGGACGACGGCTGCGGGATGTTCCACGTCCAGATGATCGTGCACCCGGACCGGGCCGCGAAGGGCACGACGGTGCCCGAGCACACCGACGTCGACGAGGAGCTGTTCCGCGACGAGGTGCAGCGGATCCTCAGCAAGGCGACGGAGAGCGACAGTTCGGCCGCCCGCGTGCTCAAGTCGCTGGTGGACAGCGTCAAGGAGGGCTTCGCGGACTCCGCCTACGGGGACCGCGACCAGGCCGTCGCCGCGGAGAAGAAGGCCGCGCAGGACGCCAAGGACGCCAAGGAGGCCGCCGGGCTGTACTCGCGGCTCGACGGGCTCACCGGCGCCGAGAAGAAGCGGCTCCTGCAGCTCACCGAGAACGGGGAGAACTCCCCGGTCTTCGCGAGCGAGCTGATGAAGGACATGAACTACCACGGCCGGGACGGCCAGGAGGGCCTGCTGCTGCTCGCCCAGAACCTGGAGGGCGACGGCACGAACCCGACGTCGGACACCGACCGACGGCTGCGCGAGGCCCTGTCGGCCAACCTCGCCACCGCCACCCGCCCCGACTCCCCGCTCGGCCCGAACGGCGGCGAGCCCTCGGACTGGGCGAAGCAGCTCCTCAAGGCGGCCCGCAACGGCAACGACCTGCCCCCGCAGGCCCCCGGCCAGCTCAAGGGCGGCGCCGACGGCCTGGGCATCCTCACCAAGCTCATGGGCTCGGGGAACGCGGTCTACGACGGCAGCCTGCTGTCGGCCACCGGCGACGAGATCCGCGACTACGAGACGCACACCAAGAACCCGTACGACGGGATCTCCGACAACTGGCAGGGCACCCAGGAAGACCCCATGAAGGGTCTGATGCAGGCCATGAGCCGCAACCCGCAGGCGGCCGAGTCCTACTTCGACCCGCACCAGAACGACAACCTGCACTACTTCCTCAAGGACCGGCACTGGCCCGGCGCCGGTGTCGAGAACCAGATGCCGCAGGACCTCATCGACTCCTCCGCGCGCCACGCCTTCGGTGACGCCCTGGAGGCGGCCAGCACCGGCCACCTGCCCGGTGTCAGGACTCCGGTGATCCCCGCCCATCACGACCCGGCGCAGGCGGCGATCTTCTCGGACGTGATCAACGGCTACGGCCACAACGTCGCCGGCGACCCGGTGGGCGGCATGCCGGCGGGGCTCAGGCACTCGATGGGCGGCATGATGTCCGACTACATCGGCGATGTGCACCAGATCCTCGGCCAGGAACGCGACACGCCCACGGACTACAGCGGGCTGACCATCAACCACAAGGACCTGATCCCGGTGATGCGGGCGATGGCCGAGGACGGGCACGCGTTCGCGCAGGTGCACGACGCCGAGACGTCGTACGTCGCCCAGGAGCTGAACAAGTACGACGGTCAGGCCTTCATCGACAAGAACGCGCCCGGCGCCGACAAACTCCAGGCGTTCGTGGGACAGTCCAACGCGGCGCTCGGACAGATGGACTCCGTGCGCGCGGACGTCATCTACCAGATGGGCGACGACCAGAAGAGCATCAACGCCTGGAACAAGATGATGCAGTACCACATCATCGGCGCCCCGATCACCGGCATCCCGCTGGCCGGCGACACGATCCAGCGCCTGGTCGACGTGGGCACCTCCGAGTACCAGAACAACCTCAACTCCCAGGTGGACCAGGAGACCCGGCAGCATCTCGCCGACCACTTCTCCGCCGGTCACCAGCAGGTCGACGCGATGCTCAAACAGGCCGTGCAGAGCAAGCTGCCGCAGAGCCAGTGGCCCAAGATGGACCAGGATCCGGGGCAGTTCGAGACCAACCTCCAGCAGTACGGCCAGACGCGCTACAACGACGGTCTGACGACCGGCGTCGGATCCATGGGAAAGCCCGCGGGATGACGAAACGCACCATCACGGCGATCGTGGCGGCGGTGCTGGTGGCCGCCGTCGGCGTCACCGTCGCCGTCCTGCGCGGCGGCAAGGACAGCGGTACGGCTGCGCAACGGAGCAGCTTCTGCTGGGGCACGCTCAAGCACACCGACGTGGCCGCGCTCAGCGTGCGCCCGCTGCGGCGGTACGCGTCCGACGAGGGGGACCTCAAGGGGAGCCGGCGCGCCGACTGCGAGGTGGGTGCCGGGCTGGACTCCCACGGAGCGATGCAGGAGCCGCAGTTCCGGCTGAGCGTCGGCGGTACGCCGGTGACGAGTGTGTGGACCATGGCGGATGCCGTGGCCGGCGTCTCCGCCGTCCGGGCGCCGATCGCGGGGGTGCCCGGCTGGGTGAACCGGACCATGGCGGGGGTGCTGCTGCCCGCGCGGTGCTCCGGCGAGCTGGGCTCCGGCAGCGCGCCGTACGTCCGGCTGGAGGCGGAGGGCGGTCAGGACCAGGCCTGGCAGGACGGCACGCTGCAGCGGCGGATGGCCGACGTGCTGATGACGGCCGCGACCGGGCTGGCGCGGCAACTGGGCTGCGCGGACGCCGCGTTCAGGGCTCCGGGCACGGCTCCGCGGCTGCTCACGAAGCAGGCCCCGGCCGCCGGGAAGGCCTGCGCCCTGCCCGGCTTCGGCGCGCCCGCGAAGTACACCGAGCAGTATGTGACCGGCGGCGGCTTCCGGCTCTGGAGCTGCACCCTCGGCACCGGCGGCGGCGCCGAGGGCGACCAGGCGCACCTCACCGTCACCCAGGACCCGTACCTGGTGGCGCTGAACGCCACCGACCCCGCGGCCGGGTCGGTCACCCTGAAGTGCGGCGGCAGGCAGACCCTCGTGCAGACCGGCACGGACGACAGGGAACTAGCCCGCGGCCTGCGGGCGGCACTGGCCCGTGCGGCCGGCTGCTCGTGAGGGCGCCCGGCTGACGCAGGTTGCCGGTATCGGGACCGGCGTGCCCGGGGGGGGCCGGCCCTGCCGGGCCGGCTCAGCGGCGGGACAGCCAGTCGCCGCCCTCGATGCGGGTGCCGGTGGCGCGCAGCCGGGCGGCGACGCGCGGGGCGGCGAGATAGACCCAGGCCGCGGCGGTGGTGCCGTCGGCGCGTACGACGGACCGGGCGACGCGTTCGTAGAGGTTGCGGGGGCAGCCCGGGACGTACTCCTCCAGCCGGTCCAGGGCGGCGAGCAGGTCGTCGTACGACTCCGGGCGGGCGGTGACCAACTCGCCGCGCACTTCGGCGCCTTGCCGCTCCACGGCGTAGGGGTAGCCGGGGCCGTCGTAGAGCACCGCGTCCGGGAGGCGGGCCGGTTCCTCGGACGCGGTGCGGCCCCGCAGGAGCAGGTCGTGGTTGGCCTCGCCGAGGCGCAGGGTGCCGTAGACGAAGAAGGGCAGCGGGGTCCCGGGGTCCGACGTGATCACGGAAGCGATTCTGTACCCCTCTCCCCCGCCGCCCACGCCGACCCGAGGCCGACCCGCGCGGACTCGGTCGACAGCGCGGCCTCCGCACTCCTGGCCCACGCCGCGAGCCTGGGCCTGACCCCGGTGACTACCTCATCGGCGAGAAGATCGTCCGCTCCGGCTTCGGCAAGACCGTCCTGCGCTACATGGACCAGCCGTCCAAGGACGGCAACTCGGCGGACTACTGGAGCAGTTCGGTCGGAAACCTCGACGTCCACTACTCCTCCGGCGTCGCCAACCACGGTGGCCGCGGCCTGGAGCGCGGTCAACGTCAACTGAGGTCAGGGGCAACAGGAGAGGGCTCCATTCGTGTTCTTTTCATACCGGTCTCTCCTTTAGGCCTCCCGTACGACCGTGACCTGCCGGAACACCGCGCCGGCTGGGCCGTACGGGGGCTTGCGGCATCACCCGTTCACCGCATTCCTGACACAGCGTCAGAAGGCGGAAGTCCCGGACTGCGACTTACCTCGGAAGGGCAGGGGCCACCCCCTGCGAACCGAATCGCGAAGCTCTGGGGAGCACCATGCGCCGCACCGCCCGTCTGCTGACCGGTATCGCGCTCGCCGGCGCGGCCGCGGCCCCCGCCTGGGCCGGCAGCACCGGCAGCCTGGACGTGTTTCCCTCCACCGTGGTGCCCGGCAGCCAGGTCACCGTGAACACCTCCGCGTGCGGGAACGCGGGGGCGGCGACCGGGGACGCGGGCGCGGTCGGCGCCGGCGTCTTCGCGCTGGCGCCCAGCGCGCACGAGGGCGAGGCGGTCGGCCAGTTCCACGTGCCGGAGAGCGCGCAGCCGGGCACGTACGAGATCCTCGCGAAGTGCGCCGAGGGCAACCGGCAGGTGAAGGGCGACCTGGTGGTGGCTCTGAACGCGGCACAGCAGCCGCGGGGAAGTCTGAAGACGGGGGTCGGCGGCGCACTCGGCTCCGACCCCGTGCACACCGCGGCGGGTGTGGCGGCGCTGGCCGTCGCCGCCGCGGGCGGTACCTGGCTCCTGCATCGCCGGGCGAGAGGCGACGGGATCTGACGGACACCCTCCGCTGTCCGTCCGCCGGTACCGCACATCCCGCCCCCTCCGGGTCCGACGCCCCTCGCGGCCCGGAGGGGGAGGGGATCTTCGGGGGTCCGCCCCCGGGAGAGGGATTGATCGCCATGCGCAGGAGTGCCAGGCGCGGTCGCGGCGCCAGGCTCGGCGACACCGCGATAGCCGCGGTCACCGCCGCCGCCCTGGGTTCCGGGGTGTGGCTGCTCGGCGACACCGGGACACGGACGCCGCCGCAGCCCACCGTCGGGGAGGGCCGCCTCGATCCGGGCGGCGGGCGTCCTGCGGCCCCCGCCCTGGCCCCCTCGCCGCCGACCCGGATCCGCATACCCGCGATACGCGTGAACGCCCCGCTGATGGGCCTGTCCCTCACCCGCTCCGGCAGCCTGGACGTGCCGCCCGCGCAGAACAAGAACCTGGCCGGCTGGTACGAGGCCGGCACCATGCCCGGCGAGACGGGCACCGCGATCGTCGCCGGCCACGTCGACAACACCGAGGGCCCCGCCGTCTTCTACGACCTCGGCGCACTCAAACGCGGCGCCCGCATCGAGGTGGACCGCCGGGACGGCACGGTCGCCGTCTTCACGGTGGACGCGGTGGAGGTGTACGCGGCCCGTGACTTTCCCGACCAGAAGGTCTACGGCGCCGCCCCCCGCCCCGAACTCCGTGTGATCACCTGCGGCGGCGGCTACTCCAGGGCGACGGGCTACCAGGGCAACGTGGTGGTGTTCGCGCATCTGACGGGGAGCGCCGCCCGATGACCGCGCCGGGGCGGCTCGGTGTCCCCGGCCGGGGAAGGGCCGCTCGCCGGGTTGCGCGTCCCCGCGGCCTCTTCGAGGATGGATCAGTGTGCGCCGGGACACGCTCTGTCCCGCACGAATGCCGAGGTTCTCCCTCATGACGCAGACGCAGACCTGGCGGCAGCGTGGAATGCCGGTCCCGCAGCCCGCCGCGTGCCAGGACGCGGTCCTGACGGGCCGGGCCCACCACCGGCTCGGCCCCGAGCCCGGCCTCGCCGTGGCGTTCCGGGCCGCCCGGGCCCAGTGACGAGCCGGGCCGTGCTCCCCCCGCATCCCCCCTCCGACCACCGGCTGCCGGACGGCCGGACGGTCCCCTGGCAGGGCTTGTACACCGGGCCCCGGGTGCTCGGCGCCCGGGAGGTGGCCGCCCTCGCGGACCGGCTGATCGGGATGGACTGCTCGTCCGTGCCCGCGGCGGCCGCGAAGGAACTGGTCCCGTTCCACATGCTGCCCGGTCACCGGCCGCCCGCGCTGCTGCTGCACTCGACCACCGGGACCCTGCGCGCGTTCGAGGGCGAGGTGGCCGACCTGGCGGCGGGGCGCAGCCCCCACGACGTGACCACCTACACCGAGGCGCGCTCGGTCCTCCTCGCCACCGCGGACGACCTCGCCGTCGGCCGCACCGCCCCCTGGGCCGAGGCCGTCGGGATCAGGGGGGTTCCCGCCGTCGACCTCGGCGACCGGGAGCACTACTACCTCAGCCACGCCCTGCTGGTCATGGCCGCCGAGCACGACCGGGGCGCGGACACCCCGCTGCGCCGGATCATCGGCTGGCTGCGCGCTCACCGCGACGCCGTGATCCGGGTCTACGCCCTCGACCTGGAAATGCAGATCTTCCTGCTGTGGCTGCGCCGTGCGGCCGACCTGCCCCGGCTGGTCACGGACGCCAACGGCCCTGTCATCGCCACCCGGTGGAACCGCAAGCGGCACCTGCACCCCTGCGTCGACGCCGCCGAGCGGCTGGACCCGGCGGGGCTGTCCCCCGAGGAGCTGCTGGCCGCCGAACAGCGGCTCAGCGAGGCACACGGACACCTCGGCCTGCGCATTCCGGTGCTGCCCGGATACCTGGTGGCACGAGAGCATGCCGACCGGGACGCCTTCACCGCCGGGGTCCTGCGGGCCGCCGAGCTGCTGCGCGGCCGCTACGGAACGACCACCGCCGCGCTGAAGCCGAGTGAGGCGGGTGACGGAGCGCGGATCACCGGCCACCTCGACCTCACCGACACCGGCCGCCTGGCGCGGGTGGCCCGGGAGGCCCACCTGCTGGGCGACGACTACCTGCTCGAGGCCTGGGTCGAGTTCCTGCCGGTGGAGCTGGGCGGCAGGAGCGTTCCGGTGGCGCCCTCCGGCCACTTCCGCCACGGACAGGTCGCCGAGGGCATCACGCTGCAGGCGCTCAACGGCTACGCGTGGGCGGGAAACACCTACGTCGACGAGGCTGGCTGGACCGGACTCGGTCTGCCGGAGCCCGTCTACCGGACGATCCGCGGGGCACTGGAGTCCATCCGCGCGGCCTTCCTCGGCGAGCCGAGCCGGCTGGACGGCAGCCATCAGGCGCTGGTCACGGGCGGGATCGACTTCGCGGTCGGCCGGCTCGGCGGCCGGTTCGGCGAGCGGCCGGCCGTCGGCGCCATCGACTTCAACCTCTCCTCGAACGGCGCGGAGTGCCTGCGGGCGTTTCTGGACGAGGCCCGGCGCCGGGGTGTCGCCGAGGGTTACGCCGCCACCCGGGTGTTCCGGCCCACGCCATGGGCCACCCTGCGCCGGCTCGAAGCCGTCGCCGCCGCCCGGCTGCCCGCGGGGGGCCTGGCACAGGCGGTCGCCTGCGTACCGGACCGCTGGGGCATGATCGCCACCACGGGGACGACCCCGGCCGAAGCGGCCGGCCGCGCCACCGAGCTGGTGGACACCCTCACCACCACCGGACTCGCCCACACCACCACCGGACTCGCCCACACCACCACCCCCGCCCACTCCCCAGCCTGACCCCCGCCCCACCGACCGACCGAAGCCGAGCGGACCCGACCGGACCCGACCGGAGCCGGACGGGGCCGGACGGGGCCGGGCGAGGCGGGGCGAGGGCGGGCGAGGCGGGGCGAGGGCGGGCGGGGCCGGGCAAGGATGGGGCCGGGCGGAGCTGGGCGGGGCCGAGCAGGGCCGGGCGAGGCGGGGCGAGGGCGGGCGGGGCCGGGCAAGGATGGGGCCGGGCGGAGCTGGGCGGGACCAGGCGAGGGCGGGCGAGGGCGGGCGGAGCCGGGCGAGGGCGGGCGGAGCCGGGCGAGGGCGGGCGGAGCCGGGCGAGGGCGGGCGGAGCCGGGCGAGGGCGGCCAGAGCCGGGCGGAGCCAAGCGGGCACCGCGCGCCGGCCCACGCGGCGCCGGCCCACGCAGTGGCCCATGCGGCGCCGGTCCAGCCGGCCGCGAGTGAGGCTGCAGGCGGCGGGGCTACCGTCGTCAGCGATACGCCGGGGCTCATCGCGGCCCCGGCCTCACAAGCCGCCGCGGCGCGCGCACGGGACCCTCACACCCCCGGCCCGGGCCCGCTGAGGGCAGCGTTCCGCGAGGGAAACAGAGGTGATGCTGCCGGGTAACGTCGGCACCGCACGCTCAGGGGCATGACCTCGAAGAAGCGTGTGGTGGTGATCGGCGCCGGCCTCGCGGGCGTACGGCTCGCCCGCCGGCTCGACCGGCTGGGCACCCCCGCGCTGCTCATCGGCGAGGAGGAGCACCCGCCGTACAACCGGGTCCTGCTCGCCGAGGTGCTGGCCGGCCGGTACGCCCCGGAAGTGATCGCCCTCCCGGCGCCCGGCGACCTGCTGCGCACCCGGGTCACCGGCATCGACCGGGCCGCCCGGACCGTCAGCCGCGTCGACGGCCCGCCGATCGGCTACGACAGCCTGGTCCTCGCCACCGGCTCCAACCCCGTCCTGCCCCCGCTGCGCGGCCTGTTCCTGACCGGCCGGCTCCCCGACGGCGTCCACGCGTTCCGCACGATGGACGACTGCCTGGGGCTGGCCGCGGCGGTCCGGCCCGGGGTGCGCGCGGTCGTCGTCGGGGGCGGGCTGCTCGGCGTCTCCGCCGCCCGCGCGCTCGCCGAGCGCGGTGCGCAGGTGGTCCTCGCCCAGCAGGCCGAGCGGCTCATGGAGCGCCAGCTCGACCCGGACGCCTCCCGGCTGGTGCTGCGGCACCTGACGGACCTGGGCGTCGAGGTGCACACCGAGTGCCGGGTGCGGGACGTGCGCTGCGTGGCCGGTGCGGTCCGCTCGGTGGAACTGGCCGACGGCTACGCCCTGGACGCCGACCTCGTGGTCGTCGCGTGCGGGGTACGGCCGCGCACCCGCCTGGCCACGGAGGCCGGGCTCGCCGTCCACCAGGGCATCCTCGTCGACGACGAACTGCGCACCAGCGACCCGCACATCCACGCCATCGGCGACTGCGCCCAGCACGACGGCACGGTGTACGGCCTGGCCGCACCGGCCCTCGAACAGGCCGACACGCTCGCCGAGTTGCTCGCCGGGAACGGCACCGCCCGCTACACCGGCACCCGTTCGCTGACCCGGCTGACCCTGACCGGCCCGGACTCCCCCTTCGACCTGGCCGCGTTCGGCGAGACCGAGGCGCTGCCGGGCGACGACGTCATACGGCTCGCCGACGCGACCCGCGGCACCTACCGCAAGGTCGTCGTGCGCGACGACCGCCTGGTCGGCGGGGTCCTCGTCGGCGAACTCGGCACCGTCGGCGCGCTCGCCCGTGCCTGGGAGGGAGCAGAGCCGCTCCCCGACGAAGGGCCCCTTCTCCACCTGCTCACCAACGATGGAGGCTCCTGATGACCACCGCCCCGGGGGCCACCCCCACGATCGTGCTCGTCGGCCACGGCATGGTCGGCCAGCGCTTCCTCGAAGCGCTCGCCGAGCGCGGCCTGACCGCCACGCACCGTGTGGTCGTGCTCTGCGAGGAGCCGCGCCCGGCGTACGACCGCGTCGCGCTCACCTCGTACTTCTCGGGCAGGACCGCCGAGGACCTCTCCATGACCGACATGGAGTTCATCGACGGCCACGGCATCGAGCTGCACATCGGCGACCCGGCCGAGACGATCGACCGCGCGGCACGGGAGGTCACGGCCCGCTCCGGCCGGGTCTTCGCGTACGACACCCTCGTCCTGGCCACCGGCTCCTACCCCTTCGTCCCCCCGGTCCCGGGCAAGGACGCGGCCGGCTGCTTCGTCTACCGCACGATCGAGGACCTGCTCGCCATCGAGGCGTACGCACGGTCGACGGCCCGGGTGGGTGCCGTGGTCGGCGGCGGGCTGCTGGGCCTGGAGGCGGCCGGCGCGCTCAAGGGCCTCGGCCTCGACGCGCACATCGTGGAGTTCGCGCCGCGCCTGATGCCTGTGCAGGTCGACGACGGCGGTGGCGCGGCGCTGCTGCGGACCATCGAGGGCATGGGCCTGAGCGTGCACACGGGCGTGGGCACCCAGGAGATCGTCACCGGTGAGGACGGCTCGGTCGCCGGCATGAAGCTGTCCGACGGCTCCGAACTCCCCGTCGACATGGTGGTGTTCAGCGCCGGGGTGCGCCCGCGCGACCAGCTGGCCCGGGACTGCGGCCTCGCGGTCGGCGAGCGCGGCGGCATCACCGTGGACGAGTGGTGCCGCACGGTCACCGACCCGCACGTCTTCGCGATCGGCGAGTGCGCGCTGGCGGCGGACGGCCGGGTGTACGGCCTGGTCGCACCGGGCTACGAGCAGGCTCAGACCGCGGCCGCCGCCATCGCCGCCGACGAGACCGAGGAGCTGACGTTCACCGGCGCCGACCTGTCCACCAAGCTCAAGCTGCTCGGCGTGGACGTGGCGTCCTTCGGTGACGCGCACGGCACCACCGAGGACTGCCTGGACGTCGTCTACTCCGACTCCCGCGCGGGCCTGTACAAGAAGCTGGTCATCGGCCGGGACGGCACGCTGCTCGGCGGCATCCTGGTCGGCGACGCGGACGCGTACGGCACCCTGCGCGCCCTCACCGGCTCGGTGCCGCCGGTCTCCCCCGAGTTCCTCGTCCTGCCCGCCGGAGCGGACTCGGGGGCCCAGCTCGGCCCGTCCGCACTGCCGGACGACGCGGTCATCTGCTCCTGCCACAACGTCAGCAAGGGCACCATCCGCGGGGCGGTGTCGGAGCACCGGTGCACCACCCTGCCCGAGGTGAAGAAGTGCACCAAGGCCGGTACCGGCTGCGGAAGTTGTGTCAAGGTGCTCGGCCAGCTGGTCGACGCCGAGCTGGAGGCCTCCGGCGTCGAGATCGACAAGGGTCTGTGCGGCTGCTTCGCCCAGACCCGCGAGGAGCTGTACGAGATCATCCGCACCCTGCGGCTCACGTCCTACCGGGAGCTGCTGGACCGCTACGGCCGCGACGGCGCCCGGGGCGGCGACGGCTGCGAGATCTGCAAGCCGGCCGTCGGCTCGATCATCGCCTCCCTCGCCCCGTCGATCGGCGCGAGCGGCTACATCCTCGACGGCGAGCAGGCCGCCCTGCAGGACACCAACGACCACCACCTCGCCAACCTCCAGAAGAACGGCTCGTACTCGGTCGTGCCGCGGATCCCCGGCGGCGAGATCGCGCCCGAGAAGCTGATCGTGATCGGTGAGATCGCCCGGGACTTCGGCCTCTACACGAAGATCACCGGTGGCCAGCGGATCGACATGTTCGGCGCCCGCGCCGAACAACTCCCCATGATCTGGGCGCGGCTGGTGGACGCCGGCTTCGAGTCCGGGCACGCCTACGGCAAGGCGCTGCGCACGGTGAAGTCCTGTGTGGGCTCCACCTGGTGCCGCTACGGCGTCCAGGACTCCGTCCGCATGGCGATCGACCTGGAGCTGCGTTACCGGGGCCTGCGTTCCCCGCACAAGCTGAAGTCGGCGGTCTCGGGCTGCGCCCGCGAGTGCGCCGAGGCCCAGTCGAAGGACTTCGGTGTGATCGCCACCGCGAACGGCTGGAACCTGTACGTCGGCGGCAACGGCGGCGCGACCCCGCGCCATGCGGACCTGCTGGCGCAGGACCTGTCCGACGCCGAACTGGTCCGCCTGATCGACCGGTTCCTGATGTTCTACATCCGCACGGCCGACCGCCTGGAGCGCACGAGCGTGTGGCTGGAACGGATCCCGGGCGGCCTGGACCACGTACGCGACGTGGTGGTGCACGACTCGCTCGGCATCTGCGACGAGCTGGAGGCACTGATGCGCGCGCACGTCGCGGGCTACCGCGACGAGTGGGCCGAGACCATCAACGACCCCGAGAAGCTCGCCCGGTTCGTGTCCTTCGTGAACGCCCCGGACACCCCCGACCCGATCGTCTCCTTCGTGCCCGAGCGCGATCAGATGAAGCCCGACCTGCCGCTGCTCGCCATCGGCATGCGGCCCGCCGACGACGTCCTGGAAGGAAGCACCCAGCGATGACCCTGGCTGTCGAGACCACCACCCTGAAGGTCCAACTCGAGCTGGCCGACGGCTGGTTCACGGCCTGTGACTTGGACGCGCTGCTCCCCGGGCGCGGGGCGGCCGCCCTGCTGCCGGACGGCCGCCAGGTGGCCCTGTTCCGCGACCGCGCCGACCGGCTCTACGCCATCGACAACCGCGACCCGTTCACCGGCGCGGCCGTCCTGTCCCGCGGCCTGACCGGCACCCACGAGGGCCGCCCGTTCGTGGCCTCGCCCCTGCTGAAGCAGCGCTTCGACCTGGCGAGCGGCCAGTGCCTGGACGACGAGACGGTACGGGTGGCCGCGTACGCGGTGCGCGTGGCCCAGCCCGAGCCGGCCTGACCACCCGGCTCGACCGGTCGTCCCGGCCGCCGGTGAACCGTTCGGGGGTCAGTCGATCCCCGAACGCTCCGCCCCCGCCACGATCCACCGCTGGAAGCACAGGAAGACCAGCAGCAGCGGCAGGACGGACACGACGGCGGCGACGAACAGCTCATGCAGCCGGACCACCTGGGACGTGGTGAAGGACGACAGCGCGACCTGCACGGTCCAGGCGCTCTGGTCCTGTCCGATCACCAGCGGCCACAGGAAGGAGTTCCACGCGCCGAGGAACACGATCGTCCCGACGGCGGCGAACACCGGCCGCGCGCCCGGCACGACCACCAGCCAGTACGTACGCCAGTACCCGAGCCCGTCGACCTGCGCCGCGTCCTCCAGCTCCCGCGGGAACCCGAGGAAGTACTGCCGGAAGACGAAACAGGCGAACGCCGAGAACAGCGTCGGGACGATCAGTCCGCGCAGGGTCGAGACCCAGCCGAGCGACGACACCAGCACAAAGCTCGGCACGAAGGTGACGGCGGCCGGGACCAGCAGGGTGCCGAGGATGCCGTAGAAGACCTTGTTCGCGTGCCGGTACGGGATGCGCGCGAGGCCGTAGCCGGCGAGGGAGGCCAGGACGAGGGTCCCCAGGGTGGTGGCGACGGCGATCAGCGCGGAGTTGAGCAGGGACCGCGCGAAGGGCACGGACGGATCATCGAACAGCTCCCGGACGTTCCCCCATCTCAACTCCCGCGGGAAGAACGTCCATTGGGGCGAGGTGATGTCCTGCTCGCTGGACAGCCCGTTGCGCACCAGCAGGTAGAAGGGGATGAGGAAGAGCAGGGCGAGCACGATCAGCAGCACCAGCCGCAGCGCCCGCCCGGCCCGTACCAGGGCGTCATCCATCGGCGTCCGTCCTTCCCAGCCGCAGCCAGCGCGCCTGTCCCACCGTGACGACGGCGATGATCAGCGCGAGGATCACCGCGCCCGCGCTGCCCAGCCCGAGGTTCTGCCCCTGTCCGAGCGCGGTGTAGTAGAGGTAGACGAGCGGTGGCCGGGCGTAGGGCGGGTAGCCCCGGGCGTCGGACAGCAGGTTGTAGAACTCGTCGAAGGCCTGGAAGGCGTTGATCACGAGCAGCAGCACCACCGCGACCGAGGTGGCCCGCAGCTGCGGCAGGGTGATGTGCCGCAGCACCGTCCAGCCGGGCCGGGCCCCGTCCACGGCGGCGGCCTCGTAGAGCACCGGGTCGATCCGCTGGAGCCCGGCGAGGAAGAGGACCATGTAGAAGCCGGCCTGCAGCCACAGCCGTACGGTGACGATGACCAGCCAGTACCAGGGCGGATCCGTGGTGGACAGCCAGGCCACGGGATCGCCCCCGAACCAGCCCAGCACGGTGTTCGCCAGCCCGAACCGCACCCCGTTGAAGATCGACATCTTCCAGACCAGGGCGGCGACGACATAGCTGCACGCGGCCGGCAGGAAGAAGACGGACCGGAAGAAGGCGCGCGCCCGCCGGACCCGGTTGACCATCAGAGCGAGCGAGAGGGAGAGGAGGTACGTGACGGGGACGATGAAGGCGGTGAAGACGGCAAAGGTCCGCAGACTGCCGGTGAACGCGTCGTCCTCGAGCATCGCCCGGTAGTTGCCGAGCCCGGCGAAGTGCGTGGGCGTGACGGTGTTGTGCGCGTCGAAGAAGCTCAGTCCCACGCTCCACAGCAGCGGAACGTAGGTGAACAGCGCCAGCCCGGCGGCGAACGGCCCGACGAACACCCAGAACCACAGCGCCCGGCGGCGCCTCACGGCTTCTTCTTCACACGCTCGAGTTCGGCGGCCACCTTCCGTACGACGGCCCGCAGTTCGCTCTCCGGACTCGCCCCGCTCCTGATGATCCGGCTGAGCGCGTCCTGGTAGGCGACCTGGGCGGCCGGTGTCCACAGCAGGGGCTGGGCACAGCCGTGGTCGGTGGTGAAGCGCACGGCATCGGCGGCCGCACCGGACTTCAGTTTGGCGGCCTTCCTGGCCAGGGAGAGACGGGCCGGGATGTGGAAGCCGTACGACAGCGCGAAGTCCTCCTGGTAGTCGGTCCGTTCGACCCACAGCCACTTCACGAAGGCCTTGGCGGCGTCCTGGTGCCTGCTGCGCGCGCTGACGGCGGCGCCGTAGGCCCCGACGGGCACGCTGGGCCTGCCCTGGTCGCCGTCCTTCGGGAACGGCAGCACCCCGAAGTCGTCGCCGAGTTCCTTCTCGATCTGCGGCAGCGCCCACAGCCCGGTCCACTGCATCGCGGTCAGCCCCTGGAGGAAGGCGGACGGGTCGGACCAGTCGGCGGGCGCACCGAGGAGGAGGGAATTCCCGGCGTACAGCTGGTGCAGCTTGCCGAGGGTGCGGGCGGCTGCGGGATCGTCGAAACCGACCTTTCCGTCCAGGGTGACGAGCTGGAGTCCGGCGGCGTAGAGGGGAGTTCCGCCGAGGACGCCGGCTCCCCCGTCGTTGCCGAGGAACAGCCCCTTGACCTTGCTGGTGCTCAGCTTTCGGGCCGCGTCCACGAGGGCGTCCAGGGTGGTGGGCGGCGCGACACCGGCGTCCTTCAGCAGGCTCTTGCGGTAGTAGAGCATCTGCATGTCGATGGTCTGCGGGATGCCCCAGACCCGGCCGTCGTACGTCTTCGGCGTGAGCACGGCCGGATTGAAGTCGTCCTTGACGCCCGCCACCAGATCGGTGAGATCGACGACCTGGCCGCCCTGGATCTGGTCGAGGGTGGGCCCGTTGACCTCGAACACATCCGGGCCGGAGCCGGTGAGGAGGGCGGCGGCCGTCTGCTGGTCGTAGTTCCCCGGCCGCCACTGCACCGTGACGCGGGCCTTGTGATAGGCGGCGGCGTACCGCTGCACCGCCTGCTGGGTGCCCATCTCGCCGTACTGGTGATACCACTGCGACAGCGCCGTACCCGAACCCCCGCCCCCGCGCCCGGTGTTGGATCCGCACGCGGTGAGCAGTCCGGCCCCGACCCCGGCTCCCGCGGCCAGCAGTGCCCTGCGGCTCATGGTCATCGTCTGTGCCCCCTGACGTCGGTCATCGATGCACGGCCCAACGATCAACCTTGCGCGATGATTACGAAAGGGCTGTTTCGGCGATGTGTCACGCCGCCGGCGGGCGGCGGCGCACAACTTTTTTGGCCCGGGGCGCATCCAACACAGTGACCTTCATCCACCGATTCGCCCGATGGAGGCGAATACGCCATGCTTCGTCACGCGAACGCACTGAAACCCGTCCGTCCGCTGCCCAGGCGCGGCGCGGCCACCGTACTGACCGCGGCCCTGCTGGGCCTGACGGCCGCGGGAGCGGCATGGGGCGCACCGTCGGCGGCAGGCCGCACCCCGGCCTCCGTGCGTACCTGCACGGTGAGCGACCTGCACCTGTCCATGGGCCGCAAGGAGGGCGCGGCCGGCTCGCTGTACCAGCCGATCCGGTTCACCAACACCGGCACCACCGACTGCGCCCTGCGCGGCTACCCGGGCGTCAGCGTCCTGGACACCGCCCACCGCCGGCTGGGCCCGGCGGCCACCCGCAGCGGCCGTTCCTACGGCACGGTCACCCTCGCCCCGGGCCACTGGGCCGCGTCGGTCATCCGCACCGCCAACGGCCCGGTGGGCGGCCCCTGCCTGCGCACCGGCGCCTACCTGCGCGTCTACCCGCCGGCGTCCCGCGCCGCGGTCCTGATACCGGCCCCCTGGACGACCTGCTCCGGGATCTTCCAGGTGGGTCCGGTGAACGTGGACGGCGTCATCTGAGAGAGAAGGCAGAGGGAAGGCAGAGGAAGGGCAAAGGAGCGGAACACGCCGGAGAGGCGGCACCCCCGCACAGGGTGCCGCCTCTCTTCTCGTGGTCCGGAGCCGCCGCCCATCGGTTGAGGGTCGGGGACAGGCGGCGGCTCCGGCGTCAGGGGAGGATCAGCGGTGGTCGCTGCCCGCCGACTGCGTCGCCGCGCGGCCCGCCTCGAGGCGGGCGACCGGGATGCGGAACGGGGAGCAGGAGACGTAGTCCAGACCGGCCTCGTGGAAGAAGTGGACCGACTCCGGGTCGCCGCCGTGCTCGCCGCAGACGCCGAGCTTGAGGTCGGGGCGGGTGCGACGGCCCGCTTCGGCCGCCGCCTTCACCAGGGAGCCCACGCCGTCCTTGTCGATCGTCTCGAAGGGGGAGACGCCGAAGATGCCCTTCTCCAGGTACGCCGTGAAGAACGAGGCCTCCACGTCGTCCCGGCTGAAGCCCCACACCGTCTGGGTGAGGTCGTTCGTACCGAAGGAGAAGAACTCCGCCGCCTCGGCGATCTGGCCGGCCGTCAGCGCGGCCCGCGGCAGCTCGATCATCGTGCCGATCGCGAGCTTCAGCTCCGTGCCCGTCGCCGCCTCGACCTCCGCGATGACCTGGTCGGCCTCCTCGCGGACGATCTCCAGCTCCTGGACCGTGCCGACCAGCGGGATCATGATCTCGGCACGCGGGTCGCCCTTGGCGTTCTTGCGTTCGGCCGCCGCCTCCGCGATCGCGCGGACCTGCATCGTGAACAGGCCGGGGATGACCAGGCCGAGGCGTACGCCGCGCAGGCCGAGCATCGGGTTCTGCTCGTGCAGGCGGTGGACGGCCTGGAGCAGGCGCAGTTCGTTCTCGTGGGGCTCCTGGCGGGACTCGGCCAGGGCCACCCGGACCGACAGCTCCGTGATGTCCGGCAGGAACTCGTGCAACGGCGGGTCCAGCAGCCGGACGGTCACGGGCAGGCCGTCCATCGCCGAGAACAGCTCCACGAAGTCCTGCTTCTGCAGCGGGAGCAGGGCCTTGAGGCTCTCCTGGCGCTCGTCCTCCGTGTCGGCCAGGATGAGGCGCTCGACCAGCTCGCGGCGGTCGCCGAGGAACATGTGCTCCGTGCGGCACAGGCCGATGCCCTGGGCGCCGAAGCGGCGTGCCCGCAGGGCGTCCTCGGCGTTGTCCGCGTTGGCGCGCACCCGCAGCCGGCGCTTGCGGTCGGCGAAGGCCATGATGCGGTGCACGGCCTCGACCAGCTCGTCGGCGTCGTGGGCGCCCGCGTGCATGCGGCCCTCGAAGTACTCCACGACCGGCGACGGGACCACCGGGACCTCGCCCAGGTACACCTTGCCGCTCGAGCCGTCGATGGAGATCAGGTCGCCCTCTTCCACGACGTGACCGCCCGGCACCGTCATCCGGCGGCGCTTGGTGTCGACCTCCAGCTCCTCCGCGCCGCAGACACAGGTCTTGCCCATGCCCCGGGCGACCACGGCCGCGTGGGAGGTCTTGCCGCCGCGCGAGGTGAGGATGCCCTCGGCCGCGATCATGCCGTCGAGGTCGTCGGGGTTGGTCTCACGGCGGACCAGGATGACCTTCTCGCCCGACCGCGACCACTTCACGGCGGTGTACGAGTCGAAGACCGCCTTGCCCACCGCGGCGCCGGGGGACGCGGCGATGCCACGGCCCACCTGCTCGACCTTCGCCTGCTCGTCGAAGCGCGGGAACATCAACTGGGCCAGCTGCGCGCCGGTGACGCGCTGGAGCGCCTCGGTCTCGTCGATCAGGCCCTGGTCGACCAGCTGGGTGGCGATACGGAAGGCGGCGCCCGCCGTGCGCTTGCCGACCCGGGTCTGGAGCATCCACAGCTGACCGCGCTCGATGGTGAACTCGATGTCGCAGAGGTCCTTGTAGTGGTTCTCCAGGGTCTCCATGATCTGCATGAGCTGGTCGTACGACTTCTTGTCGATCGACTCCAGCTCCGCGAGCGGGACCGTGTTGCGGATGCCCGCGACCACGTCCTCGCCCTGGGCGTTCTGGAGGTAGTCGCCGTAGACGCCCTGGTGTCCCGAGGCGGGGTCGCGGGTGAACGCCACGCCCGTGCCGGAGTCCGGGCCCAGGTTGCCGAAGACCATGGAGCAGATGTTCACGGCCGTGCCCAGGTCGCCGGGGATGCGCTCCTGGCGGCGGTACAGCTTCGCGCGGTCGCCGTTCCACGAGTCGAAGACCGCCTTGACGGCGAGGTCCATCTGCTCGCGCGGGTCCTGCGGGAAGTCCCGGCCGGCCTCCTTCTTGACGATCTTCTTGAAGGTGGTGACCAGCTTCTTCAGGTCGGCGGCCTCCAGGTCGGTGTCGACCGTGACCTTCTTGGCCCGCTTGGCCGCCTCGAGGGCCTCCTCGAAGAGTTCGCCGTCGACACCGAGGACGGTCTTGCCGAACATCTGGATGAGGCGGCGGTAGGAGTCCCAGGCGAACCGGTCGTCGCCGGCCTGCTTGGCCAGGCCCTGCACCGACTTGTCGGACAGGCCGATGTTCAGGACCGTGTCCATCATGCCGGGCATGGAGAACTTGGCGCCCGAGCGGACCGACACGAGGAGCGGGTTGTCGGCCTGGCCGAGCTTCTTGCCCATGCCGGTCTCGAGGGCGTCGAGGTGCGCACTCACCTCGTCACGCAGTGCCGCGGGCTCCTCACCGCTCTCCAGGTAGACCTTGCAGGCCTCCGTCGTGATGGTGAAGCCGGGAGGGACCGGCAGACCGAGGTTGGTCATCTCGGCGAGGTTGGCACCCTTGCCGCCGAGGAGGTCCTTGAGGTCCTTGTTGCCCTCGGTGAAGTCGTAAACGAACTTCGCTACGTGGGGTTCTTTGTTTTCCGACACGGGTCTCGACTCCTTGAGGCCGCGGTGGCTGCCCTGACGGCGAGGAACATACCCAGATCGAAGGTCCATGGGTATGTCCACTTGCGCGTCATGCGCCTGTAACCACCCGTCCGCCACCGGATCGAAAGTCAAAGCTTGGCAAGCCGACGCGGCCATATGTATTCACTTCTTGAACGCAAGCACTCCTTAAACTGGGGTTTATTGCTCAGATGAGCGCCCATCCTGCACGTCTGATTTCGATCGATGAACGATCAAGGGGTGGCACCCAGTGCCACCCCTTGGAGAAGTGCAGTCGCCCATGATCCGCTCATCTGAGCGCAACCCTTATCAAGGGTGGCGAGAATCACGCTGCCACAGCCCGCCGGATTTCACCATGCGGACCGCTTCCCGGTACCCGGAAACGCCCTCGTCACACGCCCAGTGCGAGCAGTCGCTCCTCCACCCGCTCCGGCGCGTAGAGGTGTTCCACGACCAGCGCCCCCGCTCCGATGAGCGCGGCCCGCTCGCCGAGCCGGGAGGTGACGACGTCCAGGTGGGCCGTCGAGCGGGGCAGCGCCCGCTGGTAGAGCAGTTCGCGCACGCCGGTGAGGAAGGGGGTGCCGGCCAGATCGCCCGCGATCATCAGCACGCCGGGGTTGAGCAGGGTCACCACCGTCGCCAGTACGTCCCCGACCCGGCGCCCCGCCTCCCGGGCCAGCGCCGCCGCCTGCGGATGCCCGGCCGCCAGCAGGTCCCGTACGTCCGAGCCGGAGGCGGCCGGCACCCCGGACTCCGCGAGGCGCCGGGCCACCGCGCCCCCGCTCGCGACGGCGGCGAGGCAGCCGTACGAGCCGCACCGGCACAGCGCGTCCGCGCCGACCCGGATGTGCCCGATGTCCCCGGCGCCGCCGTCGACGCCCCGGTAGATCGAGCCGTCGACCACGACCCCGGCGCCGATGCCGGTGGACACCTTGACCAGTACGAACGCCCGGCAGTCGGGGTGTGCCGCGCGCTGTTCGCCGTACGCCATGAGGTTGGCGTCGTTGTCGACCAGGACCGGGACGGCCGGGGCCCCGGTGTGCTCGGTGTAGGCCCGCGAGAGGCGGCCCGTTATGTCGTAGCCGTCCCAGCCCGGCATCATCGGCGGCTGCACCACCCGGCCGTTCTCGCTGTCCACCGGCCCGGTCACCGCGAGCCCGATGCCGCACACCCGAGCCGGATGTCCGGCCTTCTCCAGCAATTCGGCGAACCAGCCGCCGAGTTCACCGAGGACGATCTCCGGGCCGTCCTCGACCACCAGGGTGCCCGAGTGCTCGGCGAGTATCTCGCCGGTCAGGGAGAGCACGGCCGCGCGGGCGTGCCGGGTGTCCAGGTCGGCGGCGAGGACGACGGCGTGGGAGCCGTCGAACTCCAGGGTGATGGAGGGCCGTCCGCCGAGCGGTGAGCCGACCGGGCCGCCGGCGCCCTCGCGCAGCCAGCCGGCTCTGAACAGCCGGTCCAGGCGCTGGCCGACGGTGGCCCGGGACAGCCCGGTGACCTGCTGCAGCGCGCCGCGCGTCACCGCCCGGCCGCTGCGCACCAGTTCGAGCAGCTCTCCGGCGCCGGCCTGGCCGCCGCCGCTCCTGACGGCCCTTCCCGGACGTCCGGTCATGCGCACCCCCTTGTGTTCCTCAACCCTGCATTACATAGTGGGTTTTGCGTGTTAAATAGACGTAACCCCACGGTAGCCACAACCAAACCCGGTCGGCCCGGCCGGGCGTCTTCGTCTTCGGGGAGCCCCGAGTGGATCGCTCTGCCCAGTTCACCGCCCGTTCCGCACAGGACGCGATCGCATACGATCTCCCCGGCTCAGGGACGGCCTCCGAGACGTCGTTGCACGTCAGGGCGGCCCGGGTGCTGGAGGCGAACTGGACGGGCGCCTCGACGGTCCCCTCCCGGAGCCTGTACCCGCACCAGTGGTCCTGGGACTCGGCGTTCATCGCCATCGGCCTCAGGCACGTCTCGCCGCTGCGGGCGCAGACCGAGCTGGAGACGCTGCTGGCCGCGCAGTGGGCCGACGGGCGCGTCCCGCACATCGTCTTCAACCCCTCCGTACCGCTCGACGCCTACTTCCCGAGCCCCGACTTCTGGCGCTCCTCCACCGCCGGACGCACCGCGGGCGCCCCGCGCACCGTACAGACGTCGGGCATCGTGCAGCCACCGGTGCACGCGCTCGCGGCCTGGCTGGTGCACCGCGCCGACCCGGTGCTCTCGCGCTCCCGCGGCTTCCTGGCCCGGGTCCACCCGCGCCTGGCCGCCTGGCACCGCTATCTGCTGCACCGCCGGGACCTGGGCGGCGCGGGGCTGGTGTCGGTGGTCCACCCCTGGGAGCAGGGCATGGACAACAGCCCCTGCTGGGACGCCCCGCTGGCCCGGATCACCCCGGCCCCGGCCCGTTCCTTCCGCCGCGCCGACCTCGACCACACGGCGCCCGAGGACCGGCCGACGGACCTGGACTACGGGCGGTACGTGCGGCTGGCCGCCGACTACCGCGATGGTGAATACGCCGATAAGGGCCACGAGTTCGCCGTCGAGGACCCCGCCTTCAACGCCCTGCTCATCGCCTCCGAGCACGCGCTCGCCCGGATCGCCGCGGAGCTGGGCGCGGACGGCACCGCCCGCCGCACGCGCGCGGAGCGGCTGACGGCGGCGCTGGTGGAGCGGCTGTGGGACCCGGCGGCCGGCCTGTTCCTGTGCCGGGACCTGCGCGGGGACGGGGGGCTCGTCCGCGAGCGGGGCGTCAGCGGGCTGATCCCCCTCATGCTTCCCGGGCTGCCCCGGGACATCGCCGCGGCGCTCGTGCGCACCCTGTGCGGGCCGCACTTCGGGCTCGGCGACCGCACCCGGCTGGTGCCCAGCTACGACCTGCTGGGCGAGGCCTTCGACCCGCACCGCTACTGGCGCGGGCCCGCCTGGTTCAACACGAGCTGGCTGGTGGAGCGCGGGCTGCGCGCGCACGGGGAGCTGCCGCTGGCCGACGCCCTGCGCACGGCCGTACTGCACCTGGCGGACGCCACCGGCTTCGCGGAGTACGTCGACCCTTACACCGGCGAGGCCTGCGGCGCGACCGGCTTCGGCTGGACCGCCGCGCTCGCCCTCGACCTGCACCACGACCTGCACCACGATCCGCACCACGATCTGCCCCTCGACCTGCACCACGGCCTCCATCACGACCTGCGCCAAGAGCCCCGACAAAGTCCGTACCAAGAGCTTCTCAAGGGCGCCCGCGAGGGCGTGTCCAGTGCGGCCACCGGCACGTTCGACACGAGTGACAAAGGAGGAGACCGGCGATGACGGACCGGCATCATCTGCTCGTGCACGGGGCGACGTTCGCCGCCGTGGGCGACCGGGGCGACATCAGCGGGGTACGGGGCAGCGGCTCCCCGGACGGGCTGTTCGTCCGGGACGCCCGGCACCTCAGCCGCTGGCAGCTCACCCTCGACGGCGCCGTGCCCGAGGTGCTCACCCCGGTCGCCGACGGTGACGCGGCCCGCTGTGTGCTCGTCCCGCGCGGCGGCCGGCAGGAACCCCCGGCCCACACCGTCTTCCGTCACCAGGCCGTCGGCGACAGCTCGTTCGTGGAGTCGCTGCGGGTGACCAGCAACCGCCCGGTGCCCACCACGGTCCGGCTCGCCATCACCGCCGACGCCGACTTCACCGACCAGTTCGAACTGCGCTCCGACCACCGCACCTACGTCAAGCCCGGCGCCGTACGCTCCCGCGAAGTCACGGACGACGGCATCGAGTTCACCTACCGGCGCGCCGAATGGCGGTCCCGTACGGCGATCACGGCCGACCCGGCGCCCGACGCCGTGGAGGAGACCGGCACCGGCGCCCGACGCCTGGTGTGGAGCCTCGACCTCCCGGCGCACGGCACGACCGAGCTGGTGCTGCGCGTGATCGCCCGCCCGCACGGCGAGCGGCGGGCCCTGCGGGTGCCGCGCGACCCCGCCGCCGTGCAGGAACAACGGCTCGCCTTGGAAGGGCAGTTCGTGGAGGGCGTGGCCTTCCCGACCGGCTGGCCGGAGCTGGCGGAGGCGTGTGCGCGCGGCCTCGCCGACCTGGCCGTGCTCCAGGTGCCGGCCACCGGACCGGACGGCGAGGAGCTGCGCGTGCCGGCCGCCGGCGCCCCCTGGTACCTCACCCTGCTCGGCCGGGACGCGCTGCTGACCTCCCTGTTCGCGCTGCCGTACCGGCCGCAGCCGGCCGCCGCCACCCTCCTCGCCCTGGCCGCCGCCCAGGCGACCGGCTCCGGCCCGTCCCCGGTCGCCCAGCCCGGCAAGATCGTGCACGAGGTACGGCACGGCGAACTGGCGCACTTCGGGCAGGTGCCGTTCGGGCGGTACTACGGCTCGGTCGACGCGACCCCGCTGTTCCTGATCCTGCTCGGCGCGTACGCCGAGCGGACCGGGGACGCGGACCTGGCCCGCCGGCTGGAACCGCACGCGCGTGCCGCCGTCGGCTGGATGCTGGACCACGGCGGGCTGACCTCGCGCGGCTATCTCGTCTACCGCGCCGACGAGGGCGGTCTCGCCAACCAGAACTGGAAGGACTCCCCCGGCGCGATCTGCTGCGCCGACGGCACCCGGCCGAGCGGCGCGGTGATGGCGGCGGGCGCGCAGGGGTATGCGTACGACGCGCTGCGCCGCACGGCCTGGGTGGCGCGGACGATGTGGGCCGACGAGACGTACGCGGCGCTGCTCGAGCAGGCGGCGGCCGATCTCCGGGACCGTTTCCAGCGGGACTTCTGGATGCCGGAGCGGTCCTTCCCGGCCCTCGCGCTCGACGGCCGGGGCAGCCGGATCGACGCGCTCGCCTCCGACGCCGGGCACCTGCTGTGGTCGGGGCTGCTGGACAAGGAGTACGGCGAGCAGGTGGGCCGGCGGCTGCTGGAGCCGGACTTCTTCTCCGGCTGGGGTGTGCGCACGGTGGCCGCCGGTCAGCCCGCGTACCACCCACTGTCGTATCACCGGGGCTCGGTGTGGCCCCATGACAACGCGCTGATCACGCTGGGGCTGGCCCGCTACGGGCTGCACGACGAGGCGCGGACCGTGGCGCACGCGCTGGTCGACGCGGCGACGGCGGCGGGGTACCGGCTCCCGGAGGTCCTGGCGGGCTACGGGAGGGACACGCATCCGGAGCCGGTGCCGTATCCGCACGCCTGTGTGCGGGAGTCCCGGTCGGCCGCGGCGCCGCTCGCCCTGCTCACGGCCGTGGGCGGGGCGTAGCGGACGGGGCGGGGCCCGTATTTGCCCGGTGTTTGCCCACCGCCCTGAACAGGGGGCGGGGAGCGGCCGTACGAGACGGCGATACGGGTCTCGCACGGAAGGACCTTCGGGTTGTCCCAGGACATGAGTACGCGCCAGGAACCGGGTACGGCGGGGGAGACCGAGGCGCCGGACGGCATCCCCGATGAAGCTCCCGCGCCCGCTCCCGCTGCCCGGCCCTTGCCGAGGACCTTCCCCCGGCCCTGGGCCGTGGTGTCCGCGTGGACACGGCGGTGGCGGGCCGGACATCCGGCCGCCGTCCAGGTGCTGTCCGTCACGGTCACCGTGCTGGCCGCGGCCCTTGTCGTCGTCGCGCTCGTGATGCCCAACTCCATGGCCCGGCTGGATCCTTCGCAGTTCCTGCGGATACCGGCGGAGGCGGTGATCGGGGCGGCCGTGATGATCGCGCTGCCGCGCCGGCCGCGGATCGTGCTGGCGGCCGTCTCCGGTGTGGCGCTGGCGGCGATGACCGTGCTGAACCTGCTGGACATGGGGTTCAACCAGTACCTCGGCCGCGGGTTCAACGTCGTGCTCGACTGGAGCCTGTTCGGTGACGCGGAGTCGTACCTGGAGGACTCCGTCGGCCGTACGGAGACCCTGGTCCTCGTGGCCGGTGTGATCACGGTCGTGCTGCTGCTGTTCGTGCTGCTGGCGCTGTCCATGGTCCGGCTGAGCAATCTGCTCGCCCGGCACACCGCCCTCGCAACCCGCGGCACACTGGTCGCCGGGGTCGCGTGGATCACCTGCTCCTCGCTCGGGCTGCAGATGTCCGGCGTGCCGCTGGCCGCCGACACCACCGCCACCGCGCTGAAGGACCAGGCCCACCGGATCTCGGACACGCTCAGGGACGAGGCCGAGTTCCAGAAGGTGGCCAAGGTCGACGCCTTCGGGAACACGCCGGGCAGCCAGCTGGTCCCGGATCTGCGCGGCAAGGACATGATCTTCACGTTCATCGAGAGCTACGGCCGTAGCGCCGTCGAGGACCCGGTCATGGCGCCCGGCGTCGACGCGACCCTCGACGCCCGTACCGAGGCGCTGGCCAAGGCGGGCTTCCACGCCAAGAGCGGCTGGCTGACCTCGGCGACCTACGGCGGCAGCAGCTGGCTCGGCCACTCCACCACCATGTCGGGCCTGTGGATCAGCAACCAGCAGCGCTACCGCACGGTCATGGCGAGCGACCACATGAGCCTGACCGACGCGTTCAAGAAGACCGGCGCCTTCGACACGGTCGGGGTGATGCCGGGCGTGCAGAAGGCGTGGCCGGAGCAGAAGTGGTACGGCCTGGACAAGGTCTACAACGCCTTCCAACTCGGCTACGAGGGGCCGAAGTTCAGCTGGTCGACGATGCCGGACCAGTACACGCTCCAGCAGTACCAGGACCGGGTGCACAGCAAGCGGCCGGCCGACGGCAAGTCACGGATGTCGCTGCTCATCCTGACCTCCAGCCACACCCCCTGGGCGCCGATCCCCAAGATGGTCCCCTGGGACCAGCTGGGCAACGGCTCCGTCTTCGACTCCGTCGAGAAGGCGGGCCACCCGTCCTCCTACACCCTGACCGACGACACCCACTCCAAGCAGGAGTACGGCAAGTCCGTCCAGTACACGGTGACGGCCCTGACCCAGTGGCTGGAGCGCTACGGCAACGAGAACACCGTGCTGGTCTTCCTCGGCGACCACCAGCCGAACGCCCACGTCAGCGGCAACCACGCCAGCCGTGACGTCCCGGTCTCGATCGTCGCCAAGGACCCCAAGGTCCTCGACAAGCTCGCGAGCTGGAACTGGACCGAGGGCCTGCGCCCCGCCCACACCGCCCCCGTCTGGAAGATGAGCGACTTCCGCGACCGCTTCCTGAGGGCGTTCGGCTCGACGCCGCACCCGAAGCGGAACTGATCAGCCGCCGGACGTGTCGAGTTCGGCGTCCTCGCTGATCCCCGCGCAGTCGTACGGGTCCTTCAGCCAGCCGTCCGGCAGGACCACCCGGTTGTTGCCGGACGTACGGCCGCGCGGGCCGTCGGCACCGAGCGGCCAGGCCTGGTCGAGGTCCAGCTCGGCCAGTCCGGCGCGAAGTTCAGCCAGCGAGGAGGTGATCGCGAGGCGCCCGCGCATCTCGGAGCCGACCGCGAAGCCCTTCAGGTACCAGGCGACGTGCTTGCGGAAGTCGATCACGCCCTTGGACTCGTCGCCGAGCCACTCGCCCAGCAGGGTCGCGTGCCGGACCATGACGTCGGCCACCTCCCGCAGCGTCGGCCGCCGGAAATCGCTCCGCCCCTCGAAGGCCGCGACCAGGTCGGCGAACAGCCAGGGCCGGCCCAGGCACCCGCGCCCGACCACGACTCCGTCGCAGCCGGTCTCCCGGACCATGCGCAGCGCGTCCTCGGCCGACCAGATGTCGCCGTTGCCGAGCACCGGGATCTCCGGGACGTGCTCCTTGAGGCGCGCGACGGCCTCCCAGTCGGCGGTGCCGCCGTAGTGCTGGGCTGCCGTACGGCCGTGCAGGGCGATGGCCGTCACACCCTCCTCGACGGCGATGCGGCCGGCGTCGAGGTAGGTGATGTGGTCGTCGTCGATGCCCTTGCGCATCTTCATCGTCACCGGCAGGTCACCGGCCCCGCTGACCGCCTCGCGCAGGATCGCGCGCAGCAGGTTCCGCTTGTAGGGCAGGGCCGAGCCGCCGCCCTTCCTGGTGACCTTGGGCACCGGGCAGCCGAAGTTCAGGTCGATGTGGTCGGCCAGGTCCTCCTCCGCGATCATGCGGACGGCCTTGCCGACGGTCGCCGGGTCGACGCCGTACAGCTGGATCGAGCGCGGCTGCTCGCTCGCGTCGAACCTGATCAGCTGCATGGTCTTCGCGTTGCGCTCGACCAGCGCCCGGGTCGTGATCATCTCGCTGACGAACAGGCCCTTGCCGCCGGAGAACTCCCTGCACAGGGTGCGGAAGGGCGCGTTGGTGATCCCCGCCATGGGTGCGAGCACGACGGGCGGTGTCACGGCGTGCGGGCCGATGGAGAGCGGGTAGGTCATCAGACGACTCCGGGGCGGACGTACAGCACAGGGCAAGCACCCATTGTCCCTCACTCGTCCGGCAGCTCCGCCAGCCGCTCCAGCCGCTCCTCGGTCTCCTCGTCGGCGGGGACGTACGCGACCACCCGGTGGGCGGGTGACTGCGGGGCCAGCCACATGGTGCGGTGTTCGAGGCGCACCAGGCCGACCACCGGGTGCCGGTACCGCTTGACGTGCGGGGACATCGGCGCGACCTCGTGCCGTTCCCACAGCTCGCGGAACTCCTCGGAGGCCGCCAGCAACCGGTCCCGGTGCTGCTTCCACACGGGCTCGGCCACATGCTCGGCCATGGCCGCCCGGTACTTGGCGATCAGGTCGCGCAGCATCTCGTCCCGGTCGAGGAAGTCCCGCTTCCAGCGCTCGCTGGTGGCCAGCAGCCACAGACAGTTGCGGTCGGCCGGAGGCAGGTCGGCGAGGTCACCGAAGAGCTGGGCGTAGGGGCGGTTGGCGGCGAGGACGTCGTAGCGGGCGTTCTGCAGGGAGGCGGGGTAGGGCGCGAGCCGCTCGACGATCTTCCGTGCGGACGTGGACACGACCGGGCACTCGGCCTCGGTGCGCGGGTCGACGGTCCCGGCGAGGGCGAAGAGGTGGGCGCGCTCGGCGGGATCCATCAGCAGCGCGCGGGCGACGGCGTCCAGCACCTGGGCGGAGACATGGGTGGCGCGGGCCTGCTCGATCCAGGTGTACCAGGTGACCCCGACCGCGGAGAGCTGGGCGACCTCCTCCCGGCGCAGTCCCGGCGTACGGCGCCGGGTCCCGCGCGGCAGGCCCACCTGCTCCGGGGTGACGCGCTCGCGCCGGCTGCGCAGGAAGGCGGCCAGTTCCCGGCGCCGTACGTGCTGTTCCCTGGGCTGCTCCCGGTCCTGCACCCGGTTCTGCTCCGCGAGGTGTTCCGGCGCTGCGACGGTCATGGGATCAAGGGTGCCGTGTCCGCGTACCGCGGTTCCAGTTGGTGCCGGTACCCGGATAAATACCGCCTGGTACCCCGGTGGGCGCTGCCCGAGAGTCGAGGGCGTGACCACGACGACGACCTCTCCCACCGTGAAAGCCGCGCCCCGGGCACTGACCCCCCTCGGCCTGTTCACCCTGCTGCTCGGGTGCGCCCTGCCGATGATCGACTTCTTCATCGTCAATGTCGCCCTGCCGACGATCGAGCACGATCTGCACGCTCCCGCGGCCACGCTGGAGATGGTGGTGGCCGGGTACGCGGTGGCGTACGCGGTGCTGCTGGTCCTCGGCGGCCGGCTCGGGGACAGCTTCGGCCGGCGGCGGATGTTCCTGTGGGGGGTGACCGGCTTCGGGCTGACCTCACTGGCCTGCGGGCTGGCGCCGGGCGCCTGGTGGCTGGTGGCGGCGCGGGTGGCGCAGGGGGCCGCGTCGGCGGCGCTGCTGCCGCAGGTGCTGGCCACGCTGCACGCGACGACGTCCGGCGAGCGGCGGGCCCGCGCGGTCGCCCTGTACGGCTCGGTCGGCGGGGTGTCCGTCGTCCTCGGGCAGGTGCTGGGCGGGGTACTGGTGGCGGCCGACTGGGCGGGCACCGGCTGGCGCGCGGTGTTCCTCGTGAACGTGCCGGTGGCCGTCGCGGCGCTGGTCTGCGCGCTGCGGACGGTGCCGGACAGCCGGGCGGAGCGCCCGGCGCACACGGATCTCGCCGGTACGGCGCTGCTGGCGGCGACGCTGATCGCGCTGCTGCTGCCGCTGACCGAGGGCCGGGCGGCGGGCTGGCCGCTGTGGTCGGTGCTGCTGCTGTGCGCGGCGCCGCTGCCCGCGGTCGCGTTCTACCTGGTGGAGCGCCGGGCCGAGCGGGACGGCGGGAGCCCGCTGCTGCCGCCGTCCCTGCTGGCCTCGCCGGAGGTCCGCCGGGGTCTGCTGCTGGGGCTGCCGGTGTTCGTCGGCTTCGCGGGCTGGATGTTCGTGAGCGCGGTGACCCTGCAACAGGGCCTGGGATACGGGCCGTTGCGGGCGGGGCTGACACTGGTGCCGATGGGGGTGGCGCAGTTCGCCGCGTCGATGCTGGCACCGCGTGCCGTACGGCGGTTCGGCGGACGGGCGGTGGCACTGGCGGCGGCGGTGCACATCGCGGGCCTGACGACGGTGGTGACGACGGTGCTGCTGGGCCCCTGGCCGCACCTGAGCCCGCTCCTGCTCTCCCCCGGCCTGGTCCTGTGCGGCATCGGCCAGGGCCTCCAGCTCCCCCTCTACTACCGGATCCTGCTGGCCGCGATCCCGGCACGGCTGGCGGGTGCGGGCAGCGGGCTGGCGGCCACGCTGCAGCAGTCGTGCCTGGCCGTGGGGGTCGCGACGCTCGGCTCGCTGTTCCTGTCGCTCACCGCGGGACTCGGCATGCGGCAGGCGCTGGCGGCGGTGCTGGCTGTGCAGGCGGCGGGACTGCTGGGGCTGGGCCGGCTTGGGCTCAGGCTGCCCCGGGTACTGGGGTGAGACGGGACCCCGGCCCCGCAGCGCGAGAGATCATGTATCATTCATTAGTTAGACGCACTATTGAAATCGGGTACGATGAGACCATGCCCGAGTTGAGCCACCGCCGCCGTCTGCTCGTACTCGCGATCTGCTGCATGAGCCTGCTGATCGTGAGCCTCGACAACACGGTGCTGAACGTGGCGCTGCCCTCCCTGCAGCGCGATCTGCACGCCACCACCTCCGGCCTGCAGTGGACGATCGACGCCTACACGCTGGTGCTCGCCTCGCTGCTGATGCTGGCCGGCTCGACGGCCGACCGGATCGGCCGCAAGCGGGTGTTCATGCTGGGCCTGACGGTGTTCACCATCGGCTCCGTGCTCTGCTCGGTGGCGCCGAACCTGACCCTGCTGGTCGTGTTCCGGATGGTGCAGGCGGTCGGCGGCTCGATGCTCAACCCGGTCGCCATGTCGATCATCACCAACACCTTCACCGACGCCCGTGAGCGCGCCCGGGCGATCGGGGCGTGGGGCGCGGTGGTCGGCATATCCATGGCGGCGGGCCCGCTGGTCGGCGGCCTGCTGGTGCAGTCGGTGAGCTGGCGCGCGATCTTCTGGATCAACCTCCCGGTCGGCCTCGCGGCCCTCCTGCTCACCCTCCGCTTCGTCCCGGAGTCCCGGGCGCCCAAGGCCCGCAGGCCGGACCCGGTCGGCCAGCTCCTGGTCATCGCCCTGTTCGGCTCGCTGACGTACGCGATCATCGAGGCACCGGACTCGAGCGCGGCCGTGGTGGCCCCCTTCATGGCGCTCGCCCTGGCCGCCCTGCTGGCCCTCCTGCGGTACGAACCCCGGCGCGCCGAACCCCTCATCGACCTGCGTTTCTTCCGCTCGGCGCCGTTCAGCGGGGCCACGGTGATCGCGATCAGCGCGTTCGCCGCGCTGGGCGGTTTCCTGTTCCTGTCGACGCTGTACCTGCAGAACGTGCGCGGCCTGAACGCCCTGCACGCCGGCCTGTGGATGCTCCCGATGGCCGTGCCGACCTTCCTGTGCGCGCCCGTCTCCGGCCGCCTGGTCGGCACCCGCGGCCCCCGCCTCCCGCTCCTGATCGCCGGTACGGCGATGACGGCGAGCGGAGTCCTCTTCGCGGCCTTCGAGGCGGAGACGTCGAACGTCACCCTGCTGCTCGGCTACGCCCTGTTCGGCATCGGCTTCGGCTTCGTCAACGCGCCGATCACCAACACGGCGGTGTCGGGCATGCCCCGCGCCCAGGCCGGCGTCGCCGCCGCGGTCGCCTCCACGAGCCGGCAGCTGGGCCAGACCCTCGGCGTCGCGGTGCTCGGCGCCGTCCTGGCCTCCGGCATCGGCGCGTCCTCGTACCACCAGGCCTTCGTCTCGGCGGCCCGCCCCGGCTGGTGGATCCTCACGGCGTGCGGACTGGCCGTGCTCGTCCTCGGGCTGGTCAGCAGCGGGCGGTGGGCACGGGGGACGGCCGAGCGGACCGCCGAGCAGCTGGAGTCGGCCGAGATCAAGAGCGCCATCGGGGTTTCGGCCGGGTCCTGAGCGCGGCCCGCTTCCCCTTCGGGCCGGGCCGCTCCCCCTCAGGCCGGGCCGCTCCCCTTCAGGCCGGACTGCCCGTCCGCGCCATCTCGTACAGCTTCTCCAGCCGTTCCTGAGACTGTTCGTCCTTGGCGGTGTACATCACCACGCGGGCACCCAGCTCAGGGCTCAGCCACAGGTCGGTGTGTTCCAGTTTGAGGAAGCCGACGTAGGGATTGACGTACTCCTTGGTCTTGGTGCGGGGGCCGACGACCTCGTAGCGCTGCCAGTGTGCGCGGAACGCGGGGGAGGCGGACTTCAGGCGTTTGAGGAGCATCTTCCAGGCCGGTTCGCCCAGGTGGCCGGCGAGGGCGGCGCGCAGCCGGGCCGCCATCATGCGCTGGGTCTCCTCCAGGTGGACGAGCGCCGACTGCCACTCCTCGTTCGTGTACACGAGGAGGATGCAGTTGCGGTCCTCGGGCGGGATCGCGTCCAGGTCGCCGAAGAGGCGGCCGTAGGGGCGGTTGTAGGCGAGGATGTCGTAGCGGCTGTTCTGGATGCAGGCCGGCATCGGCTCCAGCCGGCGCAGCATCTCGCGCAGCGCGCCGGTGACGCTCGGGCAGCTCGCGGCGGGGGTCGGGTCCGTGGCACCGGCCAGCTGGAACAGGTGGGCGCGCTCGCTGGCGTCCAGCAGCAGGGTGCGGGCCAGGGCGTCCAGGACCTGGACGGAGACCTGGATGTTGCGGGCCTGCTCGAGCCAGGTGTACCAGGTGACGCCGACCGCGGAGAGCTGGGCGACCTCCTCCCGGCGCAGTCCCGGCGTACGGCGCCGGGTCCCGCGCGGCAGGCCCACCTGCTCGGGGGTGATGCGCTCACGGCGGCTGCGCAGGAACGCGGCCAGCTCGTGCCGCCGGATCTCCGCGCCCCGCACGGGCTGCGCCGCGGTCTGCTCGGCCATGGTCGTCATGCCTCAAGGGTGCCGCCCGGCCCAGCCTGTTTCCAGGTGGTTCTTGTACCAGGATCAAGACACTCTGGTACCCCCCTGGGCCGGCGCGCAGAGTCGGGGGCATGAGTGAAACCGTCGTCACCACCCGGGCCGTCCCCGCGACGGCCGCGCCGCCCGTGCTCGGCGGGCTCGGGCTGTTCACCGTGCTGCTGGGCGCGGCACTCCCGCTGATCGACTTCTTCATCGTCAACGTCGCCCTGCCGACGATCGAGCACGATCTCGCCGCGAGCGAGGCCGTGCTGGAGCTGGTCGTCGCCGGGTACGGCGTCGCCTACGCCGTACTGCTCGTGCTCGGCGGGCGGCTCGGGGACCTGTTCGGCCGGCGCCGGCTGTTCCTCGGCGGGATGGCCGCGTTCGGGCTGACCTCGCTGGCCTGCGGGCTGGCGCCGGGCGCCTGGAGTCTGGTCGCGGCGCGGATCGCGCAGGGCGCCTCGGCCGCCGCGATGCTGCCGCAGGTCCTCGCCACCATCCAGTCCGCCACGCGCGGGGCGCGCCGGGCGAAGGCCATGAGCCTGTACGGCGCCACCGGCGGACTGGCCATGGTGGCCGGGCAGATACTCGGCGGGGTGCTCGTCGCCGCCGACGTCGCCGGGACCGGCTGGCGGGCCGTGTTCCTCGTCAACGTGCCTGTCGTCGTGGTGGGGTTGGTGCTCGCCGTGCGGGTCGTGCCCGAGACGCGCTCGCAGCACCCCGAACCGGTCGACGGCCCCGGCACCGTGCTGCTCGCGGTGTCCCTGCTGACGCTGCTCGCCCCGCTCACCGAGGGCCGGGCGGCCGGCTGGCCGCTGTGGACGTGGCTGTCGCTGGCCGCGTTCCCGTTCGCCGCCGCCGCGTTCTGGGCCGTGGAGCGCCGGGCCGACCGGGCCGGGCGGACCCCGCTGGTGCCGCCGAGCCTGCTGGCGCTGGCCTCGCTGCGGCGCGGTCTGGTGCTGCTGGTGCCGTTCGTGCTCGGCTTCAGCGGGTTCATGTTCGTCATCGCGCTCGCACTGCAACAGGGCGCGCGGCTCGGTCCGGTGTCGGCGGGGCTCGCGCTCGCGCCGCTGGCCGTGACGTTCCTCCTCGCCTCCCTCGCCGGACCCCGGCTGATCGCCCGTCACGGCACCCGGGTGGTCACCGCCGGATCGGTCGTCCAGGCCGTGGGCGTCCTGCTGTTCGTGCTGGCCGCCTGGCGGGACTGGCCGCACCTCGGCTTCACCGCCCTGCTGCCGGGGGCGGCCGTCGCCGGTGCCGGGCAGGCGCTCCAACTGCCCAATGTGATGCGGATCGTGCTCTCCGAGGTGCCGTCGGCCCGGGCCGGGGTCGGCAGCGGTGTGATGGTCACCACCCAGCAGTCCGCGATGGCTCTGGGCGTGGCCACGCTGGGCACCCTGTTCCTCACCCTCGTCCCGCGCGTGGGCATGCGGGAAGCGCTGGTCGTGGCACTGCTGGTGCAGTTGGCCGGGGTCCTCGTGACGGGCCTGCTCAGCCTGCGGCTGCCCCGCGAGGTCGGCTGAGCCCCGGCCACGGCTTCGCCAACTGCCCGTGATTCTCTCCCTGTTGATGTTGGTCTTGCTGCACACTCCCTCCGGTCGAGGTGTGCGTGGCGCGCGGGAGGCGTGATGGTGCGGGGCAGCAGTACGAGCAAGGTCAGCCGCTGGGACCGGCACGGCCGGGAGCACGTCGTCCGGGTGGAGCGCACGGGGGTGCAGCGGATGATCCGGTGCGACACCTGCGGCTGGCGCAGAAACGCCCAGTTCCTGCCGTGGCTGAAGGCGCAGGAGCATCTGGCCGAGGCACACCAGGCGACGGTCGACCCGGCGGGGAGCGGGCAGCCGTCCCGCTGAGGCGATCCCCGCGGCGGGTGCGCCGTCCTGGGTCCCGCCGGGTCCCGTTGTCCGCCATCCGGGTGAGAAGCCTGTCGCCCGCGCGCCGTTGACCTGCGGCCTTGCGTGATGGCCGGGTTGCCCGGACCTGTCTCGAGTGGCCGCGTCCCAGCCGTGGGTTCAGCCTGGGATGGGTCCAATCGAGCGACAGGAGACGAACATGACCTCGGTATTCCGCCATCGCTACGGCCGTGCACTGGGCACCGGCGTACTGACCGTGGCACTGCTGTCCGGCGGGACGGCCGGAGCCTTCGCCGCCAGTAGCACTCCCTCCCCGACCAAGCCGCCCATGACCAAGGCCACGGCCAGCCCGACGGCTCCGATGGCCTCGATCACCCTCACGGCCAAGCCGACTTCGGTGAAGGCCGGAAATACCGTACTCTTCAGCGGACGCACCACGGGCCTCAAGGTTGGCTCCCCGCTGGTGCTCCAGCACGAGAAGAACGGCAAGTGGGTCCCGCTCATGGCCACCGGCAAGGTGAAGACGGGCAGTTCGTACGCGATCTCCGCGAAGCTCAGCACCAAGGGCACCGAGAAACTGCGGGTCGCGAGCGCGAGCAAGTCGGGCAAGGTGTACTCACCCACCGTCACGGTGACGGTGACCTGAGCCCCCTCACCAGTAGGTCCACCACAGCCGTGAACTCCTCGTCGATGCCGGGACGGGTCCACTCCCGGGCATGACAGGGGTCGTGGAAACGGCCGGTGGCCTGGAACACAGCAAGGGCCGCGGCGGCCGGGTCGGGTACCGGGAAGGTACCCGACCCGGCTCCCGTCGTGATGATCGCGGTCAGCTGCCCGGTCAGGTCGGCGATGTGCTCGGCGACCACCTCGACGCTCTCCTCGGCCAGCACCGTGTACGTCGCGAACAGCTCGGGATCGTCGCCCGCCTTGTGCCGCTTGGCCTCGAACAGCGCCGCGAGCCACGCCCGCAGTTGCTCCTCGGGGCTCCCGCCCAAGTCCACGATCCCGGCGAGCCGCCGCGAGGTCCGGTCCAGCCAGCGCTTGGTGACCGCCTCGCGCAGCGCCGCCTTGGTGCGGAAGTGCCGGTAGACACTGCCGTGGCTGACGCCGAGCGCGCGGGCCACGTCGACCACGGTGGCCTTGGCCGGGCCGTGCCGGCGCAGCACCTCCTCGGTGGCTTCGAGGATGCGCTCGGCGGTCAGGATCTCGCTGGTCGGTGCCATGTCATAGACCGTACCCGGCGCCCGGTTCAGCGCTCGCTGTCGAGGTGTGCCATCTGCGCCGACGGGTAGCGCTCGCCGGCCGCCGCGTCCGCCGGGACGGCCTCCTCGATCGCCGCCAGGTCGGCCGCCTCCAGGGTGACGTCCAGCGCGCCGAGCGACTCGGTGAGCCGCTCGCGGGTGCGGGCGCCGATCAGCGGCACGATCTGCTCACCCTGCGCGAGCACCCAGGCGATGGCGATCTGGGCGACCGTGGCGCCCTTCTGCTCGGCGATCTTGCGCAGGGCGTCGACCAGGTTCAGGTTGTGCTGGAGGTTCTCGCCCTGGAAGCGGGGCGAGACGGAGCGGAAGTCGGTCGGGGCCAGCTGCCGGTCCCGGGTGTAGTGGCCGGAGATCAGGCCGCGGGAGAGCACGCCGTACGCCGTGATCGCGATGCCCAGCTCGCGGGTGGCCGGCAGGATCTCCCGCTCGATGCCCCGGCTGATCAGCGAGTACTCGATCTGGAGGTCGGCGATCGGGGCGGTGGCGGCGGCCCGGCGGATGGTCTCGGCGCCGACCTCGCTGAGGCCGACGTGCCGGACGTACCCCTTCTCGATCAGTTCGGCGATCGCGCCGACGGTCTCCTCGATCGGCACGTCCGGGTCGAGGCGGGCGATCCGGTAGACGTCGATGTGGTCGACGCCGAGGCGCTGCAGGGAGTAGGCGGCGAAGTTCTTCACGGCGGCCGGGCGGCCGTCGTAGCCGGTCCAGTTGCCCTCCGGGTCGCGCAGCGCACCGAACTTCACGCTGGTCAGGGCCTTCTCACGCAGGGCGGCCGGGGCGGTGCGCAGGGCCTCGCCGATGAGCATCTCGTTGTGCCCCATGGCGTAGAAGTCGCCGGTGTCGAGGAGCGTGACGCCCGCCTCGAGGGCGGCGTGGACGGTCGCGATGGACTCCGCGCGGTCGGCTTCGCCGTAGAGCGCGGACATGCCCATGCAGCCGAGGCCGACGGCGGAGACGGCAGGACCGGTGGTTCCGAGGTTTCGGGTGTGCATCGTCATGGCCCCAGCCTGCCATGACGGCTGACAGATTTCAATATCTGTCAGTCCAACTTTGTCACACACCCTTCGGGGCGATCATTTCCCGACAACGTCAAGGCGCCCCAGGACGCGGGAACAGAAAACCTTGCCCTCCCATGGACAACCCGCAGCGCAATTCCGGCATCTCCCCGTGTGACCGACAAGTGGGGGAACACGATGAACTGGTACAAACCCCTGGGCGTCGCAGCGGCCGGTCTGGTGCTGTGCGGATGCGTCCCCTCGGCCGGCAAGGCCGGGGCCGAGCCGAATTCGGCCGTGACCGCGCACAACGCCGCGAGCACGGCGAGCACCGGGAGCGCCCCCGCGGGCGCGCCCGGCAAACCCCTCCTGATCCTGAACGGCCAGCTCGACGCCCGCCCCGGGCAGCTGGTCTCCCTCCTGCTCGACGGCGTCGGCCGGGCCGAGGGACACGACGCGGTGACCGCCGAGTCGCGCGCGTTCGGCGGGGCCGTACGGCTGCGCTGGAACAAGGGCGACAGCGCCTACGAGGCGGTGGCGCCGCTGGCCATGACGGACCGGCCCGGCTGGTACCCGCTGTCGGTCGCCGTCGCGGGCCGCACCGTGGCCACCGACCGGATCCAGGTCGTCCGCTCGGTACGCCCGTCGTTCACGGTCGGCGTGGACTGGCGCGCGGCCCGGCCCGGTGAGCCGGTGACGCTGCGCTTCGACGACCTGTACCCGGGCGAGTTCGGCACCGGCTTCACGGTGCGGTCCACGGCACTGCCCGGGCCCGTGCGGCTCGCCCACGACAATGTGATCGACTACTACGACCCCCGGGCCTTCTCGGCCACGCCGACGCTCAAGCCCGGCCTGGCGGGCGGCAGTTACGCCTTCGAGCTGTACGGTCCGCACGGCCGTCGCATCGCCGTGCAGCATCTGCGGGTCGGGGCGGCCCGGCCCGGCGACCCCGACTACCTGGGCAAAGCGCACGGCCCCGACTTCTACGACCCGGGCAGGGGCTACCCCGGCCAGGGTCACCACGAGATCAGGGTCCGCGCCGGCGGGCGGGTCGGGGTCATCTGGCACGACGCGCACCCGGACCCGGGTGAGGAGACCCGGCTGACCGCCACGTCCCCGGCGTTCGTCCGCGCCGTCCGCCTCGGCCGGGACACCAGCAAGGGCGCCGACGGTGACGACCCGCGCTACTTCGGCACCGCCACCCTCCGCGCCGGCCTGAAGCCGGGCCGCTACCCGGTGACGGTCGTCTCCCACCACGGCCGCGTGACGAGGACGGCGTACGTGATCGTGACGGCGGCCAGGAATTGAAGCGGGCATGAAGACGCCCGCCCGCCGACCGGCCGAGGGGCCGGCGGGCGGGCGGGCGGACGACGGCTGATGCGCCGCAGGCCTCAGCAGCCCAGGAGGCGCTGCGCCAGGTAGCCCTCGATCTGGTCGAGAGACACGCGCTCCTGCTTCATCGAGTCGCGCTCGCGCACGGTCACCGCGTTGTCCTCGAGCGTGTCGAAGTCGACGGTCACGCAGTACGGCGTACCGATCTCGTCCTGGCGGCGGTAACGGCGGCCGATGGCACCGGCGTCGTCGAACTCGATGTTCCAGTTCTGCCGCAGCGCCTGGGCGAGGCCCTTGGCCTTCGGAGACAGCTCGGGGTTGCGGGACAGCGGGAGGACGGCCACCTTCACCGGGGCGAGGCGGTGGTCGAGCCGCAGCACGGTCCGCTTCTCCATCTTGCCCTTGGCGTTCGGCGCCTCGTCCTCGACGTACGCGTCGAGCAGGAAGGCCAGCATGGTGCGGCCGACACCGGCCGCGGGCTCGATGACGTACGGGGTCCAGCGCTCCTGGGCCTCCTGGTCGTAGTAGGCGAGGTCCTGGCCGGAGGCCTTGGAGTGGGCGCCGAGGTCGTAGTCGGTGCGGTTGGCGACACCCTCCAGCTCGCCCCACTCGCTGCCGCCGAACTGGAAGCGGTACTCGATGTCGGCGGTGCGCTTGGAGTAGTGGGAGAGCTTCTCCTGCGGGTGCTCGTACCAGCGCATGTTCTCTTCACGCAGGCCCAGGCCGGTGTACCAGTTCCAGCGCTGCTCCATCCAGTACTCCTGCCACTTCTCGTCCTCGCCCGGCTTGACGAAGAACTCCATCTCCATCTGCTCGAACTCGCGGGTGCGGAAGATGAAGTTGCCGGGCGTGATCTCGTTGCGGAAGGACTTGCCCATCTGCGCGATGCCGAACGGCGGCTTGCGGCGCGAGGTGGTCTGCACCTGGGCGAAGTTGGTGAAGATGCCCTGGGCGGTCTCCGGGCGCAGGTACGCGACAGAGCCGCTGTCCTGGGTGGGGCCGAGGTGCGTGGAGAGCAGACCCGAGAACTGCTTGGGCTCGGTGAACTGGCCCTTGTTGCCGCAGTTCGGGCAGTTGACGTCGGCCAGGCCGTTCGCCGGGGCGTGGCCCTTCTTCTCCTCGTACGCCTCTTCCAGGTGGTCGGCGCGGAACCGCTTGTGACACGCGGTGCACTCGGTCAGCGGGTCCGTGAAGGTGGCGACGTGGCCGGACGCGACCCAGACCTCGGAGGCCAGGATGACGGACGAGTCGATACCGACGACGTCCTCGCGCGACGTCACCATGTAGCGCCACCACTGACGCTTGATGTTCTCCTTGAGCTCGACACCCAGCGGTCCGTAGTCCCAGGCGGCACGCTGTCCGCCGTAGATCTCACTGCACGGGAAAACGAAGCCACGGCGCTTGCTCAGGCTGACGATGGTGTCGATCTTGTCGGCGGCCACGGTGCTCTCTTCATGACGATTACGACGACGGGCGTTGAAGCGGGAAGCTTCCAGCTTGCTTGCGAATGATTCAGGTTACCGGCGCAGGCTCCCCCTCGGCCAAATCGGCCCCCTGTCACAAGGCCCCGACAAGGGCTTGTTGACAACGGTTTCCATGTTTGTTGAAAATGACTGTCATGAACGTACGACGCCTCATACCCGCCGCCGCGCTCACCGCGGTCACCGCCCTCGGCACCGGCACCCTCACCGCCTGCTCCGCCGACACGGCGAGGGCGGCGAACCCCGGCGAGTTCGACGTCGTCGCGTCCTTCTACCCCATGGCCTTCCTGGCCGAGCAGATCGGTGGCAGCCACGTCCACGTCACCAGTCTCACCTCCCCCGGCCAGGAACCCCACGACCTGGAGATCAGCCCCAAGCAGATCGCGCTGCTCCAGGACTCCGACGCCGTGCTGTACCTGAAGAACCTCCAGCCCTCCGTCGACGACGCGGTGGCCCAGTCCCCGGTGAAGACCAAGGTCGACGCGGCCGCCCTGACCACGCTGGAGAAGCACGGCAACGAGGTCGGCGGCCACGCGGCCGCCCACGACGCCTCCAAGAACGAGGAGCTGGCCGGCCTCGACCCGCACATCTGGCTCGACCCGGTGCGCTACGCCCAGGTCGCCCAGGGAGTCGGCAAGGCCTTCGAGAAGGCCGACCCGAAGCACGCGGCCGACTACGAGAAGAACACCGCCACGCTGGTCACGAAGCTGACCGGCCTGGACAGGCAGTTCAAGGACGGCCTGGCCAGCGCGAAGACCAAGGTCTTCATCACCACGCACGCCGCCTTCGGCTACCTCGCCGAGCGCTACGGCCTGACCGAGGAGTCCATCACCGGCCTCGACCCCGACTCCGAGCCCAGCGCCGCGCGCGTGAAGGACCTGGAGCAGATGGCCAGGGCCGACGGCGTCTCCACCGTCTTCTACGAGACGCTCGTCAGCGACAAGACCGCCAAGACCATCGCGGGCGACGCCGGTCTGAGGACCGACGTGCTGGACCCCATCGAGGGCATCACCGCCAAGTCCCGCGGCAAGGACTACTTCTCCGTCCAGGAGGCCAACCTCAAGGCCCTCCAGCAGGCGCTGGGCGCCAAGTGACCGGTACGGGAGACCACATGACCAGTGAGCCCAGCGAGCCCGTCATAGCCCTGCGCGGGGTGACCGCCGAACTCGGCGCCCGTCCCGTACTGCGCGGCATCGACCTCACCGTCGGCCGCGGCGAGGTCGTCGCGCTGCTCGGCGCGAACGGCTCCGGCAAGTCCACCGCGATCCGCACGGTCATCGGCCAGGTGCCGGCGAGCGGCGGCACGATCGAGCTGTTCGGCACCCCGCGCCGCTCGTTCCGCGCCTGGTCGCGCGTGGGCTACGTACCGCAGCGCACGACGGCCGCCGGCGGCGTGCCCGCCACGGTGACCGAGATCGTCTCCTCCGGGCGGCTCTCCCGCACCCGCTTCGGCGTCTTCCGCCGCGCCGACCGGGAGGCCGTGCAGCAGGCCCTTGCGGCGGTCGGGATGGCCGACCGCGCCAAGGACTCGGTGAACGCCCTCTCCGGCGGCCAGCACCAGCGCGTGCTGATCGCCCGCGCGCTCGTCGCCGAACCCGAGCTGCTGATCATGGACGAGCCGATGGCGGGCGTCGACCTGGCCAGCCAGGAGATCCTCGCCCGCACCCTGAGGGAACAGGTGGCGGCGGGCGCCACGGTCCTCCTCGTGCTGCACGAACTCGGGCCGCTGGAGCCGCTGATCGACCGCGCGGTGGTCCTGCGCGACGGCTGTGTCCTGCACGACGGCCCGCCGCCACAGGCGGTCGGCCAGCACGCCCTGCCCGGCCACGACCACGTACACCCCCACGAGTCGATCCACACGGGACTGCTGAGCTGATGGACTTCCTGAACTACGCCTTCATGCAGCGGGCGCTGCTCGCCGCCGTCCTGGTCGGCATCACCGCCCCCGCCGTCGGCATCTACCTGGTCCAGCGCCGCCAGGCCCTGATGGGCGACGGCATCGGCCATGTGGCGATGACGGGAGTGGGACTGGGCTTCCTGCTGTCGACGTCCCCCGTGTGGATGGCGACGGCCGTCTCGGTCCTCGGCGCGGTCCTGATGGAACTGATCCGCTGGTACGGCAAGACGCGCGGCGACATCGCCCTCGCCATGCTCTTCTACGGCGGCATGGCCGGCGGCGTGATGTTCATCAACCTCGCGCCGGGCGGCTCCAACGCGAACCTGACGTCGTACCTGTTCGGCTCGCTGTCCACGGTGTCGCAGTCGGACGTCGTCTCGATCTGCCTGCTGGCCGCGTTCGTGGTGCTGGTCACCCTCGGTCTGCGCCGCCAGCTGTTCGCGGTCAGCCAGGACGAGGAGTTCGCCCGGGTCACCGGCCTGCCGGTGCGCGCGCTCAACCTCCTGACGGCGGTGACGGCCGCGGTGACGGTGACCGTCGCCATGCGCGTGGTCGGGCTGCTGCTGGTGTCCGCGCTGATGGTCGTGCCGGTGGCGGCGGCCCAGCAGCTCACCCGCAGTTTCACCGCCACGTTCGTGATCGCCGTCGCGATCGGCATCGCCGTGACCGTCAGCGGCACGATCACCTCCTACTACCAGGACGTCCCGCCCGGTGCGACGATCGTTCTGCTGACCATCGCCGCGTTCGTCGCGCTGACGGCGCTGGCCACCCCGCTGGCCCGGCGACGCGCCCGCGCGGCGGCCCAGGCCGGGCCCGCCGGGGACCCGGCGGAGTGCTCGATTCCGGCCACGCGGAAGGCCGGGGACGAGATCGGCGTCTGACCGCTGACTGCCCGGACTGGCACAATGGCCGCCCGGGCAGAAGCGAGACGTGAGGAGTGAACGGTGACGACCGCTGGACCGCCCGTGAAGGGCCGCGCGACCCGGCAGCGTGCAGCCGTGGCGGCGGCCCTGAACGAGGTCGACGAGTTCCGCAGCGCGCAGGAACTGCACGACATGCTCAAGCACAAGGGCGACTCGGTCGGGCTCACTACGGTGTACCGCACCCTGCAGTCCCTGGCCGACGCCGGCGAGGTCGACGTCCTGCGCACCTCCGACGGCGAGTCCGTCTACCGCCGCTGCAGCACCGGCGAACACCATCATCATCTCGTGTGCCGTGCCTGCGGCAAGGCGGTGGAGGTCGAGGGGCCCGCTGTCGAGAAGTGGGCCGAGGCGATCGCGGCGGAGCATGGCTACGTCAACGTGGCGCACACGGTGGAGATCTTCGGTACCTGCGCGGACTGCGCCGCGCAGGCCGACTGAGACTCCTGGGACGGAGCAGGGCGTGTCGGTGACGACCTAGGAGTCGGAGGAATCACCCTTCATCGCGGCTTCCATGGCCAGCAGTTCCTCGTTCGGGACGGCCCCGCCGAAGCGCCGGTCGCGGGAGGCGAACTCGACGCAGGCCCGCCACAGGTCGCGCCGGTCGAAGTCCGGCCACAGCACGTGCTGGAAGACCATCTCCGCGTACGCGCTCTGCCAGAGCAGGTAGTTGGAGGTGCGCTGCTCGCCGCTGGGGCGCAGGAACAGGTCGACGTCCGGCATGTCGGGGTAGTACAGGTACTTCTGGATGGTCTTCTCGTTGACCTTGCCCGGGTCGAGCCGGCCCGCCGCCACGTCCTCGGCCATCGCCTTGGCCGCGTCGGCAAGTTCGGCCCGCCCGCCGTAGTTCATGCAGAAGTACAGGGTGAGCAGGTCGTTGTCCTTGGTCTGTTCCTGCGCGACCTGCAGCTCCTTGGCGACCGACTTCCACAGCCTGGGCATACGGCCCACCCAGCGCACCCGGATGCCGAGTTCGTCGAGCGTGTCCCTGGTCTTGCGGATGAAGTCGCGGTTGAAGTTCATCAGGAAGCGGACCTCGTCCGGCGAGCGCTTCCAGTTCTCGGTCGAGAAGGCGTACAGCGAGATGTTGCGGACGCCGATCTCGATCGAGCCCTGGAGCACGTCCAGCACCCGCTCCGCCCCGACCTTGTGGCCCTCGGTGCGCGGCAGGCCGCGCTCCTTCGCCCACCGTCCGTTGCCGTCCATGACGATGGCCACGTGGTTCGGGACCAGCTCGCCGGGGAGCTTCGGCGCACGGGCACCGGACGGATGCGGCTCCGGCGCCTTGTACTCGCGCCGCTGGCGCCCCAGGATCCCGCGTACCACCATGTGCTTCTCGCTTCCCTCTTACTTTTCCACGTACCGCAGTGAGCGCAGCCCGCGCTCCAGATGCCAGTGCAGGTAGGCGGACACCAGCCCGCTGCCCTCGCGGACGTACCGCGCCTCGCACGCGTCGGCCGTCTCCCAGTCTCCCGTAAGCAGCGCCCCCAGCAGAACCAGGGTCTGCGGGGACGGTACGACACTGCCGGGCACCCGGCAGTCGACGCACACGGATCCACCGGAGGCCACGGAGAAGAACCGGTTCGGACCGGGCATACCGCACTTCGCGCAGGCCTCGAAGCTGGGGGCGTACCCGTTGACGGCGAGCGAGCGCAGCAGAAAGGCGTCGAGGACGAGATGCGGTGCGTGCTCCCCGCGCGCGAGGGTCCGCAGGGCCCCGACGAGCAGCAGATACTGCTGCACGGCCGGCTCACCCTCATGGTCGGTGAACCGCTCGGCGGTCTCCAGCATGGCCGTCCCGGCGGTGTACCGGGCGTAGTCGGTCACGATCCCGCCACCGTACGGTGCAATGGTCTCACTCTGCGTACACAGCGGCAGCCCGCGCCCGACCAGCTCACTGCCCCGCGCGAAGAACTGCACGTCGACGTGCGAGAAGGGCTCCAGGCGGGCCCCGAACTTCGACTTGGTCCGCCGCACCCCCCGGGCTACGGCCCGTACCCGCCCGTGACCGCGCGTGAGGATGGTGATGATCCGGTCCGCTTCACCCAGCTTCTGGGTGCGCAGCACGATGCCGTCGTCGCGGAACAGACTCATGGAGCCATTCTCGCGTACCGGAAACACTCCGCCGCTCATCCGGACGAAATCCGGCCGCTGGTCCGTTCGTGTGCGCCCCCTTGACCGCCCCCAAAGCCCCTTTTGTGCCACGAACGCGCGCCCGTCCACCGGTACGGCCGCCCATGCTGCCGCCTGCCCCCGTACCCGTGGAACCCGCGAAGGAGGCGTGCCAGTGACCGCGGTCATCGACGTACGGGACGCCCATGTCGTCCACAAGGCGCGCGGCGCGGGCCTGTTCACCCGCGCCCGGGTCCACGCCCTGACCGGCGCCGACTTCAGCGTGGCGGCCGGTGAGACGGTCGGCGTGGTCGGCGAGTCGGGGTGCGGGAAGTCGACGCTGGCGAAGGTGCTGGTGGGGATCCAGCGGCCGGTCCCGGGGACGGTGGCGTTCCGGGGCCGGGAGCTGTGGGCGATGCCGGGCGCCGAGCGCCGGGCGACGGTCGGCACGGGCATCGTACGGCGGATGAGCGACCGGGTGATCACCATGTACCTGGGCCGGATCGTGGAGGAGACCCCGGCCGACCGGGTCACCGACGCCGCCCGGCACCCGTACACCCGTGCCCTGTTCTCCGCCACGCCCGGGCTGCTCGACCCCCTCGACCCGATCCCGCTGACCGGGCCGGTGCCCTCGGCGACCCGGCCGCCGAGTGGTTGCCCGTTCCGCACCCGCTGCTGGAAGGCGGACGCGGTGTGCGCCGGGTCGATGCCGGACTTCTCGGCCGCGTCACGGCCCGGGCACCGCTACCGCTGCCACCATCCTGTGGAGGAGGACCGGCCGACCCGCGACCTGGCCCGACAGAGTCTTCTCCAGGAGCCCTGAATGACGTTGCCCACCCCGCTGACCGGGGTCGTCCCGCCCGTCTGCACGCCCCTGACACCGGAGCGCGAGGTGGACGTCCCCTCGTTGCTCCGGCTGGTCGACCATCTGGTGGAGGCCGGGGTGCACGGGCTGTTCCTGCTCGGGTCGACCTCCGAGGCGGCCTTCCTCACGGACCGGCAGCGCCGGCTGGTCGTGGAGGCGGTCGTCGGCCATGCGGGCGGCCGGCTGCCCGTCATCGCCGGTGCCATCGACATGACCACGCCCCGCGTCCTGGACCACGTCACGGCGGTGACGGCGGCCGGCGCGCAGGCGGTGGTCGTCACCGCCCCCTTCTACGCCCGCACCCACCGCGCCGAGATCGTCCACCACTACCGCCGGATCGCGGCCGCGAGCCCGGTGCCGGTCATCGCCTACGACATCCCGGCGGCCGTGCACACCAAGCTCCCGGCCGATCTGGTGCTGGGGCTGGCGGCCGACGGGGTGCTGGCGGGGCTCAAGGACTCCAGCGGGGACCTGGGCGCCTTCCGGGAGGTCGTCACCGGGGCCCGCGCGCATCCCGGGTTCGGCGTGCTGACGGGCTCCGAGGTGACCGTGGACTGCGCGCTGGCGCTGGGCGCGGACGGGGCCGTGCCGGGGCTGGCCAACGTCGACCCGCACGGGTACGTCCGGCTGTACCGGCTGGGCCGGGCGGGCGACTGGGAGGGCGCGCGGGGTGAACAGGAGCGGCTGTGCGCGCTGTTCGGGATGACCGGGGCCGGGGCCCCGGCGCGGATGGGCCGGAGTTCCTCGGCGCTGGGCGCGTTCAAGGCGGCGCTGCACCTGCGCGGGATCATCGACTGCCCGGTGACGGCCGAGCCGCAGGTGCCGCTGTCCGGCGAGGAGACCGAGAAGGTGGGCAAGTACCTGGCGGCGGCCGGGCTGCTCTAGTCACCCCGAGGTGAGCCTGTGGAACTCCAGCCTGTCGAAGCCGTGCGCGGTGCCCGTCTCGTACAGGACACCGACCGTGGTGGGGCCCAGCCGGACGAGGTCGGAGTAGGCGGCCGGGCGGCCGGAGAGCGTGCGCAGCTTGGTGAAGGTGCGGCCGGCGTCCGTGCTGGACCAGATCGCCAGGGCCCGGCGGGCCGTCGGCACGGAGGGCGCCGAGAACAGCAACGGGGCGCCCGGGCCGCTGAGTTGGAGGAGGCTGCCCTGGACCACGGGGACGTCGGCCAGGCTCGGCTGGGGGGCGTAGGGGCGGTCGAGGGTGGTGCCGCCGTCGGAGGAGTAGGCGTCAAGGCGGTGGCCGCGGGCGGCGCCGTACTGGTCACGCGCGTTGAAGTAGAGCCGTCCGCCGGGGAGTTGGGCCGCGCTCGTCTCGTTGACGTCGCCCACGCCGTCGGGGGCGCTCGCCACGAAGCCCAGGTGCCAGGTGTACCCGCCGTCGTCGCTGTAGAGCGCGTGGCCGGCGTAGTACCGGGCCTCCCGACCGGTGTCGGAGGAGCCGGCGGGCGGGGCGGTGGAGTGGTCGGCGGGGACGAGGAGCCGGCCGGCGTGCGGGCCGCGGGTGAGGGCGACCGCGTGGCCGGGGCCGGTGGCGTACCAGCGCCAGCCGGGCCGCTTCACCTCGGCCGTGATCTCCGCCGGGGGTGTGAAGCGGCGGCCGTCGTCCCAGCTGCGCTGGACGAACACCCGGCGGCCCCGCGCGGGCGGGACCTGCCCGCGCATGATCTGTGCCTCCGTCACGGCTCCGCTGTTGCCGCAGGTCACGAGGACGACGGCGCCGGTGCGCGGGTCCACGACCGGCGCCGGGTTGCCCCGGGTGTCCCCGTGCCCGGCGGCGACGACGGTCAGCGGGCCCCAGGTGCAGCCGCCGTCGGTGGAGCGCCGCAGCACGACGTCGATGTCACCGCTGTCGCCCGGCCCGTTGCGGCGTCCCTCGGCGAAGGCCAGCACCGTTCCGCGCCGGGTCCTGACGACCGCGGGGATCCGGTAGGTGTGGTAGCCGCCCTGCCCCGACACGTACGGCTCCGAGGACACACAGCCGGGCGTGGCGTGGGCGGGCGACCGGACGGTGAGCGAGGTGAGGAGCACGAGACCGGTGAGGAGGCAGCGGCGGCGGAGCGGGGTCACGCCGTGATGCTGCCCGCATTCACCGGGGCGTCCTTACTCCGTCCGGAGTAAACCGGGGGGACCGGGAGGACCGGGAGGACCGGGAGGACCGGGAGGACCGGGAGGACCGGGAGGACCGGAGGGAACAGGACCAGCCTGCTCGCCGTCGCCGCCCGGTCCTCGCGGGGTAGGTGAGGGTGACGCGGTCAGGACGGGGTGCGGGCGGCGGCCAGCAGCCGGGTGACGTCGTCGGCGCAGATCGTCAGGGCCGCGCCGACCGTGGTGAGGGCGTCGCGTTCGGCGGGGGTGTAGGGGCCGTCGGCCAGGGCGATGCGGGCGGCCTGGAGGAGGAGGGCCTCGCGGCCGGCGGGGGCCAGGTGCGGGGCGAGCGGGTCCAGGGCCTCGTGCAGCTCTATCGTCAGGCTCGCCCCGCACGGCTGCTCGAAGACCCGGCCGGTGTCGGCGGCGAGGGCCTCGACCAGGGCGGCCAGCTGCTCCTCGGAGCAGTCGTCGAAGCCGGCGGCACGGACCGCGCCGACGGCCGTCTCCAGGGCGGTGCGGGAACAGGTGCCGCCGGCGGCGAGCACGGCGAGGGCGATGGTGTGCACGGCGTCGCGGAGCATCGCGGAGAAGCGGCGGGTGGTGGGGTGGTCGAGGACGTCGGTGCCGTAGTGCTGGTGGCAGGCCGCGCACTCCACGACCGGTCCGGCGGTCCCGCGCGGCAGCAGGGGCACCCCGAGCAGGGTGAGGCGGCGACGGCCGGTCAGCCGCTGGTAGTTGCGGTCGCCTCCGCAGCCGGGACAGTAGAACGCGCCGTCCCCGACGGGCGTCCATGCGGTGCGGGTGCCCAGGATGTGCACAGCCCTGGTGGCACGGCCGTTTCGTCCCCGTACTGGCAGCACGTCGCACCTCCGTAACCGCGCGGCAACATCGCCGTGCTGGCGTGATGTTAGCCACACCACGGAGCCTGAGTCAGTACCCCGGAAGAGACCTTTCTGTGACCTGCCCGGCCCGGTGGCCGATAACAGACGGGGCCCCGGCCGCCGTATACAGCGGTCGGGGCCCCGAAACTCCCGGTCAGAGCGGTCAGCGGGCCGCGCGGTTGACGGCCGAGACGACCGCCTTCAGTGACGCACGCGTCGTGTTCGCGTCGATGCCGATCCCCCACAGGACCTTGCCGTCGATCGCGCATTCGATGTAGGAGGCGGCCTGCGCGGAGGCGCCCTCGCTCATCGTGTGCTCCTGGTAGTCCAGCAGGCGTACGTCGATGCCGATGGACTGCAGGGCGTCGAAGAAGGACGAGATCGGACCGTTGCCGGTACCGGTCAGGACCGTGTCCTCGCCGTCCACCGTCGCCTCGACCGTCAGGGTGTCGACCCCGTCGGTGTCCGTCGTCGACTGGCCCGTCCTGACCTGGATGCGGCCCCAGGGGTTCTCCGGGTTCGGCAGGTACTCGTCCTGGAAGACCGCCCAGATCTCCTTCGGCGTGATCTCGCCGCCCTCGGCGTCCGTCTTCGCCTGGATCAGCCTGGAGAACTCGATCTGCATCCGGCGCGGCAGGTCCAGCTTGTGGTCGTTCTTCAGGACGTAGGAGATACCGCCCTTGCCGGACTGCGAGTTGACGCGGATGACGGCCTCGTAGGAGCGGCCGACGTCCTTGGGGTCGATCGGCAGGTACGGCACCGCCCACTCGATGTCGTCGACGGTGACGCCCTTCGCGGCTGCGTCGGCCTCCATGGCGTCGAAGCCCTTCTTGATGGCGTCCTGGTGGGAGCCGGAGAAGGACGTGTAGACCAGGTCGCCCACGTACGGGTGGCGCGGGTGGACCTCCATCTGGTTGCAGTACTCCCACACGCGACGGATCTCGTCGATGTCGGAGAAGTCGATCTGCGGGTCGACGCCCTGCGAGAACAGGTTCATGCCCAGGGTGACCAGGTCGACGTTGCCGGTGCGCTCGCCCTGCCCGAACAGGCAGCCCTCGACGCGGTCGGCGCCGGCCATCACGGCCAGCTCGGCCGCCGCCACGGCCGTACCGCGGTCGTTGTGCGGGTGGACCGACAGGCAGACGTGCTCGCGGCGGGACAGGTTGCGGTGCATCCACTCGAAGCGGTCCGCATGCGTGGACGGGGTCGAACGCTCCACCGTGGCGGGCAGGTTGAGGATGATCTCGCGGCCCGGGCCCGGCTGGTAGACGTCCATCACCGCCTCGCAGACCTCCAGGGCGAAGTCCAGCTCGGTGTCGGTGAAGATCTCGGGCGAGTACTGGTAGCCGAACTCGGTCTCGGGGCCCAGCAGCTTCTCGGCGTACTCCATCACCAGGCGGGTGCCGTCGACGGCGATCTGCTTGATGTCGTCCTTGGAGCCGCGGAAGACGACCCGGCGGAAGACCGGGGCGGTGGCGTTGTACAGGTGGACGGTGGCCCGGCGGGCGCCCTTCAGGGACTCCACGGTCCGCTCGATCAGGTCCTCGCGGGCCTGGGTCAGGACGGAGATGGTCACGTCCTCGGGGATCGCGCCCTCTTCCTCGATGATCGAGCGTACGAAGTCGAAGTCGGTCTGGCCGGAGGCGGGGAAGCCGACCTCGATCTCCTTGTAGCCCATCTTGACCAGCTGGTCGAACATCCGGCGCTTGCGCTCGGGCGACATCGGGTCGATCAGGGCCTGGTTGCCGTCGCGCAGGTCGGTGGAGAGCCAGCGGGGGGCGGTGGTGATCCGCTTCTGGGGCCAGGTGCGGTCCGGGATGTCGACCTGCTCGTAGCGGCCGTACTTGTGGATCGGCATGGAACTGGGCTGCTGGCGGTTGGCCATGGTGCGTGGGCTCCTCAGGATGTCCGGTTGTCCCGGTGTCCGGGTGGACGGCCGACGCAACGCCAAAGCTCCGCGGGGAGGGAGTCGGCCTCTGACTACAGGCCCTCGCCGCGGCAGCTAAGAAGAAGCAGCCCGAAACGCATGATGCATCGCAGCGTAGCCGAGTCGTGCCAGGTGCGTGAGCCCGTTTCAGTATGCGGGATCCCTGAGGACAAAAGGGACAAAAAGTGTCCCATACCACTCCCCGTCACACTCCGTGGTCACATGTCGCGATACTTCACCAATCATGGTTGCGGGTAGTGACAGTCGTATCACTCAGTGCAAGGGTGCTGTGCCATGACGACCAACGGGGGCTTCCAGCCCGTCTTCTGCACGATCGTGCCGCCGCACATCCTCGACCGGCTCGCCCAGCACGAGGACCAGGCGCTCTCCGGCTCCGCGCTGCGCACCCTCCAGCACGACTCCGCGCTGCGCACCCTCCGCCGTGACACCGCGGTGCGCACCGAGACCGCCGCGGCCGCCGCGGCACCCGCCGCCGCCAAGCCCAGGCGCACGATCTACGACGCCGGGCACGGCACCGGCCTGCCCGGCACCGAGGTCCGCGCGGAGGGCCAGGACCCGGTCCAGGACGCCAGTGCCAACCGCGCGTACGCCGGCCTCGGCGCCACCTTCGAGCTGTACCTCAAGGCGTACGAGCGGGACTCCATCGACGGGCGGGGGCTGCCGCTCAACGCGTCCGTGCACTACGGGACGGACTACGACAACGCCTTCTGGAACGGCGAACAGATGGTCTTCGGGGACGGCGACGGCCAGATCTTCGCCGACTTCACCAGCAGCGTCGACGTCATCGGCCACGAACTGACCCACGGCGTCACCCAGTACACCGCGAACCTGGACTACGAGGGCCAGTCCGGCGCCCTCAACGAGTCGGTCTCCGACGTCTTCGGCTCCCTCATCAAGCAGTACTCGCTCGGCCAGAGTGCCGACCAGGCCGACTGGCTGATCGGCGAGGGCTTGCTCGCCCCGGGCGTGCACGGCACCGCGCTGCGCTCGATGAAGGCACCGGGCACGGCGTACGACGACCCCAGGCTGGGCAAGGACCCGCAGCCCGCGACCATGGCGGGCTATGTGCACACCAGCAGCGACAACGGCGGCGTGCACATCAACTCCGGCATCCCGAACCACGCCTTCTACCTGCTCGCCACGGCCCTCGCCGGGCACGCCTGGGAGAAGGCGGGGCAGATCTGGTACGACGTGCTCACCGGCGGCGAGCTGCAATCGGGGGCCCTCTTCGCCGACTTCGCCAAGCTGACGGTGAAGGCGGCCCGGGCGCGGTACGGCGCCGGGGACGAACTGGAGGCCGCGCAGAAGGCATGGGAACAGGTCGGGGTGCGCACGTCGTAGTTCCGTACTAGACAAGGACCCATGCGTATCCAAGTACGGCGCACGGGCGGTTTCGCGGGGATCGAGCGCCGGGCCGAGGTGGACACCTCGGGCCGGCCCGACGCCCCCGAGTGGCAGGCCCTGGCCGAGCGCGTCCTCGCGTCCGGCCCGGCCGCCCCGCCGGCCGGCGTCCCGGACGGCTTCCGGTACGAGATCACCGTGGACGGCCGCACGGTGTACGCGGCCGATCCCCGACTCACCGACGGGCAAAGGGAGTTGATCTCCCGGGTGCTGAAGGAGGGTGCCTGAACACCGGTCCGCGCCGGGGCGTTGACTTCCGTTACCGGGGGTAAGGATGATCCGGCCATGGCGACTGACGACGGCAATCCGATACCCCGGTTCCCCCCGGACTTCCTGTGGGGCGTGTCGACCTCCGCCCATCAGATCGAGGGCGCGGCAAAGGAGCGCGAACCGTCCGTCTGGGACGTGTTCACCGCTGAACAGGGGCGGGTGAAGGACGGCTCGACGGCGGCGGTGGCCTGCGACCACTACCACCGCTACCGGGAGGACACCGCCCTGCTCGCCGGCCTCGGCGTGGACGCGTACCGCTTCTCGGTCTCCTGGCCCCGGGTGAACTCCCCCGGCGGCCTGGACTTCTACGACCGCCTGGTGGACGAGCTGTGCGCGGCGGGCGTACGGCCCGTGCCCACCCTCTTCCACTGGGACCTGCCCGCCTCGCTGGACTGGCTCCAGCGGGACACAGCGGCCCGGTTCGCCGAGTACGTGACGGTGGTGGCCGAGCGGCTGGGCGACCGAGTGCCGAAGTGGATCACCCTCAACGAGCCCGCCGAGCACACCCTGCTGGGCCACGCCCTCGGCGCCCACGCGCCCGGCAAGCGGCTCCTGTTCGACGCGCTCCCGGTCGCCCACCACCAGCTCCTCGCCCACGGTCTCGCGGTACAGGCCCTGCGCGCGGCCGGGGCGGGCGGCATCGGCATCGCCAACTCCCACGGCCCCACCTGGCCGGCGTCCGGCGACCCGGCCGACGTGGCGGCGGCGGACTTCTACGACCTCCTCCTCAACCGCCTGTTCGCCGAGCCGGTCGTCCTCGGTGAATACCCTGAGGGAATGGGCGAGTTGATGCCCGGGGACGTGGCCGCCGACCTCAAGGTGATCGCCGAGCCCGTCGACTGGTACGGGATCAACTACTACGCGCCGACGCGGGTGGGCGCACCCGGCGGGACGGACAGCGAGTACGGCGGCCTCGCCCTGCCGGCCGAACTCCCCTTCTCGGTACGGGAGATCGAGGGCCGGCCGGTGACCGACTTCGGCTGGCCGGTCGTCCCGGAGGGGCTGACCGAGCTGCTGACCGCCTTCCGCGACCGCTACGGCGACCGGCTCCCGCCGATCGTCATCACGGAGAACGGCTGCTCGTACGAGGGCATCGACGACCAGGACCGCATCGCCTACCTGGACGCCCACATCCGCGCCCTGCACGCGGCGCTGGAGTGCGGGGTGGACGTGCGCGGCTACTTCGTGTGGTCCCTGATGGACAACTTCGAGTGGGCGGAGGGCTACGCGCGCCGCTTCGGCCTGGTGCACGTGGACTACGAAACGCTGGAGCGCACCCCGAAGGCCTCCTACCGCTGGTTCCGGGACGTGCTGCAGGCCCAGAGATGACCACCGCCCGGCCCTCGGCCGCCCTGGCCGAGCCGGTCGAACGGGTCGGCCGGGGCTGGACGGCGGCGCTCTCGCTGGCCAACGGGGCGATCTGGGTCGGCTGGTTCGGGCCGCTGCAGATCCTGCTCGCCTCCCAGACGAAGGACTTCGCGCCCGGCTCCGGGATGTCCAAGGAGACGATGCTGGCCTGGGTGACCGGAGCCGGCGCGGTGGTCTCGCTGCTCGCCAATCCCCTCTTCGGCGCCCTGTCCGACCGGACGACGGCCCGCCGGGGCCGCCGTACCCCGTGGATCGTGGCCGGGGCGGCGGGTGGCGCGCTGTCCCTGCTGCTGCTCGCCGAGGCGGGCGGGGTGTGGTCCATGGCGGCGGCCTGGTGCCTGGTGCAGCTCACCCTGAACGCGGCGTTCGCGGCCGTGACGGCGGCCGTGCCGGACCGGGTGCCCCGGCTCCAACGGGGCGCGGTGGGCGGCTGGCTGGGGGCGGCGCAGATCCTGGGCGTGGTCGGCGGCACCGGCCTCGCGACGGCGGCGGGCGGGATCCGGGCCGGGTATCTGGCGTGCGCGGTGTGCACGGCGGCGGGTGTCCTGCCGTACGTCCTGCGCCACGAGGACCTGCGGCTCGCGCGGGAGGACCGCCCGGCATCCTGGCGCGGCTTCCTGGCCGGCTTCCGGCTGAGCCCACGCCGGTATCCCGACCTCGGCTGGGCCTGGCTGACCCGGTTCCTGATCAACCTCAGCAACTCCCTGGTGCTCCTGTACCTGCTGTACTACCTGCGGGACCGGCTGCACTGTTCCGACCCCGGGCGGGGGGTGCTGATCCTGACGGCCGTCAACAGCCTGACGCTGCTGGCGACCGTCGTGGCGGGCGGGGTGTGGTCGGACCGGGTGGGCCGGCGCAAGCCGTTCGTCGTCTGGTCGGGGGTGCTGATGGCGGTGGCGACGGCGGCGCTGGCCGGCTGGCAGACCTGGCCGGGCGCGGTGGTCGCGGCGGCGGTCCTCGGGGTCGGTTTCGGCGTGTTCACCTCGGTCGACTTCGCGCTGATGACGGACGTCCTGCCGCAGGCGATGGACCGGGGCAAGGACCTGGGCGTGATCAACGTGGCCAACGCCCTGCCGCAGGTGGCCGCGCCGGCGCTGGCCGCGCCGATCGTGACCTACCTGGGCGGCTACCGGGTGCTGTACCTGGTCGCGGCGGTGATCGGGCTGGGCGGGGCGGTGCTGGTGGGCCGGATCAGAGGAGTCGACTAGGTACGCGCGGGCTCACAGGGCGCCTGCGTCGCGGGCGGTCCAGACGCTCGGGTAGAGCGGGCGGAAGCCGAGGTCCCGGCGGATCTTCTGGGTGGACATGATCCCGAGCCACGGGTCGGGGTCGGTCCGGCTGTCCATGCCCGCGGGCAGCTCGACGTCGTTGAGCTGGTGCAGGTCGACGGCCGTGACGGGGGCGTCGTCGGCGATGTTGTGGACGGGGCCGTTCACCGCCGGTGCGTACAGCAGGCGCAGCAGCCCCTGGGCGACGTCGGCGTGGTGGCCCATGTGCAGCCGCTGCGTGGAGGCCCAGTTCGCGGCCCAGCGCAGGACGTCGGCGAGGTGCGGGTCGCCGTCGCCGTAGACGAAGGGGAGGCGGCCGATGCGCACCTCCATGCCGCCCTCCAGGGCGAGCAGTTCCCGCTCGGCCGCCGCCTTGGACTCGGGGTAGGCGCCCCACATCTCGCCGCCCGGCCGGATCTCGTCCTCCTCGGTCAGCGGGCGGCCGCGTCCGGTGCCGTACACCAGCCCCGTGCTGACCTGCACGAACCGCCGTACGCCGGAGGCCAGCGCGGCGTGGCCGAGGGCCACGGCCGCGTCCCGGTTGACGGCCCAGGCCTCCTCGTCGGGCACGCCGCGGAAGGCGGCGGCGATGTTCACGACGGCGTCCACCCCGGCGACGGCCTTGCCGAGCGCGTCCTCGTCCCGCAGGTCCGCCGTCACGACCTCGGCACCCAGCTCGGCGAACCGCTCCGCCCGTGCCGCGTCCCGTACGACCACCCGCACCCTCTCCCCGGGCCGGGCCTGCGCCATGAGCCGGGGCACGAAGCGCTGCCCGACCTTCCCCGTCGTACCGGTCACCAGTGTCAGCATGATCGTCTCCTCGCTGTTCGCCGTGTTCACCACCACGGTGGGGCGGAGCGGGGGCGGCCGGCAGAGAACTCCCGATCAGGGGATCGACAGTCCCTGGATAAGCCGGGCGGGCTACCGCACGCTGGAGGGGTGAACCGGAGTGAACTCGCCGACTTCCTGCGCCGCGGCCGTGCCCGTCTGAACCCCGCCGACGTGGGCCTCGCCCCGGGCGCCCGGCGCCGTACGCCCGGCCTGCGCCGGGAGGAGGTGGCGTCGCTGGCGGGCATGTCGGCCGACTACTACACCCGGCTCGAACAGTCCCGGGGACCGCGTCCGTCCCGCCAGATGCTGACGGCACTGGCGCGTGCGCTGCGCCTCACGGACGCCGAGCACGACCATCTGTTCCATCTGGCCGGCGAGGAGCCGCCGCGCCGCGAGACGGCGTCGACGCATGTCCGGCCCGGCCTGCTGCTGATCCTGGACCGCCTGTACGACACCCCGGCGCAGCTGGTGAACGACTGCGGAGAGGTCCTGGCGCAGAACGCGATGGCCAAGGCGCTGGTCGGCGACGTGACGGCCCGCCCGCGGCGCGAACGGAACCTGGTGCGCCGCTTCTTCCTGGACCCGGCCGCGCGATCACTGTTCCCGGCGGAGGACCACGAGCCGCACGCGCGCGCCCAGGTGGCCAACCTGCGCGCGGTGGCCGCGGCCCGCCCCGACGACCCGGAACCGGCCGGCCTGGTCGCTGAACTCCGTTCCGCCAGCGAGGAGTTCGCTCGGCTCTGGGACGAACACGAGGTGGCTCCGCGCCACCGGGCGACCAAGCGCTTCCAGCACCCCCTGGTCGGCCTGCTGGACCTGGACTGCGAGGTCATGCTCAGCCACGAACACCACCACCTCCTCGTCGTCCACACGGCCCGCCCGGGAACGGACTCCTACGAACGGCTTCAGCTGCTGAGGGTGGTGGGGTTGCAGGACATGACCCCTCAGGGGGCTGTCGGCTAGAAACCCAGCTTGCGGAGCTGCTTCGGGTCGCGTTGCCAGTCCTTCGCCACCTTCACGTGCAGGTCCAGGAAGACCGGCGTCCCCAGCAGCGCCTCGATCTGCTTGCGGGACTTGATGCCGACCTCCTTCAGGCGCTTGCCCTTGGGGCCGATGATGATGCCCTTCTGGCTGGGGCGCTCGATGTAGACGTTGGCGTGGATGTCCAGCAGCGGCCGGTCGGCGGGGCGGTCCTCGCGCGGGAGCATCTCCTCGACGACCACCGCGATGGAGTGCGGCAGTTCGTCGCGGACGCCCTCCAGTGCCGCCTCGCGGATCAGCTCGGCGATCATGACCTGCTCGGGCTCGTCGGTGAGGTCGCCCTCGGGGTAGAGCGCCGGGCCCTCGGGCAGCAGCGGGATCAGAAGGTCGGCCAGCAGGTTCACCTGCTTGTCCCCCACCGCCGACACCGGGACGATCTCCGCCCACTCGATGCCCAGTTCCTTGCCCAGCTGGTCGATCGCGATCAGCTGCTCGGCGAGGGTCTTCGAATCCACCAGGTCGGTCTTGGTGACGATCGCGACCTTCGGGGTCTTCCGGATTCCCGCCAGCTCCTTGGCGATGAAGCGGTCACCGGGACCGATCTTCTCGTTCGCGGGGAGGCAGAAGCCGATCACGTCCACCTCGGCCCAGGTGGTGCGTACGACGTCGTTCAGCCGCTCGCCCAGCAGCGTCCGCGGCTTGTGCAGTCCAGGGGTGTCGACCAGGATGAGCTGGGCGTCCTCCCGGTGCACGATGCCGCGCACGGTGTGCCGCGTGGTCTGCGGCTGGTTCGCGGTGATCGCCACCTTCTGCCCGACCAGAGCGTTCGTAAGGGTGGACTTGCCCGCGTTGGGGCGGCCCACGAAGCAGGCGAAACCGGCGCGGTGGACGGCCTCGGCCGGCTGCTCGGATGACTGGGTACGCACGCTCATGCCGCCCATTCTCCCTGATCCACGAGCCCGCGCTGTACCAGCGATGCCCCGCCGGCCCCCGTCGCCCCTCCCCGCGGCCCGCCGCCGCCCTCCGCGTGAGCTTCCGGAAACCCGCACGCAACGAAACGCCACGGAAACACACCCGTACGCGACCGGAAACGCACACCGGTGACTCTCTGACACAGCCCCCGCACCGTTGGAGACGCCCGTGACCTTCGCCGCCGCGCCCCAAGTGAACACCGGCGACACCGCCTGGCTGCTCGCCGCGACCGCCCTCGTGCTGCTGATGACGCCGGGGCTGGCCCTGTTCTACGGCGGCATGGTCCGCACCAAGAGCGTCCTGAACATGCTGATGATGAGCTTCGTGTCGATCGCGCTGGTCACGGTGGTCTGGCTGGCCGCCGGCTACTCCCTGGCCTTCGGGGACGACATCGGCGGCGGGCTCATCGGCGGCCTCGGCCAGGCCGGCCTGCACGGCCTCGGCCCGGCGAGCGTCCACGGCACGGTCCCGACCCTGCTGTTCGCCACCTTCCAGCTGACCTTCGCGATCATCACGGCCGCCCTGATCAGCGGCGCGGTGGCCGACCGGACCAAGTTCTCGGCGTGGCTGGTCTTCGTCCCGCTGTGGACCCTCGTCGTATACGTCCCCGTCACCCACTGGGTCTGGGGCCCCGGTGGCTGGATCTCGGCCGGGCTCGGCGCGCTCGACTTCGCGGGCGGTCTGCCCGTGGAGATCACCTCCGGTGCCTCCGGTCTCGCCCTGTGCCTGGTCCTCGGCCCGCGCCTGGGCTTCAAGAAGGACGCGATGCGCCCGCACAACCTGCCGATGGTGATCCTCGGCGCCGGCCTGCTCTGGTTCGGCTGGTTCGGCTTCAACGCGGGCAGCGCGCTCGGCGCGAACGGCCTCGCCGCGGCCGCCTTCCTCAACACCATGGCCGCCGGCTGCACCGGCCTGCTCGGCTGGCTCTTCGTCGAGCAGAAGAGGGACGGGCACCCCACCACCCTCGGCGCCGCCTCCGGCGCGGTGGCCGGCCTCGTCGCGATCACCCCCTCCTGCGGCACGGTCTCCCTGCTCGGCGCCCTTGTCGTGGGCCTCGCCGCCGGTGTCGTCTGCTCGTACGCGGTGAGCTGGAAGTTCAGGCTGAACTACGACGACTCCCTCGACGTCGTCGGCGTTCACCTGGTCGGCGGCATCATCGGCACCCTGCTGATCGGCCTGTTCGCCCAGAAGGCGATGACCGGCAGCACCGAGGGCCTCTTCTACGGCGGCGGGCTCGCCCCGCTCGGCAAGCAGTTCCTCGCCGTGGTGGTCGTCGCGGCGTACGCCTTCGCGGTGACGTACGGCCTCGGCAAGCTGCTCGACAAGGCGATGGGCCTCAGGGCGAGCGAGGAGCACGAGCACACCGGCCTGGACCTTACGGTGCACGCGGAGACGGCATACGATCACGGCGTCCTGGGCCACGGCGCCCCGGTCAGCGCGTCCGTCGTCCACTCCGTGCAGAAGGTCAAGCCCCAGGCATGAAGCTCATCACCGCCATCGTCAAGCCGTACCGCCTCGACGAGGTCAAGTCCGCCCTGCAGGAGCTGGGTGTGCACGGTCTGACCGTGACCGAGGCCAGCGGCTACGGCCGCCAGCGTGGTCACACCGAGGTGTACCGGGGGGCCGAGTACCGGGTCGACCTGGTGCCGAAGGTGCGCATCGAGGTCGTCGTGGAGGACGCGGACGCCGACGCCGTGATCGACGCGATCGTCAGGGCCGCGCGGACGGGGAAGATCGGGGACGGGAAGGTGTGGTCCGTGCCCGTGGAGACCGTCGTACGGGTACGGACCGGCGAGCACGGCCCCGACGCGCTCTGACCAGCAGCGCCCCGCACGCCGCACCGGCCGCGAAGACGACCGCGGCGAGCAGCCAGGGCAGCGCCAGGAAGGAGGCGCTCGCCGACTGCCGGGTGCCCGGCGCGCTCGCGGTCAGCGTCACGTCCGCCCAGTCGAGCTGGGGCGCCCCGGACCAGGGTTCGGTGAGCCGTACCGTCTGCCCCGGCAGCAGCTCGGAGGGGACCCGGGTGAGGTCGCGGTCGAGCAGCGTACGGCCGAACAGCCCGCGCGCCCTCAGCTCCACCCTCGGGCCGACGGTGACGTTGCCGGTGTTGCGCAGGGTGTAGGAGATGGTGGCCGTGCCGGCGCCGAGGCCGGGGACGAGCGGCTGGTGGTGGCTGATCCGCAGGTGTTCCACGGAGACCGCGGGGAGCGTGGGGCCGCTCACCCGGAGGTAGACGCGGGCGCCGACGGCCCGCTGCACGCCGAGGGCCAGCGCACCGCTGCCCGGCTCGACCCGCTCGTCCAGGGCGACGATCGCGCCCGGGTGGTCGCCCGGTTCGGCGCCGTCCGGCACCCGCAGGGTGAAGGGCACGGTGACGCTCCGGTGCCCGGGCACGGTGATCCGTTCCTTCGCGAGCCGCGCCCAGGCACCCACCCCGAGCATCCGCTCCTTCAGCGTGCGTACGGCGAAGCCGCCGTCGCGGGGCGTGTTGTAGGCGTCGGCCGCGTAGAGGCGGAAGGTGAGCGGGCTGCCGGTCGTGTTGGCGACGGTGACCTTGTCGGTGAGGGTCTGGCCGGGGTCGGCCGAGAGGTAGAAGTACGGCCGCGCGGCGACTTTCGAGGCGAGCGGGTAGACGGACCAGCTGCCGTTGCCGGCGGCGTGCGCGGGTGCGGCCTGCGCTGTCAGCAGCAGACCCAGGAGGAGGACGTACAGCTTGCGCATGGGTGCGGACCCCCACGGACGAGAGACGGGGCAGCGGGCGGGTGCGGACGCCCGCACGCTCAGGTGAGCGTCAACGTGAGCACACCGGAGTACGAGCCCGGAGGCGTGAACGCCGGTACGTCCAGGGAGAGCCCGGCGTCGACCGTGAACTCGCCGCCGGTGAACGTGCCGTCGGGGGCCTGTGCGAGGGTGGCTCCCGAGCCTCCCACGGTGCCCGCCGAACCGGCCTTGCAGGTGCTGGGGCTGCCCGCCTTGGTCGCGCAGGCGGGTGTCCAGCTGAGCCTGCCCGCGTCGATCTTGGCGCCGGGACCGGTGAGGTCGGTGACCTTGCCGGTCAGGGACCAGCCGGCGGGTCCGCCGCGGAAGTCCTTGACGGTCACCGTCTGCAGCTTGCCGGTCGAGGCGCCGCCCTGGCCGAAGCCGACCGACGACAGCGCGACCGAGTCCCCGGCCTGGGACATGGACAGCGTGCCCGCCTTGACGGTGGTCGTCAGCTTCTGACTGCCCGGCGGGACGGGCGAGTTGTCGTTGACGACGTAGGCCGCGGGGCCGGCGCCCTTGTCCGCGCTCCAGGAGGCGCCCTCGTAGGCCACGATCCCGGTCGTCGTCTTGTCGGTGACGACCAGCGAGCCGCTGAAGGAGCCCTGGGAGTTGGCGGTCACGGTCGCCGTGTCGGCCGTCTGCAGGTTCCCGGACCGCCCGGCCAGGGTGACGGTGGCTCCCGGCGTGAAGTTGCTGCCGGTGACGGTCACACTGGCGCCCGCGTCACCCGAGGCCGAACTCAGCGAGATGGCCCGGGTGTTGGCCGGGGTGCCGTCGGTGGCGGTCACGGTCTGCGACACCGGTGCGGGCGGGCTGGTGACCGTGCAGGGGGTGTCCAGCTCGAGGATGTAGCTGGTGTGGATGTTGTAGTCGCCGGGCGAGAGGGTGATCTGCCCGGCCTTGGTGACGGTGAACGTGCCGGTCATGGAGAAGGACGGGAAGGCCGCCTTCCCCGGCACCGGCGGGTTCTTCTTCGGCCCGGCGACGGTCACGTCCCCCGTCTGGGCGCCACCGAGGGTCACCTTCCCGGTCGGCGTCATGATGTCGGCGGGCAGAGCGAGGTCGGTGGGATTGCTGGCGGCGGCGGTGACGACCGTGTACGTGACGGTGACGGTGTCGCCGACCTTGGGGCTGGCGTTGTCCACCGACACGTCGGCGGTCGTGGTGCCGTCGATCGGCGGGATGCCCGCGACGGCGGGCGGGATGCAGTGCGTGGCGAAGTCCACGTTCGTGCCGGCGGCACCGGCCGGACAGGCCAGCGCGCCGCCCGCGGTCACCGCGAGCGCGGTCGCTCCGAACAGTGACGCCCAGCGCCACCGTCGGGATCTTCGTGGTCTTGGGGGTGTCGAACCCATGGGGCCCCCTCCTGAGGGTTGCGGGCGCAGCGGCTCGTCTGCGCCGACAGGGGGCATTGATGTGGAGCCGGAGTGAGAAGTCAATGGAGATGCCGCAGAAATCTGACGGATCATCAGTTTCCGCGGCATCCGGAACAGATCGCTCAGTTCGGTCAGTCGAAGACGAAGGGGCCGGGCGCCTGCGGACCGCTCGCCGTACAGGTCACGGTGACCCCGAAGATCACCATCTTCAGCGAGCCGCCGTAGGCGTCCAGGCTGTCACCGGAGGCGACGCTGCCGGGGAGCGGGCCGACACTGACGGCGTCGCCGGTGTTCATGGCGGGGTTCTTGGTCCCGCTGAACACCACGGAGCCGCCGCCCGCCTTGGCCAGGGTCAGGGTGGAGGAGATGGAGTCCTGCGCCACGGCGACCGGGGCCGTGATCGCGGAGGAGGTGAGGGTGATGGTGGCCGAGGTGCCGCTCTGGGTGGCGGTGAGCGTGGCCGAGCCGCCGCCGAAGATGCCGCAGCTCGCGGTGATGGTCGCCGACTGTGGGGTGACGGCGGCCGCGGAGGGCGCGAAGGCCAGTCCGGTGACCGCGAGGGCCCCGGCGGCCAGTGCCGCACCCATTGCCGTGCGCTTGCCTCTCATGGGGATCTGCTTCCCTTCCCTGGTGGGGAGTGCCATGTGGGGGCCGGCGGACGAAGAGGCCTGAGCAGGCGGGTGCGGGCACACTGCGCGGCGGTGCGGATCTGACGGTCCGTCGGAAAGTTACGGCTCCATTGATGCGCAGGGGCAAGGACCGAACAAGGTTGAATTCCAGCCGACCTTTCGTTCGGCTGGGCAACGGGGCGTTCAGCCCGCAACGGGTCGTTCAGCCCGCGGAGACGGTCAGCCGGACCTCGCCGTCGAGCCCGGCGAGCAGGACCGGCGTCCGCGGGCCGCCGAGGTCGGACACGGCGTCCAGATCCTCCGCCGGCAGGGACTCCGCCTCGCTCACCACCGCCGCCGCCTCCAGGGACCGCGCCCCCGACGCCACGGCCATCGCGACCGCGGTCCGCAGCGCGCTCAGCCGCAGCGAGGCCAGCTCCACCGTCCCGGCGACGTACGTACGCCCCGTCTCGTCCCGTACGGCCGCGCCCTCGGGCACACCGTTGCGGGCCCGCGCGGAACGGGCCAGGGTGACGATCTTGCGGTCCTCGGGATCAAGCGCGTTGCTCTCGGTCATGCCCAGAGCATACGAAGCCCGGGTCCCGTCACCCCGCCACGGGGTACATCGCGCCCCGCCGGCCTTCCGGAGATGCCAGCCACTCCAGTTTCTCGGCGGTGTTCGCCTCGTCCAGCGGGGTGTGGAGGATGATCGACAGGTCCGGGCGGGCCGGCACCTTCATCGCCGTCGACTCCACCACCAGCAGCCCGGCCAGCGGATGCTCCAGCTCCTTGCGGATCTGCCCCTGGTCCTCGATCTCCCGCTCGGCCCACAGCCGGACGAACTCGGGGCTGCGCGCCGACGCCTCGGCCAGCACCTCCTGGAACCCCTCGTCGTCCGGCCGCGCCGCACACGCCGCCCGGAACTGCGCCACGACCCTGCGGGCGTTCCGCTCCCAGCTGTGACTGCGCGACCGGTACACCGGGTCCACGAAGAAGTCGATGAGGCAGTTCTGCGTGTTGTCCGACCGCATGCCGAGCACGATCGCGGCCGCGTCGTTGTACATCACGCAGTTGTAGTACAGGTCCATGATGTGCGCCGGAAACGGCATCCAAGCGTCGATCAGCCGCCGCAGCCCGTCGCACATGTCCCGTTTCTCCGGCGCCACTTCGGGCGTGGGCGGGTTCATCCCGGACAGCAGATACAGATGCCGGCGCTCGGCGTCGCTGAGCCGCAGCACCCGGGCCACGGCGTCGAGCACCGACGGCGAGACGGAGATCTCCCGCCCCTGCTCCAGCCACTGGTACCAGGAGGCGCCCACCCCGGCCAGCACGGCGACCTCCTCCCGGCGCAGCCCGGGCGTACGGCGCCGGCCGCCGCCCGCCGGCAGCCCGGCGTCCTCGGGGCTGACCCTGGCCCGCCGGCTCATCAGGAACTCGCGCAGCTCATTGCGCCGTTCACTCCTCATCGCCCCCGCAGCAGGCACGTACCGCTCCTCCCCCGTCGTGTCTGGTGGTGCCACCACCACCATAAGTTCCGACTCCCCACCGGTATTCCGGCGGCCCGAAGCTCAAGACATGGCGATCGACACCACGACTCAACCCACCACCTCCACGGGCACTCCGCTCGACACCCCCCGGCCGCCCCGGTTGTCGACGCGTGACAAGCTCGTCCTGTTCGTGCTGTGCGCGGCCCAGTTCATGGTCGCGCTGGACTTCTCCGTCCTGAACGTGGCCCTGCCCGAACTCGGCACCGACCTCGGCATGAGCCGCTCGGCACTGCAGTGGGCGGTCACCGCGTTCGCGCTGCCCTCCGGCGGCTTCCTGCTCCTCTTCGGCCGGATCGGCGACCTGTTCGGCCGCCGGAAGCTGTTCCTGGCCGGCCTCGCCCTGTTCGGCGCGGCCTCGCTGCTCGCGACCCTGGCCTGGGACCCGGCGTCGTTCCTGACCGGGCGCGCGCTGCAGGGGCTGGGCGCGGCGGCGATCGTGCCGACCGGCATGTCCCTGCTGACCACCACCTTCCCGGAGGGCCCGGCCCGCGACCGCGCCCTCGGCATCTCCGGCACCCTGATGTCGCTGGGGTACACCTTCGGCATGGTCGCGGGCGGTGTGCTGACGGACTCGCTCGGCTGGCGTTCCACGATGGCCCTGCTGACGGCGTTCGCGCTGATCGTGCTGCCGCTGGCCCCGGGCCTGCTGCCGGAGTCCCGCACCCCGGACCGTCCGCGCCTGGACGTGCCCGGCGCGGTCACCGTCACCGGCGGTCTGCTGTCGCTGATCTACGCCCTGTCCACGGCCGCCGACCACGGCTTCGGCCGCCCGGACGTCATCACGGCGCTGGCCGCCGGCGTGCTCCTGCTGGCCGTGTTCACGGTCGTCGAGTCACGTACGGCCGCCCCGCTCGTCTCGCTGCCCATGCTGCGCCGCCGCACGGTGGCGTGGGGCAACGTCGGCGGTCTGGTCACCTTCTCGATGATGTCGACGGTGATCTTCGTCCTGACCCTGTACTTCCAGGACATCCTGCACCTGTCGGCGTTCGAGACGGGTCTGGTCTTCGGCGTGCAGGGCGTGCTGTCGGCCGTCGCCGGCTCGCTCGCCCCGAAGGTGATCGGCCGCTTCGGCGCCCGTCGCACCCTGGTCGGTTCGCTGGCCGGCCAGGGCGCGCTGATCGCGGCGCTGCTCGTGCTGGACTCCCACGTCTGGTCGGTGTGGCTCGCCACGGCGGCGGTGTCCCTGGCCAGCATGTTCCACCTGGGCGCGATCGTCTCGTACGGCCTGACCGTCACCTCCGGTGTCCCGGACGAGGAACAGGGCCTGGCCACCGGTCTGGTGACCTCCACCCAGCAGGTCGGCATCACGATCGGCATCCCGCTGCTGGGCGTGCTGGCCACCACCTCCCGTGACCTGCTGGCCGGCGTCCACACGGTCCTCGCCCTGGACGCGGCGATCGTGCTCGCCGCCGCGGTCCTGGTCGGACTGGGCCTGCGCCGGGGCCGGAGCCAGGACCGGCCCGGGGTCTGAACGATCCCGCTGCGCGCGGCCGTGTGCACCACACGGCCGCGCGCGCCGTTGCCCGGCCCTAGTAGGGCTTGGTCAGGTTCGTATTGGGGTGGGTATGTCTCGGTGGCAGGTGGGGCAGGTGCCGGCCCAGAGGGCGAGGAGTGTCTGCAGCTCGCGGACTGCTTGGTAGAGGCTCAGTCCTGCGCCGTGTCTTTTGGGGCGCCTGCCAGGCGTCGGAGGGTGCAGAAGGCGTGGGCGGCGGAGACGAGGGTGACGTGGTGGTGCCAGCCGTTCCAGGTGCGGCCCTCGAAGTGGGCAAGTCCCAGGGCCTGTTTCATCTCGCGGTAGTCGTGTTCGATGCGCCAGCGGAGCTTGGCCAGCCGCACCAGTGTGGCCAGGGGCATGCCGGAAGGCAGGCTGGACAGCCAGAACTGCACCGGCTCCGGCTCGGTGGCGGGCCATTCGGCCAGCAGCCAGCGCTCGGACAGTTCCGCACCCTTGGTGGCCTGGCGGATCTCGCGTCCGGCGGGCCGGATGCGCAGGGCGACGAAACGCGAGTACATGCGCTTGAAGCCGCTGCGGCCCGTTCCCGGCCGGGAGCCCTCGCGCCAGGACACCGGCCGGGCCGCCTGCTGGCCGGCCTGGATGACCAGTTCCTTCACCGTCATCGGCTTGTCCGGATACGTCGCCACCGGCGGGCGGCCAATGCCCTGGTAGGCGGGGTGATCGGCCGCGCATGTCCGGGATGAGCGGTGAGCCGGGAGGAGATACCGACGGCGTAGGCCAGCTTCCGTTCCTCCAACCCCAGGCGGAAGGCGGTGGCGTCGCCGTATCCGGCGTCCGCGACGACCAAGGGGACGTCGACGCCCCAGCTGCGGGCCTCGTCGATCATGTCCAGGGCCAGCTGCCACTTCTCCACATGACCGGCCTCGGCGGGGATCTGGCACCGTTTACGGCGGGCGACCTTGGCCGCATCCGCCTCCGGCGAGGCCGGATCCCAGGAAGCGGGCACAAACAGCCGCCAGTCGATCGCGGCCGAGGCACGGTCGGTAGCCAGGTGCAGCGACACTCCCACCTGGCAGTTGGTGACCTTGCCCGCGGTCCCGGTGTACTGCCGCGACACACACGCCGAGGCGTCCCCGTCCTTGAGGAAACCGGTGTCGTCGACGATCAGCGCTTCCGGCCTGATCGCGTCCTGCATCTTCCAGGCCAGGCGGGCCCGCACGTGCGCCGGATTCCATGGGCTCGTTGTCACGAAGTGGGCCAGTGCCTGCCGGTTGCCGTCCTCGCCCAGCCGGGCCGCCATCGGCTCCACCGACTTGCGCCGCCCGTCCAGCAGCAGCCCGCGCACATACACCTGCCCCCACCGCCGCTGGTCAGCACGGAAGAACCCGTCGAACAACTCCGCCGTGAACGCCTCCAGGTCCTCCCGGACCTCGGCCATCTCCCCAGGTGTCACACCACCACAACGACACCCGAGCCCAACAGACACGCCACTCACGAATGAAGCTGACCAAGCCCTACTAGTGCTGCGACCGGAAAGGTTCACCGGCTCGCGACGCCCGGCACGGCACCTCGCCGCGTTGTCGCATCACCCGAGTACATCCAGTACACGGGCGATGCTCCGCCTTGCGATGCACCGCACCGGACGCCGCGAGCTTTCCGGCAAACCTTTCCGGCCACAGCACTAGGCGGGGCTGGACCACCGGGCCCCGCACCGCCCGCCCCCGGCAAGGGACTTACGGCCGGTCCAGCCGCAGCCGCTCCGCCCTCGGCAGCCCCGCGACGACGAGGTCGTACGAGTCCTCGACCAGCTCCCGGACCAGCCGCGCCGGCAGGCCGCCGTCCACCGTCACGGTGTTCCAGTGCCGTTTGTTCATGTGCCAGCCGGGGACGATCAGGCCCTCGTGCTCGCCACGCAGCCGGACGGCGTCCTCCGGGTCGCACTTGAGGTTGACCGTCAGGGGCCGCGCGCCCAGGTGCGTCAGGGCGAACATCTTGCCCAGCACCTTGAAGACCGAGGTCTCCGGGTTGAACGGGAAGTCCTCCACGGCCGCGTTGAAGGAGAGGCAGAAGGCGCGCAGTTCCTCGGGGGTCACTCGGGTTCCTCCTCCTGCGGTGCCTTCCCGACGGGTTCCACCAGGACCGTGACGATCTTGTTCCGGCGTCCGGCGGCGGCCTCCGCGGTCAGCTTCAGGCGGCGTTCGTCGGGCAGTTCGACCTCGGCGGACGCGGCCGCGATGGGCACGCGGCCGAGGGCCTTGGCGAGCAGTCCGCCGACGGTCTCCACGTCCTCGTCGTCGTACTCCTCCAGGCCGTACAGCTCGCCGAGGTCGGTGATGTCGAGGCGGGCGGTGACGCGGTAGCGGTCGTCGCCGAGGTCCTCCACGGGCGGCAGTTCGCGGTCGTACTCGTCGGTGATCTCGCCGACGATCTCCTCGAGGATGTCCTCGATGGTGACGATGCCGGCGGTGCCGCCGTACTCGTCGATGACGACGGCGACGTGGTTGCGTTCCTTCTGCATCTCGCGCAGCAGGTCGCCGGCGTTCTTGGTGTCGGGCACGAAGACGGCCGGCCGCATGGCGGTGGACACCAGGTCGCTCTCGGCGTCGCGGTTGATGTGCGTCTTGCGGACCAGGTCCTTCAGATACACGATCCCGACGATGTCGTCCTCGCTCTCGCCGGTCACCGGTATCCGGGAGAACCCGGAGCGCAGCGCGAGGGTGAGGGCCTGCCGGATGGTCTTGAAGCGCTCGATGGTGATCAGGTCGGTCCTCGGCACCATCACCTCGCGCACGAGCGTGTCGCCGAGTTCGAAGACCGAGTGCACCATCCGCCGCTCCTCGTCCTCGATCAGCGACTCCTGCTCGGCGAGGTCGACCAGCGCGCGCAGCTCCGCCTCGGAGGCGAACGGGCCGCGTCTGAAGCCCTTGCCGGGTGTGAGCGCGTTGCCGATGAGGATGAGCAGGGACGGGATCGGGCCCATCACGCGGGCCAGCGGCAGCAGGACGTACGCCGCCACCGTCGCCGTGTTCAGGGGGTGCTGGCGGCCGATGGTGCGCGGGGAGACGCCGACGGCGACGTACGACACCAGGACCATGACCCCGATGGCGGCGAGCAGGGCCTGCCAGGTGGCGGTGAACTCCTCCAGGCAGGCGTAGGTCACCAGGGCCGCGGCCGCCATCTCGCAGGCGACGCGGACCAGCAGGGCCACGTTGAGATAGCGGGTGGGGTCCGCGGCGACCTGGGCGAGCTTGGCACTGCCGCGCCGGCCGGACTTGACGGCCTCATCGGCGCGGAAGCTGGAGACGCGCGCGAGGCCCGCCTCCGCGCAGGCGGCGAGCCAGGCGACGACGACCAGCGCGATCGCGCCGGTCACGATCTGCGGGGACATGGCGGGACCGGCCCGCTTACGAGACGGTCGGCGCCGGCGACGGACCGGTCAGGCCGCGCTCGCCCCGCCAGCCGTCCACGATGGCGGCCTGGAGGCCGAACATCTCGGCCTTCTCGTCGGGCTCCTCGTGGTCGTACCCGAGCAGGTGCAGCACGCCATGGACGGTGAGCAGCTGCAGCTCCTCGTCCATGGAGTGCTGCGTCGGGGCGTCCGCCCCCTGCTTGGCGGCGACCTCCGGGCAGAGCACGATGTCGCCGAGCAGCCCCTGCGGCGGCTCGTCGTCGTCCTTGGACGGCGGCCGCAGCTCGTCCATCGGGAACGACATGACATCGGTCGGCCCGGGCAGGTCCATCCACTGGATGTGCAGCTGCTCCATGGCGTCGGCGTCCACGACGATCACCGAGAGTTCGGACAGCGGGTGGATGCGCATCCGCGCGAGCGCGTAGCGGGCGATGTCGAGGATCGCCTGCTCGTCGACCTCGGTACCGGACTCGTTGTTGACGTCGATCGACATGGTCGTGCTGGTCTACTTCCCCTTGGAGCCCTTGGCACCGGACTTGCCGTGGCCGCCCTTGTGGGTGCCGTTCTCGGTGCCGTACTTGCTGTCGTACAACTCGTACGCGTCGACGATACGGCCCACCAGCTTGTGCCGTACGACATCGTGGGACGACAGCCGGGAGAAGTGGACGTCCTCGACGCCCTCCAGGATGTCCTGCACCTGCCGCAGACCGGACTTGGTGCCGTTCGGCAGGTCGACCTGCGTGACGTCACCGGTGATCACGATCTTCGAGTCGAAGCCGAGGCGGGTGAGGAACATCTTCATCTGCTCGGGGCTCGTGTTCTGGGCCTCGTCCAGGATGATGAAGGCGTCGTTGAGCGTGCGTCCGCGCATGTAGGCGAGCGGCGCGACCTCGATCGTCCCGGCGGCCATCAGCCTGGGGATGGAGTCCGGGTCGAGCATGTCGTGCAGCGCGTCGTACAGCGGGCGCAGGTAGGGGTCGATCTTCTCGTAGAGCGTGCCGGGCAGGAAGCCCAGCCGCTCGCCGGCCTCGACCGCCGGGCGGGTGAGGATGATCCGGTTGACCTGCTTGGACTGCAGGGCCTGGACGGCCTTGGCCATGGCCAGGTAGGTCTTGCCGGTACCGGCGGGTCCTATGCCGAACACGATGGTGTGCTTGTCGATCGCGTCGACGTACCGCTTCTGGTTGAGGGTCTTGGGCCGGATGGTCCGGCCCCGCGAGGACAGGATGTTCTGCGTCAGCACCTGGGCCGGGGTCTCCGGGCCGTCGCTCGTCCCGTTCTCGCTCGCCTTGAGCATGGCGATCGAGCGTTCCACTGCGTCCTCCGTCATCGGCTGCCCGGTGCGGAGCACCAGCATCATCTCGTCGAACACGCGCGAAATGAGGGCGACGTCCGCGGGGTCGCCGGCCGCGCTGATCTCATTGCCCCGGACGTGGATGTCGGCCGCCGGGAAGGCCCTCTCGATCACACGCAGGAGGGAGTCGCCGGAACCCAGCACGGTCACCATGGGGTGCTGGGCGGGGACGGTGAACTGCGCTCTCGCCTGCTCCTGCGAAGGGGTGTGAGCTGTGGATGTCTGTGTCATGGGCCGGCGCTGAAGGCCTGCGCTTCCTCCTCGTCACGGCCGCCTGGCTGAGGGCGGCCTCGCGACTCCAGGGTACGACGATGGGGCGACATGGCCGTAGGGCTTTTCACAGGCCTCCACGGCCTCGCGGGAAACCCGCCCACCGCGGTCACCCCGAGCGCCGGAACCCGATGGTCGGGACCGCCCGCCGCAGCGGCCAGGCCCGGTCCAGCTCCTTGGGCACCAGACCCTCGAGGAACGCATACCTCTGCAGCGCCGCCGGGTCCTGCCCGGGCAGGGACTGCACCCGCCGCCACCACGCCCCGATCTCCGACCACCCCGGCGCCGACAGCGACCCCCCGAACTCCTGCACCGACAAGGCGGCCGTGAGCCCGGCGAACGCCAGCCGGTCCGCCAGCGGCCACCCGGCCAGGGAGCCGGTCACGAACCCGGCGACGAACACGTCACCGGCCCCGGTCGGGTCCAGCGCCTCCACGGCGATCGCGGGCACCTCGGCGGCCTCCCCCGTCCGCCGGTCCACCGCGTACGCCCCTTGCGGCCCGAGGGTCACCACGGCCACCGGCACGTACTCGGTCAGGGCATGCGCGGCGACCCGCGGGCACTCGGCGCCGGTGTACCGCTTCGCCTCCTCCGCGTTCGGCAGGAAGGCCTCGCAGTGCTCCAGGTCGGCGAGCCCGGCGATGTCCCACGCCCCGGTGTCGTCCCAGCCGACGTCGGCGAAGATCCGGGTGCCGTCGTGGGCGGCCTGCGCGATCCAGGGCGCGCGCGTGCCCGGCGTGAGGGAGGCGACGGCGGCACGCGCGCGGGGCGGGCACGGAAGGGGGTCCACGCCCGAAGGGCGTCGTTTGAGGGCGGTGGCGGGCGAGGGGTGGGACGGCTCCTGCGGGGGCGGCTCGTGCCCGTGCGAGACCATCGTCCGCTCGCCCTCGTACGCCATCGACACCGTCACCGGAGAGTGCCAGCCGGGCACGGTCCGCGACGGCGTCAGATCGATGCCCTCGCCCTGGGCGAGCGTGTCCCAGCAGTACTCGCCGTAGTGGTCGTCGCCGAAGGCCGCCGCGAGGGAGGTCCGCAGGCCGAGCCGGGCCAGCGCGGTGGCCATGTTGGCGACTCCGCCGGGGCTGGAGCCCATCCCCCGGGCCCAGGACTCGGTGCCGCGCACGGGCGCCGAGTCCAGGCCGGTGAAGATGATGTCGAGGAAGACCGTGCCCGTCAGGTAGACGTCCCAGGGCGGGTCGCCGGGTTCGCGCAGCGCGGCGAGCGGGTCGACCTGGGCCCGGCAGCGCGCTGCCTGGGTGAGGTGTTCCGGTTCCTCTCCGGTGAAGGCGTGCGAGGCGGTCACGGTGCGCTCCCTGACGTGGTGCGGGTCTGGCCAGTGTGCACCAGGCAGCGCCCCGTACGAGGGGGCTTACCAGCGCGGCAGCACCGGCGTCCGCCAGCGCGGGTCGCCCGCCCGCATCGCCGCCGCGTCGTCCCGGTCGCGCAGCGCGCCGTCGTCCTCGGCCCACCTGCGGTGCAGCCGGGCCAGCGCGTCCCGGTCGAGTGCGACGCCGAGTCCGGGCGCGTCGGACACCGCGACCCGGCCGCCGGTGAAGACGGGCCGCTCGGTCAGGACGTCCTCGGACTGCCAGGGGTAGTGGGAGTCGCAGGCGTGGTGCAGGTTCGGGACCGTGGCCGCGACCTGGGTCATGGCGGCGAGGCTGATGCCGAGATGGGTGTTGGAGTGCATGGACACCCCGACCCCGAACGTGGCGCAGATCGCCGCGAGATGGCGGGTGTTGCGCAGTCCGCCCCAGTAGTGGTGGTCGGAGAGGACCACCTGGACGGCGTCCTTGGCGAACGCCTCCCGGATCTCGCCGAAGGTGGTCACGCACATGTTGGTGGCCAGGGGCACCCCGGTGCCGGCGGACACCTCGGCCATGGCGGGCGTGCCCGGCGTCGGGTCCTCCAGGTACTCGAGGACGTCCTCGAGTTCCTTCGCCACCCTCAGCGAGGTCGCCACCGACCAGGCGCCGTTGGGGTCGAGGCGCAGCGGGTGCCCGGGGAAGGCCTCGGCGAGGGCGCGTACGGCCGCGATCTCCTCGTCCGGCGGGAAGACGCCGCCCTTGAGCTTGAAGGAAGTGAAGCCGTAGCGCTCCTTGAACGTCCGTGCCTGGGCGACCACTCCGGCCGGGTCGAGGGCGGCGCCCCAGTCGTCGGGCTCGGCCGCGACGCCCGCCGGGTGCGCGGCCCACCGGTAGAACAGGTAGGCGCTGTACTCGACCGCGTCGCGCACCTTGCCGCCGAGCAGTGCGTGCACGGGCAGCCCGAGCGCCTTGCCCTGGGCGTCGAGGCAGGCCACCTCGAAGGCGGAGAGCACGGACAGCCGGAGCTTGTCCGCGCTCTGCGTCCCGCGCAGACCGCCGGCGTCGACCTGCCCGTCGAGCCCCGTCGCGTCCACGCCGAGGTCGAGCCCGAACAGAGCGTTCACATCTATGACCGAGCGTCCGGTGAGCCGCTCGGCCAGCCGGCGGGCCGGTTCCAGGTACTTGGTGTCGCCGTAGGTCTCGCCGAGCCCGGTGACCCCGTCCGCCGTGACGATCTCCACGATCAGCCGGGGGGTGTACGGCTGGTGCACGCCCTGGACGTTGAGCAGCGGCGGGTCGGCCACCAGGACCGGGGTCAGCCGCACCTCGGCGATGGTCAGATCACGGGTCACAGTGAGGCTCCTACGAGGTCGAGTCCGGCGGTGAGGAGGGCCTTGAGGGCGGCGAGGTCGGCGGGCGCGGGGTCGGTGAGCGGGGCGCGCACGGGCCCGACGCGCTCGCCCCGGAGCCGGGCCGCCGCCTTCACCAGGGACACGGCGTACCCGGGCGCGCGGTCGCGCAGTTCGACGAAGGGAACGTAGAACTCCCGCAGCAGTCTGTCGACCGTGCCCCGGTCCCCGCCGTGGAGCGCGGTGAAGAAGGCTCCGGCGATCTCGGGGGCGAAGGCGTGCACGGCGGAGGAGTAGGCGGGGACGCCGACGGTGGCGTACGCACGCGCCTGGATCTCGGCGGTGGCGGCGCCGTTGAAGAAGAGGAAGCCGTCAGGGGCGGCGAGGGTGAGGCGCTGGAGCCGGTCGAGGTCGCTGTGCCCGTCCTTGACGCCGATGACGTTCGGGATGCGCGCGATGCGTCGCAACGTGCCCGTGTCGTAGGCGACTTGACCGCGCTGGTAGGCCACGATCGGCAGCCGGGTGCGGGCGGCGAGCCGCTCCAGCTGGGCGGCGAGGCCGTCCTGCGGGGCCTCGACCAGGTAGTGGGGCAGCACGAGCAGGGCGTCGGCGCCGGCCTCCTCGGCGATCCGCGCGAACCGGGCGGCCTGCGCCCACCCGTACCCGGTCCCGGCCACGACGGGCACGCTCCCGGCCGCCTCCTCGACGGTGACGGCGACGACCGTGCGGTACTCGTCCTCGTCCAGCGAGAAGAACTCCCCGGTGCCGCAGGCCGGGAAGACGGCGCCGGGGGCCGCGGCGAGCCGGCCGGCGACATGGGCGCGCAGGCCGTCGGGGTCGAGGGAGCCGTCGTCGTGGAAGGCGGTGAGCGGGAAGGACAGCACACCCCGCGCCATGCCCTCGCGAAGCCGCCGCGCCACACCCTCGGGACTTGGATCGCCGCCCACCTGACCATCTCCCTTTATGAATGCCGTCCATGTATGAGAACAAGCTAGAGACACAGGGACACAGGCGTCAACGGCGGCCGGTTTTCCGGCCGGAGGCCGCCCGGCCGTTCGGCGACCGCTGCCGTTCGGCGACCGCTGCCGGCCGGGTATCCCGCTTACGACACGGCGTCGCCGAACTCGTACGCCTCCACCTCGGCGAGGTAGCGGGCCCGGCGCTCCTCGTCGTCCTCCAGGAAGGAGGCGAGGAACGAGTTGCGGGCCAGCTCGCGCAGCCGGTCCTCGCTCAGGCCGAGGGTCCGGTGCACGGCCGCGAAGTTGTCGCCCGCGTACCCGCCGAAGTACGCCGGGTCGTCGGAGTTGACCGTGCACAGCAGGCCCGCGTCCAGCATGGCGGGCAGCGGGTGGCCGGCCAGGGTGTCGACGGCGCGCAGGCGGACGTTGGACAGCGGGCACAGGGTCAGCGGGATCCGCTCCCGGACCAGCCGCTCGACCAGCGCCGGGTCCTCCATGCAGCGCAGCCCGTGGTCGACGCGCTCCACGCCGAGCACGTCCAGGGCCTCGCTGATGTACTCCGGCGGCCCCTCCTCACCGGCGTGCGCCACGCGCCGCAGCCCGAGCCCGGCCGCGGCCTCGTACACCTCGCGGAACTTCACCGGCGGATGCCCGACCTCGGCGGAGTCCAGGCCGATGCCGGTGATCCGGTCCAGGTACGGCCGGGCGGCATCGAGGGTCTCGAGTGCCGACTCGGCGGACTCGTCGCGCAGGAAGCACAGGATCAGCTTGGTGGAGATGCCGTGGTTGCGCTCGCTGCTGCCCAGCGCCCGCCACAGGCCCTCCACGACCGTGCCCATGACCACGCCCCGGGCGAGATGCGCCTGCGGGTCGAAGAAGATCTCCGCGTGCCGGACGCCCTGGGCGGCGGCCCGGGCGAGGTAGGCGTTCGCCAGGTCCGCGAAGTCCTGCTCGGTACGCAGGACGGCCATCAGCTCGTAGTACAGGTTCAGGAAGGACTGGAGATCCTCGAAGTCGTACGCCTTGCGCAGCTCTTCCGTGTCCGCGTACGGCAGGGTCACGCCGTTGCGGGCGGCCAGCTCGAACGCCAGCTCCGGCTCCAGGGTGCCTTCGATGTGGAGGTGCAGTTCTGCTTTCGGGAGGGGCATCGAAATATCGTACGGGCGTTTTACCGCCGTTTCGGAACCGCCACTCGCAGCAGGTCGTACGCCACGGTCAGCTCACCCTCGAACCCGGCCGCCCGCGCCTGCCGCCCGAACTCCTCCGGATCGGCGTAGCGCTGGCTGAAGTGGGTGAGGACGAGGTGCCGCACACCGGCCTCCCGGGCGACGGCGGCGGCCTGCCCGGCGGTCAGGTGCCCGTGCTCCGCGGCCAGTTCGGCGTCCTCGTCCAGGAAGGTGGACTCGATCACCAGCAGGTCGCAGCCCTGCGCGAGCGCGTGCACGCCGTCGCAGAGCCGGGTGTCCATGACGAACGCGAACCGCTGCCCGCGCCGCACTTCGCTGACGTCCTCCAGCGACACGCCCCCGAGCCGCCCCTCGCGCTGGAGCCGGCCGACGTCCGGCCCCTCGATCCCGTGCGCGGCGAGCCGGTCGGGCAGCATCCGGCGGCCGTCGGGCTCGATCAGCCGGTAGCCGTAGGAGTCCACGGGGTGGGACAGCCTGCGGGTCTCGAGGGTGTACGACGCGGTCACCGCGAGGATGCCGTCGGCGGCGACCGGTGCCTCGGTGATGCCGACCGTCTCCCGGTAGGCCGTCGCGTACCGCAGGCGGTCGAAGAAGCGCTGCCCGGAGCGCGGGTAGTGCGCGGTCACCTCGTGCGGCACCTGGTCGAGGTTGATCCGCTGGATCACTCCGGCGAGGCCGAGGCAGTGGTCGCCGTGGAAGTGGGTGACGCAGATCCGGTTCAGGTCGTGGGCGGCGACCCCGGCGCGCACCATCTGGCGCTGGGTGCCCTCGCCGGGGTCGAACAGGATGCCCTCGCCGTCCCAGCGCAGCAGGTAGCCGTTGTGGTTGCGGTGCCGGGTCGGGACCTGGCTGGCGGTGCCGAGGACCACCAATTCACGTACGGACACGGTGGGTTATCCGGGGGGCCACTGCATGCCGCGGCCGCCGAGGACGTGCGCGTGGGCGTGCCAGACGGTCTGGCCGGCGCCGGAGCCGGTGTTGAAGACGACGCGGTAGCTGTCGAGCTTCTCCTCGTCGGCCACGGCCTGCGTCTCGGCGAGGACGGCGGCGGCGAGCTGCGGTGCCTGGGCCCCGAGGGTGGCGGCGTCCTTGTAGTGGGCCTTGGGGATCACCAGAATGTGCGTGGGGGCCTGGGGGTTTATGTCCCGGAATGCGACGGTGGTGTCTGTCTCGCGGACGACCGTCGCCGGGATCGTACCCGCGACGATCTTGCAGAACAGGCAGTCGTCCTGCGGTTCTCCCGCCATGCGTGTGCCTCCTCACACTGGTGATCAGTACCGGTGCATCGTAGTCGTATCAGCCCGGCATGCCCGGCGGAGTTTTCGCGGGCCGCTCCTCCAGCGCCTCCAGCGCGATCCTGACCGCCTCGTCGAGTTGGGTGTCACGGCCCGCTGCCCAGTCCTGCGGTCTCTGTACGACCTCCACGTCCGGCTCGACCCCGCGGTTCTCCACGTCCCAGCCCTGCCCCTCCAGCCACATCGCGTACTTCGGCTGGGTGACCAGGGTGCCGTCGACCAGGCGGTAGCGGCTGTCGATACCGATGACGCCGCCCCAGGTGCGGGTGCCGACGACCGGGCCGATGCCCAGGGCCTTGATCGCCGCGTTGACGATGTCGCCGTCGGAGCCGGAGAACTCGTTGGCGACGGCGACGACCGGGCCGCGCGGGGCGTCGAGGGGGTAGCTGGTGGGACGCATGCCGCGCGGGACGTCCCAGCCGATGATGCGGCGGGCGAGCTTCTCGACCACGAGCTGGGAGGTGTGGCCGCCGCGGTTCTCGCGGACGTCGACCACGAGTCCCTCGCGGGCCACCTCGACGCGCAGGTCACGGTGGATCTGGGCCCAGCCGGGGGCCTGCATGTCGGGCACGTGGAGGTAGCCGAGGCGACCGGCGGAGGCGGCGTGGACGTGGGCGCGGCGGTCGGCGACCCAGGCGTGGTAGCGCAGGGGTTCCTCGTCGGCGACGGGGATCACGACGGTGTGGCGGGGTTCGCCGCCCGCTGCCGGGGAGATGGTCAGCTCCACCGGGTGGCCCGCGGTGCCGACGAGCAACGGGGCCGGGCCCGTCACCGGGTCGACGCAGTGCCCGGCGACGGCGATGATCGCGTCCCCCGGGCGGACCGCGACGCCGGGTGCGGCGAGCGGGGAGCGGGCGTCCGGGTCGGAGGTCTCCGCGGGCAGGATGCGGTCGATGCGCCAACTGCCGTCCGGGTGGCGGGAGATGTCGGCACCGAGCAGGCCGTGGCGGGCGCCGCCGCCCCGGCCGCCGGAGGGGATGACATAGGCGTGCGAGGTGCCCAGCTCGCCCTGCACCTCCCACAGGAGGTCGGTCAGGTCGCTGTGGGTGGCCAGGCGGGCCAGGAGGGGGCGGTAGCGGGCGAGGACGCCGGTCCAGTCGGCGCCGCCCAGGTCGGGGCGCCAGAAGTGGTCGCGCATGAGGCGTCCGGTCTCGTCGTACATCTGCCGCCATTCGGCGGCCGGGTCGAGGGTCTGGCGGACGCGGGCGAGGTCGACGGTGACGCTGGTGTCGCCGTCGTCGTCGGTGCCCGTACGGCGGTCGCTGGGCACGACCCGCAGCCGGCCGTCGCTCCACAGCAGGACCCGTTTGCCGTCGCCGCTGACCTCGAAGTGGTCGGCCTCGGAGGCGAGGTGCTCCAGGCGCCGCTGGGCGAGGTCGTAGCGCTCCAGCTCGGTGTGCGGGTCGGGGTCCTCGGGGTGGGCGCGGGCGGCGCCGAGGACGCCCTGCACGGGGTGGCGCAGCCAGAGCACGCCGTTCTTGGCGGCCTGGAGGGTGGAGTAGCGGCCGGCCTCCACCGGGAACGGGACGATGCGGTCGGCGAGGCCCTCCAGGTCGATACGGGTGGCGGGGGTGCCCTCGCTGTCGGGGGTCTCGTCCTTGTCCGGGGTCTCGAAGGGGCGGCCGTGCCGCTGCGGGCCGAAGGGCGAGGGCGTGGTGGCCGCCAGGGTGATCAGGTGCGGGCGGGCGCCGACCACGAAGGCGAGGTCGAAGACGTGCTCGTCGTAGACCGGGTCGAAGGCGCGGTTGGACAGGAACGCGAGGTGCTTGCCGTCGAGGGTGAAGGCGGGCGCGTAGTCCTGGAAGCGCAGGGGGGTCGCCTCGGTGACCGACAGGTCGGTGGTGTGCGCGAGGCGCAGCTGGGAGAGCGGGCGGGGGCCGGGGTGGGCCCAGGCGAGCCAGGCGGAGTCGGGTGAGAAGGCGAGGCCGCAGACCTCGCCGTCCTCGCTGCGGTCGACCTCGCGGACCTCGCCGGTCTCCCGCTCGACCAGGAGCAGTCTGCCGTCGTGCGCGGCGACGGCGGCCCGGCTGCCGTCGGGGGCCATGGCCAGCTCCAGGACCCGGCCGAGCTGTCCGGCGGCGAGCCGGCGCGGGGTGGCGCCGGGCACGTTCCCGGTCGCGGGGGCGAACTCCAGGGCGTCTTCGCCCTCGGCGTCCGTCACCCACACCACCCACTCCTCGCCGTCGGCACGGAAGGTACGGGGCATCCGGCCGCGCACACCGGGGGAGGCGGCCAGGGCGCGGGCCGGGCCGGAGCGATGGGTGACCCAGTGGATCCCGCCGCGCACGCACACCGCGCTGCCGCGCGCGGTGTGGTCGGGGCAGGCCGCGCCGAACCAGCGGCCGGCGTTCACCGGGCGGGGCCGCAGATCGATCCGGGGCCCGCCGAGGCGCACGTCCAGCCGGCGTGGCTCGGCGCCCTCCAGGTCCTCCAGCAGCCACAGCTCACCGGCCGAGCTGTAGACGACCCGGGTGCCGTCGCCGGACGCGTGGCGGGCGTAGAAGCCGTCGAGGGGGGTGTGGCGGCGCAGGCCGGAGCCGTCGGCGAGGGAGGAGTACAGGGCGCCGGTGCCCTCGTGGTCGCTGAGGAAGGCGATGCGGTCGCCGGCCCAGACCGGGCACTCGAGGTTGCCGTCGATCTCCTCGTGGAGCCGTACGAACTCCCCGCCGCCGTCCCGGTCGATCCACAGCCTGCCCGCCGTACCGCCCCGGTAGCGCTTCCAGTACGCCGCCTCGCGGCCCATCGGCGCGGACAGCAGCACGGTGGCCGGCCCCGGCGCCACATCGCCGACCGGGCCGTACGGCAGGGTCTCGGCGGGTCCGCCGTCCAGCGGGACGGCGTGCGCCCAGGACTGGCGGAAGCTGGGCCGGCCGTGCGCGCCCAGCGCGAGCACCCGTCCGTCGGCGGTCCAGCCGCGCACCTCGGTACGGCGGTTGCCCCAGTACGTCAGCCGTTCGGCGGGGCCGCCGTCGACGGGGGCGACATGCACCTCGGGCGCGCCGTCCCGGGTGGAGGTCCAGGCGAGACGGCGCCCGTCCGGGGATATCCGGGGCTGGGTCACGGGCCGGTTGTCCGCGCTGACCCGCCAGGCCCGGCCGCCGTCGAGGGGCGCGAGCCATACGTCGTCCTCGGCGACGAACGTCACCAAATCGCCGTGTACATGGGGGAATCGGAGGTATCCGGAAGACGCCGTGGTTCCCGTCGAAGCACCCTGAGTCACCCCGTCACTGTACGCATCGACCGGCGTGCCCCGCCCGGCGTTCTGATCACTTGCCCCGAAGGTCTCCCGCCTTCGGCGGTCATTTGCCCTCGGCGGGCCAGCAGGTGGGGTCGCCCTTGCACCAGAGGGTCCGGGTGACGGTGACCGTCACGGTGGGCCGCGGGCCACCGGGGTGACCGGTGGGCGGCCGGTACGTGGGCCCGGGCGTGGCACCGCAGTCGCCGAGCCCGTTGACGTGGAACACCTGGTGCCCCCCGACCTCGGCGGTCAGGTCCCCGCGCACACACGCCCCGTCGACGGCCCTGGTGACCACCCCGGCGACGACGATCTTCTGCCGGTCCCTGGTCTCGCCCTGGCAGTTGACGGAGACGACGGCGGTCCGGCTCGGCGAGGGCGTCCCGCCCGCCCTGGCGCCCTTGCCGTAACCGCCGGTGCAGGAGAGCCAACTGACGTTCACGTGCTGCCGTTTCAGCGCGGCCGTCGCGGTCGTACCGGTGGTGTAGGCGGCGGTCGAGGAGTTGAGATCGGTCGGCTGACAGCCCACCAGCGCCCCGCCGGCCACGACGGCCAGAGCGGCCGTGACCACCGCCCGCGTCCCGCGCGGCCCGTACCGAATCCATCTCAAAAGCCCCATGCAGGGCAGAGTGCCACCGGCGGGGACGGCACGGAAGACCGCATACGGCCACTCGCCCGTTCGGGGAAGCGGACGTCAGCCGCTCAGCAGCAGCCACTCCTGCAGTTCCACCAGGTTGCCCTCCGGGTCCTTGAGGTGGGCGACGCGCATGCGGTCGGTCATGGGTGCCGGGCCGTGCAGCAGGGTGGCGCCGCGGGAGGTGACCTGCGCGCAGTAGGCGTCGAGATCGTCGACCCGCAGGACGACCAGGGAACGGTGCCCGCAGGCGCTCTCGCCCAGTTCGTCCAGGATCTCGGCCATCATGGCCCGGTCCTGCAGGGCGATACCGGCGGAGCCGACGTGCGGACTGAACTTCTCGTACGGGCCCTCGGTCGCGCCGGACTGCGGCTTCAGGCCGAGGACGTCGGCGTAGAAGCGGTAGCAGCCGGTGAAGTCGGTGACCAGGAGCCGGACTTGGGCGAGTTCCACGGTGTCCCCCAGGTGTGGGTCAGGACCAGCGGCCGGTGCGGCCCAGCAGCAGGGCCGCGGCGGCGGTGCCGGCGGTGGATGTGCGCAGCACGGTGGGGCCGAGTACGTAAGCCTTCGCACCCGCCTCCTCGAAGAGGGCCAACTCGTCCCGTGCGACGCCTCCTTCGGGGCCGACGACCAGCACGATCTCGCCCTCGGCGGGCAGTTCGGCGGTGGCCAGCGGCCGGTTGTCGTGCTCGAAGTCGGAGTGCAGCACGGCGGCGAAGTCGGCTTCGGCGAGAAGTGCGGCAACCTGTTTGGTGGTCGCCGCGTCCGCGACCTCGGGGAAGCGGACCCGGCGGGACTGCTTGCCGGCCTCCCGGGCGGTGGCCCGCCACTTGCCGAGGGCCTTGAGCCCCCGGTCGCCCTTCCACTGTGTGATGCAACGGGCCGCCTGCCACGGCACGATGGCGTCGACGCCGACCTCCGTCATCGTCTCGACGGCCACCTCGCCCCGGTCGCCCTTGGGCAGGGCCTGGACGACGGTGATGCGGGGGCTGGGCGCCGGCTCCTCAGTGATGCCGCTCATGCGCACGATCAGCCGGTCCTTGCCCTCGCTGCCGAGCACCTCGCACACGGCGTGGCGTCCGGCGCCGTCGGTGAGGACGACCTCCTCACCGGGCTGCAGCCGCTTGACGGAGACCGCGTGGCGGCCCTCGGGACCGTCCAGGACGTACTGGTCGCCGTCCGCGTCGAAGTGCTCGACGACGAAGACCGGGGCCGTCATCGCCCGTCACCCCCGGCCGACAACGCTGTCCGGGCGGCGGCGAGTTCGGCCGCCAGCACCGCCACCAGTTCCCCGGCCGGCAGGTCCCGGGCCAGCCGGTGGCCCTGGCCCGCCCACAGCGCCATGCCCTGCGCGTCCCCGGCCTTGGCGGCGGCCTTGCGCAGCGGCGAGGTGAGGTGGTGGATCTCCGGGTACGCGGCGGGGGCGTACGGGCCGTGCTCGCGCAGGAAGCGGTTGACCAGTCCGCGCGCCGGGCGGCCGGAGAAGGCGCGGGTCAACTCGGTGCGCGCGAACAGGGGGTTGGTCAGCGCCTGCTTGTGCAGGGTGTGGGCGCCGGACTCGGGGGTGGCGAGGAACGCGGTGCCCAGCTGGGCCGCGCTCGCGCCCGCCGCGAGGACGGCGGCGATCTGGCTGCCGCGCATGATGCCGCCGGCCGCGACGACCGGGATGCCCACGGCCTCGCGGACCTGCGCGACCAGTGACAGCAGTCCTGTGCCGGAGCCGTCGTTCTCGGGGAGATCCCGGTGGGTGCCCTGATGACCGCCGGCCTCCACGCCCTGCGCGATCACCGCGTCCGCGCCGGCCCGCTCGACCGCGCGGGCCTCCTCGGCGGTGGTGGCCGTGACCAGGGTGAGGGTGCCGGCGCGGCGCAGCCGGTCGAGCACCTCCCGGCCCGGCACCCCGAAGTGGAAGGAGACCACCGGCACCGGGTTGTCGAGGAGCACGGCGAGCTTGGCCTCGTAGCCGTCGTCCCGCCCGCTGTCGGGATCGCCCAGCTCGGTCTCGTACCAGGCGGCCTCGCCGGCCAGCTGGTGGGCGTAGACCTCCACGGCACCCGACTCGGCGTACTCGGGCTGGGGCACGAACACGTTCACGCCGAAGGGGCGGCTGGTGAGCCCCCGCAGCTGCTTGATCTCCTGGTACATCCCGTCGGCGGTCTTGTAACCGGCGGCGAGGAACCCGAGGCCACCGGCCTCGGAGACGGCGGCGACGAGCTGCGGGACGGAGACACCGCCCGCCATGGGGGCCTGCACGATCGGCTGGGGGAAGAGATCGGTCAGCGCGGAGGACATGACCGCATGTTGTCACGTCCTTCGAACAAGTCCGAATCGGGGCTTCCGACGGCATAGGACATTGGCATACGGGGCCGCACGGGGTGCCGGAACACCCCGCACGACCCCTGTCGTACGACGGCTCAGCGGCCGTTGAACGCATCCTTCAGCCGCGAGAACAACCCCTGCTGACCCGGCTGACCGTGTCTGCCCGGGGGTCGGCCCCCGGACCCCCGGCCACCCCGCAGCGCCGCGCGTCAGCGACCGTTGAAGGCGTCTTTCAGCCGCGAGAACAACCCTTGCTGACCCGGCTGGAACTGCCCCTGGGGCCGCTCCTCGCCGCGCAGCTTGGCCAGTTCGCGCAGCAGCCGCTCCTGCTCGGGGTCCAGCTTGCTCGGGGTCTGCACCTCGACGTGCACGATCAGGTCACCCCGGCCGCCGCCGCGCAGATGCGTGACGCCCCGGTTGTGCAGCGGGATCGACTGGCCGGACTGGGTGCCGGGCCGGATGTCGACCTCCTCCATGCCGTCCAGCGTCTCCAGCGGCACCTTCGTACCCAGCGCGGCGGCCGTCATCGGGATCGTCACCGTGCAGTGCAGGTCGTCGCCGCGCCGCTGGAACGTCTGGTGCGGCAGCTCGTGGATCTCGACGTACAGGTCACCGGCGGGACCGCCGCCCGGGCCGACCTCGCCCTCACCGGCGAGCTGGATCCGGGTGCCGTTGTCGACACCGGCCGGGATCTTCACGGTCAGCGTCCGCCGCGACCGCACCCGCCCGTCGCCGGCGCACTCCGGGCACGGCGTCGGCACGACGGTCCCGAAACCCTGGCACTGGGGGCAGGGGCGGGAGGTCATGACCTGGCCGAGGAAGGACCGGGTGACCTGGGACACCTCACCGCGGCCGCGGCACATGTCACACGTCTGGGCGGTCGTGCCGGGCGCCGCGCCCTCACCGTTGCAGGTGTTGCAGACGACCGCGGTGTCGACCTGGATGTCCTTGGTGGTCCCGAAGGCCGCCTCGTCCAGCTCGACCTCGATGCGGATCATCGCGTCCTGGCCGCGCCGGGTGCGCGAGCGCGGGCCGCGCTGCGACGCCGTACCGAAGAACGCGTCCATGATGTCGGAGAAGTTGCCGAAGCCACCTGCCCCGAAGCCGCCCGCACCGGCGCCGCCCGCCTGCGAGAGCGGGTCGCCGCCGAGGTCGTAGACCTGCTTCTTCTGCGGGTCCGACAACACCTCGTAAGCGGCGTTGATCTCCTTGAACCGCTCCTGGGTCTTCGGGTCGGGGTTGACGTCCGGGTGCAGCTCGCGCGCGAGCCGGCGGAACGCCTTCTTGATCTCATCCTGCGACGCGTCGCGGCGCACGCCGAGAACGGCGTAGTAGTCCGTGGCCACTTACGACTCCGCCAGGATCTGTCCGACGTACCGTGCCACTGCGCGTACCGCTCCCATCGTTCCCGGGTAGTCCATGCGGGTCGGTCCGACCACGCCGAGCTTGGCAACCGCCTCGCCGCCCGAACCGTAGCCGACCGACACGACGGAGGTGGAGTTGAGTCCCTCGTGGGCGTTCTCGTGACCGATACGCACGGTCACGCCCGGATCCTTCGCCTCGCCGAGCAGCTTGAGGAGCACGACCTGCTCCTCCAGCGCCTCGAGCACCGGCCGGATCGTGAGGGGAAAGTCATGCCCGAAGCGGGTGAGATTGGCGGTGCCGCCGATCATCAGCCGCTCCTCGTTCTCTTCCACGAGTGTCTCCAGAAGAGTGGAGAGCACCACGGAGACCGTACCGCGGTCCTCCGGATCGAAGGCGTCCGGGAGGTCCTCTACCAGCGTCGGCACGTCCGTGAACCGGCGCCCCGCGACCCGGCTGTTGAGCCGGGCCCGCAGATCCGCCAGCGAGGCCTCGCCGAACGGCGCCGGGCAGTCGACCATCCGCTGCTCGACCCGGCCGGTGTCCGTGATCAGCACGAGCATCACGCGCGCGGGGGCGAGCGAGAGCAGCTCCACATGCCGCACGGTGGACCGGGTCAGGGACGGGTACTGCACGACGGCGACCTGCCGTGTGAGCTGCGCGAGCAGCCGTACGGTACGGGCCACCACGTCATCGAGGTCGACGGCGCCCTCGAGGAAGTTCTGGATGGCCCGGCGCTCGGGCGCGGTCATCGGCTTGACGCCCGCGAGCTTGTCGACGAAGAGCCGGTAGCCCTTGTCGGTGGGGATCCGCCCGGCACTGGTGTGCGGCTGGGCGATGAACCCCTCGTCCTCCAGGGCCGCCATGTCGTTGCGGATCGTCGCCGGGGAGACACCGAGGCTGTGCCGCTCGGTCAGCGCCTTGGAGCCGACCGGCTCCTCGGTGCCGACGTAGTCCTGGACGATGGCGCGCAGTACCTGAAGCCTGCGTTCACTCAGCATTCGCGCGCACCTCCAGCACGTCGTCCCCTCGTACCGCTCGTCCGTCGGGTCGGCCGCCTGGCACTCTTCCCATGCGAGTGCCAGCCTTTCCCGGCCCAGTGTACGGCTGTCGGGTACACCCGGGGCAAGGTCGGTGCCGTCGCTGCGGCTCGTAGGGCTAGCGTCGCGGTATGACGCTGACTTGGGAAGAGCTTGGGTGGGAGCGGCTGGCCGCCGGGATCGGGCGGTGCCGGCTTCCTGGCTGGGACTGCACCGTGGGACTGGTCCTCGGAGAGGGTACGGCGCTCATGGTGGACGCCGGCTCGAGTCTCGCCGAAGGCGCGTTGCTGCGGGCGCAGGCGCAGCAACTGGCCGGGGGCCGTGTGACCCATCTCGCGCTCACACACCCCCATTTCGATCATGTCTTCGGGGTGCCGGCCTTCGCCGGGGCACAGGTGTACGCGGCGGTCGGCGTCGACGCGGTGTTCGCCCACGAGCGCGAGGAACTGCGCCTGGACGCGATCAGAAACGGCCTGCCGGCGGCCGAGGCCGACGAGGCGGCGGACGCGCTCGTACCGCCCGGCCACCAGGTCTCGGGCGAGTGGACGCTGGACCTGGGCGGCGCCCGGCAGGCGCTCCTGGCCAATGTGGGCCCCGGCCACACCGCCCACGACCTGGCGGTCCTGGTCCCCGGCGAGCGCGAGGTGGTGTTCTGCGGCGACCTGGTCGAGGAGTCCGGCGAACCGCAGGCGGGCCCGGACGCGCTCCCGTCGCGGTGGCCCGCCGCGCTCGACCGGCTGTTGGCCCTGGGCGGTGAGGACGCTGTGTACGTGCCGGGTCACGGAGCGGTGGTGGACGCGGCGTTCGTGCGCGGGCAACGCGACGGGCTGGCGGCGCGTTTCGGCGTGTCGTAGGTGCTGGTCCGCGACTTCTCCTATCGTCACTCGAATGCGCCAGTACTCCGCCGATCTGACCCCGCCGTGGAAGAAGTCCCCGCCCGTGCCGGAGGTGGCGGCGGAGCCGGGGCTGGTGGTGGAGGAGCCCGGCACCGGGTTCTGCGGGGCGGTGATCCGCTGCGAGGCGGGCACGGTGACCCTGGAGGACCGCTTTGGCAAGCACCGCGTGTTCCCGCTGGAGCCGCGCGGCTTCCTGCTGGAGGGGCGGGTGGTGACGCTGGTGAGGCCTTCCGCCGCTCCGGTACGGCCGACCCGCACCGCCTCCGGTTCCGTCGCCGTCCCCGGTGCCCGCGCCCGCGTGGCCCGTGCCGGCCGCATCTACGTCGAGGGCCGGCACGACGCCGAACTGGTCGAGAAGGTCTGGGGCGACGACCTGCGCGTCGAGGGCGTGGTGGTGGAGTACCTGGAGGGCGTGGACGACCTGCCGAGGATCGTCGCGGAGTTCGCCCCCGGCCCGGACGCCCGCCTTGGGGTGCTCGTGGACCACCTGGTGCCGGGCACGAAGGAGTGGCGGATCGCCGAGTCGGTGACGAGCGAGCACGCCCTGGTGGTCGGCCACCCGTACATCGACATCTGGGAGGCGGTGAAGCCGTCGTCCCTGGGCATCGCGGGGTGGCCCCGGGTGCCGCACGGCCAGGACTGGAAGACGGGGGTGTGCCGCGCGCTGGGCTGGCCGTCGGAGAACACCGGCGCGGTGTGGCAGGCGATCCTGAAGCGGGTGGGGTCCTACAAGGACCTGGAGCCGGAACTGCTGGGGCGGGTGGAGGAGCTGATCGACTTCGTCACGGGTAGCGGTGGGGCCTGACCTTCTCGTAAGCGGGGACAGGCACCAAACTGCCGTCCCCGGCCGGTTCACCCACCGGAGTGATCAGTCCACCAGGTCCCGCACCACCGCGTCCGCCAGCAACCGCCCCCGCAGCGTCAGCACGGCCCGCCCCTCCTCGTACGGGCCTTCCTGGAGCAGCCCCTCCCCCAGCGCGCGCCGGGACGCCGCCAGTCCCTCCTCCTTCAGAAGCGACAGCGGTACGCCCTCGCGCAGGCGCAGCTCCAGCAGGATCCGCTCCACCCGCCGGTCCTCGTCCGAGAGCAGCTCGCGGCCCGCGCCCGGTGAGCGGCCGGAGGCCAGGGCCGTCGCGTACGCCCCCGGATGCTTGACGTTCCACCAGCGCACCCCGCCGACGTGCGAGTGCGCCCCGGGGCCCGCGCCCCACCAGTCGGCGCCGCGCCAGTACAGCTCGTTGTGCAGGCAGCGGCCGGCGTCCGAGGTGGCCCAGTTGGAGACCTCGTACCAGTCGAAGCCCGCCGCGGACAGCAGTTCCTCGGCGATCAGGTAGCGGTCGGCGTGGACGTCGTCGTCCGTCATCGGGATCTCGCCGCGGCGGATCCGGCGGGCGAGCTGGGTGCCCTCCTCGACGATCAGGGCGTACGCGCTGATGTGGTCCGGGCCCGCGCCCAGCGCCGCCTCCAGCGAGGCCCGCCAGTCGTCGTCGCTCTCGCCCGGCGTGCCATAGATCAGGTCGAGGTTGACGTGCTCGAAGCCCGCCGCCCTCGCCTCCGCCACGCAGGCCTCGGGGCGGCCGGGGGTGTGGGTCCGGTCCAGGATCTTCAGCACGTGCTGCTTCGCGCTCTGCATGCCGAAGGAGATCCGGTTGAAGCCGCCCTCCCTGAGGGTCGCGAGGTACGCCGGGTCGACCGACTCCGGGTTCGCCTCCGTCGTGATCTCCGCGTCCGCCGCCAGGCCGAACTCGTCGCGGATCGCGCCCAGCATCCGTACGAGATCACCGGCGGCAAGCAGCGTCGGCGTACCGCCCCCGACGAAGACCGTGCGGACCTCGCGCGGGTCGTCGCCGAGCACCTTGCGGGCCAGGCGGATCTCGTCGGTCAGCGTCTCGGCGTAGTTGTCGCGGGAGGCCAGCACGCCGCCGGTGCCGCGCAGCTCGGTCGCCGTGTAGGTGTTGAAGTCGCAGTAGCCGCAGCGGGTCGCGCAGTACGGCACGTGCAGGTAGAAGCCGAGCGGGCGGCCCGTGGTCCCGGCGAGCGCGGACGCGGGCAGCGCGCCGTCGGCGGGGACGGGCTCGCCGTCGGGGAGTGCGGAAGGCATGTCCTCCATTGTCCCGCACCCCGGACGTCATCCGGCCTGGAGCACCAGCAGGGCCAGGTCGTCCTCGGGCTGGCCGCCGCCGAAGTCGTGCACCAGGCGGCGGATCCTTTCCGCGATCAGCTCGGCGCTCAGGCCGGCACAGCCGGACAGGGCGCGGGCCAGCCCGTCGCCGTCGTCGAACTGGAGGGAGCCGTTGCGCCGCTCGGTCACCCCGTCGGTGACGCACAGCAGGCTGTCGCCGGGCCGCAGCTCGAGGGTCTCGCTCGTGTAGGTCTCGTCCTCGATCACGCCGAGCAGGGTCTGGGGGCGCGCGGCCGTGCGGACCAGGCCGTCGGGGGCGAGTACGAGCGGCAGGGGGTGGCCGGCCGCGGCGAGGGTGCAGCGGACCCCGCCCTCGTACGGCACCAGCTCGCCGTAGAGAAGGGACAGGAAGCGGGGATGGGGGCCCTCCCCCGGGGCCACGGGCCGGCCGCCCGCGGCGACGAGGGCGCGGCCGGCGGCGTCGGAGGCCTCGGTGGCGTCGTCCAGGAGGAGCTGGTTGAGGCGGTCGAGGACGTCGGCGACGCCGTAGCCCTCGCGGGCGAGCAGCCGCAGCCAGGGCCGGGCCAGCCCGATCACGACCGCCGCCTCGGGTCCCTTGCCCTGGACGTCGCCGACGGCGAAGCACCAGCGGCCGTGGCCCGCCGGGAACAGGTCGTAGAAGTCGCCGCTGGGGCCGCCCGTGTCGCACGGCTCGTAGACGAGCGCGCTGCTCATCCCGGGGATCTGGGCGACCGCGCCGGGCAGCAGACCGCGCTGCAGGACGGCGCTGATGGTGGCCTGGCGGGCGTACTGGCGGGCCGCGCCGATGGCGAGCGCCACCCGGCGGCCGAGGTCCTCCACGAGCCCGGTGACCTCGTCGGGGAACCCGGCGGGCCCGCACCGGCCGATGACCAGCGTGCCGAGCGGCCGGCCGCCCGCGATCAGCCGGTACGCCAGCGCCGTGCCCTCGGCGCCGCGCGGGCCGAGCGCGTCGCCGGGCCACGGGTACGGCTCGGGGCCGGAGCGCAGCCCGTCGCGCGGCGCGGGCGGCTCCTTCTCCAGGGCCCGGTGCAGTTCCTCGACGCGGCCCTCACAGGTGTGCCAGACCCGGGCGGGGCCGCCGCCGGCGCCGCCGCGCACGCTCGCCTCGTCCTCCAGCCACACCGCGCACCAGTCGGCGAGCCGGGGCACGATGAGCTGGCCGGTGAGGGCGGTGACCAGGGTCTCGTCCAGCTGTCCGGCGAGCAGGTCGGAGGCCTCGGCGAGGAAGGACAGCGCGCCCCGGCCGAGCCAGTCCGCGTCGCCGTCGGCCCGCAGCGGCTGCGGTGCCAGGTCCTCGGCGACCCGCAGGGCGGGGCGGGGGGCCGGTCCGTCCGGCTCCTCCAGGCCGCCCGGGGGCAGCCGCGCCCAGACGGTCTTGGCGCCGGCGCGATAGGTGACGCCCCAGGCCTCGGCGAGCGTGGCGACCAGCCGCAGCCCGCGCCCGTACTCGGGGGTGTCGTACGGCCCGTCGCCGCCGAGGGGGTCGCGAGGGGCGCGCGAGGGATGCCGGTCGCACACCTCCACGACGAACGCGCCGGTCTCCTCCAGCCACCAGTCGACCTCGACGTCCGTACCGGCGTGCACGACGGCGTTGGTGACCAGCTCGCTCACGACGGCCATGGCGTCGTCGACGAGCCGGGCCGAGACCCCGGGCGCCTCGGCCAGCGCGGCCCGCACCAGCGCCCGGACCGACCCGGGCGCGAGCGCACTGCCGGGCAGCGCGGCGCGCCCCCGCACCCCCAGGGCCCGGGGCCCGCCCTCCCGCTGTGTGGGTATGGCCGCCATGTCCATGCGGCCAGGGTGACAGACAGGGGGCGCACGAAAGCGATGAGTTACCGAAGTGGCCAGAACAGGGCGCCTTTTGAACACCCGTGACTGCCGGAGGGGTGCGGGGAGCTGCGAGCGGCCGAGGACGGCCCGCAGCTCCCCGCCCGCGTGACCGGCCCCTTACTTCTCCCGCGTCCCGGCGTACATCTCATCGATGAGGTGCTTGTACTCCCGCTCCACCACGGGCCGCTTCAGCTTCAGACTCGGCGTGATCTCGCCGTGCTCCACATCGAGGTCCCGGGGCAGCAGCCGGAACTTCTTGATCGTCTGCCACTTCTGGAGCCCGGCGTTGAGCTGCTGCACATACCCGTCGACCATCTCGACGGTCTGCGGCGCGGCCACCACGTCGGCGTACGGCCGGCCCTCCAGGCCGTTCTCCTTCGCCCAGTCCAGGATCGCGATCTCGTCGAGGGCGATGAGGGCGGTGCAGTAGTTCCGGTCGGCGCCGTGCACCAGGATGTTGGAGACGTACGGGCACACGCCCTTGAACTGGCCCTCGACCTCGGCCGGGGCGACGTACTTGCCGCCGGAGGTCTTGATGAGGTCCTTCTTGCGGTCGGTGATGCGCAGGTAGCCGTCGGGGGACAGCTCGCCGATGTCGCCGGTGTGGAACCAGCCGTCGGACTCCAGCACCTCGGAGGTCTTGTCGGGCAGCTTGTGGTAGCCCTGCATGATGCCGGGGCCGCGCAGCAGGATCTCGCCGTCGTCGGCGATGCGCACCTCGGTGCCGGGCAGCGGCTTGCCGACCGTGCCGGTGCGGTAGGCCTCGCCGGGGTTGACGAAGGAGGCCGCGGAGGACTCGGTGAGGCCGTAGCCCTCCAGGATGTGGATGCCGGCACCGGCGAAGAAGTAGCCGATCTCGGGGGCGAGCGCGGAGGCGCCGGAGACACAGGCGCGCAGCCGGCCGCCGAAGGCCTCGCGGAGCTTGGCGTAGACGAGGGTGTCGGCGACCTTGTGCTTGGCGGCCAGCCCGAAGGGCGCCGCGTGGGTGCCGGTGCGGCGGAAGTTGTCCTGGGTGACCTTGGCGTACTCGCGGGAGACCTCGGCGGCCCACTGGAAGATCTTGTACTTGGCCGGGCCGCCCTCACGGGCCTTGGCCGCGACACCGTTGTAGACCTTCTCGAAGATGCGCGGCACGGCCGCCATGTACGTCGGCTGCACCACCGGAAGGTTCTCGATGATCTTGTCGACACGGCCGTCCACGGCGGTGACGTGCCCGACCTCGATCTGGCCCGAGGTGAGCACCTTGCCGAAGACGTGCGCGAGCGGCAGCCACAGGTACTGCACGTCGTCGATGGTCACGAGGCCGGTCGCCGCGATCGCCTTCGCCATGTACGCCCAGTTGTCGTGCGGCAGGCGCACGCCCTTGGGGCGGCCGGTGGTGCCGGAGGTGTAGATGAGGGTGGCGAGCTGGTCCTTGGTGATCGCGCCGACCCGCTCCTTGATCAGCTCGGGGTGCTTCTCGAGGTAGGCGGCGCCGCGCTGCTCCAGCTCGGCGAGGGTGGTCACCCAGTCGTCGGTCTCGACGCCGGCCGGGTCGATGACGACGACCTTGGTCAGCTCGGGCAGCTCGTCACGCTTCTCGACCGCCTTCGCGGCCTGGGCGGCGTCCTCGGCGATGAGCACCCGGCTCTCGGAGTCGGAGAGGATGAAGGCCGACTCGTCGGCGTTGGTCTGCGGGTAGACGGTCGTCGTGGCGCCGCCCGCGCACAGGATGCCGAGGTCGGCGAGGATCCACTCGACGCGGGTGGAGGAGGCGAGCGCCACCCGCTGCTCAGGCTCCAGGCCCAGCTCGATGAGCCCGGCCGCGATCGCGTAGACCCGCTCGGCCGCCTGTGCCCAGCTCAGCGACTTCCAGTCGTCGGGGCCCTGCCCCGAGGCCGGCGGGACCGGATAGCGGTAGGCCTCGGCGTCCGGTGTGGCCGCCACGCGTTCCAGGAAGAGGGCCGCCACGGACGGCGGACGGTTCTCGATCAGGGTCTGTGTGTCGCTCACGACATCCTCCGGGCCCGCGACGGTGCGGCTTGCTCACATGCGGCTGGGGTTGACTCACGGTGGGGTTCGCGCGTGTTGTTTAACTCGCGAGTAACTATCGAGCAGGGATCAGAGTAAGCCGCGACCGGCCGCTGCGTAAGGGGCATCGGCCTGTCTGTTTCCCCGCGCTTTCCACGCAGAGCGACGTTACGCACGCGTAGGGGCCCGCCGCACTTTCGTACGGCGAGCCCCTTCATGCCCGGTTTGCGGACGTAACCCGTTGTTACCCGTGGTTACTTCTTGCCCTTGGCCGACCCCGCGCTGTCATCGCTGGACAGGACCGCGATGAAGGCTTCCTGCGGAACCTCCACGGAACCCACCATCTTCATCCGCTTCTTGCCTTCCTTCTGCTTCTCCAGCAGCTTCCGCTTGCGGGAGATGTCACCGCCGTAGCACTTGGCGAGGACGTCCTTGCGGATGGCGCGGATGGTCTCGCGGGCGATCACCCGGGAGCCGATGGCGGCCTGCACCGGCACCTCGAAGCTCTGCCGCGGGATCAGCTCCTTGAGCTTGGCGACGAGCCGTACGCCGTACGCGTACGCCTGGTCCTTGTGCGTGATCGCCGAGAAGGCGTCCACCTTGTCGCCGTGCAGCAGGATGTCGACCTTGACCAGGGAGCTGGTCTGCTCGCCCGTGGGCTCGTAGTCGAGGGAGGCGTAACCGCGCGTCTTGGACTTCAGCTGGTCGAAGAAGTCGAAGACGATCTCCGCGAGCGGGAGGGTGTAACGGATCTCGACGCGGTCCTCGGAGAGGTAGTCCATGCCGAGCAGGGTGCCGCGCCGGGTCTGACACAGCTCCATGATCGCGCCGATGAACTCGGTCGGGGCGAGGATCGTCGCCCGTACGACCGGCTCGTACACCTCGTCGATCTTCCCCTCGGGGAACTCGCTCGGGTTGGTGACGACGTGCTCGCTGCCGTCCTCCATGACCACGCGGTAGACCACGTTGGGCGCGGTGGCGATCAGGTCGAGGCCGAACTCGCGCTCCAGCCGCTCCCGGATCACGTCCAGGTGCAGCAGGCCGAGGAAGCCGACACGGAAGCCGAAGCCGAGGGCCGCGGAGGTCTCCGGCTCGTAGACCAGCGCGGCGTCGTTGAGCTGCAGCTTGTCCAGGGCCTCGCGCAGCTCGGGGTAATCGGAGCCGTCCAGCGGATACAGGCCGGAGAAGACCATGGGCTTCGGGTCCTTGTACCCGCCCAGCGCCTCCGTGGCCCCCTTCTGCTGGCTGGTGACGGTGTCACCGACCTTGGACTGGCGCACGTCCTTCACACCGGTGATCAGATAGCCCACCTCGCCGACGCCGAGACCGTCGGCCGGCAGCATCTCGGGCGAGTTGACACCGATCTCCAGCAGCTCGTGGGTCGCGCCGGTCGACATCATCCTGATGCGCTCGCGCTTGTTGAGCTGGCCGTCGATGACACGCACGTACGTCACGACTCCGCGGTAGGAGTCGTAGACCGAGTCGAAGATCATCGCGCGGGCGGGGGCGTCGGCGACCCCGACCGGGGCCGGGATCTCCTTGACGACCTTGTTCAGCAGCGCGTCGACGCCGAGACCGGTCTTGGCGGAGACCTTCAGCACGTCGGACGGGTCGCAGCCGACCAGGTTCGCCAGTTCCTCGGCGAACTTCTCCGGCTGCGCGGCCGGCAGGTCGATCTTGTTCAGTACGGGGATGATCGTGAGGTCGTTCTCCATCGCCAGGTAGAGGTTGGCGAGGGTCTGCGCCTCGATGCCCTGGGCGGCGTCGACGAGGAGGATGGTCCCCTCGCAGGCGGCCAGCGACCGCGAGACCTCATAGGTGAAGTCGACGTGCCCCGGGGTGTCGATCATGTTGAGGATGTGGGTCGTGCCCTGATCGGGGCCCTCGGTCGGGGCCCAGGGCAGACGCACCGCCTGGGACTTGATCGTGATGCCGCGCTCGCGCTCGATGTCCATCCGGTCGAGGTACTGAGCACGCATCTGCCGCTGCTCGACCACACCGGTCAGCTGGAGCATCCGGTCGGCGAGCGTGGACTTGCCGTGGTCGATGTGCGCGATGATGCAGAAATTGCGGATCAGCGCCGGGCCGGTACGGCTCGGCTCGGGCACATGGTTAGGGGTCGCGGGCACGCAGGGTCCTGTCTCTTGAGGCGCCTTATGCCTCGGGTCGGATCGATACGTAGTCTCCATCGTCCCACGGGGAGCGACCGAGGACCGTTTTGGGCTGCCAGCAGGGCCGCTGGTACTGTAGATGGCTGTGCCTCATGCCCTCTCGGCGCGAGGCACGTCAGAGAAATTTTGGATCATCGGTACGGGACCCGTGCGGCCCCGCACCAGAACCTGAAAAGGCTCCTTCGTGGCGAACATCAAGTCCCAGATCAAGCGGATCAAGACCAACGAGAAGGCTCGGCTGCGCAACAAGGCCGTCAAGTCCTCCCTGAAGACCGCGATCCGCAAGGCCCGCGAGGCCGCTGCCGCGGGTGACGTCGAGAAGGCCACCGAGCTGCAGCGCGCTGCCGCGCGTGCGCTCGACAAGGCCGTCTCCAAGGGCGTCATCCACAAGAACCAGGCCGCCAACAAGAAGTCGGCGCTTGCTTCCAAGGTCGCGACCCTCAAGGGCTGAGCTTTCCCTTTGATCTGACCGCCGGAAGGACCCAGGGCGGGCCCTCTCTCATCCGCTCCCTTTCGGCACCCCGGATTCGCACGCGGCCTGCGTTCGCCACGCGGGTGCGAATCCTCCAGCTCGAACCGAAACCCCGGTGTCTCTCCCTTCCCCAGGGCGGATGCCGGGGTTTCGGCGTGCCAGAGGTTCCGGGAAGCCGCTTCTCGGCCGGCCCGCTCCCCCGGCTCGCCTACCCGCGTCCGCGTGAGCGGGCAGCCCGGGCGATGGTCACCACCGCCTTCTCCAGCGCGTATTCGGGATCATCTCCCCCACCCTTCACTCCGGCGTCCGCCTCGGCCACCGCCCGCATCGCCACCGCGACACCGTCCGGCGTCCACCCCCGCATCTGCTGACGCACCCGGTCGATCTTCCACGGCGGCATCCCCAGCTCACGGGCGAGATCAGCCGGCCGCCCGCCACGGGCGGACGACAACTTCCCGATGGCCCGCACTCCCTGGGCCAGCGCGCTGGTGATCATCACCGGCGCCACCCCGGTCGCCAGCGACCAGCGCAACGCCTCCAGCGCCTCCGCCGTACGCCCCTCCACGGCCCGGTCGGCGACCGTGAAACTCGAGGCCTCGGCCCGACCCCTGTAGTACCGCCCGACGACCGCCTCGTCGACCGTGCCCTCCACATCGGCGACCAGCTGCGCGACCGCCGAGGCCAGCTCCCGCAGATCGCTGCCGATGGCGTCGCACAGCGCCTGGCACGCCTCGGGCGTCGCCGACCGTCCCGCCGCCCGGAACTCCTGCCGTACGAAGGCCAGCCGGTCCGCCGGCTTGGTCATCTTCGGGCAGGCCACCTCCCGCGCCCCCGCCTTGCGCGCGGCGTCCAGCAGCCCCTTGCCCTTGGCACCGCCCGCGTGCAGCAGCACGAGCGTGATCTCCTCGGCGGGCGAACCGAGATACGCCTTCACGTCCTTGACCGTGTCGGCCGAAAGATCCTGTGCGTTGCGTACGACCACGACTTTCCGCTCGGCGAAGAGCGACGGACTGGTCAGCTCGGCGAGGGTGCCGGGCTGCAACTGGTCCGGGGTGAGGTCGCGTACGTCCGTGTCGGCATCGGCGGCCCTGGCGGCGGCCACCACCTCCTGCACGGCACGGTCGAGCAGGAGGTCCTCCTGGCCCACGGCAAGGGTCACCGGGGCGAGAGGGTCGTCATTCGCAGTCTTCCTGGCCATCGCCTACAGCATCCCACGCGGCACTGACACCGAAGCGGCCCGCAGCCCCGACCGGTCCCCGAACGAACCCTGAGTCCGTCTCGGGGTCAGGGCTCCTCGCGCCAGCCGTCCCACTCACCGGCGAAGGCGTCCAGTTCGGCGGGGTCCAGCCGCTCGTCCGCGTCGCGCACGACCACCAGCCACTGCGCGTCCTCGGCATCGTCCTCGCCGGCCAGCGCGTCCCGGACCAGCTGGGGCTCCTCGTTCAGGCCGAACCGCTCCCCGAGCGCCTCGGCCGCCTCCTCGGCGGCATCCCGGTCGGGCAGCACCAGCACATGTCTCACATCACTCACGCGCCCATTCTCCGGCACCGCGCGAGCGGCGAACCGCCAGGTCAGCCCCTGGCCAGGGCTGAGCACTCGAAGATCCAGCACATGCGCCGGAACTGATCCGGATCAGGAGTTCGGATTCCGGTTTCGCACAGTCGGCACACGGCTCAGCTCGATCCCGAACCGCTCCCGGTACACGGCCAGCACCTCCTCGTCCGTCGCCAACTCCCTTGTCGTGCGCCTGCCGTCGGCGGCCGTCGTCCTCAGAACGTGCCCGCCCAGCGTGATCCTGCCGCCGTCCTCGGTGATCCGTGAGCAGACCAGTGACCCAGTGAAGTGCGACAGCGGCGAGGTGCTGTGCCACCAGGCACCTGCTCTGAAGTCCCCGAGCGTCCGTGAGCGCGTTTCCAGCCGGTACTGCGGTGCGCCGTCCCGTACGACATCCAGGTCACCGGCCTCCGCCGGACCGCCGCCGCCCGCCCCCGCCGCGTCCGGGCCGACCGCCACGATCCGGAACACCCCGCCCGGATCGGCCTGCTCCCCGCGCTCCGCGTACCTCAGCGGACAGTGGCTGTGCGTCCCGAACCCGACGTCGGCGAGCCAGGTGTCCTGCTCCTCCGTCCGCACCCGCAGCGCGAGGTGGTCGTACGGAATGCCGAGCCGCCCTTCGTCGCCGTACACGCGTGCCGCGAGCAGGTCCACCTCATAGCCGAGGGCGGCGAGCAACGCGCCGAACGCGCCGTTCAGTTCGTAGCAGAAGCCGCCCCGGCGCGCCCCGACCACCTTGTCCAGCAGCCGTTTCTCCTCCAGCACGATCTCCTCGCCGAGGTGGATGGACAGATTCTCGAAGGGCACGGCCCGCAGATGGCACAGATGCAGCTCGCGCAGCGCTTGACTGGTGGGCCGCGGCGGGCGCACGGCACCGATCCGGTGGAGGTAGGCGTCGGCCTGGCTCGAGTTCATGTCCTCAGTCTCTCGTCACCCGCAGCCGGCCGCCCGGCCCTCCCGTCCCGGTGACCGCCAGTCCTCCGTCCCGGTCGGTGCGCAGCACCAGCGCGCCGCCCGCCCGCAGTGCGGCCACGGTCGACGGTGCCGGGTGGCCGTAGGGGTTGCCGGCGCCGACGGAGATCAGGGCGACCCGTGGAGCCGCGAGCCGCAGCAGATCCGGGTCCTGATAGGCCGAGCCGTGATGGGCCACCTTCAACACGTCCACGTTCGCCAGTTGGGCCGCGGCCGGGGAGCGCAGCAACGCCTGCTGGTCCGGGGGTTCGAGGTCGCCGAGCAGCAGCAGCCGCAGTCCGCCCGAGCGGACCAGCATCGCGACACTGGCGTCGTTCGGGCCGTCCGGCTCCGGCACCGGGCCGGGCCACGCCGGGAGCCGCGGGTCCGGCGGTGCCCCGCTGTCCGGCGGCGGCCACAGAACCTGCCAGGCGAGCGGACCGGTGCGCCGCTCCTCCCCGGCGACAGCCCGCGTGAGCGGAATGTGCCGCCGCGCGGCCTCCTGTCTGACGAACTCGGCCTCGTCGGCTGGCTCCTCGAAGCTGGTGGTCTCGATCGCGGCGACCGAGCGGCCCCGCAGCACACCGCGCAGGCCCGCCACGTGGTCGGCGTGGAAGTGGGTCAGGACGAGGAGCGGGACGCGTGTGATCCCCAGTTGTCGCAGACAGCGGTCGACCGCCGTCGGATCGGGCCCGGCGTCCACGACCACCCCGGCGCCGTCACCCGCCGCGAGCACGGACGCGTCGCCCTGCCCGACATCGCACATCGCGAACCGCCAACCGGGCGGCGGCCAGCCCGTGATCACCCGGGTCAGCGGCGCGGGCCGCACCACCGCCAGCACAAGCAGCAGCCCCAGCAGCCCGCACCACCACGGATGCCGCGAGAGCCGGCGCCCGGCCAGGACGACGCCCACGGTGATCGCCGCGAGCAGCAGCGCCCCCGGCCAGCTCCCCGGCCAGTCCACGCCCGCCCCGGGCAGCGCCGCCCCCGCCCGGGCCACCCCGGCGATCCACCTGGTCGGCCAACTCGCGCACCAGGCCAGCACCTTGGCCACCGGCATCGCCACAGGCGCTGCCATCAGCGCCGCGAACCCCAGCACCGTCGCCGGCGCCACCGCCGCCTCGGCCAGCAGATTGCACGGCACCGCCACCAAGCTCACCCGGGCCGACAGCACCGCCACGACGGGCGCGCACACCGCCTGCGCCGCGCCCGCCGCGGCCAGCGCCTCCGCGAGCCTCGGCGGCACCCCGCGCCGGCGCAGCGCCTCGCACCAGCCCGGCGCCAGGACGAGCAGCGCGCCGGTGGCCAGCACGGAGAGCAGGAAGCCGTAGCCGCGGGCCAGCCACGGGTCGTAGAGCACCAGCAGCAGAACGGACGCGGCCAGGGCCGGGACCAGGGATCTGCGGCGCCCGGTGGCCAGCGCAAGCAGCGCGACCGCGCCGCAGGCGGCGGCCCGCAGCACACTGGGGTCGGGCCGGCACACGACCACGAATCCCACCGTGAGTGCCCCGGCGACCAGGGCGGTCGCCCGCAGCGAGAGCCCCAGGAGCGGGGCCAGGCCGCGGCGCTCGGCCCGCTGGGCCAGCCCGGGCGGACCGATGAGCAGCGCAAGCAGAACGGTGAGGTTGCTGCCCGACACGGCGAGTGTGTGGGCCAGGTCCGTCTCCTTGAACGCCCCGTCCAGCTCGGGTGTGATCCGTGCGGTGTCCCCGACGACCAGTCCGGGCAGCAGTGCCCGCGCGTCCCCCGGCAGGCCGTCCGCCGCCTCCCGCAATCCGGCCCGGAGCCGTCCCGCCAGCCGCTGCGGCCCGCTGGGCCCCGCCACGATCCGCGGCCCCGGCCGGCCCCGCACCCGCAACACCGCCGCGGTCCGGTCGCCTCCCGTCAGCGCGGGCGCCAGCCGTCCACCCACCCGCAGCCGCGTGGACGGCAGCAGTCCGAGCCACCCGGCCCGCGCCTCCCTGGTCGGCCGGGCGGTCGCCGCGCGCTCCTCTCCCGGACCGGCCCTTCGCCCGGTGCTCCCCTCCGGTGCCGGGACGTCCGTGCCGACGACCAGCAGCACGGGGCTCCGGGTGTGCGCCCGCGTCCCGTCGCTCTCCTCGACGCTCAGTACCTCCGCCCGCGCCAGCACCGCCACGGGCGCCTCGTGATCGCCACGCACCCGCGGCCGGCTGAGCCAGGGATCACCGCTCACCTCGATCTCGGCGGTCACCGTCGCGAACCGCCGTGCCAGCCCGGGGACCGGCCCTCGCCGTACATCCGCTCCGTGCAGCCCGGCGGAGACGGCCGCCGCGGCGACACAGAGCAACACGGCGGCGCCCGATGCCCGTACCCACGCGAACCGTCCGGGCACCCGTCCGGCGCGCCCCGGCCCTTCGGGTCCCGCGGCGGCTCCGGCCGCTTCGGCCCTCCTGCCCCGTCCGGGCCGCGCCGACAGCAGCACGACCCCGCCGACCAGGCAGCCGACCGCGAGCGCAGCGGTCCAGCCGGCCGGTGCGTCCAGTGTCAGGGCCGCCGTGGCCCAGGCCGCGAGCGCGGGTGGCACCAGGCGCAGATCCAGCGGCCCCGCCCGGTCGCCTCGGGGAGGCTGTCGCTCCTCGCACAACGTCTCTCGCGCCTTGGGTCCACGGGCCGTGGCACCACCCGGCGGTCCGGTGCCGATCGTGCGGCTCATGTCCGTACCAGGTCACGCAGATCGCTGAAGCGGCGGCCACCGATGCCGTTGACCTCGCGCAGCTCGTCCACCGAGCGGAAACCGCCGTGCTGGGTGCGGTAGTCGATGATGTGCCGGGCCAGCACCGGGCCTACCCCGGGCAGGCTGTCGAGCTGGTCCACGGTGGCCGTGTTGAGGGAGACCGGGGCCGCGGGGCCCGCACCGGCCGGTCCGGAGGCCGCTTCGCCCGCCGGGCCGGGCGGGGCCACCGCGCCTACGGGTGCGCCGACGAGGACCTGTTCGCCATCGACCAGGAAGCGGGCCCGGTTGAGTCCCTCGGTGTTCACGCCCGGGCGGACGCCCCCGGCCGCCCGCAGCGCGTCGGCCACCCGGGAGCCGGCCGGGAGCCGCCGGATCCCCGGTGCCTGGACCTTGCCGCTGACGTCCACGACGATCTCCCCGCCCGGCGACGCCGTGGAACGCACACCCGCGCCGGTCTTCACGTCTTCGCCCTTCTTGGCGTACGGCGCCTCGGCACGCACCACTTGAGGGGCCCGTACGGACTCGGTCCGCCCGGCCCAGAAGTGCTGGACGGCGAACACGGCGGCGGCCACGAGCACCACGGCGAGCGCCACGACCCCCCGTCGCTCCACCCCGCACCGCGTCTGCAACCACACCGGCATCCGCTCCCGCAGCGCGGGCCCCAACCGTTCACGCCAGCCAATGGCGCCGGGGCCCGGCGGCACGAGCGACGCCGACGACTCCAAGGGCTCCGAGGGCTCCAAGGGCTTCGACGGCTCCAACCGGTGCATGCCACCGGCTGGTTCGAGGTCGCGGGCTCTGGGGGCGGTGGGGGCGGTGGTGTCCGCTGTCCTCGCCGCGATCAGCCCGGGCGCCGGACCTGTGGCCGTGGCCGTGGACACCGCTGCCGCCGTACGCCTCTCCCTCTCCGGCGGCCCGTGGTCCAACTCCTCCGGGGACATGTCGCGTTCACCGAAGAGAAGCTCCGCCCGACGGCGCAGGTCCTCGGCCGGAGCCGTTGGACGACGGCGGGCACGGCGGTGCCGGAGACGGCCGTCCGAGTCGGGCCCGCGGCCCGGACCGCTGCCGGCAGAGGCGATGCGTGTACGTGATCGAAGTGCCATGCGACGAGGATGGGGCATCCCGCCGATTCGCGATGATCTTGGTCGATTCCCGGGTATTACCGCCCGGTTGTGGAAAACTTCGCCACCCGTACGAGTGAAGCTCAGCGGGGCGAGACCACCGCTCCCAGCAGTCCGGGCCCGGTGTGTGCCCCGATCACCGCTCCGACCTCGCTGACATGCAGGTCGGCCAGGCCCGGTACCCGGGCCCGCAGCCGGTCGGCGAGCGCGGCGGCACGGTCGGGGGCGGCGAGGTGATGGACGGCGATGTCGACCTCGGCGCCGCCCGCCCGCTCGGCGACGATCTCCTCCAGGCGCGCGATGGCCCTGGACGCCGTACGGACCTTCTCGAGCAACTCGATACGGCCGCCGTCCAGCTGGAGCAGGGGTTTGACGGCGAGTGCGGAACCGAGAAGGGCCTGGGCGGCCCCGATACGGCCGCCACGGCGCAGATAGTCCAGGGTGTCGACGTAGAAGTAGGCGGACGTGCCCGCGGCGCGCTTCTCGGCGGCCGTGACGGCCTCGTCCACCGTGCCGCCGGCCTCCGCGGTCACGGCCGCGGCGAGCGCACAGAAACCGAGGGCCATCGCGACCATTCCGGTGTCCACCACCCGCACCGGCACGGGTGCCTCACGCGCCGCGAGGACCGCCGCGTCGTAGGTGCCGGACAACTCGCCGGACAGATGCAGCGAGACGATGCCGCTCGCGCCGGACTCGGCGACCCTTCGGTAGGTCCGCGCGAACACCTCGGGGCTCGGGCGGGACGTCGTCACGGGCCTGCGCTTCTGCAGCGCCTGGGCCAGCGAGCGGGTCGAGATCTCGGTGCCCTCTTCGAGCGCCTCGTCGCCGAGAACCACGGTCAGGGGTACCGCTGTGATGCCGTGGCGCTCCATCGTCCGGGGCGGCAGGTAGGCCGTTGAATCGGTGACGATCGCGACATGGCGGGACATGAGCTGGAGGTTACCTGCCGTAGCCCTCGCGCGGCAGCCCGGCCCCTGCCCTACGAGAACGGAGCGGTCCGCTCAGGCGGTGCTCTCGGGGCGGGGCTTCTTCTGCCAGGGGTAGGCGGGGCGGCGCGACGGCGGGGTGATCGCCTGGGGAGCCGGCTCCTGTGCGGGGCGGCGGCCGGCGGCCCACGACTGGGTGTGCTGCGCCGCCCGGTCCTCGGCGGCGGGGGCGTCGGGCCACTGCTGCTCCTGGGCAGGCCCCGCCGGGGTCCAGTGGCGCAGGGCATCCGCCTCGATGTCGATCTGGTCGCTGAGCGCGCCGAGATCGTCGTCGGTGAACCGGCGTTCCCGGTCACGGACGGCCCGGCGCAGGGAGTTCGCCGACTTGGTGATGCGTTCGGTACGGCCGCGCAGCTCGGCGAGGCGGGCGGTGACCTCGGCCCGGTCGGGCTCGGCCTCCAGGCGCCTGAGGTCGGCGTCCAGCTGGTGGCCGTGCGCGCTGAGGCGCTCGAACAGGCCGAGGGACTCCTTCAGCGACTCGTCCTCGGCGGCGCCCGTGCGCAGCGCGTCCTGGGTGGCGCGCATCGACGTCCGCAGCTGGAGCCGCAGCTCGGCGATCTCGGCGGCCGGGCCGATCTGGACGATGGATTTCGCGCGCAGGGTGTGGTCCTCGACCGTGCGGCGGGCCTGCTCGATCGTCCGGTCCACTCCGCGCTTGGCGGCGCCGACCGCCTTCACCGTGGCGTACGCGCCAAGGCCGACGAACAGCAGGAAGAGCAATGCGAACACGGCGATGACTGCTTCCACGACGCTCCTCCTCCGGCTGCCGCGGCGCACGCCGCTGCGCTCTCCACGGTAAACGCGGCGGGCAGGCCCGGAGTTCCGGAAGAACCCCGAGCCTGCCCCGAATCTGCCCGTAGGGGACGACCCCGATACCCGCCGCGTGCGGCGTCCGGTCGTTACGCCGTGACGATGTTCACCAGCTTCGGCGCACGCACGATCACCTTGCGGATGTCCGCGCCGCCCAGCGCGGCGACCACCTTCTCGTCGGACAGGGCCGCCTTCTCCAGCTCCTCCTCGGAGATGGCCGGCGGCACTTCCAGGCGGGCCTTGACCTTGCCCTTGATCTGCACGACACAGGTCACGGTCTCGTCGACCACGTAGCTCGGGTCGGCGACCGGGAAGTCCCGGTGGACGACGGAATCGGTGTGGCCCAGCCTGCGCCACAGCTCCTCGGCGATGTGCGGGGCCAGCGGGGCGACCATCAGCACCAGCGACTCGGCGACCGTGCGCGGCACCGCGGCGCCTGCCTTGGTCAGGTGGTTGTTCAGCTCGGTGACCTTGGCGATGGCGGTGTTGAAGCGCAGGCCGTCCAGGTCCTGGCGCACGCCGTCGATGGCCTTGTGCAGGGCGCGCAGCGTGTCCTCGTCGGGCGCCGCGTCCACCACCGTCACCTCGCCGGTGCTCTCGTCGACGATGTTGCGCCACAGCCGCTGCAGCAGCCGGAACTGGCCCACCACCGCGCGCGTGTCCCACGGGCGGGAGACGTCCAGCGGGCCCATCGCCATCTCGTACAGGCGCAGGGTGTCGGCACCGTACTCGGCGCAGATCTCGTCCGGGGTCACCGCGTTCTTCAGGGACTTGCCCATCTTGCCCAGCAGACGGCTGACCTGCTCGCCCTGGTAGTAGTAGGCGCCGTCGCGCTCCTCCACCTCGGCGGCCGGCACCGCGATGCCGCGGCTGTCGCGGTAGACGTAGGCCTGGATCATGCCCTGGTTGAACAGCTTGTGGAACGGCTCCGCGGAGGAGACGTGCCCCAGGTCGTACAGGACCTTGGACCAGAAGCGCGCGTACAGCAGGTGCAGCACGGCGTGCTCGGCGCCGCCGACGTACAGGTCGACACCGCCGTGCGGCTGGCCCTGGCGCGGGCCCATCCAGTACTGCTCGATCTCGGGGTCGACCAGCTGCCGGTCGTTGTGCGGGTCCAGGTAGCGGAACTCGTACCAGCAAGAACCCGCCCAGTTGGGCATGGTGTTGGTCTCGCGGCGGTACTTCTTCGGGCCGTCGCCCAGGTCCAGAGTGACGTTGACCCATTCCTCGTTGCGCGACAGCGGTGTCTCGGGCTGGGTGTCGGCGTCGTCCGGGTCGAAGGTGCGCGGGCTGTAGTCCTCGACCTCGGGCAGCTCCAGCGGCAGCATCGACTCGGGCAGCGGGTGGGCGACGCCGTCCTCGTCGTAGACGATCGGGAAGGGCTCGCCCCAGTAGCGCTGGCGGCTGAACAGCCAGTCGCGCAGGCGGAAGTTGACGGTGCCCTCGCCGATGCCCTTGCCCTGCAGCCACTCGGTGATGCGGGCCTTGGCCTCGACGACGCCCAGGCCGTCCAGGGAGACCTCGTCGTTCGAGGAGTTGATGATCTTCGCCTCGTACGCCCCGAAGGCGTTCTCCCACGTCGAGGTGTCGGTGCCACGGCCGTCGGTGGGCTCGACGACGCAGCGGATCGGCAGCTCGAAGGCCCGCGCGAACTCGAAGTCGCGCTGATCGCCCGCCGGGACGGCCATGATCGCGCCGGTGCCGTAGCCCATCAGGACGTAGTCGGCGATGAAGACCGGGATCTGCTCGCCGTTGACCGGGTTGGTGGCGTACGCGCCGATGAAGACGCCGGTCTTGTCCTTGGCCTCGGCCTGGCGCTCGACGTCGGACTTCGAGGCGGCCTGTGCGCGGTAGGCGGCGACGGCCTCGCCGGGCGTGGCGTGACCGCCGGTCCACACCGCGTGCGTGCCCTCGGGCCAGGCCTCGGGGGTGAACTTCTCGACCAGCGGGTGCTCGGGCGCCAGCACCATGTAGGTCGCGCCGAACAGGGTGTCCTGGCGGGTGGTGAAGACCGTGATGTGCTCGCCGTCGATCGGGAAGTCGATGCGGGCGCCCTCGCTGCGGCCGATCCAGTTGCGCTGCTGCAGCTTGATGGCTTCGGGCCAGTCCAGCTCCTCCAGGTCCTCCAGCAGCCGGTCGGCGTAGGCGGTGATGCGCATGTTCCACTGGCGCAGCTTGGCCTTGAAGACCGGGTAGTTGCCGCGCTCGGAGCGGCCGTCGGCGGTGACCTCCTCGTTGGCCAGCACGGTGCCCAGGCCCGGACACCAGTTCACGGGCGCGTCGGAGGCGTAGGCCAGGCGGTACTCGCCCAGGATGTCGGCACGCTCGCCGGTGCTCAGCTCGCTCCACGCGCGCGTGGTCCCGGGAATCGCGCGCTCACCGGACTCGAACCGGGCGATCAGCTCGGAGATCGGGCGGGCGCTGCGCGCCTCCTCGTCGTACCAGGAATTGAAGATCTGCAGGAAGATCCACTGGGTCCACTTGTAGTAGTCCGGGTCGATCGTGGCGAACGACCGGCGCTTGTCGTGGCCCAGGCCCAGCCGGCGCAGCTGGGACTTCATGTTCTCGATGTTGGCCTCGGTGGAGACACGCGGGTGCGTGCCGGTCTGCACGGCATACTGCTCGGCGGGCAGGCCGAAGGCGTCGAAGCCCAGGGTGTGCAGGACGTTGTGGCCGGTCATGCGCTGGAACCGGGCGTAGACGTCGGTGGCGATGTAGCCCAGCGGGTGGCCTACGTGCAGGCCCGCACCGGAGGGGTACGGGAACATGTCCATGATGAACTTCTTGGGCCTGGCGACCAGCCCGGGGTCCCCGGCCAGGTCACCCTTCGGGTTCGGCGCCGCATAGGTGCCGTCGGCGTCCCAGAAGTCCTGCCAGCGTGCCTCGATCTCGGCCGCCATGGCGGCCGTGTAGCGGTGCGGCGCCGCCTCCGCCGACGTCGCGGCGGTGGCAGCGGGGTTCGTCTCGCTCATGATCCTCAAAGCTCCATCGATCGTCTCTGCCTGCGGAAATGAAAAAGCCCCTCGCACAGGAGGGGACGCCGCGCCGATGCCGACCTCACGGGTACGACCGGGGGTCGGTACTGATCAGCGCGGCCCGCTAAGCAGAAGGCGTACGGCACGCATGGCGTTAGGGTACCGCAGGCCCCGAGCGAGCCGCGACGGCCTTGAGCAAGCCGCGACGCGCGTCCGTATCCCATGTGGACATGCCAGGAACGCCCGCCAGAACTGAACCAAGGTCAAGAATTACTTCGCGTACCGTCCACTAAGGGACATCGCCCCAGTCGTATTGCCCGTTGATAACAACGCAATAACTGAAACCCCGTACCGATCGGTATGGAGCCACTTAGAGTTCGGCAGCGGGACCGCTTTCCCGAAACTGCTCGGAGTTGCCCCCATGAACCCTCGTCGTAGTACCAGCTCACTCCCCAAACCGGGCCGCTCGGCCTATGGGGTGGCGACCGCCGTCGCCCTGCTGCTGATACCCGTGGTCGTGCTGGTCGGAGGCAGCCAGGTCCGCGATTTCCTGAACTTCGGCGCGGGCGTGCTGTCGCTGGTCTCGCTCAGCTGCTCGGTGATCTGGGGCCTGTTCGCCCAGGACCGGATCTTCCTCAACATCCGGCAGCGGATCGTCGGCCAGGCGGTGCACCGCACCCTCGGGATCGCCTCGATCGCGTTCCTCCTGCTGCACATCGTCACGAAGATCGCGCTCGGCCACACGCGCGTGATCGCCGCGATCATTCCGTTCTCGCTCGGCATCACCGGAATCGGCGGCCTGATCGGCCTGGGCTCGGTCGCGGGCCTGTTGATGATCTTCGTGGGCGTCACCGGTGCCCTGCGCAGCAACTTCGCCACTCCGGCCCCGGTCGCCGCCCGCTGGCGCGCGATGCACATGCTGGCCTACCCGGCCTGGTGTGCGGCGCTGGTGCACGGCCTGTACGCGGGCCGCGCGGCCAAGCCGTTCTTCGTGATCTCCTACGGCCTGTCCCTGCTGGGCGTGATGGCCGCCCTCGCCCTGCGCGCCGCCCCGCGCCCGGTCAAGCGCAGGATCGCCGACCGCCTGGTGGCGCTCTTCGGCAGCTCGGAGCGGCCCGGACTCGACGAGCTGGACGCGAGCCGCTCCCGGGTCGCGGAGTCGGCCCTGCCGGGCTTCGAGAGCCGGCGCGAGCCCGAGGCGGCGGCCGCCCCCGCCGCACCGCTGTACCAGTCGCCCGCTGCCCCCGGCCCTCAGCCCGCGTCGGGCTTCGCGGCCGCCTACCGTGCGGTGTCCCCGCGCGGAGGCGCCCAGCAGCCGTTCGCAGGCGGCCAGACGGCCCGGATGGACCTGCCGCTGGATCTGCAGCCCACGGAGGCCATCCCGCGCGCGGACGGGCCCTCCAGCACCTCCGGCAGCTGGCCGATCCCGTCCCCGCCGCCGGTCGGCGAGGCCCCGCCGTCCGCGTACGACCCGCTCCAGGACACCGGATACAACATCCCGGTCTATGGCAATACGGGAACTTCCGGATACGGCGGAAGTGAGATGTACGACACCGGTGAGACAAACGGCCGCTTTGGCACGTACAACGCCAGTGACACGTACAACAACGGTCCCGCTACCGAAACGCTGCCCGGCTCGTCCTTCGACGCACCGGGTTCGGGCGAGTCCTGGAACACGCCGTCCGGAGGCTTTTAGTGAACGAGGCCCTGCCCGACGTCCCTGAAGTCCGCGTCGTCGGCCTTCCCCAGCTCACGTCGGGCTTCGACCTTGTGGAGCGGCTCGACCTGCCCATGCACCTGAAGGTGCACGGGCCGCTCGACCCTCTGGGCGGCGAACAGCTCGCGCAGCTCGCCGAGAACATCAACCTCAAGGGCCGCGGCGGCGCCGGCTTCCCCTTCCACAAGAAGCTGCGTTCGGTCGCCGAGTCGGCGATCAAGCGCGGGGTGCGGCCGGTCGTCGTGGTCAACGGCAGCGAGGACGAGCCGGCCTGCCGCAAGGACACGGTGCTCATCAACCGCGCCCCGCACCTGATCCTGGACGGCGCACTGCTGTGCGCGGAGGCGCTCGGCGCGCGCACGCTGGTGATCGGTGTCACACGCGAGTCCACGCAGCGCTCCATGGAGGCCGCGCTCGCCGAACGCGGGCTGAGCAACAGCCGTAGATCGGCACTGCGCGCGTGGGTGCAGCGCAACCCGGTGCGCATGGTCACCGGCGCCGCCGCCTCGCTGATCCGCTCGGTCGACGGCGGCCCGGCGATCCCGCCCGGCCGCAAGATCAGCGCCTCGCAGAGCGGTGTCGGCGGGGCGCCCACGCTGCTGTCGAACGCGGAGACGTTCGCGCAGCTTGCCATCGCCGCCCGCATCGGACCGGAGCGCTACGGCAACACCGGCCTGTACGACGAGCCGGGCACCGTGATGCTCACCGTGTCCGGCGCGGTCGCCCGCCCGATGGTGATCGAGGTCCCCACGGGTGTGCCGCTGCGCTACGTGCTCCAGCTGGCAGGCGCCCCGCCGGTACCGCAGGGCGTGCTGACCGGCGGCTACCACGGCAAGTGGATCGACGCGGCGACCGTCAACGAGGCGATCGTCTCCCGCAACTCGCTGGACGCGGTGGGCGGTTCGCTGGGCGCGGGCGCGATCCTGCCGATCAGCCAGGAGACCTGTCCACTGGGCGAGTCGCTGCGGGTGGCGCAGTGGCTGGCCGAGGAGAGCGCGGGCCAGTGCGGCCCCTGCTACCTCGGACTGCCCGCCGCCGCACGCGGATTGGAGGACATCCTCAACGGCGGCGGACCGGCGGCCCTGGAAGCACTGAAACAGGTCGCGAAGAACGTCAAGCGCCGTGGCGCGTGTTCGCACCCGGACGGCTCGGCGATGTTCCTGGAATCGACCATCAAGGCGTTCACCGACGACCTGGCCGCGCATGTCCTCGGGAACGGCTGCGGACGGCCCGTGGAGGGCGTTCTGCCGCTCTTCGAGGGGGGCAGGGCCCCTACGGGCATCCCGGGCGGCGGAGAGCCCGTGGAGACCGGCGCCAGCCGCCAGAAGATCTACGTCGACTGGACGCTGTGCCGGGGTCACGGGCTGTGCGCCGACATCCTGCCCGAGGTGTTCGAACTCGGCGCCGACGGTTTCCCGACCGTCGCCCAGGCACAGGTGCCGCGCTACGCCGAGGCCAAGGCCCTTCGCGCGGTACGCCGCTGCCCGGCCCTCGCCCTGCGCCTCGAGGAGGACACGCGCGGGCAGGCGCCGTCGCGCAACCTGCCGGTGCTCTCCCAGGGCCGCGGCCGGCGGGCGCTGGGCCGCTGAGCACACGCAGCGGGCGGGTCGTCCGGTTCGGGTGACCCGCCTGCCGCGCTCAGCTTCCGCATCCCCAACACGCCGAAGGCGGACCATCCTCGGGATGGTCCGCCTTCGACTTCTGTGGAGCTAAGGAGAATTGAACTCCTGACCTCCTGCATGCCATGCAGGCGCTCTACCAACTGAGCTATAGCCCCTTGTTTTATTGTTTCGCCCGGTTCCCCCGGCGACGACGTAAACATTACAGGCCCCGGGGCACAGCACCAAATCGGTTTCAGCGTCACACCAATATGCCCGTGAATGTCCGGTTTTCATGACCGTGAGCGCCTCTCGGGTGCGCTGCCGCCACCCCGCGCCCCTGCGTCCGGCGCGGGTGTCCCGAACTCCACCAGGGGTCGTTGCCGTGGCATGGCGTGGCAAGGGTGCGGACGGCGTCAAGCCGTCACGAAGGAGTAGAACCGCTTGAGTGTGCAGTGCTCTTCGAGGAGGCGGCCGTAGATCGGCTCGCCCTCCAATTCCCGGTACGTCTCGATCGGGTCGCCTTTTATGATCAGCGCCCGCGCGCATTCCTCGCACCAGTACTGGTAGTCGGGATTGATCGGCTCCATGTCACGGACGATCGGCGTACCGCTCCCGCACCAGTCACACTTTCGCCTGTGTGCACCCATCGATCAGCTCCAGCTGTGGCCGCAGGCCGTGCACACGTAGGAGATCCCGCCGTTGTCGCCGAGCACTTGTGCGACATGCGCGGAACCACAGGAAGGGCAGCTCAGCCGGGTGGTCGTATCCCGTATCAACGCCGCACCGAGGAGGTGGCCGACCTCCCCAAGGATGCTCGCAGGCATCGCTACTCCCTCCCGTCGGGCCGCGCCCCCTTCCGGCCGTTTGATTCTGCCACGGCCGGAGCAATACGGTCAGCGACGCCTCAGTACCAGTCCGGACACGGCTGCCACCGCGGCCGGTCCGGCCGGCGCGCGAGCACACACCGAGAACGCCTCCGCACAGGTATACGAGCGCAGGGCCCCGAGCGACTCAAGCCGGTTCAGGAACAGTGTGCCGAACGAGGAGCGCTCCTCCAGTGGTCGGGGGGTCACTGTCAGTGGCGGGTGGTTCACTGAAGCGTGCGAGGAAGCGGAGGCAGAGGAGGTCGTCCGCCACTGAATGCAGAAGGTCCCGCCCCCTGACAGGGACGGGACCTTCATCACCGATCTTTGACAACTCAACAGAGTGTCGACCAGTGGAGCTAAGGAGAATTGAACTCCTGACCTCCTGCATGCCATGCAGGCGCTCTACCAACTGAGCTATAGCCCCTTGCGTTCTTCCCGCTCGGCGGGGCGAACAAGAAGAACTCTAGCCTGTGACCTGCCAGAAAGTGAAATCCGGGGTCAGGCAGCCGTGGCGCCTCAGGTGTCGTCGCCGAGGACGGGCTCCGGAAGGGTGCCCGCGTTGTGCTCCAGCAGCCGCCAGCCGCGGGCGCCCTCGCCGAGCACGGACCAGCAGCAGTTGGACAGACCGCCGAGGCTCTCCCAGTTCCGTGCCTCCAGGCCGAGGAGCCGGCCGATGGTGGTACGGATGGTGCCGCCGTGGCTGACGACGACGAGCGTGCCGTCCTCGGGCAGCTTCTCGGCATGCCCCAGGACGACGGGGGCGGCTCGCTCGGCGACCTCGGTCTCCAGTTCGCCGCCGCCGCGGCGGACCGGCTCGCCGCGCTTCCAGGCGGCGTACTCCTCGCCGTACCGCTCGATGATCTCCTCGTGCGTCAGCCCCTGCCAGACGCCCGCGTAGGTCTCGCGCAGGCCCTCCTCGCGGGTGACGTCGAGGCCGGTGAGCAGGGCCAGTTCGGCGGCCGTGTTCGCCGCCCGCTGGAGGTCGGAGGAGATGATCGCGTCCGGGCCCAGGGAGGCGAGCAGCCGGGCGGCGCGGCGGGCCTGGCCGATGCCGGTGTCGGTCAGCGCGACATCCGTGCTGCCCTGGAAGCGGCGCTCGACGTTCCAGGCGGTCTGGCCATGCCGCCACAGGATGATGCGACGGCCCCGGTTCTTGCGGTCGCTCACCTCACCGGTGGCGCTCATCACCACTCCCCGCCCGGCTCCGCGGCGGCCTCCTCGGCCTGCAGCCGGGCGTGCTCCTGCGCCTTGCCACGGGTGGCCTTGGCGTCGGCGGGCAGCTCCAGCTCGGGGCAGTCCTTCCACAGCCGCTCCAGGGCGTAGAAGACCCGCTCCTCGCTGTGCTGGACGTGGACGACGATGTCGACGTAGTCGAGCAGCACCCAGCGGGCCTCGCGATCGCCCTCGCGGCGCACCGGCTTGGCGCCCAGGTCCTTCAGCAGGCGCTCTTCGATCTCGTCGACGATGGCCTTGACCTGGCGGTCGTTCGGCGCGGAGGCCAGCAGGAAGGCGTCCGTGATCGACAGTACGTCGCTGACGTCGTAGGCGATGACGTCGTGGGCGAGCTTGTCGGCCGCCGCCTGGGCGGCGGTGTTGATGAGCTCAATGGAACGGTCGGTGGCGGTCACTACATGGCTTTCCGTCGGCGGTCTTTTGCCATCAAGGGTCTCACGGACCGCCCGGGGCACCCCACGTGATTACGGGGGCACGTGGGGTGCCCGGGACTTCGTCAGGAGGCGGACGGCTTGTAGTCCTGGCCCAGGACGACCGAGACGTCGGCGCCCGAGGAGACCGTGCCCTTGGTCACGGAGCCGGCCGGCAGTCCGAGGGTCTTGGCGACCTCGGTGGCGTTCTGTTTGGCGGAGGCGTCCGCGTAGACGACCTTCGAGACGGCCTGGGTGCCGGAGGTGGTGCCGCCTTCCAGGAAGGTGAAGCCGCCGTTGACGAGCACGACGCGGGCCTTTTCCGTGTCGTCCTTCACGCCGGTGGCGTTCTGCACGGAGACCCGGACCGCGGAGCCGGCGTCGGGGCTCTTGGCGGTGCCGCCGAGGATGTCCTTCACCACGCTGTCGCTGGTCCTGGCGCTCAGCGTCCCGTCGGGCTGCACGGGGAGCAGGGCGGTCTTGTAGTCGCCGCTCTTGGCCAGGTCGGAGAGCTTGGCGAGGAAGGTGCCGAGATCCTTGTCGGTGAGCGGCGGATCGAGGATCTGCGCGAGGGTCTGCACGGTGGTGATGGCCGACGACGGGTCGGAGGACAGCTTGCGCAGCACGCCCTGCATGACCTGTCCGAACCGCTCCAGCTGTGCGTTCTCGGACTCACCGGTGGCACGGTAAGTGGCGTAGGCGACCGCCATCTTGCCGCTGAGGGTCTGGGCGCTGCCCTTGTGGACGAGCGGCTCGGCGCCCTTCTTCTTGGTGTCCGGGTCGGGGACGTCGGTGTTGGTGTCGATGTCGATGTTGCCGACCAGGTCGACCAGGTTCTGCAGGTAGGGGGTGTCGAGGCGCCAGGTGCCCTGGATGGTGGTGCCGAGGACGGTGCCGAGCTGGTCGCGGGTGCCGGAGGAACCGTCACTGTCCACGGACTTGGCGAGGGTCGTGGTGGAGCCGTCGTCGCCGCTCAGGGCGAGGGAGTTGGGCAGCAGCACGGTGCTGCCCTGCTTGGTGGTGGTGTTGTCGACCAGCAGCGCCGTGGAGGTGCCGCCCTGGCCGGTGTTGTGCAGATGGACGACGATCACGTCACGTTTCTGGGCGCCGACGGGCACGGCCGTGCCGGGCTTGGAGCCCGAGGACGACAGGCCGGGCAGCTTTCCGGCGTACCAGAGGTAGCCGACACCGCCGACGGCGACGAGGGCGAGCACGACCGCGAGCGCGATGATCCGGCTGCGGGCGCGGCGGCGGGCCTCCTCGCGGCGCTCGGTGCGGTTCTCGGTGAACTTCAGCCAGTCGATGACGTCCTCGGAGTCACCGTCCGGTTCCTCGACGAAGGTGAACTGCTCGGTGTGGTGGTCCGGTTCACCGTCGGCACGGGGATCCTGAGACCGCTCCCCCTGGCCGCGTGGCTCCTCGGCCGGGCCCGCCTGCTGCGGGATGTGGGTGGTCGGCCCGGCGATCCGGGGCTGCTGTCCGGTGCTCGCAGCCTGCCCGTAGGGGTCGTGCCCCACGGTGTGCTGGGTGCCGGTGCCGTAGGGGTCGTACGGGGCCTGGGCACCGTAGGGGTCGTACGGCGAGGCCTGCGGGCCGGAGTCGTAGGGGGGCACCGGCGGTTGCTGGCCGGTGGCGTAGGGGTCGTATCCGTAGCCCTGATGCTGGGCGTACGGGTCGTAGGTCGCCTGCGGAGTCTGCCGCGCCTGCTGTGCCCGGACCTGCTGGTACACGGGCCGGCCGTACTCGTCGTAGCCGACGATCTCGTACGGGCCGGCGCCGTGGCCCGCGTCACCCGCGTCGTATCGGTCGTTCACCGGTGCCCCTCTCGGCTCACTCGCCGCGGTACAGCTCGCGCTTGTCGATGTAGCGCACGACTCCGTCCGGCACCATGTACCAGATGGGGTCTCCCTTGGCGACTCTCGCACGGCAGTCTGTGGAGGAGATGGCGAGCGCGGGAACCTCGACCAGCGAGACGCCTCCCTCCGGCAGACCCGGGTCGGTCAGGTGGTGACCGGGGCGGGTGACGCCGATGAAGTGCGCGAGGGAGAACAGCTCCTCGCTGTCGCGCCAGGTCAGCAGCTGGGCGAGCGCGTCGGCGCCGGTGATGAAGAACAGGTCGGTGTCGGGGTTGAGGACGCGCAGGTCGCGCAGGGTGTCCACGGTGTAGGTGGGGCCGCCGCGGTCGATGTCGATGCGGCTGACGGAGAACTGGGGGTTCTCGGCGGTCGCGATGACCGTCATCAGATAGCGGTCCTCGGCCGGGGAGACCTTGCGGTGGGACTTCTGCCATGGCTGCCCGGTGGGCACGAACACCACCTCGTCCAGCTGGAACTGCGCGGCGACCTCGCTGGCCGCCACGAGGTGCCCGTGGTGGATCGGGTCAAACGTTCCGCCCATGACGCCCAGGCGTCGCTTGCCCGTGTGCTCGGGGCCGTGGCCCGGCCGGTACCGCGGGTAGTGCGCCGTGTCGTCGGCGGTCGCGAACGCCGGACCGGTAGGCATGTCCTGCTCTCCCATGCGTGCAGACCCTACCGGCCCGGCCTTGGGCGTCCCGCCGGGGACGGGGTGGCGGCTCAGCGGTCGCGGTTGAAGCGGGTGGTGATCCACAGCAGGAGCAGCAGGACGATGAAGGCGCCACCGCCGGTGATTGCCGGGTTGAGGCTGTTGTGGTGGCCGCCCTCGCTCTCGGCGAGGGTGACCAGCTGGGCTGCGGCGCTGTGAAGGCTCATCTTCGGCAGGACCTATCGCGTGTGGGCGGGATAAAGATGTCGGCTCATCGTATGCGGGAGTCCCTGCGGCGATCACGCCGACTCCGCCGTTGGGACCGGGCGGGGCGAACCGCCCGGGACCGGCGGGGAACTTCCGCCGCCTGTCAGTCGTCCTTCCGCTTGTAGCCGCGCAGCAGGAACCAGGCGGTCAGTGCACAGCCCAGAACCATCACGACCAGCACGATGCGGAGAAGGTTCCCCGTCCCGTGCTGCTGGACGGCGCTCGCGGCGGCCTCGGTCAGCCAGGCGGCTGCGGGGTGGTGATCCATCGTGGACTCCTTCGGCTGTACTGCCCGTCCACGGTATCTCCGCCTAGGCTGGGCCCTGCCTCGGGGTCACAGTGGGCACTCACACGCACATGGGGGACGACATGTCCGACGACGGCCGGCAGCAGACCGGGCACGAGCGCGTGCCGAGCAGGCAGCGCAGGCGCTTCCCGGGAATCTCCTCGCGCGCCTACGAGCATCCCGCCGACCGCTCGGCCCTGGTCGCGCTGCGCAGGCTGAGCGGGTTCGACACGGTCTTCAAGGCGCTCAGCGGGCTGTTGCCGGAGCGGAGCCTGAGGCTGCTGTTCCTGTCCGACTCGGTGCGCGTCTCCGAGCGGCAGTTCCAGCATCTGCACGACATGCTGCTGGACGCCTGTTACATCCTGGACCTGGAGAAGGTCCCACCGATGTACGTCAACCAGGACCCCCAGCCCAACGCGATGTGCATCGGCCTGGACGAGCCGATCATCGTGGTCACCACGGGACTCGTGGAACTCCTCGACGAGGAGGAGATGCGCGCGGTCGTCGGCCACGAGGTGGGCCACGCGCTGTCCGGCCACTCGGTGTACCGGACGATCCTGCTGTTCCTGACCAGCCTCGCGCTGAAGGTCGCCTGGATCCCGCTGGGCAACTTCGCGATCATGGCGATCATCACGGCCCTCAGGGAGTGGTTCCGCAAGTCGGAGCTGTCCGCGGACCGGGCGGGTCTGCTGGTGGGGCAGGACGTACAGGCCTCGATGCGCGGCCTGATGAAGATCGCGGGCGGTAACCACCTGCACGAGATGAACGTGGACGCCTTCCTGGAGCAGGCCGAGGAGTACGACTCCGGAGGCGATCTGCGCGACTCGGTGCTGAAGATCCTGAACGTGCTGCCGCGCTCGCATCCGTTCACCACCGTGCGGGCGGCCGAGCTGAAGAAGTGGTCCGAGTCCCGGGACTTCCAGCGGATCATGGACGGCCACTACGCGCGGCGCGACGAGGACAAGGACACCTCGGTCAGCGACTCCTTCCGCGAGTCGGCGTCCTCCTACGCGAGCGATGTGAAGACGTCCAAGGACCCGCTGATGAAGCTGGTCTCGGACCTCGCGGGCGGCGCCGGCGACCTCGGCGGCCGGGTACGGCGCGGCTTCGACGGCTTCCGCAGCCCGCCGCCGGCGAAGGAGGGCCCGATGGACGTGGACGTTCCGCCCGGGGACGACGAGTAGTTCCTCCTCTAGTTCCTCTTCCCACCGCGGCGCCCCTCGGCTGCTCTCGCTGCCCGCGGGGTGGGATCCGACGGTGCCGGGTCCGCACGCCGGTGAGGGGCCGGACGGGCAGAAGTGTGCCGCTCACGCCTTCGGCTGGGCACTGGCGGCGAGAGTCCCGCACAGCGCCGCCGGGCTGTCCGTGGCGTACGGGTCGGTGCCCGCCGGTCCCCCGCTGCCGGCCGTCTGCCCGGCCAGCAGCGGCCGCAGGTATGCCGTGGAGTCCTCGGCGCAGGCGAGCGGTCCGGCCTGGATGTAGGACGTGACCAGCTGTACCTGGTGGGTGCGCAGGTCATCGCGGGTGAAGCGGAAGGTCAGCTCGCGGCGGACGGTGAAGAGGGAGACGAGCGCGCCGGCCTGGGCGCCGGTGGGGCGCAGGGCGTAGACGAAGGTGTGGTCGGCGGTGACTTCCAGCGCGTCCGCGTCGGCCTCGACGGCCTGGAGGCTGCCCTGGACGCGGACCCGGTCGTCGGCGAGCTGAGCGCGGGTGGGGTCGAGGCGGACCACCCAGCCGGTGGCGTCGTGCCGGCCGTCGGCCGCCGGGTGCTCGAAGCTCTGGTCGAACTGGTCGAGTTGGTCGCCGTCGACGAGGGAGCGGGCGGGGCCGGTCTGACGGCCGGTCAGCACTTCGGGATAGAGAGCGGACCGGACGATGTAGTCCTTGGCGGTGGTGAGCGCGGTCACGACCTGGCTGTCGGAGAAGTGGGCGGTGCCGCGCGCGGCGGGCAGCGGTATGCCCTCGGCGCCGACGTCGAACTGGGCGGCGGGGCTGTGCGCGTACAGGCTCTCGGCGTCGGCGGTGCCGGGTACCTGGCCGGTGGGGGCGAGCGGGATCACCGTCATCCGCAGGGGTTCGGCGGGGCTCCGGGCCTGCGAGGTGTCGTAGGGGTGGCGGATGCTCACATAGACCGCCGTGCCCAGGGCGACGGCGATCAGCACGAGGAGGGCCAGCAGTTGCCGGGTCAGTCCGCGGTGCAGGGACGGGCGGCGGCGTACGGCGGGCGCGTGGTCGGCCATCCGTTCCTCGGCGGAGTACTCCTGGAGGCGGGCAGCACGGACGAACGACTCGTCGAACACGACGGATCGGTACTCGTCCTCCGCACCTCCGGGGCCGCCCTCGGGTGTCCCCTCCGGTGGGTCTCCTGGCCCGCCCATACTTTCAGAGTAGGTCTCGGGGGCCCCAGGTAAACGCGCTGGTACACGACAACTTCTGACAGGTTCTCACCAAGGGGCGGGCGCGGGCGTTCAGGGGGTGCGCGGGACGGCCGAAACGGCCGGCTGGGAGGTTTCGGCGGAGACGGAGGGAGCGGCGGCGCTGCCCTGTTCCACACCGGTCGCGGCGGGGGCGGGCACCCGGTCGCGAGTGCCGGAGGAACCGCCCCGGTAGACGGCGGCGAAGGCCAGGGCGACCATGCCTATGCCCATCACGACGGCGAGCACCCAGGCCACCGGACGGTGCCAGCGGACCTGTCTGGCGAACGGGCCGTGCCCGTCGCCGAGGACGTAGGTGTCGTCGAGTTCGTCGTCGTCCCGATCTTGGCTGAGATCGGTCCCCTCGGAGTCGTACCGGTCGTCGTAGCGTTCGCTCCGGGCGCGGGCGCGGCGGGCCTCCGCCTCGGAGGCCTCGGCTCTGGCCTGTGCGGCGGCCAGGAGGCGTTCGACGGCGGTCGGTTCATGGACCGTCGCCGCCTGTACGAAGGCCTCGTCGAAGACCACGGAGGCGAACTCTTCGTCCGACACCCCGTGGTCGTGGTCGTCGTCGGGCTCCCAGCCGTCAGGGAACGGCGTGCCCCCCACGTCCTCCGGCACGCATCCAGAGTAGACCTGGGGGGTCAATTTGGGCAGACGGTATGGAAATTCATCCGCCTGTTGAGACGCTTTCCGGCCGCCTCCCGACCGCGCGGCCGCGGCCGGGACGTACGTCCGAACGGGTGAACCTCAGGGGCGTACGTGACCGTCGCCGGTGACGATGTACTTCGTGCTCGTCAGCTCCGGCAGGCCCATCGGGCCGCGGGCGTGCAGCTTCTGGGTGGAGATGCCGATCTCGGCGCCGAAGCCGAACTGGCCGCCGTCGGTGAAGCGGGTGGAGGCGTTCACGGCGACGGTGGTGGAGTCGACCAGCTGGGTGAAGCGGCGGGCGGCCTGCTGGGAGGTGGTGACGATCGCCTCGGTGTGGCCGGAGGTCCACAGCCGGATGTGCTCGACGGCCTTGTCGAGGGAGTCGACGACGGCGGCGGCGATGTCGTACGAGAGGTACTCGGTCTCCCAGTCCTCGGCCACGGCTTCCACGACGGTCGCCTTGGAGTCCTTGGCGTAGGCCATCACCCGCTCGTCGGCGTGCACGGTGACGCCGGCCCCGGCGAGGGCGTCCAGGGCGCGCGGCAGGAACACGGGGGCGATGTCCTGGTGGACCAGGAGGGTCTCGGCGGCGTTGCAGACGCTGACCCGCTGGGCCTTGGAGTTGATCAGGATGTCGATCGCCATGTCGATGTCGGCCGCCGCGTCGACGTAGACGTGGCAGTTGCCGGTGCCGGTCTCGATGACGGGGACGGTGGACTCGCTGACCACGGTCTGGATCAGGGAGGCGCCGCCGCGCGGGATGAGGACGTCGACCAGGCCGCGGGCGCGCATCAGCTCGCGCACGGAGTCGCGGCTCTCGCCGGGCACGAGCTGCACGGCGTCCGCGGGCAGCCCGGCGCCGCCGACGGCGTCGCGCAGCACCCGCACCAGCGCGGTGTTCGACTCGTACGCGGAGGCCGAACCGCGCAGCAGCACCGCGTTGCCGGACTTCAGGCAGAGGGCGGCGGCGTCGACGGTGACGTTCGGACGGGCCTCGTAGATGATGCCGACGACGCCGAGCGGCACGCGGACCTGGCGCAGGTCGATGCCGTTGGGGAGGGTGGAGCCACGGACGATCTCGCCGACCGGGTCGGGCAGCTTCGCGACGTCACGGACGTCGGAGGCGATGGCGCGGACCCGCTCGGGGGTGAGGGTGAGGCGGTCGACGACGGACTCGCTGGTGCCGTTCTCCCGCGCCTTGGCCACGTCCTTGGCGTTGGCCTCGACGATCTCGGCGGTCCGGACCTCCAGGGCGTCGGCGATGGCGAGCAGCGCGTCGTCCTTCACGGCGCGCGGCAGCGGCGCGAGGTCGGCGGCGGCGGCCTTGGACCGGTAGGCGGCCTGGGTGACCGGGGACATCGAGTCGTACGGCGAGAGCGTGGTCATGCAAAAAGGGTAGTGCGCATGGCGGGGCGCCCACCGCTCATCCCACACCCCGAGACGGGCTCCGGAGATGACTTCACAAGGTCAGAAGGGGTGGACGCCCACTGGTGTCGCGGGCGGCGGGCCGTAGCCCTCGGCGATGCGGTGGTGGTAGGTCTCGCGGTCGATGACCTCGAGGCCGACGATCTCCCATGCGGGCAGTCCCGCGCTCTGCCGGTGCTCGCCCCACAGGCGCAGCGCCACGGCGGCCGCGTCGTGCAGGTCGCGGGCCTCTTCCCAGTACCGGATCTCGGCGTGGTCGGTCGCGTATCTGCTGGTCAGGAGGAACGGGTGGTCGTGGGCCAGCTGTTCCAGAGCCCGGCGCAGGTCGGACAGCAGGACGTGTTCCCCGGAGACGCTGAGGGTGACATGCCACAGTCGGGGCAGGTCTCTGGGCTCCTCGTAGGTGTCCCCGGCCGCGACGCTCGTCAGAGCACCGCGCGACGTCGCCCCAGGGCGCACTCGTCTCACGACGGCCTCCTTCATGGCTCGCATGGCCCCTTGACGGGACGGGTTCTTTCACCCTGTCCCTGAGACAAAGTTGAGCAGGCCGCAGCGCTCCGCGTGGTGGTTTTACGGAACGTCCCCCACCGGGGGCGTTCCTTACGCCCCGTTTTACGAGCGGTTTTGCGAGTGTCAGGCGTGCAGGAGCACCAGGTCGTCCCTGTGTACGACCTCACGTTCGTACGCCGGGCCCAGCTCGCGTGCCAGCTCGCGGGTCGAACGGCCGATCAGCCGGGGGATCTCCTTGGCGTCGAAGCTGACGAGCCCCCGGGCCACCGCGCGGCCCGCCGTGTCACGCAGTTCGACGGGGTCGCCGGCGCTGAACTCGCCCTCCACGGCGGCGATCCCGGCGGGCAGCAGCGACTTGCGGCCCTTGACGACGGCCTCGACGGCGCCGTCGTCGAGGATGAGCGCGCCCTGCGGGGTGGAGGCGTGCTGAAGCCACAGCAGCCGGTCGGCGGACCGCTTCCCGGTGGGGTGGAAGTAGGTGCCGGTGTCGCCACCGCTCAGGGCCTCCGCCGCGTGCACGGCGCTGGTCAGGACCACGGGGATGCCGGCGGCGGCCGCGATCCGGGCGGCCTCGACCTTGGTGACCATGCCGCCGGTGCCGACGCCGGCCTTGCCCGCGCTGCCGATCTCGACGCCCGCGAGGTCTTCGGGACCCTTCACCTCCGCTATCCGCGAGGTGCCGGGCTTGCTGGGGTCGCCGTCGTAGACGCCGTCGATGTCGGAGAGGAGGACGAGCAGGTCGGCGTGGACGAGGTGGGCGACGAGGGCGGCGAGGCGGTCATTGTCGCCGAAACGGATCTCGTCGGTGGCGACGGTGTCGTTCTCGTTGACGATCGGGAAGGCGCCCATCGCGAGCAGCTTGTCGAGCGTGCGCGAGGCGTTGCGGTGGTGGGCGCGGCGGCTCATGTCGTCGCTGGTGAGCAGGACCTGTCCGACGCGGACGCCGTAGCGGGCGAAGGAGGCGGTGTAGCGGGCGACGAGCAGGCCCTGGCCGACACTCGCGGCGGCCTGCTGGCGGGCGAGGTCCTTGGGGCGGCGGCGCAGGCCGAGCGGGGCGAGACCGGCGGCGATGGCGCCGGAGGAGACGAGGACGATCTCCCGCTCTCCGCCGCTGCGGATCTTGGCCAGCACGTCGACCAGTGCGTCGACGCGGTCGGCGTCCAGGCCGCCGGCGGCGGTGGTCAGCGACGAGGAGCCCACTTTGACGACGATCCTGCGGGCCTCGCCCACGGCCTGCCTTGCCCTTGCCACCTTGCCCTCGGTTCCCTCGTGTTCCGGCTCTTGTGCCCGCGCGCACATCCGGCCGCCTGGTCGGCAATCTACGCGAAGTGGATCGCCTCGCGCGCATCCGTTCCAGCCCCCGGACAGGCGCTGGGTAGCCGTTCGCTCACGATGTGCGTACGGCAAAGAGGCGGTACCGATGGCAACGGCGGGCGCTGCGGCCCGGCACGGTCAGCCCGCGTTCACCCCGTCCGGGTGGCACGGTCCGCTGCCCGGGCACCGCGTTGCTCAGCCGGGCGGGATCCACGCTCCCGGCGCCCGGCCGGGACCCCTGCCCGACGTTGCGGGTGACGGCCTTGAGCCCGAGCTGGGCCACCGCGGTGTTGAACCGGTCGATCGGCCACGGCTCGTCCGGGCCGAGCAGATAGCGCTTCAGCTCCGCACGCTCCTCCGCCAGCGGGTCGGCCGACGGATCGCGCACGGCGTCCAGCAGGCCGTCCAGCTCAACAGCGCTGTTGAACAAAACGGCCGCGGCCCGTACGGCGGTGTTCTGCCGCTTGAACTCCTCCACGCCCAGCTCGCCGGAGTCGGTGACCGCGTACGGCTTGCCGCTCGCGATGAAATCGAACGGAGAAGTCTCTGGAGAAGTCTCTTAGGAAGACCGCACTCTCCCAGCCGGTCCTTCACGGCGGAAGCGCGCCCTGGACACAGTCCCTCTCCATGATCAAGGGACGGCAGGACTCACGCCTGAGACGTGCCTGAGAGAGCCGTAGGACCAAGATGAGTCCACGGCCAGTGGGCGCCCTGGGCGGCCCGGAGCGCGGGCCTGGGGGCGGCAGCCCCCAGGCGGCAACAACAGCAGACGGAGCCCTGCTCGCCTACTCGAACGGGTCGAACTCGTCGTACTCCCGGAGGGACTCGTCCCGCTCGGCCTGCTTGTCCCTGCGGCGCTGCGCAGCCGGCCGCTCCGCGTCGAAGCGGTGGTCCTCGCCGCGGCGGCCCAGCATCTCCGCACCGGCCATGACCGACGGCTCCCAGTCAAAGACGACCGCGTTGTCCTCGGGGCCGATCGCGACGCCGTCGCCGGACCGGGCGCCCGCCTTCATCAGCTTCTCTTCCACACCGAGGCGGTTCAGCCGGTCGGCGAGGTAGCCGACGGCCTCGTCGTTGTTGAAGTCGGTCTGGCGCACCCAGCGTTCGGGCTTCTCGCCGCGCACCCGGAACAGCAGCTCGCCGCCGACCTCCTCGCGGGTGACGGTGAAGCCGGCGTCGTCCACGGCCTTGGGCCGGATGACGATCCGGGTCGCCTCCTCCTTCGGCTTCGCGGCGCGCGCCTTGGCGACCAGGTCACCGAGCGCGAAGGACAGTTCGCGCAGCCCGGTGTGGGCGACGGCCGACACCTCGAAGACGCGGTAGCCGCGGGCCTCCAGGTCGGGGCGGACCATCTCGGCGAGGTCCTTGCCGTCCGGCACGTCGATCTTGTTCAGGACGACGATCCGGGGCCGGTTGTCGAGGCCGCCGTACTCGCGCAGCTCCGCCTCGATGACGTCGAGGTCGGAGACCGGGTCGCGGTCGGACTCCAGGGTCGCGGTGTCCAGCACGTGCACCAGCACGCTGCACCGCTCCACGTGACGCAGGAACTCCAGGCCCAGGCCCCTGCCCTGGCTGGCGCCCGGGATCAGACCGGGCACGTCGGCGATGGTGTAGACGGTCGAACCCGCCGTCACGACACCGAGGTTGGGCACGAGGGTCGTGAAGGGATAGTCCGCGATCTTCGGCTTGGCCGCGCTGAGCACGGAGATCAGCGAGGACTTGCCGGCGCTCGGGTAGCCGACGAGGGCCACGTCGGCGACGGTCTTCAGCTCCAGGACGACGTCCTGCAGGTCACCGGGCTCGCCGAGCAGCGCGAAGCCGGGCGCCTTGCGGCGGGCGGAGGCCAGCGCGGCATTGCCGAGTCCGCCCCGGCCGCCCTGCGCGGCGATGTACGACGTCCCGTGTCCGACGAGGTCGGCGAGGACGTTGCCCGCCTTGTCGAGGACCACCGTGCCGTCCGGCACCGGCAGGACCAGGTCCTGGCCGTCCTTGCCGGAGCGGTTGCCGCCCTCGCCGGGCTTGCCGTTGGTGGCCTTGCGGTGCGGCGAGTGGTGGTATTCGAGGAGCGTCGTCACGGACTGGTCGACGGTGAGGATGATGTCACCGCCACGCCCGCCGTTCCCGCCGTCCGGGCCGCCGAGCGGCTTGAACTTCTCACGGTGGACGGAGGCACAGCCGTGACCTCCGTTACCCGCGGCGACATGCAGCTCGACGCGGTCCACGAAGGTGGTCATGGTTCTGTGCCTCCTGGGGGTTCCCCCGGCCGGAGACCGGGGGAGTACGGATGTTTCTCTTCATCACGCTTAACACGCGAAAGGCGGACCCGCCTTCCCGACCGGGAAGTGAGGTCCGCCTCGCGAAAGCGTTCGGTGCTGGATCAGCTGTTGATCAGGTGATTCAGGCGACCGGAACGATGTTCACGACCTTGCGGCCACGGTGGGTACCGAACTCCACCGCACCGGCCTGGAGGGCGAACAGCGTGTCGTCGCCGCCACGGCCGACACCGGCGCCGGGGTGGAAGTGGGTGCCGCGCTGGCGGACCAGGATCTCACCCGCGCTGACGACCTGACCGCCGAAGCGCTTCACGCCGAGCCGCTGGGCGTTGGAGTCGCGACCGTTCCGGGTGGACGATGCGCCCTTCTTGTGTGCCATGTCTCTTCAGTCCCTTACTTCGCAGCCGTGGGGATCGACGTGACCTTGATCGCCGTGTACTGCTGGCGGTGGCCCTGCCGACGGCGGTAGCCGGTCTTGTTCTTGTAGCGCAGAATGTCGATCTTCTGGCCCTTGTGGTGGTCCACGACCTCGGCCTGGACCTTGATGCCGGCCAGCACCCACGGGTCGCTGGTCACAGCGTCGCCGTCGACAACGAGCAGGGTCGAGAGCTCGACCGTGTCGCCAACCTTGGCGGTGGAAATCTTGTCAACCTCAACGATGTCGCCGACAGCAACCTTGTGCTGGCGACCACCGCTGCGCACGATGGCGTACACGCGGATCTCTCTTTCGCTCGAAGAAACGGCACCCCCGCAGGCCAGCCGCCCACAAACACACGGACGACCTCTCCCGGCCCGCCTTGCGTCCGGGAGGAAGAGGTTTACGGGGATGTGGCGCGCTCAGTGACACGCCGACGGTCAAGATTACGGGCCCCGGCCGAGGGGGTCAAACCGGGCCCCGTCGGGCGTGCGGCCGGTCGCGGTGGACCGGCCGCACGCCCTGGGCGTCAGCCCTCGTCGGCGGCGGTGGCGGAGACCGTGGTGGTGGTCTTCTTCGCCGTCGACTTCGCGGCGGCCGTCTTGGCGGTCTTGGCCGCCTTCTTGGCCGTCGTCTTCTTGGCGGCCGTCTTCTTGGCCGCGGTCTTCTTGACGGCGGCCTTCTTCACCGCCGCCTTCTTGGCGGTCTTGCGAGCCGCCTTCTTGGCCGGAGCGGCCTCCTCGGCCGGTGCCCCGGCCGTCTCCTCGACCGCCGAAGCCGCCTCCGCCGGAGCCTCCGCGGCCGACGGCACGACCACGACGGCCGCCTCCTCGGACGCGGTCGGCGCGGTGGCCTTGCGCACGGCACGGCGGCGCGGGCGGGCCGGGGCGGCACCCTCGGCAGGCGCGGGCGCCTCCTCGACGGCGGCCGGGGCCGGAGCCGGGGCCTCGGCCGCGGGCACCTCGGCGACGGGCTCGGCCACCTGCTCGGCGACAGTCACCACGGTCGCCTCGGCCCCCGCCGGGGAACCGGCCGGCGCCGACACCTTCCGGGTCGCCCGACGGCGCGTACGGCCCTTGGGCGCGGCCTCCTCGGCGGCCTCGGCCTGCGGTGCCGCGACCACCTGGTCCTCGACGGCGACCGGCTCGGCCAGGACCTCGGCGGCAGGCTCCGGACGCACCGGGCGGACCGCCGTCTCCTCGACGGTGACCTCCTGCGCGGTCGGCGCCTCGGCCCCGGCCTCCTTGGAGGCGGCCTCCCTGCGAGCCCTGTCGGCCCTCTCCGCCTTGGGCGCACCCGCCGGAGCCGAGGCCCGGCGGCTCGCCCGGCGCCGCGTACGGCCACGGGTGGCAGCCGCCTCCGCCTCGGCGACGCTGCTGTACAGCTCCTCGTCCGGCGCGAAGTCGGGGGCCGGGAGGGCGACCGGCTCGGCGGCCTCGGCGGCCACCTCGACGGCGGTCTCCACCTCGGGCTCGACGGCCTCGCCGGTCTCCACGGCCACGGCGGCGGTCTCGTGCACGTGCTCAGCCGCGGGCTCGTGCGCCTCGGCGCCACGGCCGCGCTTCTTGCGCTTGCCGCCACCGCCGCCGGCGGGCACGCTCGGCTGCTCCATGTGCACGATGACACCGCGCCCGTTGCAGTGGACGCAGGTCTCGGAGAAGGACTCCAGCAGGCCCTGCCCGACGCGCTTGCGGGTCATCTGGACCAGGCCCAGCGAGGTCACCTCGGCGACCTGGTGCTTGGTCCGGTCCCGGCCCAGGCACTCCAGCAGACGGCGCAGCACCAGGTCCCGGTTGGACTCCAGCACCATGTCGATGAAGTCGATCACGATGATGCCGCCGAGGTCGCGCAGCCGCAGCTGGCGCACGATCTCCTCGGCCGCCTCCAGGTTGTTCCTGGTGACCGTCTCCTCGAGGTTGCCGCCCTGGCCGGTGAACTTGCCGGTGTTGACATCGACGACGACCATCGCCTCGGTCCGGTCGATGACCAGCGAACCGCCGCTCGGCAGCCAGACCTTGCGGTCCAGCGCCTTGGCGAGCTGCTCGTCGATCCGGTAGGTGGCGAAGGCGTCGACCTCGGACGTCCACTTCGACAGCCGGCCCGCGAGGTCCGGCGCGACGTGCGAGACGTAGCCGTGGATCGTCTCCCAGGCGTCGTCACCGCTGACGACGACCTTGGAGAAGTCCTCGTTGAAGATGTCGCGCACGACCCGGACGGTCATGTCCGGCTCGCCGTACAGCAGCGTCGGAGCGTTGCCGCTCTTGGCCTTCTTCTGGATGTCCTCCCACTGCGACTGCAGCCGCTCGACGTCCCGGCGCAGCTCCTCCTCGCTCGCGCCCTCGGCGGCGGTGCGCACGATGACGCCCGCGTCCTCGGGGACGATCTTCTTGAGGATGGTCTTCAGACGCGCGCGCTCGGTGTCGGGCAGCTTGCGGCTGATGCCGGTCATCGAGCCCTCGGGGACGTACACGAGGTAACGGCCCGGCAGGGAGACCTGGCTGGTCAGACGCGCGCCCTTGTGGCCGATCGGATCCTTGGTGACCTGGACGAGGACGGACTGCCCCGACTTCAGCGCGGACTCGATGCGACGGGGACCGTTGGCCATCCCCAGCGCCTCGAAATTGACCTCACCGGCATAGAGAACGGCATTGCGCCCCTTGCCGATGTCGATGAAGGCGGCCTCCATCGACGGCAGCACGTTCTGGACCTTGCCCAGGTAGACGTTGCCGACGTATGAGGTCGACTGCTCCTTGTTGACATAGTGCTCGACGAGCACGCCGTCCTCGAGCACGCCGATCTGGGTGCGCTCGCCGTGCTGGCGCACGACCATCACGCGCTCGACGGCCTCGCGGCGGGCCAGGAACTCGGCCTCGGTGATGATCGGAACGCGGCGGCGGCCCTGCTCGCGGCCCTCGCGGCGGCGCTGCTTCTTGGCCTCCAGACGCGTCGAGCCCTTGATGGACTGCACCTCGTCGGACGGCTCGCTGGGCTTGCGCGGCTCGCGGACCTTGACGACCGTACGCTCCGGGTCGCCCTCGCCGGGCTCGGTGTCGGCGCCGGTGTCACCGGCGCGGCGACGACGGCGACGGCGACGCCGGCTGCTGGAGCTGGACCCGGCGCCCTCGTCGCCATGGGCCTCCTCGGCGTCCTCTTCCTCCTGCTCGGCGGTGTCCTCGGCGTCCTGCGCGGCCTGCTCGGCGGCCAGCTCGTCGGCCTCGGCCTCACCGGCCTCGCCCTCGGCGGCCTCACCGCGACGGCGGCGCCGGCCGCCCCGACGGCGACGGCGACGGGAGCCGGACTCCTCGAAGCCCTCGGCGCCCTCCGTCTCCTCGGTCTCCTCGGTCTCCTCGCCCTCGGCGAGGTCCTCGACGGCCTCCTCGGCCTCTTCCGGCTCCTCGGCCACGGCGGCCTCGACGGCCTGCGGCTCCTCGGCGGCAGCGCGACGGCGGCGACGGCGGCGCGCACCGTCGGCGCGCTCCTCCGCGTACTCCTCGGACTCCTCGGTGCCGGCGGCCTCGGCCGCGGCCTCCGCAGCGGCGCGCTCCGGGGTCTGGAACTTCGGCTCGGCGAAGACCGGCGCCTGGAAGACGGCGACGGCGGGGCGGGCGGGCCGGCGCGGAGCCTCGGGCTCCGCGGCCTCGGGTGTCTCGGGTGTCTCGGGAGTCCCGGCCGCGGCGCGGACGGACCGCGCGGGCTCGGAGAACCCGGACGCGGCACGCACCACCCGGCGCCGGGCACGACGCGGGGCGGCCTCCTCGGCCGGAACCTCGGCGGCGGCCTCGACGGCCTGCGGCTCCTGGGCAGCGGGCTCGGCGGCGGCCGGGACCTCGGCGGGGGTGTCGGCCACGGCGGCCTCCTCCTGCGCGGGCGCACCGGCGGGTGCGGACACCCGGCGGGTGGCACGCCGACGGGTACGACGCGGAGCGGCCTCCTCGACGGGCGCGGCTTCCTCGGTGGCGGGCGCGGCGACCTCGGCGGCGGCTTCTTCGGTGGTGTCCGTGGCCGGGGTCTTCTCGGCGGCCACGGCCTCGGCGGTCTGCGGAGCACCGGCGGGCGCGGAGGCACGGCGGGTCGCGCGGCGACGCGGACGCGCGGCGGCCGGGGTCTCCTCGACGGCGGCGGCCTCCTGCGGGACCGGCTCGGCCTCGGCCGCAGCCGGTACGACGGCCTCGGCGGACGCGGCGGGCGTCGCGGCGGGCGCGGACGCACGGCGCGTGGCCCGACGGCGCGGACGACCGGCGGAAGCGGCCTCGACGGCGGGTTCCGCGACGGGCTCTGCGACGGGCTCGGCAGTGGCGGAGGCCTCGGCGGCCTCGGGGGCGGCCGGCGCGGAAACGGTGCGGGTGGCCCGGCGGCGGACGCGGCGCGGTGTGGCCTCCTCGCCGACGACGACCTCGCCGCCCTCGGCCGCGGCAGCGGGCTGCCCGGTCCCGGCGGCGGCGGACGCGGCGGGTGCGGCGGCCTCGGCGGAGGACGGCGCACCGGCGGGCGCGGACGCACGGCGTGTGGCCCGGCGACGCGGACGGCCGGCGGCCGGCGTCTCCTCGGCGGCAGACGCCGAAGCGGCCTCGACGGCCTCAGTCGTCTCAGCGGTCCCGATGGTCTCCTCGACCTCGGCGGCCTCTTCGTCGCCTTCTGCGACCAGGGCCCCGGTGGCCTCGGCTGCCTCGTCGGCCGGTATGGCCGGCAAGGTCACCTCGGTGGGTGCCTCCGCCGCGGCCGGCGGACCCGCCGGGCGGGAAGCGGCACGGCGACGCCTGCGCGGCGGCAGGGTGTCGCTCGGAGTGTTCAGTTCGGAACCCTCGATGGGTTCGGTCGGCTCGAGCATGCGGGCGGTTCTCCCGTCAGGCTCCCGGGCGCCGCACCTGGTCCGGCGTCGGCCTCGATGGGCCGTACGCCGTTGACGTCCGCGGCCCGCGCGATGCGCGATGGCCGCCGTCCGCGGCGCGGGCGCCGCACGGGAGCACTCTGTGTCCTGTCTCGCCGGTTCCGTACGCCTTGTCGGTACGGCCTGGCGAAAGTCTTCTGGTCGGCGCGCTGCCCGACCCAGGTGGCTCCCGAGTACGAGGGCGGCGCTTCGACGTCCGTCCCTACGCGGAACCTTCCGGCGTCGGCGCCGTCGCGGCGGCAGCCGGTGCGGCCGTCAGGGCCTCGGCTGCCTCGCGGTCGGGCGCGAGCGGGTCGGTCACCGTGCCGGTCTCTTCATCGAACAGCCCCTGCGCCAGCCTGGTCACCGCTGCGGGGACCGGCGGCGCCAGGTCGGCCACGGCGCGGAGACCGGACAGGACGTCGTCGGGTCGTACGGCAGGCGTCACGTGCCGAACAACCAGCCGCAGTATCGCACAGGGCTGGTCGGTCGGCCTATCAGCCGGTGAACCATGCGTTTCCAGGCCCGCCACGGCCGGCCTGGCGTCGAAGGTGCGGACACCGTTCTTGGTCGTCCGCTGCACCTCCACGCTGTCGGCCTTCGCGAAGGCCTCGACCGCGCGCTCGGCGTCGGCCAGGTCCACGCCGTCCAGCCGCAGCTCCCAGACGGAGGCCGTCAGCCGGTCGGCGAGGCCCGAGGTCCGTGCCTCGACCGCGTCGACGATGTCGAGCCCGGCGGGCAACGACTCGTCGAGGAGGACGCGCAGGGTCTGCGGGTCACGCGGCTCGGTGAGCGCGATCTCCAGATACTCCGCCTCACTGCCCGTGCCGGTGGGTGCGGCATTGGCGTACGACACCTTCGGGTGCGGCGTGAACCCTGCCGAGTACGCCATGGGCACCTCGGCACGGCGCAGCGCACGCTCGAAGGCGCGCTGGAAGTCTCGGTGGCTGGTGAACCTCAGGCGGCCGCGCTTGGTGTAGCGCAGTCGGATGCGCTGCACCGCGGGTGCGGGCGGCGGGCCTTCGGGCTGTCGCTTGCCCAGTGTCCTAGTCCTTCGTGAGAGCGGTCGTACTGCTATCAAGAGTACGTGTCACGGGCCCCTGAGGTTCCCGCCGGTCCGCCGCGGCCTGCTGCCGGGGTTCGCCGAACAGCATCCGCCGCATGTCGGCGCGGGCCTGCCGTACCGCGTCGCGCGCGCTGGTCAGTGCCTCGCGGACGGCCCGGCCCGCCAAGCGCGCACCCGCGGCCGCGGGCCGCAGGACGGCGTCCCGGACGATGTGCCCGAGGGGCGTGAGGACGCTGCGGTACACCCAGCGCACCGGCTCCACGAGGAGCCGTCGCAGGACCGCCCCGAGCACCCGGCCGGCGGCCCGCGAGATCCGCCCGGCGATCCGCCACGCGTGCCCGAGCGCCTCTCCCACCTCCCGCACCACGACGGCGAGGTCCCGGCCGACGGGCACGAGGACCCAGCGACACAGCGCGCGGGCGGGCAGGACGAACAGCGCGCGCAGCACCCGGTACAGGGCGAGGCCGATGCCGGTGGCGACGGGCGCGAGTACCCACCTGTGGAGCCTCCGGGCAGGCACGACGAGCAGATGGTGCGCGAGCCGGACGAGACCGTGGCCGACGGGGGTGAGCACACAACGGTGGAGCCACATCGCCGGTACGGCGACGAGCACGCGCGCGAGCCGGGCGAGTGCCGTGCCGAGGGGGACCAGGACGTACCGCCCCAGCGCCACGAGCGGCCGTACGAACAGGGCCCTCGCGCACCACAGCAGGGCCCTGCCGAGCGGCCGCAGCAGCGTGTCGCGGCTGCCGCCGCCGGATTGCGATGGCGTTACGGCTGGGCCGCCGGGCGCTCAGCGGGTCTCGATGGCCACCGACTCGATGACGATGTCCTCGTCGGGCCGGTCGGTGCGGGGGTTGGTGCTCGTCGTCGCGATCGCGTCCACGACCTTCTGGCTCTTCTCGTCCTGCACCTCGCCGAAGATGGTGTGCTTGCCGGTGAGCCACGTGGTCGGGGCGACGGTGATGAAGAACTGGGATCCGTTGGTTCCCGGCCCGGCGTTGGCCATGGCCATCAGATACGGCTTGGAGAAGGCCAGGTCCGGGTGGATCTCGTCGCCGAACTTGTATCCCGGCCCGCCCGTGCCGTTGCCCAGCGGGTCACCGCCCTGGATCATGAAGCCCTCGATGACGCGGTGAAAGACCGTGCCGTCGTACAGCGGGTCCGTGGTCGTCGCACCCGTCTCGGGGTTGACCCACTCCCGCTCGCCCTTCGCCAGCTCGACGAAGTTCTTCACCGTCTTCGGCGCGTGATCCGGGAAGAGCCGGATCACGATGTCGCCCTTGTTCGTCTTCAGCGTCGCGTACAGCTGCTGCTCTGCCATCGTCGTCCTCCTGGCTGGTCGTCACTTGATCGTGACACGGGCCTTCGTGCCGCATGCCCGGTTGACGGCGCATACGGCGGCAATACCGCCGAACGAGTGACCGCGGGCCACGGCGCGGTTCCCGAAGGCCGGACAGCGACGAGCCCCCTCCCCGCCGGGGAAGGGGGCTCGAGCGGCACAGTGCCTCACCCGCGCCGGTGCCCGATTCGGCGGCGGGTGTCCGTCCGGGGCCGGTCAGAACGCCTGGTTGTTGCAGCCCATGTCCGAACCGAGGTGGCTCTGCTGCGCCCCCGGGTTGCCTTCGCCGTTCAGCAGGTTGCCCGCCAGGCCGGTGATGGCGCCGATGTTGCCGAGCACGTCGATGTTCATGTCGTGCGAGCGGCACTCGGTGTTCTGCGTGACGTCGAAGTCATGGCCCGGCTCACCGTGTGCGAAGGCGGTGTTGCCGCCGAAGGAGCAGACACTGCCGAGGACGGCGCCCACGAGGACTGCCTTGTGGAACTTGCGCATTGGTTCTCCGTTGGTCGAGCGGATGGGATCTGCGACAGATCGGGGGGGTATTGCGGGCGTCTACGGGCAGGCCGTCAGCCGAGCCGGGGAAGCCCCAGCTGGCCGAGCGGAGGCGCCGCCACCTGTCCGAGGCCGACCGGAGCCAGCTCCGGCACGCTCGGCGCCCCGACCAGGGGGTTGATGAGCGGGTTCACCTGCGGATTCACCTGTGGGTTCACCTGCGGGGCGACACGGGTCGGGCCCTCCGGCGCGAAGCCCTGGGGTACGGCCACCTGCGGGGCGACCTGGGGCATGACCTGCGGCACGACCTGCGGCGTCACCTGCGGGGGCGGGGCCGGCTGCGGGGCGTACTGCGGCTGGGGGGCGTACTGCGGCTGGGGGGCGTACTGCGGCTGGGGGGCGTACTGCGGCTGCGGGGCGTACTGCGGCTGCGGCGCGTACTGCGGCTGCGGCGCGTACTGCGGCTGCGGTGCGTACTGCGGCTGGGGCGCGTACTGCGGGGGCGGGGTGGTGGAAGCCTGTGCCGTTCCCTGCGACGAGGCCGAGGCGGAGGCGTAACCGGTCTGCTGTGGCGCCGGCGGGGCGTACTGCGGGGGCGGCGCGTACTGCGGCTGGGGGGCGTACTGCGGTGTGGCGGTGGCCCGTGCCGTTCCCTGCGACGTGCCGGAGGCGTAACCGGCTTGCTGTGGCGCCGGCGGGGCGTACTGCGGAGCGGGCGCCGGGGGTGCGGCCTGGGGAACCGGCTGCTCCGGCGCCGGTGCCGGAGCGGCACCGCCATATCCGACGGGAGAGTCGGCATGGCTGACGCCGGCGCCGATGGCGGACAGACCACTGGCCGCTGCTAGAACGAGCGCGGCCTTGTGAAGCTTGCGCATGAAACCCTCGGCCCTTCGATACCTGAAAAAGGGAAATCCATTGAATTCAGTACGATCACGACGATCACGCGTGCGGCCGGTGCGGTAATCGCACTGCACCGTCAGCACCGTCAATCCTGAGTGGCACACGGACATCGCGTCGGAGCCGGCAGCGAATTCCCTCACCGCCTCTTTGAGTCCACGGTCGCTGCCCTCTCCCGGTCGGAACGAGGATCCCCGCGCCATGGTCACGGCGCACAAAGGCCCGTCACCCATTTGCCAGCCACGAAGGCCGGCCATTGCGCCCCCTGTGCCCTTGCGTCAAATGGGTGACCACGGCCCGGCACCCGTATCCGAGTCCGCGCGCATCTCGTTCCGCACGGGGCAAGCAGCGATGGTCCGTCGCAGCCGCTCAGGGCAGCGAAAAAAGCGGCAACTGCGCTGCCTCATCAGGATTTCACCAGGTTCCGTGCACAGGTCAATGAAGGGCCGAGGATTCCATGCGCAAGCTTCACCAAGTCGCGCTCGTCGTCGCAGCAGCCGGCGGCCTGACCGCCGTCGGCGCCGGCCCAAGCTCCGCCGTCGCCCCCGCCTACAACGGGGGCACGCCTCCCGCTTCGCAGCCGGACACCCAGGCCGCCTCGGCCACCTCCTCCCAGGCGACCGCGCAGACTTACGGCACACCGGCCCCGCAGGGGCGCGGCACCGATGTCGCTCCGCAGGTCAACCCCCAGCTGAACCCGCAGATCAGCCCCCAGATCTCTCCGTCGGCCCCGCAGCCGGCCCCGGCGGGCCCGGTCAGCCAGGCCAACATGTTCCGCCCGTACCAGGAGTGCAGCCCGCAGAACCTCCTCGACGCGAACATCCCGGTCGCCCTGCTCGCCGCCTCCGAGACCAGGGGCGTCGACTGCACCCAGGCCAACAGCCAGTCGAACTCGCTCGCCAACGCACACCACGGCTGACGTCCCATCATCTTCGCACGTCGCACGGGCCTTTCGGCGATCACGACCGAAAGGCCCGTTCGCATGCGATACGGCTTTCGAGTGTTTCTGACGAGTCATCAGAAGAACGGCGCGTCGTTGCCGGTTTTAGCGTATTTCGTACTAATCTCCCGTAACTGTAAAAAGTCGATCTGCCACAGATCGCATCCACTCACTCCACCGGAGATGACATGCGCAAGCTTCGCAATGTTGCCGTCCTGGTTGCCGCACTCAGCAGCATCGGACTCGTGAGCGGCACGGCCTACGCCGGCGGCCAGGGCGACGGCAAGGGCGGCGACCACGGAGACAAGTTCAACATCACGCAGAGTTCCCACTGTCGGTCGCACGACCTGAACCTCGACGTCCTCGGCGAGGTCGGCCTCCTCAACGGCCTGCTGGGCAGCGCCATCAACGGCGAGGGCAACCCGGGCGCCCAGGCCACCAACCTCGGCTCGACCATGGGCTGCAACAACAGCGCCTTCTGAGTTTCCGTCCGGCGCCGAGGCGCCGGACAGTGAATGGTCCCGGCGCCGGGCCAGGCCGGGCGCCGGGACCATTCATGTGCGCCGACAGCTCTCCGAGGTGGCGAAAAAAGCACTCGAGTTCGGCGCGTCACTCGATTCTTTCGGTCATTTCGTATCAGCCTTCACATGGCAAAGCTGGCGATTTCTCACAGATCGCATCCACCTCATTTCACCGGAGATGACATGCACAAGCTCCGCACCGCTGCTGTTCTCGTCACCGCGTTCGGGAGTCTCGGACTCCTGGGGGCCGGCACCGCCCACGCCGGTGGCCAGGGCTTCGGCAAAGGCGGTGACGAATTCCAAGTCACGCAGAGCAGCAACTGCAGGTCGCACGACCTGAACCTCGACGTCCTCGGCGAGGTCGGCATCCTCAACGGCCTGGGCGGCAACCTGCTGAACGGCGAGGGCAACTCGGGCGCACAGCAGTCGTCCCTGGGCTCGTCCATGGGCTGCAACAACTCGTTCGGCAAGTAACGCACAACGACGATCCCCGGTATCCCGACCGCTGGTTGGGATACCGGGGATTTTCGTTGTGCCGACGGCGCTCAGAACTCGATGTGCGGCTTCTTGAAGCCCTTGGGCATCTTTGCCGTGTTGGAGCAGTCCACCACCGGCCCGACGCTGGAGGTTCCGCCGTCCAGCAGCTGGCCCTCCGGAAACACCACGCGCGGCCGGTCTGCCGTCGAGCAGTCCTGCGTCTGCTTGATGACGTGCGAGCCGTCCTTGTCGATGCGGGTCTCGCTCTTGTGAACGCAGACGGTGCCGCCCTGCGCGGTGGCCTTGCAGTCGCTCTTGGGGCCGTCCGCGTACGCGTGTCCGGCGCCGACGCAGAACACGGCGAGACTTCCGACGAGCCCCGAGACGGTGGCGATCTTCCGTGGAGTGAGCATGTACTGAATTCCTTTACGACTAGGACTACGACTACGACGAAGGCCCGGGCGCGTGCGCCATTGACTGGCGTGCGCCCGGGCCCGGGAAGGTCGAAACAAGGCATTCCGCGCCTGGGCGCGTTGTCCGTGCGCCCAGTTGCGGAAGTGGCGCAGCCCGGACGCGCACTCCGACGGGAGTGTCACGCGTCCGGGCCGCCTTCGCCACGGGTTCACTCAGCACACCGGTGACCAGACCGAATCGGTGCGGGTCCGGGACGCCGAGTTCGTGCGATGCGCATCAGGCTTCCCCAGAGGGCGGATGCGCCCGTGGTGGCGCCGAGAGGATGACCCCTCGGTACGTCTTTACTCGTCGCCCTGGTGCTGGCCGTAACCCTGCTCGGGCCCGGGGTTACCCTGCTCCTGCGGCTCGCCCTTCGGCTCACCCTCCGGCGGGGTGAAGTTACCGCCGGTGGCCACGGCGTTGGCCGTCGAGGTGGCCACGGCGGTGATCTGCGGAGGCGGCGCGTCCTCGCCGCCGGCGGCGAAGCTGACACCGGCACCGAAGGCGGACAGCCCCGCAACCGCCGCCGCTACGACTGCAACGCGCTGAAACTTACGCATGGAATGACCCTTTCTTATCCAGGCGGAACACCTGGCTTGACTACTTAATGTGAGCATATACACACAGTCCGTAGTTACTGAGGATCTACACTCCACATGTCGCGTTGGCCCCCGTCTGCCGTATCGGCGGCCGCCGTATCGGCGCTATGAGGCGTCGGCCGGAAGAATCCGGGCCATGGGCCCCAACGCGCCGCCGTCCGGCTGCTCCTGCTCGGCACCGGGCTCCGTGGGCGGCACTCCCACGGTCTCCGGGGAGCAGGTGACCTTGGGCCCGAGCCGCTCCGTGCCCTGCCCCAGGAAGGCGGGCAATCTCAGGGGCTGCACCGGCTGGCAGGTCTCCTGATGCGGGACGGCACCGCCGTCGGACGTCTGACCCTTGATCTGCTGGGTGCAGGTGATGGTGCCCAGGAGATCGCGAGTGCAGCCCCCCGAACTTGACGCTGCATACGCCTGGGTGAAGCCGACGCAGGTCACAGCGATGCCGCCGACGAGCCCCGAAACAGCCGCGATCTTCTTCCTGCTGAACATGTGATGCGCTTTCCTTTGTTGGGGTGCCCGCCGCGCCGGGCTCCGTCTTCGAGAATCAGGCAACCGGCCGGGGGTGCGGGACTCTTGGGGCCGGCCCCGAAGAGTCCCGCGCCGGGCGTCGCGCACGATGACGCCGCCGGGGGTCAGCCGGTGGTGAAAGCGTTGTTGTACTGGTGGCAGTTGACGCCCAGGGTGTCGGCGAGGCCGAGCACGGGGACCGGGACGTTGTTCTCGGACACCGTCTGCGGGCTGCACTCCTGGTAGGGGCGGTACTGGTCGGACGTCAGCGGCTGGTCACCGCCGTAGGTGTCGGCGACGGCGGCGCCGGCACCGATGGCGGACAGACCGCCGGCCGCCACTGCTGCGATCACGACCTGCTGAAGCTTGCGCATGGAGCCCTCGGTTCTTTGCTGATACAGCGAAACTGATTGCCTAGCGTGACTGAACGAACACTAGCAGTAGCGGCATACGGCATTCCACACCGGACATCCGCCTCGAGGGGGATATAGCCCCGCAGAATCACCCGATGGACGCCAACTGGCCGTACGGGGACATGGATTGCCGTGCCGCGCATGCCGTCGCGTCACCCGGGTCCGCGTCGGACGCGGCACGGCGCCGACGCCAACACGGGTGACGCGGAGGACAGTTGCGTCAGGAGAACGCCGGTTCCGCGACTCGGGGGCGGTCACGCGCGGGCACGGAGCCGATCAGGTCCCGCAGTGCCTCGACGTAGCGCCGTACGTTCTTGTACGCGACGTCGGTGTCCGGATAGCGGCAGGCGAACCACAGTCCCTCGTGCAGCCGGTTGACCCAGGCGCACACCTGGTCGCCGTACGACACCCGGATCAGCCCGTACGCCTTCCGCTCGGTCCAGTCGGCCGAGCCGGGGATGAGACGTGCGTCGACGTACGAGATGATCGAGTACATGTCGGGCGAGGTCGGCCGGAAGTCCGCGCCGAGCAGACGCAGTACCCGCGCCAGCGGAATGCGCGCCAGCGACCGGTTGGCCCGCAGCTCGGCGCGGACCGTGGTGAGCGCGTCCGCCAAGTCCCGTGCCGCGGGCACCTCGATCGGTGCACCGCCGACGTACCAGCCCACGGAGTCCGACCACGCGGACTTCAGCCGGGTGTGGAACGGCACGACCGTGCGGTAGACCGGCTGCCCGCCGAGTTCGTGGACGATCAGGCTGGTCGCGGCCAGGACGCCCACCAGACTGCCGCCGTAGGGCCGGCAGTGCGCCTCGAACGCGGCGGCGGCGTCCGCGTCGACGAGCGGCTCGCACAGCAGCTTCTGGGCGGGCAGCACACCACCGGGCTGCAGACCGAGGTCGACGGGGAACTCCGGAAGCCTCCCGTCGCACCGGCCGATGAACTCCCGCCAGCGCGCGACGATCGCGTGGGTGTCGTCGATGCCGTCCGCGTTCACCCGCTCCTGCTCGCAGAAGTCGACGTAACTCCCCGCGGGCAGGCCGGTGCCGGGCCGCCCCGTGACGCCCGCCGTGTACAGCCCGTGGATCTCGTCCGGGATGCGTTGCAGGGAGTAGGCGTCGACATTGGTGTGGTCGAAGGCCATGTACACGCTGGTGGAGTCCTCGCGCACGACCGCCGCGTAGATGAAGTTCGGCCAGCCGAGCGCGTCCGCCGCGGCGTCGAACCGGTCCTGCAGGTACCGGATCAGCGCCCCCGCGTCGGCGAAGTCGCCGACCACGTCGCGGTGCAGCGACACGTCGTCCTCGTCGAGCGTGAACCGGTGCATGTCGTCACCGGTCCATCTGAAGCCGCTGCGCAGCGTCTCGTGACGCAGTGTCCAGCCACGCAACGCCTGTTCCAGCGCGTCGAGATCGGCCCGGCCCGGCAGGTCGAACGCCGTGCCGAGCCAGGTCGGTACGAACAGTCCGTCCTCCCGTACCGACCGGGCCGTTCGGATGTGCGACTCCTGGATGTACGCCGGCGGCCGCGGGTCCGGCGGCAGCACTGCCGCGGCCGCGATGGTCGCCGGGCTGAACGTCCACTCGACGAGCCGTCCGGGCCGGACCTCGCAGCGCTGGATGTCAGAAATTCGCACGGTGGCGTCTCCTTCGCAGAAGACACCAGCTTGATCAAGGGGGAGCCGTACGCGAGCGGTGGTCGCTGTGTCGTCGGCATTTCAGCGGGACGTGTGACACCTCGAACGGAGAAGCGATCCCTCGACGGTGTCCGGGTGCCGCTGAACGGCTGTTGACCGGGGCGAGTTGACCCTACTCATACCGGTAGATCCCACTCACGTCCTCCAGTTCGTCCGGCGTGACGTCCCACGGCGGCAGCCTCTCGTGCCGGGCCACGATCCGGCCGTGCTGGGGGTCACGCACACCGGGGGGCTCCGCGGGGAGGTACCGGTGGCCGGGGTGCCGTTGCTGCCAGCGGGTCCACTGCAGGTCGACGAAGGCGTGGTGCAGCCAGAAAACGGGGTCGTTGGGGGAGGCGGCGCCGAGCATCACCCCGCCGACCCAGTGGTGCACCCGGTTGTGGTTGTGCCAGGAGGTGCTGCCGCGCCCCCTCCCCCATCCCTCCAGTCTGTTGCGGAAACCCCGGCCGACCGTCGAGTTCCAGGGCCGGACGTCGTAGACCGGGTCGGCCAGCGCCGATTCGAGGTCGCGGCCGGTCGGCAGCTGGATCGGGTCGTGGGCGCGGCCGAGGTCGCGGGTGAGGTACCGCACGTCGGTCACCCTGTCGGTGAGCTTCCAGTAGCCCGCCCGGTAGGCGAAGGGGCCGGTCATCACCTGCCGGTCCGAGCGCCGTCCGTTGCCGCCGAGCAGGTCCTCGGTCCACGGCAGGGAGTTCGCCGTGCGGTCACGGGTCCAGTCCCAGTACGGCACGGTCACCGACGCGTCCACCCGCCGCAGCGCCCGCTCCAGCTCCAGCAGGAGCTTGCGGTGCCAGGGCAGGAAGGACGGAGTCATGTGGGCCGTGCGCAAATGGTGTTCGCCGTCGGGTGCGTTGTGCACGATGTGGATGTGCACGAACTCGTCGTACTCTCCGCGGCGTTTGACTTCCAGCAGGGCGTCCACCAACCGTCGCCGCTCGCTGCGGGTCAGCCTGTTGACGTTCTTACGGGTGTACGCCACGCTCGCCCTCCTCGTGCATCGGCCCCCCATCCATCAGTCCGGGTGCAACATCGCGTAGTTGCTCTGCGCCGGCCGCCGCAGGTGCTGTCGCAGGCGGTGGCCGCAGCGGTAACTGCCGGACGATCCTCCGGGTCACCGCCGTGCGGCCGGACCGGTGACGGAGCGCCTCGCGCACCTCAGTGGGCGCGACCGCTGCCCGGCCGGCCCGGAGACGGTCATGGACCGCTGCTGCGCGGCAGGTCCTGCTCGGTCCAGATCGTCTTGCCGGTGCGGGTGTAGCGCGTGCCCCAGTGGTGGGTCATCTGGGCGATGATGAACAGTCCCCGGCCTCCCTCGTCATCGCTCGCGGCGTGCCGCAGATTGGGCGAGGTGTGGCCCGTGTCGGAGACCTCGCAGATCAGCGACCGGTCGCGGATCAGCCGTACCTGGATCGCGCCGCCGACGTAGCGGATGGCGTTGGTGACCAGTTCGCTGACGATCAGCTCGGTGGTGAACGCCAGGTCGTCCAGCCCCCAGTCGCGGAGCTGCTTGCCGACGGCGGCGCGCACGGTGGCCACCGCCGCCGGCTCCGGGAGCACCGCCCACTCGGCGTGCTGGTTCCGGTCGAGCAGGCGCGTGCGGACCAGCAGGAGCGTCGCGTCCACGTCCACCGCCCCGGGCAGCAGCGCGGCCACCGCCCTGTCGCACAGGACGTTCAAGGGCGCTCGGCCGCCGGCCAGGACGCGGGACAGCCGCGCGAGCCCGGCGTCACGGTCGTCGGCCGCCTGGAGGAGGCCGTACGTGCAAAGGGCGAGCAGACTGCCCGGCGTCAGGTCCAGTTCCGTGCTCTGGTACGGCACGCCGCCGATTCCCAGCGGCGGCCCGAGCGGCAGCTCCGGACAGTCGACGACGCCCGGGGGCGGTGGGACGACCGCCAGCCCCGCTTCCCCGGCCCGCGCGAGGCTGCACTTCCCCGATACGGGGTCGTACACCGCGTACAGGCAGCTCACGCCCAGGGCCTCGTCGGCGTGCGGCAGCAGGCGGTTGCCCGGGCCCCGGCCGGTCCCGCCCTCCTGCGCGCTCTGCTCGACCAGGTCGGCCAGTCGGGACAGCAGCTCGTCCGGGCTCAGGTCCAGCCGGGCCAGCACGCGCACGCCCGTACGCAGGCGTCCCATGGTGGCCGCGGCACGCAGCCCGTGCCCGAGCACGTCCCCGACGACCAGGCCGACCCGGGTTCCCGACAGGGGAATGACGTCGTACCAGTCGCCGCCCACCCCTGACCCGCTGTCGGCGGGCAGATAGCGGCTCGCCGAGTCGACGGCGGCGTGCTGCGGCAGGCGGCGCGGAAGCAGGCTCCGCTGGAGTCTGAGGGCCACGGTGTGGCCACGGGTGACCGCCGGCATCAGCAGGAGACCGACCAGCAGGGCGCCGAGGCCGAGGACGGTGACCCCGCCCGTCCTGCCGATCAGCGGCAGGTCGACGACGGTCGTGCCGTACCCGGGATCCGCGTAGACCACGAAGGCGGCGTAGAGGAACAGCAGGATCATCATCAGCCCGCCCAGCCCGGGCAGCACACCCTTGAAGACCAGGTCCCTGGCACTGCGGGTCAGCACCTGGCGGTAGTACCAGAGGCAGGCGAAGCCGGTCAGACCGTACTGGAACGCGATCGCGAGACCGACCGAGTCGATCGAGTCGGCCAGGGCGTTCCGGCTGAACGACGCCAGCAGGACGTACAGGGCGATCGAGGCCGCTCCCATGCCGAGGGTGCCCCAGGTCGGGGTGAGGTACCGGCGGTGGACCCGGGCGAACCGGGAGGGGAGCGCCTTGTGGACCGCCATGGAGAAGACGGTCCTGGCCAGGGGCAGGATGGTGGTCTCGGCGGAGGCCAGCGCCGAGGTCAGCACCATAAGGATCAGCAGTCTCGACAGGAGCAGCCCCGTGTCGTGGCTCCCGAACACGGCCTCGCCCAGCCCGGACAGCACGTCGTCCGAGTTCTGTGTGTTGCCGAGCCCGATGCCCGAGGTGCCGACTCCCGCGAACGCCTGCGCCGAGGTGGACACCAGCCCGTACACGACCAGGAGCAGCACGGTGGACATGACCGCGGCGCGCCCGGGGACGCGCGCGCTGTCGACGGTCTCCTCGTTGACCGAGAACGCGGTGTCCCAGCCCCAGTAGATGAAGACCCCCGCGAGGACGCCCGAGGTCAGGGCCCTTGCCGAGGCGACCTGGAAGGGGTTGAACCAGGAGGCCGAGACATGGATCGCCGTCGCGGGAGGGAAGGCGTAGACCCTCACCAGCGCGACGACGGCGAAAAGGACCAGCATCACCACTTCCAGGCACAGCAGCCAGCGCTGGACAGCCGCCGAGAACTCGATGCCGACGTAGCAGATCGCGGTCAGCACGGCGATCCAGCTGACGCCCGCCACGGTGGTCCACAGCCGGTCGTCCGCCAGTGCGTCGAGGCCCACCAGCCGGAAACCGTAGGCAGCGGCGATCTCGGCGAGGTTCGCCATGACGATGACGTCGGCGACGATCAGGCCCCAGCCGCCCATCCAGCCGGTGCGCGGACCGAAGGCGCGGGTCGCCCAGGTGAAGGTGGTCCCGCAGTCGGCGTTGCTCGCGTTCAGCTCCCGGAAGGCGTACGCGACCAGCAGCATCGGAATGAACGCCAGCATCGTGACGATCGGGGCCTGCAGTCCGACCCCGGCCACGATGACGCCCAGCGTGGCGGCCAGGCTGTACGCCGGGCCGGCGGAGGCAAGGCCCATGGCCACCGAGGAGAACATGCCCAGGGCGTCGTTCTTGAGCCCTTTCCGGCCGGCCCCCGTCCCGGGAGCGGGGCGGCCGACGGACACGGCGTCGTCGAAGTGCCTCACACTTGATTGCACCGCCGGGCCGCTTGCCTCCGCAACAGCGCGAGGACAGCGGCGAGGCCGCCTGTCACAGCGGCTGACTTCACGAAATCAAACGGGAGACGGCCCGCGGCCCGTTGCCGCAGGCACCGTCATCCGTGGAGCGACACCCCCTAAGCCGCCCCTAAGCCGCCCTGGGCCGCGCCGTGCGCCTGCCCGGAGCGGGCTCCTGTGCGCCCTCGAGCGGCAAGGTGTCGTCTTCGTGCCCGAAGTCAGGAGCCTGGAAGGGGTTCGTCGCCGGAGGCGGAGACGCCGCGGTGGCGCGGCGGGGTTGCCCGTCCGGGGCGGAGAACAGCGGCGTCAGATCGATCAGATCGATGAGAGGTCTCTCTTTCGTGGCAGGCCCCTGAAAGGGCCTGGTGTGCCGTGACCGGGCACAGCGGTCCTACAACTTGGTCATCTTGGCGTACGGGCTCAAGATCCGCATCTGCGCCGAGCCGAAATCCACGAGCGCCGCGATTCCGTCCTCGAGGCCGATCACCCGGCCGAGGCCGTACACGTCATGTGTGACCTGATCACCCAGGGCGAAGTGCTTGGGAGCCGGTGTGACCGGGGCCTTGAAGGGGCTGGTGGGCAAATGACGCTTCGGTGCAGCGGGCTTTGTCATGGCTCAGTATGCGCCTTCGTTCCCACCGTTCGCTGTGGCCGTCGGCACAGATCCGGCTGGGGACACCCGCCGCACGCCACTGACCTGGGGTTTCAACACCTGGCGAGGCGAAACGCGCCCGCAGATCTCCTTTGCGTAACCGGCTCGCGGCGTCCACCAGGGAGGCCCACCGGTACGAAGACCGCGGCCGGCAGCGACCGGAGCCGTGGCGGAGACGCTCGCCGAGGCCCTGGAGGTGGGACAGTGGGCCACGTCTGTCGAGGACCGTCTTGTCCGGCATCAGGCGGCTCTGTCTGGGCCGGGCAGGGCGGTGGCCGCCCTGCATGACGAGGAGGATGCCGATGGCTGACCCTGCGTGGAAGCACGACCCGGAGGACCATGATTTCCCGGCCGCTCTGGACTATCTCGAACTGATCCTGCCGCGCGGCGAGGCGAACCGCGTCGTCGAGGAACTCCGTCAGGCCACAACCGCGATCAAGAAGGCGAAGGACATCCTCCGCGCTTCAGGCCTGCCGCTTCTGGGGCAGGACAACGTCCACGTAAAGAGCAACATCGAGAAGGTCCAGGCCGGAAAGAAGCTGTCGCCGGTGCTCCTGGTCCGCGGCCGGCCGCTGATCGTGGCCGACGGCTACCACAGGATCTGCGCGATCTACGCACTGTCCGAAGACCTTGAGGTGCCCTGCCGCCTGGTCTGACAGCCCTGCCGCACCAGCCCCCTTGCCGTCTCTGGCCAGGGGGCAAAGGGGCAAGCGACTTCACCGAGCTGCCTTGAATCATGGGTTCCGCCGTGGGTTCCCGCCGTCACGCTTGGCGTGCCAGCTTCTTCAACTCCTTGTGCGCGCCTGGGGCCATGGGCATGTCCAGTCTGCTGCACGTAAGGGCCCGCTTGGCGAGGACCAGGGCCTCGCCAAGCGCACTATTTTCATTGACGAGCAGTACCGGGGTACGTTCGTCCGTCGGCAGGGTGGTTGGCAACGTCAAGATCCCACGCTGCTTCAGCTCGTTCGTGACCGTCTGTGAGCGGGAGAGGCTCAGCCTCTCCCAATGCGGGGCCACCTGCTGCTTGATGGTCCACATAGGCAAGCGTTTGACGCCGCCGTCGAGCTTCACCGCGCTCACAATGTCGGCATATCCCATGGCGCGGGAGACTATTGGGTTGTTTGCTCAGCTGTCTGTCGACTTGCCAAGTCTGCTGTCGGTTTGCTACGCCAGCGCCTGCTGGTCGCCCGCCTGCTTTGCGAGCAAGCGCGCCCTGGGGGCACTTCGCTCTCGGCTTCGAGCCGCGCCTGACCCGGCTGCTGCAAGCCACGGCGACCGGCCTCGCTGCGGGCGGCACAGCCATGGAAGCCATTTGATGTTTTCGCCCGGTGTGTGTGCGCCGTCAGCGGCAGCAACTTCTTGCCGGTCCGGCCGATTTGGATCTGGGTGTCCATCTGGGGCCGGAGTGCTCGATAACGAAACGTCCGTCGACATGGCGCAGGTTCCGCCTGCGCCATGCATCATGTCGCAGCAGCCGACCCGGCCTCCCGGCTACAGCCCCAAGATCTGCCGCTTCTTGGCCGTGAATTCCTCCTCCGTCAGGATTCCGGCATCCCGCAGCTCAGCCAGCTTCCTGATCTGATCCGCCGAGTCCGAGCCCGCCGCGGCAGGGGCGACCGTAGCGCTCCCCGGCACACGAAGGTGGGAGCGGATCGCTTCCATCACTGGCCCGACGCGGTCCTTGGTGATGTTGGTGAAGCGGGTCGTGATGCCGCCGGCGCCAGTTACGACGATGGCGCCCTGAAGCAGGCCCCTGCGGTCGATGACTCCCGAGATGTTGGCCAAGGGGATCTCCTCCGTCGCCGAGGCGAACGCCCGCGCGTGGACGAACAGCAGCCTCTGGTCGGTGACGATCAGCGCTCCCTGCTGGTTGACGTTGCCCTGCTTGCGGAACGTCGTCGTCGCGGCGAGCACGCGCTCGTCGTCGCGCAGGGCCCCAGAGGCGACGAGCAGGCTCTTCTTCGACCCCCAGAGGGAGTTCTCCCGCGCGACCGCCTCGGCCAGGTCGTCACGCAGCCCTTCGGGAATCTTCGCCATGTCGTTCCTCCGCGCATGTTGCACGGGAGCTGCCAAAGCCCCCGTAGCGATACTGAAAGCGCATTGTGCGCTTCTCATGGCGGAAGAGTGCCGAACATGTGATGGCCTGTAAAGACGAGTAACTCACAGTTTGTTAAATCATGTACCAACCATCTGGATACGGTCTGCACCCAAGCACGGGCTCACACGCCATCAGACGCCAACGAGTCCCCGCCCAATCCGGGAGGGGGCTCGACAGGTCACACGCGGTGCACGCCCAGGGAACGGCTTCAGACCCACTCCACCTCGGAGCGGATGTGCGCGGAACTTCCAGGGCCCGGCAACGGCGTCCGAGAGGACGCCGGCGGCGCCGACGGGCGAGGGACCGAAGCGCCGACCGCAACCAGCGCAGCAGCCTCCTCCTCGCTCATCCCCGCCAGCGCCTCAACCACCCGACCGAGCGCCCCGCCCACCTCAGTGCACGTGACCGCTCGAAGCCGGCGTCGGACCCGCGTTCTTGACCGTCAGCGGCAGCAACTTCTTGCCGGTCGGGGTGACCCACAGCACCTCGCGCTGTGCTCGCCGCTCCGTGACACCAGAAACCGCAGTCGCCGTCGTAGACGAGCAGCGAGAGGCTTTGGAGTCGGCCTGCGTGGTGCGGGAGGTTCATCGGACGCTCACACCCCTTCAACGCATCGCCCGCCCATATCTCGTCCGTGGCGCTCGCGGATCCGCCGTACCAGCACTGCGGACCGGCCGTCGGCCCAGACGAGGAGGGCTGTGGGCAGGAAGACCGAATCGCTGACGATCATGGCGAGCGACAGGAAGGGGATGCCCAGGATGACCGCGATCCCGACGTGTTCGAGGATCATGACTGCCAGCAGCACGTTCTTGACCTTGCGGTACATGAGCGTGAAGGGGAACGAGATCTGCATGATGACCGTGCCGTAGCACAGCAGGAAGACCAGCAGCATGTTCGCCGAGACGAGGTCGGTCAGCCACGGCCAGGGACGGAAGAGGTCCAGGTGCATCGCGTAGTAGACGGCGCTCCCGTCCTGCCACTTTGTCCCTTGGCTCTTGTACAGGCCCGCTGAGGCGTAGATGAAGCAGACCTGAGCTGCGATGACCAGTATCGCGCAGTTGTGCAGCATGGCGGCGCCGGAGTCCAGCAGTGAGCGCATCGCGTGCCGAGGGGCCCACCGGTCCAGGGCGAACCACAGGCCCTGGAGGCTCCACATCACCCAGAAGACCCCGAGCCAGCCGTCCCAGTGGACGCATGAAGCCCACAACAGCAGCGGGCCGAGCGTGAGCCACAACGCGGCCCCGACCCGGTCGCTTCGTACGTCTCCGGCCTGCGGTCCACGGCGGCGCGCGTCCAGCGACCAGACCTGGCCACAGCTCGTGAAGGCCAAGTACACCGCCATGATGCGGATGATGTCGTCACCGGCGTCGCCTGCGAAAGGACTCCGGTTCTCGATCGCGAGCACTCCCACGAGGAAGAGCACCGCCGTGGCGCGGGTGCGCCAACCCAGCATGAGCAGTACGGCGGCTGCGATCGCCCCGTGGTAGACGAGTTCGAACCACCACCGGCCACCCGACCAGGTGAGCACAGTGAACGCGTGCGTGTTGGAGGCAAGGGTCCTGGTCATGGTCAGCGACCAGGGATTGCGGTCACCGAACAGCACGCGGCGGTTCGGCCACTCCCGGATCAGGTAGCAGGTGAAGAAGAAGCCGTAGCCGATCCGGATGACAGCGGCCTGGTACGGGGAGTGGGTTCGGCCGGCGAAAGCGATGAATCGCGACAGCCCCTCGACGACGCGTTCGCGTACGGAGACCCGGACGGCAGGAGGCTCGGTTGTCGACGGCTGTGACGCCGGGGCCGACGAGGACGGGGGGGCGGTGACGCCGTCTGCGGGAGGTTTGGGTGCCGGAACGGCGACCGTCGCCGCGTTGCGGTTTTCGTACACGTCACAGCTCCTCGTAGAACTTCTCCTCGACCGGCCACCACGGCAGGATTCTGTAGGCCGTCGTGTCCGGCGTTTTCTGTCCCGTCCACTTCGGAGGGGCAACGGCATTGGTACGGCTGGCGAGTTGGATACGGACGATCCGTTCGCCGTTCCACTGATGGCCGAAATGCTGAAGCGCGATCCGCGTCAGGTATTCGGCGGAAAGTTCACTGCGCATGCCGTTCGTAGGCTTGTCCTTCAGATCATGTGATTCCGTATAGAAATCCCAGGACCGGCGTAGCACATTCTGGTCCAGATGACTGGGAACCGGATTGTGTTTCATGGCCTGCAAATGCGGGAATGAGAGGTTTTCCCAGCTCCACGTGTGACGGGTGCCGTCACGCCCCAGCGTCTGAACCCGTGCACCGACCGACACATTCTGAGCCAGCGGGTTGGGGGCGAACATCTGCCAATTCTGACCAAATTCCGGATAGATGTAGCCATTGATCGCTTTTTGATACCTATTTGTCACGGAATTGGCTGGCGCGAGAGTCAGGAAAACCATGCAGAGGTGCCACAACACCGCACCGAGCAGGACGGCGGCCGTAGCCGTCAATACTGCCAGAGATCTCGTCGATCGGACGTGCGTGACGGTATCTCGCCCGATGCCTCCGGTAGTGGCTACGTCGCCGGTAGCGCCCGCGTCGGGAAGGACGGCCGGTTCGACGCATCCCGCTGCCGGGCCGGCCGCCTCGGACGCCCTTGGCGAGCCAACCCGAATGTCGGAGCTTCTGGGCGACGTCGAATCGCCCGTTGTCTTCGTGAACTGCTCCATGATGATCCTCGCGATCTGCCGTCTCACCGGCATGCGCATCGACGGAGAGCCGTGCGCCGCTTCAGTGCCTCACATACAACGGAAGCCCCGGCGTCGCCCGTCAGGGCGACGCCGGAATTCCCTACCGCCCCTACGTAATTGGGCCGAGACTTCGGCTGAATTCACCGACAGCAGACACCCAGGGACCGGCATACATCAGGCGACCCCTGTCAGCCGCCGTTCGCGTTGTTGCCATTGTTTTGGCCATTGGCATTGTTGCCGTTGTTCCCGTTGTTCCCGTTGTTGCCGTTGTTCCCGTTGTTGCCATTGTTCGGATTGTTGGCATTGTTCGGGTTGTTGGCATTGTTCGGGTTGTTGGCATTATTGCCGTTATTCCCGTTGTTGCCGTTGTTGCCGTTGTTGCCGTTGTTCCCGTTGTTCCCGTTGTTGGCGTTGTTCGGGTTGTTCGTGCCGTTGGATCCCCCGATGAGGCCGACGGGGATCAGGGTCAGCGTGATCGTCGGGTTGAACGTCGCGTTCTGGGTGCAGTACCCGAAGGTGCCGCCCTTGCAGTTGTGGTCCAGGTTCAGGGACGTGGAGCCGTCTCCGTGGTCCGCACCTCCACCTCCGTAGCCGAGGGTGTGACCGATGGAAGTGATCACCCGCTGGGCGGGAAGAACGGACGGGTTGGCGAGCGCCACGCCCCCCAAAGACAGGGCGCCGGTCACAAGCCCTACAACGAGGCCCCGGAAAGCCTTCATCAGTGAACTACCTTTCTCTGCGGGTGGATCAGAGGACTGTCCGGATCCTCCAACCTTTCGGCATGGCAGAGGTAGCGAAACACGCAGGGGAAGGTGACCCAAATGATGTAATAGCGTCCGGATCTTCACCCAACCGGGCTTACATCAACCCTGTTGAAATGGTGACTCCGGTTGATGGCGGTACCACATGGACTTCAGGGCCATACGTGTGTCGGGAGGACTCGGTTTGGCAATCCTTGAGGCTCGTCCCGTGGTCGGCCGAACCTTGATGCCAGCCAAGGCTCGGCCACCTGTCGGTGCTGTAAGGTATCGTCGCCGACGTCCTTGGCGTGCGGGTCCAGGCTATCGCTGTGGGACCGGCGTTCGGTTCGAGGAACAGGGTATTGAAGAAGGCTCGTTGCGATGGCGCCGGGTCGTCCATCTCGCTGGCACCGTCAACCTGGACCGCACCAACGTCAATAGCAACGCGGCCACAAATGGAATAGGCGTCGACTGCATTCTCAGGGCCGGCGACACAGTCGACCTGAACAACAGCCGCGTCCGCGGCAATGTGTCGACGAACTGCGCGGGCACGGTACCTGGCTGTACTGGTGAAGCAGCGCCGCGCCGGCGCCTCCCCGCTTCTGGCGCGGTACCGTCTTGCAAGGATGGGGCATTTGAACACCTCGCCGCCGCCGCTGCAAGGGAGATGCCCATAGAGGTCGCGCTAGCAGGTGCGAGCAATGGCGGCCGGCGCTGGGCAGTGCCGGGCCCGCAGACTCACACACCACCGCACACGGACGAGCCCCTCGCATCGGGAGAGGGGCTCGGGGTCATGCAGACGTGCAGAGGCTTGGAACCGCCCTCAGTCCCACTCCACCTCAGAGACGATGTGCGGAGCACTTCCGGGAGCTGGCAGCGGCGTACAGGAGGACAGCTGCGGCGCCGACGGGCGAGGGCACGAAGCACCGACCGCCGCAAGCGCAGCAGCCACCTCCTCCTCACTCACCCCTGCCGGCGCCTCAACCACCCGATCGAGCGCCCCGCCCACCTCAGTGCACGTGACCGCTCGAAGCCGGCGTCGGACCCGCGTTCTTGACCGTGAGAGGCAGCAACTTCTTGCCGGTCGGGCCGATTTGGATCTGGGTGTCCATCTGCGGGCAGACGCCGCAGTCGAAGCACGGTGTCCAGCGGCAGTCCTCGACCTCTGTTTCGTCGAGGGCGTCCTGCCAGTCCTCCCAGAGCCAGTCCTTGTCCAGGCCGGAGTCGAGGTGGTCCCAGGGCAGGACCTCCTCGTAGCCGCGCTCGCGGGTGGTGTACCAGTCGACGTCCACGCCGAAGGGGGCGAGCGCCTTTTCGGCGCAGGCCATCCAGCGGTCGTAGGAGAAGTGCTCGCGCCAGCCGTCGAAGCGGCCGCCGTCCTCGTAGACCGCGCGGATCACGGCGCCGGTGCGGCGGTCGCCGCGGGACAGGAGGCCTTCGACGATGCCCGGCTTGCCGTCGTGGTAGCGGAAGCCGATCGAGCGGCCGTACTTCTTGTCGCCGCGGATCTTGTCCCGGAGCTTCGCGAGACGTGCGTCCGTCTCCTCCGCCGAGAGCTGCGGGGCCCACTGGAAGGGGGTGTGGGGCTTGGGGACGAAGCCGCCGATCGAGACCGTGCAGCGGATGTCGTTGGAGCCCGAGACCTCTCGGCCCTTCTGGATGACGTGGGTCGCCATGTCGGCGATCTGGAGGACGTCGTCGTCCGTCTCGGTCGGCAGGCCGCACATGAAGTACAGCTTCACCTGGCGCCAGCCGTTGCCGTACGCCGTCGCCACCGTACGGATGAGGTCTTCCTCCGAGACCATCTTGTTGATGACCTTGCGCATGCGCTCCGAGCCGCCCTCGGGGGCGAAGGTCAGGCCCGAGCGGCGGCCGTTGCGCGTCAGCTCGTTCGCCAGGTCGACGTTGAAGGCGTCGACCCGGGTGGAGGGGAGGGACAGGCCGATCTTGTCTTCCTCGTACCTGTCCGCCAGGCCCTTCGCGATGTCGCCGATCTCGCTGTGGTCGGCCGAGGAGAGGGAGAGGAGGCCCACCTCCTCGAAACCCGTCGCCTTCAGGCCCTTGTCGACCATGTCGCCGATGCCCGTGATGGAGCGCTCGCGCACCGGGCGGGTGATCATGCCGGCCTGGCAGAAGCGGCAGCCGCGGGTGCAGCCGCGGAAGATCTCCACCGACATGCGCTCGTGGACCGTCTCGGCCAGGGGCACGAGGGGCTGCTTGGGGTACGGCCACTCGTCCAGGTCCATGACCGTGTGCTTCGACACGCGCCAGGGCACGCCGCTCTTGTTCGGTACGACGCGGGCGATGCGGCCGTCCGGGAGGTACTCGACGTCGTAGAACGCCGGGATGTACACCCCGCCCGTCTTCGCCAGGCGGAAGAGGACCTCCTCGCGGCCGCCCGGGCGGCCCTCCGCCTTCCACTCGCGGATGATCCTCGTCATGTCGAGGACGGCCTGCTCGCCGTCGCCGACGATGGCCGCGTCGATGAAGTCCGCGATCGGTTCCGGGTTGAAGGCCGCGTGGCCGCCCGCCAGGACGATCGGGTCGTCGATCGTGCGGTCCTTGGACTCCAGGGGGATGCCCGCCAGGTCCAGGGCCGTGAGCATGTTCGTGTAGCCCAGCTCCGTGGAGAAGCTCAGGCCGAACACGTCGAAGGCCTTCACCGGGCGGTGGCTGTCCACCGTGAACTGCGGGACGCCGTGCTCGCGCATGAGCGCCTCGAGGTCCGGCCACACGCTGTAGGTGCGCTCGGCGAGCACGCCCTCCTGCTCGTTGAGGACCTCGTAGAGGATCATGACGCCCTGGTTGGGCAGGCCGACCTCGTAGGCGTCCGGGTACATGAGCGTCCAGCGGACGTCGCAGCTGTCCCACTCCTTGACGGTGGAGTTCAGCTCGCCGCCCACGTACTGGATCGGCTTCTGCACATGCGGGAGCAGGGCTTCGAGCTGCGGGAACACCGACTCGACAGACATCGGGGGAACCTTCGTGAGCTGACAGGGGTGACCATCAAGCCTAACCCGCCCGGCGGCGTGAACCGTACGGTCAGCCGAAGGCACCGGACCCGGTCTCCCGCCACAGCCCGGGCAGCTCCCCCTCCGCGCGTGCCGCGCGTGCCTCCTCCCGCCCGTACAGCAGCCCGTATGTGAACGCGCTCTCCCCCGCCGCGTGCGCCACCGCGGACAGCTCGCGCAGGGTCCGGCGGGCCATGACGCTGTCCTGGTGTTCGCCGAGGAGGGTCGTCAGGGACTTCATGTTCCTGGTGAGGGTGCGGGCCGGTTTTCCCAGGGCCTCGGTGGCCGCCTCGGCCGCGTACCGGGTGCGCTTGGCCTTCTTGCGGGCCTCGTGCACCGCGATGTCGCGCTCTTCGCCGGGCGGGAGGTCGAGCGCCTGTCCGACCAGGGCGGACAGGGCGGCGAGGTCCTTGCGTACGGCCTTGTCGAGCACCTTCTCCGGCCGCTTGCCGCCCGCTGTGCGCAGCGGCGGGTCGGCGAGGAGGGTGTCCAGCGTGTCCAGCAGGGTGAGATGGCGGCGGGAGTCCAGGACACCGGTCAGATGGCCGTGGGCGCTGCCGTGCCGGGCCTTCGCCCAGGCTTCGAGGCGTGCGCGGACCGGGCCGGTGACGAGGGCGGGCGGCAGGGCGTCCAGGGCGGTTGTGAGGCGTTCGGCCAGCACTTCCTGGTCGCGGTCGATGCCCAGCTCGCCCGCGAGCCATTTCAGCTCCGCGGCGAGGGGGTCGGTGGCGTGGCGGTCGAGGACCGAGCGGAAGCTGCGCAGGGTGCTGCGGGCGCGGCGGGTGGCGACGCGCATGCGGTGCACCGCGTCGGGTACGTCACGGCGGACGGCGGGGTCCAGGTCGACCAGTACGTCGCGCTGGGCGCGGAGGTAGGCGAGGACGTGATCGCCGGCGGTGGCCGGCCGCTCGGGCTTGTCCTTCCCGCCGCTCGTGCGGCTCTTGCGGCGGCCGGCGGTCTGGGCCAGGGCCCGGGCGAGCTTCGACGGCGAGCGCGAGGGGCGTACGCCCGCCTTGCACAGCCGTTTCTCCACCAGGTCCAGGAAGGCGGGGTCGCCGCCCTCGGCCAGTTCCACCTCGATCTCGGTCCACTGGGCGGCCCCGCCCTTGCCGGTGAGCCGTTCGGCGGTCACGGCGTCGACGCTCGCCTCGGCCAGCAGCGCGCCGTCGGCGTCGACCAGGTGGCGGACGTCGCGGGCGGTGCGCAGCCGGACCAGCGGGATCAGCTCGGCGTCCCTGACCCGGGAGCGGACGAGGCCGGCGAGCTCATCGGGGACGCTGTCGGAGAGCGGGGCGCGGATCTCGTCGCGGACCCCGGGGGCGACCGGGAACTTCAGATGCCAGCCGGCGTCCGAACCGCCGGTGCGGCGGCGCAGGGTGAGAGCGGCGGCCGCCAGGCGTTCGTCGGCAGTGTCGTAGTAGGTGGCGTCGAGTTCGACCAGGCCCTTGTCGAGCACGGCCGCCACCCCGCCGACGCCGGTCAGGTCGGGAAGCCCGCTGTCGTCGGATTCGTACTTGCGCTCGATCTCGCGTTTCGCATCCGCCATGGACCGAATCTAGTGCGCCACGGGCCGATGCGGCAGGGGCCGTTCCGGGTGAATGGCAGGAAGACTCCCACCGCCCGCCCGGTGAACCGGCCTCACGCGGACATCGGTCTCTGTACCTTGATCGACTGCAGGAGTCCGACGGCCACCCACACCGCGAACATCGACGAGCCGCCGTACGAGACGAACGGCAGGGGCAGGCCGGTGACCGGCATGATGCCGAGGGTCATGCCGATGTTCTCGAAGGCCTGGAAGGCGAACCAGGCGACGATTCCGGCGGCCACGACCGTGCCGTACAGCTCCGTGGAGTCGCGGGCGATACGGCAGGCCCGCCACAGGATGAGGCCGATCAGGGCGATGATCAGGCCGGCGCCCAGGAAGCCCAGCTCCTCCCCCGCGACCGTGAAGACGAAGTCCGTCTGCTGCTCGGGCACGAACTGGCCGGTGGTCTGCGAGCCGTGGAAGAGCCCCGCCCCGGTCAGACCGCCGGAACCGATGGCGATACGGGCCTGGTTGGTGTTGTAGCCCACGCCCGCCGGGTCCAGGCTCGGGTTGGCGAAGGCGGCGAAGCGGTTGATCTGGTACTGGTCCAGGATGTGCAGCTGCCAGATGGCGATGCAGCCGATCGCGCCGGTGGTCAGCAGGCCGAAGACCCAGCGGTTGGAGGCGCCGGAGGCCAGCAGCACGCCCAGGATGATGGCCACCATGGCGAGCACCGAGCCGAGGTCGGGCATCAGCAGCAGGATCAGGCACGGTACGGCCGCGAGGCCGAGGGACTGCGCCACGGTCCGGTGGTCCGGGTACGGCTTGTCACCCGCGTCCACCCGGGCGGCCAGCATCATCGCCATCCCGAGGATGATCGCGACCTTGAGGAACTCGGCGGGCTGGATCGAGAAACCGCCGATCACGATCCAGTTCCGCTGGCCGTTGATCGTCGCGCCGAGGGGCGTGAGGACGACCAGCGCCAGCAGGACCGACAGACCGTAGAGGACCGGCACGATGTTGCGCAGGCCGCGGTGGCCGAGCCAGATCGTGGCGATCATCAGGGTGAACCCGATGCCGAGGTTCAGCAGGTGCCGTTCCAGGAAGTAGTACGGGTCGCCCTGGTTGATCTCGGTGCGGTTGCGCGTGGCCGAGAAGACCAGCAGCGAGCCCAGCAGGGACAGCGCGAGAGCGGCGATCAGTATGGGCCAGTCGAGCCGGCGGGCCAGCGAGTCGCGGGCGAAGATCCTGGTCCAGCCCGCCCGCTCGGGACCGTATCCGGAGACGGAGAAGCTGTTGCCGGTCATGCGGGCATCCTCCGGCTTCCCCGCCTGCGCGGCCGCCTGCGGGTGTTGCGGTTGCCCGTGGTGGGCGAGGGGGAAGTGGCGGGCTGCTGGTCGGAGTTGTTGCTGGGGTTGTCCTTCTGGGAGGCCTCGGCGTCCTTGCCGGGGTCGCCGGTGATCTTCGGTGCGTCGATGGTGCCGTCCGTGCGGACCTTGGGCAGGCCCTGCTGCGGCTGGGGCAGCAGCGCCTTCTTGTTGTCGATGGAGCCGTCGCCCTGGACGCCGTAGAGCGCGCTGTAGATGTTGCGCACGGCCTCACCGGCGGAACCGGAACCCGTACCGGCCTGGGAGATCGTCATGATCACCGAGTAGTCCTTGGAGTACGTGGCCAGCCAGCCGGTGGTCTGCTTGCCGTAGACCTCGGCGGTACCGGTCTTGCCGTGCAGCTGGATCTTGTCCTGCGGCCAGCCGTTGAACTTCCACGCCGCCGTACCGCGGGTGATGACGCCCGCGAAGGCGTCGTTCATACCCTTGAGGGTGGCCTGGCTGACCGGCAGCTTGCGCTGCACCCTGGGCTTGATCTCCTGGACGGACTTGCCGTCGGGGCTGATGACCGCCTTGCCGATGGTGGGGAAGTATTCGGTGCCGCCGTTGGCGACGGCGCCGTAGATCATCGCCTCCTGGATCGGTGTGACGAGCGTGTCGCCCTGGCCGATGGAGTAGTTGATCTCATCGCCCTCACGCATCTTGTTGCCCTCGAGGCAGTCCTCGTAATAGATCCTCTCGACGTAGGTGCCGTCCTTCTTGCCGTACTTGCACCAGGCGTCCTTGTTGGCCTTCCAGTAGTCGAGCTTCCACTGGCGGTCGGGGACGCGGCCGGTGACCTCGTTGGGCAGGTCGATGCCGGTCTGCTTGCCGAGGCCGAACTGGTGGGCCGTCTTGAAGAACCAGTCCTTGGGCTGGCCCTTCTTGGGGTTGATGCCGCCGTCCTTCTTCCACTCGTTGTCGCCGAGGCCGTAGAAGACGGTGTCGCAGGAGACCTCCAGGGCGCGGCCCAGGGAGATGTCGCCGAAGTTCTCGCCCTCGAAGTTCTTGAAGACCTGGCCGCCGACCGAGTAGGAGCTGGTGCAGGGGTAGCCGCCGTCCCAGGCGTAGCCGGCCTGGACCGCGGCGGCCGTGGAGACCACCTTGAACGTCGAACCGGGAGCCGCCTGGCCCTGGATGGCCCGGTTGAGCAGCGGGTAGTCGGAGTCCTTGCCGGTGAGGGCCTTGTAGTCCTTGGCGGAGATGCCGCCCACCCACGCGTTCGGGTCGTAGGTCGGCGCCGAGGCCATCGCGACGATCCGGCCGGTCTTGGCCTCCATGACGACGACGGCGCCGGAGTCGGCCTTGAAGTTCTCGCCGGTGTTCTTGTCGAACTGCTGGCGGGCGGCCTTCATGGCGTTGTCCAGCTCGTACTCGGCGACGCGCTGGACCCGGGAGTCGATGCTGGTGACCAGGTTGGAACCGGGCTCGGCGGCATCCGACTTGGCCTTGCCGATGACCCGGCCGAGGTTGTCCACCTCGTAGCGGGTCACGCCGGCCTTGCCGCGCAGCTCCTTGTCGTACTCCCGCTCCAGGCCGGAGCGGCCGACCATGTCGGAGCGCAGGTAGGGCGAGTTGGTGTCCTTGGCCTTCTGGATCTCCGCGTCGGTGACGGGCGAGAGATAGCCGAGCACCTGCGCGGTGTTGGAGTTGCCCGGGCCGGGGTAGCGGCGCACGGCCTCGGGCTCGGCGCTGATGCCGGGGAAGTCCTCGGAGCGCTCGCGGATCTGCAGGGCCTGCTTGGGCGTCGCCTTGTCGGTGATCGGGATCGGCTGGTACGGCGAGCCGTTCCAGCACGGCTGGGGGGTCTTGGCGTCGCACAGCCGGACCTTCTGCTTCACCTCCTCGGGCGTCATGCCGAGGACACCGGCCAGCTTGGTGAGGACGGCCTTGCCGCCGTCCTTCTCCTTGAGCAGCTCGGTGCGGGAGGCGGAGACGACCAGGCGGGTCTCGTTGTCGGCGAGGGGGACGCCCCGGGCGTCCAGGATGTCGCCGCGCACTGCGGGGTCGACGACCTGCTGGACGTGGTTGCCGGATGCCTCCTTCTGGTATTGGGCTCCCTCGCGGATCTGGAGATACCACAGGCGGCCGCCGAGTGTGCCGAGGAGGGAGAGGACGAGGATCTGGATCACGACGAGCCGGATCTGGACCCGTGGGGTCCGACCGGTCTCGGGGATGTTGGTCACTGCGGCTGCCTCCCCCTCTCAGGACACGAACGACTGCGCATGCGGCACGTGCGTGCGATCGGCCTGTGCGCGTACGAATGATGAACGACCAGCCTGTGAACCCGCGTTCCGCGAGAACTGACTCGTTCGGGTGAACTCTGCGCCGGTCACAGCCGCTTGACCCCCTTGATCCGGCCGACGCGGACGGTACGGGTGCGGGCCCTGGTCTTCAGGGCGCCGAGGCCGCCGCGCTGGCCTCCGATGCGCAGGCCGGTGCCGGAGGAGAGCCAGCCCGAGGTGACGTCCCCGGCCTTGGCGGCGGGACCGCTCTCGGCGAGCGGGTCGTTGTCGGCACGGCGGGCGAGCCACATGACCGCGGGGACCACGAACGGGGCGAGCAGAAGGTCGTACAGGGCGGCCGAGATGAGCAGGCCGGGCAGGCCGACGTGGCGGGCGGCGGTGTCCCCGACCAGCGCGCCCACGCCCGCGTACAGCAGCGTGGAGCCGACGGCGGCGGCCACCACCACGGCCATCGGGCCGGTCGCCGATTTCAGCCGGCCGTTCCCTGGCCGCGCGAGCCCGGCGAAGTAGCAGGTCACGCACAGGACGAGCGCATAGCGGCCGGCCGCGTGGTCGGCGGGCGGGGCGAGGTCGGCGAGCAGGCCCGCGCCGAAACCGACGAGGCAGCCGCCGACATGGCCGTACACCATGGCGAGGCCGAGGACGGTGAGCAGCAGCAGATCGGGGACGGCACCCGGCAGATGCAGGCGGGCGAGGACGCTCACCTGGATCACCAGGGCCACGACGACCAGCGCGCTGGAGAGCAGGATCCGGTTGAGACGCATGGGAAAGTCAGCTCCTACTGCTCATGGCCGGGTCGAGTCGGACGCGTTGGCCGACGGGGTGACCGTGACGGTGACCGTCGGCGTCGGGATCGGCTTGGGCTTGGCCGGCAGGACCTCGTCACGAGGGTCCTTCTTCGGGGCCTCGACGACCACACCGACGATGTCGAGCTTGGTGAAGCTGACGTAGGGCGTGACATAGATCGTGCGGGTCAGGCCGCCGTTGGAGGGGTCGATCCGGGAGACCACGCCGACCGGCACGCCGGGCACGAACGGCCGGTCGTTCTGCGAGCCGAAGGTGACGAGCCGGTCGCCCTTGTGCACCTCCGCCTGGCCGTTGAGCAGTTCCACGCGCAGCGGGCGGTCGCCCTGTCCGGAGGCGAAGCCGAGTTCGTCACCGGCCTCCATGCGGGTGCCGACGGTGAAGTCGGGGTCGTTGGCGAGGAGCACGGTGGAGGTGTCCGGGCCGACGGTGGTGACGCGGCCGACCAGGCCGTCACCGTTGAGGACCGTCATGTCCCGTTTGATGCCGTCTGGTTGCGGTCGTCGCTGCCGAGCTTCGCCTTGAGTGCCGCGTTCTCCTTCTCCAGTGCGGCCAGGCGGCTGTGCCGGCTGCCGGAGTCACGGATCGCGGAGACGGCGTTGCCGACGGGGTCGACCGCCGAGGACAGCCCGTTCTCGACGGGGCCGAACACCGCGGCCGCGGCGTGCCGCGCACCGTCGACCGGGGAGTTCCGGCCTCCCCGGATATCCACCGTGATCAGCGCGAACGCGATGGCGACCAGCAGGACCAGGAGCAGCCGGCTCTCTTTCGTGTCCCTCACGTGCGGCGGCCGTGCCCTTCCTCGATAGGAATTCGGGAGCCCCGGTGCGGCGCGGCGCGCGAAACGCAAACCGAAGGGGCCCATTTGGGAGCTTATGCCTCTATATCAACGATCCGCCGCACGAGAGGAGAACGTCTCGTACGGCGGAATCAAAGAGTTACGTCATCTGCGCGGCTGCGCGTCGAGAACCTGCTGGAGCGCCTCGAACTCCTCGACACACTTTCCGGAACCGAGCGCGACGCTGTCGAGCGGGTCCTCGGCGATGTGGATCGGCATACCGGTCTCCCGGCGCAGCCGCTCGTCGAGGCCGCGCAGCAGGGCTCCACCGCCGGTCAGAACGATTCCTCGGTCCATGATGTCGCCGGACAGCTCCGGCGGGCACTTGTCGAGGGTCGTCTTGACCGCGTCCACGATCGCGTTGACCGGCTCCTCGATCGCCTTGCGGACCTCGGCGGCCGAGATGACGACGGTCTTGGGCAGCCCGGACACCAGGTCCCGGCCGCGCACTTCGGTGTGCTCGTCGGAGTCGAGGTCGTACGCCGAACCGATCGTGATCTTGATCTGTTCGGCCGTACGCTCACCCAGCAGAAGGCTGTACTCCTTCTTGATGTACTGGATGATCGCGTTGTCCAGTTCGTCGCCCGCGACGCGGATGGACTGGGCGGTGACGATGCCGCCGAGCGAGATGACCGCGACCTCCGTGGTGCCGCCGCCGATGTCCACCACCATGTTGCCCGTGGCCTCGTGGACCGGCAGGCCGGAGCCGATGGCCGCGGCCATGGGCTCCTCGATGATGTGCACCTGGCGGGCACCGGCCTGGGTGGACGCCTCGATCACGGCGCGGCGCTCGACACCCGTGATGCCCGAGGGGACACAGACGACGACCCGCGGCCGGGCGAGGTACCGCCGCTTGTGGATCTTCAGGATGAAGTAGCGGAGCATCCGCTCGGTGATCTCGAAATCCGCGATCACGCCGTCCTTCAGCGGGCGGACGGCCACGATGTTGCCCGGCGTCCGGCCGATCATCTTCTTCGCTTCGGCACCGACCGCGAGGATCCCACCCGTATTGGTGTTGATCGCGACGACGGACGGCTCGTTGAGTACGATCCCGCGACCCCTGACGTACACCAGCGTGTTGGCGGTCCCGAGGTCGACAGCCATGTCACGGCCGATGAACGACATTGAGTTCCCCATCCGGATTCATCTGGCCTTCCTGCGCTTTTGAGGGCATATCAGGTCGGCGAGGCGGGTGCTGTGACGTGAAGGCTTCCATCGTAAACGCGCCTGCACGGCCACTGCGCGAGGGTCTCCGCCATTGTCACCAGATGGCGGCCCGCCCCGCTTGTGGAGACGGTCCATCGGAGGCACGCGTTCCCCCGATCGGCAAGGCATATGCCAAGGGACGGCCGAAATGTTCGGCCGCCCCAGGTCAGGCACCACGAGGGTGGAGCTGACGTCCCCTCAGAAAAATTACCGAAAAATCCGCGCGGGACTCACGCCCGGCCCGGGAAGAAGATCTTCACCTCGCGCTCGGCGGACTCCTCGGAGTCGGAGGCGTGGATCAGGTTCTCCCGGACGATCACGCCGTAGTCACCACGGATGGAGCCGGGCGCGGCGGCGATCGGGTCGGTCGGGCCGGCGAGCTGGCGCACGCCCTCGATGACCCGCTCGCCCTCGACGATCAGCGCGACGACGGGACCGGAGGACATGAACTCGACCAGCGGCTCGTAGAAGGGCTTGCCCACGTGCTCGCCGTAGTGCTGCTCCAGCGTGGCGCGCTCCAGCGTGCGCAGCTCCAGCGCGGTGATCTGCCAGCCGGCCTTGCGCTCGATACGGCTGATGATCTCGCCGGTCAGGCCACGCCGGACGGCGTCGGGCTTGAGCAGGACGAGGGTGCGCTGGCTCACGGGGGGACTCCTTACGCGACGGACGTGTGCGGTGGGACGAGGTTACAGGGCGTGTCGGGGCGTCCGTTACGCAGCGTCAGCCTGAGTGGAGGCCGACTCCGCTTGCGCGGCGAAGCGGGCCTTCGCCTCGTCCACCTTTCGCCCGAAGTGCACCGACGCCCACCACAGCGCCGCGAAGACCACGCCCAGGAAGTACATGAGGGGGACGAAGGCACCGGAGGCGATCAGCGCGATCTGCAGCACCCAGCCGAGGGCCACCCCGCCCGGGCGGGTCACCACGGCGCACATCAGCACGCACAGCAGCATCGCGACACCGCTGACCAGCCACACCGTCGAGGCGGACAGGGACGGATCCTTCATGGCGACGAGCCCGGCGAAGCCGATGATGAAGAACTCGCCGATCAAGGTCGAGGAGCACAGCGTACGCATCTTCGGGAGCCTCAGCCCTTCCCCAGCAGCAGCCGGGCCTCGCCGACTGTGATGACAGATCCAGTGACCAGCACGCCACCGCCCGCGAACTCGCCCTCCTCCTCGGCCAGCGTGATCGCGGCCTCCAGGGCGTCCGGCAGCCGCGGCTCGACCTGCACCCGCTCCTCGCCGAACACCTCGACGGCGATCGCGGCCAGCTCGTCCGCGTCCATGGCGCGATGACTGGAGTTCTGCGTGACGACGACCTCGGCGAAGATCGGCTCGAAGGCCTCCAGCAGCCCCCGCACGTTCTTGTCGCCGCTCGCGCCCACCACACCGATCAGCCGGGTGAAGTCGAACGCCTCGCGCACCGCCTCAGCCGTGGCCGCGGCACCCGCCGGGTTGTGCGCCGCGTCCAGCACGACGGTCGGGGAGCGCCGTACGACCTCCAGCCGGCCCGGCGAGGACACGGCCGCGAACGCCTTGCGGACGGTGTCGATGTCGAGCGGCTGCGCGCGCTGGGCGCCGACGCCGAAGAACGCCTCCACGGCGGCGAGCGCGACGGCCGCGTTGTGCGCCTGGTGGGCGCCGTGCAGCGGGAGATACACCTCGGGGTACTCACCGCCGAGGCCGCGCAGGGTGACCAGCTGCCCGCCGACGGCGACCTGCCGGGCCACGACCCCGAACTCCAGCCCCTCACGGGCCACCGTCGCGTCCACCTCGACGGCCTTCTTCAGCAGCACCTGCGCCGCGTCCACCGGCTGCTGCGACAGGATCACCGTCGCGTCCTGCTTGATGATCCCGCCCTTCTCGCCGGCGATCTCCGCGGGCGTCTCACCGAGCCGGTCGGTGTGGTCCAGGTCGATGGGGGTGATCACGGCGACGTCGCCGTCGATCACATTGGTGGCGTCCCAGGACCCGCCCATGCCGACCTCGACGACGGCGACGTCCACGGGGGCGTCCGCGAAGGCCGCGTAGGCCATGCCGGTGAGCACCTCGAAGAAGGACAGGCGGTACTCCTGCGCGGCGTCCACCATCTCGACGTACGGCTTGATGTCCTGGTACGTCTCGATGAACCGCTCGGCCGAGATCGGGGCGCCGTCCAGGCTGATCCGCTCGGTGACCGACTGCACGTGGGGGCTGGTGTAGCGGCCGGTGCGCAGTTCGAAGGCGCCGAGGAGGGCCTCGATCATGCGGGCGGTGGACGTCTTGCCGTTCGTACCCGTGATGTGGATCGAGGGGTACGACCGCTGCGGCTCGCCCAGCAGGTCCATCAGCGCGGCGATACGGCTGACCGACGGCTCCAGTTTGGTCTCGCCCCAGCGCGTGGCCAGCTCCGCCTCGACCTCGCGCAGGGCCTTGTCCACCTCCGGGTCCTCCGGCCGCCCGGGCACGTCGGCCTGCGGCTGCCCGCCCTGGGTGCGCAGGGTACGGCTGCCGGCCTCGATGACCGCGAGGTCGGGGTCGCGGGTGGTCTCGGCCTCGATGAGTTCGTCGAAGCTGTCGAGGGGGTCGGGGGTGTCGCTGGTGCCGGGGTGGTCGCTCACGGTGCCAGTCTACGGAGCGGAAGTGACAACGGGCCGGTTCGGGGTACGTGCTCGGCATCGCCGGGCGCGGGTGCGCCGTGGTTGCCCGCGCACCTCCGCGCGCCCCTGGCGGGGCGCTGAAAGGCCCCGGCGCCTCACATGCACCGGGGCCTTCGGTCACGCAGAACCGCTTACGCCTGCGGCAACCTGTCCAGCTGGGCCTGGATCCGCGTGATGTCCTCCTCCGCCTTCACCAGGCGGCCGCGGATCTTGTCCACCACGTTGTCCGGGGCCTTGGCCAGGAAGGCCTCGTTGCCGAGCTTGGCGTTGGCCTGGGCCTTCTCCTTCTCGGCCGCCGCCAGATCCTTCGCGAGGCGCTTGCGCTCGGCCGCCACGTCGATCGTGCCGGAGAGGTCCAGCGCGACCTCTGCGCCGGCGACCGGCAGGGTGGCCGTGGCCGTGAAGGACTCGCCCTCCGGCTGCAGGCGCAGGAGCTGGCGGATGGCGGCCTCGTGCGGAGCGAGAGCCGTGCCGTCCAGGGCCAGGCGGGCCGGGACCCGCTGGCCGGGCTGCAGGCCCTGGTCGGCGCGGAAGCGGCGGACCTCCGTGATGACCGACTGGAGCGTCTCGATCTCCTGCTCGGCCGCCGCGTCACGGAAGCCACTGTCCTTCGGCCAGTCGGCGATCACGACCGACTCGCCGCCCGTCAGGGTCGTCCAGAGGGTCTCCGTGACGAACGGGACGACCGGGTGGAGCAGCCTGAGGGTGACGTCCAGGACCTCGCCGAGGACCCGCTTGCTGACCTCGGCCGGCTCGCCGCCCGCCTGGAACGTCGTCTTGGACAGCTCGACGTACCAGTCGAAGACCTCGTCCCACGCGAAGTGGAAGAGGGCGTCCGACAGCTTGGCGAACTGGAAGTCGTCGTAGTACGCGTCGACTTCGGCGACGACGGAGTTGAGCCGGGAAAGGATCCAGCGGTCGGTCGCCGACATCTTCGACGCGTCCGGCAGCGGGCCGTCCACCGTCGCGCCGTTCATCAGCGCGAAGCGGGTGGCGTTCCAGATCTTGTTGGCGAAGTTGCGGGAGCCCTGGACCCAGTCCTCGCCGATCGGGACGTCGACACCGGGGTTCGCGCCACGGGCGAGCGTGAACCGGAGGGCGTCGCTGCCGTACTTGTCCATCCAGTCAAGGGGATTGACGGCATTCCCGAAGGACTTCGACATCTTCTTGCCGAACTGGTCGCGGACCATGCCGTGCAGGGCGATGGTGTGGAACGGCGGGGTGCCGTCCATCGCGTACAGGCCGAACATCATCATCCGGGCGACCCAGAAGAAGAGGATGTCGTAGCCGGTGACCAGGACGGAGTTCGGGTAGAACTTCGCGAGCGACTCGGTCTGTTCGGGCCAGCCGAGGGTCGAGAACGGCCACAGGCCGGAGGAGAACCAGGTGTCGAGGACGTCGGTGTCCTGCTTCCAGCCCTCCGCCTCGGTCCCGGGCGGCTCCTCGTCGGGCCCGACGCAGACGACTTCGCCCTCGGGGCCGTACCAGACCGGGATGCGGTGGCCCCACCACAGCTGGCGCGAGATGCACCAGTCGTGGAGGTTGTCGACCCAGTCGAAGTACCGCTTCTCCATCTCCTGCGGGTGGATCTTGACCTTGCCCTCGCGGACGGCGTCACCGGCCGCCTTCGCGAGCGGGCCGACCTTGACCCACCACTGCATCGACAGGCGCGGCTCGATGGTGGTCTTGCAGCGCGAGCAGTGGCCGACGGAGTGGACGTACGGCCGCTTCTCGGCGACGATCCGGCCCTCGGCGCGCAGCGCGGCGACGATGGCGGAGCGGGCCTCGAGCCGGTCCAGGCCCTGGAAGGGGCCGTGCGCGGTGATGACCGCGTGCTCGTCCATGATCGTGATGGACGGCAGGTCGTGGCGCTGGCCGATCTCGAAGTCGTTCGGGTCGTGGGCCGGGGTGACCTTGACGGCGCCGGTGCCGAACTCGGGGTCGACGTGGGTGTCCGCGACGACCGGGATGGAACGGTCGGTCAGCGGCAGCCTGATGAGCTTGCCGACGAGGTGCTTGTAGCGCTCGTCGTCCGGGTGGACGGCGACGGCCGTGTCACCGAGCATCGTCTCGGCACGGGTGGTGGCGACGACGACGGTGTCGTCCCCGTCGCCGTACTTCAGCGAGACCAGCTCGCCGTCGTCGTCCTGGTACTCCACCTCGATGTCCGAGATGGCCGTCAGACAGCGCGGGCACCAGTTGATGATGCGCTCGGCGCGGTAGATCAGCTCGTCGTCGTAGAGGCGCTTGAAGATGGTCTGGACGGCCTGGGAGAGCCCCTCGTCCATGGTGAACCGCTCACGCGACCAGGCGACGCCGTCACCGAGGCGGCGCATCTGCCCGCTGATCTGCCCGCCGGACTCGGCCTTCCACTGCCAGACGCGCTCGACGAAGGCTTCCCGTCCCAGGTCGTGCCGGGACTTTCCTTCCTTGCCCAGCTCGCGCTCGACGACGTTCTGCGTGGCGATGCCTGCGTGGTCCATGCCCGGCTGCCACAGCGTCTCGTAGCCCTGCATGCGCTTACGGCGCGTCAGCGCGTCGATGAGGGTGTGCTCGAAGGCGTGGCCCAGGTGCAGGCTGCCGGTGACGTTCGGCGGCGGGATCACGACGGTGTACGGCGGCTTGTCGCTCTTGGCGTCCGCCTCGAAGTAACCGCGCTCTACCCAGCGCTCGTACAGCGGCCGCTCTACATCGGCCGGCGCGTACTGGGTCGGCAGTTCGGAGTCGGGCGCGGGTGGCTGCTGCTGAGCGTTCTCGGTCACGGGGGTCAGTTTAGAGGTGTCACGGGGCGGTCCCGAAACGCGTTTGTTCTGTAACGGTGCGGCCCCCGGTGCCGTGCGGTTTCCGGGCCTGGTCCAGGATGTCAGGAACACATAAGCGTCCTAGGGGGAACCCAGAAATGAGCAACAACCAGCCGGGCCCGTACGGCCAGCCACCCCAGCAGCCGGGTCCGTACGGCCAGCCGGGACAGCCTGGTCCGTACGGTCAGCCGGGGCCCTACGGCCAGCCGGGCCAGCCGGGCCCGTACGGCCAGCAGCCGCAGGCTCCGCAGCCCGGCTACGGCTATCCCCAGCAGGCCCCGCCGGCCGCCCCGCCGCAGCCGGGCTACGGCTACCCGCAGCAGGGCGTGCCGCAGCAGCCGAACCCGTACGGCCAGCAGCCCGGCTACGGCCAGCAGCCCTACACCATGCCGCAGGCGCCGCAGCCGGCCGGCGGCAAGAAGAAGACGGGCCTGATCATCGCCGCGGTGGCCGTGGTGGCGGCCGTGGCGGTGGGTGCGTACTTCGCGTTCAGCGGGGGCGGTGGCACTTCCGTCGCGGACGACGGGCCGCACAAGCTGATCACGCCGGATTCGGTGATCAACGGGACCTACAAGAAGTCCGCTGACGGCAGTGACTCCTCGGTGAGCGACGAGGACATGGCCGACTTCAAGAAGGCCGGCGTCCAGAACGCACAGGGCGTCCAGGCCGGCTACAAGGCCGGTACCGGTCTCACCGCCCAGAGCCTGATGTTCGAGGGCGCGTACGGCACCATCAAGGACCCCGAGGCGGTCGTCGACGCGATGTTCGCCACGGCGAAGGCCAAGTCCGAGAAGAAGAGCGACGGGACCAGCGGGGGCAAAGGCACGCTCGTCGGCTCCCCGCAGCAGTTCACGCCGTCCGGCTTCAGCAACGGCGTCATGAAGTGTCAGGAAAGCCAGATCTCGACCCAGGGCGCCACGTCCGGCGCGCCGAAGACCATCACTGTGCCGGTCTGCATCTGGGGCGACCACAGCACCATGGCCATCATCTCGGCGTTCGACCTGGCCGGCATGGCCAGTGGCAAGGGAATGAGCATGCAGGACGTTGCAGACCTCGCGGCCAAGCTGCGCAACGACGTCCGCGTCAAGGCCTGACAGCGTCAACAGTGCAGGCACGGCCGCCACTTCGTAAGAGGTGGCGGCCGTGCCATGTCTTCGCCGAGTTCGAACAGAAGACGTGCGCCTGGTGGAGGTACTTCAGGCGCACGTCTCGCAGAGCTTCTTACGCCGACTTCTGCTCCCCGGACCCCCGTCCCCGCGAATCCCGCGGGATCAGGGTCGGGTTGACGTTGGAGAGGACCACGTCCGCCGTGATGACCACGCGGGCCACGTCCTTGCGGGACGGGACCTCGTACATCACGCCCTGGAGGACCTCCTCCATGATGGCGCGCAGGCCGCGGGCGCCGGTCTGGCGGAGGATGGCCTGGTCGGCGATGGCCTCGAGGGCCTCGCGCTCGAAGTCCAGCTCCACGCCGTCCAGTTCGAAGAGACGCTGGTACTGCTTCACGAGCGCGTTGCGGGGTTCCACCAGGATCTTCAGCAACGCCTCGCGGTCGAGGTTGTGGACCGAGGTGATCACGGGCAGACGGCCGATGAACTCGGGGATCATGCCGAACTTGACCAGGTCCTCCGGCATGACGTCCTCGAAGACGTCCTTGGCCTCCAGCTCGCGCTTGGAGAGGATCGTGGCGCCGAAGCCGATGCCCTTGGCGCCCGCCCGGGCCTCGATGATCTTCTCCAGGCCCGCGAAGGCACCGCCCACGATGAACAGGACGTTCGTCGTGTCGATCTGGATGAACTCCTGGTGCGGGTGCTTGCGGCCGCCCTGCGGCGGGACCGAGGCCGTGGTGCCTTCCAGGATCTTGAGCAGCGCCTGCTGGACGCCCTCGCCCGACACGTCACGGGTGATCGACGGGTTCTCGCTCTTCCTCGCGACCTTGTCGATCTCGTCGATGTAGATGATCCCGGTCTCGGCCTTCTTGACGTCGTAGTCCGCCGCCTGGATCAGCTTCAGGAGGATGTTCTCGACGTCCTCGCCGACGTAGCCCGCCTCCGTGAGCGCCGTCGCGTCCGCGATGGCGAACGGGACGTTCAGCATCCGCGCCAGGGTCTGTGCGAGGAGGGTCTTGCCGGAGCCCGTGGGGCCCAGCAGGAGGATGTTGGACTTCGCCAGCTCGATGGCGTCGTCACGGCCGCTCGCGCCGCCGTTCTCGCCCGCCTGGACCCGTTTGTAGTGGTTGTACACCGCGACGGACAGGGCCTTCTTGGCGGCCTCCTGGCCGACCACGTAGCCCTCGAGGAACTCGTAGATCTCGCGGGGCTTGGGCAGCTCCTCCCAGCGCACCTCGCTGGTCTCCGCGAGTTCCTCCTCGATGATCTCGTTGCAGAGATCGATGCACTCGTCGCAGATGTACACACCGGGCCCTGCGATGAGCTTCTTGACCTGCTTCTGGCTCTTGCCGCAGAACGAGCACTTGAGCAGATCGCCGCCGTCACCGATGCGTGCCACGGTGTGCTTCCCCTTCGCCTGGGAGACGCCTGGACACGTGGGTCCAGCGGCTCCTGGTGCTGCCTTATGTCGACGGTACCTTGCCGGGCCCCGTGTTCGGGCCCCCCTTGGCAGGGTTCACTTTGACGTGCACGGTGCCAAGAGGGGCAGAGAGCAAGCCGCTCCGCGTCAGCGGACCGAGCTGTTGTTCAGCTTGCGGGTGGAGATGATCTGGTCGACGAGGCCGTATTCCAGCGCCTCCTCGGCCGTGAGGATCTTGTCGCGCTCGATGTCCTCGCGGACCTTCTCGATCGGCTGGTTCGAGTGCTTCGCCAGCATGTTCTCCAGCTGCTCACGCATCCGGGTGAACTCGTTGGCGATGATCTCCAGGTCGGAGAGCTGGCCACGGCCGGTGGAGCCCGCCGGCTGGTGGATCAGGACGCGCGAGTTCGGCAGCGCCATGCGCTTGCCGGGGGTGCCGGCGGCGAGCAGGATGGCCGCGGCGGAGGCCGCCTGGCCCATGCAGACCGTCTGGATGTCGGGCTTCACGAACTGCATCGTGTCGTAGATCGCCGTGAGGGCGGTCATGTCGCCACCGGGGCTGTTGATGTAGATCGAGATGTCCCGGTCCGGGTCCATCGACTCCAGGCACAGCAGCTGCGCCATGACGTCGTTGGCGGAGGCGTCGTCGATCTGGACGCCCAGGAAGATCACGCGCTCCTCGAAGAGCTTCGCGTACGGGTCGTACTCGCGGATGCCCTGGGAGGTGCGCTCGACGAAACGCGGGACGACGTAGCGGCTGTCGGGGCGGGGCCCTTCGTACATGCCGCTGGCGGCGCCGTGGAAGTTGCTCATGGGGTGTTCACCGTCCTGGTGGCGTTCTGGGGGCTTCGGTCTCGGCGGTGCGTGGCGTGGCCTGGCCGGTCAGGCACCGGTGCCGCCGCCTCCCGGAACACCCGAGGCGTGCGTGATGATCTCGTCAATGAGACCGTACTCCTTGGCCTCTTCCGGGGTGAACCAGCGGTCGCGGTCGGCGTCACGGAGGATCGTCTCGACCGTCTGACCGGAGTGGAACGCGGTCAGCTCGGTCATGGTCTTCTTGGTGCGCAGCAGGTACTGGGCCTGGATCTTGATGTCCGAGACCGTACCGCCCAGGCCCGCGGAGCCCTGGTGCATCATGATGTCCGTGTGCGGCAGCGAGAACCGCTTGCCGGCCGTGCCGCCCGTGAGCAGGAACTGGCCCATCGAGGCCGCCATGCCCATGCCGATCGTCACCACGTCGTTCGGGATGTACTGCATGGTGTCGTAGATCGCCATGCCGGCCGTCACCGAGCCGCCGGGGCTGTTGATGTACAGGTAGATGTCCTTGTCGGGGTCGGCCGCAAGGAGCAGCAGCTGCGCGGTGATCTTGTTGGCGATGTCGTCGTCAACCTGCTGGCCGAGGAAGATGATCCGCTCGCCGAGCAGCCGGTTGTAGACCTGGTCGCCGAGGCCACCACCGATGGAAGGCTCGCCGGCGGCGGAGGGCATCAGATTCGTCACGTATCCACCTGCTCGTCTTACGACGGCGCCGGGCCGTCTCATTGTTCTGCCTTTCATGGACCCTAACGCGAGGGTCCCTTCGGGGAATCCCGCAGATGACGGTGTTCGCCGGGGGCGTAGCGCCGTCGGCACCGGGTGCGTCGCGGAGTGCGGCTGTGACGTGGCCTTTCGCGCGCAGGCGCCGGAGCCGCGCAGCGGCACGGCCCCGCGCCCCCGAGGCCGGCAGACCCTCTCGTACGGCGAACGGGCCCCGGGGAAAGTCCCCAGGGCCCGTCGTACGTGCCTCACAGGCGCCGCAGGGCCGGCTCAGCCCTCGGCGTTCTCCTCGGAGGTCTGCGACGCCTCGGAGGTCTCCGACGCCTCGGCGGCCTCGGTCTCCTCCTCCTCGTCCTCCAGGTCGACGATCTCGCCGTTGGTGTCCTTGACCGTGGCCTTCTCGACCACGACGGCCAGGGCCTTGCCGCGGGCGACCTCGCCGACCAGGAGCGGCACCTGGCCGCCCTCGACGACGGCCTGGGCGAACTGGTCGGGGGACATGCCGGAGGAGGCCGCGCGCCGCATGAGGTGCTCGGTCAGCTCCTCCTGGTTGACGTTGAGCTTCTCCTGCTTGACCAGCTCGTCGAGGACGAACTGGGTCTTGATGCCCTTGACCGCCGCCTCCCGGGTCTCGGTCTCGAACTCCTCGGCGGTCTTGCCCTGGATCTCCAGGTACTTCTCGAGGTCGAGGCCCATCTGGCCGAGCTGGTGGTGCTCCAGGTTGTGCTTGCGGGTGTTGATCTCGTCCTCGAGCAGCTTCTCGGGGACCGGGACCTCGACCAGCTCGAGGAGCTTGTCCAGGACGCGCTCCTGGGCCTGGGTGGCCTGGTCGAACTGCTTCATGTTGGCCAGGCGCTTGCGGCTGTCGGCCTTCAGCTCGTCCAGGGTGTCGAACTCGGAGGCGAGCTGCGCGAACTCGTCGTCCAGCTCAGGCAGTTCGCGGGCGGCGACCTGGGTGACCTTGACGGTGACCTCGGCCTCCCGGCCGGCCGCGGAGCCGCCCTTCAGCTCGGAGGTGAAGGTGCCCTCCTCGCCGGCGGACAGGCCCTTGACGGCGTCGTCGATGCCGTCCAGCAGTTCGCCGGAGCCGATCGTGTAGGAGACGCCGTTCGCGATGCCGTCCTCGAGGACCTCGCCGTCGACCTTGGCCTCCAGGTCGATGGTGACGACGTCGCCGTCCTCGGCGGCGCGCTCGACCGGGGAGGTGGAGGCGAAGCGCTCACGGAGCTGCTCGACCGACTTGTCGATGTCCTCGTCGGTGACCTCGACGGCGTCGACCTCGACCTCGATGCCCGAGTAGTCCGGGATCTCCAGGGCGGGGCGGACGTCGACCTCGGCGGTGAAGTTCAGCGTCTCGCCGTCCTTCAGCTCGGTGATGTCGACCTCGGGCTGGCCCAGCGGGCTCAGCTCGGCCTCGTTGACCGCCTCGGTGTAGAACTTCGGGAGCGCGTCGTTGACCGCCTCCTCCAGGACCGCACCGCGGCCGAACCGCTGGTCGATGACTCGGGCCGGGATCTTGCCCTTGCGGAAGCCCTTCACCGTGACCTGCTGGTTGATCTTCTTGTACGCCGCGTCGAGGCTGTCCTTGAGCTCCTCGAAGGGCACCTCGACAGTGAGCCGAACCCGGGTCGGGTTCAGGGTCTCCACGGCGCTCTTCACGGTTCGGTCTCCTTGTGGCTGACTTCTTGGTTTCTGCCGGAGCCAGACAGGTCCGGCGGACTTCGCCGCCCGGAGGAGTACGTAGGCCATGGGGGCCGGGACACACGGGCGCGCAGCTTGCATAGTAACCGCAGCCGGTCAGCGCCCCAAAAGGCGATCATCACGACGCCGTGAGCCGGTGGTCGGGGTGGCGGGATTTGAACCCACGGCCTTCCGCTCCCAAAGCGGACGCGCTACCAAGCTGCGCCACACCCCGTCTGGTGCGACACGTAGGGTACATGCCCCGGCCGATTACGTCGGCCGTATTCTCCGAGGCGGCGCGCGGGAGGCTTCCGGCGCGAACTCGTTGGCCTAGGCGCCGGGCGACCCGCTACGATGCGTGCAGTGCCGAGGTCACCGACCTGTGTCGCACTGCTGCGGGCGTAGCTCAATGGTAGAGCCCTAGTCTTCCAAACTAGCTACGCGGGTTCGATTCCCGTCGCCCGCTCCACGCACCGAAGGCCCGGAGAAGAGGACGTCCTCTTCTCCGGGCCTTCGGTCGTCCCGGGGACGGCGGGCCTTCGGCCGTCCCGGGGGCGGTCCGGCTTCGGCGGCTCAGAACTTGATCGAGTTGATCGAGTCCGCTATCGAGTTCAGGAAGCGGGTGATGGAGGGGGCCATGCCGGTCGAGGCGAGGAAGAAGCCGAAGAGTATGGCGACGATGGCCGGGCCCGCCTTGATGTTCCCCCCTCGGATCAGCACCACCAGGATGATCGCCAACAGCAGCACCACAGACAGTGAAATGGCCACAACTGATCACACCCTCGGTCGGTCCGCTCTCCCGGCCCGGAGGTACGGCCCGCACCCCCGCCAGAACCATCGTGCCACCAACCCGGCCCTCGTATGCGGCCCGTGACACAACGTCGGATGACGGTCCGGTGCAGGCGGCCCGCCGCACTGTAATTCGACCACGCCGTTCCGCGCGACTCCCGGCTGAATTGCGCGACTCCCTTTCCTTATCCACACATCCTGTGCGCAGGTAATTTGAATTGATGGCACAGAGATGCCGTATGCCCTATTTAGTAGGGATGAATCGGGACATCGAGGGGTGAAACGCTGGCCCTTGTGTGCACTCCACCACCTGGGCGGAGAGGGCGAGTTGGGAAAATCGGAGATGCTCCCGCCCTTAACCGGGAATATCTTGGAAGAGTTTTACGAAATCCCGGGACAACGCTAGGGTGCCTGAGATGTTTGACGCCGCCTCGTCCCCCGGCCAGAACCGCAGGCCGCTCCCCTCGGCGCAGTCGCCGGCGAACGGAGTGCCCAGTCCGCACACCCCGATGAGCGCGCAAGAGGGACCGGCGAAGGCGGACAGACCCGGCAGGCAGCGCGACGCGTTCTTCGACAACGCCAAGTACCTGGCGATCGTGCTCGTCGCGATGGGGCACTCGTGGGAGCCGCTGAAGGGTGACAGCCGGATCCTGGAAGGCCTGTACACGGTCGTGTACTGCTTCCACATGCCGGCGTTCATCATCATCTCCGGCTACTTCTCCCGCAGTTTCGACATGCGCCCGGACCGGCTGAAGCGGCTGGTCACCGGTGTCCTGGTGCCGTACGTCGTCTTCGAGACCGCCTATCCGCCGTTCAAGAACCTCGCCACGGGCTCGCACGAGGAGATCAGCCTCCTCGATCCCTGGTATCTGACCTGGTTCCTGTGCGCCCTGTTCGTCTGGCGGCTGACGACGCCGATCTGGCGGCTGGTGCGGTATCCGCTGCCGGTGGCCGTCGGTATCGCCATGCTGGCGAGCGTCACGCCGAGCATCGGTGACGATCTCGACCTCCAGCGCGTCCTGCAGTTCCTGCCGTACTTCGTGCTCGGCCTGAACATGAAGCCCGAGCACTTCCGGCTGGTGCGCCGCCGCTCGGTGCGGGCCGCGGCGGTGCCGGTGTTCGCCGTGGCGCTGCTGGTCGGCTGGTGGGCGGTGCCGCGCATGAACACCGCGTGGTTCTACCACCGTGACTCGGCGCAGGAGCTGGGCGTGCCCTGGTGGTGCGGCCCGGTGATGACGCTCGCGATGATGGGCTGCTCGCTGCTGCTGACCGCCTGCTTCTTCGCCTGGGTGCCGGGCCGCAGGACGTGGTTCACGGCGCTGGGCGCGGGCACCCTGTACGGCTATCTGCTGCACGGCTTCCTGGTGAAGTTCGCCGGCTACCGCGGCTGGTTCGACCACGCCTCGCTGCATCGCCCGCCGGGCGAGATCCTGGTGACCGTCCTCGCGGCCGCCGCGGTCACGCTGCTGTGCACCGGGCCCGTCCGGCGTGTCTTCCGCTTCGCGATGGAGCCGAAGATGGAGTGGGCGTTCCGGCAGGACGCGGCCGAGTCCGTCGGAGCCTAGGTCCCGGCCGGCGGACAGGCCCCAGGCGTGCTCTAAGCGCCGACGCCTCCGCCTTCCAGGCCGAGGAGTGCGCGCATTCCCGCGTACTTCTCCGTCAGTCGTTTCCGGGTCGGCTCGTCGAGGACCGCCAGCCGCCGCGGGTCGGCGTTGTGCGCCAGGTCGGCCTCCTTCACCAGGCGCGCGCCCGGCGTGGCGAGGATCCGCCGGGCGTACGCCGCGGGCTCCTCCCCCGGCCGCTTGGTGAGGGCGTCCACGATCGCCCTGGTGCGCGCGGTCAGCGCCGCCTGTCCGAGCCACTCCCAGGTGAGCGCGTCGTCCTCGACGGCGTCGTGCAGCCAGGCCGCCGCGATCTGTTCCGGGTCCCCGCCGCGGGCGCGCACGCCCTCGGCGACGGCGGCGAGGTGTTCGGCGTACGGCCGTCCCGCCTTGTCGGTCTGACCGTCATGGGCGGCACGGGCGAGGGCCTCGACCTCGGCGAGAGTGAGCTGCGTCATCGCCCCAGTGTCCCGTACCCGGCCCCAGTCCCGTGTGGTAATAATCAAACTACATCATCACCTATTACTCACTCGGGGAGGGACCGTGCCTTTCGGGAGCACTGCCGAGGCTGTACGCGCATGGGTCGACGGCTGGGTCGTATCGCGGGGGGCGGCCGAACCGACGCGTGAGCCCTGGGGTTTCACGGTCCAGGTCGGCCTGTCGAAGGAAGTGGCCCGGCACGTACTGACCGCCGCGGACGGGGCGACCGTCCGGAAACTGGCCGAGAGCAGCGTCGCCGGTGTCGCGCTGAAGGTCTTCGTGCCGGCGCGGACCCTGGCGGCGTGGCTCCCTGCGGGCTGGGGCCTGCTGGACGGGCACGCCGCCTTCATGGCAGCCTCCCTGGCCGACGTCGAGGCCACGCCCGGCCTCCCCGGCGGATACCGGCTGAGCAGCTGGAGCCGGGGCGGCGTCACCCGGGTGGTGGTGCGTGCCGCCGACGGGGCCTTCGCGGCCCGCGGGCAGATCGCCGTCACCGGTACGACGGCCGCCGTCGACCAGGTGGAGACCGCCCCGGCGCACCAGCGGCGCGGACTCGGGCGCGCGGTGCTCGGCACGCTGGCCGAGGCCGGGGCCGGCCAGGGGGCCCGGGCGGCCGTACTGGGCGCGACCGAGGAGGGCCGGGCCCTGTACGAGAGCGTGGGCTGGCGGGTTCTGGCCCCGCTGAGCGCCGCCATGCGGCACACGGAAGGGGGCGCCCCCTGAGGACCTCAGCGGGCGGGCGGGCTCAGCGGGCGCGCGGGCTCAGCGGGTGAGGCCCGATGCCTGGCGGCAGATCAGGAGCAGGGCGCGGTCGTCGTTGACGTCCCTCGCGACCGCCTCGATGAGATGCCAGGCGGCGCCGTGGAAGCCGCCGGCGACATAGCGGTCGGCCTCGCCGGTGAGGCGGTCCATGCCCTCGACGATGTCCCGGTCGGAGGTCTCCACCAGGCCGTCCGTGAACAGCATCAGCACATCCCCAGGCCGCAGCGAGCCCTTCACGGGGTCGAACTGCGCGCCGTCGTACACACCGAGCAGCGGGCCCTCGGCGGCCTTCTCCTCCCAGCGCCCGCTGCCCGCACTCAGCTGGAGCCCCGGCGGATGGCCCGCGGTGTACAGCTCGTAGTCCCCGGAGTCGAGGTCCAGGACGAGATGGATGGAGGTGGCGAAGCCCTCGTCCCAGTCCTGGCGGAGCAGATAGCCGTTCGCGGCCGGGAGGAAGGCGTGCGGGGGGAGGGAGCCCAGCAGGCCCCCGAAGGCGCCCGACAGCAGCAGGGCGCGTGATCCGGCGTCCATGCCCTTGCCGGACACGTCGGTGAGCACGACCTCCAGGGTGCGGCCGCCGTTCGTACGGGCCGCGACGACGAAGTCACCGGAGAAGGACTGGCCGCCGGCCGGCCGCAGCGCCATCTCCTGGTGCCAGCCCTGCGGCAGCTTCGGCAGCTTGCTCTGCACCCGGATCCGCTCGCGCAGGTCGAACAGCATGGTGCCGCCGCGCCGCCAGGGCACCCCGACCCGGCTGCGGAACTGGGCCGTGAGCAGCCCGAAGAAGCCGCAGGCGGCCACGACCAGGACCACACCGGGGGTGACCCGGCTCGGCCCCTCCGTGTAGGGGCCGAGCCGCACCGACTCCACGATCAGCGCGGTGGCGGCCGCCGCGTACAGGCCGAGCAGGCTCGCCGGGCGCAGCAGCAGGCCGCCGGCGACGATCGGCAGCACCAGGGTGGCCGGGGAGCACCACACCGAGTCGATGAGCGTCATGCCCGCGAGGAGAGGGACGGTGAGCAGCAGTCCGGCGAAGGCGACCCAGTCGGAGCCGTTGCCGCGGAAGTAGTCGACGGCGCTTCTGCGCAGGCCGGTGCGGACCCGGTGCCACTGCATCCGCCACCGGGCCGTGAACGTGTCGGCCTTCGCGCGCCGCTCTCGTCCTGCTGCCATTAGTTCGGGACCCTATCCATCGGACCGGCTGCTTGGCACGGGAGGTCCCACTTGTCCCCCGTGCGGGGCTCCGCCTGACGGCTCGTCCTCACAGTGAACGGCACCGGGGGCCGCCACGCTGCCGACCCGGACAAATTCGCTGGCTCGTCCCGCAACGCCCTGATAGGCATGGCTCATGGGGACTGAGGGCACGACCGAGCTGACCGTGCTGCGGCCGGAGGAGTTCGACCGGTGGTGGGACGGCCTGGTCCGGGCCTTCGGCGGGGTGGCCTCCGCCGAGGAGCGCGAACTGGACCGGTCCGTCACGGAGTTCGACCGCTCGCTGGCCGCCCGGGACGGGTCGGAGATCATCGGGTCGGCCGGGGCGTTCAGCTTCCGGATGACCGTGCCGGGCGGGGCCCTGGTCCCGACGGCGGGCGTGACCATGGTGAGCGTGGCCGCCACCCACCGGCGGCGCGGCGTGCTGACGTCGATGATGCGCCGGCAGCTGGACGACGTGCGGGCGCTGGGCGAGCCGCTCGCGGTGCTCACCGCGTCCGAGCCCGCGATCTACGGCCGCTTCGGGTACGGCGCGGCCACCTTCCGTACGAGTGCCGAGATCGACACGGGCCGGGTGACGCTGTCCCTGCCGCCGGGGGTCGAGGGCGTACGGGTGCGCTATGCGGCGCCCGCCGACGTCCTGGGCGCCTGCGAGGCGGTCTACGCGGCGCTGGTGCCGCTGCGGCCGGGGATGCTGGCCCGGCAACCGGGCTGGGAGCGGGCCGGTCTCCTCGACCCCGAGAGCGAGCGGGGCGGGGCGTCGGCGCTGCAGTGCGCGGTCGCCGAGCGGGACGGCGAGGTGACGGGGTACGTCCGCTTCCGCACCAAGATGGGCTGGGGCGAGAGCGGCCACGACGGCACGGTGCACCTGAAGGACCTGGCCGCGCTCGATCCCGTCACCGAGGCGGCGCTGTGGCGGTTCCTGTTCGGCATCGACCTGATGACGACCCTGTCGGTGGGGTCACGGCCGGTCGACGACGCCTGGCGGTACCTGGTCTCGGACACCCGCCGCTGCCGGCCGCGGCTGAGGGACGACGGGTACGTCCGTCTCGTCGACGTCGGTGCGGCGCTGTCGGCGCGTACGTATCAGGCACCGGTCGATGTGGTGCTGGAGGTGGCGGACGCCTTCTGCCCATGGAACGCGGGGCGTTGGCGGCTCACCGGCGACGCGAAGGGCGCGTTCTGCGAGCGGACCACGGACGCGGCCGATCTCGCCCTGTCGGTACGGGAGTTGGGCGCGGCCTATCTCGGCGGGGTGAGCCTGCTGTCGCTCGCGGCGGCCGGGCGGGTACGGGAGCTGCGGCCGGGCGCGCTGACGGAGGCGTCGGTGGCGTTCGGCTCACCGGTGGCCCCGTGGCTGCCGCACGGCTTCTAGAACCGCCCCGCCTTCCGGCGCCGGTTCACCGCTTCTGGCAGGTGGGGCACCAGAAGAGGTTGCGGGCGGCGAGGCCGGCGGTGCGGATCTCGTCGCCGCAGATGTGGCAGGGCAGGGTGGCGCGGCGGTAGACGTACACCTCGCCGCCGTGGTCGTCCACGCGGGGCGGCCGGCCCATGGCCTCGGGGGTGTGCTCGGCCCGGACGGTGTCGATCCTGTTGTTCCGGACGCCCTCGCGCATCAGCCCGACGAGGTCGGCCCAGATGGTGTCCCACTCGGCCGGGGTGATGTCCTTGCCCGCGCGGTACGGGTCGATGCCGTGCCGGAAGAGGACCTCGGCGCGGTAGACGTTGCCGACGCCGGCGACGATCTTCTGGTCCATGAGCAGCGCGGCGATGCTCGTACGGCTGCGGGAGATCCGCCGGTACGCGGCACTCGGCTCGGCGTCCTCGCGCAGCGGGTCGGGGCCGAGCCGGTCGTGCACGGCCTGTTTCTCGGAGTCGGTGATCAGCGCGCAGGTGGTCGGGCCGCGCAGGTCGACGTACGCGGTGGCGTTCGCGAGCCGGAGCCGGACGGTGTCGGCCGGCGGGGGTGCGGGGGCGTCACCGAAGCCGACCTTGCCGAAGAGGCCGAGGTGGATGTGGACCCAGTCGGTGTCCCGGAAGCCGAGGAAGAGGTGCTTGCCGTGGGCTTCGGTGGCCGACAGCTCGGCGCGGTCCACAAGGGCGGCCGCATCGGAGAACTTGCCCTGGGGGCTGGTCACCCGCGGGGTGGTGCCCCGGAAGCGCTCGGCGTAGTCCTGGGCCAGCCGATGAATGGTGTGCCCTTCCGGCAAGGCGGAGCTGTCCCTTCCTCGGGGTGAACAGGCGGGGGCCTGGGGGCCGGAGCCCCCAGGGGCCCTACTGCTGGGGGTGGTGAGCCGGGATCGGGGGGAGGTCGCCCGTCGTTTCGTAGGCCGACAGCATGTCGATGCGGCGGATGTGGCGCTCGTCACCCGAGAACGGGGTGCCCAGGAAGGTCTCGACGAACTTCGTCGCCTCCTCCTGCGTGTGCATGCGCGCGCCCACCGCCACGACGTTGGCGTTGTTGTGCTGGCGGCCCAGCGACGCGGTCTCCTCGCTCCAGGCCAGCGCGGCCCGCACGCCCTTGACCTTGTTCGCGGCGATCTGCTCCCCGTTGCCGGAGCCGCCGATCACGATGCCGAGGGACTCGGGGTCCGCAGCCGTACGCTCCGCCGCGCGGAGGCAGAAGGGCGGGTAGTCGTCCTGGGCGTCGTAGATGTGCGGCCCGCAGTCGACGGGCTCGTGGCCCGCCTCCTTGAGCCACTGGACGAGGTGGTTCTTGAGTTCGTAGCCCGCATGGTCGGAGCCGAGGTGCACGCGCATGCCACGAGTGTGACACGGCTGTTCCGGGGCAGCAGCCCCGGGTGCCGGTGCGAACCGGGCTTTGAAAAGAGTGCCCGAAATGTGAGCGAGGCCATAGAACCTCAAGGGAACCTCAAGTAACGATCCAGTTTCAGAGGTTCCCCAATTCATTTGCCTCGGATTCACTGGACCGACTCGTACACCGCTCGTGCGAGCCGCTCCACCTGGCGTAAAGGAAACCGTCCATGACCCCTGGTTCGGGCCTCCAAGCAGGACTCAAGAACCGCCACCTGACGATGATCGCGATCGGTGGTGTGATCGGAGCCGGCCTCTTCGTCGGCTCCAGCTCCGGTATCGCCACCGCGGGACCAGGCATCCTCCTGTCGTACGCGCTCGTCGGCACCCTCGTCGTCCTCGTGATGCGGATGCTCGGCGAGATGTCCGCCGCAAACCCCACCTCCGGCTCCTTCTCCGCGCACGCCGACCGTGCCCTCGGGCGCTGGGCCGGGTTCTCCATCGGCTGGCTCTACTGGTTCTTCTGGGTCGTCGTGCTGGCCGTCGAGGCCACCGCCGGCGCCAAGATCCTCGCGGGCTGGGTCCCGGCCGTGCCGCAGTGGGGCTGGGCGCTCATCGTGATGACCGTGCTGACCGCGACCAACCTGGTCTCCGTCGGCTCCTACGGCGAGTTCGAGTTCTGGTTCGCCGGCATCAAGGTCGTCGCGATCGGCGCGTTCATCCTCATCGGTCTGCTCGCCATCTTCGGCGTCCTGCCGGGCGTGCACGCGGACAAGGCGAGCTTCGGCAATCTGACGAACCACGGCGGCTTCCTGCCGCACGGGCCCGGAGCCATCCTGACCGGTGTGCTGCTGGTCGTCTTCTCCTTCATGGGCAGCGAGATCGCGACCCTGGCGGCCGGCGAGTCGGAGGACCCGCAGCGCGCGGTCACCAAGTCCACCAACAGCATCATCTGGCGGATCGGCGTCTTCTACCTCGGCTCGATCCTCGTCGTGGTCTCGCTGCTGCCGTGGAACGACCCGACCATCAAGGCTCAGGGCTCCTACGTCGCCGCGCTGAACTCCCTCGGCATCGCGCACGCCGGCGAGATCATGAACGTGATCGTGCTGACGTCGGTGCTGTCCTGTCTCAACTCCGGCCTCTACACGGCCTCCCGGATGGCGTTCTCGCTCGGTCAGCGCGGTGACGCGCCGAAGGTGTTCGCCCGCACCACCGCCCGCGGTGTGCCGATGGCGGCGATCCTGGCCTCGGTCGTCTTCGGCTTCGTGGCGGTCTTCTTCAACTACGCCTACCCGGACACCGTCTTCCTCTTCCTGGTCAACTCCTCGGGCGCGGTGGCGCTGTTCGTGTGGCTGGTCATCTGCTTCTCGCAGCTGCGGATGCGCAGGATCATCCTGCGGGAGGCGCCGGAGAAGCTCGTCGTGAGGATGTGGCTGTACCCGTACCTGACCTGGGCGACGGCCATCTTCATCATGGGCGTCCTCGGCTACATGCTGACCGACACCGAAGGCGCGAGCAGCGGCCGTACGACCGTGCTGCTGTCGGTGGGCGTGGCGGCGGTCGTCGTCGTGATCGCCCTGGTGAAGCAGAAGTTCGGCCCGGACCGTGCCGAAGGCGCGGCCGCCGTGGACACGGCCGAGAAGGTCACCACCGGCTGACGCACCGGAGCAAACCGCGGTACACGGCCGCACGACCCGACGGCACCCGTCGGGTCGTGCGGCCGAACTGCATCCCATGGCCGACGAGGCCCACGCTTCCGGCGGGCGACCGGAGTGCGGGGCCGTACGGCCCCGATACGCGAAAGAGGCTCGTCCGGGTCGGGGAGACGTACGACCCGGCGAACCTCTTCCGCGCGAACCACCGTGTCAGTCCTGCTTGCCGGCCAGCTTCCAGGCGGTGGGCAGCACGCCCATGGCGAGGGCGGCCTTGAGGGCGTCGCCGATCAGGAACGGGGTGAGGCCGGCCGCGACCGCCTGGGACAGGGACAGGTGGGCGGCCAGGGCCAGGTAGGGCACGCCGACGGCGTAGATGACGGCCTCGCCGAGGATCATCGCGCCCGCCATGCGCAGCGGGGAGCGGTCGGCGCCGCGCCGGGCCAGGGCGCCGACGGCGGCCGAGGCGAGCAGCATGCCGAGGACGTAGCCGAAGGAGACCATGCCGGCACCGGAGGTGCCGTCCGCGAACCACGGCACACCGGCCGCGCCGGCGAGCGCGTACAGGGCGAGGGAGAGGAAGCCGCGGCGGGCGCCGAGCGTGGTGCCGACGAGCAGCGCGGCGAAGGTCTGCCCGGTCACCGGCACCGGCGAGTGGGGCACCGGGACGGCCACCTGGGCCGCTATGCCGGTGAGCACGGCGCCGCCGAGGACGAGGGCCGCGTCGCGGACGCGGGACGCCGGCAGCAGGTCGGCGAGGACTGCGCCGGGGCGAGCGGTGGCGGTGGCGGTGCTCATGGGGACTCCGCGGGTGAGGGGGCAGACAGGAACACCGTGACGCTATACCGCTCCCCTCGTGCCGATCACCGTCACCGGTCGACAAAGGCTGGAGCGAGGCCTTGGTGGGCTCCGTACAAAGGGTGGGGGCTCCACAGGGTTCGACGTGATCACGGTCACTGAGGTGGAGTGGCCTGCGGTACCTCGCCCTTCGGCGGCGCGCCTGTGGACTCCCGCCAAAGCCCCGCGAGGTGGCCGTCTCGCCCGTCGGTCGTGCTCTGGGCAGCGCGGGGGCGTTTTGCTAGCTTCGCTCGCATGGTCGCCCAGGCCCGGAACCTCACGTCGCGTCGCTATGTCGACCTGCGACGCCAGGGCACGGCCACCTGTCGCCGCCCGGGGTAGGGGCGGGCTGCACGGCACGCCTCCCCTTTCCGAGACGTGTCGGCCCCGTTCCCGAGGACGGTTCTCCATGCCCCGCACCGCGGTATCCACCCTTGTCTCGCCCGTTCCGCGTGCCGCCGACAGCGACCGGCGGCGCACCAGCGCCAGTGTCGTGCTGCGGTCCGTGCTGGAGCACGGACCGGTGGCGCGCAGCACCATCGCCCGGCTGACCGGGCTGTCGCCCGCCTCGGTGACCGAGCACTGCGGCCGGCTCACCGGCCTCGGTCTGATCCGGGAGTCCGCCGCGCCCCGCCGCTCGAACGGGGTCGGCCGGCCGCACGTACCGCTCGAGCTTGACGACACGGGGTTCCTGGTCGCCGGGGTGCACGTGGCCGTGCCGTACACGACGGTGGCGCTGCTGGATCTGCGTGGCCGGGTGGTGGCCCGCCGCGAGCTGAAGCACGAACGCACCGATCCCGGCTGGGTGCTGGGGAGGGCCGCCGAGGGGCTGGCGGAGTTGCTCGCCGGAGTGCCGGGGCGCCGGCCGCTGGGCATCGGGGTGGCCGTCGGCGGCTGGGTGGACCGGGAGACGGGCAGTGTGGTCGAGCACCCGCTGCTGGGCTGGCGCGAGGTGCCGGTGCGGGGGCTGCTCGGCGCCCGCACCGGCCTGCCGGTCCATGTGGACGGGCACGCCCGGGCGCTGGTGAACGGTGAGCGGCTGTTCGGGCGGGCCCGGGGCTGCCGGAGCGTGCTGCACCTGTTCGTGGGCAATGTGGTCGACGCGGCCTTCGCGACCAACGACGAGGTGCACCACGGGCCGCGTTCGGCGGCCGGGACGATCGCGCACCTGCCGGTGCCGGGCGGCACCGAACCCTGCCCCTGCGGCGGCAGCGGCTGCCTCCAGGTGGAGCTGAGCGAGCGGACGCTCAGCCGGCGGGCCCGCGCGGCCGGGGTGACCGGCTCGGCCAACCCGATGCACGTGGTGGCCGCGGCGGCGGCCGGGGACACCTTGGCCCGGCGGCTGCTGGTGGAGCGGGCCCGGGCGACGGGGCGGGCGGCCGGGCTGCTGCTGGACGTGCTCAATCCGGAGACCGTCGTGGTGACCGAGGTCGGCGTGATCCATTTCGAGGACTGCCTCGCGGCTCTGCGGGAAGCGGCCGGAAAGGGCCGTGCGGCGGCCGTGATGCCGACGAGTTTCCCCGATTCCGTGCTGGCTGTGGCGGGCGGTTCGGTGGCGCTGGACGTGCTGTTCCGGGATCCGCTGGGCACATCACCTGAGGCTATTTAATTCAGAAACTCGGAATGTTGACAGGGGGCGATCGTGGCCGGGAACATGCTGGTCATGGACCCGCTCAGGAGTTGTCGCACCCTCTGTTGCTGACACATTGCCGCGCATGAAGCGCGTGTTTCCCGCTGCGTGAGTCTTTCTTCCTCCGGCCTGCCTGCCCGGAATTCCTGCTGCGCCTTCCCCTCTTTTCCCTCTTTTCACCTGGGAGTTCTCCCATGCACCGTCGTGTCTTTCTCTCCTCCTTGCTGGGCGCGTCCGCAGCCGTGGCAGGCCTCAGCGGCTGCGCCAAGGGCGATGCCTCCGCCGACACCAAGGGGGCCGCCACCAAGCCGCTCGCGGACAAGGTCCCGGCCGGGACCAGCCTGAAGATCGCCTCCTACCTGGGGCAGCAGCAGCTGCAGTTCAGGCTGGCGAAGCTGCCCGCGCTGCCGTTCACCGTGTCGAACTGGCTGAACATCGGGGCGGGCCCGGATGTCATCAACGCCTTCCGCGCGGGGTCCCTGGACCTGGCCAACAACGCGGGCATCCCGCCGATCCAGGCGCACTACCAGGGCTACGCCGCGAAGATCGTGGCGATCGACCTCACCCGCAAGCCCAACTACCTCTTCGCCACCAAGCCCGGCAGCGACATCCACACCGCCCGCGACTTCAAGGGCAAGCGGCTCGCGTTCTCCCAGGGGCAGGCCCAGGGCGTCGTCCTGCTGCGGGCGCTGAGGCAGGCGGGCCTGAAGTACGACGAGGTGAAGCTGGTCCCGCTGACCAGCAACCAGTTCTTCACCGCCCTGCAGTCCGGGCAGGTCGACGTGGCCCCGCTCGCCATCAGCCAGGCCCCCGCGTATCTGCAGAAGTACGCGGCGAAGGGTGCCCGCACCATCCCCACCGACGTCGTCGACCTGCTCAACCTGCTGTGGGCGCCGCAGTCCGTGCTGAACGACCCCGCCAAGGCCGCCGCGATCGCCGCCTACATCCCGCAGTGGGCGAGGGGCCAGGTGTGGCAGTACGAGCACCCGGACGTGTGGAACGAGGAGTTCTACGTCAAGACGCAGAACCTGACCCCCCAGCAGGCGCAGGGCATCTCCAGGCTCGCCAACAAGCCGCTGTTCCCGCCCAGTTGGGACGAGGCGATCAAGTGGGAGCAGGAGACCGCCGACCTGCTCGCCGAAGGCGGCTTCGTGAAGAGGTTCGACGTCTCCTCGCTCTTCGACCACCGCTTCGAGCCGATCGCCGCCAAGGCCGTACCCGAGGAGTACCGGAAATGACCGCCGTGACCACGACGACCGCCGTACCGGCGGCCCAGGCCGGGGAACTCCCCGAGGTCCGGCGGCGCCGCCGGCTCTCCCCCGGCCGCCGGCTGCCCGCCGCCCGGCTGATCGGCCCCCTCGTCGTCCTCGCCCTGTGGGCCGCCGCCTCCGCCGCCAAGGCCCTCGACACGGGGGCAATCCCGGCACCCTGGACGGTGCTGCGGACCGCGGGTCGCCTGTGGAGCGACGGCACGCTGCCCGCCGACGTCCTGACCTCACTGCAGCGAGCGGGATACGGCTTCGCGATCGGCCTGGTCGCGGGCGTGCTGCTCGCCCTCGCCGCCGGGCTCAGCCGGACCGGGGAGGCGCTGATCGACGGGACCGTGCAGCTCAACCGGGCCATCCCGACACTCGGCCTGATCCCGCTGTTCATCCTCTGGCTGGGCATCGGCGAGGCCTTCAAGATCGCCATCATCGCGATCGTCGTCTACGTACCGGTCTACCTGAACACGCACGCCGCGCTGTCCGGCATCGACAGCCGCTACGTCGAACTCGCCGAGGTACAGGGCCTGTCCCGGCTCGCCTTCGTCCGCCAGGTCGTGATCCCCGGCACGCTGCCCGGATTCTTCGTGGGACTCCGGCTCGGGGTGACCGGCTCCTGGCTGGGCCTGGTGGTGCTGGAGCAGATCAACGCCACCAGCGGCCTCGGCTACCTGATGTTCCAGGCGCAGAACTACGGCCAGACCGACGTGATCCTGGTCGGCCTGCTGATCTACGGCGTCTTCGGCCTGGTCTCCGACAGCGCGGTCCGTCTGATCGAACGGAGGGTGCTGGCATGGCGCCGCACACTGAGCAGCTGACCCGGCCCGCCGTCCGGCTCCGCGGCCTGACCCGGTCGTTCGAGGACCGTACGGTCCTCGACGGCATCGACCTGGACCTGCCGGCCGGACAGTTCACGGCCTTGCTCGGGCACAGCGGCTCGGGCAAGTCCACCCTGTTGCGGGCGGTCGCCGGACTCGACCACGGGGTCGCGGGAAGCGGCCGGCTCACCGCCCCCGAGCGCGTGTCGGTCGTCTTCCAGGACTCCCGGCTGCTGCCCTGGCGCCGGGTGCTGGACAACGTCCTGCTGGGCCTGGACGGCAGGGACGCCGAGGAGCGCGGCCGGGCCGCCCTCGCGGAGGTCGGGCTGAAGGGCCGCGAGCGGGCCTGGCCGGGCGAGCTGTCCGGCGGCGAGGCCCAGCGGGCCGCGCTCGCCCGCTCCCTGGTCCGCGAGCCCGAACTCCTGCTGGCCGACGAGCCGTTCGGGGCGCTGGACGCGCTCACCCGGATCAGGATGCACAACCTGCTGCGCGACCTGTGGAAACGCCACCGGCCGTCCGTGCTGCTGGTCACCCACGACGTGGACGAGGCGATCGTGCTCGCCGACCGCGTCCTCGTCCTCGACCAGGGCCGCATCGGCCTCGACCTGACCATCGACCACCCCCACCCGCGCTCCTACCGCGAAGCCCTGCTGGGCGAGTACCGCGAGCAGCTGCTGACCGCGCTGGGCGTCACGGAGGACCACCAGTGACAGAGAGAAAGCTCCACCTCAACGCGTTCCTGATGAACACCGGCCACCACGAGGCCTCGTGGCGGCTCCCGGAGAGCGATCCCCACGCGCACGTCGACCTGAAGCACTACGTCCGGCTGGCCCGGGCCGCCGAGCGCGGCACCTTCGACTCCCTCTTCCTCGCCGACGGGCCCCAGCTGTGGGGCAACCTCGCCCAGCGCCCGGCCGGATCGCTGGAACCGCTCACCCTGCTGACCGCGCTGGCGACGGCCACCGAGCACATCGGCCTGATCGCCACCGCCTCCACCTCCTACAACTCCCCCTACAACCTGGCCCGCAGGTTCGCCTCGCTGGACATCATCAGCGGCGGCCGGGCCGGGTGGAACATCGTCACCACGGCGGGAGCGGAGGCCGCCCGGAACTTCGGGCTCGACGCGGAGCCCGCGCACGCCGAGCGGTACGCCCGGGCGGCCGAGTTCCTGGACGTGGCACTCAAGCTGTGGGACAGCTGGGAGGACGACGCGGTCGTCGCCGACAAGCCGGCCGGCGTCTGGGGCGACGACAGCAAGCTCCACCCGCCCCGGCACCGGGGCACGTACTTCAGTGTCGCGGGCGCGCTCAACGTCCCCCGCACGCCCCAGGGCTACCCGCTCCTCGTGCAGGCGGGGTCGAGCGAGGACGGCAAGGCCTTCGCCGCGCGCTACGCGGAGGCGGTCTTCACCGCCCAGCAGACCCTCGCCGGCGCCCAGGCCTTCTACGCCGACCTCAAGTCCCGTACCGGGCGGGCCGGACGCGACCCCGGGCACATCAAGGTGCTGCCCGGGATCGTGCCCGTGCTCGGCTCGACGGAGGCGGAGGCGCGGGCGGCCGAGCAGGTGCTGGAGGACCACATCGTGTACGACCACGGGGTGGCCCGGCTGGAGAGCCTGCTGCAGCTCGCGCCCGGCACACTGGAGCTGGATTCCGCGCTCCCCCGCGACCTGCCGCCCGAGTCCGCCGTCGAAGGTGCCAAGAGCCGCTACACACTCGTGGTGGAGCTGGCGCGCCGCGAGAAGCTCACCGTCCGGCAGCTGATCGGCCGGCTCGGCGGCGGACGCGGCCACCTCACCTTCGCCGGGACGCCCGAGCAGGTCGCCGGCCAGATCGAGAGCTGGTTCACGCAGGGCGCCGCCGACGGCTTCAACATCATGCCCGCCGTGCTGCCCTCCGGTCTGGACGCCTTCGTCGAACACGTCGTACCGATCCTGCGGGCCCGAGGCCTGTTCCGCACCGAATACGGCCCCCGCCAGACCCTGCGGGAGCGCTACGGCCTGCCCCGCCCCGCCAACCAGTACCTGTCCCCGGCTCCCGCCCTCGTCTGAAAGGACCCGCCCATGTCCCTCGAGATCACCAAGGTCACCGCCCGCATCGGCGCCCGTGTCTCCGGCGTCGACATCAGCCGCCCGCTCGCCCCGGAGCAGGTCGCCGCGGTCCGCGAGGCCCTCAACGTGCACAAGGCACTCGTCTTCGCCGCCGACGGCCTGGACGACGCCGGCCAGCAGGCCTTCGCCCGCCACTTCGGCGACCTGACCACCGCCCACCCGACGGTCGGCGCCGTGGAGGGTGCCCCGAACGTGCTGCCCGTCGACAGCGAGCGGGGCCGCGCCAACCACTGGCACACCGACGTCACCTTCGTCCTCAACCCGCCGCAGGCCAGCACCCTGCGCTCGATCACCGTCCCGCCGTACGGCGGCGAGACCCTGATCGCCAACGCGGCTGCCGCCTACCGCGACCTGCCCGAGCCGCTGCGCCGCTTCGCCGACACCCTGTGGGCCGAGCACACCAACGACTACGACTACGCCGTACCGGACGAGGAGGTCGACGAGGAGAAGGCCGCCCAGCGCGCCCAGTTCACGTCCATCACGTACCGCACGGCCCACCCCGTGGTGCGCGTGCACCCGCTGACCGGCGAACGCGGCCTGTTCATCGGCGGGTTCGCGCAGCGGATCGTCGGCCTGTCGACGGGCGAGTCCCGCAGGATCCTGGACCTCCTCCAGACGTACGTCACCCGCCCCGAGAACATCCTGCGCCACCGCTGGTCGGAGAACGAGCTGGTCCTCTTCGACAACCGGATCACCCAGCACTACGCCATCGACAACTACGACGGGCAGCCGCGCCGGCTGCACCGGGTGACCGTCGCCGGTGACGTCCCGGCCGGCATCGAGGGCAAGGAGAGCTACTCGATCGAGGGCGACGCCTCGCACTACACACCGGTGCTCGCGGCCGCGTAACCACCGGTTCACCCTGCGTGCGGCAGGTGTCCGGATACTGGGCGGCCCGCCCGCGTGAGCGGACGGGCCGCCCAGACTGACGGGGTTTTTGCCCGCTCATTGCACGGGGGAGCCGCACCCATGCCCGACAGCAGCACCACTACGCAGACGCCGCCGGAGGAACGGGGCGCCTCCCTCTCGCACGGCCTCAAGCAGCGCCATCTGTCGATGATCGCGCTCGGCGGGGTGATCGGCGCGGGGCTGTTCGTCGGTTCCGGCGCGGGCATCGCCGCCGCCGGTCCGTCCATCGTGATCGCTTACACGGTCTCCGGCCTCCTGGTGATGCTGGTGATGCGGATGCTCGGCGAGATGTCCGCCGCCTACCCCTCCTCGGGTTCCTTCTCCGCGCACGCCGAGCGGGCGATCGGCCCGTGGGCGGGGTTCGCCGCCGGCTGGTCCTTCTGGATCCTGCTGTGCACGGCCGTCGGCCTGGAGGGCATCGGCGCCGCGCACATCGTCTCCGGCTGGGTGCCCGGCACACCCGAGTGGGCGTGGGTGGCGCTGTTCATGCTGGTCTTCTGCGGGACGAACCTGGCCGCCGTGAAGAACTTCGGCGAGTTCGAGTTCTGGTTCGCCGCGCTGAAGGTCGGCGCGATCTCCCTCTTCCTGGTCCTCGGCGTGCTGGCCATCGCGGGTGTGCTGCCCGGCACGCACGCCCCCGGCACCTCGAACCTCTCCGACTTCCTCCCCCACGGCAGCAACGGCCTGATCATCGGCCTGCTCGCGTCCGTCTTCGCCTACGGCGGCCTGGAGACGGTCACCATCGCGGCGGCCGAGTCGCAGGACCCGGTGCGGGGCGTGGCCTCCGCCGTCCGTACGGCGATGTGGCGCATCGCGCTGTTCTACATCGGCTCCATGGCGGTCGTGGTCACCCTGGTCCCGTGGAACTCGGCGGAGGTCGTCTCGAAGGGCCCCTACGTCGCCACGCTCGACCACCTCGGCATCCCCGGCGCGGGCCGGCTGATGAACGTGGTCGTCCTCGTCGCCCTCCTGTCCGCGATGAACGCCAACATCTACGGCTCCTCGCGCATCGCGTTCTCGCTGGTCGAGCGCGGGCAGGGCCCAAGGCTCCTGGCCCGGCTCTCCGGCGGGGTGCCGCGCATCGCGGTCCTGACCTCCTGTGTGCTGGGCTTCGTCTGCGTGCTGCTCAGCTACTGGCGGCCGAACGACGTCTTCAAGTGGCTGCTGAACATGATCGGCGCGGTGATCCTGGTCGTCTGGATCTTCATCGCCGTCTCCCAGCTCCTGCTGCGCCGCCGCGTGGAACGCGAGAGCCCCGAGAAGCTGGTCGTCCGCATGTGGGCGTTCCCGGTCCTCACCTGGGTCGCCCTGGCAGGCATGGCCACGATCTTCGTCCTGATGGCCCGCGAGGCGGACACCCGCATGCAGCTGTACTCGACGGGCGCGATGACGCTGGCGCTGGCGGCCGTGGGCTACCTCCGGCAGCGGGCTCGCGCCAAGCGCTGAGCACCGCACCGGCAACGGCCCCCACGTGCGACACGTGGGGGCCTTTCTGTCGCCCTGACACTCTTGTTGCTAACGTGTAGTTGCAACCTACTTGCAATAAGGTTCCGGAGGGGATCACCCATGCCCGTCTACACGCTGCCCGACCTGCCCTACGACTACTCCGCGCTCGCCCCCGTGATCAGCCCGGAGATCATCGAGCTGCACCACGACAAGCACCACGCGGCCTACGTGAAGGGCGCCAACGACACCCTGGAGCAGCTCGCCGAGGCGCGGGACAAGGAGTCGTGGGGGCACGTCAACGGACTCGAGAAGAACCTGGCCTTCCACCTGTCCGGGCACATCCTGCACAGCATCTACTGGCAGAACATGACCGGCCCGAAGGAGGGCGGCGGGGAGCCGCTCGCCGCCGACGGGGTGGGTGAGCTGGCCGAGGCGGTCAAGGAGTCCTTCGGCTCCTTCGCCGCCTTCAGGACCCAGCTGTCCAAGGCCGCGGCCACCACCCAGGGTTCGGGCTGGGGCGTGCTCGCGTACGAGCCGCTGAGCGGGCGCCTGATCGTCGAGCAGGTCTACGACCACCAGGGCAACGTGGGCCAGGGCTCGACCCCGCTCCTCGTCTTCGACGCCTGGGAGCACGCCTTCTACCTGCAGTACCGCAACCAGAAGGCGGACTTCGTCGAGGCCATGTGGCAGGTCGTCAACTGGCAGGACGTGGCCCGCCGTTACGAGGCCGCGAGGTCCCGCGCGGACGTACTGCTGCCGGCCGGCTGAGCCACCGGGTCGTCCTGCCTCGTGATCGTCTTCTCACCTTTCGCGGCGGCAGGCGGATGAACGGAAGGCCCTCGCGAGGACAGGACTCGCGAGGGCCTTCCCATGCCCAGGGCCCCTACAGGTTGCTGAAGTCGGGGCCCTTGGTGCGGGTCCGCTTGATCTCGTAGAAGCCCGGCACCGAGGCCACGGCCAGCGTGCCGTCCCACAGGCGGGCCGCCTCCTCGCCCTTCGGGGCGGGGGTGACGACCGGGCCGAAGAAGGCGATCTGCTCGCCGTCGGAGCCCGGGACCGCGATGACCGGGGTGCCGACGTCCTGGCCGACCTTGTCGATGCCCTCCTTGTGGGAGGCGCGCAGCTCGGCCTCGTAGGGGGTGGCGTCCCAGTGGTCCATGAGGGACTCGGGCAGCCCGGCGTCCTTGAGGGCGGCGGCCACGGCCGCCTTCTCCGGGCCCTGACCCTGGTTGTGGATGCGGGTGCCGAGCGCGGTGTAGAAGTCACCGAGCACCTCGGCGCCGTGCTCCTGCTGTGCCGCGATGACGACCCGGACCGGCCCCCACGCCTTGGTCTCGAGCATCTCGCGGTATTCCTCGGGCAGCTCGTCCAGCCTGTTCTCGTTGAGCACCGCGAGGCTCATCACATGCCAGCGGACCTCGATGTCACGGACCTTCTCCACCTCCAGCACCCAGCGGGAGGTCATCCAGGCCCAGGGGCACAGCGGGTCGAACCAGAAGTCGACGGGGGTCTTGTCCGACATGTCTCTCCTCGTGGGGAACACTTTTCCGCGAGAACACCACCGCTCGCCCTGCCATTCCCCGGTCCGCCCGTCAGGAGCGCATGGCAGGATCGGTCCTGTTCAGCCGCCATCCACGCGATCACGAGGGAGTGCCGCACGTGCCCGGTGAGAATCTGTCCCGCGACGAGGCCCGGGAGCGGGCCGCCCTGCTGTCCGTCGACGGGTACGACGTGTCCCTCGACCTGAGGTCCGCCGTCGGCGACGGGGAACCGGAGGGCCAGGCAGGGGCGCCGCGCACGTTCCGCTCGGTGACCACGATCCGCTTCCGCTGCAACGAGCCGGGAGCCACGAGCTTCGCCGACCTGGTCGCGCCGAGCGTGACCGCCCTCTCCCTCAACGGCCGGGACCTGGACCCGGGCGAGGTCTTCGACGGCGCCCGGATCGCGCTGGAGGACCTGGCCGCCGAGAACGAACTGGTGGTGGACGCGCAGTGCGCCTACTCCCGCACCGGCGAGGGCATGCACCGCTTCGTCGACCCCGAGGACGGCGAGGTCTACCTCTACACGCAGTACGAGCCGGCCGACGCCCGCCGGGTGTTCGCGAACTTCGAGCAGCCGGACCTGAAGGCGCCCTACCGCTTCGAGGTGCGGGCACCCGAGGGCTGGACGGTGTGGAGCAACGGCGCGGGCGAACTGGCCAACGGCATCTGGAAGTTCGCGGAGACCAAGCCGATCTCGACGTACATCACGTGCGTGGTGGCGGGGCCGTACCACCACGTCACCGACTCCTACACGCGTACGTTCGAGGACGGGACGAAGCTGGAGATCCCGCTCGGCGCGATGTGCCGCAAGGGGCTCGCCCCGCACTTCGACGCCGACGACGTCTTCCTCATCACCAAGCAGGGCCTGGACTTCTTCCACGACCACTTTGACTACCCGTACCCGTTCGGCAAGTACGACCAGGCGCTCGTGCCCGAGTACAACCTGGGCGCGATGGAGAACCCGGGGCTGGTGACCTTCCGCGAGGAGTACATCTTCCGCGGGAAGGTCACGCAGGCGTCGTACGAGGCGCGGGCCAACGTCGTCCTGCACGAGATGGCGCACATGTGGTTCGGCGACCTGGTCACCATGGAGTGGTGGGACGACCTGTGGCTGAAGGAGTCCTTCGCGGACTTCATGGGCTCGTTCGCGACCGTGGGCGCGACCCGCTTCAAGGACGCCTGGATCACCTTCGCCAACCGCCGCAAGGCGTGGGCGTACCGCGCGGACCAGCTGCCGTCCACGCATCCGGTCACGGCGGACATCCGTGACCTCGAGGACGCGAAGCTGAACTTCGACGGCATCACCTACGCCAAGGGCGCCTCGGTGCTCAAGCAGCTGGTGGCGTACGTCGGCCAGGAGGCGTTCCTGGAGGGCGCCCGCCGCTACTTCAAACGGCACGCGTACGGCAACACGCGCCTCGGCAACCTGCTGTCGGTGCTGGGCGAGACCAGCGGCCGGGACATGTCGGCGTGGGCGCGCGCATGGCTGCAGACGGCCGGGGTGAACTCGCTGACCCCGCAGGTGCTGCTGGACCCCGCGAGCGGCCGGATCGCCGAGCTGGCGATCGTCCAGGAGGCCCCCGAGTCGCATCCCGAGGAGCGCCCGCACCGGGTCGCGGTGGGACTGTACCGCCGCACTCCCGAGGGCTCCCTCGAGCGGTACGCGCGCGTGGAGAAGGACGTGGAGGGCCCGCGCACGGTCGTGGCCGAGCTGGCGGACGCCGAGGCGCCGGAGCTGGTGCTGGTCAACGACGACGACCTGACGTACTGCAAGATCCGCTTCGACGAGACCTCGCTGGCCACGCTCCGGGAGCACCTGGGCGCGCTGACCGATCCGCTGGCGCGCGCCCTGTGCTGGTCGGCGCTGTGGAACATGACGCGGGACGCGCTGCTGCCGGCGCGGGACTTCATCGCTCTGGTGCTGCGGTTCGCGGGCCGCGAGTCCGACATCGGCGTGCTCCAGATGCTGCACGCGTGGACCGAGTCGGCGCTGGTGCACTACGCGGCGCCCGAGTGGCGGGAGCGGGGCGGGGCGCTGCTCGCGCAGGGCGCGGAGCGCGAGCTGTACGACGCCGAGCCGGGCAGCGAGCACCAGCTGGCGTGGGCGCGCTTCTACGCGCGCACGGCGGACGGCCCGGCCGGTTTCGAGCTGCTGCGGGGACTGCTGGAGGGCACCTCGGTCGTCGAGGGGCTGGAGGTCGACCAGGAGCTGCGCTGGGCGTTCCTGGAGCCGCTGACCGCGCACGGCGCGGTGGACGAGTCGGTGCTGGCCGCCGAACTGGCCCGCGACGACACGGCGTCCGGCAAGCGGCACCAGGTGCGCTGCCTGGCCGCGCGCCCGTCGGCGGCGGTCAAGGCGCAGGCGTGGGCGCAGGTCGTGGAGTCCGACACCTTGTCGAACGCCCTGGTGGAGGCGACGATCGCGGGCTTCGACCAGTCCTCGCAGCGCGAGCTGACCGCGCCGTACGCCGAGAAGTACTTCGCGGCGCTCGAGCGGGTGTGGCGGGAGCGGTCGATCCAGATCGGCATGGATGTCGTACGCGGGCTGTTCCCGGCCCTCCAGGACCGGCCCGAGACCCTCGAGGCGACGGACGCGTGGCTGGCGGCGCACCAGGACGCGGCGCCGGCGCTGCGCCGGCTGGTGCTGGAGGCGCGGGACGACCTGGCGCGGGCGCTGCGCGCACAGGCGTGCGACGCCTCGGCCGGCACCCGCTGAGCCTTGGCCTGAGCTTGCCCGCTCGGTGACCGTTACGAAATTCGGGCAAACGGAGCCGTAACCCCTGGTCCGCACCCAATCGGACCAGGGGTTTTCGCTGCCTACTCGGCATCCGAACACCTGACCTTTAGTCCCACCTTGTCCGCACTTCTCGACGGCCGTGTAACAGCGGTTAAGGGGGCGGCGGGGCGTGGGAATCCCGACGCCATGACGCACAACACCCCGCTCTCCCCCCGCCCCCTGCGGCACCTCTCCGAGGCCCACCGCCGCGTCCTGACGACGGCTCAGCTGCGCGCCCACGGCGTGACGACGGCCGAGCTGAACGAGCAGTGCCGCCCCGGCGGCCCCTGGCAGCCGCTACTGCCGAACGTCGTCCTGCTGCACCCCGGCCCGCCGACGAGCGAGGAGCGGCTGCGCGGGGCCCTGCTGTACGCGGCCCGCCAGGACGCGCGGGGCGTCCCGGCCCAGCCCACGGCCCGGGAACCGCACGGCCCGGACTACCCGGAAGCCATGATCACGGGGCTGGCCGCACTGACCCTGTACGGCTTCTCGGCCACCCCGCCGCTGCTCTCCCTGGACCACGTCGACGTCCTGGTCCCGCGGTCGCGCCGGCTGCGCTCGGCCGGCTACGTCCGCGTCCTGCGCACCCCCGCCCTGCCCGGGCCCCGCACGGTGACCGGCCTGCCCGTGGCCCCCGTGCCCCGGGCGCTGGCGGACGCGGTGACGGAGCTGGCCGACCCGCACACGGTGCGCCGGCTGCTGACCGAGGCGGTACGCGCCGGGCACTGCGAACCGGCCGCCGTGGTCAAGGAGTTGACCCGTGCCAAGCTGCTGCACCATCCGCATGTGGTCGACGCCGTGGACGCACTGCTGGCCGAGGGCCGCGCGCTCGCCGAGCACCGCCTCTACCGGATGGTCCGCGAGTACGGGCTGCCCGACCCGCTCTGGAACGTCGACCTGCGGCTGCCCGGCGGCCCGCACCTCGGCGGCCTGGACGCGTACTGGCCCGACCAGGCGGTGGCGGTGGAGCTGGACACGAGGACCCCCCGCCAGGACGACGACGACCTGTGGCCGGAGTACGCCCGCAAGCGCGAGCACCTGGAACGCCTCGGGATCACGGTCGTCCACATCACCCCGAGGAAGCTCAGGGCGTCGCTGGAGCAGCAGGCGGCGGTGGTCCGTACGGCCCTGATGGCGTCCGCCGATCGCGACCCCGCCGCGTATGTCGTGGTGCTTCCCCGGTAGTGACGGACCGGGAGGCATCAGGAGGGCGACGAGACGCCCTCAGGAGGGGGGAAGAGGGGCCACCGGGCCGGTTCCGGTGGCCCCTCTCGGTTTCACCCGGACGGGTGAGCCTGGCAGGCGACGGCCGCTCGGGGGACGGTAGACGGGAGGTATGCGACATTCCTGGATGATGGCGTGCGCGTCCTCTCTCCTGCTCGCCTCGGCCGGTCTCGTCACCGCCCCCGCGCCGGCACACGAAGCGCCTCGGGCGGCGGCCATGGCCTACGTGGCCCTCGGCGACTCCTACTCCGCCGGTGTCGGCGCCGGTGACTACCTCCCCGGCCGCAAGAGCTGCAAGCGCAGCAGCCGGGCGTACCCCGTGCTGTGGGCCGAGGCGCACGGGACGACGTCGTTCGCCTTCCCCGCGTGCAACGGCGCCCAGGCCGGCGACGTCCGGTCCGGCCAGCTCGGGGCGCTCGGCCCCGCCACCAGGCTGGTCACCCTCACCGTCGGCGGCAGCGACGCCGGGTTCGCCCGCGTCATGACCAGCTGCGACCTGGGCGGCACCAGCCTGTGCCTGTCCACCGTCGCCCGCGCCCGCTCGGCCATGGACGGGCCCCTCGTGCGCGACCTGGACCAGCTCTACTCGGCCATCCGGGAGCGGGCGCCCGCCGCCCACGTCGTGGTGCTCGGCTATCCGCACCTGTACCACCTCAGGGGCGGCTGCGAGGCCGGCCTCCAGGACCGGGCGCGCGCCGCCGTCAACGACGGCGTGGACCAGCTCGACGCGGTGATCGCCCGGCGCGCCGCCGCCCACGGGTTCACCTTCGCCGACGTCAGGGCCGCCTTCGACGGCCACGAGATCTGCTCCCGCAGCCCCTGGATGCACGGCGTCGACGTGCCGGCCCTCACCGAGTCGTACCACCCGACGGCGCCGGGACAGGCCCGCGGCTACCTCCCGGTCCTCGACCGGGTCTCCTGAACCCGGGTCTCCTGAGCCGGGCGGTGCCCGCTACAGCGGATCCGTGAGCGACGGCGCGCGGAGGGCCTGCGCGTGCAGGCCGTCGAGCAGCGTCGCGTAGGCCGCGATCATCCGGGTGCGGCTGAAGCGCTCGCGGGCGGCCTCCAGGGCGGGGGCGAGGTCCGTACGGCCCGCGACCGCGGCCGTCCAGGCCAGGGCGATCGCGCCCGGGTCCGGCGGGGTGACGAAGCCGAGGCCCTCGACGATCGACGCGCTGTCGCCGACGTCGGTCGTCACCGGGACCGCGCCGCACATCATGCCCTCGATCAGACACAGCGGGGCCGCCTCGCCCGAGACGGAGGTCAGGGCGACGACATCGGCACCGGCGTACACGGCCGGCATGTCCTGCCGTACGCCGAGCAGGTGCACCCGGTCGGTGAGGGACGGCGCGTCCGCGAAGGCACCGGCGAGGTCCGCGCGCAGCCCGGAGTTGCCCGAGGTCATCCCGGCGCCGCACAGCACCACGTGCCCGCCGCCCTCACGGGCCAGCCAGGCGCGGGCGGCGGCGAGGAGGAGGGAGACGTTCTTCATCGCGGCGTACCGGGCCGCGAAGACGACCACCGGGGCGGCGGCGGGGATCCCGAGCGAGGCCCGGAAGGCGAGGCGCGCGGCCGGGTCCGGCCGGAAGCGCAGCAGGTCGACGCCGTTGGGGATGACGTGCAGCAGCCGGGCCGGGATGCCGGCGGCCTCGTAGGCGGCCCGGGTGGACTCGGCGCAGCACACGCAGGCCACCACGGTTCCGTCGGCGATGGCGGCCTTCAGCTCCCCGAGCGCCGGGCCCTGGTTCTCCGGGTCGGAGCGGTGCAGGCAGACCACGACCGGGCGGCGCGGCAGGCCGCCCTGGTTGAGGAGGGCGAGCGGCTGCTCCTTCAGGGAGAGGATCACCTCGGCCCCGGCCATGGCCCTGGCCGTTTCGGCCAGCTCGGGCCCGCTGAAAGCATTCGCCGCGAGGGATCCGTCGACCAGTCCGGCGCTGCGCCCGAGCGAGGTGACACCGACCCCGGCGGCCGTCAGCGCCCGGTAGCAGGCGTCGTCCTCCATGCGCTGCCGGGTGGCCTCGCGCCGGACCTCGCCATGGATACTGAGCACCTGGTGGGACTGGCCGCCCTCGGCCAGTCCCAGTACGACGTCGCTGTGCACGATCCGGGCCCCTCCGGAGAAGAAGCCCTCGTAGACCGACAGCACACGCAGTCCGTGCGAAGCGCGCACACGACCACCCGCCTTGCATAAATGATCGAGAAGATCGAGCCATCCCCGTGAACAGCGGGTTAGCCGATATGAGGCGGTACGGACATTGCGTGCGGGTTAACACGAAACGACGCGAATGAAACGGCGCCTAACAGAATTCCCCTTTGAGGACGGGCGCCGTCTCCCCGGTCCAGTCGCCGTTGAAGTTGACCGCCACGGAGTGCCGGCCGTCCTCGGTCGTCGCCGCCTCGGACGCCGAGCCGTGGATGCCGCCCGTGTGGCCCCAGACGTGGACCCCGCAGGTCAGCCGGGTGTCCATGAGTCCGAGCCCATAGCGGACGTTGGGTGCGATCCGGGTGTCGACCGTGGTCTTCATCTCCTTCAGCTGCTGGTGCGCGAGGAGCCGTCCGCCGAGCAGGGCGCCGTAGAAGCGGTCCAGGTCGGCGGAGTCCGAGATCATCTCGCCGGCGGAGGAGGCGATGGACGGGCTGAGCGTCGTCACGTCGTACGTGGGGCCGCTCGGGTCGGTGAACTTCGAGTACGCCCGGCTGCTCGGCCACGGGAGGGTGACCTTCGTGCCCGGCAGCGAGGTCGCCGTCAGATGCAGCGGCCGGATGATGCGGCGGGTGATCTCGGCGGCATAGGAGTGGCCGGTGACCTTCTCGATCACCATTCCGGCGAGCAGGTAGTTGGTGTTCGAGTAGTTCCAGGAGGTGCCCGGCGCGAAGTCGGGCTTGTGCCGCATCGCGATCGCCACCAGGTCGCGCGCGCCGACCGTGTCGTAGCGGTGCTTCGAGAAGCCGTCCACGGTGAAGTACGTGCGCTGGAAGCCGGTGTCGGCGAGGTAGTTGTAGATGCCGCTGGTGTGGTTCAGCAGCTGGCGGACAGTGATGTGCCGGCCGTCGTGGCCGTTGCCGTGGACGACGCCCGGCAGCCACTTGTCCACCGTGTCGTCCAGGGAGATCCGGTGCTCCGCCTCCAGCTGGAGCAGGACGGTGGCGACGAAGGTCTTGGTGATGCTGGCGATGCGGTAGCGGTCGGCCGCCGAGCGCGGCCTGCCCGTGCGCAGGTCGCCCACGCCTGCCGTGGTGGACCAGGTGCCGTGGCCGTCCTCCGCGGTGGCGGTGACGCCGGGCACCCCGGCCGCGACCGCCGCCTCGACGGCCTTGCGGGTGGCCGGGTGCCCGCCGCCCTGCGCGGCGAGTGCTGCCGGAGCCGCCAGGGCCGCCGAGACGAGCAGGGCGGTGGCGCCCACCAGGGTCGTACGTACGCGCATGACTTCCCCCAACCTGTGATGAATGGTGCGGTCGGGGGAAGAAACGGGTGCGGGATGCGAGAAGGTTGCCTGCCGTTACGCCAGTTGAGTGACTTTCAGTCCTTCTTTCAACCCTTCTTCAGTACCAGCTCCGTGTTCCGGGCGCCCGCGCCGCCCGCCAGGGCCTTGCTGGCGCCGGGCGCGTTGTAGGCCAGCTCGCGGTACAGGGCGGCGAGGCCGGTCTGGGAGAGGTCGGCGAAGTCGGTGCGGTGCGGGGCGGCGGACTCGATCAGCGTGGTGAACAGGGAGATCGTGCCGTCCTTGTTGTCGGCCAGCTCGATGATCCGGGCGAGGTGGGGGTAGTCGACGTGGGAGGCGGTGGAGATCTCCCAGAAGGAGCGGCCGCCGGAGGCCGCCTTGTGCGGGGTGATGACGTTCTCGTGGACGTGGCCGTTCACCCAGGCCAGCACGTTGGCGTGCGAGGACAGCACCGAGATCACCGCGGCGCCGCCGACGCGTCTGTCGCCGGGGTGGGCCGGGTCGGGGCGGGTGTTGTCCATCGTCGTGCTGGTGTGGTGGCTGAAGACGACGGCGTAGGAGTCCTTGTTGTCCTTCAGCGTCTTGTCCAGCCACGTCAGCTGGGCGGTGCCGACGGAGCCGTTGGGCATGCCGCCCGGGTCGGTGGTGTCGAGGCTGATGCCGATGACGTCGTCGGAGATGCGGAAGGCGTAGTACTGGGTGCCCGCGTCCAGGTTCGCCGAGGAGTAGCCGTGGCCTACCGGGCCGTGGCCCTGGTAGGCCGGGTCGAGGTGGGCCTTGAGGTAGTCGGCCGGGGTGTAGAGGACCCGCTTCTCGTCCGGGGTGACCGAACGCATCGAGCGGGCGTGCGCCTTGAGCAGGTCGCGGTAGCCGGCGCCGTGCGGATCCGTGGCGTTGTGGATGGCGTCCTGGAGCTTCTTGGCGTCGGCGGCCGGGACGCTCATCAGCTTCTTGCCGCCGATGGCCGCCTCGGCGAGCCAGGGGTCGCCGTGGACGCCGTAGCAGCCGAGCAGGAGGCTGTCGTGGTTGCCGACGGTGGAGTACCAGGGCAGGGCCAGGCCGGGGCTGCGCACCTCGCGAATGGCGGCGGCCAGGAAGCCGGTCAGGTGCGGGAAGCCGAGCTGCTTGTCGTGGTCGCGGGCGGTGGACTCCGGCTGCCAGTACAGCTGCAGGCCACTGTTCTGCACACCCTCGTAGTGCCGGGGGTCCCCGGTGTTGGGGGTGATGCGGCCGCCGCTCATCACCTTCATGAACCACTCCAGTTCGGAGTGGGCGTTGTTGTCGGTGTTGTCGCCGGTGGTCATGACGAAGTGCAGCGGGGCACCGGTGACGGGGGCGCCCTTGAGCGCGTTGACCCGCTCGACGAGCGAGATGGCGCCCTGCACGGTCAGCGCCTCGTGCGGGCGCCAGGCGTGCACGGAGTTGGAGCGCAGGAACTCCCCGCGCAGCGGGTGCTGGACGTCCTGCAGGTGCAGGTCGGTGAGCTGGACGAACGCGGCGAGGGTGGTACGGCGGCCCGCCCGCCCGGACTTGGGCGTGGCCAGCTCGCCGCGCACGACCCGGGCCCAGCCGGGGCCGTCGCCGAGGCGCTGGTAGCCGGAGCTGTTCCGGGGCGCGGCGACGGAGGCGAGGGTGGTGCCCTTGGTGTAGGGGGCGAGAGCGGTCCCGGCGGCCTGCCGGGAGTCGGCGACCGGCGCCTGGGCGTCGGTGACGGCCTCGCTGTCGGTGGGACGCAGGGCGTAGCCGACGCCCGCGGAGAGCGAGACCGCTCCGGCGGCGGCGAGGACGGTACGGCGGTTGACCCCCAGAGCGGAGGTGGCGACAGAGCGTATGCGCGACATGGCGCGATCTCCCCGAGTGCGAACGCGTCGGCAGTGGTCGCGGGCCGTCGCCGTGGCGAACGCCCCGCTCGCTCTGGATGCTTGGCACCGGGAGTGACCTGCGCGTGAACGCGGCAGCAACGCGCAGCGCCGATCACCGTACGTGGATCACGGGGCGCCCGCGCCGCCATGGAGTGGATCGCGGGCGGACGGGGTCCGGTCGCTCCTTGTTCATCTGCCGGGGTATCGGGCAGGCGCCGGGTGGCCGTCCGCGGGCCGCTCGCGCCACAGCCCCAGCGCCGTGTCGACGAGCCGCACCCGGACGAGTCCGGACACCGCCTCGAGCGGATGCCAGGCGGCGAAGTCGGTGGATCCGCCGACCTCGTAGCGCAGGTCGCCGCCGACGACCTCCCCCTCGTAGATGATCCGCAGCGCCTGCTGGTCCGTGCGGCGGCCGACGCGCGGGCGGCCGGTCCGCCGGAAGGAGTCGACGCCGAGGAGGCCGGTCACCCGGATCCGGTAGCCGGTCTCCTCGGTGACCTCACGGCGGACGGTGTCGTACGGGTCCTCGCCGTGCTCCATGCCGCCGCCCGGCAGCACCCACTCAGGAGTGCCGTCGGGGCCCGGGGAGCGGGCGAGCAGCAGCTGTCCCTCGCGGACGCACACGGCGTAGGCCGCCACCCTCAAGTTCTCGCGCATGCCCCGAAGTTAGCTGTCCGGATTGGCCGGTGAGTACTCCGGAGCGGACCAGCGCAGGGGCAGCGCGGCCGGGGTCGAGCGGGCCTCGAGCAGGGTGAAGCGGACGGTGCGGGAGCCGTCGGCGCCGAACTCGGCGCGCGCCTCGCCGGTGAGCTGGAGGGTGTCGCCGCTCTCCCAGTCGAGGAGGAGCAGCCCGGCGCGCGGGTCGGTGCGCAGGTTGCCGAGCGTGCGGAACATGGCGTTGCCGGGGTAGTCGGACCAGGTCAGCTCGCGCGGTGACGTGACCCGCACGAAGCCGGGGTTGCCGCCGCGGTGACTCACGTCGGCGCCCGCGCCGTGCACCGTGGCGAGGAAGAAGGTGTCGGCCGACCGGATGAACTCCGCTTCCGCCGCGCCGAGTTCGGTGAGCCGTCGGGGGCTGCCGGGCGTACGGCCGGCGAGCGTCTCGTAGGACTGTCTGCGCTGGATGTACTTGGGGCAGTTGGAGAACACCTGGTCCGCCTCCACGGCAAAGCCGCCTGCCGTCGGCCGCAGCCGGCCGTTGAGGCGCATGCGGCGGCGGGTGCGGGGGTCCAGGGCGATGGTGCCGATCGCGGTGCCGGGGGTGCCGAGGGCCGTCGCGAGCGGGTCGCCCATGCCGTGGCCGGGCCGCGGGTCGGGCGGGGCTGGTCGCGCCCGCGCGGCGGTGGCCGCATGCCGGAGGCGGCCCCGCGCCCCTTCGGGCCGGGCGCCCGGCCCGGTATCGGTGGCGACCGACATCTGCCGGGGCCCGGTGGCCCGGACGAAACCCGGGCTGCCCGTGAGGGCCGAAGCCCACACCCTCCCCGTCCCCGGGTCCGCCGCGCCGACGACCAGCAGGGGCTGCGCCTGAAGGAAGACCGCCGCGATCGGCTTGATGTCCTGGCCGAGGGAGCGGCCGACGTGCTCGGCGCGCTCGCGTACGCCCATCAGTTCCTGCACGGCGAGCGAACCCGCGTGATAGGTGCCCATGACTAGAAGAAACCGCAGGTCGGGGCCGAGTCGTGCGGGGCGGGGGCGCCGTCGGGGCCGAGCGGGGCCGAGATCTCCAGCCGGATGCCGTCCGGGTCGTGGAAGAAGATCCCGCCCGAGGTGCCGCCCTCCCGGTGGGCGACGACGCCCTCGTGGGCGAACTTCGCGCCGTACTCCCGCAGCGCGGCCTCGTACTCCCGGACCCGCTCGGCCGAGTCCACGGTGAAGGCGAGGTGGTGCAGTCCGGGCCTGCCGCTGTCGTACGCACCCTGCGCCTGCTGCCAGAGGGTGACGAGCGGGGCGCCGCCGGCCTCCCCCAGCATCGCCCAGCGCTGGTCGCCCTCCTTGCCCTCCACGAGCAGGGCGAAGCCGAGGACGTCCCGGTAGAAGGCGAGCGAGCGGTCTAGGTCGGTGACGTTCAGGCCGGTGTGCGCGATGCGCGGGGTCATGACGCTTCCCTTCGGGCTGTTTAACCGTTGTCTTCAAGTTAGACGGTTATTGGCGATTGCGTCAACCGGTCACGTACACTTGAGGGGTTAGAAGACCAAGGAGCAGCCGATGTCCACCGCCCGCGATCCCCGCCCGCTCACCGGCGAGCCCCTCGCCCTCGACCTGCTGAACACCCGCTGGAACCGGGAGGGCGTGACCCAGGACCTGCTCGACGGCCCCGAGGGGCTGGCGGTGTGGCTGGAGAGCAACGGGCTCGCCGGGCGGCACCGCGCCGACGAGCCCGTACTGCGCCATCTGCGCGAGGCCCGGGAGGCGCTCGCGGCCGCCGTGCACACCTCGCCCCGGCAGGCGGCGCCGCTCGTGGACGCCGTACTCGCCCACGGGCGCATCCGGGCCAGGCTGACCGCCGACGGCCCCGCCGAGGAGGCCGAGTTCACCGACCCGGCCTGGGGCCCGGCCTGGCTCGCCGCACGCAACTACCTGGAGCTGCTGGAGCGCGCCCCGGAGCGGATCCGCGCCTGCGCCGGCGGCGGCTGCGTCCTGCACTTCTTCGACACGTCCCGCAACGGCACCCGCCGCTGGTGCTCGATGGCCGCGTGCGGCAACCGGGCCAAGGCGTCCCGGCATTACGCACGCTCGAAGGAAGGCTGACCCTGCGAGGCGTACGTCACACCGCCGTGTGGCCGGAGTCCCCACGGGCAGGGGCGGGACAGCACAGCTTGCGGCGCGGGCCCCCTGGCGAGGGAATTCCTCCAGCTCAGCAGGGGTGACGGCGCAGGTGTGGAACCGTCGTCCGAGGGCCGGGTGTCCCACTCCTCGGGCACGCCCGGCAAAGAATTGGACAGGCGGACCGGGGTGGGCCGCATGATGTAAATGCCCCGGTCATGCACCTGGTCCTGGAAATGCACAGAAGAGACACACAAGAGGGAGCCGCTGTGAGGGTCGGAATCGTCGGAGCCACCGGTCAGGTCGGCACGGTCATGCGCAGGATCCTCGCGGAGCGGAACTTCCCGGTGACGGAGCTGCGCCTGTTCGCCTCGGCGCGCTCGGCGGGCACCGTGCTGGACGGCGTGACGGTGGAGGACGCGGCGAGCGCCGACTACACCGGCCTGGACATCGTGCTCTTCTCCGCGGGCGGCGCGACCTCCAGGGCACTCGCCGAGAAGGTCGCCTCCCAGGGCGCCGTCGTGATCGACAACTCCTCGGCCTGGCGCAAGGACCCCGAGGTCCCGCTGGTCGTCTCCGAAGTGAACCCGCACGCGATCGCCGACCGCCCCAAGGGCATCATCGCCAACCCGAACTGCACCACGATGGCCGCGATGCCGGTCCTGAAGCCGCTGCACGAGGAGGCAGGCCTCCAGGCGCTGGTCGTCGCCACCTACCAGGCGGTGTCCGGCTCGGGCCTCGCGGGCGTGGCCGAGCTGCACGGCCAGGCGCAGAAGGTCGTCGCCGACGCCGACAAGCTCACCCATGACGGCGCGGCGGTCGACTTCCCCGAGCCGCAGGTCTACAAGCGGCCGATCGCCTTCAACGTGCTCCCGCTGGCGGGTTCGATCGTCGACGACGGTCTGAACGAGACCGACGAGGAGCAGAAGCTGCGCAACGAGTCCCGCAAGATCCTGGAGATCCCCGCCCTGAAGGTCTCCGGCACCTGTGTCCGTGTCCCGGTCTTCTCCGGCCACTCCCTCCAGGTCAACGCCCGCTTCGCCCGCCCGCTCTCCCCCGAGCGCGCCACCGAGCTGCTCGCGAAGGCCCCGGGCGTCGCCCTCTCCGACATCCCGACCCCGCTGCAGGCGGCCGGCCAGGACCCGTCGTACGTCGGCCGCATCCGCCGCGACGAGACGGTGGACAACGGCCTCGCACTGTTCGTCTCCAACGACAACCTCCGCAAGGGCGCCGCGCTGAACGCGGTCCAGATCGCGGAGCTGGTGGCGGCCGAGCTGTCCGCGAAGTAGCACGGACACTCCGAAAAGGGGCGGTCACCTCCGGGTGGCCGCCCCCTCGTGTTCCCGGCCCATAGGGCTTTCCCTAGGGCTGCGCCGCGCAGCCTCAGGACGTCGCCCTGCGCGCAGGTCCCGTGGAAGGATGGCCGAACGCACACATAACGAGGAGATGACCGCGTGCCTGGCACAAACCTGACTCGCGAAGAGGCACAGCAGCGGGCGAAGCTGCTCACCGTTGACTCGTACGAGATCGATCTCGACCTCTCCGGCGCGCAGGAGGGCGGTACCTACCGGTCCGTGACCACGGTGCGCTTCGACGTCGCCGAAAACGGCTCCACGTCCTTCATCGACCTGGTCGCGCCGGCCGTCCACGAGGTGACCCTGAACGGCGACGCGCTCGAACCCGGCGAGGTCTTCGAGGACTCGCGGATCACGCTGCCGGGGCTGCTGGAGGGCCGCAACGTCCTGCGGGTCGTCGCCGACTGCGCGTACACCAACACCGGCGAGGGCCTGCACCGCTTCGTGGACCCCGTCGACGAGCAGGCGTACCTGTACACCCAGTTCGAGGTGCCGGACGCCCGCCGGGTCTTCGCCTCCTTCGAGCAGCCCGACCTGAAGGCCACCTTCCGGTTCACCGTGACGGCGCCCGAGGGCTGGACCGTCATCTCGAACTCGCCGACGCCGGAGCCGAAGGACAACGTCTGGGCCTTCGAGCCGACCCCGCGCATCTCGACGTACGTCACCGCGCTGATCGTCGGCCCGTACCACTCCGTGCACAGCGTGTACGAGAAGGACGGGCAGTCCGTGCCGCTCGGCATCTACTGCCGCCCGTCGCTCGCCGAGTTCCTCGACTCGGACGCGATCTTCGAGGTGACCCGGCAGGGCTTCGACTGGTTCCAGGAGAAGTTCGACTACGCCTACCCGTTCGCGAAGTACGACCAGCTGTTCGTGCCCGAGTTCAACGCGGGCGCGATGGAGAACGCGGGCGCCGTCACCATCCGCGACCAGTACGTCTTCCGGTCCAAGGTGACCGACGCGGCGTACGAGGTCCGGGCCGAGACGATCCTGCACGAGCTGGCCCACATGTGGTTCGGCGACCTGGTCACCATGGAGTGGTGGAACGACCTGTGGCTGAACGAGTCGTTCGCCACCTACACCTCCATCGCCTGCCAGGCCGCCGCCCCCGGCTCGCGCTGGCCGCACTCGTGGACCACGTTCGCCAACTCGATGAAGACCTGGGCGTACCGGCAGGACCAGCTGCCCTCCACGCACCCGATCATGGCGGACATCCGCGACCTGGACGACGTGCTCGTCAACTTCGACGGCATCACGTACGCCAAGGGCGCGAGCGTGCTCAAGCAGCTCGTCGCGTACGTCGGCGAGGACGAGTTCTTCAAGGGCGTACAGGCCTACTTCAAGCGGCACGCGTACGGCAACACGCGCCTGTCCGAGCTGCTCGGCGCCCTGGAGGAGACCTCCGGGCGCGACCTGAAGACCTGGTCGAAGAAGTGGCTGGAGACGGCCGGCATCAACGTCCTGCGCCCGGAGCTCGCCACCGACGCCGACGGAGTCATCACCTCCTTCGCGGTCCGCCAGGAGGCCCCGGCGCTGCCCGCCGGCGCCAAGGGCGAGCCGGTCCTGCGCCCACACCGCATCGCCATCGGCCTGTACGACCTCGACGCCGCGAGCGGCAAGCTGGTGCGCACCGAGCGGATCGAACTGGACGTCGACGGCGAGCTGACGGCCGTACCCCAGCTGAGCGGCAGGCGCCGCCCGGCGGTCGTCCTGCTCAACGACGACGACCTGTCGTACGCCAAGGTCCGCCTGGACGAGCAGTCGCTGGCGTTCGTCACCGAGCACCTCGGCGACTTCGACTCCTCCCTCCCGCGCGCGCTGTGCTGGGCGTCGGCCTGGGACATGACGCGGGACGCCGAACTGGCCGCCCGCGACTACCTGTCCCTCGTCCTGTCCGGCATCGGCAAGGAGTCCGACATCGGTGTCGTGCAGTCGCTGCACCGCCAGGTCAAGCTCGCCATCGACCTGTACGCCGACCCGGCCGCCCGCGAGGCCCTGCTGACCCGCTGGACGGACGCCACGCTGGCCCACCTGCGCGCGGCGGAGCCGGGCGGCGACCACCAGCTGGCCTGGGCCCGCGCCTTCGCGGCGACGGCCCGCACCCCGGAGCAGCTGGACCTGCTGGAAGGCCTGCTGGAGGGCTCCCACACCATCGAGGGCCTGGCCGTGGACACCGAGCTGCGCTGGGCGTTCGTGGAACGGCTGGCGGCGGTCGGCCGCTTCGACGAGCCGGAGATCGCGGCCGAGTACGAGCGGGACAGGACCGCGGCCGGTGAGCGGCACGCGGCCACCGCCCGCGCGGCCCGCCCGACACCGGAGGCCAAGGCGGAGGCCTGGGCGTCGGTGATCGACTCCGACAAGCTGCCCAACGCCGTGCAGGAGGCCGTGATCGCCGGCTTCGTGCAGACCGACCAGCGCGAGCTGCTGGAGCCGTACACGGACCGGTACTTCGAGGCCGTCAAGGGCGTCTGGGACTCCCGTTCGCACGAGATCGCCCAGCAGATCGCCATCGGCCTGTACCCGTCGGTCCAGGTCTTCGAGGAGACCCTGGCCAAGACGGACACCTGGCTCTCCGCGGCCGGCCCGAACGCGGCCCTGCGCCGCCTCGTCTCGGAGTCCCGCGCGGGCGTCGAGAGGGCCCTCAGGGCCCAGGCCGCGGACGCGGCGGCCGAGTAGTACGCACCAGGGCGCCCGGCCCTTGTGCCGGGCGCCCCTCAGCGGGGCGCGGTCTGCCCGGCGCAGGGCGCCGGGGACCCGGTCGCGCAGGATCTCGCCGCATTCCGGAGAGCATCCAGTACCCGGGCCACCGCCCGCCCCGTCTCCCCGCCCCTGCGGACCGCCGCCGTCACATGACGGACCGGGGCGGCGGGGCCGAGGTCGCGCATCACGACGCCGTCGCGGCGGGTCGCGGCCGTTCTCGGGATCAGGGCCACGCCCATGCCGGCCTCCACCATGGCGAGGATGGCGGTCCAGCCGGAGGCCGAGTGGCCCTGGTGGGGGCTGAAGCCGGCCGCCTCGCAGGCGCGGCGGGTGATGTCCGACCAGGGGCCGCTGCCGCCGAAGATCCAGGGCTCGGCCGCCAGGTCGGTCAGGGTCAGGGCGGGGGCCGCCGCCAACGGGTGGTCCGGGGGCAGGGCGAGGTCCAACGGGTCGGCCAGGAGCGGGACTTGGGTGATGCGGGGGTCGGCCGCGCTCGGGGCCTCGGCGGCCAGGGACAGGGCGAGGTCGACCTCCGAGGCGGTCAGCAGGTCGTACGCCTCGGCCGCTTCCGCCTCCCGTACGCGGACGGTCACCCCGGGGTGGGTGGCCCGCAGCGCCCGTACGGCCGGTACGACCAGGGCGGGGACCGAGGTGGGGAAGGCGCCCACCCGGACCTCTCCCGCCTCTCCCCCGGTGTAGGCCGCCAACGCGGCCTCCGCGCGCTCCAGTTGCTCGAAGACCGCCTCCGTGTGGGCCAGTACCAGGCGGGCCGCGTCGGTGAGGCGCACCCGGCGGCCGTGGGCCTGGAGCAGGGGGACGCCGAGCTGCCGGGAGAGGTTGGTGAGCTGCTGGGAGACCGCGGACGGGGTCATGTGCAGGGCCTCGGCCGTCGCGGTCACCGTCCCCCGCTCGCGCAGGGTGCGCAGGATCTGCAGCTTCCGGATGTCCCACTCGGCCATGCCGGAAAAGCTACACGTCAGCGGCGTGATCCCGCGCCCAGCACCACCCCTGCCAGGATCAGCGCCATCGCCAGCAGCTGCGGCAGGCCCGTCGTCTCGCCGAGCAACGCCCACGACAGCAGGGCCACGCAGACCGGCTGGAGGTGGTAGACGATGCCCGCCCGGGTCGCGCCGACGAGGGCGATGGCCTTGTTCCAGGCGAAGAAGGCCACCGCGGAGGAGGCGACGCCGACGTAGAGGAGGGGCAGGACGGTGGCGGGGGTGGGGTGGAAGGAGCCCTGTACGGTCACGCTCACCGCCTGCGCGGGCAGGAGGAGCGCCGTGCCGGTCAGGAACGTGGTGAACAGGAAGCCGGTGCCCGTCAGTTCGGCCGGCTTGCGGCGCAGCAGCGCGCTGTAGCCGGCGAAGCAGCAGGCCGCCGCGATCATCCACAGACTGCCGGACGAGAAGTGCGCGCCGCCGCCCGCGAGCACCGTCACGCCCGCGCAGGCGATCAGCAGCCCTGCCGTGCGCCGTGCGCCGAGCCGTACGCCGCCGAGCCGTTCGAAGACCGCCATGAGCACCGGTGAGGCGGCCATGATCATGCCCATGGTGGCGGCCGGGGTGGTCAGTCCGGCCTGGTTGACGAGGGTGTTGTAGACGGCCACGCCGAGCAGGGAGGCGAGGAGGACGTAGCGGGCGTGGCGGCGCAGCAGGGCCCGTTGCCGCCAGGCCTGCCGGGCGCCGAAGGGCGCCACCGCCACCAGTGCGGTCACCCAGCGCCAGAAGGCGTGCTGGACCGGCGGGACGCTGTCGTGCAGAGCGCGGGAGGTGACGAAGCTGCCGGACCAGACCAGGGTGGCGAGGGCGGCGAGGGCGAGGCCGGCCGCGGGGGCGGACGGGGCGGATGTGGTGGTCCTGGGCAGGACGACGGCCACGGGACTCCTTTCGGCGGGGGTGGGTCCGTGTGGCTACCGTCGCAGTGCAGGATCCATCAGGTCCATCGAATCTTTTGGACGATTCTTTTCAGCTGAACTGAAAGGTCGGCTCCCGCCGCCACCGAACTGCCCAGCCAGCGTCGCCCCGAACGCCAGCGCCATCCCCGCCACCTGCACGGGGGTCAGTGCCTGCCCGAGCGCCACCCAGCCGACGGCGGCCGCGGTCAGCGGGGACAGCGGGCCGAGGAAGGCGACCTGGGTCGCGGTGAGCCGGCCGATGCCGCGGAACCAGAGCCAGTAGGCGACGGCCGTGCCCGCCAGGGCGAGGTAGAGGTAACCGCCGACGGCCCGGCCGTCCAGGGCCGGCGGGGCTCCCTCGGCCAGGAAGGCGACGGGGGCGACGAGCAGGCCGCCCGTGGTGAGCTGCCAGCCGGTGAGGGCCAGCGGGCCGACGCCGTCCGGGCGGCCCCACCGCTTGGTCAGCACCGTCCCGGCGGCCATCGAGGCGGTGGCGGCGACGGCCGCGAGCACTCCGAGCGCGTCGAGCGCACCGCTGCCCCGCAGGACGACGAGGCTGACACCGAGCGCGGCCACAGCACCGGTGGCGAGGGTACGCCCGGCCGGCCGCTGCCCCAGCAGCAGTGCCGAGAGGCCGACGACGAACAGCGGCTGGACCGAGCCGACGACGGCCGCCGTTCCGCCGGGCAGCCGGTACGCCGACACGAACAGCAGCGGGAAGAAGGCGCCGATGTTCAGCGCGCCGAGCACCAGCGACTTCCACCACCAGGCGCCCTTCGGCAGCACCCGGGTCAGCGCCAGCAGGACGAGCCCGGCGGGCAGGGCCCGCATCAGGCCCGTGAACAGCGGGCGGTCCGGCGGCAGGAACTCGGTGGTCACCGCGTAGGTGGTGCCCCAGGAGACGGGGGCGAGGGCGGTCAGCGGGATCGTCATGGAGCGTTTCACGGCCGGGTTCCTCCGGGTGCGGCGGCGACGGACGCGGGGACAGGGGTCATGGGGTGCCGGGTGAGGGGCAGCGGCCGCAGCGCCTGGGCCGGCAGCCGGCGCTCCACCCGGACCAGCAGGGCGGCGGCGATCGCCGACGTCGCGACGAGGACAGCCCACGGCGCCCGGCCGTCCAGCGCGAGCAGGGCCGTGAACAGGGACGGTGCCACCGCCTTCGCCAGCGACCAGGACATCTGGTACGCCGCCAGGTACCGGCCGCGCGCCTTCTCGGGCGCCGCCTCGACCGCGAGCACCTGGGCGGCGGGGCTGTGGATCAGCTCACCGACGGTGTAGACGACGACCACGGCGATCAGCGCACCGCCCAGCACCGGGCCGGAGCCCGGCCGCAGGGTGCCGAGCACGATCTGCGCGGCGAAGGCCGTGGCGAACAGGCCGCCGCCCAGCGCCGCCGCCCGGGTGCGCCGGGCACCGGCCCTGCGGACCCGGGCGCCGACGGCGACCCCGCCCACGGCACACAGCACCGTGTTGATGGTGAACGCGGCGCCCGTGAGCGCCGCGGGCCCGTGCAGCCACTCCGTCATGAACAGCGGGAAGAGCACCGAGAGGGCCGAATAGCTCAGCGCGTTCAGGAAGTTGGCGCCGGTGACGACCAGGAAGGGCCGGTCGGCGAGGACGAGCCGGTACCCGCCGCCCGACCGCCGCCCGAGGGGCACTGCGCCCGCCCCGCCCGCCCCGCGCACCGGTCGCAGCGGGCGCAGCAGCAGTGCCGCGAGTGCGAAGGAGAGGGCGTTGCCCCAGGCCGCGTAGGTGTAACCGGCGCTGCCCGCAAGGGAGATGACCAGCGTGGCCAGCAGCGCACCCGCGCCGCTGCCGGCGTTCTGCAGCGCGCGCGTCGACGCCTGGAGCCGGTCCCGCCCGGCCCCGAGCGCCACCTCGCCGATCAGGGACTGCTGGGCGGCGGGGAAGGCCCGGTCGGCCGCGGCCGTGACCAGGGCGACGGCGGCGAAGGCGGCGAGCGAGCGGGCGAAGGGATAGAGGGCGAAGCCGGCGACCCGGACGCCGTAGAGCACGTACAGCACGCGCTGGGCGCCGTACCGGTCCACCGCCGTCCCGGCGAACGGCAGTACGGCGATGCCCGCGAGACCGGTGGCGGTCAGCACGGCGCCGACGACCGGGAAGGACAGCCCGGTGACGGCGTGGAAGAAGACCAGCGTGAACGGGACGTACATACCGGTGCCGATGCCGTTGACGGCGGCGGTGACGGGCAGTGCCCACTCCCCCGGGACGCGCTCGTCCGCCCCGCTCCGCCGCTTCCTCGTGTTCATCGTGCCGATCCTCCCGAAGTAGCTTGATGGAAAGTAGCTTAGCCCTAAGCTACTTTTTTGCAAGCCACTTCCTTGTGAGTCACTTCCTCGCGAGCCGCTTTCTTGCGAGTGATCACCGGGAGGGCGATACTCGGCGCATGACCGAAGGCCCGCAGCAGCGCAGGGATCCCGTCGACGCGATCATCGACCAGTGGGCGGCCGTCCGGCCCGACCTCGAGTCCAGGGCGATGGAGGTCTTCGGGCGGATCTACCGCCTCTCCCGCGCCATGGGCGACCAAATGGAGAAGGCGTACCAGCCGTACGGCATCTCGCGCGGAGATTTCGACGTACTGGCCACCCTGCGCCGCTCCGGCGAGCCGCACACCCTCTCCCCGCGCCAGCTGTCGGCCACCCTCATGCTCACCACCGGCGGCATGACCGGCCGCCTCGACAGACTGGAGAAGGCCGGCCTGCTGCGCCGCTCCCCCGACCCGCACGACCGCCGCGGCCTGCAGGTGACGCTCACCGACAAGGGGCTGGACACCGTGGACCGGGCGGTCGGCGCGGGCCTCGCGGTCCAGACGGCGGCCCTGTCCTGCCTGAACGACGAGCAGGCCGGCCAACTGGCCGACCTGCTGCGGGAGTTGCTCGCCGGAACCGAGGGAGCGGAGCGCTAGTGCCCCGGCAGGCAACGTTTGCCCGTCAAGGAGCGGCGTCCGGTGCGTGCTCTCGGTGTGCCGGCCGGATGCCCTCGTACTGGACGTACTTGGGCTTCCGGGCGGTGCGGCGAGTGGGGGCACCTCCCGGCCGAAGGCTGGGGGAGCGTGCCGGGCGTCGCGACGGGGCGAACGTTGCCTGTTGGGGCACTAGGTCCCGCGGCGGCCGTCCAACTGGATCTGCGGCTGCCCGACCTGACGCGGATTTCCGGGACCAGCTCCTGCCGGTGGCCCGGCAGGTGTGCCCCGACCCCGAGCAGTTCCCGGCGCGGGCAGCGCTGTGCGCCGCGCAGCTGCTCGGGCTGGCCCTCACGCGCTATGTACTGCGCCTGCCGCCGGCCCGGGAACTGACCCGCGAGGAGCTGCTGGCCTGGCTCGGACCGACCGTGCAGCGCTGTCTGACGGCACCGAACCCCTGAGCCGCGCCGCGCGGAGACTCACCCAGGGACCCGCACGGAGACCCACGCGGAGACCCGCACAGCGCCCCGCACGGAAAAACGCCAGGGGCGCCGACCCTGCCCGGGTACGGCGAACGCGCGTACCGACGGGAGGTCAGGCGCCCCCGGCGAACGAAGAGCAGTGCCCGCTCAGGTCAGGCCTTGGCACCGGACTTGGACGAGGGCTTGACGGTCCTGATCTTGGACTTGTCCAGCGCGATCACCAGACCGGCGATGACGGCGAACAGGGCCAGCGGGATCAGCACGTAGAGGCCCAGCGTCTGGACGACGCTCAGGCCCTTGCCGGGGTCGTCGCCGTCGTCGCGGGTCAGCGCGAGCGCGGGGGACGACATGAGCAGCATCATCAGCGTCGTACCGGCGGCCAGGGCGCCGGCGCGCAGGGCGTTCTTCTTGTCCACGATCTCAAGTTAGCGAACCGCCCGCACGGTCGCGCGCCCGGGGTCCCGTAGCAAGCGTGGACACGCCTTCGACCTGCGCGAACACATGGAGCAACGCAGCCAGACGTGGCGCGGCCACCAGCTCCTCCAGCGGCACCGGGCGGCCCTCGCGGTCCGCGACCGGCAGCCGCCAGTTCGGGTACTGGTCCCAGGTGCCCGGCAGATTCTGCGGGCGGCGGTCGCCCACGCCGTCCGGCAGCCAGACGCCGATCAGCCGGGCCGGGGTGCGCAGCAGGAAGCGGTGGACGGCGCGGATCTCCTCCTCCTCGTCGGAGCCGGGCGGTCCGGCAGCCGGACGGTCCAGCAGGCCCAGGCTGCCGAGCAGGGCGAGCCACTCGGCGGTGTCGGCGGCGGCCTCGGTGCGTTCCTCGGCCGCCGGGCGGGTGAGCAGGCCCAGGCGGTCGCGCAGGACGACGTGGTCGCCGGTGAGCCGGGCGGCGGTGGGCGGCAGATCGTGGGTGGTGGCGGTGGCCAGGCAGTCGGCGCGCCAGCGCTCGGGCGGCAGCGGGCGGCCGTCGCCCTCCCAGTCCCGTTCGAACCACAGCACCGAGGTGCCGAGCACCCCACGCCGCTGGAGCGTCTCGCGGACGCCGGGCTCGACGGTGCCGAGGTCCTCGCCGATGACGACGGCCCCCGCGCGGGTGGCCTCCAGGGCGAGGATCGCGAGCATGGCGTCGGCGTCGTAGTGCACGTAGGTGCCCTCGGTGGGGGCGCTGCCCCGGGGCACCCACCACAGCCGGAACAGGCCCATGACGTGGTCGATGCGCAGGGCGCCGGCATAGCGGAAGAGGGCGCGCAGCAGGTCGCGGTAGGGGGCGTAGGCGGTGGCGGCGAGCCGGTCGGGACGCCAGGGCGGCAGCCCCCAGTCCTGGCCGCGGGCGTTGAAGGCGTCGGGCGGGGCGCCGATGGACATGCCGGCGGCGAACACGTCCTGCTGCGCCCAGGCGTCGGCGCCCTGCGGATGCACGCCGACGGCGAGGTCGTGCACGATCCCGACCGGCATCCCGGCCTCCGACGCGACACGCTGGGCGGTGCGCAGCTGGCCGTCGGTGAGCCAGGCGAGGCGGGTGTGGAACTCGACGCGGTCGGCGAGTCCGGTGCGGGCGCGGGCGGTGGCGGGCGAGCGGGGGTCGCGCAGTCCGGCGGGCCAGGCGTGCCAGTCGGGGCCATGCGTCTCGGCCAGGGCGTACCAGGTGGCGTGGTCCTCGAGGGCCTGGCCGTGGGCGGCGCGGAAGGCGTCGTAGGCGGCCTGCCGGCCGGGCCCGAGGGGGACGGCCGCCACCGCTTCCAGGGCCTCGCGCTTCAGCTCCCACACGGCGTCCCGGTCGATGAGGGCGCCCTTGTCGAGGACGGCGGCGCGCAGCCGTCCGGCCCGCTCCAGCAGCCCGCCGAGCCGCTCGCGGTCCTCGGCGTAGGCGTACTCGGGGACGTCCTCGATCCGCAGATGCACCGGGTCGGGGAAGCGGCGGGAGGAGGGGCGGTACGGGGAAGGGTCGGTGGGGGCGCCGGGTACGGCCGCGTGCAGCGGGTTGACCTGCACGAATCCGGCGCCGGCGCGGCGCCCGGCCCAGCCGGCCAGCTCGGCGAGGTCACCGAGGTCGCCCATGCCCCAGGAGCGGCGCGAGAGCAGGGAGTACAGCTGGACGAGGAGGCCGTAGGAGCGGCCGGCCGGGGTGGGCAGCCGGTCGGGGGCGACGACGAGGTGGGCGTGGGTGCTGCGGCCGTCGGGGGCGAGGGCGGTCAACCGGTGGACGCCGAGCGGGAGTTCGCCGACCCCGTCCCACTCCCGGGCCCCGGGCCTGTCCCGGTCCTCCGCCCGGTCCTCGCTCCCGTCCCGCTCCCCGCCGTGGCCGGGGTCCCGTTCCTGCTCGGTCTCGACGGTCAGCCGGGTGCCGGCGGGCAGTGCGGCGAGGGCGGCGGGCGGCGCGGCGCCGGTCCAGTGGACCACCGTGGGCGGCAGCAGGCGCTCGCGCAGTTCCCGGTCACGGGCGGCGAGCGCGGTGCGTACGGCGTCCGGTCCGGCCGCGTCGACGCCGAGGGCGGCCAGGGCGGCGGCCACCGCGGAGGCGGGGACCTGGACGGTACGGCCCGGGGCGGGGCTGTAGGAGGTGGCGACCCCGTGCAGTCCGGCGAGCCGGTCCAGCTCGGGCTCGGGCTCGGGCTCCGGTTCCAGCTCCGGGTCCGGCCCCGGGGGCTCGTCGTTCGCCCCGGTCATCTACAGCCCCGGGCCGAAGGAGTCCGGGACCGGGTCGGACTCGCTGGTCAGCGGGGCGGTCTCGGCGAGCGGCGGCTCGCTGGTCAGGGGCTCGGCGTCGGGCAGCGGCGGTTCGCTGGTCAGCGGTGCCTGGATGCAGGCGCTCTCCGCGCTGAAGACGCACACGGACGCCTCGTCGGCCGCGGCGGACGGCTCCGCCACGGGTTTCCACTGGGCCGGGATCGTCAGTCGAGCCGGTGCGGCCACGGGGGTCTCCTTGTCATGTACGGCGACCTAGGGCCTGACCTGCGGATCACACCGGTCAGGCCCCAGCGGGTTCACCGCAGCCCTACCCCGTGAGCGCTACGGCAGACGTGCCGAAAGGAACAAGATGCCACTCATCACGCCCTCCCTGGCGCAACGAGGCCGTGAACTGTGCCCAGTCAGGGCGTCCGACCGGCCGCATGCGCACGACATGCAGCCGGTCGGTGACGGCTTGCACGAAGGCCCGGATCGTCAGGCGGAGATGCCGTCGATCCGGGCCAGAGCGTCGTCCGCGCCGTACGGCTGCAAGTAGGGCAGCCAGCGCGGGTCCCTATGGCCGGTGCCGATGATGCGCCAGGCCAGGCCGGTGGGTGGAGCGGGCTTGTGGCGCAGTCGCCAGCCCAGCTCGACGAGGTGGCGGTCGGCCTTGACGTGGTTGCAGCGGCGGCAGGACGCCACCACGTTGTCCCAGACGTGCTTGCCCCCGCGGCTGCGCGGGATGACGTGGTCGACGCTGGTTGCGACGCCACCGCAGTACATGCACCGGCCCCCGTCGCGCGCGAAGAGCGCACGGCGGGTGAGAGGAACGGGCCCCCGGTAGGGAACCCGTACGAATCGCTTGAGCCGGACCACGCTGGGTGCGGGGACTGTGACGGTTGCGCTGTGCATGAAGGCGCCGGATTCCTCGAGGGAGACGGCCTTGTTCTCCAGGACGAGGATGAGCGCGCGGCGGAGCGGTACGACGCCGAGCGGCTCGTACGACGCGTTGAGGACCAGGACATGCGGCACGGGGGCCTCCTTGGGCGTCGGCGGCGCGTGGCTCGCGCCGGGACGATCTGCAGTCAGTCTCCCCTCATGCCTGGTGAACGCGCCACCATGTCCCGGTAACGGGCTGGGAGTGTTTTCGACCACACCCGATACATCCCCCGGATCATGCCCAGTTCAAGCCAGGGTGAGTCCCGTCTCTCCTGTGGCCCTCCTTGGCGCATTCGCGCGGGGCACACACGATGCCCCGTTAGTGTGGTGGTCCTGTCCGTCCGGTGACCTTTTCGTGACCTTGAAGCCCTTGACCGCCCCGCCGGTGCGGACCGTGCAACACCTGGAGGTACCTGCCGTGTCGTCCTTGCCCGTCGTCCTGCTGGCCGCCGGTGCGTCCCCGACCCCTTCCCCCTCCGGGTCGACGCAGCCGGCCGTGCCCTCGCTCCAGGACGCCCAGGAGAGCGCGACGAACGCGGCGAGCTGGGTCGAGCAGAACTGGTCGACGTGGCTCGCGATGGGTCTGCAGATCCTGCTGATCGTGGTGATCGCGGTCGCGCTCAGAGCGATGGTGCGGCGGGCGATCACCAAGCTGATAGAGCGGATGGGCCGGACCGCGCAGGCCGTGGACGGCACCGCGCTGGGCGGGCTGCTGGTCAACGCCGAGCGGCGCCGGCAGCGGTCGGCGGCGATAGGTTCCGTGCTCCGCTCGGTGGCGAGTTTCCTGATCATGGGTACGGCGGCGCTGATGGTGCTGTCCACCTTCAAGATCAACCTGGCGCCGCTGCTGGCGTCGGCCGGTGTGGCCGGTGTGGCGATCGGTTTCGGCGCGCGGAACCTGGTCACGGACTTCCTGTCCGGCGTGTTCATGATCCTCGAGGACCAGTACGGCGTCGGTGACGTGATCGACGCGGGCGTGGCGACCGGCGAGGTGATCGAGGTCGGGCTGCGGGTGACCAAGCTGCGCGGTTCGGACGGCGAGATCTGGTACGTCCGCAACGGCGAGGTCAAGCGGATCGGCAACCTCTCGCAGGGCTGGGCGACGGCCGGGGTCGATGTGACGGTGCGCTCGAGCGAGGACCTGGACAGGGTCAAGGACACGCTGAACGCGGTCGCCGAGCACATGAGCAAGGAAGAGCCCTGGAACGAGCTGCTGTGGGGCCCGGTCGAGGTCCTGGGCCTGGACTCGGTCCTGATCGACTCCATGGTCGTCCGCGTTGCGGCGAAGACGATGCCGGGCAAGGCGCTGACGGTGGAGCGGGAGCTGCGCTGGCGGATCAAGCGGGCCTTCGACGCGGCGCACATCCGCATCGTGGGCGGTGCCACGTCCGCGGAGGACGCCGCGGACACCCTCGACCCGACGGCCGCGGTGGCGGCCCCGTCGGCCTTCGCCAACGCGGACTCCCCGCAGGCGAAGGCGACGACGCCGATCAATGCGCAGCCGCCTACGAGCACGGACAAGTAACCGGGGAACGACGGAACGGGTCAGCGCACTCGTCCGAGCGAACAGATGGGGCATTCCGGCGCCGGCGGCGCACGGGGTGCCCCATCGCTGTGTCCGTCAACAGGTAACGACTGCGTTGCCTCAGCTGCCTTGTCTATTGACGCCCCCTTCGTCCTGGGCTTACGTTCCTCCCACCCCAATAGGAAAGTTTCCTAACAGTGATCTTCCGTCCAGCCGGTGATCAGACCGATGATCACGGCTGGACGTCCGGCCAGGTCACTGAGAAGCTGGGCGGCTGGAAAGGCAGGTGTGGACCCCATGGCAGGAACCGCCGGTACGCCGGGCACCCCGCGCGTCCTGCGCGCCATGAACGACCGCGCCGCCCTGGACCTGCTGCTGGAGCACGGGCCGCTGTCGCGCACCCGGATCGGCAAGCTCACCGGACTGTCCAAGCCCACCGCCTCCCAGCTGCTGGCCCGCCTGGAGGCGGCCGGGCTGGTCCGGGTGACCGGCACCAGCGAGGGCCGGCCGGGCCCCAGCGCCCAGCTGTACGCGGTGCATCCGGGCGCCGCCCACGCCGCGGGGCTCGACGTCACCCCGGAGCGCATCCGCGCCGCCGTCGCCGACATCACCGGCCGCACGGTCGGCGAGTACGAACTGCCCACCCCCGGGCGCCGTCCCGCCCAACCCGTCGTCCGGCAGGTCACCGACGCGCTCGACGGCGCCGTCAAGGCCGCCGGGCTCGCCCGGTCCGACGTGCACCGGCTGGTCATCGGCACCCCGGGCGCCTTCGACCCGGGCACCGGCCGGCTGCGCTACGCCTCCCACCTGCCCGGCTGGCACTCCCCCGCCCTGCTCGACGACCTCGCCGCCGCCCTGCCGATGCCGGTGGAGTACGAGAACGACGTCAACCTCGTCGCCCTCGCCGAACAGCGGCTGGGGGCCGCCAAGGGCCATGGCGACTTCGTGCTCCTGTGGAACCAGGAGGGGCTCGGCGCCGCCCTGGTCCTCGGCGGCCGACTGCACCGCGGCTGGACCGGCGGCGCCGGCGAGGTCGGCTTCCTGCCGGTGCCGGGCGCGCCCCTGGTGCGCCAGGTGACCAAGGCGAACAGCGGCGGCTACCAGGAGCTGGCCGGCTCCCAGGCCGTACCGAAGCTGGCCCGCGAACTCGGCATCGCGGACGTGCCGCCGGGGCCGTACTCCGAGGCCGCCGCCGCGCTCGTCGCCCGCGCCGCCGACCACACGAGCGGCCCCTACCGTGAGCTGCTGCAGACCTACGCGACCCGGCTGGCCACCGGTCTCGCCTCGCTCGTCTCCGTCCTCGACCCCGAACTCGTCGTCCTCAGCGGCTCCGCCCTGACGGCCGGCGGCGAGGTGCTGCGCGCCCTCGTCCAGGCCGAGCTGGCGGAGCTGGCGGCGGCCCGGCCCCGGCTGGTCGTCGGCGACGTCCACGAAAACCCCGTACTGCGCGGCGCGTTGGAGTGCGCGCTCGTCGCCACCCGCGACGAGGTCTTCGACACCTCGCGCTGAGTCACGCCCCCTCTCTCACCCACCCCGCCCTCCTGGGAGACCTCGCCATGCCCGAAGTCATACCCTCAGCTGTCCGAAAGACGGCTTTTGCCGTGACCGCCTCGCTCGCGTTGCTCACCACCGCCTGTACGGGGCAGTCCGCCTCCGGCGCCTCGGACGACCCGACGAAGGACACGACGGTCACCTTCTGGCACGCCTGGAGCGCACCGAACGAGGTGCAGGCCGTCAAGACGCTGATCGCCGGCTTCGAGAGGGCGCACCCCAACATCCATGTGAACGTCGTCGGCAACATGACGGACGACAAGATCAACCAGGCGCTGCGCTCGGGCGGCGACAAGGCGCCCGACGTCATCTCCTCCTTCACCACGAACAACGTGGGCAAGTTCTGCTCCTCGGGCGCGCTGGTGGACCTCAACCCCTTCTTCCGGAAGTCGGGCATCGACCCCGCCACGACCTTCCCGAAGACGATGAACGAGTACACCCAGTTCGACGGGAACCGCTGCACGGTGCCGCTGCTCGGTGACGCGTACGGGCTCTACTACAACAAGACGGAATTCAAGAAGGCGGGCATCGCCGCTCCGCCGAAGACCTGGTCCGAATTCGAGGCCGACGCCAGGAAACTGACCGTCCCGGACGGCGACTCCTACAAACAGCTCGGGTTCATGCCGGACTACCACGGCTGGGAGACCACCACCGAGCACTACTTCGCGCAGTTCTCGCCGACGTACTTCGGCAAGGACGGAAAGTCGAACCTCGCCAAGGACCCCGCGTTCGAGAAGGGATTCGCTTTCCAGAAGCGGCTCGTGGACGAACTGGGCGGATTCCAGAAGCTGGAGAAGTTCCGGGCGACGCTCGGTGACGAGTGGGGTCCCAGGCACCCCTTCCACACCGGGCAGGTCGCCATGCAGCTCGACGGCGAGTGGCGGCTCGGGATGGCACTGGCGGCCAAGCCGAAGTTCGACATCGGGGTCGCCCCGCTGCCCGTCCCCGACGACCAGGCGGACCAGTACGGCAAGGGGTACATCACCGGCACCGTCGCGGGCGTCGCCGCCTCCAGCCACAAGCAGAACGCGGCCTGGGAGCTGGTGAAGTACATGACCACGGACACGGACGCGGTGGTCGGCTTCTCCAACGACCTGCACAACGTGCCCTCCACGCTCGCCGCCCTGAAGTCCCCGAAGCTGAAGTACGACCCGCGCTTCAGGACGTTCCTGGACATCGCCGCCGACCCGAATTCCACCACCACGCCCGCATCCGTCAACGGCGGTGTGTACCTCACCACCATCCAGCAGCTCGGATTCGACTACGAGAGCGGAAAAGTCACCGATCTGAAGGCCGGTCTGCGGAAGACGGCGGCACAGATCGACACGGACATCGCGCAGGCGAAGTAGCCGATGAGTACGGTCACTCTGGCGGCCAAGCGCCGCCGCTCGGCGCTCAGGACCCTCGCCTTCATGTCGCCCTGGCTGATCGGGTTCGCGGTGTTCTTCGTGTATCCGCTGATCTCGACGGTCTATTTCTCGTTCATGCACTACGACGGCTTCAAACCGCCGACGTGGAGCGGCACGAAGAACTGGACCTACGTCTTCCAGCACTATCCGTACTTCTGGCCCGCCATGCGCAACACCCTGTGGCTGGTCGTGGTGATGGTGAGCCTCCGGGTGGTCTTCGGGCTCGGCATCGGCCTGCTGATCACCAGGATCAAGACCGGTACGGGCGTCTTCCGCACCCTGTTCTACCTGCCCTACCTGGCCCCGCCGGTCGCCGCGACCATGGCCTTCGCCTTTCTGCTCAACCCCGGTACCGGGCCGGTCAATTCGATCCTGGAGAAGGCCGGCGTCCCGGCGCCGGGCTGGTTCAACGACCCCACCTGGTCCAAACCCGCGCTGACCCTGCTCGCGCTGTGGGGCGTCGGCGACCTCATGGTCATCTTCATGGCCGCGCTGCTCGACGTACCGGCGGAGCAGTACGAGGCCGCGGAGCTGGACGGCGCGTCGGCCTGGCAGCGCTTCCGGTACGTGACGCTGCCGAACATCTCCCCCATCGTGATGTTCGCCGTCGTCACGGGCGTCATCCAGACGATGCAGTACTACACGCAGCCGCTGATCGCCGGGAAGGTCGCCTCGGGCGTGATCCAGGGCGCCGGCACCCAGTTCGAGCCCGGCTACCCCGACAAGTCCACGCTCACCCTCCCCCAGCTCGTCTACAACCTCGGCTTCCAGCGCTTCGACTACGGCTCCGCGTGTGTCGTCGCCCTCGTCCTCTTCGCCCTGTCGATGGTGTTCACCGCGTTCCTGATGCGGCGCCGGGGCGGCCTGATCCAGGCAGGTGACTGACCATGACCCAAGTACTGGACAAACCGGTGGGGTTGAAGGCGCCCGCCTCGGCCGCCGAGCGCACCGCCCGGCGCAGGGCGCTGCTGGAGTGGATCGCGGTCCACTCCCTCGGCGTCGCCGCCGCGCTGTTCTTCACGCTGCCCTTCGTGTTCGTGTTCCTGACCTCGCTGATGAGCGACAGCCAGGCCCTGAGCCGGGATCTGGTCCCGCACACCTGGGAGTGGGGCAACTACCGGAAGGTCTTCGACACGCCGGGCTTTCTGACCTGGTGGAAGAACACGCTGGTCTACGCCGGCCTCGGCACCGTGCTGACCGTGGTGTCGTCGGTCCCGGTGGCGTACGCGCTCGCCAAGTTCCGCTTCCGGGGCCGCAATCTGTCACTCATGCTGGTGATCTCGATGATGATGCTGCCCCCACAGGTGATCATCATCCCGATGTACCTGTTCTGGGCGAAGCAGCTGGATCTGTCCGGCACGCTGTGGCCGCTGATCATCCCGATGGCCTTCGGCGACGCGTTCTCCATCTTCCTGCTGCGCCAGTTCCTGATGACGATCCCGAACGAGTACCTGGACGCGGCGAAGGTGGACGGCTGCGGGGATCTCAGGACGCTGCTGAAGGTCGTCCTGCCGATGGCCAGGCCGGGCATCGCCGCCGTGGCCCTCTTCCAGTTCTTCTACGCCTGGAACGACTACTTCGGCCCGCAGATCTACGCGTCCGAGAACCCCGGCGCCTGGACCCTGTCCTACGGCCTGGAGTCCTTCAAGGGCGCCCACCACACCGACTGGAACCTCACCATGGCCGCGACCGTGCTGGTCATGGCCCCCGTGATCCTCGTCTTCTTCTTCGCCCAGAAGGCGTTCGTCGAGGGCGTCACTCTCACCGGAGTAAAGGGTTGATCCTCGTATGAAACTCACCGTGGTCGGCGGCGGCTCGACCTACACCCCCGAACTCATCGACGGTTTCGCACGCCTGAGGGACACCCTGCCCGTCGACGAACTGGTGCTGGTGGACCCGGCGCCGGAGCGCCTGGAGCTGGTGGGCGGCCTCGCCCGCCGTATCTTCGCCAGGCAGGGCCACGACGGCCGGATCGTCACCACCGCCGACCTGGACGCGGGCGTCGACGGCGCCGACGCCGTCCTGCTCCAGCTGCGCGTCGGCGGCCAGGCGGCCCGTGAGCAGGACGAGACCTGGCCGCTGGAGTGCGGCTGCGTCGGTCAGGAGACCACCGGCGCGGGCGGACTGGCCAAGGCGCTGCGCACGGTCCCGGTGGTGCTGGACATCGCGGAACGGGTCCGGCGTGCCAACCCGCGCGCGTGGATCATCGACTTCACCAACCCGGTCGGCATCGTCACCCGCGCCCTCCTCCAGGCCGGGCACCGGGCGGTCGGGCTGTGCAACGTGGCGATCGGCTTCCAGCGCAAGTTCGCGCACCTGCTCGGCGTGGCCCCGGCCGACGTCCACCTCGGCCACGTGGGCCTCAACCACCTCACCTGGGAGACGGGCGTCCGGCTGGGCGGCCCCGAGGGCGAGAACGTCCTGCCCGGGCTGCTGGCCGAGCACGGCGACGCGATCGCCGACGACGTCCGCCTCCCACGCCCCCTGCTGGACCGCCTGGGCGTGGTCCCCTCCTACTACCTGCGCTACTACTACGCCCACGACGAGGTCGTCGGAGAACTGCGCACCAAGCCGTCCCGGGCCGCGGAAGTGGCCGAGATGGAACGGGAGTTGCTGAAGATGTACGGCGATCCCACGCTGGACGAGAAGCCGGCGCTGCTGGCCAGGCGGGGCGGCGCCTTCTACTCGGAGGCGGCCGTGGACCTGGCGGCGGCACTGCTCGGCGGCGGGGGCAGCCCGTACCAGGTGGTGAACACGCTCAACAAGGGCACGCTGCCCTTCCTGCCCGACGACGCGGTGATAGAGGTCCAGGCGGCGGTCGGCCCGAACGGCCCGGCCCCGCTGCCGGTGCCGGACCTGGACCCGCTCTTCGCCGGCCTGGTGGCGAACGTGACCGGGTACGAGGAACTGGCCCTGGAGGCCGCGCTGCGCGGCGGCCGCGACCGGGTGTTCCGCGCCCTGCTCGCGCACCCCCTGATCGGCCAGTACGCGTACGCCGAGACCCTCACCGACCAGTTGATCGCACACAACCGGGAGCACCTCGCGTGGGCCTGACCGCACCTGAGACCCCGACCGTCCTCGCCGTCGACGCGGGCAACAGCAAGACCGACGTGGCCGTGGTCACCGCCGCCGGGGAGGTCCTGGCCACGGCCCGCGGCGGCGGCTTCCGGCCGCCCGTGGCCGGGGTGCCGGCGGCGCTGGACACGCTGGCCGAGCCGGTCGCGCGGGCCTTCGCCGACGCGGGCGTGACCTGCGTCTCGCATGTCTCGGCGTGCCTGGCCAACGCCGATCTGCCGGTGGAGGAGGAGCAGTTGGCGGCCGCGCTGCAGGCGCGCGCGTGGGGCGCGTCGGTGGAGGTGCGCAACGACACGTTCGCGGTCCTGCGGGCGGGCGTGGCCGAGCCGCGGGGCGTGGCCGTGGTGTGCGGCGCGGGCATCAACTGCGTCGGCATGCGCCCCGACGGCCGTACCGCCCGCTTCCCGGCCATCGGCCGGATCTCCGGTGACTGGGGCGGGGGGTGGGCCCTGGCCGAGGAGGCCCTGTGGCACGCGGCCCGCGCGGAGGACGGCCGGGGCGGGCCGACGGCCCTGGTCCGCACCCTGCCCGGCCACTTCGGCCTGCCGACGATGTACGCGCTGATCGAGGCGCTGCACCTCGGGCACGTCGGCCACGACCGCCGGCACGAGCTGGCCCCCGTGCTGTTCGCGACGGCCGACGGGGGCGACCCGGTGGCCCGCGCGATCGTCGCGAGGCTCGCCGAGGAGGTGACGGTGATGGCGACGGTGGCGCTGACCCGCCTGGACCTCCTCGGCGAACAGACGCCAGTCCTGCTCGGCGGCGGCGTCCTGACGGCCGGTCACGCCCTGCTGGACGACGCCGTGCGCGACCTGCTGGCCGCCCGCGCCCCCAAGGCCGAGGTCCGCGTGGTCACGGCGAGCCCGGTCCTGGGCGCGGCCCTGCTGGGCCTGGACCGGCTGGCGGCGGACACACGGGCGCGGGAGCGGGCGAGGAGCTACTGGGACGGCTAGGGCCTAAGTCCTGTCCCTGACCCGCACTCCCTGGCGGAACCGAACAGCTGCGCAGGGCGTATTCATGTGGGGCGCGCACTGCGATCCGATCAAGATCCAGTGAAGGCCGGTGCGGATGCCGGTGCGTGCCGCGATACTGGGCGGCGACGGATGGGCCCTGGGGGAGGTCGAGTGACACACGCGCCGAGAAGCAGCACGGCACCGCCGCCGGCGGGCCCCGGCATGCCCGCTGCCGCCCCCGGCGTCCCCGCCCGGCCCACCCGGCCCCGCGGGCGCCCCGGCCGCGCCCACCCGGCGGACCGCGTTCGCCGAGGGGGCCGACCGGCTGCGGGCCGCGGCCACCACCGAACCGGGCCGGCTGCGGATCATCGGGGCCGTCCTGGCGCTGCTGGTCGTGGCGTTCGGGGCGACGGCCGCCTGGCAGGCCGACGCCCGCTCGGCCGCCGCCGACGACGTGCTGCACCGCAGCCAGCCGCTCAGTTCGGGCGCGGCCGGCATCTACCGCTCGCTGGCGGACGCCAACACCGCCGCCTCCAGCGGGTTCCTGGCCGGCGGCCAGGAGACGCCGCAGTCCAGGACGCGGTACGAGAAGGACATCAGCACGGCCGCCGCGGGCCTGGTGACGGCCGCCGCGAACGCCGTGCCCGGTTCGGCCTCCGAGGCGGCGATCGCCAGGCTGAACCGGCTGCTGCCCGAGTACAAGGGGCTCGTGGAGCGGGCCCGGACCTACAACCGGCAGGGCTATCCGGTCGGCGGCGCGTACCTGCGCTACGCCAACGAGAAGATGCAGCAGGAGATGCTGCCGGCCGCCGAGGACCTCTACACCACGGAGAACGGACGGCTGGACGCCGACTACGGGAACGCCACGCCGTACCCCTGGATCGCCATCGGGCTCGGCGTGGTCGCGCTCGGCGCGCTCGGCTGGGCCCAGCACCGCACCTTCCGGCGCACCAACCGCGTCCTCAACCAGGGCCTGGTCGCCGCGTCCGCCGCCACCACGATCGCCCTGCTGTGGCTGGTCGTCGGACACGCGGTGGCCCGCACGGAGCTGGACGGCTCCTACGACCACGGCATCCGCTCGCTGACCGTGCTGCACGACGCCCGGATCGCCTCCCTGAAGGCACGCGGCAACGAGAACCTGAGCCTGGTGGCGCGCGGCGCCGAGACCGTGACGGTGGGCGGGCAGACGTACGACGCCTACTACTACGACTTCGACAAGGACATGGCCACCCTCGGCAAGGGCCTGGGCCAGGCGGAGAAGCTCGCCGACGACCAGGGCGGCAGCGCCCCGGTGAAGGCGGCCGAGAGCAACATGGCGGTGTGGAAGCAGCGGCACTCCGCGGCCCGCGCCGAGGACGAGAACGGCAACTACGACCAGGCGCTGGACAAGGTCATCGGGCCCAAGGACGCCACCGGCCAGTGCTTCGACGGCGTCGACAGCTCGCTCGCCCAGGCCATCGACCACGAACAGGCGGAGTTCGGCCGGGCCGCCCGGGCCGGGCGGGACGCACTGGCCGGGCTGCCGGTGGGCGCGGCCGTGCTGGCGGTGCTCGGCGCGGCCGGTGCGGTGGCCGGCATCGGACGCAGACTCTCGGAGTACCGGTGACAGGGGGCAGGACGATGTACGCGAGCCGTGTACGGGCCTTGCTGCGGGGCTGGGGCGGGGTCGGCGCGATGGCGGTGCTGTGCGCGCTGGCGCTGGCCTTCGTCCTGCTGCTGCCGTGCACCCAGCGCGCTGAGCGGCACGCGCAGCGCACCGGACAGGCCGTCACCCAGGGCCTGCAGGCCCGCGCCGACTCCTGCAAGCCCGCCGAGGCGCAGGACCAGACGCTGTCGCCGTCCGGCGCGGACGGCCCGACGATCGACGCGATCAAGGCCCGTACGGGCGAGCGGCGCAAACTGGTCGTCGGCGTCGACCAGAACAGCTACCACTGGGGCTACCGCAACCCGAACACCGAGGGCGCGGAGCTGGAGGGCTTCGACATCGACCTGGTGCACCGGATCGCGCAGGACGTCCTCGGCGACCCGGACGCGGTGCAGTTCAAGGCGATCCCGACCAACCAGCGCATCTCGGCGATCCAGGACGGACGGGTGGACATGGTCGTACGGACCATGACGATCACCTGCGAGCGGCTGTCCCAGGTCGCCTTCTCGGCACCCTACTTCAAGACCGGTCAGCAGGTGCTCGCGCCCAAGTCGTCGTCGGTCACCGGCTACAACTCCTCCCTGGCGCACAAGAAGGTGTGCACGGCGTCCGGTTCGACGGCGTACACCAAGCTGTCCGACGACCGGAAGGCCGGCGCCCTGCCCGCCTCCACCGACATCTCCACCACCGTCCCCAACCAGCTGGACTGCCTGGTCAGGCTGCAACTGGGCGAGGTGGACGCGGTGGTGACCGACGGGGCGCTCGCCGCCAGCCAGGCCGCGCAGGATCCGACGGTGGAGCTGAAGGGCGCGCCGTTCACCACCGAGTACTACGGCGTGGCGATGAAGAAGGACGCCAACGATCTGGTACGCCGGGTCAACCGCGTCCTGGTGGACTACCGCGCGAGCGGCTGGCAGACGTCGTACGACACCTGGCTGTCGGCGACACTGGGAAAGGACTCGGCCGCGTCGAAGCCGCCCGCGCCGCGGTATCTGCGCACCGGTTGACCCCACTGGACGACTTTGGAACCCCACAGCAGCGAGAGGTGATCGATGGGCGTCACGGACCCCGCCGGGCCGGTGATGGACCGGGACGAGGTGGACCGTGCGCTGGCGCGGCTCGGCCAGGAGCACGAGGCGATCGAGACCTCGCTGCTGGCCCTGCAGGACCACGCGGGCCGCAGGCTCCTCGAGGGCGCCGAGCTGACCGGTGTCACCGAGGAACGCTGGCGGACCACCGAGGACCGGATCACCCGGCTGTGGGCCTACTTCGACGCCTACGCGGCCGCGCTGCGCTCCGCCCGCGAGATCCGCGCCCGGCGCCGCTGGTCCACCCGTGAGGACCTGGTGGAGCTGACCGGGCTGCTGCGCGGCGAGCCCGTGACCGTGGCCGGGGAGAGCAGGCTGAGCGAGACCTTCTCGCTGGCCGCCCTGGTGGACCGGATGAACGAGCTGTACGCGACGAGCCTGGACCTGGTCGTCGCCGCCGACGCGGTGTGGTCGGCGCTGCCCGCCCGGATCGATTTACTCGCCGCGGAACTGCAGCGCACCCGGGGGCTCGCGCACTCCGTCGGCGTCCGCCCCGGCGAGCACCCGGCGGGCGACGACCTGGAGCGGATCACGCGCACGCTGACGAAGCTGCGCGAGGACGTCGTCCGCGACCCGCTCGCGTTCTGGGTTCCTGCCGAGGGCAGTTCGGCGCCCGGCGGCGGCCGTCCGGACACGACGGTGTACGACCGTGAGGCGCGCGCCCTGGAGGACGTGCGCCGGGAGATCGACGCCGTGCTGACGGTCCGGCAGGACGCGGAGGCGCGGCTGATCCGGCTGCGGGACGTGCTCTCGCGTGCCGACCGCACCCTCGCCGAGGCCCGCGCCGCGCGCGGTGAGGTGCTGGCGAAGATCGCCGCGACCGAGGTGCCGGTGGTCAGCGGCCCGCCGACCGTGCTCCAGGAGCAGCTGGCGACGGCGGCCGAGTACCGCAGGCAGGCACAGTGGCACCGGCTCTCCCCGCTGCTGGAATCGCTGGAGGAGAAGGCCGAGGACGAACTGCTGCGCGCCCGCGAGTCGTTGACCGCGGTCACCGCGCCGCTCGCGGTCCGCGCCGAGCTGCGCGGCCGGCTCGACGCCTACAAGGCGAAGGTGGCCCGGCACGGGCTCGCGGAGGACCCGTTCCTGATCGAGCGGTACGACGCGGCCCGGCGGATGCTGTGGAGCGCGCCGTGCGACCTGCGGGTGGCCGAACAGGCCGTACTGCGCTACCAGCGGCTGGCGGCCGATCTGATCGGCGGGCCGGGCGCGCCCGAGGACCGCGACAAGGGGGACCAGTCATGAGTCAGGCGGGGCAGACCTGTCAGCGGCCGGGCTGCACGGGGTCGTACGAGGACGTCGGCGGCGGTGAGCTGTACTGCGACACCTGCGGTCTCGCGCCGGTCGTCTCGGCGAACGGCATGGTCGGCTCGCCCCCCACGGGGATCACCAAGGAGGCGGCGGACAGCGGCAGTTCGCGCGGCTCGCACAGTTCCCGTACCTCGTCGCAGTCGTCGCGCTCGCGCCGCTCGGTGTCGGGGCGGCTGTCCCGGTCCGCGTCGGGCCGCTCCAGCGGGCGTTCGGTGTCGGTGCGCAGCTCCGGTTCGGGCTCGGGGGCGTCGGCGCGCGGGCGGCTGGGCGCCGGGCTGGTGAGCGTGCCGCAGGTGCCGCGGCCCGACCCGCGCGCGATGGTGCTCGAGAACCCGGAGGTGCCGGAGCGCAAGCGGTTCTGCTCGCGCTCGGACTGCGGGGCGCCGGTCGGGCGGGCCCGGGGGGAGCGGCCGGGCCGCACGGAAGGTTTCTGCACCAAGTGCGGGCACCCGTACTCCTTCGTGCCGAAGCTGAAGGCCGGGGACGTGGTGCACGGCCAGTACGAGGTCGCGGGCTGTCTCGCGCACGGCGGGCTGGGCTGGATCTACCTCGCCGTGGACCGGGCGGTCTCCGACCGCTGGGTGGTGCTCAAGGGCCTGCTGGACACCGGCGACCAGGACGCGATGGCGGCGGCGATCTCCGAGCGGCGCTTCCTCGCGGAGATCGAGCACAACAACATCGTGCGGATCTACAACTTCGTCGAGCACCTCGACCAGCGCACCGGCTCCCTCGACGGCTACATCGTCATGGAGTACGTCGGCGGCAAGTCGCTGAAGGAGATCGCCAACGCCCGCCGCACCCGGGAGGGCCGACGGGACCCGCTGCCGGTGGAACAGGCGTGCGCGTACGGCATCGAGGCCCTCGAGGCCCTGGGCCACCTCCACAGCCGCAACCTGCTGTACTGCGACTTCAAGGTCGACAACGCCATCCAGACCGAGGACCAGCTCAAGCTGATCGACATGGGCGCGGTGCGCAGGATGGACGACGAGGAGTCGGCCATCTACGGCACGGTCGGCTACCAGGCGCCGGAGGTCGCCGAGGTCGGCCCGTCGGTGGCGAGCGACCTGTACACGGTGGGCCGCACGCTCGCGGTGCTCACCTTCGACTTCCAGGGCTACACCAATGTCTACGCGGACTGTCTGCCCGACCCGGACACCATCGAGGTCTTCCGCCGCTACGAGTCCTTCTACCGGCTGCTCGTGCGGGCCACCGACCCCGACCCGGCCCGCCGGTTCGGCTCCGCGCAGGAGATGGCCGAGCAGCTGACCGGGGTGCTGCGCGAGGTCGTCTCGCTGCAGACCGGGCACGCACGCCCGGCGCTGTCGACGCTGTTCGGGCCCGAAGTGAAGGTCGTGGACCGGGAGTTGTTCCCCCGGCTGGACGGGGACGTCTCGCGGCTGGGGGCGCGGGAGGTGCGCAGGAACACGACGGCCGCCCCGGCCCTGCCCCCGGCCTCCCTCGTGCAGTGCGTCGAGGCCCCCGCCGCCGCGCTCGCCCTGCCGGTTCCGCTGGTCGACCCGGGCGACCCCAACGCCGGTTTCCTCGCGGGTGTGATGACCTCGGCCCCGGCGGAGCTGATCGCCGCGCTGGAGGCGGCTCCCGCGCAGACGGTGGAGACCCGGCTGCGGCAGATCCGGGCCCGGCTGGAGAGCGGCGAGCAGCAGAGCGCGCTGATGAGCCTGGCCAAGCTGGACGAGGAACGGCCCGACGACTGGCGGGTGGTGTGGTACCGGGCTCTGGCCTCGCTGGTCACCGGTGACTTCGAGGGCGCCGCGCTCGGCTTCGACGCGATCTACGACGCCTTCCCCGGCGAGGCCGCGCCCAAGCTGGCGCTCGGCCTGTGCGCGGAGGTGCTGGGTCAGCTGGACAACGCGGCCGAGTACTACCACCTGGTGTGGGCGACCGACCCGAGCTTTGTGAGCGCCGCTTTCGGGCTGGCCCGGGTGCAGCTCGCGGCCGGGGACCGGCACGGTGCCGTGCGCACCCTGGAGTCGGTGCCGGAGTCCTCCATCCACTTCACGGCCGCCCGGGTCGCGGCCGTGCGGGCCCGGCTCAGACAACGTACGGCGGGCGCGTCCGACGTACCGTTCCTGGAAGACCTGACCGCCGCCGCCGGGCAGGTCGAGGCGCTGGACGCGTACGGTCTGGATCCGGCGCGCCGCGAGCAGTTGGCGGTGGAAGTCCTCGGCTGTGCGCTGGACTGGATACTCTCCGGAGGCCAGGGCAACCGGCCCGGCGCCGGCGGGCGGGTGCTGCTGGGCAGCGGTCTGGACGAGCGGGGCCTCCGCTTCGGCCTGGAGCGCGCCTACCGCACGCTGGCCCGGCTGGCGCCCGGCGGCGAGGAGAGGATCGAACTGGTGGAACGGGCCAACCGTTACCGCCCCCGGACGTGGGTGTAGTTGATGTCGCAGATGCCCCAGCAGGCCGCACTGCCGAAGTGCCCGAGCTGCGCGGAGCCCGTGGAGTCGGGCGACCTCTTCTGCGGAGCGTGCGGACACGACCTCTCCGTCGTGTCCGCACCGCCGCAGGACCATCCGACGCTGACCATGGCCGGCGCCGCCGGCGACGACGGGGAGGACCGGGGGGACCGGGAGGACCGGGAGGACCGGGAGGACCGGGAGGACCGGGAGGACCGGGAAGAGGGGGATGACGCGGAGGGCGTGTCCTGGCCCGCCCCGGGGCAGGACGGCTCCGGCGCCGCGCCCACGGTCCACCTGCCGACCGACCTGCCCGGCACCGACTCCGGGGACACCCCGCTGCCCGGGCACGGCGTGCCGGACGCGCGGGCCGGTTCCGGGGTGCGCTTCGACCGGCCCGCGGAGCCCGACGAGTACCCGCTGCAGGCGCCCGACCCGCGGGTGGCCGAGACCAGCGGCGCGGCGGAGGAGCCCGCGCAGGTGTGCGTGGCCTGCCGGGCGGGCCGGGTGGACAGTGACGGCTACTGCGAGAACTGCGGGCACGCCCAGCCCCGCGAACGCGACCATGTGGAGCGCGAGTCGGGCCCGGTGGCCGCCGTCAGCGACCGGGGTCTGCGCCACCACCGCAACGAGGACGCCTTCTCCGTCGGCCACACCGCGCTGCCGGACGGCACGCCGGCCGTCCTCGCGGTCGTATGCGACGGCGTCTCCTCGGCCACCCGCCCCGACGACGCCTCCCTCGCCGCCGCCCAGACGGCCGGGGACGCGCTGCTGGCCGCCCTGCCGCGCGGCACGCATCCGCAGGCGGCCCTGCACGAGGCGATCGTCGCCGCCGCCCAGGCCGTCAACGCGCTGGCCGAGGAGCCCGCCACGGCCCGCGAGCACGCCCCGCACCAGAACGCGCCGGCCTGCACGATCGTCGGCTCGGTGGTCACCTCCGGGCTGCTGGTGGTCGGCTGGGTCGGCGACAGCCGCGCCTACTGGGTGCCCACCGACCGTTCCGCGCCGCCCGCCCGGCTCACCGAGGACGACTCCTGGGCCGCGCAGATGGTCGCCGCCGGACTGATGAGCGAGGCCGAGGCGTACGCCGACGAGCGCGCCCACGCGATCACCGGCTGGCTCGGCGCGGACGCCTATGAACTGGAGCCGCACACCGCGTCGTTCAAGCCCGACCGGCCCGGAGTCGTCGTGGTGTGCACCGACGGGCTGTGGAACTACGCCGAGTCGGCCGAGGAGATGGCCGAGGCCGTGCCGGCCGACGCGGCCGAACGCCCGCTGCACAGCGCCCGGGTCCTGGTCGGCCACGCCCTGGACGGCGGGGGCCACGACAACGTAACAGTGGCCGTCGTGCCGTTCCCGGCGCCGCCGCAGGGGGCAGGATCGGCCTGAGGCCACGGGCCGGAGGGGACCGGTCTGTCCACAGCCATGCCCTGTGTCAGCAGGGTGGTCAAGGGGGATTTGAGTACGTATGGCCAATTTCTCGAAGTCGAACGTGCCACAGTTCTCGATGGACGTCTACCAGAACGAGTACCTGCCGGAAGGCGGCCGTGAGGTCAACGCGATCGTCACGGTGACCGCGACCGGCGGGGGCACGATCGGCAGCGCCGCGTCCCAGGTGTATCCGCGGGGCCGCGGCCCGTCCGCCGCCGTGGCGGTCATGGTGGACTGCTCCGGCTCCATGGACTACCCGCCGACCAAGATGCGGGGCGCCCGGGACGCCACGGCCGCCGCGATCGACGCCCTGCGCGACGGCACGCACTTCGCGGTGATCGGCGGCACGCATGTGGCCACGGAGGTCTATCCGGGCGGCGGCCGGCTCGCGACCGCCGACGCCACCACCCGCGAACAGGCCAAACAGGCACTGCGCGCGCTCAGCGCGGGCGGCGGCACGGCCATCGGCACCTGGCTGCGGCTCGCCGACCGGCTGCTGAACTCGGCGGACGTCACCATCCGGCACGGCATCCTGCTCACCGACGGCCGCAACGAGCACGAGTCGCCCGAGGACCTGCGGGCGACGCTCCAGGCATGCGGCGGACGGTTCACCTGTGACGCGCGGGGCGTGGGCACCGACTGGGAAGTGAAAGAAGTCACAGGCATCGCCTCCGCGCTGCTCGGCACCGCCGACATCGTCGCCGACCCGGCCGGTCTCGCCGCCGACTTCACGCGGATGATGGAGACGGCCATGGGCAAGGAGGTCGCCGACGTCTCCCTCAGGGTGTGGACGCCGGTCGGCACGGCCATCCGGTTCGTCAAGCAAGTGGCGCCCACCGTAGAGGACTTGACCGCCCGACGCACCGAGGCCGGCCCGCGCGCCGGGGACTATCCGACCGGTTCCTGGGGCGACGAGTCCCGCGACTACCACCTGTGCGTCCAGGTCCCGGCGGCCGGCCTCGGCCAGGAGATGCTCGCCGCCCGGGTGTCGCTGGTCGTGCCCCAATCGGACGGTTCGGTACAGAACCTCGGCGCACAGGGGCTCGTGCGGGCGGTGTGGACCGACGACATGACGGCCTCCACCGCCATCAACCCCCAAGTCGCCCACTACACCGGGCAGGCCGAACTGGCACAAGCCATCCAGCAAGGCCTCGACCTTCGCAAAGCGGGCGATTTCGATGGAGCAACCGCCAAACTGGGGCGCGCTGTTCAGCTCGCCGGTGCCTCCGGGAACGCCGATACTGCGAAACTGCTTGCGAAGGTGGTGGACGTGGTCGACGCCGCGACAGGTACTGTGCGGTTGAAGGCGAAGGTCGCAGAGGCCGATGAGATGACTCTGGAGACCCGGTCCACAAAGACTGTTCGTGTAAAGAAGTGACCCTGGAAGCTTTGGAGAAGGGGAACCGCCGACATGCCGACCTGCCCGAACGGACACCAGTCGGGTTCCGACGACTGGTGCGAGGTCTGCGGTCACCGCATGGCCGGTGCCGTACCCCCGCCCCCTCCCCCGCCGCCTCCGGCCGCGGGGGGCTACGGCTTCCCGCCGCCCGCCGGCCCGGGCGGTCCCGGTGCCCAGGCAGGCGCACGCCCGCCGGCCGCACCGTCCCCGGAGGCGGAGCTGTGCCCGCAGTGCCGTACGCCCCGCGAGGGCGGCGCGCCCTTCTGCGAGGAGTGCCGGTGGAACTTCCTGACCAACACGGCCACGTCGTACACCCCGGCCGCCCCGCGCCCGCCCCAGCCCCGCTTCCAGCCGCCGAGCGCGACGTACGGCGGCGGTGACGGGTACGAGTACCAGGGCTCGCGGCCCTCGCAGGTGAACCGGCCCGCCGAGCCGATCCCGTCCTTCGGCAGCGAGCCGTCGGGCCCGACGCCGTTCGGCGGCGAGCGCCCCCCGTCCGGCCCGCCGACCTCCCCGGGCCCGTCGGGTCCGCCCGGTCCGCCCGCCTTCGGTGGTGCGCAGGGCCCGGGCCAGGGCCCGGGTTCCGGTGCTCCTTCCGGCTTCGGCGCCCAGATCCCGGGGCAGGGTGCGGGACAGGGTCCCGGCGGCCCGTCCGGGTTCGGCGGCGCCCAGATCCCGGGCCAGACACAGGGTCAGGGTCAGGGTCAGGGCCCCGGTGGTCCCGGCGCTCCCTCCGGTCCGCCGTCCTTCGGCCGTGGGCCGTCGTCCGGTCCCGGTGACCCCTTCGGCCGTGAGCCCTCCGCTCCCGGTGCCCCCACTCCCCCCGGCCCGCCCCAGGGCGGCCCCGGCGCGCCCGGCCCCTCGGCCTTCGGCGGCGACCCCTCGCGTCCGGTCCCGCCGCCGCCCGGGCCGACCCCGCCCGCCGGTCCCGGTGGTGCCCCGCAGGCGTTCGGGCAGCCCGCACCGCCCGCACCGCCCGCCTTCCCGGACGAGAGCGGCCGGCCGCCCGCCGGCGGCCCCTCCTTCGGCGGCGGTGACGACGACTGGGTGATCTCCCCGCCGTCGTCCGACGGACCGGCACAGGGACCGGTGCCCGGCGGCCCCGGCGGCGGGTACGGCTACCCGCAGGCCCCCTACGCGCAGTCCGCGCCCGGCACCGGCTTCGCGCAGCCCCCGGCCCCGGCCGCCGGTCCGGCGACGTGGACGGCGACGATCGGCCCGGACCGTGAGTACTTCATGGCGATGATGCAGCGCTCGGGTCCCGAGGCCGCGGGTCTCAACCTGCCCGCGTACTCGCCCGAGCAGCAGCGCACGCTCAGCGGCAACCAGATCACCATCGGCCGCCGCCGGCACTCCACCGGCGACACCCCCGACATCGACCTCGCGGTGCCGCCGGAGGACCCGGGCGTCTCGCACCAGCACGCGGTGCTGGTGCAGCAGCCGAACGGCAGCTGGGCGGTCGTCGACCAGAACTCGACGAACGGCACCACCGTCAACATGTCCGAGGAACCGATCCAGCCGTTCGTGCCGGTCCCGCTGCAGGACGGCGACCGGGTGCACGTGGGCGCCTGGACGACGATCACCGTCCACCGGGGCTGATCCGGCCCCGGGGGCAGGACCGGCGCCGGGTCGGGACCGGGGTCAGGGCAGGGGCCAGATGTACGGTCCCTGCGGGTCGTCCAGCCACGCCCAGGCGTGCTCGCCGGCGACCGTGACGCCGTACCGCTCGCGCTCCGGCATGTCCTCGCGCTCCCACAGCGCACAGGCCGCGTGCGGGTCGAGAGTGCGCCGGGTCAGGGCGAACAGGAAGCGGAACGTCCCCTGCTCGCGGACCCGGTCCGGCAGCCCGGCCGGCGACACCCCCTCCGACACCGGCCGGCCGCCGCGCAGCGGTACGAAGTAGGCGGCCGTCGGCAGGAAACGGCCCTCGGCGTGTTCCGGGTCCCGGACCGTCAGCGCCAGCACACCGGTGGCCAGCGGGGTCAGGATCCGGGCGCCGGGGCGGCACTGGGCGAGCCAGGCGCGCGGGACCGTGGGCAGCGCGCAGGTGGCGATGATCCGGTCGAAGGGGGCGCGTTCGGGCACTCCGCGCGCTCCGTCGCCCGTGACGACGGCCGGGTGGAAGCCGGCCGCGTCCAGGTGCCGGCGGGCCGACTCGGTGATCTCCGGCTCCAGATCGATCGTGGTGACGAGGTCGTCGTCGCCGAGCCGGTGGGCGAGCAGGGCCGCGTTGTAGCCGGTTCCGGCGCCCACCTCCAGGACCCGGTCGCCGTCCTCGACGCGCAGTGCGACCAGCATCCGGGCCATCAGGGAGGGCTGGCTGCTGGAGGAGACCAGTTCACCGTCGCGCATCCGGGTGGCCAGCGGGGCGTCCGCGTAGGCGCCGCGCACCCAGTGCACACGGGCCCGCCGGTCGGGGCTCTCGCCCCAGCGGCGCCGGTAGCCGCCCCGCTCGGCGACGTAGTAGTACGGCACGAACAGATGCCGGGGCACGGCGGCGAACGTCTTCCGCCACACCGGGTCCTCGGCCCAGACTCCGCCGGCGTCGATCTCCCGCACCAGCGCGGCCCGCCCGGCGGCGGCCAGGCGGTCGGTCTCGGTGTCGTACGCACCCATGGATCCATAGTAATGAGTGTCAATGAGTCCCGATGATTCTGAATGCCCCTCGATATCCCTGGATGTCCCCTGGGTCCTAAGCCTTGAGTCCTGGGTCACCCTGTCTGAGACGATGTACAGGTGAATGAGATTCGGCGCGGCACGCTTCAGGAGCAGACCTTCTACGAGCAGGTCGGCGGGGAAGAGACCTTCCGTCGGCTCGTGCACCGTTTCTACGAGGGAGTCGCCGAGGACCCGATCCTTCGGCCGATGTACCCGGAGGAGGACCTGGGCCCCGCCGAGGAGCGGATGACCCTGTTCCTGATGCAGTACTGGGGCGGCCCCAGCACCTACAGCGAGATGCGCGGCCACCCCCGGCTGCGCATGCGGCACGCGCCGTTCACGGTGGACCGGGCGGCGCACGACGCGTGGCTGGGTCGCATGCGGGTGGCAGTCGACGAACTCGGGCTCTCCGAGGAGCACGAGCGGACGCTGTGGAACTACCTGACGTACGCCGCCCAGTCGATGGTGAACACCCCGGACTGACGCTCCCCCCGGCGTCCGGGCTCGCTCAGCGGACGCTGACGCCGAGCGGGCCGAGCCCGGCGCGCCGGACGGCGACGGACCCGTACGGGGTGCGCAGCCGCAGCCATGCCCCCGAGGAGAACAGCCCGGTGTCCGCCGACCGCGTGCCCGGGCGCAGGAAGCCCAGCGACTGCGCGGCGTGCACGGCCCGCACCGGCAGCCCGGTCCGGCCGATCTCCCGGGACCAGATGTCCCGCCCGATCCGGTCCAGCTCGGCGCGGGTACGGCCGTCCGGCGCCAGTTCCTCCGTGCGCGACCGGAATTCGGTGACCGCGGCGGCGACGGTCGCCCGCAGCGCGTCCGGGCCGGGCAGTCCCGGCAGCGGACGCCAGCCGCCGCGCGGCGGCAGCATCCCGGCCCACGGCGGCCCGGTGACGGCGGCCGGGACGGCGGCGGTGGCCGCGCGCTCGTCCACCGACTCCAGCAGCTCACCGGCGGAGACGGTCACGTCGAGGGTGACCTCGAGCCCGTCCTCGTACGGCTTGGCCAGCCGCACCGCGCGCACGGCCAGCACCTCGAAGGAGGGGGGCCGGCCGAAGACGGCGAGCGTCGTACCGGCCGCCTGCAGGCGCACCGCGGCTCCACGGTCGTAGTGGAGCAGCCGGGAGAGGAAGGCGGCGAGGTCCGCCGCCTCCGTCTCGTCGGCCAGGTGCAGCACCGTCATGCGGCGACAGCCTCCCCGGCCTCGGCCGTGTACTGCTCGAGGAACTCGCGCTCCTCCGGGGTGATCCGACGCGGGCGCTGGGCCTCGAAGTCGAACGGCACGACCACGGTCGAGGCCCGTACGTAGACCGCGTCCTCGTCCTTCACCTCGTAGGAGACGGTGAAGGACACGGCTCTGATCTCCGTGACCCACAGCTCGATGTCCACGGGCGTGGGCCGGTAGACGAGCTGGCGCCGGTAGTCGATCTCATGGCGGGCCACCACGGAGCCCTCCTTGGACTGCGCGGGCCGGCCGGACATGAAGTCGATGCGGGCTTCCTCCAGATAGCGCAGGAAGACCGCGTTGTTGACATGGCCGTAGGCGTCCATGTCCGACCAGCGCAGCGCACAGCGGTAGATGTGCCGCAAGACCGATCAGCCCCGGGTCAGCTTCTTGTAGGTGGCGCGGTGCGGACGCGCGGCGTCCGGCCCGAGCCGCTCGATCTTGTTCTTCTCGTACGACTCGAAGTTGCCCTCGAACCAGAACCACCGCGACTCACCCTCGTAGGCGAGGATGTGCGTGGCGACGCGGTCGAGGAACCACCGGTCGTGGGAGACGACGACGGCGCAGCCCGGGAAGTCCAGCAGGGCGTTCTCGAGGCTGCTGAGGGTCTCGACGTCGAGGTCGTTGGTGGGCTCGTCGAGGAGCAGCAGGTTGCCGCCCTGCTTGAGGGTCAGCGCCAGGTTGAGGCGGTTGCGCTCACCACCGGACAGGACACCGGTCGGCTTCTGCTGGTCCGGCCCCTTGAAACCGAAGGCGGACACGTACGCCCGGGACGGCATCTCGACCTGACCGACGTTGATGTAGTCGAGCCCGTCGGACACGACCTCCCACAGCGTCTTCTTCGGGTCGAGGTTGGCGCGGCCCTGGTCGACGTACGAGATCTTCACCGTCTCGCCGACCTTGATGTCGCCGGAGTCCGGGGTCTCCAGGCCCTGGATCATCTTGAAGAGCGTCGTCTTGCCGGCACCGTTCGGGCCGATGACGCCCACGATGCCGTTGCGCGGCAGCGTGAAGCTCAGCCCGTCGACGAGGACCTTCTCGCCGAAGGCCTTGTTGAGCTTGTCGATCTCGACGACCACGTTGCCGAGGCGCGGGCCCGGCGGAATCTGGATCTCCTCGAAGTCCAGCTTGCGCATCTTCTCCGCTTCGGCGGCCATCTCCTCGTACCGGGCCAGACGCGCCTTGGACTTGGCCTGGCGTCCCTTGGCGTTGGAGCGGACCCACTCCAGCTCTTCCTTGAGACGCTTCTGCCGCTTGGCGTCCTTCTGGCCCTCGACCTTCAGACGGGTGGCCTTGGTCTCCAGGTAGGTGGAGTAGTTGCCCTCGTAGGGGTAGGCGCGGCCGCGGTCCAGCTCGAGGATCCACTCGGCGACGTTGTCGAGGAAGTACCGGTCGTGGGTGATCGCGACGACGGTGCCCGGGTACTTGGCGAGGTGCTGCTCCAGCCAGTTCACCGACTCGGCGTCGAGGTGGTTGGTGGGCTCGTCGAGGAGGAGCAGGTCGGGCTGCTCCAGCAGCAGCTTGCACAGCGCGACGCGGCGCTTCTCACCACCGGAGAGGTTGGTGACGGGCCAGTCGCCGGGCGGGCAGCCGAGGGCGTCCATGGCCTGCTCGAGCTGGGCGTCGAGGTCCCAGGCATTGGCGTGGTCCAGCTCCTCCTGCAGCTTGCCCATCTCGTCGAGCAGCGCGTCGGAGTAGTCGGTGGCCATCAGCTCGGCGATCTCGTTGAACCGGTCGAGCTTGCCCTTGATCTCGGCGACACCCTCCTGGACGTTCTCCAGGACGGTCTTCTCCTCGTTGAGCGGGGGCTCCTGGAGGAGGATGCCGACGCTGTAGCCCGGCGACAGGAAGGCGTCGCCGTTCGACGGCTGCTCGAGCCCCGCCATGATCTTCAGCACGGTCGACTTACCGGCACCGTTCGGGCCGACCACACCGATCTTCGCGCCGGGCAGGAAGTTCAGCGAGACGTCGTCAAGGATGACCTTGTCGCCGTGCGCCTTGCGCGTCTTGCGCATGGTGTAGATGTACTCAGCCAAGAGAAACCGTCCGGCAGCTTGAAATCTGGCAGTGGGCAGATACACCCCATCTTGCCTGAACGCCAGCCTTGGGTGTTAACCCGTTTGGTCGGGGGGCTGTGACCTGGGGTTTCGAGGGTGTCGGTGGTGGGTCGTCCGCCGCTGCCGGTGACTGTGGGCGGCCTCGGGCACCCCTGCACGGCCCGGGGGCGGCCCGGAGGCGGTCACTCGTCTGCCGTCAGCCACTCATCGAGCCGGACTCTCACCTGGTGGTTGTGGGCGTGCCAGAAGACCTCACCCGCGACGCGGGACCCGAGGGCAGGCAGCGCCATCCCTTGCGGCATGGCCGTGATCTCAGCCGGCGCATCGTTGGATCATGACGCCGTGAGCGACTATGGGGTGTCGTTTGGATCAGGTCGGCCGTGACGAACGGTGCGGGTCGGCATGATCCAAACGACACCCCCTAGCTGCCGCTCATCCGGTCCACCGCATCCTTGGCTTCCTTCAGGTCGGCGCCGGTCATCTCGCGGTACGCCTTGATCGCCGCGATCTGCTTGCCCTCGTGCACCAGCGCCTCGACCCGCTCCCGCTGCGCGCGCTGCTCGTCCGGCTCCTCCAGCCCCAACCGGTCGGCAACCAGGGCGAGTTGGCGCTCGATGCGCACCAATCGCTTGTCCATGCCGGACAGACGGCTCTGGACGGCCGCGATCCCGGCGAAGAGGCCCGCTATGAGGATAAGTTCCACGATGCCCATGACAGATGATCCTAGGCCGATCCGGGCAGCGGACGGTTCGCCGGGGGCAGGCGGCAATCGGGCGGCCGGGACTGCGACGCCGCCGTGGGCTCGCGGGAGGGTGTGACGAGTGAGTGTGAGGCCCGCCTGTTCCACGAACTTTGCCTCACCATCGGCGAGTTGAATACACGTCAAACTGGCTCCGCGGCCGCAACACCATCCGGCTGTCGAGCAAGAAACCGAATGCGATTGACAGTTCAACTGCATTGGGCTCGCCCCCGATTACCCCGAGTGGCACCCTTTCCCGCTTCGTGTTAATACGGTGTTGTTGGGCCATCTGAGTGAAAGGTGGTGCCCGATGCATGCTCGACCGACGAGGACCTTCGTCTTCGGCGTTGCTTCCGCTCTGTTCGTTGCCGGCGTGGCGGTCGCGTCAGGCGCCCCGGCCTTCGCGGCTTCCGCAGAGGGCCATACCGCAGCCGCAGCCACTTTCACGAGCACCCAGCCCAGGGCACATCCTGGCAATACCTGCTGGAGGTATGTCCAGGATGACTATGGCAACTGGGTGTACCAGGAGTGGCCTTGCTGAACGGCCACCGGGACGGTGAGGAGACACTGGCGGGCTCTCCGTCGGCTGTCTGCTAGCGGTCGACCGGAATCTCGTACACGATCTCGCAGCGCGCGGCGGGCACCACGATGTCCGCCGCCTTGATGCCCGGCGGCACCACGTCTGCCTCAGTCGCCCGGCTGCTCGCGCTTGCGCAGGATCACCAGGACCGCGCCGCCGATGACGACCAGGCCGATGGCCGCGCCCGCGATCAGGGGGGTGACCGCGGAGCCGCCCGTCGCGGCCAGGTTGGTGTCGGGGACCGCGGTGCCGCCGCCCACCGTGGCGGGCCTGGGCTCGTTGTGGTTCTTGGCCTGCCGGGTCGTGATCGCGCCCTGGATCCTGCAGTCGAGGACGCCGGTGAAGCGCTGGCTGAAGCCGTTCGGGCCGGTGACCGTGAAGTCGTAGGCCTGGTCCTCCTGGAGCGGGACCGTCACCGTGCGGGTCGCGCCCGCGGGGATGGTGTGCTCGGCACCCATCAGCTCGAAGCGGAACGGCTTGTCGCCCCGGTTCGCCGCGATGATGTCCACGGCGCCCTCGGCGCAGTTCTTGCGCGCCGAGACCGCGGGTATGGCGCCCTCGGCCGCCCAGGTGGCGCCGGCGGTCGCGGAGACCGTGGACTCGCTGGAGCCGGCCAGTATCTGGGGCTGGCTGCGGCTGTCGGAGGCGAGGGCGCGGCCCACGGGCACGGTGGTCGACGCCTGCACGGTCAGCTGAGCGGTGCCGTACGCCGAGTCCTTGGGAACGGCGAAGTACAGCCGGCTGCCGTCCTTCGCGGTGGTGACCGTCTTGCCGGTCTTGTCGACGATCCGCACCCCGGTGGTGGCCGCGTCCGCCGGCGGACTGACCGCGACACCGGCCGCGTTGGTGTGCACGGTCACCGGCCCCAGCAGCGTGCCGGACCGCCCGGACACCGCGGGCGGGTCCAGGGTGAGCGAGGCCTGCGGTTCGGCGAGGTCGCGGGCGCTCTTCTGCAGGTAGTCGGCGAGCTTCTCGGCCTGCGGGTCGACGGCGTCGGCCTTCGCGCCGTCGGAGTAGCGCCAGATGGCGACCTGGGTGCCGGCCGCCGCGTCCTGCTCGGTGAGGTTCCCGGTGCCCGCCTTGCGGGCGAGCGCGGCGAGGTTGTTGACCTGGGGGTAGGAGTTCTGCAGGATCCACCGGATCTTGCCGGCGTTCTTGTCGGTGCCCAGCGAGGTGCTGCTCCAGGGCGTCTCCTGGTAGAGCGCGTCACGCTGGGTGGGGCTGTGCAGGTCGATGCAGTACGTCTGCAGGGTGCCGCCGCCGTCGACGGACATCTCGAACAGGCCCGCCTCCACCCGCTGGTCGCCGCCCACCTCGTGGATCACGGCGGCGCCGTAGGTCTTCAGCCCGTTGATGGTTGCCGTCGCCCCGCCCTGGGTCTGCGGTGCCCCGGCGGCCACGGCCGTACCGGCGCCGGACAGCACACCGGCCGCCACGATGCCGGACACCGACGCGGCGGCGGCCAGGCGGGCCGCGGGGGCGGACCGGCGGAACCCAGAGAGCGCAGCAAGCACAGAATTCCCCTTCGAGCAGGACCCGTTGGACGTGGGGGACGGTCCCACCAGCAGAATCGGCAGCCCCTAGGGGCATGCCCGGCATCCTATGGATCAGCTGGAGCCTCACTTGCCGGTCGGATGATCCGATGGCCGATCCGATCCGTAATCGTTATCGCCGGGACCGTCCATGAGCTGGGCATATCGACAAATCCACCGGTTCGTACAGGGTGTTGGGCAACCGGTCGCGTCCGCGCGGGACGCCGGGCCCGTACACACCAGGCACGCCCGCTGACGTCATGTCACCATTGCTGGTTCATGGGCCTGTTGGGTGTGCTCCTGGCCGGCTGCCGCCTCGGTCGCGGCGTCCGCGGGGCGCGCTGTCTCCCAGTTCGGCTCCGGCCTCGTCGCCGTCGGCGGTGTCTCCGGCCTGGCCGCCCGCTGGAAGGCCGCCGTACCGCGCGCAAGGTCGTGGCCGATCGCCACGGCGTCGATGTCGGCGGAGGCCCGCTGCTGCTGTCCGTCGCGGACCTCCGTGCGCACCTTGAGCCGGCCCTGGACGACGACGGGCTGGCCCACCTCCACCGACGCCATCACATTGACCGCGAGCTGGCGGTTGGCCCACACCGTGAAGAAGTTGGTGTGCCCGTCCGTCCAGGCGCTCTTCTCGCGGTCCCAGTACCGGGAGGTCACCGCCAGCCGGAACCGGGCCGACGGACCCGCCGCCAGCTCCCGGTACACCGGCTGGGTCGCCACGTTGCCCACCACGCAGACGATGGTCTCGTTCATGTCCTCGCTCCCCTCCCCCGCCCGGCGCCTGCGGCCTGCGGGCAGCACGCGTACGGGCCCGTCCCGTACGGCTGTGTCGTGGCGACCGCATCGCGAACCGCGATCGCCGCGACCCCAGAGTGCCGCCGCCGGGCCGGGCCCGCCGGACGCTGTGGACGGCCACCCCACCTGTGGAAAAACCCGCCACCCGCACGAGTGACTCTCCGCCCCCGGCCCCCTCGCTCACATCCCGGGCACTCCCACCCGGCCGGGAGAAACCCGGTTCGCCTCACGTCAAGACCATCCCCGGGGACCCCGGCCCCCGTCACCTCATCCCCGTCACCTCATCCGGGTCATCTCACCCCCGTCCCCGCCCCGGTCCCGGTCCCGCCCCGGACCACCCTCCCGTACTGCTCCCGCACCTCCCGGTACCGCAGCAGCTCCGCCGCCACCGGATCGAGCACCCGGGCCCGGCCGCAGCTCGCGGCTGCCTCGCGCAGCCGCCGTTCCGCGTCCTGGCCGTAGCGCCGGGCCGGGCCTCTGGCCGCCATCCGGCAGCCCCACTCCACCAGCGGCCCCCCGACGATCCCGCACACCATCAGCAGCACCGGAACCCCCAGGTTGGGCGCCATGACACCGGCGATCTGGCCCACCAGCCACAGGCCGCCGACGACCTGCAGCAGGGTCATCGCCGCCTGGACCAGCACCGCCGCCGGCCACCACCCCGGGCGCGGCGGACGCCCCGGCGGCAGGCCGGCCCGTTCCGCCAGCTCGTCCAGCGCCTCGGACAGGCCCTGGGACCCGCGTACGGCCGCCTCGCGCACCGCCTGTGCCCAGGGCGCGGGCAGCCCGGACGAGGCCTGGTCGGACACCGTACGGACCGCCTGTTCCACGCGCTGGCGGGCCGTGGCCTCCTCGTCGGGCTGGGCCCGCACGAGGTGGCGGCCGGTGGGGGACTCGCCGCGGTGCTGGTACCAGCGCCACAGCCGCAGCCAGGGCGTGCCGCAGGCGCGGCCCGCGTTGCGCAGCCAGGCGCGCTCGGCGGCATCACCCGCCGCGGTGGCGCCCACCGCGTCCGCGAGCCGCGCGGCGAACTCCTCGCGCGCCTCCTCGCTGAGGGCGGGCCGCCGCCCGGTGGCGTAGACGGGTCGCAGCCCGGCCGCGGCGGCGTCCACGTCGGCCGCGACCCGGCGGGCCGCCGCGCCGCGCTCGGCCACGAACTCGCCGAGGCTCTCGCGCAGTTCGCCGACGCCCTGACCGGTGAGCGCGGACAGGGCGAGCACGGTGGCACCGGGTTCGCCGTGCTCGCCGAGCGCGACGCCGTCCTCGTCCAGCAGCCGCCGCAGGTCGTCCAGGACCTGGTCGGCGGCGTCCCCGGGCAACCGGTCGACCTGGTTGAGGACGACGAACATGACCTCCGCGTGGCCGGCCATGGGCCGCAGGTAGCGCTCGTGCAGCACGGCGTCGGCGTACTTCTCCGGGTCGACCACCCAGATCACCGCGTCGACCAGCTTCAGGATGCGGTCGACCTGCTTGCGGTGCTCCAGGGCGGCGGAGTCGTGGTCGGGCAGGTCGACCAGGACCAGCCCGCGCAGTTGCGCCTCGGCATCCGCGCTCTGCAGGGGACGGCGGCGCAGCCGGCCCGGGATGCCCAGCCGGTCGATGAGGCTCGCGGCGCCGTCGCTCCAGCTGCACGCGATGGGCGCGGCCGTGGTCGGGCGCCGTACCCCGGTCTCCGAAATGGCCACTCCGGCAAGGGCGTTGAACAGCTGCGACTTGCCGCTGCCGGTCGCGCCCGCGATGGCGACGACGGTGTGCCGGCCGGACAGCTTGCGGCGGGAGGCCGCCTCGTCCAGGACCCGGCCCGCCTCGGCGAGGGTGTCGCCGTCCAGCCGGGTGCGGGAGAGCCCGACCAGCTCGCGCAGCGCGTCCAGACGCGAGCGCAGCCGGCCGTCGTACGCCAGCGGGGCCGGGGTCTGGCTGCCGAGGCCGCGGCCGGTGGTCTCCAGGGCGGAGGCCCGTTCGGCGGCGAGGGCGGCGGCGGTGGCCTCGGTGACCCGCCGGGCGATCAGCCCGTCGTCCCAGCCTTCGTCCGACTCCGCCGGCTCCGGGGCGGCGTCCGCGCCGGACTCACGGAAGGTGAGGGCGGCCGGGCTGCGGGGGTGCGGGGACGGAACGGGCCGAGGCGGCGCGGCGGCCGTGACCGGACTCCTCCCCGGATCCGCACTCCTTCTCGGATCCGGACTTCTTCTCAGGTCCGGGCACTGGGGCGGGAACGGGTGGATGGCGTCGCGGTCTACCCGGCCTGCGCCTTCCGCGCTCGCCGCCCCTGGGGCATCCGCTTCGAACGCGTCGAATTCGTACGCGTTGCCTTCGTAGATGTTGCCTTCGTAGGCGGCGGCCTGGCCAGCGGCGCCACGGCGGGCGCTGTCCCCTTCGTGCACGGGTTCGTGCACGGGCTTGTGCACGGGCTTGTGCACGGGCTTGTGCACGGGTTTGTGCATGCGTTCATGCACGCGCGCGTACAGCTCGCTCAACGCGTCCTCGTCCTCGTTCTCGGCTCCGGTGTTCTCGGCTCCGGTCCCGGTCCGAGAGCCCGTGCACTCGGCGCGGTCGGCTCGGATCTCGGTGCCGGTCCCGGTGCCGGTGCCGGTCGTAGGGGTGCGGCCGGCCGTCGTAGCGCCGCCCTGCTCCGCGCGGTCGTTGCTGTCGTGCTCCATGCGCCCCACGCGTCCCATGTGGTCGATGTGATCCGTGTGCTCCTGATCAGTGACGGCGGTCACCGGTCACCTCTCCTTCTGCAGTAGCGACAGCGCGGCGATGAGTTCGGCCTGGGGCTCGGGATGGACGTCCAGGGCGTCGAGCGGGGCGAGGCGCCGCTCGCGTTCGCGGTGCATGACGCGGTCCACGCGCTCGCCCAGCAGCCGTCCGGCCCGGTCGCGCAGCCGCAGCGCGCCATGGGCGCCGAGCCGCTCGGCGAGCCCCTCGCCCGCGCTGCGCGCCCGGCGCCCGCCCAGCAGCGCGGTGGCGACCAGGGCGGCGATGCCCTCCGGGTCGGGGGCGGAGGAGCGCTCCAGGTCGCGCGACTCCTCCTCGGCGTACTCCTCCAGTTCGCGCCGCCAGCGCCGTACGGCGAGACCGATGCGGTGCTCGGCGCTCTCCATGGAGGACTCGCCGGCGGCGAGGGCGGGGTCGGCGCCGGCGGGCTCCTGCCGCCAGGCCTCGTCGACACGCTCGTCGGCGGCGGTGACGGCGCACAGCAGGAGGGCGACCAGGCTCTCCACGAGCGCGTCGAGGAGTTCCCCGGCGGTGCAGTCCAGCGGGAAGGCCCGCCAGCGCTTGAGGGCGTCCCCGGCGAGTACGGCGCCGGACTGCAGCCGGCCACGCACGCGCGCGTGCTCGCTGTCGTAGGCGGTCTCCACGGCGGTGGTGAGCCGGAGCGCGGCGGCGTACTGGGCGGCTGCCGCGCCGGCCAGCTCCGACATGCGGGACTTGAGCGAGTCGAGCAGGCCGTGGGCGGTACGGGCCATGACGTGCTGGCGGGCGGCGGGATCCTGGACGTGCTGGACGAGCCAGTCCTTCAGCGGGGCGACGGCGGAGGCGGGCAACAGGCCGGCGCCCCAGGCCGACTCGGGCAGCTCGGGCACGGTGAAACGGGGTACGTCGCCCAGTCCTGCCTTGGTGAGCAGGGCGCCGTACTGCCGGGAGACCTCGGAGACGACCTGGTGGGGCACCCGGTCCAGGACGGTCACGAGCGTGGCGTCGTACTCCTTGGCGGTGCGCAGCAGGTGCCAGGGGACGGCGTCGGCGTACCGGGCTGCGGTGGTGACCATGATCCAGATGTCGGCGGCGCAGACCAGCTCGGCGGCGAGGGCGCGGTTGTCGGCGATCAGGGAGTCGACGTCGGGTGCGTCGAGGAGGGCGAGTCCGGGCGGGAGGGTCTCGGCGCTCTCGACGCGCAGTACGCGCGCGGGGTGCGCGCCGCCGGGCATCAGGAGGTCGTCGGCGGTGTCCCGCTGGGGCGACCACACGCGGGTGAGGTCGGGCAGCACGCGCAGGTCGCTGAACCAGTGATGATCCTCCGGATGGCAGACAAGGACCGGTGTCCGGGTCGTCGGCCGCAGCACGCCCGCCTCGCTCACCGGGCGGCCGACCAGGGAATTGACGAGCGTCGACTTGCCCGCGCCGGTGGAACCGCCGACGACCGCCAGCAGCGGCGCCTCGGGGTCCCGCAGGCGGGGTACCAGATAGTCGTCGAGCTGCGCGAGGAGTTCGTCGCGGTTGGCACGCGCGCGTGGGGCTCCGTCCAGGGGGAGCGGAAAGCGTGCGGCGGCGACACGGTCGCGCAGCGCGGAGAGTGTGTCGAGCAGCTGAGGCCGTACGTCCAAGGTCACCACATGCGAAGAATGCCCAATTTTAGGGGAATTCTGAAGCATATAGACATGTCTGCGTGCCGACAGCACAGAAAGGGCAGAAGGGATGACTGGGGCACACGCACAGTCCAGGCATAACGAGTGCACAACACCCGGTGCGTCGGACGCCAAAAGCGATGCACGATTCGTACCTGCCTGCGATTATCAGGACCGCTTCACCGAACCTCCACATCGAGCCACGGAGGCGAAGCGACAGGGTCGAGGAACAGAGAGCTTTATCCTTGGTCCCGCCACCAGGCCCCCGTAGCTCAGTGGATAGAGCAGGCGCCTTCTAAGCGCTTGGCCGCAGGTTCGAGTCCTGCCGGGGGCGCACAGCCTCAGCCCTCCCTCCGGGAGGGCTTTTTGCTGGTCAGGGCAGGTGCAGCCACACGCAGGAGAGCGCCGGACCGTCCCCCAGTGATCGTGGGGAGGGTCCGGCGCTGTCCGGCTGTCACCGGGTTTCTGCGGGTGGCTGCGGTGAATACGCGGAGAAGTTCTCCGGGCGCCGTCAGGCGGTGTCAGGCAGGTTGGGAAGATCCCCGCGAGCCAAGATCCGCTGTTTGAGGTCCCGGAGCTGCCCCGAGATGCACCGGGCGTAGATGGCCAGCAGCACGGGGACGCTGTTGCCCGCCCACTCGGCCACCTGCGCCGGCGGGATGCCGTCGTTGAGCCAGTTGGTCAGGCAGGTGTGCCGGAGGTCGTACACCCTCTTGCCAAGCGGCGAGGCGAATTCCTCCGGAGAGAGCACTTCCGCGCGAGCGGTGCGCCACGCTCGGCGGATGACCGAGCCCGCGAGCATGCCGCCCTTCTCGCCCTGGAACAGGAGATCTCCCGGCTTCAGGCTCTCTGCCTTGATGTGCTCGCGCAGGATCCGCGTCAGCGACGGGTGTCCCGGTACGACGCGCGTGTCGTCCGAAGCGCGTCCCTTCAGCCCGCGCTCTTCGTGGATCCCGCCGTCATCCGTCCAGTTCTTCCCGACCTCCGGCTGAGCCGTGTGGAACAGCAACTCGCACCACTGGTCTTCGGCGTTCTCGGCAGGCAGGCGGACGTCCGCAACGCCCATCGCCACAACCTCCTCCGGGCGGGGCCCGGCGTAGTACATCGTGGCGAAGAAGGCGTGCAGCCGCTTGCCACCACGCGAACGCCGACGGACCCACCCCAGCAGGCGCGCCGCCTGCTCCGGGTTGAGCAGAGACCTCTTGTCGACCGCGGACGACGTCTTGGGCGCCGCCCCTCTCCCCTTCGGTAGAGGATTCGCCCGCAGGATCCGGTGCTTGACCGCGTACTCCATGGCCACGTTCAGGATCCGTCGGTTGCGCTTGACGGAGCTTGCCGCGGCGCGCGTGCCGTCCAACTTCGAGTCAACGGCCCGGAGCACTTCGTCAACCTTGGCGGGGTCCTCCCATGCAGCCATGGTCAGGGTGTTGCGCTCCACCCACTTCAAGATGGCGGCCATCTCGAGTGGAGCGTCCTCCCTGCGCCGCGTGTTGAACGCGAACTCCCGCAGCGCCGTGCGCACGTCGACCGGCCGGAACGTGGTCGGCTGGGTGCGCAGCAGAGCAACGGTGGTAGCCATGAGCGCCTTGGACGTGTTCTTGCGGTTGTTCCCGCCGGTCCGGTGCCATTGAGCGTCCGCGAACTGGACGGCGAAGTCATACCAGTTCACCGCGCTCGCCCCGGACTGATGCGAGATGGGGCGCCCCGTGGCGAGGCTGAATGCCTCGCCACGGCGCGTCGCGCTGACCAACTCGGAGCGGAAGGCGTCCGCCAGTGCCTTCGTGTCGAACGGCGCTCGCCACTCCTTGCCGTCCAACTCCCATCGGACGGTGTGGGTCGTCTTGCGCTTGCCCTTGTAGACCGCCGACTTCCAGATCTTGACGCTGTACGTCATGCCGTCCATCAGGCGGCGTCCTCCCGGTCGTCCAACCAGTGTTCGTAGTCGCTGCGTCGGACCCGGATGTCACCGTTGGGCAGCTTGATGCAGCGAGGGGCGCGCCCCTTCGCGCGCCAGTCGTAGAAGGTGGAGCGCGAGATCTTCAGGTCCTTGCAGATCTCCGCGAGCGTGAGCTTGTCGTCTCGGGGCTGGTACGCGGCCGTCGTCACCGCGTGCTCCTCTCATGGGTCCGGACAGCCGCGCCACCCCGCAGGGGGCGTCACGCTGTCCCATGTGGGCCACAGAGCGGGGAGAACCGGGTTCCGGCTCCCCCCGACAGATCCGCTACTTCCGCTACCTCCGCTACCTCCCTGGTCAGGGGAATGATCGAGGTAGCGGATAGGGGCAGCGGTAGCGGATGGATCCGCTACCGGCCCCGGGACGGTGGCCGCGGGGCGGGTAGCGGATGAGGCGCGGCGGTAGCGGATGCGGAGCACGCATCCGCTACCGATTTCAGGGCTCTGACCTGCCCGGTAGCGGAGGTAGCGGAAGTAGCGCACTTTCAGCGGGGGGCGGGCAGTAGCGCTGCCACGCGTCGTGAAGGTCGCTCGCGTAGTAGCCCTTCATGACGCTTCCGCCGGTCTTGATGTTGCGGGCCGCGATCGGGGTGTTGTCCGCGGTGACGTACTCGCGCAGCATCCGTGAGAGCCCGCGGGCGTCCAGGGGCTTGCCGCTCATGTCCGCCCACGGCGCCTCTTCAAGGCTGTGGAGCCGGTCCAGGATGGCGACGGTGGGCAGGCGGTCGATGCCGTTGAACACGTAGTCGCGCAGGTCGGTCAACAGGCGGATGCCGATGCTGCCCTTGTCGCTGGTCTTGGCCGCGTTCACCAGCTCGACGCAGGCGGCGCGGGCCCGCTCCGGCCAGGCACCGCCGGCCGCCTCCGCGACGGCCAGCAGGGGTTCCCACACGTCCGCGGGCCGGTCGCTGATGCCCTCCGGGAGTTTCGGGAACACCCCGTCGACCAGGTGGCGCACGGACTGTGCCCAGTTGGCGAGTCGGTCACGCAGCGCGTGGCCCTCCTTCTCGTGGATGCGCTGGCGGAACGGCTCCACCTGCTCGTTCGGCGCGCGGCGCCGCATGCGGACGATGACGGAGCGGGTCAGGATCGTGTCCGGCAGCGAGCCGAGTCCGGCGACCGCGACCGCGCAGAACGACGGGAACTCCTGTACCTGCTGGTTGGCGCCGTCGCCCACGCACCGCCACATGACGCCGGAGCGGCGGTGCCCGGCGTTCAGGAACCCCCGGAGCTGTTCGTTCTCCCCGGCCTTGGGCCCGAAGACGGTGTCGATCTCGTCGAACAGGATCGTGGGCCGTCCCTCCATCCCGGAGACCGCGCGAAACAGCGCGGACGCGGACGCGTTGACCGCGACCATCGGGTACGGCACGAGGGTTTCCACGATCTCAAGCGCCCTCGACTTCCCCGATCCGGGCTCCGGGGAGAGGAACGCGATGCGCGGGGTGGAGTCGAAGCAGTCGAGCAGGTGGGCGTGCGCGTCCCACAGCGTGACGGCGACGTAGGCGGCATCGAGGGGGAAGATGTTGAAGCGCCGGTGGAACGCTTCGACCTCATCGAGCAGTGCGGCGCCGTCGGTGGGCGGTGCGGGCGTCTCGGTGCTGGTCACGCGACGTTCCTCCCTTCCTGGGTGGTGCGGAGCGGGCAGAGGTCTCGGTGGGCTTCGTGGTCGGCGATCAAGGCCAGCACCCTGCGCTGCCCGACGGCGCTCACATCCCGGCCGCACAGACACGTCGAGGTGGCCGTAGGGGTGGCGCCGCGCGGCGCGCGGATGTGGAGCCAGGCCACGGAGAAGCGCCCGTCACCGCCGGTCGGGCCGCTGGAGTGCTGCTCGGCGGGAAGGGCTGAAAGGACGCCCTGACGGGCGGCCTTTCCTTGGCCGCACCCCTGAGTCGGGCGTACCGCGCTGGTGGCGGAGCCGGGGCGACCGGCCGTGTCCGGTGGGCATTTGGGCTGCGGGCGGGGCGGGTGGTGGCTCATGCCGTCCCCCGGGCGCGGCAGGTGCGGGCGGAGTAGGCCAGCGCGTCACGGATCGTCGCGCGGCACTCGGCCGCCGGCAGTCCGGCCGCCTCACCGGCCGCCCCAAATGCCTCCTCGACCACGTCCCGGGCGATCTCTCCCCAGACGACGAAGCGTCCGATGGCAATCGTGCGCTTGAGCAGGAGGTCATGCCGCTGCCCCTCCGGCGCCTTGCTGACCCGCGCGGCCTCCCGTTCCAGTGCCACCGTGGCCCGACGGGTCGCCCCGCCCGGGACCAGCAGCGGGGCGGGCGCCGGGGCCGGTGCGGGCGCGGGCTGGAGGCGGTGCAGCAGCCATGCGGGCAGCACCGCCACGGGCGCGTTGTCGGTGACCTCGTACGCCCCGGCCGGGGTGACGCTGCCCGCGGCCACGATGTTGCCGCCCCACGCGCGGGTGTCGACGTTCGGCGCCACGGTCTTGGCCGTGCAGGGCAGGCGCACGCCGGGCGGCGCGGTGAAGTACAGGTGCATGCCGCCGGAAGGCGTCCGCACCGTGTAGGTAGTCGGCCAGGACACTCCGGCGCGCTCGCAGAGCGCCGAAAAGGCCGTCGCGCCGCAAGGCGCGTCCGAACTGCCCTTCCCGCTTCTCTCCTTGGGTACGTCCAGGTCGACGACGACCAGACCGGAAGGCCCGGTGGCGATGCCGACATTGAACGCGCCTGCGGACCATGCGGCGCGGATACGGTCGGGGTCGGTGGTGGCGCGCTGTTCCCACTTCACATGTCCGCCGGCGCACTCGCCCGTGCGGGGGCAGGCGTGTTCGCCGTGCAGGGCGGATGCCTTGCCGCCGGGGCGCAGCGGGTGGACGTGCCAGCCGCGCACGGCGGCGGCCAGAGCGGCGGAGAGCATGTGCGCTCGCCGTGTGGTGGTGCGATGGGTCATGCTGGATGCCTCCAACAGGTCTGTTGTGGACTGGTTGGCCGGGGCGACCGCGTGTCTTTGGCGAGAGAGGCGGTCGCCCCGGGTGTATCTAGGCGATTTCCAGAGCGAGCTGGGACGGGGCAGGGCCCGCGGATTCGGGGACGGCAGCGGCGAGCAGCGCGCGGTACGCGTGAACGGCCTGATGGATGACGACGCCGTTGCCGAGGATTTTGAGCTGGTCGGAGCGGGACAGACCCAGGTCCGCACCCGTCACCCAGCCGGGATCGGCGCCCATCATCCACTCCACGAACGCCGGGGACAGACGGCGGTTGCCCTTGGTGCCCGCCTCGGTCGGGTCCGGCGCCAGGCGCCCCAACACCTGCTCCCAGCGTCGGATGGCGGGCCCGTAGTCGGTGCCGTTGGTGGCCACCCACCGGCCGTCCAGTCGTACGGCCTGTCCGGGGAGGTAGTAGTTCCCGGCGCTGTCGCGCTGGTTCGGTCCGCCGTGCGGCCCGTCCGATGCCTTCGGGGTGGGCAGCAGGTTGACCACCACTTCGTTCAGCGGGCGGGAATTGCTCCCCAGCAGGTTGGACGCGCCGGACTTCCAGTCGCGTGCCGCCGGGGTCGGCAGGAGCGTGACGGCGGTGCGCAGGTTCATGCCGCCCTTACGCTTCGGGGAGATCCCGGGGCCGCCGGTTCCGTCGGCGGCGGCCGGGGTGGGCAGCAGCGTCAGGCGTCCGTCGGGGGCAGCAAGAAGACCACTTCGTCCTCCAGCGTGGGCCCGTGCCCGCCCGCCCTGCGCTTGTCCGGGTGCTGGGGTCCCCCATTGCGTCCCAACTGGGAGGTGGGGGTCTTCAGCAGCGGGATACGCGACGGCGAACCAGCGGTCTCGCCGGTGGCAGGCTCCGACTTCGGGATCTCCAGCTCGTAGGCACATCCACCGCGCGTCATACCCGCTCGCGGCCAGGTCCGCGGCGACGACGTCGAGTCCCCGGCTGCGGATGGCGGCGACGTTTTCCAGGAAGACGAGTCGGGGTCGAAGGTGGCGAATGGCGCGGGCGATGGTTTTCCACAGTCCTGAGCGGTCACCGGCGATCCCTCCCCGAGGTCCGGCGTTGGAGATGTCCTGGCAGGGAAAGCCGGCGGTCAGCGCCGCTGGGCGCGGAAGCGAGTCGGACAGGGCCGACCAGTCGACGGCCGTGATGTCACCCAGGTTGCGGGCACCGGGCAGGCGGGCGGCCAGCAGCCGGGACGCGGCAGGGTCCTTCTCGCCGACCACGGCCGTGGGCAGACCGGTGACGGCTTCCACGGCCAGGTCCAGCGCGCCGGACCCGGTGCACAGGCTGATGTTGCCGCCCTCCGGCGGCACGGTGGGGTGAAGGGTCATGCTGGATGTGCCTCCAACAGGTCTGTTGTGGACTGGTTGGCCGGGGCGACCGCGTGTCTTTGGCGAGAGAGGCGGTCGCCCCGGGCACGGTTAGAACGGCGGTTCGTTGCCCGGCTCGGGGCGGTTGTCCCCGGTGTTCCACGGGTCGCCGGACGGGGCGGCGCCGCTGGTGCGCTTGCCGTTGATCTGGACGGTGGTGAAGCGCAGGGACGCGCCGATCTCGTCGACCTCGACGGCGAGCATCGAGCGGTTCTCGCCCTCCGGGGTCTGCCAGTCGTGCTGACGGATCCGGCCGGACAGCACCACCCGTGAGCCCTTGCCGAGCGACTCGGCGACGTGTTCCGCGAGGGTGCGCCAGGCGGCGCAGCGGAAGAACGTGGACGTGCCGTCCTTCCACTGGTTCGACTCGCGGTCGAAGGTGCGCGGGGTGGAGGCGACCGTGAAGCGCGCGAGGGCCTGGCCGGAGGCGGTGAACTTCAGCTCCGGGTCGGCGGTCAGGTTGCCGATGATGGTGATCGGGGTCTCTCCGAACGACATGTGATCACTCGCTTTCGGGTGTGGCGGGCCGGTGGTCGGCGGTGATGTAGAGGCGGATGCGGCTGCCGTCGCGGGTGGGGTACTGGCGTGCCGGGCCGGTGTCGAACGCGGCGGCCAGGGCCCGGCTGACGAGGTCGGCGTCGTCCGGCTCGCAGATGACGCGAATCTCGAACACGGCGCTCCTCTCGGGGTTCAGCCGTGGAAGTGGCTGCGCTTGATGACGGCCTTGCGGATGTTGACCGTGGTCCCGCCGTGGTCGTGGTGGCTGGTGGCGCCGAAGATCTGGACGGCGATCCAGCCGCCGAAGATGACGGCGGCCAGGATGATGAGCTGGGTGATGAACGCGGTCAGGGCGGCGATGAACGAGGTGAGCAGGAACAGCCCGCCGCACACCGCGCCGAACCCGATGCCCCCGAGCGCGATGTTCACCGCGGTGCGGGAGACGGCCGGCCGCGCCTCGACAGCCGCCGGGACCGGGGCGGAGGTGAGGGTGTAGCCGGTGACAACGCGGCCGTCGGGCAGCACGATGCTCTGCACGGCCGGCGGCGGGCCCGGCTGCATCGGCACCAAGTGCCCGGTGGGCGGGTGCACGGTGATCGGCTGGGGGTGGTGGACTTCGACGGCCGTGGGCCGCTCGGGGTGGGTCACGGCAGTTCCCTTCGGTACGGCCGCGGGCCCGCGCACGGGGGTGTGCGCGGGCCCGCGGGAGGGTGTTACGAGCAGGTGTTAGGCGGCGTGACCGGCCGCTGTTAGGGCGGGTAACACGCGTGCCTGCCTAGGGTTTTGGGTGTTAGGCGGGCGTAACGCGTTACGGGTGTCAGGCGGCCGTGAGGGCGGGGACGATGCGCCACCGACCGGTGGTGTTCGTCGCCTCCAACCGGCCCTCCTGCGCCGCCTCCTTCAACCGCAGGGACACCCACGAGCGGGACAGGTTGTGGGCGTCGCACCAGTCCGTGAAGTCCTTCGGGCCCACGATCATTCGGCCCTCACTCTCGAACTCCGCCAGCGCGTCCGCGAACAGCCGACGCGCTTCCTCCGGCGACGGCTTGCGCCCCGGCTCCTGCCCGAAGATCGGGGCATCGTCGCCCTCCTCCGACGCGGGGAGGTCCGCCTCCGGGTCGATGTCCCGGTCCTCCGGGTCGACCAGCAAGCCGCCCTGCTCCATGTCGTCCTCCTCCTGCTCGACAGCCCGCAGGCCGGTCGACTGCTCGGTGCCGGACGCGGCCCGGCCGGTGTAGGCGCGTCCGGCGACGCTGGAGGCGGCGCCCGCGGTGACGGGGTCGGCGTGTGCGCCGTTGCGCTGTGCCCAGGTGGCGAGCAGTTCCATCACCGGCACGGCCCGGTGCGTGAAGCGCCGGGTACGGCCCGGGGAGGGATAGCGGTCCTCCGGGATGCCGGGCGAGACGACGTAGCAGTAGCCCGGACGCCGGTTGCCCCACGCCCCGGGGTGGGCGCCGGCGGCCAGGACTTCGTCCGGCAGCGAGAACCCCTCGTCGCGCGCATCGCAGCCCAGCGCGATCACCGACGGCAGAGAGGCGCGGGTGCTGGTGGACATCTGGTCGTACGACGGCCGCTGAAGCGACACGATCAGCGAGATACCGGCGGAGCGGGCTTCCTGCGCGATGCCGGTGAACGCGTCGTCGCCCAGCGCGCGCAGGGTGTTGGCGGCCTCCTCGAACCAGGCCACCAGGAACGGCATCCCCTCACAGCCGCACGGCCGCCCGTCCGGGCGGCAGGTGTGCTCCGGGCTGTTCTGCGCCTGCGCCGCCTCCGGTACCCACTGCCGGTAGCCGTGGGCACCCAGCCAGCGCGTACGCGCCGGAATCGCGGCCTCGACGGCCGCAACCATGACTTCGGTCGGGGTGCCACCCTCAACGCCCCAGTCCAGCCCGGGGCGCAGGGCCGCGAAGTCCTGGAACGCCTTCGGGTCGGAGAACCACACGATCACGTCCCGGCGAGACAGAATCTCTGTCAGCAGGTTCAGGGCCGTGTCGCCCTTGCCGGACCCGGTCCCGCCTGCCACCAGGACGTGGGTGGAGTTGCGGCCCGCCTCCGGGTCGCCCGGAAGCCAGATCACCAGCAGGGCGCCGTCGTCGTACCGGCCGATGACCAGCGGCTCAGCGATCGAACCGCCCAGGTTCGACGGCCCTTCCCACTCGACGACTTCGGCCAGCATGTCTTCCGGCACGATGACCAGTTCCCCACGCCGGGCGGAACCCGGATCCGGGGTGTAGCGCACGGCCGACGTCGGCAGGTCCAGGGCGGAGGCGATGTTGCCCAGCGCCTTCGTCATGTCGTCATTGGTCTGCACGCCGGCTTCCAGCGCGACCGGCGCCGTGACGCGGTTCGGCTCCACCTTCGCGTTGCCGATCTGCGCCCTGGCCAGACCCACCTTCTCCAACAGCCCCTTGTCCGAGCCTTCGCCGGACGCGTCCGGGTTGTGCCGCAGGACCAGCCGCACGTTCCAGGACAGAGCCAGGGCGGGCCCGCCCATCAGGTACAGGTCCCCGACCGGGCTCGCGGTCGGGCCCGCGAGGCATGCCGCGGTCAGCCAGGCGGAGCCCGCGGCCACGGTGATGGCTGAGTGCAGGCGCCGCTGCTGACTGGTGTTCTTGCCGATCAACCAGGTGGCGCCGGTCAGCACCACCGAGCCCAGCGTGAGGCCCACGGCCGCCGGTGCGCTGTCGGCCCACCGCAGGTGACCGAGCACCCCGGCCAGGCCGGTACCGGCCCACCCGAGCCACGGCGGGATGTGCGGCTTGGCCCGGTGCAGCAGGTACTTGCCCACTCCGCCGGCGTCCGAGCCGCCCCGGAGCTGAAGTTCCAGCAGCTCCGCAAGCTGATGCTGTGCGTCGCGCTCAGCCATCGAACGAACCTCCTTACTGCTGAGCCCAGTTCATGACCGGCTGCTGCGGCCTGCGGGCACGGTGACGGACGCGGTTGATCTCTTCCTCGTACTGCTGCTGGAAGGTCGAGTAGCAGGCCGCGGCGTTCTTCGCGGCGTCCCGCAGGGCGTCGGCGGACTTCTGCAACTTGCGGGCCACCTTCGCGGCGCGGGCCCGGGAGCCGAACGGGCGCCCCTCCGGGTCCGGGACCGCGGCCAGCACGCCCTTCATGATCTCGGCACCCATGGCCACCTCGATGGACAGCGTCACGGCCGCCGCGCGCAGGGTGTTGCAGTACTGCCGCACCTGCGCCGGGGAACCGAATTCCGGGGCCGGCAGCAGGGATTCAGCGCGTGAGCCACCGCCGCGAGCGCCGGTGCCGCCTGTGCCGTTGGTGGTCTTGTTGCCTGCGTTGATGTTGAGGGTGAACCCGGGCGCGAACGATGCGCCGAAGTTCTTGCTGTTCACCGCGCCCTTGGCGTAGGAGCCGTTGGCTCCGTCGATGAGCGGCCGGCCTGCGTGCTGAGTCTCCCGGTAGCGCCGGTTCGCGGCCCGGTTGGCGGATCCGTTGTCTGCCATGAGTCGGGTTTCCTTCGGGTCAGTGGGAGCGGCGGACGATGAGCCATGCGGTCTGAGCGACCAGCCAGGCCAGGAGCCAGATCAGGGGCAGCGGGCCCGCGAGCGGCCCGAACCCGGCCGCCAGCGCCAGCCAGGCGAACCCGGCCGTGGCGAGCAGGGACAGACCGGCCCGCCAGACGACCGCGGCCGTGCGTGCCGGTCGGCGGATCTGGACGAAGCCGAGCCACAGCACCGGAGCGACGGCCAGGGGTGCGATCAGCAGGCCGGACCACCAGGCGAGCGCGTGCAGGATCGCGGTCAGCGGCCACGCCGACACGGCCAGGAAAGTGGGGGCGAGCGCGCCACGGAAGCGCCACAGCATCCGTCCCAGGAACCCGACGGCTTCGCGGGTCAGGGAGGGGCGCTCCGGGACGACGACCACGAACGGCTGAGCGCGCCGACGCCCGCGCTGGCGCGGGATGTGGATGGTGTGGACACCCGCGGCCGTCTTCACGCTGCGGGTGCGGGTACGGCTGGACACAGCGAACTCCTTGGTTGGAGGGGCGGTTGGGCGGTGCGCGATGCCCCGACCCCCGTCTGTGCGGGTGCCGGGGCGGGCTCACCGGGTCTGCTCGCCGGGTCTGCGAGGGTGCCGCTCGCCGGGGCTCACCGGGTCTGCTTCACTGGTGCGGTCGACTGCTTCCGGCAGTCGCAACGAGGGCCAGCCCACTTCCACTGGGCTGGTCCTCATTGGTGGTGCCGGACGACGGTCAGGCTTCCGATTCCTCGTGGGACATCAGCGAGCCCCACGCCTTGCGCACGCGCTGTTCCCCGCCGACGAACCCGCCCTCGCGGAACGCGGTGACGGCCTGGCGGTAGGACAGCGGCGGGTCGTCGGAGTAGCGCAGGTGCCGCAGGACGACGACCAACTGTGCATCGGTCAGCGGCTCGCCGGCCTGCGGGGTGGGAACCCCGGCCACCGCCGCGATCTCCTCCAGCGTCACGGGGGGTGTGACGGGGGCCGTCACGGGCGTGACGGGCTCCGGCGGTACGGTCTCGACTTCGGCCGTGACCTGCGTGTCTTCCTCCGTCACGGGGGGCGTGACGCTCTCCTCGTTCGCGCCCTCGACGGCGGGTGACTCGGGGGCGAGCGTCACGCCGGGGGCGGGGGCCGTGACGGGCAGGGCGAACATGCCCGCCAGTGCGGAATCGGCGCCGGCCGTCATCCGCTCGCGCTGGACGCCGACCAGGTGCGCCCCAAGCAGGGCGTCACCGGTGCCGACCTTCTTCGCGAGCTTCCACGACTTCAGCTCCGAGTCCTTGCGCGCGCCCTCTTCTGGGTGGTTCGCGGCGCGGGCCCGGTGGTAGGCGAGGCGCTGCATGACGGCCGCGTTGCGGCGCTGCGCGTCGGCGTCCACGCCGGTGCGGTAGACCACGATCCGGCGGGCCAGCAGGCCCATGCCCTCCGCGGCCACGCACATGGCCATCGGGGTGAACGCGAACACCACCGACTCCGTCCCCGTCGGCGCGACCGCTGCGCCGGTCAGGGAGGCCACCGCCGGCAGCGTCCACAGACCGACCCGCACGGCGGCCGGGGAGGACTGGCCCAGCATGGTCAGCCCCACCAGGGTCAGCGCCAGAACCAGCGTCGCGCCCTCACCCGCGGCGACCACCCCCAGCGCGGTAGCCGACCGATGGAACACGGAGGTGATGTTGCTGTAGGTGCCCCACGCACCCAGACCGCCGAACGCGACCATGGGCACCGCGGCGGCACTCAGCACGAGTGCCTGGCCCCAGCTCAGGGACCGTTCTCGGATGTCGTTCATCGGACCTTCCTGTCTCGATCAGGTCAGGTGGTGCGCTGTTCCTCGGTGACGATGCACATCCCGCAGATGCCGTAGGAGCGCGGGATGCAGTAGCCGACGTCGAGTCGGCAGCGGGGGCAGGTGCGCCGGGCGAGCATGGCCAGCGCGAGTGCGCCCCATTTGCGGGAGGTCATCGGCCGCACGGGCTTGGCGCGGTCGACGCGGTAGAGGTAGCTGACCCGCTCGCCTCCGGCCCGCCGGTTGCCCCGCATGATCTGCGCCGCGATCGGCTGACCGCCCGGCCGTAAGCCCCGTTCGCGGAGCTGCCGGCGGGTGGCCAGGCCGTCCGGGGCCAGGCGCCACGGGTAGGTGGGGATGCCGTAGCGGGCGCCGGTCGGGTCGAAGCACTTGCCGAACGCCCCCGACATCAGGCCGCCGCTCCCACCAGCGCCTCAGCCGGGATCCGGGCGTAGGCCACCAACTCCAGCTCAGCGCCCGCGTATTCGATGGACGACCGCAGCACGCGCGTACGGCCGCCGCTCTGCGTGCCGTGGGTCACCGCGTCCGGCGCGATGCCCAGCGCGTCCCGCCAGCCCTCAAATCCAGCCAGGTCGTCATGGAACGCCAACTCCAGCCGCTCCGGGTAGATCGGGGTCACCCGCACGGCCGGTGCCGACAGGTGCCCGAAGTCCGCGGCCAGCAAGCGCAGCGCCCGCAGCGGCGCGGCCAGGTCGTCCAGCGTCAGACCCTCGTTCATGCCGCAACCCCCCTGCGCACCGGGCGCCGACGGGTGGGGCGGACCAGCGGGACCACGTTGAACAGCTCCGGGTTCTCGTCGACGATCCGCGCGGCCAGGCGGATCAGGTCGTCGGGCAGGTCGCTGAACTGGGGGTCGGAGAGGATGTCGCGCGCCGCGTCCAGGCGGGCTGCGCGTTCCTCGGCCGTCTCGCCCTCGACACCCAGCCACAGCTCGACCGGGGTTCCCAGCGCCAGTTCCGCGAACTCCGCGGCGGTGACGGCCTCATGACCAGCAACGATGTACTTCATGGGACGGACTCCAGTGAGACGGGAACGGCCCAAACAACAGCGGCCCCGGTGCGCCAGCACCGGAGCCGCGAGCCGTTGAAGCGGGTAGATCCGGCTCCCCACGCCCCGCCCGTACGACCGCCGCACCGAGTGCGGGACCGGACGGGCGAGGGAGGCAACCGGCCGCAGCGCTAGCCGCTGCGATGGCAGGTAGAGAACGGACCGGATCGGCCGTGAGCGCGCGTTCCGCTCACGAACCCGGATGACGAACTGGCGCCCGCCGGCCGGTCCATCGCGGCGGCGCCCACGGTCCTCGTCGGTTCAATGGTTTCCCATCAGTCGAGGTCAGCAGGGGTGAAGCACTGCAAGGGGGACCACGTCCCCACTCTCCGGCCGTTGCTCGCGGTCACCGGGCCACCTCGCCAGTCGGGCCGAAGCCCTGTCCTCTGGCCTTCAGCGGGATTGCAGCGTCCCCGCCTTCTGCGCATGCGGCATGAAGCCGCCTTCCGGCCGAGTCGCGCATTCGGTCGATGCAGTACCTGTTTTACAGGTACTGCATCAGGGTCCGTCAAGCATGTCGGCGGAACCTCTCGGCTTTGCGCCGGGACTTCTTGGCGCACAATCAGAATCGCCGCAGGTCAGGGGAGTTGGACACCTCACCCGTGGACAGCTCCGGGACTTCTGGCTACGGTCAGGAGGTCCCTAGAAGTCCCAACGGGGGTGCAGATGTCGAACGAGCGCTTACGGTCCGCCCTGCTAGCCCGCGGTATGACCGTGCAGAGCCTCGCTGAAGCGATCCAGGTCAACCCGAAGACGGTCGAACGCTGGATCACTCAGGGCAAGGTGCCGTACAGGCGCCACCAGTACGCGACGGCAGCAGCGCTTCAGGTCGACGTGACGACGTTGTGGGATGACGGACGCAACGTCGAGAGCGCGGCGGACCTGACCAAGGCGGAGATTGTCGCTGTCTACCCGCATCGGCACACAGTGCCGTCCGGTCTCTGGCGTGACCTGTACGCGCGAGCGGAGAGGAACGTAGACGTTCTCGTCTACTCGGGTCTCTTCCTGTCAGAGGATCCTGTGTTCCACGATCTCCTGAAGAAGAAGGTGGAAGGGACTGCGCAGGTCCGCATCCTGCTCGGGGACCCCGACTGTGAAGCCGTTCAGCAGCGTGGCATCGATGAGGGGCACCGGATCATGGACGGCAAGATCCGGAACGCGTTGGTGAACTATCGGCCCCTGTTCCGGAGCCACCCTGAAATCAGCTTCCGACTCCACGCGACCACGCTCTACAACTCCATATACCGGGCTGATGACGAAATGCTCGTCAATCCCCACGTCTACGGCATTGGCGCCTACATGGCACCCGTCTTCCACCTGCGCCGCATGCCGGGTGGCGGCCTGTTCGACACCTACGCGAATAGCATCGAACAGACCTGGGGAGGCGCCCGCCAGATCACGGACCAAGACATCACAGGAGCCTGAGCATGGGACGCATTGACTACCTGCACGACCCCGACGCCCCGCCGGCCAACTCGGTCGTGCCGTCCGTCGTCGCGTTCGTTCAGAACGACGCGGGCCAAGTGCTGATAATCCAGCGGTCCGACAATGGACGCTGGGCACTGCCCGGCGGCGGCCACGACGTGGGCGAGTCCATCAGCGACACGGTCGTGCGCGAGGTATGGGAAGAGACCGGGATCAAGGTAGAGGTGACCGACGTGTCCGGGCTCTACACGGACCCCGGGCACGTGATGAAGTACGACGACGGCGAGGTGCGGCAGCAGTTCAGCATCTGCTTCCGCGCCCGGCCGGTCGGGGGCGAACTCCGTACGAGCAACGAGACGACTCAGGTCTGCTGGGTCGACCCCGCGGACCTGGCAACGCTAGACGTGCACCCGACCATGCGGCTCCGGATCGAGCACGCCATGGACCGGGCACGCACCGCTCCCTACATCGGCTGACGCTTGGCCGCGGCTACCCGATCGAGTACGCGGGACGTGCAGGCGAGGATCTCGGGTTCGGCCCGGCGGATGAACTGCCCGATCAGACTGTCCGGCCCGTACCTTCCCGTGATCTCGTTGATCCGGTCGATCGGGTTCGTCGGCGTGCCGTCGGGTGTGGTGTTCATGTCGCAGTAGCAGAGCGCGTCGTTCAGGTGCTCTAGCTCGCGTGGGAACTCCCCCTCCAGCTCTTCGCGCATACCGCGTGCTTCCGCCTCCATCCAGGCACAGGAGTGGTGGGCGACCAGGTTGATGACCCGTTCGTCCGCGTCGGCCACATCCCGGAGGTAACGCGCGCCGTCCAGCGGGTGAAAGCCCGTCTTGGCCAGGTCCGGTGCGTAACCGATGTCATGCAGAACCGCGGCAGCCTCCAGCAGATCCGCGTCCTGGTCGAGGATGAGCGCGACCGTACGCGCCCTCTCGGCGACACCCAGGCAGTGCTTCCACCGCCGCGGCAACGGCTCGGCGAGCACGGACTCAGCCAAGGGATAGGCCCACTCCGTCAACTTCGGCAAGCTACGAACGCTCCTCTCGCGTCGGCACGGCGCGGACCGTCCGCACCCTGCCCTGTCCTCCCCCCGCCAGCACGCCGGCGGCCTCCAGCTTCTCCAGTGCCTTGGTCACCGTCGGTCGCGAGACACCAAACCGTTCGGCAAGCGCCGAAGCACTCGGGAAGGCTTCCCCTGCAGCGAGCCCATCAGCCACGATGACGTCCGCGATCCTCTGATGGAGCGGACGCCGGTCGACTTGCGCCCCCGAGCGCACGACGCGCCACCGCTCGCCTGGCGCGGGTTCGGCAACGCCTTCCTGCTTCAGTACACCGAACGCCCGGACAGCCACGCCACGCGAGACCTTGTGATCGCGCATGACCTCGGTCAGCGACGGCAGCACCGTCATGCCCGGATCCTCCTCGATCTGCCTCTTCAGCGCGTCAGCGACCTTCAGGAAGGTCCCCCGAGGGTTGCCCTGCTGCGACACCCGCTCTCCCTCTCGGTCAGCCAATCGTTCTATCTCAGCTTCCCACGGTGAGGAGCGCCATGATGTGGACCAGACTCGGCTGTCCCGTCGGCTTGATGAGACCTTCTCTACCTCATCAAGGCGGCTCGCTCCGCTCACCGCGCGGCCCGGCCCCCGGCCGGGCCTGCGCTCCTGTCTCCGCCCCGCTCCAGAAGGCCGGCACCCGTGCCACGCGCTACAGCAATCAGCCACCTGATGCCAGAGAAGGGGTACGTCGTGGCTGGGGCGGTGGGCTCCACGGCTTTAGCCACCTCCCCGGTCTGGGTCCCGCGTCGAGTAAGACCAGGGGCCACTCGTGCACATTGCGGTCAGGCCCAGAGCCTGCCCGAGTTACCAACCAGCGTACGGCCCCCTGATCATGCTCGACCCCAGACCGGGCAGGCCACGGGCCAAACCCGCTCCGCCGACCTTGGCACACCTAGGGTTGCGACGAATCCGAGAGAAGTCTCCCCAACCAACCGGTCGATGTCTAAAATCAGTCGAATGAGGCGTGGGAAGGAAGATCGCACTTCTGACTGAGTGCTTCCTTGCGTTGAACGATCAGGGGATGGCGACCTCGCCACTGAGCCACGGGGGGCAAGATGGATTACAAAGTCTTTCTCGGCTACTCAAAATACCCTGCCGACATCTCACAGGAGATTCAGCAGGCGGCGACCCTGATAAATAAGAGCCGTTTTGCCGAAGCGAAAACATGGGAGACGAACCCTGCTACCGGTAGAATCGTCATCGAGGCCGTGCTTCAGGATATCGACGACAGCACAATCTGCCTCTTTGATGTCACCACTCTAAGTGAAAACGTCCTATTTGAAGTAGGCTACGCCTTCAGCCAGCGCAAGCACATCGTCCTGTCCGTTTGCAAAACTCCGGAGACGATGCGGGACTGGCGGGCATTCGATATTTTCTCGACAATCGGATGCATCTTCTACGAAACTGGCAGCGAACTCGCCGCAAAATTCATGACCGGCATTGAAGAAGCGAGCGAGAAAACGCTATGGGATGACGTATCCCAAGCCCTAGATCGGACCGCAAGAAACTCCCTTTTCTATGTCCCCACTTATCACACTTCCGAAGCGGAGCGAAATCTCCGAAGGATGGTCGGAAAGGAAAGAGACCTAGGAACAAAAGTAACTATCGCCGACCCCGCGGAACAGGGATCAGCCCCTCTGGCTTGGTACGTTAATGCCGTTTATTCCTCGGCTGCCACGCTACTTCAAATGTCAGGCGAGAGGCACGAAAAGAATCGGCTACATAACGCTCGGAGTGCTTTTCTTGCCGGACTCGCCAGGGGGCTAGAACGGCCTTTGTTGGTGGTAGTCGAGGAGGACTACCACGGACCGGTCGACTACAAAGATATCCTCTACACCTACCACAACAAGAAAAGGCTCGCTGAGAAGCTAGGGCAATGGCGCGAGCAATCTTTCCGGGCATGGAACCAGGAGGGTATGGAAAATTCACATCCAACACCAAAGGTCGAACTCACAGCAGAACTTAAGGACCTAAAATTTGGCGATTATGTCGCTGAAAACGAGGCCGATACCCTTGATGAGTATTTCGTTGAGACGGCGGAATACGAGGCGATACTGAGCGAAAACAGCGTCGTGTTCGTCGGGCGCAAGGGTATGGGAAAATCGGCGAATATGATCCGAGCTTCGCAAGTTTTGCGGGACGATAAGCGGAATTTGGTCTGCGTCGTCCGGCCGACTAATTACGACCTAGACGGCCTTGTAAGCGTATTACAGTCTCTTGGAGGCGACGGAAATCAGTCGTTTCTCGTTGAGAGCTTCTGGCGATTCTTGCTCTACTCCGAGATCTCGCTGGAGGCTGTCGCTGCGGCTGACAGGCTGCCAGCCGGCATCGGGAGTGGAACCCCGATGGCGAGGCTACGCGACTATCTGTCGCAGAACGACATCGCCGAGGAGTTTTCAGTCCGGCTTGAGCGCGTCATCGAGTCCGTTCGCCGTGAGATGCATGGGACCGCTCGAACTATTGAAAAGCAGCGCGAGCGGATCGCCCAGGCACTTCACGGCAACATCGTCGGGAATCTGCGTAAGTTGCTTGGGGAAGCGCTGCGTGACCGCCACCGCGTAGCACTACTAGTAGACAATCTCGACAGCGCCTGGATGAAATCTGCTCAACTCAAAACGCAAGCGGTCTTGCTCGTGGGCCTGCTAAGCACTGTGAGCAGAATTTCGGAAGAATTCCAACGGGAAAACAATAAGCTGCGTTCCGTGAACGTAACCGTCAGCGTCTTCTTGAGGTCTGACATTTACGACGAAGTAATCAAGGAGGCTCGCGAGCCGGACAAGATCAACACTAAGAGAATCGACTGGAATCAGCCGGAGCTGCTGAAGCGCGTGATGAACGAGCGGTATCTATCCGCCCGCCCAAAGGGGACCTCGCCGGACGAGCTGTGGGAAAGGTATTTTTGTCCCAGCATTGACGGAAGGCCAACGCTGGACTACATCCTGTCGGTCGTCCTCCACCGTCCACGAGACTTGGTATTTTTCTGTAAGGCGGCCGTTTTCAGCGCGGCAAATGCGCGACACCTGACAGTTGAGGAATCCGACGTCACGGAGGCGACTAAAAACTACAGCAAGTTTGCCCTCGACGCACTAATCGTCGAGTACGGGTCAACCATAGACCATTTAGAGGAGGTGGTCTACGAATTCGCTGGCTGCCCGTCAATTATGTCGAAGTCGGAGATTCTGGAGATAATTCAATCAGTCCCCGGGTTGACCGAGGAAGGTCAGGCTACCCAATTCCTTGAGGGGCTTGTGAAAATCTCCTTCTTGGGCATTGAAGTGCGAGATGGTATCTTTACTTACCCCGATCGCGCAGATGATCTAAGGAAGGCGAAGATCCTGGCCCGGAACGCCTCACGGCGCGATAAAAGAGAAGAGCGGTATGAGTTCCATCCCGCATACCGCAACTTCCTTGAAATCGAGGACTACTCCCTGTAAAGATCCGATGGGCGGACGCTGAGCCAGCTCTTAGGGGCGACCGCGTCTCAAGCTTCACGCGAACTGATTGTCCACCGCGCTCACAGAGTCCACACCCGCTGGAATTCTTCGGCCGGGATGGCCTCCAACGGCTCCTCTTTAGGATCAATCGCCTGGTCTGTCAACTCGCCACGGTCGGGTACGGCCTCGATGTACCAGAGGCCGCCTTCTTCGTCAGCGTGGCGGAAGTGGTGCCGTAGGGCGGCGCCCTCATCGAGCGCTCTGAAGTACGCCACGCTCTCCGCTTTGATGCGCTCCAGATCAACCACGAGACCAGCGTGCCAGCGAGCGCACGCGGCTGCACCGTTCTGACATCCACGAGTGACATCAACGACGCCGGATGTCAGCAGTCCTAGGCAGTCTGGCACGGCCAGCGTGGGCCGGCGGATCCCCGCTAGTGCGAGCAGTGATCGAACTCCTGAAGCGGGTGTCGCAGGTTCGAATCCTGCCGGGGCATCAGAGCAAAGGCCTCGGACCAATCTTGGTCTGAGGCCCTTGTGCAGCAGCGCGCGCCACCGACTCGCGTGCCTTGGGCTTGGCGCCGGTGAGGGGAGCGACGCCCAGGCACGCCGCCGGACGGCTAGTTCGCCGGTGAGGGCGGTGCGATCAAGTCGTCGTCAACGGCGACCAGCTCGGCGATCTTGGTGGCAACTACTGCCATCGAATCCTCCGCCGTGTCGAACCCGTTTCGGGATGCAAGGAGGGGGCTGACGTTCCGAAGCGCGCCGTAGGTCGTCTCGTGCACGACAGGGAGCAGCAGGTTACGTGCAAGGAGTTCCGAGAGTTCCTTGTCGGAGACGCCACCGTGCTCAAGGCGTGTCAGCAGCGCAGGGGTGACCAGGACGAGACCCGTACGCGACCTCGCCAGGCCCCTGTCGATTTCCCGCATGAACGGTAGGCCGTATGCGATGTCCTTCTCGCTGAACCAGACCGACACGCCCTCTGCTTCCAGCAGGCCGCACAACTCCTTGGCAGCACCACGTCGGTCATCCCATGCGTGGCAGAGGAAGACATCGCGAAGGTCTGGCTGTTGACTCGCGCGCAACACGGCGGCGTCGCGAACAGGAGCCAGCCCCTTAACCTCGGCAGCCGTGTAAGTCACGGAGGAGGTGCTCGGTGACCAAGGCGCCCGCGTTCTGCCGCTACTGGAACTGCCCCCACTGGTAGCGCCGCCCCCGCCACTGTTCCGCGACGGGTAAGCCGGCGGCGAGTAATAGGACCGGGGCGATGAGTACCCGTAGCCTCCGCCGCCGCACGCGGGGCACGCCGCACGTCCGCTGGCGGTCCGATGCCCCTGGCGTGGGGCTGTACAACGACTCATAACTACACGGTAGTCCACGCGGCCCCGGGAGCCATCTCGTTTACGCATAGCCCGGGGTCGTCGGCGAATCGCGGCAGTTGGCGATTCCCTGAGGGGTAGAGACGCTCAAGGCCGCTCACATGCAGCGTGGCTGTCTGCTCGCCTGCGGCCAACGGACCTCGGTGTGGGAAGGCGTCGACGCCAAAGGCGCATCAGAGCCCCCAAGTCGCTTCGAGGCGAAGAGGCCGTCGGCCAAGGTCTCACTGCCACGCCTCCGCTGACGCAACCTGCTCTGGTCGACGGCATGGCAGCGTGGCTGAAGCTGGAGACGGCACAGCGAGACACACGCGCCAGATCGGTCGGCGCGCTCTCCGTCGTGGCTGACTGTCGTCGGCTTAGGCCCAGGCACCCAGGTGCCTGGCTCGGTCGAGCTGCATTGTCCCAGAAATGACTGTGCCATAAGGACGGGTCTTGGTCATCCGGCGCCGCGAGAAGCCCTCCACATCGTGTGTTCCCGGCTGATCGCTTCCTCCGCGTCGGCCACCTCCTGCGCCCAGCAGCCCTCGTCCGCCTGAGACAACCGGCCATGGATGATACTCAGCTCGGTGGCCGCGAAGGTGTAGGCGCGGCCGAGCGTCTCGTACTGCCGGGCCGCGAACCAAGCCGCCCCGGCCCCCAGGACGGCCCCCAGAACCCCGGCGAGGTCGAAGGTCAAGGTTCCGGTCAGGCGCAAGACGGCCGCGGCCAGGCCGAGCCCCTCGACGGCGACCAGCAGCAGGCGCCACCGCCGTGCCCGTGTCACGTTCCAGCTCGCCTTGGTCGCGTACCAGCGCTGCTGGTCCTCGATACGGTCCCGCAGATAGGCGTTCTTCCGGTCGGCGAAGGAGCGGGCTCGCAGCACGTTCATCGCGTCCGTGACAGCGACCAGCCCCACGGGGGCCAAGCTCGTAGCGGGCGCTTCCCGTAACAGCTCTTTCAGCCTCTCGTCGAAACGGTGTGCCGCCTCCCCCTGCGACAACTCAGCCGAGAAGGGCGCTCCTGCCACCGCGTAGCGCCAGGCAAGGGTCTTCGCGGACTCGGCCAGGGCACGGCCGTCGTACCAAGCCTGCTCCGGGCGTTCCGTGAGCAGCCAGATCTCCACGCAGACCGTCGCTACGAAGATCAGCACCACGGCGATCAACGCCGGCCGTTGGTTGAGCACACCACAGAGCGCGGCGGCCACCGCGAGCGCCAGGCGACATTTCGTGCCCTGGAGGTAGCGACGCTGTCCGGCAAGCGACGCCCCGTCCGAGGACCGGAACACGGCGGGAAGATCGTCGTCCCGCAGTCCGTTCGCCGTACCGCTCACTCTGCCCCCTCTGATCTCTTCGCCTCCGGCTTGGAAAGCACCACAAGGCGGCCGCGAGGGCAGGCCCAATGCGGCTATGCCAGATCGTAGTTGGCGACCCGTTAGGCCAGGATGCCAGGGACGGTTCCGCACCTGCGGCGAAAGAACGGAGAAGCGCCGATGAGCTTTGCGGCATTTATCTCGTACAGTCGCGAAGTGGACTATTCGTGGACTCGCCCCGCCTGATCTGTCGCATGCAGTGGCCGTGACCTGCTGCGTTACCCAGAGGGGCCTCCGGAGCCATTGCAGGACAGCAGTGAGGTACAGCAACCACGCCCGACCGACCACTTCGCCCTGCGACGCCCCGCTCGTAGCTCGCATCGAGCTGATCCGCCAGTTCGCCGCTCTCGGGGACGCCAGCGGTCGTCCGGGACGATGGAGGCATCCGCTACTTCCACAGGAGGGGTTGCAGTTCTCTGGAGAGCGCCTCGGACAGAGGTAGCAGAGCGATTGGAACCCTTCCCTCCGGTGAATGCGCGGTAGAGCAGGACGTCCGACCGCCACTTGATCACGAAACTTGCAGGTCAGACGCCTTATGACACCCAAGCGCCCACCTCTCTTCTAAGCGCTTGGCCGCAGGTTCGAGTCCTGCCGGGGGCGCCCGTGCACAGCCCTCCCTTCGGGAGGGCTTTTTGCTGGTCAGGGGCCGTTTCGCTCGATACGGGTCAGCCCCGGACACCCCCTTGGTGATCAAGGGAGCGGTCCGGGGCTGTCCGGCTGTCACCGGGTTTTCGCGGGTGGCCGTGTCGAATACTTGTCGAAGTTCTCGACCGGTGGAAGATCAGCCAGCGCCCGGCACCTCCGCCTCCGGGAGGTCGCCCGCGGCTTCCAGCCGCCGTTTGAGATCCGGCAGCTGCCCATCGACGCACCGGGCGTAGGTCGCCAGGAGCACGGCGACGCTGTTCCCGGCCCACTCGGCCACCTGGGCGGGCGGGATGCCGTCGTTGAGCCACTTCGTCAGGCGCGTGTTCCGGTTGTCGTACACGCGCCGCCCGGTGGGCGACTCGAAGACGTGTGGGGGCAGTACAGCCTTACGCGCGCTGCGCCACGCCCGGCGGATGACGGAGCCGGCGAGGATGCCGCCGGTCTCCCCCTGGAAGAGGAGATCACCCGGCTGGAGCTGTTCGTCGGCGATGTGCTGCCGCAGGATGCGGGTGAGGGCCGGATGCCCCGGCACGGTGCGTGTCTCGCCCTCCGCACGGCCCTTGAGGTCGCGTCGGATCCACTCGTTGCGGCGGTTGCGGATCGTGGTGGCCGAGCAGGTCGTATCGGCGATCGCCTGGTAGGAGCGGCCGAAGCGCAGGAGCTGCAGCGGCTTGTCGAAGACGATCCGGTCGCTGATGCGCGAGCGGTGGCAACCCAGCGGATGGTCCGGGTGATACCTCGGCCGCTCGGGCAGCAGGGACATGAATTGATCCCATAGCGGTTCGGTCAGCCACGCAGGCAGCACGGGCACAGGTTCCCCATGAGTGGTGAGTATCTTGAAATTGCTAGTCCCGGCTCGTGTGTATGAGACAGGAGGACTACCCGCACGGATCGTCGTCTGGTGCCCACGACGACCGGATCGAGGATCCGGTGATCATGCCGCGGGTTCGCTCTTGGTCCGCAGACGCCCCCGGACCGCGAGGCGATCGAGTCGTCGTTGCTCTGCGGCAGCCCAGAGACCTACCTGTTCGGGGTTGAGGGGTGCGCCATGGCCGACGTGGAGCTTGGTGGGGGCCAGAGCCAGCATCTCGCGCAGGCTGGCGAGGTTGCCGAGCCGGTCGTCGTGGAAGGGCGGGTTGGCGGGTCGCTTGCCGAAGCCCAGGAACGGGGTGGCCACGAGGTCTCCGGCGACCAGATCGCCGTGGTCGGTGAGGACAGAGACGGAGCCGGCGGTGTGACCCGGGGTCGGCATGATGCGGGCCTCGACACCGAGATCTGACAGGCGTGTCGCACCCCTGATGAGGAGGTCCGGCCCGAACGGCTCGGTGGTCTCGCGCACCCTCGCGGAGCGGACGAGGAGACGTCCGAACAGCCCGATCGGCAGGTACGGGGACACTGGCCCCGCCCGCTCGGTAGGTGCTGAAATCGGCGATGTGCCCGCGATCGGTGCGCCGGTGAGCCGGCTGAGTTCCGCGGCGGAGCCGAAGTGGTCGACGTGCCCGTGGGTGACAACGATCAGGTGGATGTCTTGGGGGTTCACGCCGTGGGAGGCGATCTGGTCGTAGATCAGCTGGGCGCTGCCGGGTGTTCCGGCGTCGACGACGATCGGTTGTCTGCCCAGCAGCAGGTAGGCGTTGACGGAATGCTTGCCGAGCACGGGAATCGCGATGACTTTGGTCTGGAACATTGAGGTGAGGGCTTCCTGCGAGAAGTCACAAGAAGGGGGTCGCAGGGCCTGTTGGGGCGTGAGACGGGGAGGTGACTGGTGCGTGACGGGCGCCGCTCACCGTGTTGCCCCGGAACCCTGGGCGGCCGGCTCGGGTCGTCCACGATGCGGTGCCGGCCGCTGTGCGGCCGGCGTACAAGCAGATCTGTCGGGTGCGGTGCAACGCGGCAGGGCCTGTCCCGGCCCCGTGGGCGGGTATTCAGGGGCGCGGGGACGGTCAGGCTGCCGGCGCGAATGCGGTGATGGCGTCGACGAGGTCGGCCGGGGCTTCCAGCGGGATCAGGTGACCGGTGTGGGGGACCACCACGAAGTCGGGGTGGGAGAGGTAGGGCACCAGGTTGTCGCGGAGCACGCCGACGGGCTCCACCTGGTCGTGTTCTCCGGCGACGACGAGGGCGGGAACGCTGACCATGCGCGTGTGCTCGGTGATGTCCTGCGCGATGCCGTGCAGCGGCCACTCGGTGCGGGCGGCGTCGGTGACGGTCCGCGAGTCGGTCACGATCTGCGCCTTGACCGACACGAGCAGTTCGGTCGCGGTGAGGACGTGATCCCGCGCCCCGGCCACGGACTCGGCGGAGTCGTAGGCGTGCGACAGGGCTTCCTGATACTCGGGGGTGATCTGTGCGGCGGGCTTCGCCGGGCCGGAGCCGACGAGGACGATGCCGCGCAGGCCGGCGGGCCGGGTGGCCGCGACCAGCTGTGCGACCTTGCCCCCCATCGAATGCCCCACCAGGACGTAGTCGGTGACCCCCGCGTCGGCGAGCACGGCGAGCGTGTCGTCGGCGAGCTGACCGAGCGTGTAGGGGCCGGGCAGAGCGCTCGACCGGCTCCACCCGCGGAAGTCGACCGTGAGCACGTCACGGCCCGCGAGGCGGTCGACGACGAGGTCCCAGGTACGGGCGGAGCCGCCCCAATAGTGCAGGAACACCAGAGTCGGTCCGGTCCCCGGCCGATGGTCGTAAGCGGGCAGAAGCGTCTGCTGCGTCATGCTCATGGTGGCTCTTCTTCCAATCAGCGTTCTGAGTGATTGTCCTGGGAGTTCATTGAAACTTCTGCACCCGGACGGGGCATCGGCGTGACTGGTCGCCCGATGGTGAAAACTGGACACGTGAGCGTGATCCGGCAAATGACCTACCAGCCCGCGGGACGCCGCGCCGCCGCGGTCGAGACCATGACGTTCGGCCGCCTTCGCGAGCTGAACGACTGCGGCACCCAGCGCGCCGACTTCCACGTCCTGGCCGTTATCGACGCCGGACCCGGCTCAGTCACGGTCGATTTCCGCCGCCACCCGCTCACAGAGCGGTCCGCGGTGTGGATTCCACCCGGAGCGGTGCACCGGTGGGACGACATCGGCGATGCGGCGGGGCACCTCGTATTGTTCGTGCCGACAGCGCCGGTCACCCACGCCACCCGGCAGCTTGTCGCCTCCCCGGACCTGGCCGCGCACTGGAGCATCCCCGACGCCGACTGGCTGTTCGTCGACACCGCGCGCAACCATCTCCTCCTCGAAGCATCCGCCCCACCCGAGGACTTCTCCACGGAGCTGCCCGAAATCCTGCTCTCCGCGCTCATCACCCGGCTGCACCCACCGCACGCCGAAGCACGGTTCACACATCCGGTGTTCCGGTTGTTCCGCTCCAGCGTCGAAGCGCACTTCCGGCAACACCACGACGCCGGCTACTACGCCCGTGCTCTGGGATACGCGCCCCGCACCCTCTCACGAGCGGTGCAGCAGGCCACAGGCCGCACCGCGAAGGCATACATCGTCGAACGGATCACCCTGGAAGCCAAACGGCTCCTCGCACACGACCGCCTCACCGCCGCCCGCTGCGCCGACATACTCGGCTTCCCCGACGCATCCAACTTCTCGGTGTTCTTCCACAAGGCCACAGGCAAACGCCCGGGCGCGTGGCAGGCGACGGTGGCCGCCGAGTGAGGAGGTGCCCACAAGAACACTCACACCTATGATCACGTGGCGTCACAACCCGTGATCACCGGAACCCCGTGCTCGCCTCTCTGTATCGGCGCCCCACCGTGCCTACCCGCGCGACCTCTGAGTCGATCTCACGCTCTACGCGCAAGATGAGACGTACGTGCGGCCCGACACGCAATTCGAAGACGTTGTGGTCCAGGCCCGTCAGCTCTCTGAGCCCCGAGCCAGGGCGTTCGGGATCATCTAGGTACTCCAGTCCGTCCAGAGCAGCCGAGACCTGACTTCTGTCGCCGTCGTTGAGCCGCGTGATGTCGGCGTTGGCCGCAGCAGTCACTAGAACCCGACGGCGTCGCGGCTGCTGTGATCGCTGTGCAATTGGCATGCCCTACCTGGGGTTTCCGGGAAGCCTCATGCAGTTCCCCGCGCCATAACCAGACCAAAGCGACGCGTCTTGCGAGCCTCTAGCGCCTGAGTGGCCTGCTGGCGGCCGGCGCCGGTGAGTTCGTAGTAGCGACGGGCGGGACGGCCGGGATGAGGGCTTGTCTCCTCGTAGCTTGTTACCCAGCCGCGCTCGCTGAGGCGGTCCAAGATCGGGTAGACGGTGCCAGGCCCCAGATCGGCGTCTCTGCAGATACTGAGGCCCCACGCCGGGGCGTCGTCCGTGGCAGAGATCAGCGTCTCCAATACGGCGATCGTCGGCTTGGTGAGCCGAATGTTCGTCACGGCACCAGTGCACCATGTATCGAGTACGACATACAACTATGTCGAGTACGACAGAGCGGCTTCCTGGACAACACCGGAGAAGCCCTGGCCGGAGTGCTGCGGCCACGCAACGCCGGGGCCCACACCGCCGCCGATCACATCGCCGTCCTCGAGCAGGCCCTGACCCAGATCCCCGACGCCCACCGCCACGGCGCCGGCATCCTCATCCGCACCGACAGCGCCGGAGGCGCGAAGGCATTCCTGACCCACCTGCGCCGCTTGCGCTCACGCGGCATCCACACGTTCTTCTCGGTCGGTCATCCCGTCACCGAACTGGTCCGCCGCGCGATCCGCGCCCTGCCCGAGCACGTCTGGCATCCCGCGCTGGAGCAGGACGGCTCCCTGCGCACCGGCGCGGAGGTCGCCGAGCTGACCGGCCTTGTGGACCTGGACGGCTACCCCGAGGGCACACGGGTCATCGTGCGGTGTGAGCGCCCGCATCCCAGCGCCAAACTGACCTTGTTCGACCTCGACGAAGGCATGCGCCACCAGATCTTCTTCACCGACACCCTCTACGGCGAAGGCTCATTGCAGCACCTCGATGTTCGCCTTCCGTGTCCGGCTGTTCACCGAGTGTCCCACAACAATGTCACAAGATCCGGTGCCATCCTCGGCGACGATCACGTCGGGACACCGATGCGGCGGGCACGATGCAAGCAGGGGGGAACGTGTCACCAGGTATGCCAACCAGGGGTACGGCACCGGCTCGAGGGAAGGACGGCGGCTGTCACAGCGCAGGTTGTTGGGACGGTCCGCGGGTGCGCTCTGGCTGACTCCACCGAGATCCAAGCGGACCAGTTCCAGGCCAAGGCCGGCGTTGCCCGCATTCGGCGGCACCTACGGCACCGGTTCCGACCTCAGTGGCAGCGCTTCCTCCGGGTTGCTGTGAGCCTTGTCCATCCGGGAACTCACAGGTGAAGCAACCGGTGCTCACGATGTGGGGGGTGGTGGTGACCTGCTGGCCGGCTGACGAGTCGGCGGGCGGGCCAGCCGCGTGGTGGCGTGCACCGCCGGAGGCCAACCAGGCGCCCCATTGCGGTCGACGCCCGGGCGCCCCAGTCCGGTGGCGAAGCCCGGCGCGGCCACCGCGCCCAGCAGCGCGTCCGTGTCGCCGGACAACCGGTCGCTGCAGGCGTGCCGCAACATCAACTGCCCGGGGTTGACTGGCGTGCGGCTCTCGGCTCAGCCACCCGCCGCGCCGTCGACCCACCGCCGCCCCGGGCGAACACGCCGCCTAACCCGCGGAACGGCGGACCGTTCAGGGTGGCACCGACCGTTCCTCATCGAAAGGGAGTCATGAACGAGGACATCTCGGCACCCGCGGCAGCCGACGCAGCCCGGCAGCTCTCGCGCCGATGCTTCCTGGGCGCGGCCGGCGCCCTCGGCCTGGCCGCCATGGGAGCGGCCGCGCCCGGCTCCGCCCCCGGCTCAGCCTCCAGCGGGAGGGCCGTCCACGTCACGGCCCCGCCGGCGCAGGGCGTGCTCGCCGCCAATTACAACCAGGACTTCGACCTCATCGACTTCGCCCAGTTGCAGGCTGCTTCGGCCAGCTGGTTGCGCGGCTTCTACATCATGAAGGACACCGACACGAGCAGCGTCGCGGACCAATCGGGCGTGAAGAAGCTCCTGGCCGCCGCCGACCTGGGCTACGGGACGGTGCTGACGCTGAAATTCCAGTACCAGGACCAGCAGCTGCCTGCACCCGGCAGCAAGGCGATGGGCACGCCGCTCGCTCAGCTGCAGAAGGTACTGGCGGTGGTCTTGGACAAGGTCGACATCGTGGTCATTGGCAACGAGCCCTTCTACGAGACCACGAAGGCCGACCGCCACAGCCCGCGGATCAACGCCTTCTACGAGGCGCTGGCGCAGCACGCGATCGAGCAGCGCGGACAGGCTCGCACCCAGCTCTACATGGGCGCACTCACAGGCATCGACGAAGCCAGGAACCAGACCCCGCAGACGGACCGCTGGGTGAGGTTCGCCGCCAAGACCGCGCAGCTGGCCGGCGTGGACATCCACCCGCACGTGGCGTCGATGGCGAACGCGAAGAAGTACGTCGATTACGTTCTGGCCCGGCTGCGGCCCGACCAGCGCTTCTTGGCCACTGAGTTCTCGCTGGTGAAGCTGTGGAAGCAGCACATGAAGGACCCGGTCGATCCCGGTTTCGCCTCCCGGTACGGCATGCCGAGCGGCACACAGGTCTGGCAGGTCCTCAAAGTCGCCACCCAGCAGCGGTTCAGCCAGGAGAAGTGGAACGACTTCCTGGCCACCGCGTCCTGGCTGCAAGCCCACCACGACTACCTGACGCAGCAGATCACGGCCTTCCGCGCCACGGGGCGGCTGGCGGTGGCCGGCTACGGAATCAGCCAGGACAAGGGCGGCGCGTCGGGCTTCACCGCGGACAAGACGCCGTGGGTGCTCAACAGCCTGTTCTGCCCGCGCACGGTGCGAGACGGCGAGAACGGGCTGCCGGGCGAGAACCCCGTCTGGCTGCCGGAGTTCCGGGCCGCCCAGCGCAGTTGAGACACTCTGCTACCTCGTCGCCCTCCGCGAGTGAGGGGCAAGGAGCGGGCACCGGCGGCATGCGCGGCACCACCGCCGCTGCGGGCGGGCGGGCGAACTTGGGCGCCGTCGTCCGCGTCTCGACGAACCCCATGGAGGACCACCCCAGCCTCGCCCCGTCGGTGCGGGCCGTCCCCCGGACGGCCAGAGCGCGGTGCGACGCGGGAACGGATTTCTGCACGGTTCTCCTGTGCGGCTCGCTGCGGGGCCCGATCCTCCGACAGGTCGGGGAACAGCACAGAAGATCCCCAGAGAGCCTGGATCGAGCGGGCACCTGCCGCGTCGTGGATCTTGGCGCCGCCCCCACACAACACCAGGCCGAGGGGCGGCACCGCGAGAATCAACAAGGAGTCATCCTGATGAAGTTCAGCTATCTCTTGGGTTTTTCCGCGTTTTTCGTTATCGGCTTGGTGATACCCGGTGTAGGTACCTACTTCCTTACCCGCCGCGACTTGCGCGGTCGGGGAGCGGTGCTGGCCGCTACCGTTTGCGCCGTCTTGGTGGGCGCAGCTACGTGGTTCGCCTTCTTCTTCGCGATTTTCGCCTTCCTCGGTTCCGCAGTGGTCTATTCGGTAATGCACCGATTGGCGCGGATCGGTCCAGCCCTCACCGTGGCAACGGTCGCTCTCGTTGGTCTTCTCATATTCTCTGTACGAGTCATGGATATCGCCTTGAGCGGTATGTGATGGACGGTCACCGGTCCGGGGCTTGAAGCAGACGCCCTCCCCCGAGCGGCAAGCAAAAGGGCCGGGACAGGCGGGAGCACGGTCCGGCGTGGGCGAACGCGAGGGCCTGCTCGGCAAGGTCTTCGGGCAGTCGGGCAGGGATGCCGGTGGCCTGGTGGAGGTCCCATGTGAATTGCAGATGCCCGAGGACGACGGAACCGGGGGACAAGTGGGACACCAAAGCGGCGAGAGGGGCCTGATCGGCGCAGGCCGCTTCGGCTGCTGCCGCCGCGCTGAACGGACCGAGGACGATGGCACAGACTGATTTCGATCGACCGGCAGCGGGTGGATGACGACATACGGCGGCTGCGACAGAGGATCTTCACGGCATCGCAGGCAGGGGCGCCCGCCAGACCACGTCAGCACCCTTCCGGGTCCGGTCAGGCGCCCGTATCCGGCCGGTTACGGGGTCGACGAAGGCCGGGAAGAGGTGGACGCGATCATGTCCGGGCAGTTGGTGACCGCGCTGTTGGGGTTGGCAGTGATCGGACTTGCCGTCTACGAGATCGCCCTGCAGCGTCGGCTGCGACGCGAGGGGATCCGCGTCCAAGGGGTGGTGGTTCGCCACGCCGTCAGCACCTCCGGCGAGGCGCCTTCCCGACACGCGGTGGTGAGCTTCGTCGATGTGGACGGTGTGCCGCACGAGTACCGGAGCACGCTCTCCGGCACCAGGAAGCTGCCGGTCGGCAGGCAGGTTCCGATGGTTTACCTGCCCGGCGCTCCGACGAAGGCCCGCATCGACATCGGCTCCCGGCGCTGGGGCGAGGTCGCCATTCCCGCGCTGTTCGGCGTGGCGTTCACCGCAGCCGGAATCCTTTGGATGGTCTCCAGCGCCGGCGTGCGACACCACTAGCCTCAATACCGGTAACTTAGGGCTTTGGTATTCGTTTGACTCGTTTGGGTTTGGTGGCGCCAACGAGGGTGATGGCCGCGGTGGCTGGGTGGTCTGCAGCCCGGTGGGCGGCGCGTTTGAGCGGCCAGTTGGCGACTTTGCGTTTGATGACGCGAGGGTTGGCCCGGCGGCGGCGCCGTGGCAGGAGGCGTTCGAGGAGTTCAGCGTGGGTGGCTTGGACCGCGCGTGCGAGTCTGCCGGGGGGAAAATGCCGCCTGGTCGGTGACCTGGCGACGCACGACGCGCAGTGAGCGGGTGAAGGAGATCCGGTCGGGGTCCCGGTCGGCTTGCCGTGCGGCCTGGTGCATCAGGTGCCGGATGGCATGGTGGACGAGCAGGAAGCCATAGAGTTCCTGCTCGGCCCCGACGGGGTGCTGCGAACGCAGTACCAGCTGCGACCCGCCGAGGTGGGTCTTGATTTCGTCGAGGGTGGACTCGAACTCCCATCGCTGGGCGTAGAGAGCGGCCAGGTCCGCGGCCGGGGCCTTGTCCGGGTCGAGGATCGTGGTGATGAGCCGGTAGACGCCCTCATGGCCGGCGATGGTGTACTCCACCGCGCGTACTGGCACCCCGCGACGGGTGTGGTGGATGTCGCTGCGGTCGAAGATCTCGGTGAGGTAGGAACCGTCCGACAGTTGCTCGACGACCGGCAGCACGAGGTCTTTGCGGACCCGCCACAGCAGGTCCGCCCCCGTGGCCGCGGCTGTGCGCCACAGGTCCACGCTGTAGAAGCCGCGGTCGGCCAGCAGCAGTATCCCCGGCCGCAGGGACCCCAGGGCCGCCCGGGCCAGAGCCTGCTCTCCGGTGCGCACAGTTCCGATCGCAGCATCGAAGACGGCATGGGTGCCGCACTCCACCAAGCCGACCATGCGCAACTGCGGGTAGCCGACGTCCTGTTCACCGCGCCCGGAACGGGGCGGACGGCCGAACGCTTCCACGTTCGCCTTCGTGTCAGGCAGGTCAAACGTGGTGCCGTCGATCGCGATCAGCCGCCAGTCGCGGTAGAAGGCGCCCTCAGTGTCCGGTGTGGCAACCGGACGGCACACCCGCGCGAACAGTTGCCGCAGCGGCGCCACCCCCAGCCGAGACCTGGCTTTCCAGATCGCTGCCGTACTCGGAAGCACCCGACGCCCCCAGTGGCCGCTTCGGCCACACTCATACATACGGGCGACGGGCTTCCACGCACTGTCGCCGGTCAGCAGGGTGGACCTCACATGGGATGGGAAGCCCCGGCTTCACCCCTACGAGTGTTGCAACTCCCTCCCAAGATGTAGTAGTTCTTATACATGAGCGAGCAGGTACACAATAGGCTGGCCGTGGTTCGCGCCGAGCGGAAGGTGTCGCGGCAGAGCCTGGCTGAAGCGGTGGGAGCGCACTACCAGACCATCGGCTACATCGAGCGGGGGCAGTACAACCCGAGCCTCGACCTGGCACTGAAGATCGCGAGGTTCTTCGAGCTGCCGGTGGAGGCACTGTTCTCACTCGAACCGTTCCGGCCGCTCACGGATGAGATCTACGGGAGGAAGACGTCATGACCACGACGCCGCTCACGCGCTACGACCGCAGCATGCTGCGGCTGATGAACGATCGCCGAGGCCGGCCCCTGTACGCCACGGCCGCCCGGCGCCGCTCGGTCGTCGCCGCGCACCTGGTACTGACCGCAGCCATCGGCGCCCTCATGGCCTACAGCTTGCTCACGGAGAGCAAACCGATCTGGGCCGTCGTCGTCATGGTGGTGCTGCTGCTGCCGTGGATGGTCGCGACCGGAGCGATCAATGCGGCCACCCGCGGCCTGCTCGAACTGCGCGGACGAGCACTGGACGAACGGCAACTGGCCGAACGCGCGCGGGTGCAGGCCTGCGCCCACCGCATGATGACCCTGCTCCTCGCCGCAACCACCGTCGGCCTGTTGATCACGGGCGCGACAATCGGTCATGCCCCGACGACGTACACCGCACCAGCACTCATCGCCGTCCTCGCAGTGCACTGGCTGATGCCCTTGTGGGTGGCCGGCCTGACGACTCAAGACGAACCAGCCGAGGACGACACCCCCACGGCCTGACCAGTTCGCCACGCCCGGCCGACAAATCGCCACCGCGAAGAAAGCGCAAGCGGCCGGGCCAACCCGAACACTCAGAGGCCAGCCGGAGCGCGCAGCCACAGCCACGGTGGCTGTACAACAGGGGAGTACAGCCACCACCGCAACCACAGCCGCCCGCCAACAGCGTGGCCGAGACCGGTGCGGGTGCAGCGAGGCACACGCGCGCCCGGTCGGTCGGCGCACCCGCCGTCGTGGCCGACTGTCGTCGGCTGAGACTCAAACCTCCAAGATTGAGCTTCCGCTCAGGGGCTCTTCGGAGCGAACGGGTCGTGCCATTCGCGTGCCAGATCGTGCGGGGCACCACAGGGAACAGCGGGGAGCGGCCACGGGTGCGACCTGAATCCAACATCGCTCCGCCGCAGGTCAGCGCAGCAACTGCCCCCAGAAGACCCGAGCTTCCCAAGCTAAGGGCGCCCGCAGGTCTCAGACCTCAGAGAAGGTCGCGCCAGAAGGGGACTGTTGCTCTCGGGTCCCAGGTCTCGTCGACATCGCTTCGTGCCTCGTCGAACTCCTGGTGCATGTAGTCGACCAGGTCCAGCCCGTAGTAGATGATGTCGGTCTGCCACACCGAGAGCACCGGATGGCCCGAAGCTTCCCCGGCCGGCAGGAACCCGTCGTCCCGCCGTGGATACAGTCGTGCGCGGGGAGAGGAGAGCCGACATGCGGCTTCGTTGTGCGGTACTGGACGACTTCCAGGGTGTGGCCACCACGCTGGCGGACTGGTCGGTGATCGAGGACCGGGTCGAGGTCGTCGCACTGCGCGAGCACCTGGGCACCGAGGACGACCTCGCCGCGGCCCTCGCCGACTTCGACATCGTCGTCACGCTGCGCGAACGCGTCCCGTTTCCCGGCTCGTTGCTCGCCCGGCTGCCGCGGCTGAAACTGATCGTCGCCTCCGGGATGCGCAACACCGTCATCGACTACGCGGCCGCCGAGCAGCACGGCGTCACCGTGTGCGGCACACAGAGTTCGGGCATCCCGCCCGCGGAGCTGACCTGGGCGCTGCTGCTCGGGCTGGCCCGGGGGATCGTCGAGGAGAACACCGCCCTGCGCGCGGGCGGTCCCTGGCAGTCCACCGTCGGCGCCGATCTGCACGGCGCCCGCCTCGGGGTGCTCGGTCTCGGCAGGATCGGCGGCCATGTGGCCCGGGTCGGGCTCGCCTTCGGCATGCGGGTCAGCGCGTGGAGCCCGCGCCTGACAAAGGAGCGCGCCGCGGAGCACGGCGTCGAAGCGGCCACGTCCAAAGAGGAGTTGCTCGCCGGCAGCGACTTCGTCTGCGTCCACGTGCCCGGCGGCCACGGCACCCGCGGCCTCATCGGCGCCGCCGAACTGGCCCTGATGAAGCCGACCGCCTACCTGATCAACACCTCCCGGGCATCAGTCGTCGACCAGGACGCGCTGCTGGCCGCGCTGCACGAGGGCCGGATCGCGGGGGCGGGCGTCGACGTCTTCGACATCGAGCCGCTGCCCGCCGGCCACCCGATGCGCACCGCGCCCCGCCTGCTCGCCACGCCGCACCTCGGCTACGTCTCGCGGGTCAACTACACGACGTACTACGGCCAGGCGGTGGAGAACATCCAGGCCTTTCTGGCGGGCTCCCCGGTACGACGGCTGCCCTGAACGCCGTGGTCGAAGCGGTGCGCTGCCGTTGAAAGGGTGATCCCCCGGTGATCAGCGTGACCAGCCTCGCGCGGCGCCGTTGAACGGAAAGTGCGGCGGCTGGCCTGCCGCTGCGCTTTCCGAGCAACAAAAAGGAGAACGTGATGTCTCGCATCGCGAAGGCAGCCGTTGTCGCCCTCGGCACCGGTGCCGTGGTGGTCAGCGGGGCCGGACTGGCCCTGGCCGACGCGGGCGCCGAGGGCGCGGCCGTCGGCTCGCCCGGTGTGCTGTCCGGCAACCTGATCCAGGTCCCGGTCAACATCCCGGTCAACGTGTGCGGGAACACCGTCGACGTGATCGCCCTGCTGAACCCGACCTTCGGCAACACCTGCGTCAACAAGGGCGAGCTGAAGAAGCCGGGCAAGCCGGGCAACCACGGCCCCGCCGGTCACGGCAGCCACGGCAACTACGGCAACAGCGGCTACGGCCACTGACAGGGCCGACGGACACGACGATCCGGTCGGCAGACCCCGAAGAGCCCCGGCACTCCGAGCGCCGGGGCTCTTCCCGTGCTCAGGCGAAGGTGCCCGGCGCGGGGTGGTCACGCGTACCGGCAGATCCGGCTCAGATCCCCTGGTGACGGTCGAGTCCCACGGCCGGACGTCGTAGACACCTACGCACGTACACCATGGTGTCCCGCCGTGCGCATCTGTTCGCCGCCCATCGGGTCCGGCGCCAGGTCGTCGCGCAGCAGCTGGCCGGGGCCGATCTCGTCCACGGCCGCCCGGGTCGCCTCCAGCGGTGTGCGGTACGAGGTGTAGTGGTCGACCATGCTCAGCCAGGTGCCGTCGGCCCGCCGCATCAGGTGCAGCGGGCGCCCGTCGACGGTGATCCGCCAGTCGCCGTCGGCCGTCCCGCCCTCCGCGACCGGCACCAGCACGCCCTGGATGAGGCGGCCCCGGTAGACCTCGTCGAAGGACGTGCCGTCCGGGGACTCCTCCGGGGGCACGGGCCGGGAGGCGGCGACGACCGGGGCCAGCGCCAGCGCGGCGACGGAGGCCAGCAGCCCCCGCGCCACGTCCCTCCGGGCCGGCCTCGCCGCTCCCCCTGCTCCCTCTGCTCCCTCTGCTCCTTCTGCTCCTTCTCGCCCTCTCCCCTGCCGCCCCGCACCCACAGCCACGCCACGCGCACCGACGCCCATCACTTGCTCCTCGTCCCGAACCGAACGCCCATGACCGGACGCCGTACCGGCTAACCGGCCCGGGGCACGGAGGGTCACCGCACCAGGGCCATCCGGTGGGGGAGGAGGAGGAACGGCCGGCCCTTCGTGCGCCGCGTGCCCGGCGTGTCCTCGCGCGGGGGCCTACAGGCCCGGGCCGCCCGACAGGTCCGCGTTCGCGACCGTCTGGAGGACCGGGGCGATGAGGCCGACCTCGGGCTGCTTCAGGTCCGGCAGGCCGAAGTGGTCGGGGTTGGGCGGGGTGAGGGGGGCGTCCACGCTCAGGCCGGGGGTGAGGGTGCGCAGGTCGTTCACGGGGATGGTGGCGCCGACGTGGTCGAAGTGGTCGCCGAGGACCTGCGGGACCGGTGCCCGCAGGCTGGCGCCGGGCAGGGCGCCGGTGAACGGCACGGGGGGCAGGGTGCGCTCGGGCAGCAGGTGGCCGGTGACATAGCGCGGGCCCTCGGGAACGCTCGGCATCAGCAGCGGAACCGGCACCTCCAGACCCGCCTTCGGCACCTCTGTGCCCAGGGCGTTGGAGAGGCCTTGCAGCGGCACGGGTACGGGGACCGTGCCGACCGCGGCGGCGGGCGTGGCTGCGGCGCCCACGGCGGCCGCGACGCCCGTGACGACGGCGGCAAGGGTTCCTCGGGTGGTCGACTTCATGTCAGGTACGGTCCCTTCCAGGATGCGGGAGTTCGACGTCCGTACCGCGTAACGAGCCGGAAAACCGCTTCTGTTCACAATTCGCCCGGCTGCCGTAATAGTCGGCTGGTCACTCTTCAGCTGGTCCAGAAGTCCCACCAGCGGGTCAGGACCAGCATGCCGACCACGCCGATGTGCAGCACCGGGAGCACCCAGGTGAACTCGGCGAGGAACCGCTCCAGCCAGGCCGGGGCGGGCAGGAAGCCGTTGCTGAGGACCAGCGAGGTGGCGTACCAGAACAGCAGGATCGTGGCGGCCCAGGCCAGAGCGCACCACAGGCACAGCGCGTTGATCCGGTACAGGGACTCGAACTGGAGCCAGGAGACGAATCCGACGCCGAACAGGCAGCCGGCCTCGAACAGCAGCCAGTACCAGCAGGGAAAGCGGGCCCCGGCGATCAGGCTCATGCCGACGCACACGACGATGCCGTAGGCCACCAGGCCCAGCATCGGATTGGGGAACCCGAAGGCCGAAGCCTGCTCGCTCTTCATCACGCTGCCGCAGGACACCACCGGGTTCAGGCTGCACCCGGGCACGAAATTGGGGTTCTGCAGCAGCTTGAACTTGTCGAGCGTGATGACCCAGGAGGCGAGCAGCCCGGCCGCCCCGGTGAGCACCAGCAACAGCCCGAATCCCCTGCCGCCGGCCAGGGCCTTGGGCATCAGCGGCGCACTCTGGCGGCCGGCAGGACGATGTGCGCGGCGGCGTTCAGGGTCTCCTCGGCACCGGCGAAGGCGGCGAGGTCGGCCGGCTCGACGGTCTTGCCGGGCTCGCCCTCGGGCCAGGCGCGGGTCGTGAACACGAGGTAGGCGTAGCCGCGCTCGGCGACGGCCTCGAGCCACTCCGCCGGCGCGCCGGCCTGGGCGACCAGCTGCGGCATCCGTACGACGGCCTGGCCGGCCTCGACCAGCAGGCTGACCGGGAGGCCGGGCCGGGTGCCGCCGTCGACCAGGTCGCCGCCGACCGGGAGCCCGTTGCCGGTCAGCAGGTGCCCGACCGCGGCCGCGGTGGCCTGCGGGCCGCCCTCGGTGTCCCCCAGGGAGTAGGCCAGCAGATAGGGCATGTCGGCGCCGTCGGGGGCCTCGCCGCTCCAGGCGAGCAGGACGAGCGTGCCGAGGTCGGCGGTGCGGAGGTCGCTTGAGGTTGAGGTCACCGCGCGACCCTATCGACGCGTCCGCGGGCCGCCGGACGGCTTCTCACCCTTCCGGAGGAGCGTCCTGACCCGCTCCACACGAACGAGGGAAGCGGGGCCGCACAGGCCGGGGGCCGGTGCCGCGGTGCGGTACCGGCCCCCGTACGCACGGGTGGGGTGTCAGCTCTGCAGGGGCAGGCCGCCGAGCAGCGGGTTGTGCTGGTTCAGCGCGCCGGTGGCGCCCTTGACCGTGTGCAGCAGGGAGTCCTTGTTCTCGGTGTTGAGCGCGTCCGACTGGTGCTGGAGCGGCATCGCGTCGTGGAGGGTGAGCGGACCCTTGGTGAGCTGGTTGACGGCGCCGTTGAGGCTGGTGGGCGTCACGTCGGCGGCGTTGTAGGCGAACGCGGGCGCGGCAACGCCGGCGAGGGCCACGGAACCGGCAACGACGGCGGCAGCCTTCAGGGACTTCATCGTGTTCCTTTCTTCGGCAACTCACGTCACCCCAGGGATTTCTGACGCCGTGCCTAACGAGACCCGGCCGGGGCGGAAACCCCGCGTGGAGAAGACATATGAGATCCCCGGGAAACGGCTCACCGGGAAAAGCACTCCAGCCGCCGTACCGGGGGGTACGACGGCTGGAGTGCTGCACGCGCCGTAGGGTCAGCCGGTCGCGGGCAGGCTCGGTGTCGAGGACAGGGACGTCGGCGAGGCCGGGGCCGAGGTGGACTTGACTCCGCCGAGGAGGGTGCCCGTCAACAGGTTGAGCAGGTTGGACACCACACCGGTGGCCGCCGAGAGCACCGAGGACACGTCGGAGGTGGCCGCCTTCAGCAGGCCGTCGACCGCGCCCAGGAGGGAGTTGAGCGTGTCGTCGGCGGCGTCGCGGGCCGAGGGCGCCTTGCCGTCGTCGGCGTGCTTCAGGACCGCCGGGTGGTCCGGGACCGCGGGGACGTGCACGGTCGGGGGGAGGGCGGGGGCCATGGGTGTCATCGGTGCCATCGGCGTCATGGGCGCGGCCGGTGCCAGCAGGGCCGGGTCGGCCTTGGCGGCCTCGGTGATGGCCTGCCGGGCCGCTTTGCCGAGTCTGGCGGCCTCCTCGTCGGTCAATCTGCCTTTCTGCAGCGTCTGATCGACCAGGTCGACGACCGGCTGGAGGACGGAACTGGTGGCGCCCAGGGCTCTGACCTGGGCGAGCAGCTTCTCCGCTCCCGGCACCGCGGACTGGGAGGCACTGGAGGCGTGTTCTCCGGCCGCGTCGGCGGCGACGGCCGCCGGGCCGGTGACACCGGCCAGGACGGCGGCGCAAAGGATGGTGGACGCAAGGCGCCGCGCGGACAGAGCACGCATGGGGATTCCTTTCGGTGAACAGCGGGACCTGTGCCCACCGTCCGTTCACCGACAGCGCCTCGCAACCGCTGGATCACCGAACGTGATCCATCCGGGGGAGCGGACTTCCGGCCGTCCACCCCATGGCGGATACGCGGGACGGACGGCCGGCCGAAGGGATGTGTCCCGGCGTCAGCTGTTGACGCAGGTGTTTCCGAAAGCCGGGTTCAGCAGCCCGATGACGTTGACGGTGTTGCCGCAGACGTTGACCGGCACGTGGATCGGGACCTGGACGACGTTGCCCGACAGCACGCCCGGCGAGTTCTTGGCGACGCCGGCCGCACTGGAATCGGCGCAGGCCACACCGGCACCGCCGGCGACGGCCACGACGGCGGCGGAGGTCAGGACCAGACCCTTCGCGATACGCGACATGGAGAGGTGCTCCTTGGGGATCGAGGCAAACGTCCGGGCGGATACCCGGCGTTGTGTCAACGCGTGCCGGGACCGGGAGTTGTGCCGCCAATGGGGTGATGCGGGCAAAGCTCTCCCCTTCACACTTCCGACACACTTGTCCTGTTTCAACGGATTAATACGCATAGCGACTAGAGTTACGGATCTCTCCAGCACATGCGAAAGGGCACCGCCGGTCATGCGCAAGTTCCTGGGTCCGCACCCGGTGCGGCACGCGGTCAGCGAGGACTTCGTCGGCGCGGGCGACCGGCTCACGCTCCCCTCCGATCCCCGGCGCACGCCCGTCGCAGGGCGCCGATGCACAACCGTCGCAAGACCCCGGCGTACGCCCGTCGCACGCGGCGGCTGCGTCAATCCGCCGGACGACGTACTCGACTCCACGATCAGCGCACCGGGGCCGGTACCCGCCCGGCGGATCTCCGGCTACGACGGCACGCCCGGCCACGACTCCGACCTGTCCGATCTCGGCCCGGCTCGGCGGCACACCGGTGACCGGCGAGGCTTCCGGCTCGTTTCCCTGCCGGACGCGGCATGGGCCGGCGTCCTCTTCGTCGCCGTGGACGCACAGGTGTGAGGCGCGTTCCCGACCGCCGTCCCGAGCGCCCCCTGTGAACGAGGTATTCCGCCCATGCACCAGTCAGCACCCGACCCCCGGCCGCGGGTCCTGCACCTCGCGCAACCCGTCGACGGCGGTGTCGCCCGGGTCGTCCTGGATCTGGCGCGCGCCCAGCTCGCGGCGGGTCTGCACGTCACGGCCGCCTGCCCGGACGGCGAACTCGCCGAAGAACTACGGAAGTCGGGCACCGACGTCCGCCACTGGCGGGCCGGCCGCTCCCCGGGGCCGGGTCTGCCCGGCGAGGTACGGCGGCTCGTACGGCTGACCGACGAGGTACGGCCCGCACTGGTGCACGCGCACAGTGCGAAGGCGGGCCTGGCCGGCCGGCTCGCCGTCCGCGGCCGGATCCCCACCGTGTTCCAGCCGCACGCCTGGTCCTTCGAGGCGGTCGGCGGAGCCACGGCGGCGCTCGCGCTGCGCTGGGAGCGGTGGGGGGCGCGCTGGGCCCACCGGGTGGTGTGCGTCAGCGAAGCAGAGCGCGCCACCGGACTGCACGCCGGAGTCCGGGCCGCGTACGCCGTCGTGCCGAACGGCATCGACACCGCGCGCTTCTCACCAGGCCCGCACCCGCCCCTCGGACCCGGCCCCCGCACCCCTCCCGGATCCGGCCCGCGGCCCTGTCCCGGATCCGGCCCTCTCGTGGTCTGCGTCGGCCGTCTCTGCCGCCAGAAGGGCCAGGACGTGCTGCTCGAGGCCTGGGAGCAGGTCCTCACCGCCGTGCCGCGGGCGAGGCTCGCCCTGGTCGGTGACGGTCCGGACCGCGAGACGTTACGGCAACGCGCCCACCCCTCCGTGCAGTTCGCGGGCGCGGTCGCCGATGTCGTGCCCTGGTACCGGGCCGCCGACCTGGTGGTGCTGCCCTCGCGCTGGGAAGGCATGGCGCTCGCCCCGCTGGAGGCGATGGGCTGCGGCCGGCCGGTCGTGCTCACCGACGTCGACGGCGCCCGGGAGAGCCTGCCGCCCGGCCTCGCCGCTCGCTGTCTGGTCCCACCGAAGGACCCCACGGCACTGGCCGGGGCGGTCGCCGGGCTGCTGTCCGACCCGCCGCTGCGCGCCGCGCTCGGCGACCAGGGGCGCCGGCACGTCCTGTCCACGCACGACGTACGGCTCACCGCCGAGCGGATCGCGGCCCTCTACCGCGAGCTGCTCGACGGCGCCGAAGGGGCGCGTCCCTGCCGCCCGGATGCGAACAGACAAACACGCCCGCGCGTGCCCTCCGAGTGCAGGGAGTCCACCCCCTCGTGACCGCGGAACGTACCGTCCCCTCCCCCGGCGCGCAGCCCTGGGACCCCGGATTCTCAGCCGTCTCGGTCCTGCCGGCCCGTGCGGCCGACGGCTTCCGGTTCCCGCTGCGGCGCCCGCCCGCCCGGCCCGTCCCGCCGCTTCCCCTCATCGCCGCCGACCTGTTCGCGGCGCTGGTCGGCGCGGTCGCGCTGGACGAGACGGCGCGCCGGCCGGTGCTGGTGGCCGCGCTGGTCGCCGGTGCGCTGCTGCTGCGCCCGCACACGGCCCGGCCGGTGCCCGCCGTGCTCGACGAACTGCCCGCGGTGTGCGGGCGGATCGCGGTGGCCTGGCTGGGCCTCGCCGCGCTGCTCGCCGCCTACGCCCCCGAACGCGCCCTCGGCGCCCGCACGCTGCTGCTCGGGGTGACGCTGCACGCGGCGGCGGCCTGCGCGGGCCGGGGCGCGGTGCACTGGCGGCGCCGGGCCGCCCTGCTGCGCCGCCCGCACACCGCCCTGGTGATCGGGCCCGCCGCGACCGCGCAACGGGTGGCCGCCGCGCTGCTGCGGCATCCGCGCTGCGGGGTGCGGCCCGTGGGCGTCGTCGCCGACCGGCCCGACGGCCCCGGCGGCCTGCCCGTGCTCACCAGCGGCGAGGAGGTGGAGCGGGCGTTCGTGCAGAACGGGGTGCGGGCCGTGCTCACCGTCGACCCCGCCGTCCGCACCGGGAAGGGGCCGCTGCTGCGGGCGCTCGCCGAGTCGGGCTGCACGGTGTGGGAGCTGGACGCGGACTCGCCGTCGTACCAGATGCGCGACCAGCTCGCCGGGTTCGCCGTACGGCGGCTCGACCTCGGACCGCGGCGGCGCGGCAGCGCCGGCAAGCGGCTGCTGGACGTGCTGGTCGCGGGGACGCTGCTGGTGCTGGTCAGCCCGGTGCTGCTGGGGTGCGCGGTGGTGCTGCGGCGCACCGACGGGCCCGGCGTGGTGTTCCGGCAGGAACGCATCGGCAAGGACGGCCGCCCCTTCACCCTGCTGAAGTTCCGCACCCACCGCCCGGCCGACGAGCACGAGGCCGCCACCCGGTGGAGCGTGGCCGGCGAGCACCGGATGAGCCCGTTCTGCCGCCTGCTGCGGCAGACCTCGCTGGACGAGCTGCTCCAGTTGTGGAACGTGCTCAAGGGGGACATGAGCCTGGTCGGCCCGCGTCCGGAACGGCCGTACTTCGTCACGCAGTTCAGCCAGGCCCATCCGGGCTACGCGGCCCGCCACCGGATGCGCACCGGGATCACCGGGCTCGCCCAGATCAACGGGCTGCGCGGCGACACCTCCATCGAGGACCGGGCCCGCTTCGACAACGCCTACATCGACAACTGGTCGCTGTGGCAGGACGTCTGCGTCCTGCTGCGCACTGCGGCCGCGCTCGTGCGCTCGACGGGAAGCTGACCGATGGCCCTCGCATTGCCCCTGCGCCACGCCCCGCGCTTCTCGCCCGTGCTGCCCGTGGCGGCCGTGATCGCGCTGCTCGCGCTGCCGGCCGCCCCCGGCGACGACGGCGGCGCGGGCCCCGCCGACGCGCTGTCCGCGCTGGTGGTCGCCTACTGCGCCGTACGACTGCTGCGCGCGCGAAGCCGACCGCTGAGCCGGACGGCGGCCGTGCTCCTCGGCCTGCCGGTGTTCGGTGTGTCGCTGGCCGCGCTGCACGCGGTCTCGCCGGGCGCGGGGATCGCCGGCCTCGGCCGCTACCTCCAGATCTTCGTGCTGGTCCCCGCCGCCGTCCTGCTCCTCGTCCGTGAACGCCGTGACTTCCGGTTGCTGGCCTGGTCGTTCGTGGCGCTCGGGCTGTTCCAGGGCGCGGTCGGCGTGCACCAGTACCTCACCGGGACCGGTGCTTCCTACCAGGGTGAGGACATCCGCGCGGTCGGCACCTTCGGCCCGTCGGACGTGATGGGCATGGCGACGGTGGTGTCCTTCGGCCTGGTCTGCGCGACGGGTCTCGCGCTCGGCCGGGGCCCGGCCCACACCCGCCTGACGGCCGCGGCCTGCGCCCTGGTCCTCTGTGCGCCCCTGGCCGTCTCCTTCAGCCGGGGCGCCTGGATCGCCACCGCCGTCACGCTCACCGCGCAGCTGGTGCTGAGCGGGCCGCGCCGGGCACTGAAGGCGGGCGCGGCCGCGGTGGCCCTGTGCGTGGTGCTGGTGGGCGGGTTCGGGGCGGGTACGGCGATGCTGCAGGAGCGGATCGACAGCATCACCCGGGTCACCGACGCGCCCGACCAGTCGGTCACCGACCGGTACACGATGTGGGCGGCCGCGCTCGACATGTGGCGCGAACACCCGCTGACCGGCGTCGGCCTGAAGGGTTTCCCCGAGTACCGGGACGGACACGCGTCGCTGGCTCTGTCCTCCGGCAGCGACACGGAAGGCGCCGGTGCCGCGTTCCGCAAGGAGCCCCTGCTCTCCCCGCACAACATGTACCTGCTGGTGCTCGGCGAACAGGGCCTGATCGGCCTGCTCTGCCTCGCGGGCGGCTGGCTGGCCCTGCTGGTCCGCGCCCTGCACCGCCTGTACCGCTCCCGGCCGCGGGGCGAACGCGGCCTGGACTGCGCCCTGATCGCCTGCGGCCTGCTCGTCTGGCAGCTGATCGACTTCGCCTACGCCGACATCGGCGGCCCCTCGACCGTCCTGACGGCGGTGTGCTTCGGCTTGACCGCCTGGTGGGCCCTGCCCGCCACCACCGCACCGGGCGAGCGATGACGGGCCCGAGGACCGGCGAGATGCCGGACCAGGAACCGGCCACCGACACGGGCGAGGCGACCGTACCGGTGGCCCGGTCAGCACCCCCCGTCGAACCCGGCCCGAGCCCGGCCAGCACCCCTGCCGAGCCGGACCCCGCCGCGCTTGCTCAGCCGGCCCTGGTCAACCTGGCCAAGCCGGGTCCAGCCGCACCTGCGGAGCCGGGTCCGACGGCGCATGCCGAGCCAGGTCCGACGGTGCTCGCCGGGTCGGGCCCAATGGCGCCCACCGAGTCAGATCCAGCCACACCCGCCGAACCGGGCCCGGCGCCACACGCCAAGCCAGGCCCGACCGCGCACGCCGAGCCAGATCCGACCGCGCTCGCCGAGTCGGGCCCAATGGCGCCCACCGAGTCAGATCCAGCCACACCCGCCGAACCGGGCCCGGCGCCGCATACCAAGCCGGGTCCTCCAGCCGCACCTGCCGAGCCAGGTCCGACCCCGCAGCCCGAACCGAGCCCGGAGCCACACGCCAAGCCGGTTCCGGCCGCACCCGCCGGGTCGGGGTCCGTCATCACCTCCTCCGACGCCCGGTCCGCCCCATCCACCACCCCGGACCCCGCCCCCCTCACGCCCCCCGACCACCACCGCCCGCCCACCCGGCGCTTTCTCGCTCGGGCCGCGGTTGTCACCGCCTCGTTGTCTGTCGTGGGGGCGTTGCTGGGGCTGGTGCGGGATCAGTCGCTCGCTCGGCTGTTCGGGGCCGGGCAGGACACCGATGCGTTTCTGGTCGCCTGGACCCTGCCGGAGTTCGCGGCCACGCTGCTGATCGAGGACGGGCTGGCGTTCGCGCTGATCCCGGCGTTCAGCAGGGCGCTGGCCCGGCGGGCCCAGGGTGCAGCGGGGGATCCGGTGCGGGCGCTGGTGGCCGGTACGCTGCCGCGGCTGGCGCTGGCGTTCGCGGCGGTGGGCGGGCTGCTCGCGCTGGCCGCCCCGCAGTTCGTCGCGGCACTCGCGCCGGGCCTGCCCGATCCGGGGCTCGCCGTGGACTGCACCCGGCTCACCGCGACCTGCGTGCTCAGCTTCGGCCTCGCCGGATACTGCAGCGCGGCCCTGCGGGCCCACCGCCGCTTCCTGGCCCCGGCCGCGATCTACATCGCCTACAACCTCGGCATCGTCACGGCGATGTACGCGCTCGGCGGCCACTGGGGAGTGCGCTCGGCCGCGGTGGGGGTGGCGGCGGGCGGCTGCCTGATGGTGGGCGTGCAACTCCCCTTCCTGGTGAGCGGGTTGCGCAGACGGCGTACGGCGGCTGCGGGGCCCGCGGCCGTGGCCGGGCCCGGTGCCCTGGACGTGCCGCTGATGGCGACCGTGCTCCTCTTCGCGCTGTGCCGGCAGTCGCAGGTGCTGATCGAGCGGTTCCTCGCCTCGGGCCTGCCCGCCGGGGCGATCTCGCACCTGAACTACGCCCAGAAGGTCGCGCAGATCCCGATGACGCTGTCGATGATGCTGTGCACGGTCACCTTCCCGGTGGTCGCGCGGGCGCTCGCCGAGGGCCACACGGAGCGGGCCCGGGCCCGGGTGGAGCGGGATCTGGCCGTGGCCGCCGGACTGGTGCTGCTCGGCGCCGCCACGGTCGTGGCCTGTGCCCCGCAGCTGATCGGCCTGCTGTTCCAGCGCGGCGCGTTCACCGCCCAGGACACCGCCGCAACCGCCGAGGTGATGCGGGTCTACGCGCTCGGCCTGCTCGGCCAGACACTCACCGGTGTCCTGGTCCGCTCCTACTTCTCGGCCGGCCGCGCCACCTGGTACCCGGTCGGCGCGATGGCGGCCGGGATCGCCGTGACGTCGTGGATCGGCGCCTGGTCGCTCGGCTCCTGGGGCGTCACCGGGATCGCCGCCGCCAACGCCACCGGCATCACCGTCACCGCCGCCCTGCTGCTCGCCGGGATGGGGCGGCGCAGCGTGCCGGTCCGCGTCCCGCGCATGCTGCGCGAGCTGAGCCGGCCGGTGCGGGCGGCGGCGGTCGCCGCCCTGGCCGGCGGCTTCGCCGCGCGGCTGCCCGCGTCGCCGCTCGCCGGACTCGCCGCCGGCGGCGCCACCGTGACCGTCGTGTTCGTCCTGCTCGGCCGGGCCCTGGGCGACCTGGGCTGCGCCGCCGCCCTGTGCACCGTACGCACCCTGACCCGAAGGCTCGCCCATGCCCTCCTGCGTTGAGACCGCCGCCCCCGTCCGCCACTCCAGACCCGGCCCCGCCCCCTGGATCGCCATGTACCACTCGGTCGGCGACGCCTGCGACGACCCCTACCGCATCACCGTCACCCCCGGCCGGCTCGAGCTGCAGCTGCGCTGGCTGCGCCGGCGGGGGCTGCGGGGCGTGTCCGTCGCCGAGCTGCTCGCCGCCCGCGCGCGCGGCGAGGGACGGTACCTGGTGGGCCTGACCTTCGACGACGGGTACGCCGACTTCACCACCCATGCCCTTCCCGCGCTGTCCCGTTGGGGCTGCACGGCCACCCTGTTCGTGCTGCCCGGCCGGATCGGCGGCGACAACGCCTGGGACCCGCTCGGCCGGCGCCGGCCCCTGCTGACCGCCGAGGGCATCCGGCGTGCCGCCGACGCCGGGATGGAGATCGGCTCGCACGGCCTCACCCATGTGGACCTCACCCGGGCCGACGACCGCGGACTGCGGGCCGAGACCGCCGAGAGCCGCGCCCTGCTCGAGGAGCTGACCGGCGCCCCCGTCACCGGCTTCTGCTACCCCTACGGCACGGTCGACCGGCGTGCCGTGGACGCCGTACGGGCGGCCGGGTACGGCTACGCCTGCGCCATCGACCCCGGGGCGCTGAACGGCCCGTACACCCTGCCGCGGGTGCACGTCGGGCAGAACGACCGCGCCGTCCGCCTGTTCCTGAAGTACCGGCTGCACCGGCTGCGCCGCCGTCCCGTCGAGGGGCTGCGGTGAAGGCGCTGCACATCATCACCGGACTCGGGGTCGGCGGGGCCGAGCAGCAACTCCGGCTGCTCATCAGGCACATGCCGGTCTCGTGCGACGTCGTGACACTGACCAACCCGGGGCCGGTCGCCGACGGGCTGGCGGCCGACGGGGTGCGGGTGACCAACCTCGGTATGGCCGGCAACCGCGACCTGGCCGCACTGCCCCGGCTGGCCGGGATCATCCGGCGCGGCCGCTACGACCTCGTGCACACCCACCTCTACCGGGCCTGCCTGTACGGCCGGATCGCCGCCCGGCTGGCCGGGGTCCGGGCGGTGGTCGCCACCGAGCACTCCCTCGGCGACTCGCAGATGGAGGGCCGGCCGCTCAGCGCCGGGGTGCGCGGGCTGTACCTGCTGGGCGAGCGGCTCGGCCGGTCCACGGTCGCCGTCTCGCCCACGGTCGCCGACCGGCTCGTCCGCTGGGGCGTGCCCGAACCGCGCGTCGCCGTCGTGCCCAACGGCATCGACCTGGCACGCTTCGCCTACGACCCGGCGGCCCGGCTGCGCACCCGCGACCGGCTGGGGCTGCCCGCCGACGCGTTCGTCATCGGCGCCGTCGGCCGCCTCACCCCCGGCAAGCGCTTCGCCGTCCTGATCCAGGCACTGGCCCAACTGCCGTACGACTGCAGGCTGTTGCTGGTCGGCGGCGGCCCGGAGGAGGACGCGCTGCGGCGAACCGCGCGGGCGGCGCAGGTCGCCGACCGGGTGCTGTTCGCGGGCGAGCGGCCGTATCTCGGCGACGGCTCGCCCGGCCCGGACCTGCCCGCGCTGACCTCGGCGATGGACGTGCTCGCCGCGCCGAGCCCCGAGGAGACGTTCGGACTCGCGGTCGTGGAGGCGCTCGCGGCCGGGCTGCCGGTGCGCCACACCTCCTGCCCGGCCCTGGAGGTCCTGCCGCCCGGGGCGGCCCCGCACGCGGTGCGCGTCCCGTGCGACCCCGGCGCCTACGCCCGCGCCCTCGCCGAGGTCCGCGCCGCCGGCCCCGGCCCGCGCACCGTCCCCGAGGCCGCCCGCCACTACTGCATCACCCGCAGCGCCGCCCGGCTCATGGACGTCTACGCCTCGGCGCTCGCGGTCCCTCATCCCATCGTCAAGGTCCCCGTCCAGCAGGGAGCAAGCCCCTCATGACCGACAACCAGCGCACCACTCGCCCCTCCCGCCTCCGCGCGCTCCCGTCCTGGTCGCTCGTGGCGGCCGGGGTCCTCGCGGGCGGAGCGCTAGGCGGCGCCTACGGCGTGCTGAAGCCCCCCGCCTACACCGCGACCAGTTATGTCATCGCCGTCCCCACCGACAAGACCGACACCGCCTCCGCCCTCGGTTTCGCGCAGGCCTACGGCCGGGTCGCCACCCAGCTCGCGGTGCTCGCCGACGCCCAGATGTGGGCCGGGGTGCCGGTGCGCACCCTGCAGAACAGCGTGCGCACCGCGACCTCGCCGGACGCCCCGATGGTCGCCGTCTCCGCCACCTCCGCCCACCCCGCCGAGGCCGCCGACATGGCCAACGCGGTCGCCCGCGCGCTCACCCGGCACGCCGACGACACCAAGGACGACACCCACGTCGAACTGCTGCAGTTCTCCCGCGCGGTCAAACCGACCGCGCCGACCTCGGCATCCCCCAAGGTGACCGGGCTGGTCGGAGGGAGCGCGGGCGGGCTGCTCGGCGGACTCGCGCTGCTGGTACGGCCACGGCGCCGGCCGGAGGAGGAGTCCGTGCGCCCGGCCTCGGTGCCCGGCCCGGCCGTCGCCGCCGACGCGCACGGTTCGCGGTGACGGCCACCGGGACGGCGCACCCCACCCGCACCACCGAACTCGTCACCGACGAGGCCGGCTTCGCCGCCCTGGCCCCGGCCTGGGGGCGGCTGTACGGGCGGTGCGCCGCCGCGACCCCGTTCCAGAGCCACGCCTGGCTGCACTCGTGGTGGCAGTCGTACGGCCGCCCCGGCCGGCTCCGGCTGCTGCTGGTGCGCTCCGGCGGGGAACTGCTGGCCGCCGCACCGCTGATGCTGGTCCGCCGGCCGCTGCCCGCGCTGGTGCCGCTCGGCGGGGCGATCTCCGACTACGCGGACGTCCTGCTGGACGACGCCGACGACGGGCACGCGGCGCTCGCGCTCACCACGTCCCTGGCGGAGGCGGCCCGCACGGCGCTGGTCGACTTCCGCGAGGTGCGCCCGGGCGCGGCGGTGGAGCGGATCTACGAGCGCTGGCCCGGCCCGCGCCGTACGGTGACCGGATCCCTGTGCCTGGAGCTGCCCGCCGTCCCCATGGACGGCCTGACGGCCCGGCTGTCGTCGAACAAGGCCCAGCAGCGGGTGCGGGCCAAGCTGCGCAAGCTCCGGTCGCTGGGCGTCGAGCGCCACACGGTCGGTCCCGAGGGGGTGGACAGGGCGCTCGGCCGCCTGCTGGAGCTGCACCGGCTGCAGTGGCAGGACCGGAAGGTGACGACCGAGCACCTCCAGCCCCGTTTCCGGGCCCATCTGGTGCGCGCGGTCGGCCCGATGGTCCGCTCGGGCAACGCGGCGGTCACCGAGTTCCGGATCGACGGCGAGGTGGTGGCCGTCGACCTGACCCTGCTGTCGGCGAGCCTCGCCGGCGGCTATCTCTACGGCGCCCATCCCGGCCTGCGGGAACGCAAGGCGGACGTGGCCGTGATGCTGCTGGAGGCCTGCACCGAGCACGCGAGCGGACGGGGCACGCTGAGCCTGCTGCGCGGCGACGAGCCGTACAAGCGGCACTGGCGGCCGGAACCGGTGCCCAACCGGCGGCTCCTGCTGGCCCGGCGGCGCACCGCCCCGCTGCTCGCGGCCGCCTGCCTCGACGCGGCGGCCAGGCAGCGGGGCAAGGAGGTGCTGCGCGGGTGGAAGGAACGCCGGCGGGGCTAGTGCCCCGGCAGGCAACGTTTGCCTGTCAAGGAGCGGCGTCCGGTGCGTGCTCTCGGTGTGCCGGCCGGATGCCCTCGTACTGGACGTACTTGGGCTTCCGGGCGTGCGGCGAGTGGGGGCACCTCCCGGCCGAAGGCTGGGGGAGGGTGCCGGGCGTCGCGACGGGGCGAACGTTGCCTGTTGGGGCACTAGCTGCTCCGCGACCACCAGTCGAAGCGGACGCAGAGCTTTCCGCCGAGCCAGTACTCGACCCAGTCGCCGAGGTCCACCGGCGAGCAGTTGGCCGGGGGCTTGTAATGCGTCGGGGTCGGTGTGGAAGTGGGCGTGGGGGCCGGCTTCGGGGCCGGACCGGACGGTGTGGGCACCGGGGCGGCCGGCTGGTCGGGGATGCCGTACAGGGCGGTGCGGTAGACCTGCGACGACCTGGGGTTGGCCGAGCACTGCCACACGCCGTGCGGGCAGTAGTCGGTCAGCGTGTTGTACAGCGGTTTGTGCTCGTCGATCCAGGCGAGCATGCGTTGCATGTATACGCCGTTGTCACCGTTGCGGAAGAGTCCCCATTCCGGGTAGGAAATGGGCTTGCCGTGGGATTTCGCGAAATCCACGTGCTGTTGCAGGCCGTAGGGCTCCTTCACCTGCTCCTCGAAGGATTCGCCCGCCGGCTGGTCGTAGGAATCCATGCCGATGATGTCGACCGTGCGGTCTCCCGGATAGCACTCTGTCCAGGGCACGGCGTCCCGGCCACGGCTCGGCGAGAAGTCGAACCGGAATTTCTGCCCCGGCACGGCCCGCATGGTGGTGACGATCCTGTCCCAGTACTTCTTCCAGCTCTCCGGGTCCGGTCCGCAGCGATGGCGGTAGGTGGTGCCGTTCATCTCCCAGCCGAGCACGATCACCGTGTCCGGCACCTTCAGCGCCACCAGCCGCTCGGCCAGGGCCTTGAAGTGCTGGTCGAAGGCGCCGGCCGCGCCCTCCCGCAGCAGCCAGCCCGCCCCGACGTCGGGTACGTACTCCTCGTTGCGCTCCAGCATGGGCACGTTGAGGACGAGCGTCCGGTCGGCCTTGTCGCGCCGCCACTGCGCCCATACGTCCAGGAAGCCGGGCGCTCCCTCGATGTCCCGCCAGCGGTCGCCGGGCAGATAGGTGTGGGCGACCTTCAGCTCGGTCCCGCCCAGCCAGTGGCTCAGCTGGGCCATCCGTGCGACGCCGAGCGGCCCGGAGTCGAGAAACGCCCCGAAGGGCGGCACGGCGGGCTTGACGGGCGCGGGAGGCACGGTCAACGGGGCCGCGACCGCCGGCGCCGGGACCAGCGGTGCCGGGACCGCCGGTGCCGGGGTGGCCGGTGCCGGGGCTGCCGGAGCCGGGGCGGTCGGAGCCGGCGGGCCCGGGTCCACCCCCACCGCGAATCCGGAACCGGCCGCCAGGGTGACCGAGGCGGCGACCGCCGCCGCCACCACGGTCAGCCGTCGGGAGCGGTCCCGTCTCTGCTGTGGAGCCATGCCTGCTCCTCTTTCCACTCGACTGTTTTCTCGCCTTGCACCGACTGTTCGCACAACCGCCGTCACTGACACACAGTCATATCGATCCGAATTCCGCCAGTGCGGTTACGGCTTTCAGGTTGCCCAAGCCCCCGCACGGGCGAACAAAGGACAAGGAACAACACCTGTGTCGCTCCTGGACATCCGGGTCCCCGCGGTGCTGCTGCGGATCGACCGGAATCCCTTTCATCACGGCACCCTGGGCGCCGTGCGCTCGCTCGGCAGAGCGGGAGTGGACGTGCATGTCGTCGCCGATTCCACGGGAAGCCCCGTACGCAAGTCGCGTTTCGTGCACCGGCTGCATCCCCCGCCGCTGCCGGGCGCGTCCCCCGCCGACATCGCTGCCGCCCTGCACCGGGTGGCGGCCCGTGTCGCGTGTCCGGCGGTACTGATCCCGCTGGACGACGCGAGCGCCATCGCGGCCGGCCGGCTGCGCGAGGAGCTGGCGCCCGCCTATCTGCTGCCGCAGCAGCCCGCCACGCTGCCCGAACGCGTCGCCGACAAGGCGGAGCTGGCCGAGGTGTGCGCCGCCGCCGGTGTCCCGCACCCGGTGACCCTGGTCCCGGACAGCGCCGAGGACGCGGCGGCGGCCGCCTGGCGGCTGGGGCTGCCGCTGGTGGCCAAATGGAGCCGGCCCTGGCTGGTGCCGGCCGGCAGCGGGCTGCGCTCGACCGCGCTGGTGCGCTCGGCGCGCGAGGCCCGGGAGCTGTTCCTGCGCAGCGAGGAGGCCGGCAGCACCCTGCTGCTCCAGGCGTACCTGCCACCGGGGCCGGACCGCGACTGGTTCTTCCACGGCTACGCCGACCGCACCGGCGCCGTCCGGGCCGGCGGCCCCGGCCGCAAGCAGCTGGCCTGGCCGCGCGGCGCGGGCCTGACCGCGGCCGGCCGGTGGACACCCAACCCGCAGCTGCGGGCGCTGGCCGAGCGGCTCACCGGGGAGCTGGGCTACCGGGGCATCTTCGACCTGGACTTCCGCCGCTGCGGCAGCACCGGCCGCTACCACCTCCTCGACTTCAACCCGCGCCCCGGCGCCCAGTTCCGGCTGTTCGCCGACGGCGCCGGCCTGGACGTCGTACGCGCCCTGCACCTGGACCTGACCCACCGCCCGCTGCCCGCGCAAGTCCCGCTTCACGGCCGGGAGTTCGTGGTGGAGAACTACGCCCCCCTGACCGCTCTGCGGCCCGCCCCGCGGGGCCGGGAGCTGGCCTGGCACGCGCCGGACGACCGGGGCCCGGGCCGCGCGATGTGGGTCCTGTGGTGCCGCCATGCCGCGACCCGCCTGACGGGCCGCCTCACCGGCCGCCTGACCGGCCGCTTGACCGGCCGCCTCACCGGCCCCCTCCACGGCCTTCTCACCGACCGCTTCAGCGGGCTGCTGCACCGCCGCCCGTCCCCCGTACCGGCCGCGGCACCGGCGCCGGCGACCGCACCGCACCTGGTGCACCAGGCGGGCCCCCAGGACCTCCCCCTCCCCCTCGGCCTGACCGCCGGTGTCCCCGGCTTCCCGGACGTCCCCGACTTCCCCGACCCCCGCGACGACGAGAGAGCGAGCAGTTGCTGATGTACGACCTGCTGGTGGTGGGTGCCGGCCCGTACGGGCTGTCCATCGCGTCGCACGCCGCGGCGGCCGGGCTCGGTGTCCGGGTCCTCGGCCGGCCCATGGCGTCCTGGCGCGACCACATGCCCCGCGGCATGTTCCTGAAGTCGGAGCCCTGGGCGTCCAACCTCTCCGATCCGCAGGGGCGTTGGCGGCTCGACGCCTTCTGCGCCCACCACGGCCTCACGGCCCGGCACGCCGAGCCGCTCCCGCTGGAGGTGTTCGCCGAGTACGGGCTGTGGTTCGCGCGCAACGCCGTACCCCCGGTCGACGAGCGCACGGTGACCCGGGTGGCGCCCGGGCCCGGCGGGTTCACTGCGGTCACCGAGGACGGCGAGACGCTCACCGCCCGGACGGTCGCGCTGGCCGTGGGCGTGCTGCCCTTCACCGAGATCCCGGCTCCCCTGCGCCACCTTTCCCCGGCGCTGGTGACGCACAGCAGCCACCACGCCGGCCTCGACCACTTCCGCGGCCAGGACGTCACCGTCGTCGGCGGCGGCCAGGCGGCCCTGGAGACGGCCGCGCTCCTCGCCGAACAGGGCACCCGGGTACGGGTGCTGGCCCGCGCGGACCGGCTGTGCTGGAACGATGTGCCGCCGCCCCGGGAACGTCCCTGGTGGCATGCGGTCCACCTGCCGCACAGCGGCCTCGGCCCCGGCTGGCGGAACTGGTTCTACGCCGAGCGGCCCGGCCTGTACCGACGGCTCCCGGAGCGCACCCGGACCCGGATCGCGGCCGGCGCGCTCGGCCCGGCAGGCGCCTGGTGGGTGCGCGAGCGGGTGGAGTGCCGGGTGGAGGTGCTGCTCGGCCGGGAGATCGTGACGGCCCGTGAAGTGCCGGACGGGCTGCGCCTGGAGACGGCGGGCCGGGGCGCCGGTCCGCGGTCGCTGCACACCGGGCACGTGATCGCGGCGACCGGCTTCCGGGCCACCCTGGACCGGCTGCGGCCGCTCTCCCCCGAGCTGCGCGCGGTGCTGGCGGCGGGCGGCGACGGGGCGCCGCGGGTGGGGACGGAGTTCGAGTCGTCGTACCCCGGCCTGTTCCTGGCCGGTCTCGTCACGGCGGGCGGATTCGGCCCGGCGATGCGGTTCGTGCACGGCGCCGCCTTCACGGCGGGCACGCTGGTGCGCGGAGTACGACGACGGCTGCGCGCGGGCCCGGCCGGCCGTCGGATCCCGGCGGGGCGGCAGGAGGTTCCGCTGGAGATGCCGCTGCCGTGACGGGCCGTACCCCGCGTCGCGGCGGGGGCCGCACCTCGATGCGGCCTCGCGCCCCGTGGGGCGCGAGGCCCCGCGTGCTACCGGTGCGCGGTGGACCGGCCCCGGCGGTACAGCACCGTTCCGGCCGCGATCAGTGCGGCGCTGGCGGCCGAGGCCGCGAGCGTGGAGCGGGCGTCCCCACCGGTGTGTGCGAGGGCGGGCGGCTGCCCGGGGTGGTGCTCGCCACCGCCGTGCGGCGGCGTGGTCCGGCTCCCGCCGGGCGGAGGGGTCGTGCGACCGCCGCCGGGCGGCGTGCTGTGACCACCACCCGGAGGTGTGCTGCGGTGGCCGCGGGGCGGGGCCGTCGTCTCGTCCCCGCCGTAGGACGCAGGTGTGGTCTCGTCGTCTCCGTACGAAGGCGGCGTGGTGGAGCCGGGGCCCAGGAGATCGCCGTAACCGGAGTCGCGAGCCACGTCGCGGCCGAGGTCGCCGTATCCGGAGTCGCGGACGAAGTCGCCGTGGCCGGAGCGGTCGTCGGAGTCGGCGAGCGGGTGGCGGTGGGGGCTGCCGTGGCTGCCGTGTCTTCCCCGGCCGCCGTGGCCGGCGTGGCTTTTGTGGCCTGCGTGGGCACGGTGCACGGAGTCCTGCTCGTTCGCACAGGAGTTGCCGAACGCCGGGTTCAATGCCGCGGCCGCGTCCGCGGAGTTGCCGCAGACGTTGACCGGGACGTCCACGGGTGCCTGGACGTTGTTGCCCGACAGCAGGCCGGGCGAGCCCTGGGCGGCGCCGTGCGCGCGGGTGTCCGCGAACGCGGCGCTGCCGCCGTACAAGGACAGCACGCCGGTCGCGGCGGCGGCCACGACGATGCCCTTGCTGAGGGTCTGTCGCAATCTAGTTGTCTTCCTGCTCGAAGATGTGGGAAGGCCGGCCCCGGACGGCTGATCGACGGATCGACGGGCCGGGGCCGGCCAGAACGCAGCCGGTGGCTGGTGTTCGGGTGCGGAACGTCAGCCGTTCACGCAGGTGTTGCCGAAGGCCGGGTTCAGCAGGGCGAAGACGTTGACGGTGTTGCCGCAGACGTTGATCGGCACGTGGATCGGGACCTGGACCACGTTGCCGGAGAGGAAGCCCGGGGAGTTGGCCGCGGCGCCCTCGGCACTCGCGTCCGCGAAGGCGGGGGCCGCCCCGCCCAGGGCCAGGATGGCGCCGGCGACGACAGCAGCGCTCTTCTTCATGAGTTTTCCCTTCTCTGCGGTCATGCCCCTATGACGGCCGAAACCGAGCGAGCACAGCTTCAATGGCTCGCACCATGACCGGCAGGCTGTAGAACGAGGGATAGACAGCCGAAGAAACTATGGAACGCGCGCCGCCTGGGAATTCACTCGAACGCCTTCATGTAATTGACACGTCGGCGGAAGCGGGGCGGAATCCCGCTTCGGCGCGAGGGAGAAACACTCCTCTGGAAAGAAGCACCGAAGGGCAGAAAAAAGCCGCCCGGGCGGCGGCGCCGAAGATCTGGCACGTCGCCCGGGCGGTGCGCTGACCGGCCCGGGTCAGTGCTTGTCGTTGTCGGTCTGGGTGGACAGGGCGGAGATGTCGTCCAGGATGTGCGAGAGCGGCTCGTCGCCCTTGGCCTGGGTGGAGTTCTCGGTGCACTGCTGGTTCTGCGGCGCGGACAGGACCGGGATGTCCTGGACACCGACGTTCAGGAACCAGGCGAAGAGCGACTGGACGTCCGCCTTGGCCGGCAGGCCGACGCAGAGCTTGTTGAGCGAACCCTGGACCAGCGTGGCCTGCGGGCTCAGGTTGCCCTTGGTGGCGGAGTTGCCGAACGTCTCTTTGGCGTCGTTGCCGCTGAACGACGTGGTGCCGGTGTCGTTGCCGATGGCAAGCGCCTGGGGGGCCGCCACCGCCGACACACCGATGAAGGACGCGGCGACCGCGGCCGCGGCCATTGCCTGCTTCAGCATTTCGCTTTCCTTTCCTGGCTCCTCGCCAAGACGCACGTTCGTTCCTGCCCCCGCATCAACCGGATCCCGGTGGTTTGGTTGCGGGCCATCACCCGTTCGGATCGTTCGGCTGGACGGATTCGGTGGAATTCCCCATCCAGCGCACACGGCACATCTCGCGCCCCTGATGTGGGCCATCGGAGTGAAACCCAGGAACCCTTCAGGGGATGGGGAGTTGAACCAGGGCGCTCCGGTGGACGGGGTTTCTTCAGAAGGGAATGCAAGTGATCAAGAAGGTTCTGGCTTCCGCCGCGATCGCCGCTTCCGTGGTCGGTGCCTCGGCCGCCGTTGCGTCGCCGGCCCTGGCCATCGGCAACGACAGCGGCACCACGTCCTTCAGCGGCAACGACGCGAAGCAGGTGTTCGGCAACTCCGCGACGTACGGCAAAATGAGCCCGCAGATGGCCCTCATCCAGGGCTCGCTGAACAAGCCCTGCATCGGCCTGCCGGCGAAGCTCAACGCCCAGTCGCTGGCCTCTTTCGTCAACGTCGGCGTCCAGGACATCCCGATCCTGTCCGCGCCGCAGAACCAGCAGTGCACCGAGAACTCCACCCAGGCCAAGGGCGACGAGCCGCTCTCGCACATCCTGGACGACATCTCCCTCCTGGCCTCCCAGACCGACAACGACAAGCACTGACCCGGAGACCCCCCGGGCCCGAATGGGTACGCCCCGAAGGGCCGTCGGCCTCCCGGCGGCCCTTCGGCCTGTCCGCCGCGCACGCCTTCCCCGACCGTAAGCAGCGCTTGTGCACTCATCGGACCGCGCTGGTCCGTTCGGGGCAAGGGGAGCAACCCCGGGCAAGGGAACAGCGTTGACGATCACGCAGCTCCTCCCCGGAGTCCGCCTTTCGAAAGGGAACGATCATGAAGAAGCTGTGGGCAACCGCGGCTGTTGCCGCCTCCGTCGCCGGTATCGCCGGTGCGGCGGCCCCTCAGGCCCTCGCCATCGGTAACGACCACGGCACCACGTCGTTCAGCGGCAACGGCGCCAAGCAGGAGTTCGGCAACTCCGCCACTTTCGGTGACATGAGCCCGCAGCTCTCGCTGATCCAGGGCTCGCTGAACAAGCCGTGCATCGGTCTGCCGGCGAAGCTCAACGCCCAGTCGATCCTCGCCGCGGTCAACGTCGGCGTCCAGGACATCCCGGTCCTGTCCGCGCCGCAGAACCAGCAGTGCACCGAGAACTCCACCCAGGCCAAGGGCGACGAGCCGCTCTCGCACATCCTGGACGACGTCTCCGCCCTGTCCACCCAGAGCGACAACAAGGGCTGAGCGATCCCGCTCCGCGAACGGCGGGTCACCGGTACTCCGGTGACCCGCCGTTCGTGTTCGTGTTGCCCGGCATCCCTGACGATCTCCGCCGAGCCCGCAAGGTCAACGGGCCGTGCACGCGCCGTCGGTCACGGTGATGGTGAGGGGGTCGTAGCCCACCCGCGCCTTGAGCTTCATGCCCTGGACGTCCAGGCAGAACGCGGTGTCCGTGCCGTGGGCGGTGACGGAGTACCAGGCCTGCTCCAGGCCGCCGCTGAACATCTTCGACTCGGGCTCCGCGGAGGCGAGCGTGACGGACAGGGCGTCCTCGGGGCCGTTGCCGTCCTTGGCGATCTGCTCGCGCAGGATGGCGTCGTAGTCCCCCGAACCGGGTCCCAGATCGGCTTCCTTCGACAGCTCGTCCGTCGCCGTCGTGACCGCGCTGCGCAGGTCGTCCCCGTCCCAGGAGCCGGAACCGGGGCCGCCGGAGTGGTGCAGCACCCACAGGGCGCCGGCGGCGAACAGCAGGGTGGCGACGATGAGGGCCATGCCGACGGGGTTGTCCGGGTTGTAGACGTAGCGGTTCGTACCCCACTTGCTGCGGACGAATATGCGGTCCGCGTCGGCTCGCTCTTCTCGCTCTGCCTGTCCTTCTGGCTCTGCCTGTCCTTCTCGCTCTTCTCGCTCTTCTTGATCACCGGTCATGGCGGAGATTCTCTACGAGACCACGTCCTTGCGGGCAAAGCCTCTGAAGGCCAGTGCGAACAGCACCAGCGCGTAGGTGACGGAGATCGCGCTGCCCTGGATCATGCCGGACCACTCGGCGTGCGGCTGGACGGCGTCGGCCCAGGCGAACTGCCAGTGCGCGGGCAGGAAGTCGCGCCAGTGGCCGAGGGCGGTGACCGCGTCCAGGACGTTGCCCACGATGGTCAGGCCGACCGCGCCGCCGACCGCGCCGAGCGGGGCGTCCGTCTTCGTGGACAGCCAGAACGCGAGCCCGGCGGTGACGAGTTGGGACACGAAGACGTACGCCACGGTCACCACGAGCCGCTGCACCGCCGTACCGGTGTCGAGCGCGCCGCCGGTGGGGATCTGCAGCGGGCCCCAGCCGTAGGCCGCGGTGCCGACGGCGAGCGCCACGACCGGGAGCAGCACCATCGCGGCGAGGCTGAGCCCGAGCGCCACGACGAGCTTGGACCACAGCAGCCGGGCCCGGGGCACGGGCGCGGCGAGCAGATAGCGCAGCGAGGACCAGCCGGCCTCGGAGGCGACCGTGTCCCCGCAGAACAGGGCGACCGGGATCACCAGCAGGAAGCCCACCGACACGAACAGGTTCACCGCGGCGAAGTTGGCGCCCGAGGCGGTGGCCGTGTCCATCAGGGTGATCTGGCCGCCCCGGTCGTGCGGGGTGCCGATCGCGAAGGCGATCAGCAGCACGAAGGGCAGCAGGGTGAGGATCGCGCCCATGACCAGGGTGCGGCGCCGCTTGAGCTGGCGGACCAGTTCGACCCGCAGGGGCAGGGTGTGCCGGGTCTGATAGCCGGAGGCAACCTCGGTGAGCGTGCTCATGCGGAACCTCCTATCAGGGTCAGGAAGGCGTCTTCCAGGCGGCGGTGCGGGCCGACCGAGGCGACGGGCACATCGAGGCGCACCAGCTCCACGACCAGCCGCTCGGCCGTGCCGCCCGGCTCGAGCCGGACCAGCAGTCCGTCGTCGGTGCGCACGGCGGAGGCGACGCCGGGCAGCGCGTCCACCTTCTCCACCACCGGGTCCTGCACGGGCGTGGCGGTGCCGACCAGCAGGGTGTCGCCGGAGCCGGTGATCTCCCGGACCGGGCCCGCCTGGACGAGCCGGCCGCGGTCCATCACCACCAGATGGGTGCAGGACTGCTCGACCTCGGCGAGGAGATGGCTGGAGACGATCACCGTACGGCCGCCGGCCGCGTAGCGGATCATCACCTCGCGCATCTCGCGGATCTGGGGCGGGTCGAGGCCGTTGGTGGGCTCGTCGAGGATGAGCAGGTCGGGCAGGCCGAGCATGGCCTGGGCGATGGCGAGGCGCTGACGCATGCCCTGGGAGTAGGTGCGCACCGCGCGGGCGAGCGCGTCGCCGAGCCCGGCGATCTCCAGGGCCTCGTCCAGGTGGGCGTCCTCGGGCGGGCGGCCGGTGGCTCGCCAGTACAGCTCCAGGTTCTCCCGGCCGGACAGGTGCGGCAGGAAGCCCGCGCCTTCCACGAAGGCGCCGACCCGGGAGAGCACGGGCGCGCCGGGCCGGACGGCATGGCCGAAGACCCTTATCTCGCCGTCGTCCGGGGTGATCAGGCCCATCAGCATCCGCAGGGTGGTGGTCTTGCCCGCGCCGTTGGGCCCGAGCAGGCCGAGCACCTGGCCACGCTCCACCCGGAAGGACAGCTCGCGCACCGCGTACCGGTCGGTGGACTTCGCGTAGCGCTTGCTCAAGTCCTTGATCACCAGCGGGACTTCGGCCAGCTCCGGGTCGGGTGCGGGGGTGGCCGTACGGCGGCGGCCGGTGAGCAGCAGGGCGAGCGCGAGGGCCGCGCCGGCCGCGGGCAGCCACCAGACCCAGGCCGGCAGGGGTGCCGCGGCGGTGCGGACGGCGGGGGCCGTCGGCACGCTCAGGGCGCCCTTCAGGGAGACGGTGTAGGTGGCCGGGGCGGCCGGGGAGGCGTAGCCGAGGTCGGTGGAGGCGAGGACCAGGCGCAGCCGGTGGCCCTTCTGCACGTCGTGGTCGATCGCCGGGAGGGTGAGGGTGACGTCCTTGCCGGCCCTGGCTCCGGTCACCCGGAAGGGCGCGACCAGCTGGGACGGCAGCACCTGCCGGGTGCCGTCGGGGCCGACGTCGTAGACCTTGCCGAACAGGACGGCGTCGTCGCCGGGCGAGGTGATGTGGACGGTGGCCGTGGGGGCACCGGTGATCTGCAGGTCCCTGGTCAGCGGGGCGGAGTCGAACTTCGCGTACTGGCCGGGGAAGTCGAGGGAGACGCCGACGCCGAGCGCGGACAGCTGGGACAGGCCGCCGGAGCCGCCGAGGCCGGGCAGGGCGGAGACGCCGGGCGGGCTGGCGCCGGCCGGGTTGGCGACCTTCTGGGTGCCGCCGGTCAGGGCGACGGACCGCGGGTGGTCGTGCAGGCCGGGGTAGGCGTCCGCGCTCGCGCCGCGCAGTTGCGCCGTGCCGTCGTTGGAGCGGACGCCGCCGGTGCGGGTGATCCGGAAGGCCGGGCCGGTGCCGGCGTTCTTCTCGCCCTTCAGATAGCGGTCGAACCACGCGCGCACGCGGGCCTGGACGCGGCCGCTCTCCATGTCGCCGCCGTCGTGGCCGCCCGCGATCCAGTCGACGTCCACGGGGGCGCCGCCCGCGCGGATCGCCTTCTCGGCGGCGTCGGCCTGGTCAAGGGTGAACAGCGAGTCGGTCTGGCCCTGCACCAGCAAAGTGGGCACCTTGATGCGGGCGGCGACCGCGGACGGGGAGCGTTCCTCCAGGAGGGTGCGGGCGGCCTGGTCCGGGGTGCCGGACTCGGCGACCCTGTCGTACATCCGGCACAGCTCGGGCTCGAAGCGGGCGCAGCCGCCGGCGGTGTTGAAGAAGACGCCGGCCCACAGCTTCTTGAACACGCCGTTCGGGAAGAGGGCCTCCGCGAGGTTCCAGTACGTGATGGCCGGGGCGATGGCGTCCACCCGGTGGTCGTATCCGGCGGCGAGCAGGGAGATCGCGCCGCCGTACGAGCCGCCGGCCACGCCCACGCGCGGGTCGCCGGGTTTGTCGAGCTGGACCTGGGGCCGCCGCGCGAGCCAGTCGATGAGCCGGGAGACATCGGCGACCTCGGCCCTGGGGTCGTTGAGCCCGACCTTTCCGGTGGACCTGCCGAAGCCGCGCGCGGACCAGGTCAGGACCGCGTAGCCGTCGCGGGCGAGGTCCTCGGCCTGGCCGCGCATGTCGTCCTTGCTGCCGCCGAAGCCGTGCGCCAGCAGGACGGCGGGGTGGCGGCCGGGGCCGGCCGGGGTGAAGAACGAGGTGTCCAGGCGGACGCCGTCGACCGCCATGACCTGGTCGGTGCGGTGCACCCGCGGCGGGCCGCCGGAGGCGGCGGCCGTCCAGGTGCCGGCCCCGGCGAGCACCACAACGGCGGCCGCGGCGGCCATCAGCCGCCGCGGTCCTTTGAGCAGCCCTCGCACCGAGAGCCGGCGAAGATCCATGCCCTCAACGGTACGGGCCCGCACTGACAACCGACGGATCCCCCGGGGTGAACCCCGGCCCCTCCCTGGGGAGTACGGGCCTGCGGGACGTACTTCGGACGCGGTACGGCGGGGTCACGGCCCCGCCGGATCCGCCTGGTTCGTCAGGGGTGCGGGCCCGCGGCCGGCCGTCACTCCACGGCGTCCTCCGGGATCGACACCAGCCAGCGGGTCTCGCGGCGCGGGCGCAGGTAGAAGGCCCAGTAGAGGGTGGCGACGGCGGTGATGGCGCCGGTCCACAGCAGGTACGAGGGGTCCTGCTCCACGAGGATGTAGACGAGGACCGCGATGAGCAGGACCGGCATCGCGGGCCACAGCGGCATCCGCCAGGCCGTCCGGCCGCCGTGCGCCCCGCGCCGGGCGAACAGCGCCGCGATGGCGACCAGCAGGTACAGGCCGGTGACGGCGACCCCGGTGACGCCGTACAGCGTGTCCAGGTTCACGAAGCAGAGGAAGGCGCCCGGCACGCCGACGACGAGGGTGGCGACCCACGGGGAGCCGAACCGGCCGAGCCTGGCCAGGGCGTTGTTGACCGGCGAGGGCCAGGCCTTGTCGCGGGCGGAGGCGAACAGGACGCGGGAGTTCTGGATGACCATGACGATGCCCGCGTTGATGATCGCGAGGGCGACGCAGAGGCTGACGAAGGTGCCGACGGCCGAGTTGCTCCAGGCGATGACCATGCTGCTGATGTCGCCGCCGGTCAGGGTCTTCAGGTCACCGGCGCCCAGGGTGATCGCCACGACCGGCACCAGGATGACCACGCTGGAGATGGCGAGCGTGGCGAGGACCGTGCGGGCGACGCTGCGGCGCGGGTTCTCCAGTTCCTCGGAGAGGTAGATCGCGGTGGAGAAGCCCTGGGTGGCGAAGAGGGCGATGGCGAGCCCGGAGAGCACCATCATGGCCGTCACGGGGCTCACGTGTGCGTGCTCGCCGGCGATCTGCATCGAGCCGAGGCTGCCGACGCCCCGGTGGGTGTGGGTGAAGCCGAGCAGGGCGACGACACCGGCGGCGACGACCTCCAGGACCAGGAAGATGCCGGTGATCCAGGCGTTGGCGCGCAGGTCCAGCAGGCCGGCGAGGGTGGCCGCGAGCATCACGCCGGCGCCCGTGAGGGACGGGTCGAGGTGGACGACCGGGGCGAGGTAGTCGGCGGTGCCCATGGCGATGACCGGAGGGACGATCATCACGACGAGCAGGGACATCACGAAGGCCAGCCAGCCGGCGAGCCGCCCGGCCAGCGTGGAGACGATGGCGTACTCGCCGCCGGCGCTGGGGACGAGGGTGCCCAGCTCCGAATAGCAGAAGGCCACGGGGATGCAGAGCAGTGCGCCGATGGCGAGGCACAGGGCCGTCGCGGTGCCCAGGCTGGAGAACAGATCGGGCACGATCACGAAGAGCGTCGAGGCGGGCGTGACGCACGAGAGCGTGAGCAGGGTGCCGCCGACGACGCCGATGGACCGCTTGAGTTTCTGAGGGCTGTCAGAAGCGGCCGTGACGGCTGTGTCGACAGGGGGGAGCGTGTCGGTCATACGGCGGTTCCGATCGACTCGTGCGACTGAGGGTGGGGTCGGGAGCGCTATCGCCTCCGGCGGATCGTGGTGCGTTCGTCTTGTCCGCTCCCGGCGGTGCATAGAGAACCCCGACGAAAACCGCCACGTCAATGGGTGTTCACCTACGAAATCCGCAGCAATAAGGCGATCGAAAACCGATTCCCGTATCAACGGTCCACATACGCGGGCCCTTGGGGCTGTACGAGAATCGCAGGGCGTCCCCGCAAAAAAACAGGGCCGTCCGCATAGCGGACGGCCCCGTCAGGCCCTGCGAGGCCCTCAGTGGTTGCGCGGGAAGCCCAGGTCCACGCCCGCCGGGGCGTCGGCCGGGTCGGGCCAGCGCGTGGTGACGACCTTGCCGCGGGTGTAGAAGTGCGTGCCGTCGTTGCCGTAGATGTGGTGGTCGCCGAAGAGCGAGTCCTTCCAGCCGCCGAAGGAGTGGTAGCCCACCGGCACCGGGATCGGCACGTTCACGCCGACCATGCCGGCCTCGACCTCGAGCTGGAAGCGGCGGGCCGCGCCGCCGTCCCGGGTGAAGATCGCGGTGCCGTTGCCGAACGGTGAGGCGTTGATGAGGGCCAGGCCCTCCTCGTACGTCTCGGCGCGCAGCACGCACAGCACGGGGCCGAAGATCTCGTCCTGGTAGGCCTTGGCGCTGGTCGGCACCCTGTCGAGCAGCGAGATGCCGATCCAGTGGCCGTCCTCGAAGCCCTCGACCGTGTAGCCGGTGCCGTCCAGGACCACCTCGGCGCCCTCGGCGCCGGCACCCGCGACGTACGAGGCCACCTTGTCGCGGTGGGCGGCGGTGATCAGCGGGCCCATCTCGGACGTCGGGTCGTTGCCGGGGCCGATCTTGATCTTCTCGGCGCGCTCGCGGATCTTGTCGACCAGCTGGTCGCCGATCGAGCCGACCGCGACGACGGCCGAGATGGCCATGCAGCGCTCGCCCGCCGAGCCGTAGGCCGCGCTCACGGCCGCGTCCGCCGCCGCGTCCAGGTCGGCGTCCGGCAGGACCAGCATGTGGTTCTTGGCGCCGCCGAGGGCCTGGACCCGCTTGCCGTGGGCGGAGGCGGTGGTGTGGATGTAGCGGGCGATCGGGGTCGAGCCGACGAACGACACCGCCTTGACGTCCGGGTGCTCCAGCAGCCGGTCGACGGCCACCTTGTCGCCGTGCACGACGTTGAAGACGCCGTCCGGCAGGCCGGCCTCGGCCAGCAGCTCGGCGATCTTGACCGACGCCGACGGGTCCTTCTCGCTCGGCTTGAGCACGAAGGTGTTGCCGCACGCGATGGCGATCGGGAACATCCACATCGGGACCATGGCCGGGAAGTTGAACGGCGTGATGCCGGCGACGACACCGAGCGGCTGGCGCAGGGACGAGACGTCGACCCGGCTGGCGACCTGCGTGGACAGCTCGCCCTTCAGCTGCACGTTGATCCCGCAGGCCAGGTCCACGATCTCCAGACCGCGCGCCACCTCGCCCAGCGCGTCGGAGTGCACCTTGCCGTGCTCGGCCGTGATCAGCTCCGCGATCGCGTCCCGGTTGGCGTCCAGCAGCGCGCGGAAGCGGAAGAGGATCTCCGTGCGCTTGGCCAGCGAGGACTGGCCCCAGGTCACGAAGGCCTCCTTCGCGGCGGCGACCGCGGCGTCCACCTCTTCGACCGACGCGAACGCGACCTTCGTGGTGACCGCGCCGGTCGCCGGGTCCGTGACCGGCCCGTACGCACCCGACGCGCCTTCGGCGGTCTTGCCGCCGATCCAGTGGTTGACGATCTTCGTCATGCCCAGAAACTCCTTTTACAGATGGCGGCGTCGGGTCGAGACGTGCCGGTCGTACAGCTCACGGGCCTTGACCGCCGACGGTCGGGTCGCGGTCTCGGCCACAGGAACATCCCACCAGGCCTGCGCCGGAGGCGCGCCCGACACAGTGTCGGACGTTTCGGTCTCGACGTAGACACATGTGGGAGTGTCGGCGGCCCGCGCCTCGGCGAGCGCCGCGCGCAACTCCTCCACGGTCTTCGCGCGCAGCACCCGCATCCCGAGACTGGCCGCGTTGGCGGCGAGGTCGACGGGCAGCGGGGCGCCCGTGTACGTGCCCTCCTCGGTCGGGAAGCGGTAGGCGGTGCCGAACCGCTCACCGCCCACCGTCTCCGACAGCCCGCCGATGGAGGCGTACCCGTGGTTCTGCAGCAGCAGGATCTTGATCGCTATGCCCTCCTGCACGGCCGTCACGATCTCCGTCGGCATCATCAGATACGTGCCGTCGCCGACCAGCGCCCACACGTTCCGCTCCGGCGCGGCGAGCTTCACGCCGATCGCGGCCGGGATCTCGTAGCCCATGCAGGAGTAGCCGTACTCGAGGTGGTACTGGTCGCGCGAGCGGGCCCGCCACAGCTTGTGCAGATCGCCGGGGAGCGAGCCGGCCGCGTTGATGATGATGTCGGACTCGTCCACCAGGGCGTCCAGCGCCCCGATGACCTGCGGCTGGGTCGGGCGCACGTCGATCTCGTCGGCCTCGAAGCAGGCGTCGACGCGCTGCTCCCAGCGCTCCTTGTCCTCGCTGTACTCGGTGACGTACGCGTCCGCGGCCCTGTGCTCGTGCAGCCCCAGCGCCTCGGACAGCTCGGCAAGGCCGCTGCGGGCGTCCGCGACGAGCGGCAGCCCGGACAGTTTGTGGCCGTCGAAGGGCGCGATGTTGAGGTTCAGGAAGCGGACGTCCGGGTGTGCGAAGAGGGTGCCGGAGGCGGTGGTGAAGTCGGTGTACCGGGTGCCGACGCCGATCACCAGGTCGGCGGTGCGCGCCAGTTCGTCGGCGGTGGCGGTGCCCGTGTGACCGACCCCGCCCACGTCCTGCGGGTGGTCGTGGCGCAGGGAGCCCTTGCCGGCCTGGGTGGAGGCGACCGGGATCCGGGTGGCCGACGCGAACTCCGCGAGGGCCTCCTCGGCGCGGCTGTGGTGGACGCCGCCGCCCGCGATGACCAGGGGCCGCTTCGCCGCACGGATCACCCGGACCGCCCCGGCCAGCTCGACGGGGTCCGCGCCCGGCCGGCGTACGGTCCACACCCGCTCGGCGAAGAACTCCTCCGGCCAGTCGAAGGCCTCCGCCTGCACGTCCTGCGGCAGGGCGAGAGTGACCGCGCCGGTGTCCACCGGGTCGGTGAGCACCCGCATGGCCTGGAGCGCGGAGGGGATCAGGGCTTCCGGGCGGGTGACGCGGTCGAAGTACTTCGACACCGGGCGCAGGCTGTCGTTGACCGAGACGTCGCCCGCGTACGGCACCTCCAGCTGCTGCAGGACCGGGTCGGCGGGGCGGGTGGCGAAGACGTCACCGGGCAGGAGCAGGACCGGCAGGTGGTTGACGGTCGCGAGGGCGGCGCCGGTGACCAGGTTGGTGGCGCCGGGGCCGATCGACGTCGTCACCGCGTGCGTGGACAGCCGGTTCGACTGGCGGGCGTAGCCGACCGCCGCGTGCACCATGGACTGCTCGTTGCGGCCCTGGTGGTACGGCATCACCTCGGCGTACTCGATCAGGGCCTGGCCGAGCCCGGCGACGTTTCCGTGCCCGAAGATGCCCCAGGTGGCGCCGATCAGCCGGCGCCGCTCGCCGTCGCGCTCGGTGTACTGGGCGGCGAGGAAGCGGACCAGCGCCTGGGCGACGGTCAGCCGGGTCGTGGTCATCGGTAGCCCCCTGTGCTCTCTACGTGATCCGGGTGGAAGCAGATCCGCCACTCCCGGGCCTCGCCCGGGCCGGCCATGACGTTCAGGTAGTACATGTCATGCCCGGGCTGGGCGATGGACGGGCCGTGCCAGCCGTCGGGGACCAGGACGGCGTCGCCGGAACGGACCTCGGCGAGGACGTCGGTGCCGCCCTCACGTGAGGGGAATACGCGCTGGTAGCCGAGACCGTTCGGGCCGTCGATCTCGAAGTAGTAGATCTCCTCCAGCTCGGACTCCTCGCCCGGCCGGTGCTCGTCGTGCTTGTGCGGCGGGTACGAGGACCAGTTGCCGCCGGGGGTGATCACCTCGACGGCGATCAGCTTGTCGCAGTGGAAGGAGTCGGCGGAGGCGAAGTTGCGCACCGTGCGGGCGCACGTGCCGCTGCCGCGCTGCTCGACGGGGACCTCCGGCGCGGGGCCGTAGCGGGCGGGGAGTCGTCGCTCGCACTTCGCTCCTGCCAGGGCGAAGCGGCCTCCCGCGCCGGAGGCGATCTGGACCCGGGCGTCCCGGGGAACATACGCGAAGTCGGAAGCCTTCGCGAACACGCTTTCCCGGCCCAGGAGTTGAATCTCGTTTTCCTCAATTTGTACGGTACATCCGCCTTCCAGCGGAAGCACGATCCACTCACTGTCCCCGGTGGTGAACGTATGCGTGCCACGGGGCGTCAACTCGACCACCCGCAGGCTGCTGTGCGTCCAGCCGGCCGTTTTGGGACCGATGTCGACGGCGTACCGGGCGTTCGCGGTCGCGCCCTTGGGCAGATGCAGATCGGTGCTGGTCATGCGGCCCTCACAGCAGTCCTACGGCGGTGTCCACGGCGGCGGCCACATCGCCGTCCGCCGGGTACAGCAGCGAGCGGCCGACCACCAGGCCGCGCACGGTGGGGAGTTGGAGCGCGCCCTGCCACTTCTCGTACGCGGCGACCTGGTCCTCGGGCGAGTCGCCGATGTCGCCGCCGAGGAGGACGGCGGGCAGGGTGGAGGTCTGCATCACCCGCGCCATGTCGTCGGGATTCTCGGTGACGGGCACCTTCAGCCAGGTGTAGGCGGAGGAGCCGCCGAGGCCGGAGGCGATGGCGATGGACCGGGTGACCGCCTCGGCGGACAGGTCGTTCCGCAGCTTCCCCTCCGGCGTACGGCGGCTGATGAACGGCTCCACGAACACGGGCAGCCGGCGCGCGGCCATCTCGTCGACGGCCCGGGCCGCGGACTCCAGGGTGGTCAGCGAGCCGGGGTCGTCGTAGTCGATGCGCAACAGCAGCTTGCCGGCGTCGAAGCCGAGGCGCTGGATGTCCTCGGGGCGGTGACCGGTGAAGCGGTCGTCGAGTTCGAAGCTGGCGCCCTGCAGCCCGCCCCGGTTCATCGAGCCCATGACCACCTTGTGGTCGAGGGCGCCGAGCAGCAGCAGGTCGTCCAGGATGTCGGCGGTGGCGAGGACGCCGTCCACGCCGGGGCGGCTCAGCGCCAGGCAGAGGCGTTCGAGCAGGTCGGCGCGGTTGGCCATGGCGAGCCTGCGGTCGCCGACACCGAGCGCGCCGCGGGCCGGGTGGTCGGCGGCGACGATCATCAGCCGGCCGCCCTCGTTCAGCAGCGGCCTGCGGGCCCTGCGGGCGGCGGCCTCGGCGACGGCCTCGGGGTGGTGGGTGCGGATGCGGACGAGTTCGGCCACGTCGACCCGCGGGCGCGACGAGCCTGCGGCGCCCTCCCTGAGGGCGGGCTCGATGCCGTCGGGGGCGGTGGCTGCGGCAGCCTCGCGGGAGGTGGCCGCGGTGCTGTCGTGGCCGGTGCCGCGTTCGGTGCGGGTGCCCGTCACGGCCTGCTGCCCGGCGGCGTCCCCGCCGTGGGTGTGGGTGCCCGTGACCCGGCCGGCCCTCACAGCACCGCTCCGGCCTCGAGCGCGGCGGCCACCTCGTCCGGGGTGGGCATCGCGGAGGAGCACTCCAGGCGGGAGGCGACGATGGCGCCGGCCGCGTTGGCGTGCCGCATGATCGTCTCCAGGTCCCAGCCGGCGAGGAGTCCGTGGCAGAGGGAGCCGCCGAAGGCGTCACCGGCGCCGAGTCCGTTGAGGACGTCGACGGGGAGGGGCGGGACCTCCGCCGACTCGCCCGAGGCGCTGACCGCGAGGACGCCCTTGGATCCCTGCTTGACGACGGCGATCTCGACCCCGGCCGCAAGGAGCGCGCGGGCGGCCGCGTGCGGCTCGCGCACGCCCGTCGCGACCTCCACCTCGTCCAGATTGCCGACGGCGACCGTCGTGTGCCTCAGGGCCTCGGCGTAGAAGGGGCGGGCCTCGTCGGGGTGGCTCCAGAACATCGGGCGCCAGTCGAGATCGAAGACCGTCGTACTGGACCTGGCCCGGTGGGCGAGGGACGCGAGGGTCGCCGTGCGGCTCGGCTCCTCGCTCAGGCCGGTGCCGGTGACCCAGAAGATCCGGGCGGCGCGGATGGCGTCGAGGTCCAGGTCGTGGGCGTCGATCTCCAAGTCGGGCGCCTTGGGCTGCCGGTAGAAGTAGAGCGGGAAGTCGTCCGGCGGGAAGACCTCGCAGAAGGTGACCGGGGTCGGCAGGTGCGGGACCGGGGTGACCCAGCGGTCGTCGACGCCGAACTCGCGCAGCGCCTCGTGCAGATAGGCGCCGAACGGGTCGTCGCCGGTGCGGGTGATCACGGCCGTGTGCCGGCCGAGCCGCGCCGCGGCGACCGCGACGTTCGTCGCCGAACCGCCGAGGAACTTGCCGAAGGACGACACCTGGGCGAGCGGCACACCGGTCTGCAGCGGGTAGAGGTCCACTCCGATCCGCCCCATGGTGATCAGGTCGTACGCCATCGGCTTCCCTTCGTCACGGCTCTCCCCGGCTTTCTAGCCGCGCAAGCCCGACCCTGTCAATGTTTTGTCCAGACATACGGACCAGCTTTTGACAGCGCTTTCTGGCGTCACTCGCTCGCTCGGGGTGCAGCAGAAGACACTTTGCTGCAGCTCTGTCACAAAGGCACCTCGTGTGTCACATGTGTCGCATGTACGCGGGTTGTGCGTCACACCCCGCCTACGGGCGCTGCCCCTCGGTCACCCTGTGTCGTTCACCGGGCGCAGGCTGGTGATCGCCAGCGCGGCGCCCGGCTCCCCCGACGGCCTTCCCGGCCGCCGCCGCGGCGTGCGCAGGGAGGTGCAACTCATGACCGACCGCAGGCTCTGGTCCTACAAAGAGATCGCGGCGCACATCAAGGTGCAGCCGGACACCGTACGGTCCTATCGCAAGCACGGGCTGCTGCCCGCACCCGACCATGTGGAGGGCGGCAAGCCCTACTGGTACGCCGACACGGTCCGCGCCTGGGTCGCCTCCCGGCCTGGCAACCGCGGCCGCAGGCCCGACTGACCCGGCACCGGAAAAGGTCTCCTGTGCCCCACCGCCCGTGTGCGGGGCACAGGAGATTCCCTTCCGGCCCGGCGGGTCCACGTGAGGAGGCCGGGTTCGTGGCGGAGGGCGTACGGCGGGAGGCCGCCCCGCGGGGCGGCGCCTGGGCGGACGAGGCGGTGGTGATGGCGGCCGTGGACCGCGAGTGGGCCGCGCTCAGCTCCACGGCTCGATGACCGTCACGCCCGCCCCCGGCGCCGTGCCCATCGCCGCCAGGGCCTGCGGGGCCGCCGCGAGCGGGACGGTGCGCGTCACCAGCAGGTCCGGGCGCAGCACCCCGGACCCGACCAGCTCCAGCATCTGGGGATAGGCGTGCGCGGCCATGCCATGGCTGCCCAGCAGCTCCAGCTCCAGGGCTATGGCGCGGGCCAGCGGGACCGGGGTGGTGCCGTCGGCGGAGGGCAGCAGGCCGACCTGGATGTGCCGGCCGCGGCGGCGCAGGCCGTTCACGGAGGCCGCGCAGGTGGCGGGGGAGCCGAGGGCGTCGAGAGAGAGATGGGCTCCGCCGCCGGTCAGCTCGCGGATCGCCGCCGCCGTGTCCGGCGTGCGGGACGCGTCCACGCACTGCGCCGCCCCGAACCTGCGCGCCAGGGCCAGCGCCTCGGGCGAGACGTCCACGGCCACGACCCGCGCCCCGCAGGCCGCCGCGATCATCACGGCCGACAGCCCCACCCCGCCGCAGCCGTGCACCGCGACCCACTCCCCCGCCGCCACCCGGCCCTGCTGCACCACCGCGCGGAAGGCGGTGGCGAAGCGGCAGCCGAGGGCGGCGGCGGTGGCGCCGGCCATGGCGTCCGGGATCGCGACCAGGTTGACGTCGGCGTGGTCGAGCGCCACGTACTCGGCGAAGGAGCCCCAGTGGTGGAAGCCCGGCTGGGTCTGGCGCTCGCACACCTGCTGGTCGCCCGCCGCGCAGGCCGGGCAGGTGCCGCAGGCGCAGACGAACGGCACGGTGACCCGGTCGCCGGGCCGCCAGCGCAGGACCCTGGGGCCCACCGCCTCGACGACACCGGCCAGTTCGTGCCCGGGCACATGCGGCAGCTCGACGTCGGGGTCGTGGCCCATCCAGCCGTGCCAGTCGCTGCGGCACAGGCCGGTGGCCTCGACGCGGACGACCACTCCGTGAAGGGCCGGGTGGGGATCGGGCAGCTCACGTACCTCGGCGGGGGCGGCGTATCGGTCGAAGACGACGGCTCGCATGCGCGCTCCTTTCGGGAACCTGCGCGAAGACTAGAGGGTCAGCGAGCCCCCGGATCGCGTGGCCAGTTCCGGTTCGCCGTGGCCGGTCGCGCCGTTGCCCGCGGCCCCGCGGGGCGCCGGAGCCTCGCCCTCGCCGAGTCCGAACCGGTCGTGCAGGCGGCGCAGGGGCGCCGGTGCCCACCAGGTCGCCCTGCCCGTCAGCCGCATGATCGCCGGGACCAGGAGGCTGCGGACCACCATCGCGTCCATCAGGACCGCCAGGGCGATGCCCAGGCCGAGCATCTTGGTGTTGGTCACCCGGGAGGTGCCGATGGCGACCATCACCACGGCGAGGATGACCGCCGCCGCGGTGATCAGCCCGCCGGTGCGCTGGAGTCCGTGCCGTACGGCCGCTTCGTGGTCGCCCGTGCGGTCGTACTCCTCCTTGATGCGTGAGAGCAGGAACACGCCGTAGTCCATGGAGAGCCCGAAGGCCACGCAGAACATCAGCACGGGCAGGGTGGTCTCGATGGAGCCGGGGCTGGTGAAGCCGAGCGGGCCGGAGAGATGGCCGTCCTGGAAGACCCAGACCACGGCGCCGAACATCGCCGTCAGGCTGAGCGCGTTCAGGACCACCGCCTGGATCGGTATCAGCACGCTGCCGGTCAGCAGGAAGACCAGGAGCAGGGTGACGACGGCGATGAACGCGGCCGCCCAGGGCAGGCGCCCGGCTATCGCGTGCTTGGTGTCGACGAGGACGGCGGCCGTGCCGGTCACCTTGGTGCCGAAGGGGGCGTGCAGCGCGCGCAGATCGCCGGTCAGGCGCTGGGCGGCGCCGTCCACGGCCTCGCCGCCCGGCTGCACCGTGAAGTAGGCGGCGTCGCCCTTGACCAGCGGGCCGTCGACGCGGACCACATCGGGCAGGGCGGCCACCCGCTGTTTGTAGGCGGCGTACTGGGCGGCGGTGGCCCTGCCCTCGGCGAGGATCTCCAGGCCGCCTCCGGGGCTGCCCGGGAAGTCCTCGCGGATGTGCTGCTGGACCACGTGGGACTCGGCGGTGGAGGGCAGCTGGCGGTCGTCGGCGGTGCCGAACTTCACGCCCAGGAAGGGCAGTCCGAGAGTCACCAGCAGGACGGTGGTGCCGAGGGCGAAGAGCGGGGCGCGGCGCATCACCAGGCCGGCCGTCCGTGCCCAGGCCGTCCCGTCGGCGGGCCCCGGGGTGCGGCCGCGCCGGAACAGGCGGCGCAGATCCAGGGAGTTGACCCGGTGACCGAGCAGGACCAGGGCCGCCGGGAGCAGGATCAGGGCGGCGGCCGCGGCGAGCAGGACCACCGCGATGCCCGCGTAGGCGAAGGAGCGCAGGAAGTACTGCGGGAAGACCATCATGGCGGCCAGGGACACGGCGACGGTCAAGGCGGAGAAGAGCACCGTGCGCCCGGCCGTGCGCAGTGTCGCACCGACCGCGGTCAACGGGGCGGCGCCCGTGGACAGTTCCTCCCGGTAGCGGCGGACGATGAACAGGGCGTAGTCGATGGCCAGGCCGAGGCCCAGGGCCGTGGTGAGGTTGAGCGCGAAGACGGAGACGTCGGTGAAGGTCGTCAGGCCGCGCAGGACGGCGTTGGTGCCGAGGATGGCGACGATGCCGATGCCCAGCGGCAGCAGGGCGGCGATCGCGCTGCCGAAGACCATCACCAGCAGCACGAGCGTGATCGGCAGGGCGATCAGTTCGGCGCGGGTCAGGTCCTCCTTGATGATGGTCTGCATCTCGTGCCGCACCGCGACGATGCCGCCGATCCTGACCTGCACCCGGCCGTGTGTGCCCCGGTAGTGGGGGGCTATCCGGTCCAGGGTCTTGGCCATGGTGTTCTCGTCGCCGGTGACGCGGGCGGCGATCAGCGCCTCGTGGCCGTCCTCGGCGCGCAGGGCCGGGGCCGCCGACGCATCGGCCTGCCAGTAGGAGCCGACACCCGTCACACCCTTCTCCGCCGCGAGCCGGCTCGTCAGGTCGCGGGCCTCGGCGGCGACCGCCGGATCGTCGACCGAGGCGCGGCCCGCGTCGACCAGGAGGAGCAGGTTCGGCTGGGAGGCCGGGAACTCGCGCTCCAGGGCCTTGGTCGCGTACGAGGACTCGGCGGCCGGGTCCTCCCAGCCGCCGCTGCCGAGGTGGTCCGCGACCCCGCTGCCGGCCACCACGGCAAGCGCGGTGAGCACCAGGGCCACCAGCAGCGACAGGCGGGGGCGGGCGGTCACGAAGCGGGTCCAGCCGCCGGGCCGGGGTGGGCTGTTGACTTCGGTCATCGTGCGGTGTCCCCTTCACCGTGACTCATGTCCGTGCAGGCAGGCAGCATGAGTGGGTCATTGCCAATAGACTGGCGAACACGAGAGATCGCTCGCGTTTCATCAAGAATGCGAGCGGTCACTCGCGTTTGTCAATCGCGTTCGGAGATCTGGGGATCACGCGTGTCGGACAACCCGCAGACACAGAAGGAGCAGCCGCGCCGCCGGCAGGCCCGGGGGGAGCGCCGTATCGCCCAGCTGCTCGAGGCGGCCGCCCAGGTCTTCTGCACCACGGGCTACACCGCGGCCAGCACCAACGCCATCGCCCGCGAGGCCGGTGTCTCGCCGGGCACGCTCTACCAGTTCTTCCCGAACAAGGAGGCGATCGCGATCGAGCTGGGCGACCGGCTCGTCCACGAGATGCGGGAGACCTACGGCGAGGCGCTGGCCCCCGTCGACCCGGCTACCCCCCTCGAGCAGGCCGTCGGCGCCGCCGTCGACCGGTTCATCGCCTTCAACACCGAGCACCCGGTCTTCTTCGCGCTGATGCACGGCCCCGACCTGCCCGGCGGGATCGCCGACGCGCACGACCAGCTGCACACCACGCTGATCGGCCGCGTCGAAGGCCTGCTCGCCTCCCTCATGCCCGAGGCCGCCACGGCCGACGTCACCCGCACGGCGCACGTCTGCCTCGGCATCTACAAGGCCGGCCTGGAGCTGGTCCTCACCCACGAGGGTGCCGAACGCACCGCCTATGTCCAGGAGATCAAGGACGTCCTGGTCCGCTACCTGGAACCACTCGTGGGAGACCGGCCCGGCCGCGGGTGATCCCGGGGAGCCGCCCGGACTGCGGCACCCGGCACATCTGCCTACAGTGCGGATAAATCGCCCAGCAGCCGCCCGAGGGGTCCCCCGTGAGTCACTCCCCGCCGCCCGGCGCACCCAAGGCCCGCATCCCCGGCCCGCAGCAGCCCCCGCCGCCGTACCCGCACATCCGCGCGGGCCTGTGGCGGAACTGTCTGGGCGGCGGGCTCGCCCTGTGGGTGCTGACGGCGTGGGTGACGTACGAGACGCGCAACAGCGCGCTGCTGCCGACGCTGATCCTGCTCGGCAGCTTTCTGGCGCCGGTGGTCTTCGTGCTGTGGGCGTACGAGCGGCACGGCCGGGACCTGGGCGTCAGTGCCGTCCTCGGCTGCTTCCTGACCGGCGGCGCGCTCGGCGTGCTCGGCGCCTCGCCGGCGCAGTCGTACCTGCTGCGCCCCTCCCTCGGGATGTTCACCGGCATCGGAGCGACCGAGGAGGCCGCCAAGCTGGCCGCGCTCGTGTTCGTGCTGCGCGGCCGGCCGGGCATCCGCGGGACGCGCGCCGGACTCGTGCTCGGCGCGGCCGTCGGCTTCGGCTTCGCGGCACTGGAGAGCGCCGGGTACGCCTTCGACGCGGCCGTCACCACCGAGGGCGTCGATCTGCGCGCGCTGCTCGAGACGGAGATGCTGCGCGGGGTGCTCGCCCCCCTCGGGCACGGCCTGTGGACCGCGATCGCCGGCGGCGTCCTGCTGTCCCGGCGCAGGCTGAACGGGCACTTCCGCATCACGGCGCCGGTGGCCGGCACCTGCCTGGGCGTCTGCCTGCTGCACGCCTCGTGGGACGCCACGCGCGGCATCGCGACGTGGGTGACGGCCCGGCTGACCGGCGCCGGCCTGGACGGGCCGCTGTTCACGCAGGCGTATCCCGCCCGGCCGAGTGCCGCGCAGGAGCACCTGTTCACACTGTTCTCGGTCGGCGGACTCGCCCTGGTGGCCCTGGGCGGGATCGGCTGGGTCCGGTCGCTGGCGCGCCGGGACCCCTCTTGGAGAAATACCCCCTAGGGGTATAGTGTGAGGAACGTGGGAATCCTCCGCGGCCCCAGCGGACCTCGCGGACCCCACCGGCCCCATACGCCTCGACGAGGAGTAACGACATGACCGCCCACACCGACACCCCGGGTTCCGTCACCACCGTCTACAAGGTGACCGGCATGAGCTGTGGCCACTGCGAGGGGGCCGTCTCCGGCGAGGTCTCCCAGATCCCCGGCGTCAGCTCGGTGAAGGCCGTCGCGTCGACCGGCGAGGTGACCGTCGTCTCCGCGGCCCCGCTGGACGACGAGGCCGTGCGCGCCGCCGTGGACGAGGCCGGCTTCGAGCTGGCCGGCCGGGCCTGACCGGAGCTGCGGACACCCGTCCCACCAGCCGCGAGTCCGGTCCCGTACGGGACCGAAACCTTTCTTTCCCCGACCGGGCCGTACCGACCAGCTCATACTGGCTCCGTGCGGTCCGGTCCGATGTCTGGAGTCCGGACATGACCAGCACCACCGCAGCGAACACGGCCGCAACGGCCGGGCCCTCCTTCGAGGCCGAGCTGCTCATCGGCGGGATGACCTGCGCCTCCTGCGCCGCGCGGGTGGAGAAGAAGCTCAACCGGATGGACGGCGTGAGCGCCACCGTCAACTTCGCCACCGAGAAGGCGAAGATCTCCTTCGGCGAGGGCGTCCGGGTGGCCGACCTGATCGCCACCGTGGAGAAGACCGGCTACACCGCCGAGGAACCCGCACCGCCGCGGCCCGAGCCCGGGACGGCCGTCTCCGCCCCGGACTCCTTGGCGCAGGGCCCCTCCGCGCACGACCCCGAGTCGGCCGCCCTCCGGCAGCGGCTGCTGATCTCCGCGCTGCTCGCGCTGCCCGTCGTCCTGCTCGCGATGATCCCGGCGCTGCAGTTCGACAACTGGCAGTGGCTCTCGCTCACCCTCGCCGCGCCCGTCGTCGTCTGGGGCGGCCTGCCCTTCCACCGCGCCGCCTGGACCAACCTGAGGCACGGCGCCGCCACCATGGACACGCTCGTCTCGGTCGGCACGCTGGCCGCGTTCGGCTGGTCGCTGTGGGCGCTGTTCTTCGGCGACGCGGGCCTGCCCGGCATGCACGACGAGTTCCGCCTCACCGTCTCCCGCATGGACGGCGCCTCCACCATCTATCTGGAGGTCGCCTCCGGAGTCGTCACGCTGATCCTGCTCGGCCGCCATCTGGAGGCCCGCTCCAAGCGGCGCGCGGGTGCGGCCCTGCGGGCCCTGATGGAGCTGGGCGCCAAGGACGTGGCGGTGCTCCGGGAGGGCCGTGAGATACGCGTCCCCGTGTCCGCCCTGGCCGTCGGCGACCGGTTCGTCGTACGGCCCGGCGAGAAGATCGCCACCGACGGCACGGTGACCGAGGGTGTCTCCGCGGTGGACGCGTCCATGCTGACCGGCGAGTCGGTGCCGGTGGACGTGGGACCGGGTGACCGGGTCACCGGGGCCACGGTCAACGCGGGCGGGCGGCTGGTCGTCGAGGCCACGCGGGTCGGCGCCGACACCCAGCTCGCGCGGATGGCGAGGCTGGTGGAGGACGCGCAGAACGGCAAGGCCGGGGTGCAGCGGCTCGCCGACCGGGTCTCCGCCGTCTTCGTGCCCGTCGTCATCGGCATCGCGGCCGCCACGTTCGGCCTCTGGCTGGGCCTGACGGGGGACACGGCCGCCGCGTTCACGGCCGCCGTCGCCGTCCTGATCATCGCCTGCCCCTGCGCGCTGGGCCTCGCCACCCCGACCGCGCTGATGGTCGGCACCGGCCGCGGCGCCCAGCTCGGCATCCTCATCAAGGGCCCCGAGGTGCTGGAGTCCACGCGCCGCGTCGACACGGTCGTCCTCGACAAGACCGGCACGGTCACCACGGGCCGGATGACGCTCCAGGCGGTCCACGTCGCCGACGGCGAGGACGAGAAGGAGCTGCTGCGGCTCGCGGGCGCCCTGGAGCACGCCTCCGAACACCCCGTCGCCCGCGCCGTCGCGGCGGGCGCCCGGGAACGGGCCGGTCAGCTGCCGGAGGCCGAGCGCTTCGAGAACGTTCCCGGACGGGGCGTACGCGGGCACGTGGACGGCCACGAGGTGGCCGTGGGGCGCCTGTACGACGTCCTCCCGAAGGAGCTGGCCCGGGCGGTCCGCGAGGCCGAGGAGCAGGGCCGTACGGCCGTCGTGGCCGGCTGGGACGGGCGGGCCCGCGGGGTGTTCGCGGTCGCCGACGCGGTCAAGGAGACCAGCGCCGAGGCGGTACGGGAGCTGCGCGCGCTCGGGCTCACGCCGGTGCTGCTCACCGGGGACAACCGGACGGTCGCCGAGGCGGTCGCGCGGACGGTCGGCATCGACCCGGCGCAGGTGTACGCCGAGGTGCTGCCCGAGGACAAGGTGGACGTCGTACGACGGCTGCGGGACGAGGGGCGCACCGTGGCGATGGTCGGTGACGGCGTCAACGACGCGGCCGCGCTGGCCACCGCCGATCTGGGGCTCGCCATGGGCACCGGTACGGACGCGGCGATCGAGGCGGGCGACCTGACGCTGGTGCGCGGGGACCTGCGTGTGGCGGCGGACGCGATCCGGCTGTCCCGGCGGACGCTGGCCACCATCAGGGGCAACCTGGTGTGGGCCTTCGGCTACAACGTGGCCGCGCTGCCGCTGGCTGCCGCCGGGCTGCTCAATCCCATGATCGCGGGCGCGGCGATGGCCTTCTCCTCGGTGTTCGTCGTGACCAACAGCCTGCGGCTGCGCCGCTTCCGCTGAAGTCCCCGGGGGTTACCGGCGGTTCGGGTCGGTCGAAGTAAGAGACCCTCTAGAGTCCGACGCGCACACCACATAAGCTCTTCACAAGGCTCGCGCATCATCCTTACGCTTGGGCTCCGATCGTCGTATCGGGGCTCTTGCGCACCTAAAGGACATATGCAAGAGACGCAGATCACAGTGATGCGAACGTAACCATCGAAGGGGTTCGAAGGTCTAAGTTGGCGATGTCGGTTCGGCGTCTTGGGGGGCGTCTGCCGGCATCTGAGGATGTCTTGGGGGACCTCCTCAGAGATGCGTTGCCGGGGCACGTACACCGGGGAGCTTTGAGCGGCCCTCCCAGCGTGCGTTGTCCCGGCAGATCGCACCGTGTCACTGGAGTGGGGCGAGTTTTGCTCGTTCTGCTCGAAGACAGCGATTCAGGCGCTGTCCTCTCCGAGCGCCCGGCCGGATCCCGTGGGGGGAATCCGCACCGGGACATGGGAAGGCGCCCTGGCCGTCGGCCCGTGGGGGGACCGGCGACAGGGCGCCTTCTGCTCTTTCCGCCGCGTACTGCTGCTCGCCACCGCTTCAGGGCCCGCCCGGCACGGGCAGGCCCTGTCGCTCGACAGCCGGCGGGGCACCGCGAAAAGCGGCGACGGGGGCACCGGGGAAGAAGCGCCCCCCACCGGCAGGTGTCAGCGTGCCTCGACCGGGACGAAGTCGCGCTCGACCACGCCCGTGTAAATCTGGCGCGGGCGGCCGATGCGGGAGCCCGGCTCCTTGATCATTTCGGTCCACTGGGCGATCCAGCCCGGCAGGCGGCCGAGGGCGAACAGGACCGTGAACATCTCGGTCGGGAAGCCCATGGCGCGGTAGATCAGACCGGTGTAGAAGTCGACGTTCGGGTAGAGCTTGCGCTCCACGAAGTAGTCGTCGGAGAGGGCGTGCTCCTCCAGCTTCAGGGCGATGTCGAGGAGCTCGTCCTCCTTGCCCAGCGCGGAGAGCACGTCGTGCGCGGCGGCCTTGATGATCTTGGCGCGCGGGTCGAAGTTCTTGTAGACCCGGTGGCCGAAGCCCATCAGGCGGACGCCGTCCTCCTTGTCCTTCACCTTGCGGATGAAGGTGTCGACGCCGGATCCGGAGTCGCGGATGCCCTCGAGCATCTCCAGCACGGACTGGTTGGCACCGCCGTGCAGCGGGCCCCACAGCGCACTGATGCCGGCCGAGATCGACGCGAACATGTTGGCCTGCGAGGAGCCGACCAGGCGGACCGTCGAGGTCGAGCAGTTCTGCTCGTGGTCGGCGTGCAGGATCAGCAGCTTGTCGAGCGCGGCGACGACGACCGGGTCGAGGTCGTACTCCTGCGCGGGGACCGAGAAGGTCATGCGCAGGAAGTTCTCGACGTAGTTGAGGTCGTTGCGCGGGTAGACGAACGGGTGGCCGATCGACTTCTTGTAGGCGTACGCCGCGATCGTCGGAAGCTTCGCGAGCAGCCGGATCGTGGAGAGGTTGCGCTGCTTCTCGTCGAACGGGTTGTGGCTGTCCTGGTAGAAGGTGGACAGCGCCGAGACGACCGACGACAGCATGGCCATCGGGTGGGCGTCGCGCGGGAAGCCCTTGTAGAAGTTCTTGACATCCTCGTGCAGCAGCGTGTGCCGCGTGATGTCGTTCTGGAACGTCGTCAGCTCGTCGACGGTGGGCAGCTCGCCGTTGATCAGCAGGTACGCCACTTCGAGGAAGGTGGAGCGCTCGGCCAGCTGCTCGATGGGGTAGCCGCGGTAGCGGAGGATGCCCGCCTCTCCGTCGAGGTAGGTGACGGCGGATTTATAGGCGGCCGTGTTGCCGTATCCGCTGTCCAGAGTCACCAGACCGGTCTGGGCGCGGAGCTTCCCGATGTCGAAGCCCTTGTCGCCGACGGTGCTGTCGACCACCGGGTAGGTGTACTCGCCGTCGCCGTACCGCAGTACTACAGAGTTGTCGCTCACGTCTTCCCTCACCGACGTAGTGCCTCATCTTCGAGGTGCCCTGACTGTCTCTACCATCCCCCATTTGGCTCAGGAGAGTGCACTCGGGGTCGACCATTGGGCCCATTGGCGGCACTCAGTGCCGCCAACTTGCCCATCCTGCCCCCTCCGAACGGCATCTGGAAGTGCTCTGTGACCTTCACGACTCATTTGATCGATCATTTTTTGCGATGCCCGCCCGCACTGGTCCCTTACCCGTCCGAACCGGTGACGCCTGCCCGTCCTGCGGGTGACGCCAGCCTGAAGTCGAGGGCCGTGCACCGCCGTCCCGCCGACACCGTGCGCACCGCCTGTCCGAGCGCCTTGCGCGACCCGACGAGGACGACCAGCCGTTTGGCCCGGGTGACCGCCGTGTAGAGGAGGTTCCGCTGGAGCATCATCCATGCCCCGGTCGTGACGGGAATCACCACAGCGGGATATTCACTCCCCTGCGAGCGGTGAATGGTCACCGCGTACGCATGGGCCAGTTCGTCCAGTTCGTCGAATTCGTACGGAACCTCCTCGTCCTCGTCCGTCAGCACCGTGAGCCGCTGTTCGACCGGATCGAGCGAGGTGACGACGCCCACGGTGCCGTTGAAGACGCCGTTCGTCCCTTTCTCGTAATTGTTGCGAATCTGGGTGACCTTGTCGCCGACACGGAAGACCCGGCCGCCGAACCGCTTCTCGGGCAGATCGGGCCGGCCGGGCGTGATGGCCTGCTGGAGCAGCCCGTTGAGGACCCCGGCCCCGGCGGGCCCCCGGTGCATCGGCGCGAGCACCTGCACATCCCGGCGCGGATCCAGCCCGAACCTGGCCGGAATCCGCCGCGCCGCCACGTCCACGGTGAGCCGCCCGGCCTCCTCGGTGTCGTCCTCGACGAAGAGGAAGAAGTCCTTCATCCCGTCGGTCAGCGGATGCTGCCCGGCGTTGATGCGGTGCGCGTTGGTGACGACACCGGACTGCTGGGCCTGCCGGAAGACACGCGTGAGCCGGACGGCGGGCACGGGGCTGCCGTCGGCGAGCAGGTCGCGCAGCACCTCGCCGGCGCCGACGCTGGGCAGCTGGTCGACGTCCCCGACGAAGAGGAGGTGGGCGCCCGGCGGCACGGCCTTCACGAGCTTGTTGGCGAGGAGGAGGTCCAGCATGGAGGCCTCGTCCACGACCACCAGGTCGGCGTCGAGCGGCCGGTCCCGGTCGTACGCCGCGTCCCCGCCGGGCTTCAGCTCCAGCAGCCGGTGCACGGTGGAGGCCTCGGCGCCGGTCAGCTCGGCCAGCCGCTTGGCGGCCCGCCCGGTCGGCGCGGCGAGCAGCACCTTGGCCTGCTTGGCGCGGGCCAGCTCCACGATCGAGCGGACCGTGAAGGACTTGCCGCAGCCGGGTCCGCCGGTGAGAACGGCGACCTTCTCGGTGAGCGCGAGACGTACGGCGGACTCCTGCTCGGGGGCGAGGTCGGCGCCGGTACGGGTCTTCAGCCAGCCGAGGGCCTTGGTCCAGTCGACGTCCCCGAAGGCGGGCATCCGGTCCTGCTCGGTGCGCAGGAGGCGGAGCAGCTGGGCGGAGAGGGACAGCTCGGCGCGGTGGAAGGGGACCAGGTAGACGGCGGTGACGGGTGCGTCCGTGTCGCCTTCCGGGCCGGGCACCTTCTCCCGTACGACGCCCGGGTCCTCGCCGTCCTCCGGCGGCTCGGCGAGTTCGGCCAGGCACTCGATGACAAGCCCCGTGTCGACCTGGAGCAGCTTGACCGCGTCGGCGATCAGCCGCTCCTCGGGCAGGAAGCAGTTGCCCTGGTCGGCGGACTGGGACAGGGCGTACTGCAGGCCGGCCTTCACCCGCTCCGGGCTGTCGTGCGGAATGCCGACGGACTGGGCGATCTTGTCGGCGGTCAGGAAGCCGATGCCCCAGACGTCGGCGGCGAGCCGGTAGGGGTGGTTCTTGACGACGGAGATCGACGCGTCGCCGTACTTCTTGTAGATCCGCACGGCGATGGAGGTGGACACCTCGACGGTCTGGAGGAAGAGCATGACCTCCTTGATCGCCTTCTGCTCCTCCCAGGCGTCGGCGATCTTCTTGGTCCGCTTGGGGCCGAGCCCCGGGACCTCGATCAGCCGCTTCGGCTCCTCCTCGATGATCCGCAGGGTGTCGAGCCCGAAGTGCTGGGTGATCCGGTCGGCGAAGACCGGTCCGATGCCTTTGACCAGCCCGGATCCCAGATAGCGCCGGATGCCCTGGACCGTGGCCGGCAGGACCGTCGTGTAGTTCTCGACGTGGAACTGCTTGCCGTACTGCGGATGCGAGCCCCACCGCCCCTCCATGCTCAGGGACTCCCCGACCTGGGCGCCGAGCAGTGCGCCGACGACCGTGAGGAGGTCGCCGGCGCCTCTGCCGGTGTCGACCCGGGCGACCGTGTAGCCGTTCTCCTCGTTGGCGTACGTGATGCGTTCCAGCACACCTTCGAGCACGGCCATCCGCCGCTCACCGCTCGTGGAGGTCCCCGCCTGTTGAGTCACGCCTTCGACGGTACCGGTGGGGTGTGACAGCGGGTTACCGATCCTCCTGAGACCGGGGTCAGTTCGCGGGGGCCAGGGCCGGGTGGGCCGTGGGGAGCGGCTGCGGGTGGGTGTCCGCCGGGTCCAGGCGGAGCATGGCCTGTTCGTCCGGGGTGCCGGGAGCTGCCTGGTAGACCACCATCCGCTGGCCGCCGGTGCGGGCCAGCCGCATGACCTCGTAGGTCAGTGTCATCCGGCCGGCCTTCGGGTGCCGGAAGACCTTCTGCCCGCCGCCGCGCTCGCAGACGTCGTACCGCTCCCACAGTCGTGCGAACTCGGGTGATTTCAGCAGCAGTTCGCCGACGAGCGCGGTCAGCTCCGGGTCGTCCGGGTCGGCGCCGGCGACCGCCCGCAGATGCGCTACCGACAGCGCGACCGTCTCCTCCCACGGCTCGTAGAGCGCCCGCCCGACCGGGTGGAGAAAGAGGTAGCGGGTCAGGTTGCGCTGCTGCTGCGGCCAGTCCCAGAGCCCGGGCAGCAGCCGACGGCCCGGCGGGTTCGCGGCCAGTACGAAGTTGTACCGGCTCACCACATAGGCCGGCAGCGGACGTACCGACTCCAGCATCCGCAGCACCGAGTCGCGGACGGTGTGGTCGGAGCAGGCCGGCAGCTCGGACATCCGGCCGGCGGCCAGCTCCGCCAGCTCGTGCAGGCGCTCGTAGGCGTCGCCGCGCAGGCGCAGGGCGCGGCCGAGGGCGTCCACGACGGCGGGCGAGGGGTTGGTCTCGCGGCCGCGCTCCAGGCGGATGTAGTAGTCCACGCTCACCCCGGCCAGCGCGGCCAGCTCCTCCCTGCGCAGTCCAGGGGTGCGGCGCAGGCCCGCGCCGGCCGGGAGGCCGACGTCCTCCGGTCGCACCTGCGCCCTGCGGGCCTTCAGGTATCTGCCGAGTTCGGTGCCCCGCGTGTCCGTCGCTGCTGCCATTCGGCCCATTCTGGCAGGCGCGCGCGGCTTGTGGGGGGCCGTGTCAGGGCCTGGAACGCCACACCCCGGGTACAGCGCGGTCTGCCGCGCGGTCATGGACGGGCGCAGAGTTGACCCCGGAGCGGGCGGCCCGACCGCCGGGGCCCAGGGGGTGCGAGACACCGGGCCGCGGCCCCCGCGGACTGCGGCCGCCCGCCCGATCACCCCTGATGAACACCGTCAACCACGCCTGCCGCGCCCAGGAGGTCACTGTGCCGGGCACCTCTTCCCCGTCATCGTCCACTGTCCCCGCCCACGGACCGGGCCCCGGGGCGTCGTCGCCTCGAGGACCCCAAGGACTGCGGGGGCGACGGCCGGACCGGGCCCGGCCGGACGCGCCGCCCGCCGGCGCTCCGCCCGCCGGCGCTCCGGCCGTGCCCCGGCGGGCAGGCGTCGCCCTGGTCGCCTCGCTCCTCGGGTTCACGGTGATCACCATCGACGTGTCGGCCGTGAACATCGCGCTGCCGGCGATCCGGGACTCCCTCAGCGGCGGGATGTCCGGGCTGCAGTGGGTGGTGGACGCGTACACCCTGATGTTCGCGGCCCTGATGCTCTCCGCCGGCGCCATCGCCGACCGCGCGGGAGCCCGCCGCGCCTATGGCTGGGGCGTGGCCCTGTTCACCCTCGCCTCGCTCGGCTGCGCGCTCGCGCCGGGCATCGGCGTGCTGGTCGCCGCGCGCGTGGCGCAGGGCGGCGCCGCCGCCGTCGTCATGCCGGCCTCGCTGGCGCTGATCCGGCAGGCCTACGAGGACACCCGGGAGCGCGCCCGCGCCATCGCGCTGTGGACGGTCGGCGGCTCTGTGGCCATGGCCGCGGGCCCGGTACTGGGCGGCCTGCTCACCGAGTCGGCCGGCTGGCGGGCGGTCTTCCTGCTCAACCTCCCGGTGGGCGCGGTGATCCTCGGCCTGCTGGTCCGCGTGCCCCGCTCCCCGCGCCGGCCGGCCGCGCTGGACGGCGGCGGCCAGCTCGCCGCCGTACTGGCGCTGGCCGGGCTGGCGTTCGCGGTGGTCGAGGGCGGTCACCTGGGCTGGACCAGTCTCCCGGTGCTGATCGCCGCCGTGCTCGCCGTCGCCTCCGGGTTCGCGTTCTACGCGGTGGAGTCCCGGCACCGCCGGCCCATGGTCCCGCCGGCGATGCTGACCGACCGTCTGGTGGCGGTCCCGCTGGTCGTCGGATTCGCCGTCAACGCCGCCTTCTACGGCGGGATCTTCCTCCTCGGGCTGTACTACCAGCAGTTGCGGGGAATGTCGGGAACAGCGGCCGGGCTGATGTTCGTCCCGATGTCGGCGGTGGTGACGGCGACCAACCTGCTGTCACCGCGCCTGGCGGAGCGGTTCGGCCGGCGGCCGGTGATCGTCACCGGTCAGCTGGTCTTCGCCGTGGCCATGCTGGCCATGCTGCCGCTGGCCGTGCACACCCCGGTGTGGCTGGTGCTGCTCCTGCTGCTGCCGCTGAGCATCGGCGGGGCGCTCGCGGTGCCCGCACTGACCGCGCTGCTGATCGACGCCGTCCCGGGCGAGCGGGCGGGGACCGCGTCCGGGCTGCTCAACTCCCTGCGCCAGACCGGCGGCGCGCTCGCCGTCGCCCTCTTCGGCAGCCTGCTCTCCGGCCCCGGCGGCGGCTTCTCCCTCCCGGGCATGCGCCTCGGCCTCCTCTGCGTCGCCGCCCTCCTCCTCGCCACCACCGTGCTCGCCCGGCTTCTCCTGCCCCGCACCTGATCCCTGCCGGTCCGCCCAGCCGCCCCGCCCCCGCCTCTCGCAGTCCGGAAGCCCTCTTCCGCTGGAGCAGGCGGGGGCGGACGCGTCTCCCTCCCCGCCCCGCCGGTCACGATTAGATTTCGGTCAACCTTCAACCTCTTGCATCCGTTCATGTAATCGTTTCCAATCCTTTCTGCACAACGGCGTGGAAACGATTACACGGCCGTTCCGCCCAGAGGTCCCACGAGGAGGTGAGCCGGGCGATGGCGAGTATCAAGGATGTCGCCGCCGCGGCCGGAGTGTCCGTGGCCACGGTGTCGCGCGTCCTGAACGAGCACCCGTCGGTCAGTGCCGACGCACGCACGCGCGTGCTGGCGGCCGTCACGGAGCTGGGGTACCGGCCGAACGCCGTCGCGCGGTCCCTGCGCACCGACCAGACCCACACCCTCGGGCTCGTGATCAGCGACGTGCTGAACCCCTACTTCACCGAGCTGGCCCGTTCCGTCGAGGAGGAGGCCCGGGCGCTCGGGTACAGCGTGATCATCGGCAACGCCGACGAGCGGCCCGACTTGCAGGACCATCACGTACGGAACCTGCTCGACCGGCGGATCGACGGGCTGCTCGTGTCCCCCACCGACGGGGGGTCGCCGCTCATGCTCGATGCCGCCCGGGCCGGGACCCCCATGGTGTTCGTCGACCGGTGGATCCCCGGCGTGGACGTGCCCGTCGTACGGGCCGACGGGCGGGCCGCCGTACGGGATCTGGTCGCCCACCTGCACGCGCTCGGGCACCGCCGGCTCGCCATCATCGCCGGGCCCGCCGCCACCACGACCGGCAGCGAGCGGGTCGAGGCCTTCCGGGCCGCCCTGGCCGCACACGGGCTCTCGCTGCCCGACGCCTACATAGGCCAGGGCGACTTCCAGGCCGAGAGCGGGCGGCGGGTCACCGAGGGGTTCCTGGATCTGCCGGAACCGCCCGAGGTCGTCTTCGCCGCCGACAACCTCATGGCGCTCGGTGCCCTGGACGCCGTACGCGCGCGCGGGCTGCGCGTGCCGGACGACATCGCGCTGGCGGCGTTCGACGACATCCCGTGGTTCGTGCACACCGATCCGCCCGTCACCGCGATCGCCCAGCCGACCGGTGAGCTGGGGCGGGCGGCCGTACGAGCCCTGGTCGACCGCATCGAGGGCCGGACCCCCCGGTCCGTCACCCTGCCCGCCCGGCTCGTCGCACGCCGCTCGTGCGGCGAGCCACCCGCCCCATCCCCCCTGCAGTCCCCCTCCCCAGTGCAAAGGAGCACGTCGTGAGCAACCCGGACGAGTTGCTGCGCATCGAGGGCATACGCAAGACCTTCCCCGGCGTGGTCGCGCTCGACGGCGTCGACTTCGATCTGCGCCGGGGCGAGGTCCATGTGCTGCTCGGTGAGAACGGCGCCGGCAAGAGCACGCTCATCAAGATGCTCTCCGGCGCCCATACGCCCGATGACGGACGGATCCTGGCCGGCGGCCGGGAAGTGCGCATCCATGGTGCGCAGGACGCCGAACGGCTCGGAATCGCCACCATCTACCAGGAGTTCAACCTCGTTCCGGATCTGACCGTCGCCGAGAACATCTTCCTCGGCCGACAGCCGCGGCGCCTCGGGCTGATCGACCGGAAGAAGATGGAGGCCGACGCCGAGAGGCTCCTCGCGCGCGTGGGCGTCAACGTGTCTCCACGCGCGCGTGTGCGCGAACTCGGCATCGCCCGGCTGCAGATGGTCGAGATCGCCAAGGCGCTCAGCCTGGACGCGCGCGTGCTCATCATGGACGAGCCGACCGCGGTGCTCACCTCCGAGGAGGTGGAGAAGCTCTTCGCCATCGTGCGCTCGCTGCGCGAGGACGGCGTCGGGATCGTCTTCATCACCCATCACCTGGAGGAGATCGCCGCCCTCGGTGACCGGGTCACCGTCATCCGGGACGGCAGGAGCGTCGGGCAGGTGCCCGCCGCCACGTCCGAGGACGAACTCGTACGGCTCATGGTCGGACGGTCCATCGAGCAGCAGTACCCGCGGCAACGGCCGGACCGGGGAGCGGCGTTGCTGTCCGTCGAGGGGCTCACCCGGGACGGGGTCTTCCACGACGTGAGCTTCGAGGTGCACGCAGGTGAGGTGGTCGGGATCGCCGGGCTCGTCGGGGCCGGGCGGACCGAGGTCGTACGGGCCGTGTTCGGGGCCGATCCGTACGACGGCGGGGTCGTGAAGGTCTCCGGGAGCGAGCTGAAGCGGCATGACGTGAACGCCGCCATGGCCGCCGGCATCGGGCTCGTGCCCGAGGACCGCAAGGGTCAGGGGCTCGTGCTGGACGCCTCCGTCGAGGAGAACCTCGGCCTCGTGACCATGCGGGCCGCCACCCGGGCCGGGCTGGTCGACCGCAGGGCGCAGCATGCGGCCGCCGAGCGGATCGCCGGGCAGCTGGGCGTGCGGATGGCGGGCCTCGGGCAGCACGTGCGGACGCTGTCCGGCGGCAACCAGCAGAAGGTCGTCATCGGCAAGTGGCTGCTGGCCGACACCAAGGTGCTGATCCTGGACGAGCCGACGCGCGGGATCGACGTCGGCGCCAAGGTCGAGATCTACCAGCTGGTCAACGAGCTGACCGCCGCCGGCGCCGCCGTGCTCATGATCTCCAGCGACCTGCCGGAGGTCCTCGGCATGAGCGACCGGGTGCTGGTCATGGCCCAGGGCCGGATCGCCGGTGAACTCGCCGCCGGCGAGGCCACCCAGGACGCGGTGATGTCCCTCGCCGTCTCCACCCCCACCACCGAGAAGGAGGCCAGCCGTGGCCACTGACACGCTCAAGAGCCGGGCGGGCGCGAGCGGCGCCCCCGGCGGCCTGCGCCGGCTGCTCCTCGACAACGGCGCGCTCACCGCGCTGATCGCCTTGGTCATCGCCCTGTCGGCACTGTCCGGTGACTTCCTGACGACCGACAACCTGCTCAACATCGGTGTCCAGGCGGCCGTGACCGCGATCCTCGCCTTCGGTGTGACCTTCGTGATCGTCTCGGCGGGCATCGACCTGTCGGTCGGGTCCGTGGCCGCGCTGTCGGCGACCGTGCTGGCCTGGAGCGCCACACAGCACGGGGTGCCGGTGGCGCTCGCGGTGCTGCTCGGCCTCGCCACGGGTGTCGTGGCCGGCCTGGTGAACGGTTTCCTCATCGCCTACGGCAAGCTGCCGCCGTTCATCGCGACGCTGGCGATGCTGTCGGTGGGCCGTGGTCTGGCCCTGGTGATCTCGCAGGGCTCCCCCATCGCCTTCCCCGGCTCGGTCTCGCACCTCGGTGACACGCTCGGCGGCTGGCTGCCGGTGCCCGTGCTGGTGATGGTCGTGATGGGGCTGATCGCGGCCCTCGTGCTCGGCCGGACCTACATCGGCCGCTCGATGTACGCCATCGGCGGCAACGAGGAGGCCGCGCGGCTCTCCGGGCTGCGGGTGACGCGGCAGAAGCTCGCCATCTACGCGCTGTCCGGTGTGTTCGCGGCCGTCGCCGGCATCGTGCTGGCCTCCCGGCTGTCCTCGGCGCAACCGCAGGCCGCCGACGGCTACGAGCTGGACGCGATCGCCGCGGTCGTGATCGGCGGTGCCTCGCTCGCGGGCGGTACCGGCAAGGCGTCCGGCACGCTGATCGGCGCGCTGATCCTCGCGGTGCTCAGGAACGGCCTCAACCTCCTGTCGGTGTCGGCGTTCTGGCAGCAGGTCGTGATCGGTGTCGTCATCGCGCTGGCGGTGCTGCTGGACACCGTGCGCCGCAAGGCCGGAGCGACCCCGGTGACCACGGGCGGCGCGCCGGGCGGCAGGGGGAAGCAGACGGCGACGTACGCCCTCGCGGCCGTCGTCACCGTGGCGGTCGTCGGCGCGACCTCCTTCCTGCACACCGGTTCGTCGTCCTCGGCGAAGGCGCGCATGGGCCTGTCGCTGTCGACCCTCAACAACCCCTTCTTCGTGCAGATCCGGGCCGGTGCCCAGGCCGAGGCGAGGAAGCTGGGCGTGGACCTGACCGTCACCGACGCCCAGAACGACGCCTCTCAGCAGGCCAACCAGCTGCAGAACTTCACCAGTTCGAGCCTGGGCGCGATCATCGTCAACCCGGTGGACTCGGACGCGGCGAGCAACTCGGTCAAGGCCGCCGACAAGGCGAAGATCCCGGTGGTCGCCGTCGACCGGGGCGTCAACAAGGCCGGCGTGAACACCCTGGTGGCGTCCGACAACGTGGCCGGCGGAGAGCTGGCCGCGAAGACCATCGCCGAGAAGCTCGGCGGCAAGGGCAAGATCGTCATCCTCCAGGGCCAGGCGGGCACCTCGGCGGCCCGGGAGCGGGCGCAGGGCTTCGCGGACGGCCTGAAGGCCTACCCGGGCATCCAGGTACTGGCCCAGCAGCCCGCCGACTTCGACCGGACCAAGGGCCTCGACGTGATGTCGAACCTGCTCCAGGCCCACCCGGACGTGCAGGGCGTGATCGCCGCCAACGACGAGATGGCGCTCGGCGCGATCAAGGCGCTCGGCTCCAAGGCCGGCAGGTCCGTCCAGGTGGTCGGCTTCGACGGCACCCCGGACGGGCTGACGGCGGTCAAGGGCGGCACGCTGTACGCGTCGGTCGCCCAGCAGCCGACGCAGCTGGGAAGGATCGCCGTGGACAACGCGCTGAAGGCCGTGCAGGGCAAGAAGGTGGATCCGACGGTGAAGGTGCCGGTGAAGGTGGTCACGAAGGACAACGTGGCCGGATTCAGCGGCTGACGACGGGCGGTCCGGGCGGGCGGCCGTACACCATGGGCACCTCGGGTGTTCCGGGTGGCGGCCGTCCGCCCCGGGCCGGGTCAGGGAGTCACGGGGAGCAAGGGGAGTCAACTGATGTACGACTACGACCTGTTGGTCGTGGGGTCGGCCAACGCCGACCTGGTGATCGACGTCGAGCGGCGGCCGGCCGCCGGCGAGACGGTGCTCGGCGGTGACCTGGCCGTCCACCCGGGCGGCAAGGGCGCCAACCAGGCCGTCGCCGCCGCCCGGCTCGGCGCGGCAACGGCCCTGCTGGCCCGGGTCGGTGACGACACCCACGGCCGGCTGCTCCTCGGCTCCCTGCGCGCGGCGGGCGTCGACACGGTCGGCGTGCTGGTGGGCGGGGCGCCGACCGGGGTGGCGCTGATCACCGTCGACCCGTCCGGGGACAACAGCATCGTGGTCTCCCCGGGCGCCAACGCCCGGCTCACCCCGGCGGACGTCCGCGCGGCGGGCAGCCTCTTCCACGCCTCCCGGGTGGTGTCGGCGCAGCTGGAGATCCCGCTGGAGACGGTCGTGGAGGTGGTACGGCAGCTGCCCCCGGACAGCCGCTTCGTCCTGAACCCGTCACCGCCCCGGCCGCTGCCCACCGAGGTGCTGGCCGCCTGTGATCCGCTGATCGTCAACGAGCACGAGGCGCGGGTGATCCTGGGCGAGGCGGGCGTGAGCGAGGAGCCCGCGGACTGGGCGAAGCTGCTGCTGGCCAAGGGGCCGCGCTCGGTGGTGGTGACGCTGGGCGCGCAGGGGGCGCTGGTGTGCGACGCGTCGGGGGTGACGCGGGTGGAGCCGGTGAAGGTGGACACGGTGGACACCACGGGCGCGGGTGATGCCTTCACCGCCGCGCTGGCCTTCGGGCTCGGGTCGGGGTCCTCTCCCGCCGAGGCGTCGGCCTACGCGGCCCGGGTCGGCGCGGCGGCCGTGACCAGGCGGGGTGCGCAGGAGTCGTATCCGACGGCGCAGGAGGTCGACGCGCTGTGAAGAAGGCGGGGATCCTCAACCGTCATCTGGCCGGTGCGCTCGCCGAGCTGGGGCATGGCGACGGGGTGCTGGTGTGCGACGCGGGCATGCCGATCCCGGCCGGGCCACGCGTGGTGGACCTGGCGTTCCGGGCCGGGGTGCCGTCGTTCGCGCAGGTGCTGGAGGGTCTGCTGGCCGAGCTGGTGGTGGAGGGCGCGACCGCGGCGCAGGAGCTGCGCGGCCCGGGCCGGGCACTGCTGGAGGGCCACTTCCAGGACCTGGAGCTGGTCCCGCACGAGCGGCTCAAGGAGCTGTCGGCGGGCGCCCGGCTGGTGGTCCGCACCGGGGAGGCGCGGCCGTACGCGAATGTGCTGCTGCGGTGCGGGGTGTTCTTCTGAACAGGTGACATGACGAGGGGCTCACCCGGACCGACGGCCGGGCAGGCCCCTAGTGCTGCGACCGGAACGGTTCACCGGCTCGCGACGCCCGGCACGGCACCTCGCCGCGTTGCCGCATCACCCGAGTACATCCAGTACACGGGCGATGCTCCGCCTTGCGATGCACCGCACCGGACGCCGCGAGCTTTCCGGCAAACCTTTCCGGCCACAGCACTAGCGGTCACAGGAACGCGCTGTGGAAACGCTCCACCGTCTGCGCCAGCACCTCCCGGCCGTCCCGGGCCCACAGCTCCTCGTTGAAGAGTTCGACCTCGATCGGGCCGGTGTAGCCGGCCGCCTCCACGTGGCCCCGCCACTCGCGCATGTCGATCGCGCCGTCGCCGATCTGGCCCCGGCCGTTGAGGACGCCCTCGGGGAGCGGGGTCGTCCAGTCGGCCAGCTGGAAGGTGTGGATACGGCCGCCCGCGCCCGCCCGGGCGATCTGCGCGGGCGCCTGGTCGTCCCACCAGATGTGGTACGTGTCCACGGTCACGCCGACCTGGGGCGCGGGGAAGCGCTCGGCCAGGTCCAGGGCCTGGGCCAGGGTCGAGACGACACAGCGGTCGGAGGCGTACATGGGGTGCAGGGGCTCGATGGCGAGGCGTACGCCGTTCTCCCCGGCGTACGGGGCGAGTTCGGCCAGGGCGTCGGCGACGCGTTCGCGGGCCGCCCGCAGGTCCTTGCTGCCGGGCGGGAGGCCGCCGGAGACCAGGACGAGGGTGTCCGTGCCGAGCGTGGCCGCCTCCTCGACCGCCCGCCGGTTGTCCGCCAGCGCCACCGCCCGGGCCCCGGGGTCGATCGCCGTGAGGAAGCCGCCGCGGCACAGCGTCGTCACCGTCAGGCCCGCCCCGCGGATCAGTTTCGCCGTCGCCTCCAGGCCGTACTCCCGGACCGGTTCCCGCCACAGGCCCACGTGTCCCACGCCCAGCCGGCCGCAGGCGTCGGCCAGTTCCGGCAGCGACAGCTGCTTCACCGTCATCTGGTTGATGCTGAACCGCGAGAGATCGGCCGTCATGAGGTCACCCCGTACAGCGACAGCAGGTTCTTCATCCGCTCCTCGGCGAGCTTCGGGTCCGGGAACAGGCCGAGGGCGTCGGCCAGTTCGTAGGCGCGGGCCAGGTGGGGCAGGGACCGGGCCGACTGGAGGCCGCCGACCATCGTGAAGTGCGACTGGTGGCCCGCGAGCCAGGCCAGGAAGACCACGCCCGTCTTGTAGAAGCGGGTCGGGGCCCGGAAGAGGTGGCGGGACAGCTCGACCGTCGGGTCCAGCAGCCCCCGGAAGCCGGTCGCATCGCCCGTGTCCAAGGCCCGTACCGCCTGCGCGGCCAGCGGGCCCAGCGGGTCGAAGATGCCGAGCAGGGCGTGGCTGAACCCCTTGTCGTCGCCCTCGATCAGCTCGGGGTAGTGGAAGTCGTCGCCGGTGTAGCAGCGGACGCCGGGCGGCAGCCGGCGGCGGAGGCCGATCTCCCGCCGCGCGTCCAGCAGGGACACCTTGATGCCGTCCACCTTTTCCGGGTGCGCGGCGATGACCTGGAGGAACATCTCGGTCGCCGCGTCCAGGCCGGCCGAGCCCCAGTAGCCCTCCAGGGCCGGGTCGAACATCGGGCCCAGCCAGTGCAGGATCACCGGCTCGGCGCACTGGCGCAGGAGGTGGCCGTAGATCTCCTGGTAGTCCTCGGGGCCACGGGCGGCGGCGGCCAGGGCCCGCGACGCCATCAGGATCGCCTGGGCGCCCGACTCCTCGACGACCGCGAGCTGTTCCTCGTAGGCCGCGCGGATCTCCGTCAGCGAGCCGCCCGTGATCTGGTCGGTGCCGGCCCCGCAGGCGATCCGGCCGCCCACCGACCGTGCCTCGGCGGCGCTGCGGCGAATCAGCTCGGCCGCGCCCGCCCAGTCCAGGCCCATGCCGCGCTGGGCGGTGTCCATCGCCTCGGCGACGCCGAGTCCGTGGGACCACAGGTGGCGGCGGAAGGCGAGGGTGGCGTCCCAGTCGACGGCGGCGGGTGAGCCGGGGCTCGTGTCGGCGAACGGGTCGGCCACGACGTGCACCGCCGAGAACACCGTACGGGAGGTGAAGGGGGTGCCCGGCCTCACCGCCAGGGGCTCGGCCCGGGGTTCGTACGTCCGCAACGTGCCGTCGGCGGAGGGGAGTTGGATGGTCACAGCCCGATCTCCGGTACGTCGATGCGGCGGCCCTCGGCGGAGGACCTCAGGCCCAGTTCGGCGAGCTGCACGCCCCGGGCGCCGGCCAGCAGGTCCCAGTGGTACGGCGCGTCGGCGTAGACGTGCTTGAGGAACAGCTCCCACTGGGCCTTGAAGCCGTTGCCGAAGTCCCCGTTGTCCGGCACTTCCTGCCACTGGTCACGGAAAGCCTCGGTGGCGGGGAGGTCCGGGTTCCAGACCGGCTTGGGGGTCGCGGAGCGGTGCTGGGCGCGGCACTTGCGCAGGCCGGCCACCGCCGAGCCCTCGGTGCCGTCGACCTGGAACTCCACCAGTTCGTCGCGGCCCACGCGCACGGCCCAGGAGGAGTTGATCTGGGCGACGGCGCCGCCTTCGAGTTCGAAGATGCCGTAGGCCGCGTCGTCCGCCGTGGCGTCGTAGGGCTTTCCGCTCTCGTCCCAGCGCTGCGGGATGTGGGTGGTGGCGAGGGCCTGGACGGAGGTCACGCGGCCGAACAGCTCGTGCAGGACGTACTCCCAGTGCGGGAACATGTCGACGACGATGCCTCCGCCGTCCTCGGCGCGGTAGTTCCAGGAGGGGCGCTGGGCCGGCTGCCAGTCGCCCTCGAAGACCCAGTAGCCGAACTCGCCGCGGACGGACAGGATCCGGCCGAAGAAGCCGCCGTCGACGAGCCGCTTCAGCTTCAGCAGGCCCGGCAGGAAGATCTTGTCCTGGACGACGCCGTGCCGGATGCCCTTCGCGTGCGCGAGGCGGGCCAGTTCGAGTGCTCCCGCGAGGCCCGTCGCCGTCGGCTTCTCGGTGTAGACGTGCTTCCCGGCGGCGATCGCCTTCTTGACCGCCTCCTCGCGGGCGGAGGTGACCTGGGAGTCGAAGTAGATGTCCACGCTGTCGTCCGCGAGGACCGCGTCGATGTCCGTCGAGACGTGCTCCAGGCCGTGCCGTTCGGCGATCTCCCTGAGCGCGTGCTCGCGGCGGCCGAGCAGGATCGGCTCCGGCCACAGCACGGTGCCGTCGCCGAGGCCGAGGCCGCCCTGCTCACGCAGGGCGAGGATCGACCGGACGAGGTGCTGGCGGTAGCCCATGCGCCCGGTCACGCCGTTCATGGCGATACGCACCGTCTTGCGTGTCACGTCAGTCCCCTCTGGTACACGTATAGCAAGCGCTTTCTATTACCAAGAAACTAGCCTCTGGACAGTGGTCCGTACAAGACCGTTGCCCCTTCGAGTTGTTCGAGGGGGCGAACAACTCGGGTCCATGGCTTTAAGGTCTGCTCGACGGTTTCTCGGAACCAGCAGCAGGACCTGGCTGTCTACGAGGGCGTACGACACGAAGCGCGACCGGAGGACGACGACATGACGGTGACCCTGGCGGACGTGGCGGCCCGCGCCCAGGTCTCCCCCGCGACGGTGTCGCGCGTACTGAACGGCAACTACCCGGTGGCCGCCTCCACGCGCGAGCGGGTGCTGCGGGCGGTGGACGAACTGGACTACGTCCTCAACGGCCCGGCGAGCGCACTGGCCGCGGCGACGTCCGACCTGGTCGGGATTCTGGTGAACGACATCGCGGACCCGTTCTTCGGGATCATGGCGTCCGCGATCCAGGCCGAGATCGGGGGTCCGGGCGGCCGGGCGGGCGGCGAGCGGCTGGCGGTCGTCTGCAACACCGGGGGCTCCCCCGAGCGCGAGCTGACCTATCTGACCCTGCTGCAGCGGCAGCGGGCGGCGGCCGTGGTGCTGACCGGCGGTGCCGTGGAGGACGCGCCGCACGCGGCGGCGGTCGCGGCGAAGCTGCGCAAGCTGGCCGAGGCCGGGACCCGGGTGGTGCTGTGCGGGCGCCCGCCGGCCCCCGGGACCGAGGCCGTCGCCCTCGCCTTCGACAACCACGGGGGCGCGCACCGGCTGACCGAGCACCTGATCGGCCTCGGCCACCGCCGCCTCGGCTACATCGCCGGCCCCGAGGAGCGCACGACGACCCGGCACCGGCTGGAGGGCCACCGGGCGGCGCTGGCCGCGGCGGGCATCGAGGAGGACCCGCGCTGGACGGTGTACGGCCGCTACGACCGCCGGTCCGGGTACGAGGCCACGCTGGAACTGCTGCGCCGGGACTCCGGGCTCACGGCGATCGTCGCCGCGAACGACTCCGTCGCGCTGGGGGCGTGCGCGGCACTGCGGGAGTCGGGGCTGCGGATTCCTGACGACGTCTCCGTGGCCGGGTTCGACGACCTGCCGTTCAGCGTCGACGCGGTGCCGTCGCTGACCACCGTGCGGTTGCCGTTGGCCGAGGCGGGGGCCAGGGCCGGGCGGATCGCCATGGGGCGGGAGGAGCCGCCCCCCGGCGGGATCGCGACGGTCCGGGGGGAGTTGATGGTCAGGGGGTCTTCGGGGGTGCCCCGGGGGTGACGGATCCCGGAGTGACGGACCGCGGGGTGACGGACCCCGGGGTGCCGGACCTCGGGGTGACGGACCGCGGGGTGACGGACCGGCCCAGCAGCGGCAGCGGTGCCTCGCCCCTCCTGCGGTCCCGGTACCAGCGGCGGCCCGTGTCGTAGGCCACCCGGGCTTTGCGCACGACCGGGATCTGGTTGGCCAGGTGGGCCTGGTAGCGCCAGGGGGACTCGCGGCCCGTGCGGACCGCCATGGCGTACGCGAAGGAGACCGGGTCACGGTCCAGGTAGTCGTCGAGCTGCTCGAACCAGGCCATGCTGGAACGCGCTCCGGCCTGGACGGGATGCAGTTCCGCGCGGCGGTGCTCGTCGTACGCCCGCAGCGCGACCCGGGGGTCCGGGTACTGCGCGAGGCTGTGGGCCAGCACGATCGCGTCGATCATCGCCAGCCGGGTGCCGGAGCCGAGCGTGAAGTGGGTGGTGTGCGCGGAGTCGCCGGCCAGGACCACATTGCCGTCCACCCACGTCCTGTTGCTGATGTGCGTGAAGCGCTGCCACTGCGCCGGCGCCCCGCGTGAGCTGCTGATCAGGGAGTGCCCGTCGAGCGCGCGGTGGAAGATCTTCTCCAGCAGCGGTACGGCCTCCTCGGGCTCCATCGCGTCCAGGCCCAGGCCCTGCCAGGTCTGCGGGGAGCACTCCACGATGCAGGTGCTGATGCCCCGGATCGACGGGTAGGCGTGGAACCAGATCCAGCCGGCCTCGGTCTCCTCGAAGCAGAAGACGAAGCTGTCGAACTGCTGGTCCGTACCGAGCCAGATGTAGGGATTGCGGCCGGTCTCCGTCTTCGTGCCGAAGTGCTCGGCGCGGCTCTGCCGGATGCGGCTGCTCGCCCCGTCGGCGGCCACGATCAGGTCGGCCTCGGGCAGGTCGGCCGGGTCCGCCAGGCGCTCGCCGTGCCGTACGTCCACGCCGAGTTGCCTCGCGCGCCGGGTCAGCGCCTCCAGCAGGGCCGCGCGGCCCATGCTGTAGCCGTAGCCCCCGAAGTACGCCGTACCGTCGTGCCGGGCGCCGTGCAGCTGGATCTGCTGCGCCTGCCAGAGCACGGAGCCGGCGCTCACCGCCCGGGCGCTCTCGGGGTCGTTGCCGTGCAGGATGTCCAGCAGGTCGTCCCAGTACACGACGCCCCAGCCGTAGGTGGCCTCCGGCGGGTCGCGCTCGATCACCGTGATCTCGTGCCCGGCGTCCCGCAGCTTCGCCGAGATCGAGAAGTACAGCCCGGCCGGGCCTCCGCCCACGCAGACGATCCTCATCCGGTCACCGCCTTCACAGCCGCCGCATCCCCTGGATCCTGATCGGTCCGGGGTGGTCCTGGTCGATCCGGGTACTGATATGGATCCGGGTGCCCATCGGCCGGGCACCCGGATCCACCTTTCACTGTCAGGGGTGTGGCTTCACAGCCGGCGTTCAGCAGCCCCAACCGCCGCCGTCGCCCCAGCCGCCGCCGCCCCAGCCGTCGCCCCAGCCCCAGCCGCCGCCGCCGTGGTCTCCCCAACCCCAGCCGCCGCCGCCGTGGTCTCCCCAGCCCCAGCCGCCGCCGTGGTCGTCGCCCCAGCCCCAGCCGCCGCCACCGCCGTGGTCGGACGCGACGACATTGGCCGGAGCCGCAGTGGTGGTGGCTGCGCTGGCGGCACCGGCTCCGGCCGCCAGGGCCAGAATGGGAGCCGAGCAGACTGCGATGGCCACTCTCTTGATACGGGTGGTGTGCGCGCGCATGATGAGCCCCTCTCCGAGGGTGTGGTTGCTTACCGGCGGCCGTTTCCAGGCCGCTCTCGTGCGCTTCAGAGCCTGCGCGCAGCTCTGCGCGGAGGGTCCGCCGCCCGCGATGGCGATCCGCGGCGGATCAGTCACTTCCGGTTCTATTCGGATATAAGTGACGTTCGTGATTAAACGTACGATGAGACAGCGGGGAAGTCAAAGGCAGGCCCAGGGCGCGAAGCGGAGAACCGGCAAAAGAATTCAACCTACTTGAAGTCTTCAACCGTCGGGTGTCCACCGGAAACCCCCGGCGGCCGCGTCCGGGCCGGCGGCTGGATCTGCACCGGCCGGGTGAGCGACGATGGGGGTACGCATCGGCGAGTGACGAGTAGGGTCCGTGACCATGAAGCTTGCCTTCTCCACCCTCGGGGTTCCCGGTCTGCCGGTGCCGGAGGTACTGGCGCTCGCCACGGCGCACGGCTACCACGGGGTCGAGCTGCGCGCCCATCCGGAGGAGCCCGTGCATCCGGGGCTCGGGGCGTCCCAACGGGCGGACGTGGCGGCCGAGTTCAAGGCGGCCGGGATCGAGGTCCTGAGCATCGCCGGGTACGCGCGCGTGGCGGCGCCCGGCGAGGACGCCCCGGTGCTCGACGAGCTGCGCCGGCTCCTTCACCTGGCCCATGACGTGGGCGCGTCCTTCGTCCGGGTCTTCCCGGGCGGCGACCCGGCCCTGCCCGCCGCCGAGACCGACGCGATCGCCGCCCGGCGGCTCGGGACCGTCGCCGAGGACGCCGCCGCGCTCGGGGTACGGGTTCTGCTGGAGACCCACGACTCGCACCGCACCGGCGCCGCCGCGATCCGCGTGCTGGGCCCGGTCGGGCACGGCCACGTGGGCGCGCTGTGGGACGTGATGCACACCTGGCTGGGCGGCGAGCAGCCCTCGGAGAGCTACGCGGCCCTCGCCCCGCATCTGGGATACGTGCAGCTCAAGGACATCGCCTCGGCCGACGACACGACGCCGCTGCCCCTGGGCTCGGGGGTGCTCCCGCTCACCGAGTGCGTGGACGTGCTGTGCCGGCACGGGTGGGACGGGTGGCTCTGCTGGGAGTACGAGAAGCGGTGGTACGCGTCGGCCGCGCCGCTCGCGCAGTTGCTCGGCGCCGGCCGGGAGCATCTGCTGAGGTTGCTGGACGAGGCGGCGTAGATCCCGGGCCGGGGTACGGCCGCCGGCCCGGACCCCGTGGCCCTCCGGGGCGCTCAGCCGGCCAGTGCCGCGAACGCCTCGTGGAAGCCCGACGGGCGGCCGGCGGGCGGTCACCCGGCGGCGGAGGGAACCCGTCGCCGGACGGCACCGTCCAACGCCCGGACCGCCGGACTAGTGCCCCGCGCCGTGGCGTCGGCCCCTCGCGACTGGCCGCGAACGCCGACCCACCCTCTCCGCCGCGGCGCGGCCGGCGGCCCGCCGCCACCGGCGCGCCCCCTCCCATGCGCCGGTGGCGGCCGCCTGCGCGGGTACTGTGCATTGCCTTGACGGAAAGAAACTTCCCGGATATTGGTGCTCTTTGGAAGTTTCCTTCAGCGGTTCTCCTCCGGAAGGAGCGCACGTGCCCGACACCAGCACGGGAGACACGGGAAACACCGCACGGCCGTCCAGACGCGCCGTTCTCACCGCCACCGCCGGCCTCACCGCCACCGCCGCGCTGACCGTGCGGACGCCGGCCGTCCACGCCGCGGGCAAGGCCCCCGACGAGGGCCGGCTGCGCACCCTGATCTCCCGGATGACGCTTCAGGAGAAGGTCGGCCAGCTCTTCGTGATGCGGGTCTACGGCCACTCCGCCATCGCCCCCGACCAGGCCGACATCGACGCCAACCGCAAGGAGCTCGGCGTCCGCACGGCCGCCGAGCTGATCGCGGAGTACCGCGTCGGCGGGATCATCTACTTCACCTGGGCCCACAACACCCGTGACCCGCACCAGATCCGGGACCTGTCCAACGGCATCCAGAAGGCTTCCCTGGACCGGCCGCGCGGCCTGCCGGTGCTCATCGCCACCGACCAGGAGCACGGGGCGGTCTGCCGGGTCGGCAAGCCCGCCACGCTCTTCCCGGGCGCGATGGCACTCGGTGCGTCCGGCTCCCGGTCCGACGCGCGGATGCTCGGCCGGCTCTCCGGCGCCGAACTGCGCGCGATGGGCATCAACCAGGACTACTCCCCCGACGCCGACGTCAATGTGAACCCGGCCAACCCGATCATCGGCGTGCGTTCCTTCGGCGCCGACCCGGACGCGGTCGCCACGCTGGTGGCCGCCGAGGTGAAGGGCTATCAGGAGTCCCGGGTCGCGGCGACCGCCAAGCACTTCCCGGGCCACGGCGACACCGCCGTCGACAGCCACACCGGCTTCCCGGTCATCACCCACAGCCGGGACCTGTGGGAGAAGCTGGACGCCGTCCCGTTCCGGGCCGCGATCGCCGCCGGCATCGACTCGGTCATGACCGCCCACATCCAGTTCCCGGCCCTGGACGGCTCCGGCGACCCGGCCACCCTCTCCCACCCGGTCCTCTCCGGCATCCTGCGCGGCGAACTCGGCTACGACGGCGTCGTGATCACCGACTCCCTCGGCATGGAGGGCGTGCGCACCAGGTACGGCGACGACCGGGTGCCGGTGCTCGCGCTGAAGGCCGGGGCGGACCAGCTGCTCAACCCGCCCTCGATCGACGTGGCCTGGCACGCCGTGCTGAAGGCCGTACAGGACGGCGAGCTGACCGAGTCCCGCCTGGACGAATCGATCCTGCGCATCCTGCGCCTGAAGTCCCGGCTGGGACTCTTCGACCAGCCGTACGCCGACCGGGCGGGCCTGGAACGCACGGTCGGCACCAAAGCGCACCTGGCCGCCGCCGACCGGATCGCCGAGCGCACCACGACCCTGCTCGTCAACGAGGACCGCATCCTCCCTCTGGACCCGCGCAGCGAGCGCCGGGTCCTGGTCGTCGGCGCGGACCCGGACTCCCCCTCCGGCACCACCGGCCCGCCCACCGGCGTCCTGGCCGCCGCGCTCACCGGACTCGGCTTCACCGCCACGGCCCTCGCCACCGGCACCTCGCCCTCCGCCGCGGCCATCTCCAGGGCGGTCACGGCCGCCCAGGACGCGGACGCGGTCGTGGTGGCGACGTACGACGTCACGACCGGCAGCGCCCAGCGGACCCTGGTGCAGCAGCTGCTGGCCACGGGCAGGCCACTGGTGGCCCTGGCCGTCCGCAATCCCTACGACGTGGCCCAGTACCCGGCCGTGAAGGGCTGCCTGGCGTCCTACGGCTGGACCGACGTCGAGGTGCGCGCCGCGGCCCGGGTGATCGCCGGGCGGGTGTCGCCGCGCGGGAAGCTGCCGGTGCCGGTCCAGCGGGCGGACGATCCGGCGCAGGTGCTGTACCCGATCGGGCACGGGCTGACGTACTAGGCGTACGCCACACACCGGGCGTACCACCGTAGTCAGGCGCAAACCCTCCCGAACGGCTGGCGTGGCACCGGCGCCCCGGGCCACGCTGGGCGGGGGTGTCGGGGGGTGACGATGCGCGCGAAAGGTGCCTCAGGGCTGGCATGTCTGCTGCTGGCCGTCCTGCTGACCGGCTGCCGGGGCCAGGCGGGCACCCCCGTGGGCGACGCCCGCCCCACCGCGGCCGGCGGCTACGGCACCGGCTTCCTGGCCGTCGGCAGCTGCAGCTCCTTCGGCACGACCGGTGTCACGGAGGTGCCCTGTGCGAGCGAGCGGGCGGCGGCCCGGGTCGTCGCCCGCTACGACGGCGCGGCGGCCGACGGCCCGCTGTGCCCGGCGACCACCGACTTCGTGCTGCACATCGGCACCCAGGGCTACGCCTGCATGCGCGAACTGGAGCCCCCGCACCCGGGCGACCCCGGCGGCGGAGGCGGCCCGCGCACGATCCCCGGCGACTGCGTCTACGCCTCGGGCACGGGCCAGGTCCGCGAGACGGCGTGCGACGGCTCGGGCGCGCACCGGCCGCAGTACCGGATCACCGAGGCGGCCGCGACGCGCGCGCAGTGCCCCGCCTCGACGGTGCTGTACGTCCAGCTGGGCGGGACGAAGCCGGTGGGCTGTGCCAGGCGGGTGTGAGCCCCGCCCGGCGCCCGCTCAGCACATGATCCAGCCCGAGTCCACCGAGTCCCGGCCCACCGAGCCCTTGATCCACACGCAGCGGTGACCGGCGTACACGGTGACCGGGCCCGCGAAGCGCCGGTAGCTGCCCTGGTCGGTCACCGGGCGGTTGCCCCGGGCCTGGACGCTGACCGACATCGTCTGCGCCGAGCCCGGCTGTCTGGCGATGGTCAGCGCACAGACGTAACCGTCGTTCTTGTACACGTGCGTGACACCGGTGCTGAACGACAGGGCCCGCACCTCGCGTCCGGCGCAGGAACTCTGCACGTCCGCCTGTGCGGTACCGGACGCCACGAGCGCGAGCCCCCCCGACGCCGCCAGCACGGCCGCCCCGAGCGCCAGCCGCCGGCGTATCCCACCACTGTCCACTGTTGTCCTCCCCGTTCCCCGTCTCGGTCGCCTTCCCCCGACGGCTCCGTACTGATGTACGGACGCACGAGTGTGTCGTACGGTTGCACGACCGTCAGCGGAACGCATCTCTCCGCCCATGGACCGGCCTCAGCGGGAGGCGCCCACCGGCTCCTCCGGTTCGGCCCCGCCGACGAAGGTCCGCCACAGCTCGGCGTACCGGCCGCCGCGGGCCAGGAGTTCGTCGTGGGTGCCGTCCTCCGCGACCCGGCCGTGGTCCATCACCACCACCCGGTCGGCGCGGGCCGCGGTGGTCAGGCGGTGGGCGACCACCAGCGTCGTACGGCGGCCTGACAGCCGGTCGGTGGCCTGGTTGACCTGGGCCTCGGTGGCCAGGTCCAGGGCGGCCGTGGCCTCGTCCAGGAGCAGGATGTCGGGGTCGACCAGCTCGGCGCGGGCGAGCGCGATGAGCTGGCGCTGGCCGGCCGAGAGATTGCGGCCGCGCTCGGCGACCTCGTGCAGATAGCCGCCCTCCAGCCGGGCGATCATCTCGTGCGCCCCGACCGCCCGCGCCGCCGCCTCCACCTCGGCGTCGGTGGCGTCGGGACGGCCGTAGGCGATGGCGTCGCGGATCGTGCCGGGGAAGAGGTACGCCTCCTGCGGGACCACCCCGAGCCGGTGCCGGTACGACGTCAGGTCGAGGGCGCGCAGGTCCGTGCCGTCGGCCGTGACCCGGCCGCCGGTGGGGTCGTAGAAGCGCGCGACCAGCTTGACCAGGGTGGACTTGCCCGCGCCCGTCTCGCCGACGAAGGCCACCGTCTGGCCGGCGGGGATCGTCAGGTCGATGCCGGTCAGCGCCTCCTCGGCGCCGTCGGCGGCGCCGTACGCGAAGTGCACGTCCTCGAAGGCGATGTCGCCGCGCAGGGACAGCACCTCCAGTGGCTCCTCGGCCGACTTCGTGGAGGTCGGCTCGCGCAGCAGCTCCTGGATCCGGCCCAGCGAGACCGTGGCCTGCTGGTAGCCGTCGAAGACCTGGGACAGCTGCTGCACCGGCGCGAAGAACAGGTCGATGTAGAGGAGGTAGGCGACCAGGGCACCCGTGGTCAGCGTGGCCGCCTCCACCCGGTGGGCGCCCTCGATCAGCACGCACGCCGAGGCCACCGAGGACAGCAGCTGGACGAAGGGGAAGTAGACCGATATCAGCAACTGGCCGCGGACACGGGCCCGGCGGTAGTCGTCGCTGCGCCCGGCGAACCGCGCCGCGCCGTCCCGCTCGCGCCGGAAGGCCTGCACGATCCGCAGCCCGGCCACCGACTCCTGCAGGTCGGCGTTGACCACCGACACCCGCTCACGGGCCAGTTCGTACGCCTTCACGCTCGCCCGGCGGAAGAAGACGGTCGCGACGACCAGCGGCGGCAGGGTCGCGAAGACGACGAGCGCGAGCTGTACGTCGATCACCAGCAGGACGACCATGATGCCGAAGAAGGTGACCACCGAGACGAACGCCGTGACCAGGCCGGTCTGCAGGAACGTCGACAAGGCGTCGACGTCGGTCGTCATCCGGGTCATGATCCGGCCGGTCAGCTCGCGCTCGTAGTAGTCGAGGCCGAGCCGCTGGAGCTGGGCGAAGATCTTCAGCCGCAGCGTGTACAGCACGCGCTCGCCGGTGCGCCCGGTCATCCGGGTCTCGCCGATCTGCGCGGCCCACTGCACCAGCACGGTCGCGAGGCCGAGCAGCGAGGCCGCCCAGACCGCGCCGAGGGCCATCTTCGTCACGCCCGCGTCGATGCCGTGCCGGATCAGCACCGGCAGCAGCAGGCCCGCGCCCGCGTCCACGGCGACCAGCCCCAGGCTGATCAGCAGGGGCGCGCCGAAGCCGCGCAGCAGCCGGCGCAGTCCGTAGGAGTCCTCGCGGCGCACCGCGCGGGCCTCGTCGACGTCCGGGGTGTCGGTGGCCGGGGGCAGCGCCTCGACCTGGGCGAGCAGTTCGGGGGTGGCGGGGGTACCGCCGAGCGCCGTGCTCCCGGCGTTCTTGGCCGCACGGTCGCCGGTCCACAGCCGGGGGGTCACACCCCGCTCCGCGTCGAACTCGGCGTCCAGCTCCTCGCGCAGGGTCGTGTCCTGCGCCGGGGCGGCCGACTGGGCGTGCCCCGGGGAGACCCCGCCCAGCTCGTCCGGGTCGGTCAGCAGCCGGCGGTACAGCGCGCACCGCTCCTGGAGTTCCTCGTGGGTGCCGAGGTCGGCGAGCCGACCGCCGTCGAGCACGGCGATGCGGTCGGCGAGGTTCAGGGTGGAGCGGCGGTGCGCGATGAGGAGGGTGGTCCGCCCCTCCATGACGTGCTTCAGCGCCTCGTGGATCTCGTGCTCGACGCGGGCGTCCACGGCCGAGGTGGCGTCGTCCAGGACGAGCAGGCGCGGGTCGGTGAGCAGGGCGCGGGCGAGCGCGACGCGCTGGCGCTGGCCGCCCGAGAGGGTCAGGCCCTGCTCGCCGACCTTGGTGTCGTAACCCTCGGGCAGCTCGGCGATGAAACGGTCCGCCTGGGCGGCCCGGGCGGCCGTGCGGATCTCCTCGTCGGTCGCGTCCGGGCGGCCGTAGGCGATGTTGGCGCGCACCGTGTCGGAGAAGAGGAACGAATCCTCGGGGACGAGCCCGATCGCTGCCCGCAGCGAGTCCGCGGTCAGCTCGCGCACGTCGTGGCCGCCGATCAGGACGGCGCCGCGGGTGACGTCGTAGAAGCGCGGCAGGAGCAGGGAGAGGGTGGACTTGCCGGAGCCGGAGGAGCCGACGACGGCGAGGGTCTCGCCGGGGCGTATCTCGAAGCTGAGTCCGTCGAGGACCTTCGAGCCGTTCCCGTACCCGAAGGACACGTCGTCGAACTCGACGGTCGCGGGCGCGTCGGCCGGCAGCGCCTTCGTGCCGTCCTTCATCGTCGGCTCGGTGTCGATCAGCTCCAGGACGCGCTCGGTGCCGGCGCGGGCCTGCTGGCCGACCGTGAGGACCATCGCGAGCATGCGGACCGGGCCGACCAGCTGGGCGAGATAGCTGGAGAAGGCGACGAACGTGCCGAGCGTGATGTGCCCGCGCACGGCCAGCCAGCCGCCGAGGGCCAGCATGGCGACCTGGCCGAGGGCCGGGACGGCCTGGAGGGCCGGGGTGTACTTGCTGTTCAGGCGTATGGTGCGCAGCCGCCCGGCGAAGAGCCTGCGGCCGACCTCCCTGAGCTTGCCGGTCTCCTGCTCCTCCTGCCCGAAGCCCTTCACCACGCGTACACCGCTCACGGCGCCGTCGACCACTCCCGCGACGGCGGCGGCCTGGGCCTGGGCGTACCAGGTGGCCGGGTGCAGCCTGCTGCGGCTGCGCCTGGCTATCCAGCCGAGCGCGGGCGCGACGGCGAGGGCGACCAGGGTCAGCGGCAGCGACAGCCACGCCATGATCGCCAGGGAGATCACGAAGAGCAGGACGTTCCCGATGGTCATCGGGAGCATGAAGAGCAGGCCCTGGATCAGCTGGAGGTCGCTGGTGGCCCGGCCGACCACCTGCCCGGTGGACAGCTCGTCCTGGCGCCGCCCGTCGAGCCGGGTGATGGTCTCGTACATCTCCGTCCGCAGGTCGTGCTGGACGTCGAGGGCGAGCCGGCCGCCGTAGTAGCGGCGGATGTAGGTGAGGGCGTAGACGAGGACGGCCGCGCCGATCAGGCTGCCGGCCCAGGGTGCCATCGAGCGGGTGTGGTTCCCGATCACGTCGTCGATGATCACCTTGGTGATCAACGGGACGACGGCCATGACGGCCATGCCGGCCAGGGAGGAACCGAGGGCGAGGACGACGTCTTTCGGATACCGCCAGGCGTAGGCCGCCAGGCGCTTTGCCCATCCCCGTTGCGCTGCCACGCGGGTGCCTTCCGTTCGTTCGACCTGCTCTGCCTCAAGGCACCAACGCACAGGTGAACGGATTTCATCCCTCCGCAACAAAACGCTCCGCCGGCCCGGCCCCGGCCTTTTCCGGGTGCGGGTCCGTTGTGGCCCGGCCGCCGCCGGGCCGGCGGTGCGCGTGAGGGTGACGGGGCCGGTTCAGCCCTGCGGCGGCACCGCGACGAAGGCCTCGCTCGGCCGGCTCGTCGGGATGTAGACGGCGGTGGCGGAGGTGGTCGGTACGAGGTCCTTGTGGATGGCCTCGGCGATGTTCTGGATGGTGGTGACGCCGTAGTCCATGGTGCTGTTGTCCTGGGTCAGCACCGAGATCATGTAGTCGTGGCCGGCGCCGTTGAACGTGCCGAGGCTGTGCACGCGCCAGCCGTGCGTCGAGCGCTGCAGCCAGCCGTTCTTGACGTGCACGGCGACGGTGGACGGCGCGCCGGCCGGGGTGCCCCAGCGCTGCGCGGGGATGACCTGGCCCATCAACTTCAGGATGTAGGCGCGGGAGTTGTCGCTCAGCACGCTGTTCCTGGCGGTGAGGAGCCCCAGCAGCCGCTGCTCGTCGGTGACGTTCTCCTGGGTCAGACCCCAGTAACCGCCCGTGCCCGGCACGGTCTTCGTCATCCCCGCGGCGGCCAGGAAGCCCTTGATCTTCGTCATGCCCAGCTGCTTCCACAGCTTGCTGGTCGCGTCGTTGTCCGACGCGGTGATCATGGCCGTGGCGAGCGAGTCCTCGGTGTCGGTCAGATACCGGTTGTGCTTCTTGGCATCCCACAGCAGCGTCGCCAGCACGGTGACCTTCACGGTGCTGGCCGAGTCGTAGGCGCTGGTGGCGCGCAGTGTGCAGGTGGTGCCGGTGCTGCGGTCGTACAGACCGAGGGCGACCGTGCTCGTGCGGTTCGCCAGGGCGGCGGTGATGTCCTTCTGGAGCTTGGCAGCGAGGGGCGCCTTGGCGGACGTACAGCTGACGGCGGGCGTGACGGCGGCGGCCGGCGTGGCGGCGGCGGTGACGGCGGTCGCGGCCGGTATGAGCAGTGCGGCGCCGAGGGCGGCACGAAGCGCGCCGGTACGTCGTGATGTCCGGGAATCCATGCCCCAGTTGACTCGCGGAGGCGGTCGAATGGTTGCACACCTGTTCTCACCGACGGGTGCGGGGCTCACCCGTCTCTCACCGACCCACAGCTTCCGCCCAGGTGCACCACAGCGCGCACCCATCGCCGGTCTGCAGGGTGCAGTGGTGACCTCTGCCACCGATCCCATCCCCCACGCCCCGACGACGACCCCGGGTCCGCCGTCACCGACGCCGACACCGACGCCCGCCGCCGAGCCGGAGCGCGCACCGCGCTGGTCGCTGCCCGTGCTGCTCGCGGTCATGCTGCTGGCGGCCGTGCTCTACACCTGGAACCTGTCGGGCTCGAACCTCAACAGCTTCTACAGCGCCGCCATCTACAGCGGCACGCAGAACTGGAAGGCCTGGTTCTTCGGCTCGCTCGACGCCGGAAACTTCCTCACCGTCGACAAGCCGCCGTTCGCCGACATGGTCATGAGCCTGTCGTGCCGGATATTCGGCTTCGGCACCTGGCAGATGATGCTGCCGGAGGTCGCGGCCGGGCTCGGCGCGATCTGGATCCTGCACTCGTCCGTGAAGCGGTCCTTCGGGCACGCGGCGGCGGCGGTGGCCGCGCTGGTCCTCGCGCTGACCCCGATCACGGTCGCGATCAACCGGGACAACAACCCCGACACGATCCTCGTCCTGCTGATGGTCGGCGGCGCGGCACTCGCCCTGCGCGCCACCCGCACCGGACGGCTGCTGCCGCTGCTCGGCTCGGCGGTCTGCTTCGGCCTCGCCTTCAACACGAAGATGCTGGCGGGCTACATCGCACTGCCCGCCGTCTTCGCCGTCCACCTGTTCGCGGCGCGCCCGAAGCTCGTACGACGGATCGTGAACCTGCTGATCGCCGGCGTGGTCCTCGCGGTCTCCAGCTTCTGGTGGGCGATCGCCGTCTCCCTGGTCCCCGCCTCCGAACGACCGTACATCGGCGGTTCGACGGACGGCACCGCCTGGAACCTGATCATGGGTTACAACGGCCTCGGCCGGATCTTCGGCGGCGAGGGCAACGGCGGCGGAGGGGGCGGAGGGGGCGGAGGCGGCTTCTCCGGCTCCGCGGGCCTCGGCCGGATGTTCAACGACATCCTCGGCGGCCAGATCTCCTGGCTGATCCCGTTCTCGGTGATCGCCCTCGTCGCCGGCCTGATCCTGTGCGGCCGCGCCCCGCGCACCGACCTCACCCGGGCCGCGCTCATCCTGTGGGGCGGCTGGACGGTCCTGCACTACGTCACCTTCGCGACCGCCGAGGGCACGATGCACCCGTACTACACGACCGCCCTCGCGCCCGGCATCGCGGCGCTGTGCGGCGGCGGGGGCGTGCTGCTGCTGCGTGCGTTCCGCGCCGACAAGCGCTGGGCGTGGGTCCTGCCGGCCGCTCTCGCGGTCACCGCGGTCTGGGCGATCGTGCTGCTGCGCCGGGCTTCGGGGTGGCACACCTGGCTGTGGCCGACGGTGGGTGTCGTCATGGCGGCGGCGGTCGTGGGCCTGTTCGTCTTCCGCTCCGGGGCCCGCGCACGGCTCCTCGCGGCCTCCGTCGCCGCGGCGGTCGTCGCGGCGCTCGCGGGCCCGGCGGCGTACGCCTGGTCGCTGCCGTCCGGTTCGGGCGGCGGCGGCATGGGCGGCGTGAACCCGACGGCCGGTCCCTCGACGGGCAACGGCTTCGGCGGCGGCATGGGCGGCGGCCGGGGCGGCTTCCCGGGCGGCGGCGAGATGCCGGGCGGCGGCCGGAACGCGGAGGCCGGCGGCGGGTTCCCGGGCGGCGGCACCGCACCCGGCGGCTCGGCGACCGGCATGCCCCAGGGCGGCGCCTCGGCCGGGGAGTTGCCGGGCGGCGGCCGGCAGGCCGGTGGCTTCCCGGGAGGCGGGCAGAGCGGTGAACTCCCCGGCGGCCAGGGCGTGTCGGGCGGCACCGGTGCCGCGGGCGGCGAGCCGGGACGCACGGGCAGCGGCCGTACGGGTACCGGCATGGGCGGCGGCCCGGGCGGGATGGGCGGCGCGAACAGCGGGCTGATCGCGTACCTGAAGAAGCACCAGGACGGCGCCACCTGGCTGCTGGCGGTCTCCAACTCGCAGAGCGCGGCCCAGATCGAGCTGAGCGCCAAGGTGCCCGTCATCTCCATGTGGGGCTTCACCGGCACCGACAAGGCGATGACCGTCGCCAAGCTCGAGGAGCTGGTCAAGAAGGGCGAGCTGCACTACATCCAGATCGGCGGCGGCATGATGGGCGGCGGCCCCGGCGGCGACAGCAACAGCGTGTCCTCCGAGGTCACGGCCTGGGTGAAGAAGCACGGGACGCTGGTGAAGGAGAGCGCGTACAGCAAGAGTTCGACGTCGTCGCCCTCGAAGGCGTCCTCGCCTTCGTCCGCTTCCACCAACCAGTCCGCGATCTATCGCCTTGACCCGTCGGACGTGAGCTGAACCCCATCACAACCCGCAGCGCGCCAAGCCCTCCTGCCGGCCTTGGCGCGTTCTGCCGTCAACGCAGTGACGACCCGGCCGGCGGGGACATGAGCGGCTGACCGACCGCTACTTGTTCACGCCTCGGTGAACAGCTCCGCCGCGTCCGTGGCGTGCATGGCTCGCTGGGCCCATGCTTCCAGCCGGCCCAGGTCCGTGCAGGACTGGACCCGCTCGCGTACAGCATCGGGCACGGGCAGCTTCCGCCATTCGAGGATCTGCAGGACCATCTCGGCCTTGGCCTCAGCCCGCCCTTGCTTCGCCTGGGGGTCGGCCAGGCAGGAGTCGACGAACTGCACGAAGACCGCGGCACTGTCCGGGTCGATGGTCCGCAAGGCGGCGGCCAGGGATTCCAGTATGGCCGGACCCAGCGGGCCACTCCCGTGTGTCGTGGCCGAGAGCACCGCAAGGGGGACGTCCTTCTTCTGATCCACGTGTTCGGGCGGGGCCTGGATCAGGAGCTGAAGGAGATCTTCGTCGGTGAGCTGTGGGGGCAGGGTGCTCGTCTGGGAGAACTCCGGCTAACCCCTAACCGAGATGCGTCGGCGCGAACATCCGCAGGACTGCGGGGAGTACGACCACCGACGGGCCCGGCGCCGCCAGCGCCTTCGCCAGGTCCTCCTCCAGGGTCTCCGGGGTCGTACGGACGCCCGGCACGCCGAAGGACTCGGCCAGGGCCACGTAGTCCGGGCGCGCCAGCTCCGTCGCCGTCGCCTGGCCGAAGGCGTCCGTCATGTACTCGCGGAGGATTCCGTAGCCGCCGTCGTCGACGATCAGCCAGGTGACGGGGAGGTCGTACTGCTTGGCCGTGGCCAGCTCGGCGATCGAGTACAGGGCACCGCCGTCGCCCGAGACCGCCAGGACGGGGCGGGTCGGGTCGGCCGCCGCAGCGCCCAGCGCCGCCGGGAAGCCGTAGCCGAGGCCGCCGGCGCCCTGGGCCGAGTGCATGAGGTTGGTGCCCCGGGGGTCGAAGGCCGACCACGCCCAGTACGCCAGGATCGTCATGTCCCAGAAGGACGGGGAATCGGCGGGCAGGGCGCGTCGGACGGCCCCCAACACCTCGTGTTCCAGGCTGAGTTCCTGAGACGCGATGCGCTCACCGACTCGGGACAGCAGCTCCCGCACCCGCTCCGGCGCGGACTCGTCCGTCCGCTCCGCCACCGTCTCCAGCAGTGCCTGCAGCGCCAGGCGGGCGTCCGCGTGGATGCCCAGCGCCGGGTGGTTGGACTCCAGCTTGCCGAGGTCGGCCTCGATCTGGATCACTCGGCCTCGCGGCTTGAACGTGTGGTAGTTGGAGGAGAGTTCACCGAGGCCCGAGCCGACCACCAGGAGTACGTCCGCGTCCTCCAGGAAGTCCGTCGTGTACCGGTCCTCCAGCCAGGACTGCATCGACAGGGGGTGCTCCCACGGGAACGCGCCCTTGCCGCCGAAGGTGGTCACGACCGGCGCCTGCAGCTTCTCGGCCAGCTGACGCAGCTTGCCCGACGCGTCCGACCGTACGACCCCGCCGCCCGCGATGATCGCCGGACGCTCGGCCCGCGACAGCAAGTCGGCCGCCACCGCCGTCAGTTCGGGGCGCGGGACCACGTCCTCGGGAGTCGCGTCCGGCGCCGTCACCACCGGCAGGGCGGTCGGAGCCAGCAGTACGTCCTGCGGGATCTCCACCCATACCGGGCCGTGCGGGGCCGTCAGCGCCGACTTCCAGGCCGCCGCGATCGCGGACGGGATCTGGGACTGGGCGCGGACCGTGTGGACCGACTTCACCACGCCCCGGAACGACGCCGACTGGTCGGGGAGTTCGTGCAGGTAGCCGTGGCGGCCGCCGCCCAGGCCCGCCGTCGGGACCTGGCTGCTGATCGCCAGGACGGGGGCGGACGCGGCGGCCGCCTCCTGGAGTGCGGCCAGTGACGTGAGGGCGCCCGGGCCCGTCGAGAGCAGAAGAGGCGCGGCCTCGCCGGTGACGCGGCCGTACGCGTCCGCCGCGAAGCCCGCGTTGTTCTCCACCCGCAGGCCCACGTAGCGCAACGACGACCTGCGCAGGGCGTCGAACATGCCGAGCGCGTGCTGGCCGGGCAGCCCGAAGACCGTCGTCGCGCCGAGCCCGGTGAGCGTCTCCACGACCAGGTCTCCGCCGTTGCGCCCCGGGGGAGGGTTCAGGGCCGCGGTGATCTGCGTCTGCGTCGGGCGGAGTACCAGGTCATGGTCGTGAGTCACAGCTCTCGTTCCCCTAGGGAGAGTCAGGCGTTGCGGGCCGCCGCGATCTGGCGGCTCATGATGGTGGTCAGTTCGTAGGCCGTGTGGGAGGCCGCGACCGAGGTGATCTCTGCGTGGTCGTACGCCGGCGCCACCTCCACCACGTCCGCCGAGACCAGGTTGCAGGATGCCAGGCCGCGCAGGATCTCCAGGAGTTCGCGGGAGGTCATGCCGCCCGCCTCCGGGGTGCCGGTGCCGGGCGCGTGCGCCGGGTCGAGGCAGTCGATGTCGATGGAGATGTACAGCGGGCGGTCGCCGATGCGCTGGCGCAGCTGGTCGGCGACCTCGTCGGCACCGCGGCGGTAGATGTCCGCGGAGGTGACGATGCCGAAGCCCATCTTCTCGTCGTCGGTGAGGTCCTGCTTGCCGTACAGGGGGCCGCGGGTGCCGACGTGGGAGAGGGCGGAGGTGTCGAGGATGCCCTCCTCCACCGCACGGCGGAACGGGGTGCCGTGGGTGTACTCGGCGCCGAAGTAGGTGTCCCAGGTGTCCAGGTGGGCGTCGAAGTGGAGCAGGGCCACCGGGCCGTGCTTCTTCGCGACCGAGCGCAGCAGGGGCAGGGCGATGGTGTGGTCGCCGCCCAGGGTCATCAGGCGGGCGCCGGTGCCGAGCAGCTCGTCCGCCGCGGCCTCGATGGTCTCGACGGCCTCGTTGATGTTGAACGGGTTCACGGCGATGTCGCCGCCGTCCGCGACCTGGGCGAGGGCGAACGGGGAGGCGTCCTGCGCCGGGTTGTAGGGGCGCAGCAGCCGGGACGCCTCGCGGATGGCGTTGCCGCCGAAGCGGGCGCCCGGCCGGTACGAGACGCCGGAGTCGAACGGCACGCCCACGACGGCGACGTCGGCGGTGCCGACCTCGTCCAGGCGGGGCAGCCGGGCGAAGGTCGCGGGCCCGGCGTACCGCGGGATGCGGGAGGAGTCGACGGGGCCACGGGGCGTCTCGTTGCTGCTCATAGCTGAATGCCTTCTTTCTTGCGCTTCGTCGCGCATGTACTGCTTTCCGTACGACTCTACTGGTGAGCCGGGACCGGTTCGGACGGACGTTCGGCGGACCGCCCGGCGAGGCGCTCGCGCCAGGCGGCGAGGACGGCCTCGTCGGTGGGCGTGGTGGCCAGGGAGACGGCCGTGTAGGCGGCGAGGGAGGCGAGCAGGCCGTAGTAGACCGGTTCGTTGGCGAGGATCCCGTAACCGGCCATCAGGCCGATCACCGCGAGGCCGCCCACGATCACCGAGGCCAGCGCGCCCTGTGCCGTGCCGCGCTTCCACAGCAGGCCGCCGAGGATGGGCACGAGCAGGCCGCCGACGAGGAGGTTGTAGGCGACCGTCAGTGCCTCGACCACGTTGTTCAGCGCGATCGCCGTGCCGATCACCGCGACGCCCATGATCAGGATGAAGGCGCGGTTGCCCTTGACCTCGTCGTGCGCGTCGCCGTCCCGCCGTACGGCGCCCTTCAGGCGCGACCAGATGTCGTTGTTGGCCACCGTGGCGCAGGCGATGAGGGCGCCGGAGGAGGTGGACATCACGGCGGCGAGGGCGGCGGCCAGCACCAGGCCGCGTACGCCGACGGGGAGTTCGGCCTTGACGACGGTGGCGAAGGCGTCGTCGGGGCTGCCGAGCTTGGGGTAGAGCACCTTGGCGGCCGTGCCGATCACCGCGCCGGCGAGGGCGTAGGCCAGACAGTAGGTTCCGGCCACGGTGCCGCCCCACTTGGCGGTCCTGTCGCCGCGGGCGGTGAACACGCGCTGCCAGATGTCCTGGCCGATCAGCATGCCGAACGTGTAGATCAGGACGTAGGTGAAGATCGTCTCGCCGCCGATGCCCAGCGGGTCGAAGTACGAGGTGGGCAGCTTGGCCCTCATCTCGCTGAAGCCGCCCGCCTTCACCACGGCGATCGGCAGGAGCAGGAGCAGGATGCCGATGGTCTTCACCACGAACTGGACCATGTCCGTCAGGGTGATCGACCACATGCCGCCGAGGGTGGAGTAGGCGACGACGATCGAGCCGCCGACGACGATCGCGAGCGTCCGGTTCATGTCGAAGAGGACGTCGAAGATCGTGGCGTAGGCGATCGTCGAGGTGACGGCCAGCATGAGGGTGTACGCCCACATGACCACGCCGGAGATGAGCCCGGCGCGGCCGCCGTAGCGCAGGTCGAGCATCTCGGAGACGGTGTAGACCTTCAGGCGGGCGATGCGGGCGGAGAAGAAGACGGACAGGGCGAGCAGGCCGAGGCCGATGGTGAAGACCATCCACGCGCCGGAGAGGCCGTACTGGTAGCCGAGGCCCACGCCGCCGATGGTGGACGCGCCGCCGAGGACGATCGCCGCCATGGTGCCGGAGTACATGGCGGGCCCGAGGCGGCGGCCCGCCACCAGGAAGTCGCTCTTGGACTTGGCGCGGCGCATGCCCCACCAGCCCATGGCCAGCATCCCGGCGAGATAGACGACGATCACTGTGTAGTCGACGGCCATGAGGCCCTCCTTCACTCGAAGTCGCACTGGGGGTCGCCGGCGGGTGACGTCCACCGACAGTAGGTGGCCGGAAAGCGACTGCGAAGTGTACGTTTCATCCATATGCACGGGGTGGAGTGGAGGATATGCACACCATGCCGGAATCGATGACCCCAGCAGCGCCGGCCGTCCCGCCGACCCCACCCGTACCGCTCTCGGCCCTGCTGGCCCGCGAGGACCTGGCACTGCGGCAGATCGCGGGGCCGACGGACCGGGGAACCGTGATCCACTGGGCGCACACCTCGGAGATGGCCGACCCGTACCCGTATCTGCTGGGCGGCGAGCTGCTGCTCACGGCCGGGGTGCACATCCCGGAGGCGGCGGGCTCCGGTACGTACTTCGACGACTACGTCGCCCGGATCGTCGCGGCGGGCGGCGCGGCGCTCGGCTTCGGCCTGGCCCCGGTGCACGACACCGTCCCGCGCGCCCTGGCCGCCGCCTGCGAGCGCCACGGCCTGCCGCTGCTGGAGGTCCCGCCGCAGACCACGTTCTCCGGTGTGGCCCGCGCGGTGTGGCAGCTGATGGCCCAGGCCCGGCTGGCCGAGCTGCGCCGGGTCACCGAGGCCCAGCAGGGTCTCGCCTCCGCCGCCGCACGACCGGACCCGGTCCCCTCGGTCCTGCGGCAACTGGCCCGGCACCTGGCCGGCCGGGCGGTGCTCCACGGCCCCGACGGCACGGAGATCGCCTCGGCGGGCCGGGCCGCGGGGCCAGGAGTGCGGGAGGCGCTGACGGACCTGGCGGGGGTGGTACGGCCGACGGGCGCGGGCACCCCCGCCTCCGCCACCGACACGCTCGGGGACACCCACCTCGCCGCGTACGCCCTCGGTCCGGGCGAGGGTTTCGTCCTGGGCGTGGCCACCGCGCGGCGCGAACCCGGGGACCACACCATCGCCTCCGTGGCCTCCGTACTGCTGTCGCTGCTGACCGGGGAGCATCACAGCGGTGCCGGGGCGGCGCGGTCGTCGGCGCTCGTGCGGCTGCTGCTCGGCGCCCCGCCGGAGCAGGTCGCACCCCTGCTGGGCGACGGCGACTGGGTCGTCGTCCACGCACGGCCCGAGACGCAGCAGCCCGACGCCGTCGCCGCCTCCGCCCTCGGCGCCGCCCTCGGTTCGCCGCTGGTCGATCTCGCCCGGGACGTCGTACGGGTACTGGTGCCGAGCGGGCGGGAGCCTGCGCCGCAGCCCGGCTGGACGCTCGGGGTCAGTGCCGCCGTGGAGCCGCGCGAGTGGCCGGCCGCCGACACCCAGGCGGCCCGTGCGCTGGCCCGGGCCCGCGCCACCCGTACCCCGCTGGTCCGGCACGGGGCCCGGCCGGGCCTCACCGACCTGGTGCCGCGGGCGGACGCCGAGGCACACGCCCGTGCCCTGCTCGCACCGCTCACCGGCCAGCCCGCGCTCACCGAGACCCTGCGCAACTGGCTGTCACTGCACGGCAGTTGGGACCGTACGGCGGTGGCCCTGGACGTGCACCGCAACACCGTGCGGCAGCGCATCGCCCGCTGCGCCGCCCTGCTGGGCGCCGACCTGGACGACCCGGACGTCCGCATGGAGCTGTGGTTCGCGCTGCGGCACGGCCGAGCAGGCGAGTGACCCCCGTCCCAGCCCCCGATATGCCGAGGACTCCGGTGACGCGCTGCCCCACAATGGGAGGCATGCCGATATCCGGGACACCCAGCCGCGCCCAGCTCGTCGACCACCTGGTGAGGACCCGTATCGCGGGGGACGTCGCCACGCCCCGCGAGAACAACCTCTCCCACTACCGTCAGCTCGCCAACGGTGTCCGCAACTTCTGGCTCGGGCTGGAGCTGGGCGACCGCTGGAGCGACGAGCAGGACGTGCTCGCGGTGATGGCCGAGCGGGTCGGGGTCAACGACGATCCCGAGTACCGGTACGGGCAGGACACCATCGACCCCGAGCTGACCGTGGACGCGCTGGAGCGGATGGCGGCGCGGCTGCGCAAGGCGGCCGAGGGGCGGCAGCGGGTGCTGTTCGCCACCGGGCACCCCGGCGGCCTGCTGGACGTGCACCGGGCCACGGCCGCCGCGCTGCGTGCCGCGGGCTGCGAGATCGTGGTCATCCCGGACGGGCTGCAGACGGACGAGGGGTACGTCATGCAGTTCGCCGACGTCGCGGTGCTGGAGCACGGGGCGACGCTGTGGCACACCCACTCCGGGGAGCCGATGCGGGCCATTCTGACGGGACTTGAAGGCGAGGGCCGGCCGCTGCCGGACCTGGTGGTCGCCGACCACGGCTGGGCCGGGTACGCCGGTCAGCACGGGGTCGATTCCGTCGGGTACGCCGACTGCAACGATCCGGCACTGTTCCTCGCCGAGTCCGAGGGCACCGTCCAGGTCGTCGTACCGCTGGACGACCATGTGCTCAGCCCGCGCCACTACGACCCGATGACGGCCTATCTGCTCGCGGAGGCGGGGCTCTCCTGAGGCCGACAGCACTGTGCGGCTCCTCGCGCGCGGAGCCGCACAGTGCGGGCGTGTTGGACGTCAGCGGTCAACGGCCGTTGCCGCCACCGCCGTTGCCGCCACCGTTGCCCCCGCCCCAGTTGCCGCCACCGTTGCCCCCGCCCCAGTTGCCGCCACCGTTGCGACCGTTCTCGCCACCGCCGCCTCGGCCGTTCTCGCCGCCGCGGCCGCCGCGGCCGTTCTCGCCGCCGCCGTGGTGACGGCCGCCGTGATGGTGCCGGCCGCCGCAGCCGCACTCGTGGTGCCGGTGGTGGCCGTGGCGGTGAGCCGGGGCCGCCGAGGCGGTGCCGGCCGCGCCGACCGCCGTTCCGCCGGCCAGCAGGAGGCCGGCCGCGGACATCACGACATAACGCTTAACGCGCTGTGCTCGCATGGGAATTTACCCTTTCGTTTCCATCATCTCTCGCAGCTCCCTGAGGGAAGACACGGGATGGATGGCCGGCGCCGTGCTCACGGAAAGGGAAGGGCACGGCGCGCTTTTCAGGTGTCGCCACAGAGGTTGGCTACAGGGTCGTCACCGCCGGGACCTCGCACTCCGGGTATCCGGAGCGCAACCGGACGGTCACGCCGTGTACTGCGGCTTCACTGAAAGAGCGTAATGCCCGATTCGTCACTCGGCATCTCGGCGAGTCAGCCACGCGGAACGCGGACCACGCCCTCCTGGATGACGGTGATGGCGAGTTGCCCGTCCTGTGTGTAGATACGGGCCTGGCCGAGGCCCCGGCCGCCGTGCGCGGACGGCGACTCCTGGTCGTACAGCAGCCACTCGTCGGCACGGAAGGGGCGGTGGAACCACATCGCGTGGTCCAGGGAGGCGCCCACGACATCGCCGACCGCCCAGCCGCCGCGGCCGTGCGCGAGCAGCACGGAGTCGAGGAGGGTCATGTCGGAGACGTAGGTGGCGAGGACGACGTGCAGCAGCGGTTCGTCGACGGCGCCGCCCAGCTTGCCGTTGGTGCGGAACCACACCTGGCTGTGCGGCTCGCGCGGCGTGCCGAACTGCCCGTACGGCGGCTCCTCGACATAGCGCAGATCGACCGCTTCGCGGGCCTCGGCGAACTTCTCGACCACGGCCGGATCGAGGTGGCCGTAGCCGCGCAGCCGCTCCTGCGAGGTGGGCAGCGTGGCGGGGTCGGGCGCGGGCGGCATCGGGGCCTGGTGCTCGAGGCCGTCCTCGTACGTCTGGAAGGACGCCGAGAGGTGGAAGATCGGCTTGCCGTGCTGGACGGCGACCACGCGGCGGGTGGTGAAGGAGCGGCCGTCGCGGATGCGGTCCACGGTGTAGACGATCGGCGCGCCGGGGTCGCCCGGGCGCAGGAAGTACGCGTGCAGGGAGTGGGCGGTGCGGTCCGCGGGGACGGTTCGCCCGGCGGCGACCATCGCCTGCGCCGCGACCTGCCCGCCGAAGACACGGGGGACGACGGCGGAGCGGGACTGGCCGCGGAATATGTCCTCCTCGATCCGCTCGAGGTCGAGCAGATCGAGGAGGTCCTGAAGTGCCTGGCTCATGAGGTCAGTTGTACCGGCCAGTTATGGCGCGAGCCTTACAGGCCCATGTCCTTGGCGATGATCGTCTTCATGATCTCGCTGGTGCCGCCGTAGATGCGGTTGACGCGGTTGTCCGCGTAGAGGCGGGCGATCGGGTACTCGTTCATGAAGCCGTAGCCGCCGTGCAGCTGGAGGCAGCGGTCGATCACACGGTGGGCGACCTCGGTGGTGAACAGCTTGGCGCTGGCGGCCTCGGCCGGGGTCAGCTCACCGGCGTCGAGGGCCTCCGTGGCGCGGTCGACGACGGCCTCGGCCGCGTCCACCTCGGCCTGGCAGGCGGCCAGCTCGAACTTGGTGTTCTGGAAGGCGGCGACGGGCTGGCCGAAGACGACGCGGTCCTGGACGTACTGCTTGGCGAACCGGACGGCGGCCTTGGCCTGCGCGTAGGCGCCGAAGGCGATGCCCCAGCGCTCGGAGGCGAGGTTGTGGCCGAGGTAGTAGAAGCCCTTGTTCTCCTCGCCGAGGAGGTCCTCGACGGGGACCTTGACGTCGACGAACGCGAGTTCGGCGGTGTCGGAGGTCTTGAGGCCGAGCTTGTCGAGCTTGCGGCCGACCGAGTAGCCCTCGGCCTTGGTGTCCACGACGAAGAGGGAGATGCCGTGGCGGCGGTCCTCGGCGGTGGGCGCGGAGGTGCGGGCGCAGACGATCATGCGGTCGGCGTGCACACCGCCGGTGATGAAGGTCTTGGCGCCGTTGAGGACGTAGTGCGTGCCGTCCTCGCTGAGCCTGGCGGTGGTCTTCATGCCCGCGAGGTCGGAGCCGGTACCCGGCTCGGTCATCGCGATGGCCCACATCTCCTCGCCGGAGACGAACTTCGGCAGGTAGCGCTTCTTCTGCTCGTCGGTGGCGAGCAGCTTGATGTAGGGCAGGCCGAGCAGCACGTGCACGCCGGAGCCGCCGAAGGCGACACCCGCGCGGGCGGTCTCCTCGTAGAGGACGGCCTCGAACTTGTACGAGTCGATGCCCGCGCCGCCGTACTCCTCGTCGACCCGGATGCCGAAGACACCCAGCTCGGCGAGCTTGTAGTAGAACTCGCGGGGGGCCTGGCCGGCGGCGAACCACTCGTCGTAGACGGGCACGACCTCGGCCTCGATGAAGGCGCGGATGGTCTCCCGGAACGCCTCGTGATCCTCGTTGAACAACGTACGGCGCACGGTTTACCTCCACGTACTCGACACGACGGCCTGTCTAAGCGCTTGCTCAGACTCGAAGATACCGGCCAGTACGGTGCGCCGTCCAGGGTGAGCTATCCCACGCGCAAGCCCTGTGGCCGCAAGCTGCCGCGAACGTCCCGGCGCCTCACTCCCCTTCCGCCGCCGCCTCCCTTGCCGCCGTCTCCCCCGCCGCCTCGAACGCGCCGCACGCCATCCTGTGCAACAGGGCCGCCGTGGTGCCCCGGCCGGGCAGCGTGCCCGCGCGGCCGAGGTGCGGGGTGGAGTTGAGCAGGCCGAAGACCGAGTGGACGGCCGAGCGGGCCGCGGGCTCGGTCAGCGCCGGGTACACCTCGCGGACGACCCCCACCCACAGCTCGACGTACTGCCGCTGGAGCTGGCGCACCAGCTTGCGGTCGCTGTCGCGCAGCCGGTCCAGCTCACGGTCGTGCAGGGTGATCAGCGGGCGGTCGTCCAGGGCGAAGTCGATGTGGCCCTCGATCAGCGAGTCGAGCACGGCCCGGGCGCCGGTGCCGCCGTCGGCCTCCGCGAGGCGCCGCTTGGCCCCCGTCAGCAGCTGGCCGCTGATCCCGACCAGCAGCTCGGCGAGCATCGCGTCCTTGCCCGGGAAGTGGCGGTACAGACCGGGGCCGCTGATGCCGACCGCGGCGCCTATCTCGTCCACACCGACGCCGTGGAAACCGCGCTCCGCGAAGAGTCGCGCGGCTTCCTTCAGGATCTGTTCGCGCCGGGTGGGGGCGTCGGTTCTGGTGGCCATGCGGGTAATTCTAGACAGCGAGGTTAGCGGTCGTTAACCTGAAGGAAATGGTTAACGCTCATTAACAGGTTCGATCACCGGGTGAGGGGACCGCAGGATGCAGGAGGCACCGGAACTCCGGAGCGCGGCAGACCCCGCGTCGGAGGCCTGGCGGGCCAATGAACAGGCCCACCTCGCGCTCGTCGAGGAGCTGCGCGGCAAGCTGGCCGCGGCGGCGCTCGGCGGTGGCGAGAAGGCCCGCGCGCGGCACACCGCGCGCGGCAAGCTGCTGCCCAGGGACCGGGTGGACATGCTCCTCGACGCGGGCTCGCCGTTCCTGGAGCTGGCACCCCTCGCGGCCGACGGGATGTACGACGGGCAGGCCCCGGCCGCCGGCGTGATCGCCGGGATCGGGCGGGTCAGCGGGCGCGAGTGCGTGATCGTCGCCAATGACGCCACGGTCAAGGGCGGCACGTACTACCCGATGACCGTGAAGAAGCACCTGCGCGCGCAGGAGGTGGCGCTCGACAACCGTCTGCCCTGCGTCTACCTGGTCGACTCCGGCGGCGCCTTCCTGCCGATGCAGGACGAGGTGTTCCCGGACCGGGAGCACTTCGGGCGGATCTTCTACAACCAGGCGCGGATGTCCGGCGCGGGCATCGCACAGATCGCCGCCGTACTCGGCTCCTGCACCGCCGGCGGGGCGTACGTCCCGGCGATGAGCGACGAAGCGGTGATCGTCCGCGACCAGGGGACGATCTTCCTCGGCGGCCCGCCCCTGGTGAAGGCGGCCACCGGCGAGGTCGTCACGGCCGAGGAGCTGGGCGGCGGCGAGGTCCACTCGCGGATCTCGGGCGTCACCGACCACCTCGCCGAGGACGACGCGCACGCGCTCAGGATCGTGCGGAACATCGTCGCCACGCTCCCGGCCCGGCAGTCCCCGCCCTGGGAGGTGCGGCAGAGCGTGGAGCCCAAGGCCGACCCCTACGGGCTGTACGGCGCGGTCCCGGTCGACTCCCGTACCCCCTACGACGTACGCGAGATCATCGCGCGCATCACGGACGGCTCCCGTTTCGCCGAGTTCAAGAGCGAGTTCGGGCAGACGCTGGTCACCGGGTTCGCCCGCATCCACGGCCACCCGGTCGGGATCGTCGCCAACAACGGCATCCTGTTCTCCGAGTCCGCCCAGAAGGGCGCCCACTTCATCGAGCTGTGCGACCAGCGCGGCATCCCGCTGGTGTTCCTGCAGAACATCTCCGGGTTCATGGTCGGCAAGGACTACGAGGCGGGCGGCATCGCCAAGCACGGCGCCAAGATGGTGACGGCCGTCGCCTGCACGCGCGTGCCGAAGCTGACGGTGGTGGTCGGCGGCTCGTACGGCGCGGGCAACTACTCGATGTGCGGCCGGGCCTACTCCCCCCGCTTCCTGTGGATGTGGCCGGGCGCCAAGATCTCCGTCATGGGCGGCGAGCAGGCCGCCTCCGTGCTCGCGACGGTCAAGCGGGACCAGCTGGAGGCGCGCGGCGAGGAGTGGCCGCCCGGGGAGGAAGAGGCCTTCAAGGCGCCGATCCGCGCGCAGTACGAGCGCCAGGGCAACGCCTACTACGCCACCGCCCGGCTCTGGGACGACGGCGTGATCGACCCGCTGGAGACCCGTCAGGTGCTGGGACTCGCCCTGACGGCCTGTGCCAACGCGCCACTGGGAGACCCCCAGTTCGGCGTCTTCCGGATGTGAGGAGGGGAACCGTGTTCGACACAGTGCTGGTGGCCAACCGGGGCGAGATCGCCGTACGCGTCATCCGTACGCTCCGCTCGCTGGGCGTGCGCTCGGTGGCGGTCTTCTCCGACGCCGACGCCGATGCGCGGCATGTCCGGGAGGCCGACACCGCGGTACGGATCGGCCCGGCGCCGGCCGCCGAGAGCTATCTGTCGGTGCAGCGGCTGCTCGAGGCCGCCGCCCGCACCGGCGCACAGGCCGTCCACCCCGGGTACGGCTTCCTCGCCGAGAACGCGGCCTTCGCGCGCGCGTGCGAGGAGGCGGGGCTGGTGTTCATCGGCCCGCCGGCGGACGCGATCGCGCTCATGGGCGACAAGATCCGCGCCAAGGAGACGGTGCAGGCGGCCGGAGTGCCGGTGGTCCCCGGCGGCCGCGACCCCGAACTGGCCGCGGCGGCCCGCTCGTTGGGGGCGCCCGTGCTGCTGAAGCCGTCGGCCGGCGGTGGCGGCAAGGGCATGCGGCTGGTGCGGGACATGACGGTCCTCGAGGAGGAGATCGCCGCCGCCCGCCGCGAGGCCCGCGCCTCCTTCGGCGACGACACCCTGCTCGTCGAGCGGTGGATCGACCGGCCCCGGCACATCGAGATCCAGGTGCTGGCCGACGGGCACGGCAATGTCGTCCACCTCGGTGAGCGCGAGTGCTCGCTGCAGCGGCGGCACCAGAAGATCATCGAGGAGGCGCCCTCGGTCCTGCTGGACGAGGCCACGCGCGCGTCGATGGGCGAGGCGGCCGTGCAGGCGGCCCGCTCCTGCGGGTACCGGGGTGCGGGCACGGTGGAGTTCATCGTGCCGGGAGGCGACCCGACGCAGTACTACTTCATGGAGATGAACACCCGCCTCCAGGTGGAGCACCCGGTCACCGAACTCGTCACCGGGCTGGACCTGGTCGAATGGCAGCTGCGGGTGGCGGCCGGGGAGAAGCTGGGCTTCACGCAGTCCGAGGTCACGCTGACGGGGCACGCCGTGGAGGCCCGGATCTGCGCCGAGGACCCTGCGCGCGGCTTCCTCCCCTCCGGCGGCACGGTGCTGCTGCTGGACGAGCCCCGGGGCGAGGGCGTCCGCACGGACTCCGGGCTCGGCGAGGGCACCGAGGTGGGCAGCCTGTACGACCCGATGCTGTCCAAGGTCATCGCCCACGGCCCCGACCGCGCGACGGCACTGCGCAGGCTCCGGGCGGCCCTCGCGCAGACGGTCACGCTGGGCGTGCCGACCAACGCGGGCTTCCTGCGGCGGCTGCTCGCGCATCCGGCGGTCGTCCAGGGGGACCTGGACACCGGTCTGGTCGAGCGGGAAGTGGACGCGCTGGTGCCGGACGAGGTGCCGGACGAGGTCTACGCGGCGGCGGCGCTGCTGCGTCAGGCCGCGCTCGCGCCCGCCGACGGCCCCGGCTGGACGAACCCGTTCGCCGCCGCGGACGGCTGGCGCCTCGGCGGCCGGCGGGCCTGGACGGCACACCACCTGCGGGTGACCGGCCACGAGCCGGTCACCGTGCGGGTGCGCAGCACGCCGGACGGCGGGACCGAGCTGCTGCTGCCCGGCGCGGACCGGCCCGTGCGGGGGTCCGGGTGCGTTCCGGCGCGGCCCGGCGGCCCGCACCGGGTCACCTTCCGGCTCGATGGCGTCGCCCACACCTTCGCCGCCTCGCCGGACGGCACCTGGCTGGGCCGGGACGCGGACGCCTGGCAGGTGCGGGACCACGACCCGGTGGCCGCGGCGCTCACCGGGGCCGCGCACGCGGGCGCCGACTCGCTGACCGCGCCGATGCCGGGCACGGTGACGGTGGTGAAGGTCGCCGTCGGCGACGAGGTCACCGCGGGCCAGAGCCTGCTGGTGGTGGAGGCGATGAAGATGGAGCACGTCATCTCCGCCCCGCACGCGGGCACGGTCGCCGAGCTGGACGTGACGCCGGGCTCGACGGTCGCCATGGACCAGGTGCTCGCCGTGATCGCACCCCATGAGGAGGTGGCGGAATGAGCGTCGAGGGACTGCCGATGGTCCTCCCGGCCCCGGACCTGCCCGCGCGCGTGCGCATCCACGAGGTCGGCGCGCGCGACGGGCTGCAGAACGAGAAGGCGGCCGTTCCCACCGAGGTGAAGGCGGAGTTCATCCGCCGACTGGCCGGCGCGGGGCTGACGACGATCGAGGCGACCAGCTTCGTGCATCCCAAGTGGGTGCCCCAACTGGCCGACGCCGAGCAGCTGTTCCCACTGGTCAGGGACCTTCCGGGGCTCGCGCTCCCGGTGCTGGTGCCCAACCGGCGCGGCCTGGAGCGGGCGCTCGCGCTCGGCGCCGAGCGGGTCGCGGTCTTCGCCAGCGCCAGCGAGTCCTTCGCCCGGGCCAACCTCAACCGCTCGCTGGAGGAGTCGCTCGGCGTGTACGAGCCGGTGGTGCGGCACGCCAAGGAGGCGGGGCTGCATGTGCGCGGCTATGTCTCGATGTGCTTCGGCGATCCGTGGGAGGGCGCGGTGCCGCTCCACCAGGTGGCCTCCGTCTGCACGGCCCTGAGGGACATGGGCTGCGACGAGCTGAGCCTCGGCGACACGATCGGCGTGGCCACCCCGGGCCACGTCCAGGAACTGCTCAACCTGCTCAACGAGGAGGGCGTGCCGACCAACGAGATCGGCGTGCACTTCCACGACACCTACGGCCAGGCGCTCGCGAACACCTACGCGGCCCTGGAGCACGGGGTGACCACGATCGACTCCTCCGCCGGCGGGCTGGGCGGCTGCCCGTACGCCAAGTCGGCCACCGGCAACCTCGCCACCGAGGACCTCGTCTGGATGCTGCACGGCCTCGGCATCGAGACCGGGGTCGACCTGGACCGTCTCACCGCCACCAGCGTGTGGATGGCCGCCCATCTGGACCGGCCCAGCCCGTCCCGTACCGTCCGCGCTCTCTCCCACAAGGACCAGTGATCAGCATGGACCACCGTCTCAGCCCCGAGCTGGAGGAACTCCGCCGCACGGTGGAGGAGTTCGCGCACGACGTGGTGGCGCCGAAGATCGGCGACTTCTACGAGCGGCACGAGTTCCCGTACGAGATCGTCCGCGAGATGGGCCGTATGGGCCTGTTCGGGCTGCCGTTCCCGGAGGAGTACGGCGGCATGGGCGGCGACTATCTGGCCCTCGGCATCGCCCTGGAGGAGTTGGCCCGGGTGGACTCGTCCGTGGCCATCACCCTCGAGGCCGGGGTCTCGCTGGGCGCGATGCCCCTGCACCTGTTCGGCACGCCGGAGCAGAAGCGCGAGTGGCTCCCCCGGCTGTGCGCGGGCGAGATGCTGGGCGCGTTCGGCCTGACCGAGCCGGACGGCGGCTCGGACGCGGGAGCCACGCGTACGACGGCCCGCCTGGACGCGGACACGAACGAGTGGGTCATCAACGGCACGAAGTGCTTCATCACCAACTCCGGTACGGACATCACCGGTCTGGTGACGGTCACGGCGGTCACCGGCCGGGGGCCGGACGGCAGGCCGCGGATCTCGGCGATCATCGTCCCGTCGGGCACGCCTGGCTTCACGGTCGCCGCGCCCTACTCGAAGGTCGGCTGGAACGCCTCGGACACCCGCGAGCTGTCCTTCCAGGACGTCCGGGTGCCGGCCGCGAACCTGCTCGGCGAGGAGGGCCGGGGCTACGCCCAGTTCCTGCGCATCCTCGACGAGGGCCGGATCGCCATCGCGGCCCTGGCCACGGGCCTGGCGCAGGGCTGCGTCGACGAATCGGTGAAGTACGCCAAGGAACGCGAGGCGTTCGGCCGGCCGATCGGCGCGAACCAGGCCATCCAGTTCAAGATCGCCGACATGGAGATGAAGGCCCACACGGCCCGCCTGGCCTGGCGCGACGCGGCGTCCCGGCTGGTCGCCGGGGAGCCCTTCAAGAAGGAGGCGGCCCTGGCCAAGCTGTACTCCTCCACCGTCGCGGTGGACAACGCCCGCGACGCCACCCAGATCCACGGCGGCTACGGCTTCATGAACGAGTACCCGGTGGCCCGCATGTGGCGCGACTCCAAGATCCTGGAGATCGGCGAGGGCACGAGCGAGGTGCAGCGGATGCTGATCGCCCGGGAGCTGGGGCTGGTGAGCTGAGAAAGAGCCCCGCACGGCGGGTCCGGTGCGCTGTCCGGCCGGGACGGCGCACGCCGGACATCACGTCCCGCCGCATGGGGCCCCTGGACATCAACTGAGGTTAGGCTAACCTTGCTTTCGTCCTGTCCGGCGGGCGTTCCGCCCCGTGCGAAAGCAGTCAGACCCATGCCCTTTGCCCGTGCCACCCATCCGACTCGCCGCGGAATCCTCGCCGCGGGCGGCGCCATCGGACTCGGCGCCGCACTCGCGGCCTGTGGGGACGACAAGGGCAAAGACGCCAGCTCCGGCCCGGGCTCGACGGCCGCCAAGTCCGGCCCCTGGTCCTTCAGGGACGACCGCGGCCAGAGTGTGAAGCTGGACAGGGTTCCCGCGAACATCGTCGCGTTCACCGGCGTGGGCGCCGCGCTCTACGACTACGGCGTCCAGGTCAAGGGCGTCTTCGGCCCGACGACGACCAAGGACGGCAAGGCCGACGTCCAGGCCGGCGACATGGACGTCAGCAAGCTGACGGTCCTCGGCAACACCTGGGGCCAGTTCAACATCGAGAAGTACGCCTCGCTCGCGCCGGACGTGCTGATCTCGACGATGTTCGACAACGCGGGCACGCTCTGGTACGTCCCCGAGGAGTCGAAGAAGAAGATCGCCCAACTGGCCCCGAGCGTCGGCATCTCCGTCTACGACCGCCAGCTCACCCAGCCGCTGCAGCGCATGTGGGACCTCGCCGGGTCGCTCGGCGCGGACATGAAGGCGGCCAGGGTGACCGACGCCAGGAAGCGGTTCGAGGCCGCCGCCGCCCGGCTGCGCGCCGCCGCCAAGGCCAAGCCCGGCATCAGGGTGATGGCCGGTTCCGCGAGCGACCAGCTCTTCTACGTCTCCGGTACCGACCTCTCCGTCGACCTGGAGTACTTCAAGTCCCTCGGCGTGAACTTCGTCGAGCCCCCGGCGAGCGCGAAGAAGCAGGGCGGCGGCTGGTACGAGTCGCTGAGCTGGGAGAACGTCGACAAGTACCCGGCCGACATCATCATGATGGACGACCGGACCTCGGCGATCCAGCCCGCCGGCATCACCAAGCCGACCTGGAAGAAGCTGCCCGCGGTGAAGGCGGGCCAGGTCATCGCCCGCTCACCCGAGCCGATCCTGTCCTACGCCAAGTGCGTCCCGCTGCTGACGACTCTGGCGGAGGCGCTGGAGAAGGCCAAGAAGGTCAGCTGACCGGCGGGCTGACCGCACCTCAGCCCTGACGTCATTCCATCCCAGGAGCCCGCATGACGACGGCCGTAGCCGCCCCGTACCGTTTCTTCTCCCTCCAGGTCGTACGGACGAGGCGGCTCGGGCCGTCCCTGGTCCGGGTCACCTTCACCGGGGACGACCTGTGCGCTTTCCAGTCGCTGGGGAACGACCAGTCCCTCTCGCTCTTCCTGCCGCACCCCGGCCAGAGGGAGCCCGCCGTCCCGCTGGACCTGGGCGACGGCTGGTGGCAGGCCTGGCGCGAACTGCCGGACGACGTACGGGCGGTGATGCGCTCCTACACCCTGCGGGCGCTGCGCCGCGACCCTGATGAGATCGACATCGACTTCGCCCTGCACGGCCTCGAGCCCGGCGCCCACGCCCCCGCCGGGCCCGCCTCCCGCTGGGCCGCCCGGGCCGCCGCCGGTGACCGGGTCCTGGTGCTCGGGCCGGCCGTCGCCGACAACCGCGCGATCCGCTTCCGGCCGCCCGAGGACACCGACCTCGTCGTCCTGTGGGGCGACGAGACCGCCGTACCCGCCGCGACCGCGATCCTCGAGTCCCTGCCGGCCGGCACCCGCGTCCGGGCCTGGCTGGAAGTGCCGCACGCCGGTGACATCCAGGACGTGCACACCGAGGCGGACGCGGAGATCACGTGGCTCGTACGGCACGACGGGGCCCCCATGGCCGTCGACGCCGTACGGGCCGCCCAACTCCCCCGCGCCGGACGGCCCTATGTGTGGCTCGCCGGTGAGTCGGGCCAGGTGAAGGCGTTGCGGCGGCACTTCGTCGGCGAGTGCGGGGTCGACCGGCGGCGGGTGACCTTCGTCGGGTACTGGCGGCGGGGGATGACCGAGGAACAGCTGCGCGCCACCGGCTGACCACCGGCCCCTCGTGACCGCGGTCACGGGCGAGGCATGCCTTGATCCAATTAACTTAGGTTAGGCTAACCTAAGTTAAAACGGCCCCCGTTCACACCCCACGGACCGTCCCCCGGAGGACCCCCACATGCGCTCGCACCTGCTCAATGGCCTCACCACGGAGCACTACCGCAGCTCCGTGACCGAAGGAGTCGAGCGGGTGGCAGCCAAACTCGCCACCACCGACCGCCCGTTCACCGGCGTCACCGTCGACGCCCTCACCCCCCGCGTCGACGCCATCGACCTGGACCGGCCGCTCGGCGACACCGCCGCCGTCCTGGACGAGCTGGAGGACGTCTACCTGAAGGACGCGGTCTATTTCCACCACCCCCGCTACCTCGCCCACCTCAACTGCCCGGTCGTCATCCCGGCGGTGCTCGGCGAGGCCGTGCTCTCGGCGGTCAACTCCTCCCTCGACACCTGGGACCAGTCGGCCGGCGGCACCCTCATCGAGCGCAAGCTCATCGACTGGACGGCCCGGCGGATCGGCCTCGGACCCGCCGCCGACGGAGTGTTCACCTCCGGCGGCACCCAGTCCAACCTCCAGGCGCTGCTGCTGGCGAGGGAGGAGGCGAAGCCGGGGCGGGCGGGGTGGGAGGAAGGGGATCCCCTCGCGAAACTGCGGATCTTCGCCTCCGAGGCCAGCCACTTCAGCGTGCAGAAGTCCGCCAGACTACTGGGCCTTCGCCAGGAGGCGGTCGTCCCCGTCCCCGTCGACCACGACAAGCGGATGCAGACCGTCGCCCTCGCCCACGAGCTGGAGCGCTGCACGAGGGACGGCCTCGTCCCCATGGCCGTCGTCGCCACCGCCGGCACCACCGACTTCGGCTCCATCGACCCCCTCCCGGAGATCGCCGAGCTGTGCGCCCGGTACGGCGTGTGGCTGCACGTCGACGCGGCCTACGGCTGCGGACTGCTCGCCTCCCTGAAGTACCGGGACCGCCTCGCGGGCATCGAGCGGGCCGACTCCGTCACCGTCGACTACCACAAGTCCTTCTTCCAGCCGGTGAGTTCCTCCGCGGTCCTGGTGAAGGACGCGGCCACCCTGCGCCACGCCACCTACCACGCGGAGTACCTCAACCCGCGCCGCATGGTGCACGAACGCATCCCCAACCAGGTCGACAAGTCCCTGCAGACCACCCGCCGCTTCGACGCCCTCAAGCTGTGGATGACCCTGCGGGTGATGGGCGCCGACGGCATCGGGCAGCTCTTCGACGAGGTCTGCGACCTGGCGGCCGAGGGCTGGAAGCTGCTGGCCGCCGACCCCCGCTTCGACGTCGTCGTCGAGCCCACCCTGTCCACCCTGGTCTTCCGCTGCATCCCGGCGGCCGTCACCGGCCCGGCCGAGATCGACCGCGCCAACCTCTACGCCCGGCGGGCCCTGTTCGCCTCCGGTGACGCCGTGGTCGCGGGCACCAAGGTGGGCGGCCGCCACTACCTGAAGTTCACCCTGCTCAACCCCGAGACGACCGCGGCCGACATCGCCGCCGTCCTCGACCTGATCGCCGGCCACGCCGAGCAGTACCTGGGAGAGTCCCTTGACCGTGCGTCCTGAAGCCCCGGAAAAGACCCATGACTTCGTGGGGATCGGGCTCGGCCCCTTCAACCTCGGCCTCGCCTGCCTGACCGAGCCGATCGCCGGACTCGACGGCGTCTTCCTGGAGTCCAAGCCGGACTTCGAGTGGCACTCCGGGATGTTCCTGGACGGCGCCCACCTGCAGACGCCGTTCATGTCGGACCTGGTCACCCTCGCCGACCCGACCTCGCCGTACTCCTTCCTCAACTACCTGAAGGAGAAGGGCCGGCTGTACTCGTTCTACATCCGCGAGAACTTCTATCCGCTGCGCGTCGAGTACGACGACTACTGCCGCTGGGCGGCGGGCAAGCTCGGCAGCGTGCGGTTCTCGACGACGGTCACCGAGGTGACGTACGAGGACGAGGTGTACGTCGTCCGCACCCGGGGCGGCGAGACGTTCAGGGGCCGTCACCTGATCCTCGGCACGGGCACCGTCCCCTTCGTCCCGCAGCCCTGCCAGGGGCTCGGCGGCGACACCGTCCTGCACAACTCCCAGTACATGCACCGCAAGGCGGAGCTGCAGGCGAAGAAGTCGATCACGATCGTCGGCAGCGGGCAGAGCGCGGCCGAGATCTACCACGAGCTGCTCGCCGAGATCGACGTACACGGCTACGAGCTGAACTGGGTCACCCGCTCCCCGCGCTTCTTCCCCCTCGAATACACCAAACTGACCCTGGAGATGACCTCCCCGGACTACATCGACTACTTCCGCGCGCTGCCCGAGGAGACCCGCTACCGGCTGGAGAAACAGCAGAAGGGACTGTTCAAGGGCATCAACTCGGACCTGATCGACTCGATCTTCGACCTGCTCTACCAGAAGAACGTCGAGAGCGGCGACCGCCCGGTCCCGACCCGGCTGGTCACCAACTCGTCGCTGAACAGCGCCCGTTACGAGGACGGCGCGTACACCCTCGGCTTCCGCCAGGACGAACAGGGCAAGGACTTCGAGATCCGCACCGAGGGCCTGGTGCTGGCCACCGGCTACCACTACACGCCGCCCGCCTTCCTCGCCCCCGTGCGCGACCGGCTCCGCTTCGACGGCCACGGCCGCTTCGACGTCGCCCGCAACTACTCCATCGACACCACCGGCCGCGGCGTCTTCCTGCAGAACGCCGGCGTCCACACCCACAGCATCACCAGCCCCGACCTGGGCATGGGCGCGTACCGCAACGCGTACATCATCCGCGAGCTGCTCGGCAGCGAGTACTACCCGGTCGAGAAGACCATCGCGTTCCAGGAGTTCGCCGTATGACCAGCACGACCATGACCTTCGCCTTCCGTGACGTCGACCCGCTGAAGGACGCGGAGCTGCTGCACACCTGGGTCACCCACCCGAAGGCGGCCTTCTGGATGATGCGGGAAGCAAGGCTCGAGGACGTCGAGCGCGCGTACATGGAGATCGCCGCCGACGAGCACCACCACGCCCTGCTCGGCCTGCGCGACGGCGAGCCCGCGTTCCTGATGGAGCGGTACGACCCGGCGCACCGGGAGCTGGTGGGGCTGTACGAGCCGCGGCCGGGGGACGTCGGGATGCACTTCCTGGTGCCGCCGGCCGACACGCCCGTGCACGGGTTCACCAGGTCCGTCATCACCGCGGTGCTGGCGCACCTCTTCGCGGACCCCGCGGTGGACCGCGTCGTCGTGGAGCCGGACGTGCGCAACACGGCCGTGCACGCCCTGAACGAGGCCGTCGGGTTCGTGCCCGAGCGGGAGATCCAGAAGCCGGAGAAGCGGGCCCTGTTGAGTTTCTGTACGCGCGAGCAGTTCACGAAGGCGGTGTCCGCATGACCCTCTCCGACGCCGTGGCACACCTGTCCCCCGAGCGCTGGGAGACGGCCGGCCGGCTGCTCATACGCAAGGCGCTCGCCGAGTTCGCGCACGAGCGCCTGATCACGCCCGAGGCCCTCGGCGACGGGCGGTACGCCGTCCGCAGCGACGACGGGCTCACCGTCTACCGGTTCACCGCCGTCCGCCGGGCCCTCGACCACTGGCAGATAGACGCCGGCTCCCTCTCCCGGCACCGGGCGGGGGACGAACTCCCGCTCGCCGCCCTGGACTTCTTCATCGAGCTGAAGGAGTCCCTCGGGCTCAGCGACGCGATCCTGCCGGTCTACCTGGAGGAGATCTCCTCCACCCTCTCCGGCACCTGCTACAAGCTGGCCAAGCCCCGCATCACCGCCGCGGAGCTGGCCGGCAGCGGCTTCCAGGCGATCGAGACCGGGATGACCGAGGGCCACCCGTGCTTCGTCGCGAACAACGGGCGGCTCGGCTTCGGCGTCCACGAGTACCTGTCGTACGCCCCGGAGACCGCGAGCCCCGTCCGGCTGGTGTGGCTGGCCGCGCACCGCTCACGGGCCGCGTTCACGGCGGGCGCCGGGATCGAGTACGAGTCCTTCCTGCGGGAGGAGCTGGGCGAGGAGACGCTGGACCGCTTCCGTGCCACGCTGGCCGGCCAGGGCCTCGACCCCGCCGACTACCTCCTCATCCCCGTCCACCCCTGGCAGTGGTGGAACAAGCTGTCCGTCACCTTCGCCGCCGAGGTGGCCCGGCGGCACCTGGTCTGCCTCGGCGAGGGCGACGACGAGTACCTGGCCCAGCAGTCCATCCGGACCTTCTTCAACCGCAGCGACCCCCGCAAGCACTACGTGAAGACGGCCCTGTCCGTGCTCAACATGGGCTTCATGCGCGGGCTGTCCGCCGCCTACATGGAGGCCACCCCGGCGATCAACGACTGGCTGGCCCAGCTGATCGAGAACGACCCGGTGCTGAAGTCCACGGGCCTGAGCATCATCCGGGAGCGGGCGGCCGTGGGCTACCGGCACCTGGAGTACGAGCAGGCCACCGACCGCTACTCGCCGTACCGCAAGATGCTGGCCGCACTGTGGCGGGAGAGCCCCGTGCCCACGCTGAAGGACGGCGAGTCCCTCGCGACCATGGCCTCCCTGCTGCACCTGGACCACACCGGCGCCTCCTTCGCGGGCGCGCTGATCGAGCGGTCCGGGCTCGCGCCCGCCGAGTGGCTGCGGCAGTACCTGCGGGCGTACTACACCCCGCTGCTGCACTGCTTCTACGCCTACGACCTCGTCTTCATGCCGCACGGCGAGAACGTGATCCTGGTGCTGGAGGACGGGGTGGTGCGGCGGGCGGTCTACAAGGACATCGCCGAGGAGATCGCGGTGATGGACCCGGACGCGGTGCTGCCGCCGGAGGTGCGGCGGATCCGTGTGGAGGTGCCCGAGGACAAGAAGCTGCTGTCGGTCTTCACCGACGTCTTCGACTGCTTCTTCCGTTTCCTCGCCGCGCACCTGGCAGGCGAGGGGATCCTCACGGAGGACGGCTTCTGGCGCACGGTCGCCGAGGTCACCCGTGAGTACCAGGAGTCCGCGCCCGAACTCGCCGGCAAGTTCCGGCAGTACGACATGTTCGCCCCCGAGTTCGCGCTGTCCTGCCTCAACCGGCTCCAGCTGCGCAACAACGAGCAGATGGTGGACCTGGCGGATCCGTCCGGCGCGCTGCAGCTCGTCGGGACCCTGCGCAATCCGATCGCCGGGTTCTGACCTGGACGGGCAGGCACCCCGGTGTACGGTCCACCGGGGTGCCCGCGGACGTGGGTCAGCTCGTCGGCCACGGCACCTGCGGCGACCGGTAGTAGCCGATCCCGAGGGCGTCCCAGCGCGGGGCCTGCGCGGCCAGGCGCACCTTGTAGGTGTTCCAGTCGTGCGTGGCCGCCGGGGACCAGCCCAGCTCGGCCGCGCCGGGAAGGCGCGGGAACGCCATGAAGTCGATGTCGGCGGACGTCTTCAGCGTCTCGGACCACAGGGGCGCCTCCACCCCGCGGATGGCCGGGCCCGGCGCTCCGGCGAGGTAGTCGCCCGGATCCCAGTCGTAGGACCGCTGCACCTCCACCAGGCCCGCCCAGGTGGTGCCCAGCTTGGTGTCCTTGGTGTACTTCATGTCGAGGTACACCCGGTCGGCCGGGGACAGGACCAGCCCGGTGCCGTTCCGGGCGGCCTTGACGACCTGGTCCTTCTCGGCGGCGCTGGTGCCGTCCGTGCCCCAGTACTGGGCGAGCGCTCCCTTGGCCGGGTGGGCGCCGGTGAGCTGGTGCCACCCCATGACCGTCTTGCCGTACTTCGCGACGATGGGCTGCACCCGGTCCATGAAGGTCACGTAGTCGTCGTGGCTGGTGGAGTGCGCCTCGTCGCCGCCGATGTGGAGGTAGCGGCCGGGGGTGAGCGCGGCCAGCTCGCGCACGACGTCGTTCGCGAAGTCGTAGGTGACCTGCTTGGGCACGCACAGCGAGCTGAAGCCGACCTTGGTGCCGGTGTACAGCGGGGGCGCGGTGCCGTCGCAGTTGAGCTGGGCGTAGGAGGCGAGGGCCGCGTTGGTGTGGCCGGGCATGTCGATCTCGGGGACGACCTCCAGGTAGCGGGAGGCCGCGTAGGAGACGATCTCGCGGTACTGGGCCTTGGTGTAGTGGCCGCCCTTGCCGCCGCCGACCTCGGTGGAGCCGCCGTAGGTGGCCAGGCGCGGCCAGGAGTCCGTGGTGATGCGCCAGCCCTGGTCGTCGCTGAGGTGCAGATGCAGCTCGTTGATCTTGTAGAGGGCCAGTTCGTCGATGTAGCGCTTGACCTGGGCGACGGTGAAGAAGTGCCGGGAGACGTCCAGCATGGCGCCGCGGTAGGCGTAGCGGGGGCGGTCCTCGATGGTGCCGCCGGCGATCTGCCAGGGGCCGGGCTGCACGGTCCTCTTCTCCACGGCGGGTGGCAGCAGCTGACGCAGGGTCTGCACGCCGTGGAAGAGGCCGGCGGGGGCGCTCGCGACGATGGTGACACCGTCGGCGCCGCTGTGCAGCCGGTAGCCCTCGGCGCCGAAGTCGCCCTGGGCGAGGTGGAGCCAGATGCCGCCGGTGCCGTGGTCGGTGAGCGGCAGCGGGTATCCGGTGGAGGGCCGCAGGATACCGGCGAGGTACGCGCCGATGCCGCGGACCTCGGGGGTGGCGTCGACACGGACGCCGGTGCCCCGGGTGATGCGGTACGGGGTGCCGCCCGGTGCGACCGAGGCGGGCGCGGGGACCACCTGGCCGAGGGGGGCCGGGGCGGCGGCTTCGGCGGCGGGGGCGGCGCCGAGGGTGAAGACCCCGGCCGCCGCGACGAGCAGCAGGGATCCGAGGATGCGGGGCGTTCGGGGAGTCGTGCTGTGGTTGCGTCTCACATGCGCTCCCTTCAAATGTGGTCGAGACCACTCTCCCGCAGATCCGGTGAAACAATCCCTCCATGGCGGAAATCATCCAGAAGGACGGCACCTGGGCGTTCGACGGCGACGCACTGCGGCTCACCCCGGGCCGGGACAAGAACGTGAGCCTGCTGCGCCGCGAGCTGGGTGAACTCGTCGTACCGCTGGGGGCGTTGGCCGGTGTCTCCTTCGAGCAGGGGCGCCGGTCGGGGCGGCTGAGGCTGCGGCTGCGCGACGGCGCCGACCCCCTGACGCAGGCCACCGGCGGCCGGCTCGCGGAGGCCGACGACCCGTATCAGCTGACGGTGCAGTGCGACCGGTACGGCGTCGCCGAGTACGTCGCGGACGAGGTGCGCAGCGCGCTGCTGCTGGACGGGGCCGCGCCGGATCCGGTGACCGGGTACCTGCTGCCGGGCCCGGCGCTGCCGGTGTCCGCCTCCGCCGGGGACGGCTCGGCGAGCTTCGACGGGGAGCGGGTGCGGCTGGAGTGGAACTGGAAGACGGAGGACGCCAAGGCCGCCGTCGGCCCCCGGACCCTCTCCCTCGCGGAGATCACCGGCGTGGAGTGGCAGCCGGCCGCCGGGCTGGAGAACGGCCATCTGCGGCTGCTGGTGCGCGGCGCCCCGGTCACGGCCCCGCCCAAGTACGACCCGAACGCGGTCGAGTTGTGGGGCTTCAAGAAGGACCCGCTGATGGCCCTGGTGGCCGCCGCCGTACAGGCCCGGCTGCCGCATCCCGCGACACCCGCGGACGCGCGGACCGTGCCGCCGCAGCGCACCAGGGAGCCGGAAGCCGCCGAGAGCGACCACGACGCCCTGCTGCGCCGGCTGCGCGAGCTGGGTGAGCTGCACCGGGACGGGGTGCTGACGGACGACGAGTTCACCCTGGCCAAGCAGGCGGTGCTCAAGCGCCTGTGAGGACCGCCGTGCCCGGGCCGGGGAGCTACTGCCCCAACAGGCAACGTTCGCCCCGTCGCGACGCCCGGCACGCCCTCTCGCCGCACCGCCCGGAAGCCCAAGTACGTCCAGTACGAGGGCATCCGGCCGGCACACCGAGAGCACGCACCGGACGCCGCTCCTTGACGGGCAAACGTTGCCTGCCGGGGCACTACTTCGCCCGGCGCGACACCGTGAAGTGGTCGATGCGCTCGCCGGTCTCGGCGATACCCGAGACCTGCAGCGTGGCCTGGCGGCCGCTCGGGGCGGGGGTGACGTCCACGCGCAGGAAGGAGTAGTTGAGGTAGCGCACCCGGGACCAGGTGACCGTCTCGTTGACCTTGCCGTCCTTGGTGTTGACGAACGACGCGACCGAGTCGACCTCGTGCTCGTGGCCCTCGTAGGAGTCCGGGGCGCTGAACGCGTAGAGGCTGCGGCCCGCGGCACCGGCGGTGACGTAGACCACGCCCTCGGTCTCGGGGTAGGCGGTGCCGCCGATAGGGAGCTTCTTGGTGACCGCGCCGGCCTTGATGACATCGGTGCGCTCGTACTGGTGGTTGTGGCCGTTGATGACCAGGTCCACCTGGTACTTCTCGAACAGCGGCACCCACTCCTGGCGCACGCCCCCCTCCGAGGCGTGCGCCGTGGACGTGCAGTACGCGCAGTGGTGGAAGAACACGATGACGAAGTCGATGTCGTCGCAGGCCCGGAACTTCTTCAGCTGCGCCTCGAACCACTTGGTCTGGGTTCCACCAGATATGCCCAGGTTCGCCGGGATCTCGAAGGAGATGTCGTTGGGGTCCAGCGAGATGATCGCGGTGTTGCCGTGGACGAAGGAGTAGACGCCGGGCAGGTTCTTCGGGTCCGGACCGTTGTCCGGCAGGGTCCAGCGGGCCTCCTCGCCGCCGTAGCCGTTGGGCGAGTACCAGGCCTCCATGTCGTGGTTGCCGTAACTGACCATCCACGGGACCTGCTTGGCGACCGACTCGGTCTGGTACAGGAACTGGTCCCAGGTGCGCGAGTCGAAGCCCGTGTCGGTGGCCTTGCCCTGGCCGGCCGGGTCGCCGTAGGCGATGTCGCCGGCGTGCAGGTGGAAGGCCGGGTTCTGGCCGAGGATCAGCGCGTTGTTGGCCAGGCCGTGGTAGCCGACGCCCTCGTCACCGAAGGCGGTGAAGGTGAACGGCGCCCGGTGGGCGGGGGCGGTGGTGAAGGTGCCCAGGGTGCCCAGCAGGTGCGGCTCGGCCGGGTCGAAGCCCTCGTGGCCGACGCCGTAGTAGTAGGTCCTGCCGGGGCGCAGGTGGGTGAGCCGGGCGTGCAGGTAGTACTGCGTGTGGTCGCCGCTCGCGCCGACTCCGGCCGGGGTGTAGAGGGTGCGCACCTCGGCCTCGATCTTGCGGGAGAGGTCCCAGGGGCGGGCGCCGATGCGGATGAACGGCTTCCTGACGGCGACCGGGACCTGCCAGGAGACGGTCATCTCGGTGCGCGGGTCGGCGCCGTAGGCGAGGTGGCGGCCGAAGGGGGCGACCAGGGCGCCGTCGACCGTCTCGGCCGCCGGGGCGGTGGCCCGCGTCGGTACGGCCGCCTGGGCGGTGGCGCCCGTCACGAACGCGCCGCCCGTGACGGCACCCAGGGTGACGGCGCCGCCCCTGATCATGGTGCGCCGCGAGAATCTGGCGCGCAGGTACTCGTGCTGCTCGGCCATGCTCATGCGCTCGGCGAGCTGGTCGGGTACTCCCATACGAGGAATGTCCATGGCGCCCGAAACTCGTGGGTCCGGGCAACGAGACGCAAGACACAGGATGGACAGCCCGCGAACAGAGATCCAACAACCCCAAGGCCGCCCCAAGACAAGCCCAAGGGAAGGCATCTGCCCGAAATCGGGCACGATTCTTGCGAAACCGGCGCCGTTGGCCCAGGATCTACCGGGTGCACGACGAACTCGTTGATCATCTGACGCGGTCCACGCCCCTGAGCCGGGGCGAGGCGCTGCGGGTGATCCAGGACGTGCTCGCGTTCTTCGACGAGACGACCCACGACTTCGTCCGTCGCCGCCACCGTGAACTCCAGGCCCAGGGCCTGGTCAACACGGAGATCTTCGAACGGATCGAGGCGGACCTGAAATACCGGGCGGTGGCGCCGCCGGAGCTGACGCTCAGGCAGCTGCGCCGCATGGTCTACGGCTGAGTTTCTACGGCTGCGACGCCAGGCTGAGAGATACCTATATATGTGTGGAATTGTCGGATACATCGGGAAGCGTGACGTGGCCCCCCTCCTCCTGGAGGGCCTGCAGCGGCTGGAGTACCGCGGCTACGACTCCGCGGGCATCGTCGTCAGCTCCCCGAAGACGCCCGGCCTGAAGATGGTCAAGGCCAAGGGCCGGGTGCGCGACCTGGAGGCCAAGGTCCCGGCGCGCTTCAAGGGCACCACCGGCATCGCCCACACCCGCTGGGCCACCCACGGCGCCCCCTCCGACGTCAACGCCCACCCGCACATGTCGGCCGACAGCAAGGTCGCCGTCGTGCACAACGGCATCATCGACAACGCCGCCGACCTGCGCCGCAAGCTGGAGGCGGACGGTGTCGAGTTCCTCTCCGAGACCGACACCGAGGTGCTCACCCACCTCATCGCCCGCTCCACCGCCGAGAAGCTGGAGGACAAGGTCCGCCAGGCGGTCCGGGTGATCGAGGGCACGTACGGCATCGCCGTGCTGCACGCCGACTTCCCCGACCGGATCGTGGTGGCCCGCAACGGCTCCCCGGTCGTCCTCGGCATCGGTGAGAAGGAGATGTTCGTCGCCTCCGACATCGCCGCCCTGGTCATGCACACGCGCCAGATAGTGACCCTGGACGACGGCGAGATGGCCACGCTCAAGGCCGACGACTTCCGCACCTACACCACCGAGGGCACCCGGACCACGTCCGAGCCCACGACGGTGGAGTGGGAGGCCGAGTCGTACGACATGGGCGGCCACGACACCTACATGCACAAGGAGATCTTCGAGCAGGCCGACGCCGTGGACCGCGTGCTGCGCGGCCGCATCGACGACCGCTTCTCCACCGTGCACCTCGGCGGCCTCAACCTGGACGCCCGCGAGGCCCGGCAGATCCGCCGCGTGAAGATCCTCGGCTGCGGCACCTCGTACCACGCGGGCATGATCGGCGCCCAGATGATCGAGGAGCTGGCCCGCATCCCCGCCGACGCCGAGCCGGCCTCCGAGTTCCGCTACCGCAACGCGGTCGTCGACCCCGACACCCTCTACGTCGCCGTCTCCCAGTCCGGTGAGACCTACGACGTGCTCGCCGCCGTGCAGGAGCTGAAGCGCAAGGGCGCCCGGGTCTTCGGCGTCGTCAACGTGGTCGGCTCGGCGATCGCCCGCGAGGCGGACGCCGGGATCTACGTCCACGCGGGCCCCGAGGTCTGCGTGGTCTCGACGAAGTGCTTCACGAACATGACGGTGGCCTTCGCCCTCCTCGCCCTCCACCTCGGCCGCACCCGCGACCTCTCGGTCCGCGACGGCAAGCGGATCATCGAGGGGCTGCGCAAGCTGCCGGGCCAGATCACCGAGATCCTCAAGCAGGAGGAGAGCATCAAGGAGCTGGCCGAGCTGTACGCCGACGCCCGCTCGATGCTCTTCATCGGCCGCGTTCGGGGCTACCCGGTGGCCCGTGAGGCCTCCCTGAAGCTCAAGGAGGTCTCCTACATCCACGCCGAGGCCTACCCCGCCTCCGAGCTGAAGCACGGCCCGCTGGCCCTGATCGAGCCGGCCCTGCCGACGGTCGCGATCGTCCCCGACGACGACCTGCTGGAGAAGAACCGCGCCGCCCTGGAGGAGATCAAGGCCCGCAGCGGCAAGATCCTCGCGGTGGCCCACCAGCACCAGGAGAAGGCCGACCAGACGATCGTCGTACCGAAGAACGAGGACGAACTGGACCCGATCCTGATGGGCATCCCGCTCCAGCTCCTCGCCTACCACACGGCGAAGGCCCTCGGCCGGGACATCGACAAGCCGCGGAACCTGGCGAAGTCGGTGACGGTGGAGTAGTTCCCGCCTCAGACGGAGCGGACCCCCACGTGTGCCACCCGGCACGTGGGGGTCCTTCTCCGTGCTGCCACGAATCAGCCGGCGGCCGTCACCCCCCGGCCGGCAGCACGCCGAGGAAGCGTCGTCGGCCAGTGGGCGACCGCAGCCGTCGCCGCGTACCAGGCCACCGCACCCGAAGCGGCAGCGACCCAGCCCCCGGCCTTGGTCAGCGAGGAGCTGTCCGCGAAGGCCGCGACGGCCAGCACCAGCATCGCCAGGAACAGCAGCCCGTGCATGACCTGGCCGAGGCTGTCCCCGCCCGCGAGGGTCAGGGTGAGCGCCACGAGGGCGAACAGGAGAAGGAAGAGCCCGGCCGCGTGGGCCGACGAGTGACCTCCGGCGGCCCAGGTGAACCACAGCGCGCCGAGGGCCACGAAGCCCGTCCCCGAGGCGCTGTCACGGTCACGGAAGGCCAGCAGGCCGACGAGGAACAGGGCAACTCCGCCCACATAGTGGGCGACTGAGACGGCGTCGGACGCAGCCACGCCGTGAATGACACCGGTCGTACCGAGCCCGAACGCCAACAGGGTGATCCCCAGGGCGAGTCGGCCGACCACGGTGGCGCTTCCGCTTCCCGCAGAGACTTCGTTGTCCACGGCGGGCTCCCTTCGTGCTGTGCTGTTGCGCGGTGACCGATATATGCCCTTCACAAGGGCACAAACCACCCCTACGCGCGAGTAGTTTTGCGCTGCACAAAGGGAGTTGGAAGCTCAGGGGATGACGATCACGGGCCGCTGCGCCCGTTTGGCGAGCCGCCCGGCGACGGAGCCGAAGATCCGGCCCACGATGCCGTGTGTGGAGCCGACGACGATCGCGTCCGCCTCGTACTCACGCCCCACCTCCTCCAGCTCGTGGCAGATGTCCCCGCCCCGCTCGACCAGGATCCACGGCACCTCGGCCAGATAGTCCGCACAGGCCAGCTCGAGCCCGAGGACCTCGGTGCGGTGGTCCGGCACGTCCACGAAGACCGGTGGCTCGCAGCCGGCCCACACGGTGGACGGCAGACGGTTGGCGACATGGACGATGATCAGGCCGGAACGGGAACGGTGGGCCATGCCGATCGCGTAGGCGAGGGCACGCTCGCTGGAGGTGGAGCCGTCGAAGCCGACGACGACTCCGTGCCGGAAGGCTGGGTCGCAGGAGGGGCGTGACTCTTCCGCCGCCAGGGGCTCGGACGCCGTGGGATCGGCGACGGGCCGCTTGCGGTCCGCGGGTTCGAAGAATTCGTGACCGGCCATGACTGTCTCGGCGTATTGATCCTTTATGGGTGGGGACGACAGTTGTGCGACGGAGCGAGCTGTCACGGAGCTGTGTCCGGGAAACATCTTCCCAACCCCATACCCCCAAGGGTACGGCGGCACGCCTCCCGAGCCCAGATCCCGCGCACGCTCCGTAAGCGGTCCCCCGACGTCCGTTAGGGGTTCACCGGAGCATGCACGAGCCGCGCCCGTAACGCAATGGTTGCTGCCCCGTACAGGCGGTTTGCACAGGATTCACATCCGTACGGCTGGTGGCCGACCGGTGACCGAGCGGCCCGAGCGGCGTTGAACCGGATGAGCCACCACCCCGGGGCGTACGCAGGCGCGCACGCCCCGGGAGCACGAAGGGGAGTCGAGATGCCCGGACCGCGATCCACCTCCGCGCCGCGCCCCGTGCCGGACAGCGCGAGCGAGGTGATTCGCTGGGCCGCCTTCAGCTGCGTCCTCGTCCCCGTGGTCCTGGTCTGGTACGGCACCTCGCTGGCCGGCGCCGCGGGGGCCGCCCTGGGGCTGGCCGCCGTCACGGCCGCGTGCCGGATCCTGCTGCGGGAGTCGGAGCGGGGCGCCGCGCGCCGCGCGCGGCGTTCCGGCACGCAAAGCGGCGGACGTCACACCCGTCGACGGACACCGGTCGACTGACCTGTTTCCGTACCCCCGAACACCTCTTTTCAGCCAACTTCCGAATGTCGCCCAAGGGGGGTTCAGACCACCCCTCAACCCCCGTTTGACCTGCAGGGAAAGGGCCTACGGACGGCTGCGCACCCTACGCTGTTCGGCCACCGCGACAAGGCGTACTTCCCTACGCCCCCCGCGAGTGCAACGCTTCGTGATCGAATGCTTCACGCCAAGTTGTCATGTCGACAATGTCCGGCGTGTCGAACCGGCCACCGTGAGACCGCGGTAGCCAGTAAATTCGATCTTGACTGTCTTACGGCGGGGGACTCGTGCAGGACCGAGGGGAAACGTGCAGGAGCGACACAACCGAGGAGCCGCGACCACCGAGGGGGGCTTAGCAGTATGAGCCACGACTCCACTGCCGCGCCGGAAGCCGCGGCCCGGAAACTCTCCGGGCGCCGCCGCAAGGAGATCGTCGCGGTGCTGCTGTTCAGCGGCGGCCCCATCTTCGAGAGTTCCATCCCGCTGTCGGTGTTCGGAATCGACCGCCAGGACGCCGGGGTGCCGCGCTACCGACTGCTGGTGTGCGCCGGCGAAGAGGGCCCGCTGCGGACCACAGGAGGCCTGGAACTCAGCGCACCACACGGGCTGGAGGCGATCTCACGCGCCGGGACGGTCGTAGTACCGGCCTGGCGTTCGATCACCTCACCACCACCGGAGGAGGCGCTCGACGCACTGCGCCGGGCGCACGAGGAGGGCGCCCGCATCGTAGGGCTGTGCACCGGCGCCTTCGTCCTCGCGGCGGCGGGCCTGCTGGACGGCCGCCCGGCGACCACCCACTGGATGTACGCACCGACGCTGGCCAAGCGCTATCCGTCGGTGCACGTCGATCCGCGAGAACTCTTCGTGGACGACGGCGACGTACTGACCTCGGCCGGTACGGCGGCCGGGATCGACCTCTGCCTCCACATCGTGCGCACGGACCACGGCAACGAGGCGGCCGGCGCGCTGGCCCGCCGCCTGGTGGTCCCACCGCGCCGCAGCGGCGGTCAGGAGCGCTACCTCGACAGGTCTTTACCCGAGGAGATCGGCGCCGACCCGCTCGCCGAGGTCGTCGCCTGGGCGCTGGAGCACCTCCACGAGCAGTTCGACGTGGAGACCCTGGCGGCACGCGCCTATATGAGCCGTCGTACGTTCGACCGCCGGTTCCGTTCGCTGACCGGCAGCGCGCCGCTGCAGTGGCTGATCACTCAGCGGGTGCTCCAGGCACAGCGGCTGCTGGAGACGTCGGACTACAGCGTGGACGAGGTGGCGGGCCGCTGCGGCTTCCGCTCCCCCGTCGCGCTGCGCGGGCACTTCCGCCGCCAGCTCGGCTCCTCCCCCGCCGCCTACCGGGCCGCCTACCGGGCCCGCCGGCCGCAGGGCGACAGGCCGGTCGAGGGCGAACCACCCCTGCCCGCATCCGGCCAGCCGCTCCCGGCCACCGGCCTGCCGGGCGCCGGCCCGCTGGGCCACCCGCCCGCGATGCTGCACGCGGACCGGGACAGCGGGGTGCCGATGCAGGGCCGCCGCCAGACAGCCGGCGCGGTGGGCCTGCTGCCGGGACCGCGCAGCGGTAACTGAAAGAAGGGGGCGAGCACCTGCTCGCCCCCTTCTCCATTCCGCACGGGATCTCCGTTCCGCGGGGGCTCTCCATTCCGCACGGGATCTCCGTTCCGCGCGGAACGGCGGAAATCCAGGCCGTCCGGCCGTCCGGCCGTCGAGGGCGAGGCCGAAGGCCGGCAGCGGGGGTCCGGAGGCGGCATCCCCCAGCAGGCCGGCACCGGCACAGGGGCATCCAAAACCGGACGCCCGCTTTAGGGTGGTCGCATGAACGATCGCATGGTGTGGATCGACTGCGAGATGACCGGCCTCTCGCTGTCCGACGACGCTCTCATCGAGGTGGCCGCCCTCGTCACCGACTCCGAGCTGAACGTACTCGGCGAGGGGGTGGACATCGTCATCCGCCCTCCGGAGCGGGCGCTGGAGACGATGCCGGAGGTGGTGCGTCAGATGCACACCGCGTCCGGGCTGCTCGCGGAGCTGCCGAACGGCACGACCCTCAAGGACGCCGAGGAGCAGGTCCTCGCGTATGTGAAGGAGTACGTGAAGGAGCCCGGCAAGGCCCCGCTGTGCGGCAACTCCGTCGGCACCGACCGCGGCTTCCTGCTGCGGGACATGCCGACCGTGGAGGACTACCTCCACTACCGGATCGTCGACGTGTCCTCCATCAAGGAGCTGGCCCGCCGCTGGTATCCGCGGGCGTACTTCAACAGCCCCGAGAAGAACGGCAACCACCGGGCCCTCGCCGACATCCGCGAGTCGATCGCCGAGCTGCGCTACTACCGCGAGGCCGTGTTCGTCCCGCAGCCCGGCCCGGACTCCGACACCGCGAAGGCAATCGCCGCCAAACACGTCCTGCCCGCGCAGTAGCGCCCGGGAAAGGTGCTCGCGAAAACATGTGCGCGAGCACCCCATCGGACCCTGTAGACTTCTTCTCGGCCGGTCGGGGAAACGACAAGTTCCACCACCGGTCATGGTGGGTGTAGCTCAGCTGGTAGAGCACCTGGTTGTGGTCCAGGATGTCGCGGGTTCGAGTCCCGTCACTCACCCTCAGTAGTCGGCCGGTGGCCCGCGGGAGCGGGGCACCGGCCGAACTGTTTCCCGTAACAGCCCCGCGGCGTACGGCCCGCCGCGCCGCCCGGGCGAGCGGGTCTCGTCGCCGAACCCGCGGTCAACGGCCGCCGCGCCTACGACGACGCCCGCACCACCAGCTCTGTGGGCAGCACCGCATGCCGCCGCTCCAGGTCGCGCGATGCCGCCGGGCGCCGGTCGGCGATCTCGGTGAGCAGCAGGCCGATCATCGCGCGGCCCATCTCCTCGATGGGCTGGCGGACGCTGGTGAGCGGCGGGTCCATGTGGCGGGCGATGGCGGAGTCGTCGTAGCCGATCAGCGCCACGTCCTCGGGGATGCGGCGGCCCGCCTCGCGCAGCACTTGGCGGGCGCCGGCCGCCGTCACGTCCGAGCCGGCGAAGACCGCGTCCAGGCCGGGGTGCCGCGCCAGCAGCGCGGACATGGCCCGCCGGCCACCCTCCTCGGTGAAGTCGCCCGGTTCGACGAGGAGTTCGCCCCCGCCACGGCCCGCGTCGTGCAGGGCGTCGCGGTAGCCGTCCACGCGGCGCTGGGCGCCGTAGACGTCGAGGCGGCCGGTGATGTGGGCGATCCGGGTGCGCCCCCGCGCCAGCAGGTGCTCGACCGCCGAGCGAGCGCCGCCGTAGTTGTCCGAGTCCACCGAGGTGAGCGTCTCCGCGGCCGAGCGCGGGCCACTGATCACGGCCGGGATCTCCAGCTGGGCCAGCAGGTCGGGCAGCGGGTCGTCGGCATGCACCGAGACCAGCAGGACACCGTCGACCCGGTGCGCCGCCAGATACTGGGCCAGGCGCTGCCGCCCCCGGTCGCTGCCCGCGAAGGTCAGCAGCAACTGCATCTCGGTGTCGGCGAGTTCGGCGCCGACACCGCTCAGCATGTCCGAGAAGTACGGCTCGGCGAAGAACCGGGTCTCCGGTTCGGGGACCACCAGGGCGATCGCGTCGGTGCGGTTGGCGGCCAGGGCGCGGGCCGCCGTGTTGGGGACGTAACCCAGTTCGGCGACCGCCGCCTCGACCGCGGCGCGGGTGGCGTCGCTGACCCGGGGCGAGCCGTTGATCACCCGTGAGACCGTGCCCCGGCCGACCCCGGCCCGGGCGGCGACCTCCTCGAGCGTGGGCCGCCCACCGCTCCGGCCCCGCGCTCCCTGGCTTGCCATGGGCTCCGCCTCTCTCGACCGTGTCGCATCCCTGGCTGGAATCTAACAGCCCTGGCCAGGGCGTCGCCCCGCCCGAGCCGCCCGGACGGCCCCGCTAACGCTCCGGTAACTGAACGCGCTCCTGCGCGTCCGCTCCCTTGACACCCCGCCCCCGAGCGGCGACTCTTCAACACATCACGTGTGGGAGCGCTCCCACACTACCTGACACATACACATCCCGCACGTTCCCCGCCCGAGCCGCAGCGAACAACACACGGGCCCAGCAGTGCAGTTGGCCGGGGGGTCGGCACGTCAGGCAACAGGAGGACGCAATGCGCACGAGCATCCACCGGTCCCGCAGGCTGGGGGCCCTCGCGGCCGTGGCCGCGCTGACCACGGGGCTGCTGACCGGTTGTGCCAACGACAGCGGCGGCAAGTCCGACACCTCCGACGGCGGCGGCAAGGGCAAGACCACGATCACCCTGGGCCTGTTCGGCACCATGGGCTTCAAGGAGGCCGGTCTCTACACCGACTACGAGAAGCTGCACCCGGACGTCACGATCAAGGAAAACGTGATCGAGAAGAACGAGAACTACTACCCGGCCCTCGTCAACCACCTCACCACCAACAGCGGACTGCAGGACGTCCAGGCGGTCGAAGTCGGCAACATCGCCGAGGTCGTGCAGACCCAGGCGGCCAAGCTCGAGGACCTGTCCAAGGTCACGGGCGTGGACAAGAGCAACTGGCTGGGCTGGAAGTGGCAGCAGGCCACCACCAAGGACGGCCAGACGGTCGGCCTCGGCACCGACATCGGCCCGATGGCGATCTGCTACCGCAAGGACCTGTTCAAGGCGGCCGGGCTGCCGGCGGACCGCGACCAGGTGTCCAAGCTGTGGGCCGGTGACTGGAGCAAGCTCGTCGCGACCGGCGAGCAGTACAAGAAGAAGGCGCCCAGTGGCACCACCTTCATGGACTCACCCGGCGGTCTGCTCAACGCGATCCTCAGCAGCCAGAGCCAGAAGTTCTACGACTCCTCCGGCAAGGTCATCTACAAGACGAACCCGGCCGTGAAGAACGCCTTCGACCTCACGGCGAAGGCCGCCAAGGACGGTCTGGTGCAGTCGCAGCCGCAGTTCCAGCCGGGCTGGGACCAGCTGATCTCCAACAGCAAGTTCGCCTCCGTGGCCTGCCCGCCGTGGATGCTCGGCTACATCAAGGGCAAGTCGAAGGCGGACTCGGCCGGCCAGTGGGACGTGGCCCAGGCACCGCAGGCCGGCAACTGGGGCGGCACCTTCCTGACCGTGCCCAAGTCCGGCAAGCACGTCACGGAGGCGGAGAAGTTCGTCACGTGGCTGACCGCGCCCGCCCAGCAGGCCAAGCTGTTCGCCGTCCAGGGCAGCTTCCCGAGCGCCCCGTCGGCGTACACGCTGTCCCAGGTGACCGGCGCCAAGAACGAGATGACCGGGGACGCACCGATCGGCACGATCTTCGCCCAGGCCGCCAAGTCCATCCCGCTCCAGCCGATCGGCCCGAAGGACCAGATCATCCAGCAGGGACTGACGGACAACGGCGTGATCCTGGTGACCAAGGGCAAGTCCGCCGCGGACGCCTGGGACACGGCCACCAAGACCATCGACAACAACCTGGAGAAGTGACCGGCATGGCCACCCGGCACGACACCGCCGCGCCCCCCGTGGGGGAGGGGGGCGCGGCCCCGGCCCACTCCGGCGCCGTGTCCGGCGCCGACGCCCGGCGGCGGGCACGGCTGTCCCGCCGCTGGCAGCGGGACATCCGCTGGAGCCCGTACGCCTTCGTCTCCCCCTTCTTCCTGCTGTTCCTCGCCTTCGGCCTGTTCCCGCTGATCTACACGGGCTGGGCCTCGCTGCACACGGTGGAACTGACCGCGCCCACCGACATGCAGTGGGCGGGGCTGCACAACTACACCCGGATCTTCGACGACGACTTCTTCTGGAACGCGGCGAAGAACACCCTGACCATCGGGATCATCTCGACCGTCCCGCAGCTGGCGATGGCGATGGGGCTGGCCCACATCCTCAACTACAAGCTGCGCGCCTCGACCTTCTTCCGGGTCGTGATGCTGGCGCCGTACGCGACCTCGATCGCCGCCGCCTCGCTGGTCTTCGTGCTGCTCTTCGGCCGCGACTACGGCGTGATCAACTGGGCGCTGCACTTCGTCGGCGGCGGCCACATCGACTGGCAGAACGACAAGTGGCCCTCGCAGATCGCGGTCTCCTCGATCGTCGTCTGGCGCTGGACCGGCTACAACGCGCTGATCTACCTGGCGGCGATGCAGGCCGTCCCGCAGGACCTGTACGAGTCGGCGGCCCTGGACGGGGCGAACCGCTGGCAGCAGTTCTTCCATGTGACGCTGCCGCAACTGCGCCCGACGATCCTGTTCACCTGTGTCGTGTCGACGATCGGGGCCTCGCAGCTGTTCGGCGAGCCGCTGATGTTCGACGCCAACAAGGGCGCCTCCGGCGGTGCCGAGCACCAGTTCCAGACGCTCGGCTTGTATCTGTACGAGCAGGGCTGGGTCAACCAGCACCTGGGCCGCGCCTCCGCGATCGCCTGGACGATGTTCCTGATCCTCATCGTGATCGGGATCGTCAACTACGTCATCTCGCGCCGCCTGCGCGAGAGTGGTTAGGAGTACGGCCGTGACGACGACCCTGACCCCGACCGGGACAACGGTCAAGGAAGAGCGCCGGGGTGCGCGCCGGCCGAAGTCGGCGCGGGCCGGCGGGACGCTGCACGCGGGGCCCCTCGCGTACGCGGTGCTGGTCCTGTTCTCGATCGGCTCGCTGTTCCCGCTGGTGTGGACGGCGATCGCCGCGTCCCGAGACAACAACCGGCTTGCCGAGACCCCGCCGCCGTTCTGGTTCGGCTCGAACCTGATGCACAACCTGAACGTCGCCTGGAACGACGCCAATCTGGGCAAGGCGTTCGTCAACACCACGTTCGTGGCCGGGGTTTCGGCGGGGACCATCGTGTTCCTGTCGACGATCGCCGGGTTCGCCTTCGCCAAGCTGCGGTTCAAGGGCCGTAACGCCCTGATGCTGATCGTGATCGGCACGATGATGGTGCCGCCGCAGCTCAGCATCATCCCGCTGTACATGATGGTCGCCAAGCTCGACTGGACCGACCAGCTGCAGGCGGTGATCCTGCCGTCGCTGGTGAGCGCGTTCGGGGTGTTCTTCATGCGGCAGTACCTGATGCAGGCGCTGCCGGACGAGCTGATCGAGGCGGCCCGGGTGGACGGCGCGAGCAGCTGGCGGGTGGTGTGGCACATCGTGTTCCCGGCGGCCCGGCCCGCGATGGCGGTCCTCGGGATGCTGATGTTCGTGCAGACCTGGAACGACTTCCTGTGGCCGTTCCTGGTGCTCACCCAGAACGGCAATCCGACCGTGCAGGTCGCGGTCTCGGCCCTGGGCCGCGGCTACACCCCCGACCAGTCCCTGATCATGGCGGGCGCGCTGCTCGGCACGCTGCCGCTGCTGCTCGTCTTCGCGGTCTTCGGCAAGCAGATCGTGGGCGGGATCATGCAGGGCGCGGTCAAGGGCTGACCACCCGCATCCACTGAAGGGGGCCGGGCCACCGCCGCCCCGGCCCCCTGACCCTCCTTCACTTCGCCGGTCTTCCACGACCTCATATGGGAGCGCTTCCATGTCTGAATCCGTCTCCGCCGTGCCCTCCGTGCCCGCCGCGCCCGCCGTGTCCCCCGTGACGTTTCCGCCCGCGTTCCTGTGGGGCGCGGCGACCTCGGCGTACCAGATCGAGGGGGCGGTGCGGGAGGACGGCCGTACCCCCTCGATCTGGGACACCTTCAGCCATACGCCGGGCAGGACGGCCGGCGGCGAGACCGGTGACATCGCCGTCGACCACTACCACCGCTACCGCGAGGACGTGGCGCTGATGGCGGAGCTGGGCCTGAGCACCTATCGCTTCTCGGTCTCCTGGCCGCGGGTGCAGCCGACCGGCCGGGGCCCGGCGGTCCAGCGGGGGCTGGACTTCTACCGCCGCCTGGTGGACGAGTTGCTGGGGCACGGCATCAAGCCCTCGCTCACCCTCTACCACTGGGACCTGCCGCAGGAGCTGGAGGACGCGGGCGGCTGGCCGGAGCGGGACACCGCGCTGCGGTTCGCCGAGTACGCGCGCATGGTCGGCGAGGCGCTGGGCGACCGGGTGGAGCTGTGGACCACGCTCAACGAGCCCTGGTGCACCGCCTTCCTGGGCTACGGCTCCGGCGTCCACGCACCCGGCCGGACGGACCCGGCGGCGTCGCTGCGTGCCGCCCATCACCTCAACCTGGGGCACGGGCTGGCGGCTTCGGCACTGCGCTCGGTGATGCCGGCCCGCAACCGGATCGCGGTCAGCCTCAACTCCTCGGTGGTCCGGCCCGTTTCGCAGGACGCGGCCGACCTGGCCGCGGCCCGCCGGATCGACGACCTGGCCAACGGGATCTTCCACGGCCCCATGCTGCACGGCGCCTATCCTGAGTCGCTGATCGCGTCGACGGCCTCGGTCACCGACTGGTCGTACGTCCTCGACGGTGATCTGCGCACGGCGGGCCCGAAGCTGGACGCGCTGGGCCTGAACTACTACACCCCGGCGCTGGTCTCGGCCGGATCCGGCGAGGTCACGGGCCCGCGGGCGGACGGCCACGGCGCCAGCGAGCACTCCCCCTGGCCGGCCGCCGACGACGTGCTGTTCCACCAGTCGCCGGGCGAGCGCACGGAGATGGGCTGGACGATCGACCCGACGGGGCTGTACGACCTGATCATGCGCTATACGCGCGAGGCCCCGGGGCTGCCCCTGTACATCACCGAGAACGGCGCGGCCTACGACGACAAGCCCGACCCCGACGGCCGCGTCCACGACCCCGAGCGCATCGCCTACCTGCACGGCCACCTGTCGGCGGTCCGCCGGGCACTCACCGACGGCGCGGACGTGCGCGGCTACTACCTGTGGTCCCTGATGGACAACTTCGAGTGGGCGTACGGCTACGGGAAACGGTTCGGCGCGGTGTACGTCGACTACGCGACGCTGGAGCGCACCCCCAAGTCGAGCGCCCGCTGGTATGCGCAGGTGGCGCGGACGGGGGTGCTGCCGGGGGCGAACTCGGCCGCCTGACGCGGGAGGGCGGGGCGCGGCCTGCCGTGGGGGCGGGCCGCGTACCGGACCGGGCGCGGCACCCTGGGGAGATGCCGCGCCCGGTCTGCGCCGACGGCTCGGTCAGTTGAAGGCGCCGAACGCCTTCGAGAAGGCGAACTTGTCCTGGACGATGGAGCTGCAGGTCGGGTCGGCGGAGTTCTTCGCGCCGCCGTCGCACTGCTTGTCGCGGGCGGCGGACCACATCGACAGGCCGCCGAGACCCTTGGCCTTGGCGAAGCCGACCAACTGGGTGGCGTCGTCGACCTTGAACACCTCGGAGGAGACGTCGTTGACGCCGATCATCGGGGTGACCGCGACGGCCTTCCAGGCGGCGGAGTCGGACAGCCCCAGCACGCCCTTGATCTGGGCCTGGGTGGCCGTCGCGGCCTGCTGGGCGTAGTCGCCCATGTCGCCGCTGTAGGAGGCGCCGTAGTCCATCGCCATGATGTTGACGGTGCTGATCTTCGCGCCGTTGGACTTGGCGTTCGACAGCAGGTTCACGCCGTCCTGGGTGAGACCCTCGGGCATCACGGGGAGGGTGAAGGAGACGTCCAGGCCCGGGTGCTGGGCCTGGAGCTTCGCTATCGCCTGCGCCCGCAGGGTGTTCGCCGCGGTGTTCGGCAGCGCGCCGCCCTCGACGTCGAAGTCGACCTTGGTGAGCTTGAAGGCGTCGATCACCTTGCCGTACGCCGCCGCCAGCGCGTCGGCGGAGGAGCAGGTGGTGGCCAGTTCGGAGCCGGAGGCGCCACCGAAGGAGACCCGGACGTCACCGCCCTTGGCGCGCAGCGAGCCGATTTGCGCGGCCACGGCGTCGCTGGTCACGTCGGTCACGCCGCCCCACTTGGGGGTGCAGCCGCCGCCGTCGGTGATGAAGGCGAGGTTGTAGTTCTTCACCCCGGTCGCGTCCGCGGCGCCGACCAGGTCGAAGGCCGGGTAGAGGGAGGTGTCGACGTAGGGGGCGAAGCCGGCGGAGGCGGTCGTGCCGGTCCCGGTGCCGCTGCCGCTGCCGGTCGTTTGCGAGGCGGTCGGCGCCGGGGTCGCGCTCTGGGTGGGGGTGGAGGTCTTGGTGGCCGTCGGGGCGGGGGCCGGCGACTGGGTCCCGGTCGGGCGGCCGCTCGGCTCGGGGGTGGCGCCGCCGTCCGCCGAACACTGGGTGTTGTCGATACGACAGCCGGTCGGGGCGCCGCTGCCCTCGACCACGAAGCCGACCGTCACCGACTTGCCCGGGGCGAGGCCCTCGGTGTCCCACTTCGCCGGCTTCACGGTGACGTGCGAACCGCTCACGCTCGACTCGCCGTTCCACAGCGAGCTGAGCCTGGCGCCCGCCGGGAGATCGAACTCCAGCGTCCAGGTCTTCTCCTGCGAGCCGCTGTTGTTGGTGACGACGTACTGGGCGGTGTAGCCGGTCGACCAGTCGCTGGTCCTGGTGTACGCGGCGTTCACACCGGCCGCGTTCGCGGTGCCGGTGAGCAGGACCGCGCCGCCGCCGACGACGGCCGCGGCGACGAGGCCGCCGATCGCCTTGTTCCTGCCACTGATCCTGCGCCGGTGCGTGCTCATGCGCATGCCTGCCTTCGCTTTCACGGGGGGTGGGGTGCGGCAGCACGCTAGCGGGCCGGAATCGGACAAACGGCCTGATCGGGACGGCTGTTGAAGACCTTAGGGTGCGCTTAAGGAAGGGATCGGGGACGGTTAATGGTCGAGACCAGTGGGGACCGGTTTGCCCGATCGGCGGCGCCTGCGCACACGTCCCCGTCCCACCGGCCGCCGTCCGGCCGGCTGGAACCAGATCCGCACCTCGGTGCCGCCCAGCACCGAGGAGCCGATGCGGACGTCGCCGCCGGTGGACTCGGCGAGCCGGCGCACGATGTCGAGGCCCAGGCCGGTCGAGCCGGCGCTGCCCGAGCCGCGGCCCCGGGCCATCGCGGCGTCCGGGTCGGATATGCCGGGGCCCGCGTCGGAGACCAGCACGATCACCGCGTCCTCGCCGTTGTGCACGTCGACCGCGAAGGCGGTGCCCTCGGCGGTGTGCCGGAAGACGTTGCCGAGCAGGGCGTCGAGCGCGGCGGCCAGATCGGCGCGGGCCACGGGCAGGCGCACCGGCCGCTCGACGCCGGCCACCCGCCACTTGCGGCCCTCGTCCTCGGCGAGCGCGGACCAGAACTCCATACGCTCGCGCACCACTTCGGCCGCGTCGCAGCCGGTGCCGGGCCCTGCCGCGGCCGTCTGCGGCTTGGCCTCGCGGGCCGTGCGGATGATGGTGTCGACCTCGCGCTCCAGCTGGGCGACGGCCTCCCGGGTCTGCTCCGCGGCCGGTCCCGCGCCGAGGGAGGCCGCGTTGAGCCGGAGCACGGTCAGCGGGGTGCGCAGCCGGTGGGAGAGGTCGGCCGCCAGCTCGCGCTCGTTCGCCAGGAGCTGGACGACCTGGTCGGCCATGGAGTTGAACGCCACGGCCGCGAGCCTGAGTTCGGTCGGGCCGTCCTCCGGCACCCGGGCGCCCAGCTTGCCCTCGCCCAGCTCGTGCGCCCCCCGCACCAGCCGCTGCGCGGGCTCCACCATGCGCACCCCGAGCCGGTCCGCGACCGCGACCGAGCCGACGATCAGCGCGAGGCCGACGGCCGCGAGCACCGCCCAGGCCGTGCCGACGCCGTTGGTCACCTCGGACTCGGGGACGTAGACCTCGACGACCGCGATGGCACCGGAGCTGAGCGCGACCGGCTGGAGCAGCGTGGAGCCGCCGGGGACGGAGGTCGTGGAGGCCCGGCCCATTCTTCGTACGACCTGGATGTCGCGGCCGGCGGCGCGCTGTCTGCCGAGGTCGAGCGCGGAACGGCCGTCGGCGGCGGGCAGATGCACGGCCATCCCGGAGTCGGCTCCGGCGGAGGCCACCACCCGCTCCAGCTTGTCCCGGTCGGTGGTGATGGACAGCGCGGGCGCAACCGCGGCGGCCTCCCGCTCGGCATTGGAGAACGCCCTGTCCCGGGCCATCTCCTTGACGACCAGCCCGAGCGGGACGGCGAAGGCGACCACGACCATCGTGGTGACCGCCAGGCAGACCTTGACCAGGGCCCATCTCATAGCGCCGGCCCTCCGGCCCCGTCGGCAGCGTGCTCGGCAGGGGGCTCGATCTTCACGCCCACGCCCCGCAGGGTGTGCAGGTAGCGCGGCCGGGCGGCCGTCTCGCCCAGTTTCCTTCGCAGCCAGGACAGATGGACATCGATGGTCTGGTCGTCGCCGTAGGACTGCTGCCAGACCTCGGCGAGCAGTTCCTTGCGCGGGACGACGACCCCGGGCCGGCCGGCCAGGAAGGCGAGCAGGTCGAACTCCCGGCGGGTGAGGTCGAGGCGGACCCCGTCCAGCTCGGCCTGGCGGCGCAGGGGGTCGACGGTCAGGCCGCCGACCCGGAGCACCGGGGAGGGCGGGGGCTCGGCGCCCGCGGAGCGGGAGCGGCGCAGCACGGCCGCGATCCGGGCGGAGAGGTGCTCGACCGAGAACGGCTTGGTCAGATAGTCGTCCGCCCCGGCGTTCAGCAGCCGGACCGTCTCCGTCTCGTCGTCCCGGGCGGTGGCGATGATGACCGGCACGTCGGTGATGCCGCGCAGCATCTTCAGGGCCTCGGAGCCGTCCAGGTCCGGCAGTCCGAGGTCCAGGATGACCACGTCGAAACGGAAATGGGCGACCTCGCGCAGCGCTTCCAGCGCCGTACCGACACTGCGCACGGTGTGCGCGGCGTCGGTCAGGTGCCGGATGAGCGCCGAGCGTACGAACTGGTCGTCCTCGACCACGAGCACACTTGCCATGCGCCGCACCGTACGCCATGCGGACGGATGCGGTACGGGCCTGTGGACAACTCCGGGGTTGTGGACAACCCGTGCGGGTCGTGAGGCAGTATGGCCCGCGATGCGCAAAGGACTCGTACCGGTGATGGCGTGGCTGCTCGCGACGGGAGCGGCGGTGACGCTGTCGTGGTGGGGTGTGCACACGGTCATGGCGGGCACGGCGTACGACCCGCCGCGGGCCCTGCCGATCACGGACGCCAGTGCCACCACGCAGGGCACGAAGGCCCTGGCCCCGCCGACGTCCCGGCCGTCCCCGTCGAAGCGGCCGTCGACGAGTCCCGCTGCGCCGTCCCCCACGCGCTCGCGGCCGCCGAGCCCCTCCGCGACCGCCACGGCCACCGCGTCCGGCCAGGTCAAGGCGTACGACACCGATGGCGGTCGGGCGGTGTTCGAGCTGGGCTCCGCCGACGCCACACTCGTCTCGGCGACCCCGGGGACGGGCTGGTCGATGCAGGTGTGGAAGACCGCGACGTGGATCCGGGTGGAGTTCAGCCGGGGCACGGACCGGGTGTCGGTGTTCTGCACCTGGCACGACGGGCCGCCGCATGTGGAGGTCGGGAACTACTGACCGTCCCCGCCGGCCGGCTCGAAGGGCTCAGCGGAACACCGAAGGAGGCGGCGCCGGGGAGGCCACGGCCGCCGCGTCCGTCACGGGGGCCGCGCCGCCCGTGAAGTCGGTGAGGGGCTTGCCGTGTTCGACGCGGCCGGGGTGCGGGTCGGAGGCGGCGCGCCGGGTGAGTTCGGCGAGCGGGAGCGGGGCGTCGGAGGCCACGAGGATCGCGTTGCCGAAGCGCTTGCCGCGCAGGACGGCCGCGTCGGCGATCAGCGCGAGTTCGGCGAACCGGGCGGCGGCGGTGGCTATCTGGCCCCGCAGATGCGCGAGCGGCGGGCCGTCGGCGAGGTTGGCGGCGTAGACCCCGGACGGCTTCAGCGCCCGGCGGACCTCGTCCAGGAACTCGGTGGACGTCAGATGGGCCGGCGTGCGGGCGCCGCTGAAGACATCGGCGATGACCAGATCCGCCCAGCCGTCCGGCACTTTGCCGAGCCCCGCGCGCGCGTCCGCCGAACGCACCCTGATCCGGGCGTTCGGATCCAGCGGCAGCTCCCGGCGCACCAGTTGGACGAGGCTCGCGTCCCGCTCGACGACCTGCTGGGTGGCGCGGGGCCGGGTGGCGGCCACGTACCGGGCGAGGGTGAAGGCGCCGCCGCCGAGGTGCACGGCGTGCACGGGCTTGCCGGGCGGGGCGACGAGGTCGATGACATGGCCGAGGCGGCGCTGGTACTCGAAGGAGAGATACGCCGGGTCGTCCAGGTCGACGTGCGACTGGGGGGCGCCGTCGACCAGCAGCGTCCAGGCCCGGTCCCGGCCGGGATCGGGGACGAGCTGGGCGAGCCCGCCGTCGACCGCCTCCACGACGGCCTCGGCGGCCGCCGGCCTGCGCCGTGTGTGCCGTGTTCTCGCGGACGCCCTGCCCATCGGACCATTGTCGCAGGTGCCTGCGCCGGGTGCCTCACCGGCAGCTGTCGGCCGCCTTGATCAGCCGGGCCGCCTCCCCGAGCGCCTTGCGCAGCACCACCGGGTCGGTGGCGAGGTCGGCCTCGCCGGGCGGCAGCAGCCAGTCCGAGCCCTGTACCGGCGGCTCGGGGGCCAGCCTCATGCCGCGTCCGTCGGTCTCGGTGCAGGTGCTGCCCGGTACGTCCCAGCAGGCCGCGGTGCCGGCCGGGACCAGGAAGCCGAGGGTGTCGCAGCCGTCGTCGTGCAGGACGGGCCCGACCGACTCGACGGAGCCGCGCCGCAGGATGTCGACCGCCTCCAGTCCCTGCCGGGCGGGCACCGTCACAAGATCACATGCCGCTGCGTCTTCACCGTCTTCGTCGGCCGACGAAGACGGTGACGGCAGCGGCGACGTACAAGGTTCGTTGCTCTGGCTGGTCTCCATGCCGGCCTCCACCACACAGCACTGTTGCGGTCCAACCGCTTCAACGCGCGGGCCCGTCAACGGCTACGGCACAAGTGAGCCGCAAAGGATGGCACTTCATGGCAGATCGTGGATGAGATATCCGGTTTGTAGCCAAACACCGCGTGGCGGGTCCGTCACAGCAGGTACGTTCATGCCCGGTTCGACGGTTCGCACGAGAGGACCCGGCCATGGCGTCGTCAACCGTGACCTCGTCACAGCCCGAACGGCCACCCCGGCCCAACCTCGCCTTCCGGCAGTTGCGCGGCAGGCGGTCACCGGCCGAGTTCGCGGCGCTCGTACGGCGCGCCGCGCGCGAGATCGGTGAGCGGGTGAGCTGTGACGCGCGCTACGTCGGCAGGGTCGAGGCAGGCGAGATCCGCTGCCCGAACTACGCCTACGAGCGGGTGTTCCTGCACATGTTCCCCGGACGCACGCTCACCGACCTGGGCTTCGCGCCGCGCTCGGCCGTCCGTGGCCGGGCGGCACGCCCGGCCACGGACACGGCCGGTGAGTCACGGGCGGCCTGCGATCCGTATGACCCGCAGGAAGACACGGAGCACACGTACGACCCGCACCATCCGTACGGCCCGCACGACTTGTACGAGCCGTACGAGAACGACCACCTGAACCACGAGGAGAGCGACGTGCTGCGTCGCGCATTCATGACCGGCGGAGGCGCCACCGTCGCCGCCGTCACCCTGGGCCCACTGGCGCTCACCACGGACACCGCGGCCGCGATCAGGCCCCTGGGACGGCCCGGCACGCCCGAGGCGACCGCGCTCGAGGAGGCCGTCCGCCGCATCCGGCTGCTCGACGACCGGCACGGCGCGGACGGCCTCTACCGGCGCGCCGCGGCTCCGCTGCGCGCCGCCTACGCGCTGCTGGACGCCGGCGCGACCCGGCAGACCACCGCCGACCGGCTGCACTCCGGCGCCGGTGAACTGGCCATCTCCGTAGGCTGGCTGGCCCATGACTCCGGCCGCTTCGAGGATGCCCGCTCGCACTACGCGGAGGCGCTGGCCACGGCCCGTATGACGGGGGACCCCGCACTGGAGGCGCACGCCTTCTGCAACACCGCGTTCCTGGCGCGGGACGCCGGCCGCCCCCGGGAGGCGGTCCGTGCGGCACAGGCCGCCCAACGCGCCGCGCACCCCCTCGGCTCAGCCCGTCTGATGTCCCTGCTGGCGCTGCGCGAGGCGGGCGGCTGGGCAGGGCTCGCCGACCGCGCCGGCTGCGAGCAGGCACTGGCCCGGGCCCACGCCCTCTTCGCGCGCGGGCACTGCGAGGCCGACCCCGAATGGATGAGCTTCTACGGCGAGGCCGAGCTGGAGGGGCTGGAGGCGCAGTGCTGGTCCACGCTGGGCGACTGGCGGCGGGCGTCCCGGCACGCACGCCGGGCGGCGCACCTGCAGGATCCTCATTTCACCCGGAACATCGCGCTGTACACCGCCGAACTGGCCGACGACCTCGCCCGGGAAGGCCGTCCCGACGAGGCGGCGGCCGCCGGTGTGCGCGTGCTGTCCCTTCTGGACCAGGTCCAGTCCTCGCGGATCCAGAGCATGCTGGCCGGTACGGCGCGGGTCCTGCTGCCGCACCGGCGGGCGTCGGGAGTCTCCGAGTTCCTTGACCGGCATGCCTCCGTGCCGAGGGCGCGGAGGGTCTGAGGCGCACCCCCCGCAGTGCGCCCGTCCGGCGCCGGCCCCGGTCAGCCGGCCAGGTGCCCCGTGTCGTTCCAGCTCTCGATCGCCGGCTCCCCGTAGGCCCAGCCCAGAACGGACAACGACGTCGGGTTGAGGCGGATGCGGGCGGCGAAGTCCAGGGGCAGGCCCAGCCAACGGGCGCCTATGGAACGCAGGATGTGGCCGTGGGCGAAGACCAGGACGTCGCGGTCGGCCGAGCGGGCCCAGTCGACGACGGCGTCCGCGCGGGCGGTGACCTCCGCGACGGTCTCGCCCTCGGGCACCCCGTCCCGCCAGATCAGCCACCCCGGCCGCGCGGCCTGTATCTCGGCCGGCTTCAGGCCCTCGTAGGCGCCGTAGTCCCACTCCATGAGCGTGTCCCAGGGGGTGGCCCTGTCACCGAAGCCGGCCAGTTCGCAGGTTTCACGCGCGCGTACCAGCGGGCTGGTGCGCACCTCCACGTCCGGCAGCCCGTCCAGCGGGGCACGGTGCAGGCGCTCGCCGAGCAGCTTGGCTCCGCGCCGGCCCTCCTCCAGCAGCGGCACGTCGGTCCTGCCGGTGTGCTTGCCGGACAGTGACCATTCCGTCTGTCCGTGCCGGGCCAGCAGGATGCGCGGTGCCATGGGAGACCTTTCCGGGTGCGAAGGGAACCCCTCCATCATCGCTCACCCGCATCCGGGGCAACCCCGTGGGCGATCTCGGCGTCTTCGAGGGCTGAGTGCCCGCGGGGCCGCATCGCCTAGGCGAACGCTCGGGCACCCCTCGAGCGAAGAGGGAGCGCCCGCAGGGGCGATGTACGGACGCCGTAAGGTGGCACGGTCGCCCTGCGGGGCGGGCCGCACAGCAGACGGAGGGGGAGGGCGATCGGATGCCGCAGACCGAGACACCGGGCACCGAGGGGGCCCCGCGTACCCGGCTGCGCTGGTGGACCGAGCTGCCGCTGATCCTGCTGGTCTACGGCTGCTACTCGGCCGGCCGCCTGCTCGCGCGAGGTGACACCGCCTCGGCCGTCGACCACGGACTGGCGATCCTGCGCTTCGAGAAGGCCCTGCACCTCAACGCGGAGCACCCGCTCAACCGGCTGTTCACGCGCGAGCCCTGGCTCGGCATACCGGCGGACTTCTGGTACGCCTCGCTGCACTACCTGATCACGCCCGCCATCCTGATCTGGCTGTTCAAGGCCCGCTGCGAGCACTACCGGCGGGCCCGCACCTGGCTGATGACGTCCACCTTCATAGGTCTGATCGGCTTCACCCTGCTGCCGACCTGCCCGCCCCGGCTGCTCTCCGCCGGGCACGGTTTCGTGGACACCATGGCCCACTACAGCTCCTACGGCTGGTGGGGCGGCGAGGCCAGCGCGCCGCGCGGGCTGGGCGGAATGACCAACCAGTACGCGGCGATGCCGAGCCTGCACGTCGGCTGGGCGCTGTGGTGCGGAGTGATGCTGTGGCGTCACGGCGGCACGCGCGTGGCGAAGGTTCTGGGCGTTCTCTACCCGCTGGGCACCGCGCTGGTGGTCATGGGCACCGCCAACCACTACTTCCTGGACGCGGTCGCGGGCGTCGCCGTCATGGGCGTCGGCCACCTGCTGGCGCCGCGCGTGATGCGGGGCCTGGACTGGCTGCGGGCCCGCCTGTTCCCGCGCCGCACACCGGCCACGGGCGGCACGGGTTCCCCGATTGTCAGTGGCGGATGCCAGACTTCCGCGGGTGAGCGAATTCCACGGCAGCGCGAGTCGCGGCTCGACGCCGGGGCCGAACCGGACGCCTCCCCCAGCGACGAGGGAGAAGGGGCTCCGGCACCGGCTCGCTGAGCTGCGCGGTCCCGACGTACCCGCCAAGGCCCTGGACGCGCGCGCCCTCGCGGCGCTCGCCGCCAACCCCGGGTGCCGCAGACGGGCGATCCTGGACGGCGCCGGAGTGGACAAGGCGCGGCTGGCGAGCGCGCTGGGCACGCCGTCCGGTTTCGGGCAGTCGCAGTTCGCCCTGACCCGGGGCAACGCGTTCGAGGCGCGCGTGAAGGCGGACGGCGGCGCGGAGCTGCTGCGCCTCGCGCACGCCCGGCTCGACCCGGCCGCCGAGCCGCCGGAGGGTGCCGCCGTGCCCGACCTGAGCGCGCACGGCCCCGAGGGGCGTACGGCGCGTACGGCGCTGGCGTTGCGTGAGGCCATGAGCGCGGGCGGCTGGACGCTGCTCGACCATCCGATGCTGGCGCTGGACGTGGCGGGCTCGCTCGCCTTCCTGGAGCCGGACGCGGTGGTGGTGCACCCCGACGGCAGCTGGTCGGTGGTGGAGATCAAGTCCTTCCCGATGCTGGACGGCGCGGCGGACCCGGCGAAGGTCGGCGCGGCGGCCCGCCAGGCGGCGGTGTACGTGCTGGCCCTGGAGGAGGTCGCCGCCCGCCTCGATCCCGCCCCGCGCGTGCGGCACCGGGTGCTGCTGGTGTGCCCGAAGGACTTCTCCAACCTGGCGACGGGCTCCGCCGTGGACGTGCGCAAGCAGCGCGCGGTCACCGCACGCCAGCTGGCCCGGCTCACCCGGATCGAGGAGATCGCCGGGGCCCTGCCCGAGGACACGTGCTTCGCGCCCGACCGCAGTGCCGAGGAGCTGACGGCGGCCGTGGCCGCGGTCCCGGCGACGTACGCGCCGGAGTGCCTGTCCGCGTGCGAACTGGCCTTCCACTGCCGGGAACGCGCGCGTGAGGCGGGCGCCGTCACCCGCCTCGGCCGGCCCCTGCGCGCCGAGCTGGGCGGACTGGCCACGGTCGAGGACGTCCTCGCCGCGGCCCGGGGCGAGAGCGGCGACCCGGACGACCCGGCGGTCGCGGCCCTGCGCCGGGCGGCGGCCCTGCGTGCGGAGGCCCTGGCGGGTGCCCGGGCCGCTGCGCGTGCCGAAGCGCCGGCGGGTGCCAGGGCCGCTGCGCAGGGGCCGGCGAAGGCGGAGGTGGCCGCGTGTCGCTGATCACCACCCTCGCCCGGCTCGAGGCCGTCGGCAGTGGCCGGGCCCAGCCCGTCGCGACCGTCCGGCACCGGCACCTGTCCGAGCGCCCGCTGGTGTTCGTGCCGCTCACCACCGCCGGTGAGGCCGGTGCCCCGCTCGGCGCGCTGGTCGGCACCGACCGGGACGCGCCCCGCCTGCTGGTCGTGCCGCAGCCGCGGGACCGTGACCTGCGGTTCGGGTTCCTCGCCGAGCTGGCGGACGTCGTCCTGCCGTACGTCGACGCGCACGCGCAGTCCGTGGAGGCGGCCGAGCGCTCCGAGACCGACCCGGAGACCGGCAAGCGGGTCAAGGTCGAGGTGGAGCTGTGCGCCGACGCGCCCCAGCTGATCGTGCCGAGCCGCGCGGGCCTGGACTTCGTACGGCTGCTGGGCCGTTCCATGCGGTTTCGCCGTACGGCCGAGCAGGACCCCGAGACGCCCCACCCGGCGCCGCCGCGCGTCCCGCTGCTGGGCCGCTGGCTGACCCACTACGGCGAGCGGGCCCGGGTCCCCGGCTCCTCGCTCCTGCTGGCCCTCACCGATGTGCTGTCCCGGCACTGGGCGACCGGCCAGTCCGGCCTGGAGGACCAGCACCTGGGTGCGCTGCTCGCCTGGATCGACCCTCCGGAGGGCATCTTCGGTGCCGAGGCCGCGCGCCGGGCCGAGCTGGGCCGGGACGCCGCCGGCCAGCTGCTGTGCCCGCCGGCCGGTCCGGCCACCGACCCGGCGTTCGACAACAAGCTGCTGGCCCCCGCGATCGAGCGCTACGACCGCGCGCGTGCCGCGCTCGCCACCGCCGAGGACGCCGTGGCCGCCGACGGCCGGCTGGCCGCGCTCACCGCGGCCGAGCGGGAGATCCGCGACTTGGTGGACAGCCGCGCCCGGCCCACCTGGGACGCGGTGTGGCGGGGCCTGGATCTGCTGCGGGAGCTGCCGCAGGGTGCGCATGTCGAGGAGCGCTGGACACGGGACCGCTGGTCGTTCACCGGCCACCGGGACCGGGTGCTGGCCGGAGAGCCCCCGCAGCCACGCCGGGACGACGCGGTGACGGCGGCGAACAAGCTGGCCACGCGTGAGCGCGAGCAGGCCCGGCTGGAGGCGCAGGAGGCGCTGGACGACCCGCTGGTGATGGCGGGGCGGCGGCTGGCCGGGGAGGCGTTCGCGGGCGAGGTGATCGATGTCGTCATGGCGTACAGCGAGGGCAGGCGGCCCAGCCCGCGCCCGCTGGTGACGGTCCGCACGGACGACCGGCCGCATCTGGCCGAGCGCGCGAAGGTGTACCGCTCGCTGGGCGGCAAGCCGCAGTCGGCGGAGGTCGCCGGGCAGGAGGCCGACGGGGTGCTGGTGCTGCGCGTCCTGGACAAGATGGGCCGCGGCAAGGAGCCCGAGCCGGGTTCGGTGCCGGAGAAGGGCGACCGGATCTGTTTCACGCTGTTCGAGCACGAGCAGCGCGGCGGCGCGAAGCTGCCCGACCCGGAGGAGACCCCGTGGACGCACGGCGGCCCGCCGGGAGAACCCGCGCCGGAGGCGCCCGACTCCATGACCGAGGAGGACGTCCTGTGAGTCCCGTCAGTCCCGTCAGTCCCGTCGGTCCCGTGACGACGGCCGGCTTCGACCCCGGGGCCGCTGCTGCCCGCGCCACCGACGCGATCCTCCGCGACACCCTGCACGGCACCGAGCGCGGCGTGGTCGTGGACTCCCCGCCGGGCGCCGGAAAGTCGACGCTCGTGGTCCGCGCGGCCCTCGAACTGGCCGGCGCCGGGCGCCCGTTGATGGTGGTGGCGCAGACGAACGCCCAGGTGGACGACCTGGTCCTGCGGCTCGCCGAGAAGAACCCCGAGCTGCCGGTCGGCCGGTTGCACAGCAGCGACGCGGACGCGTACGACCCGGCGCTGGACGACCTGCCGCAGGTTCGCACGTCCGCGAAGGCGGCTGATCTGAAGGGCCTGCCCGTCGTTCTCTCCACGGCCGCGAAATGGGCGCATGTGAAGGTGGACGAGCCCTGGCGGCACGCGATCGTGGACGAGGCGTACCAGATGCGCTCGGACTCGCTGCTGGCCGTGGCCGGCCTGTTCGAGCGGGCGCTGTTCGTGGGCGACCCGGGGCAGCTGGACCCGTTCGCGATCGTCGGCAGCGAGCAGTGGGCGGGTCTCTCGTACGACCCGTCGGCGTCCGCCGTCACCACGCTCCTGGCGCACAACCCGGCCCTCCCCCAGCACCGCCTCCCGGTCTCCTGGCGGCTGCCCGCCACGGCTGCGCCGCTGGTCTCGGACGCGTTCTACCCGTACACCCCGTTCCGCAGCGGCACGGACCACGGCGACCGGCGCCTCGCCTTCGCCGTCTCCTCGGACGGCTCCGGCCCCGACCGGGTGATCGACGAGGCCGCGCGCTCCGGCTGGGGCCTGCTGGAGCTGCCCGCCCGGCACACGCCGCGCACCGACCCGGAGGCGGTCCGCGCGGTGGCGACGGTCGTACGCCGCCTGCTCGACCGCGGCGGCGCCGCGACCTGCGAGCGCTCTCCCGACCCGTCCCCCCTCACCCCCGACCGCATCGCCGTCGGCACGGCTCACCGCGACCAGGCGGCGGCGGTCCGCGCGGCGCTCGCCGAGCTGGGCGTGAGGGACGTGACGGTCGACACGGCCAACCGACTCCAGGGCCGGGAGTACGACGTCACGGTCGTCCTGCACCCGCTCTCCGGCCGCCCCGACGCCACCGCGTTCCACCTGGAGACCGGCCGCCTGTGCGTCCTCGCCTCCCGGCACCGCCACGCGTGCATCGTGGTCTGCCGTGCGGGCGTGGGCGACCTCCTGGACGACTACCCGTCCACGGAACCGGTCCAGCTGGGCACGCTGGTGAAGTTTCCGGACGGCTGGGAGGCGAACCACGCGCTCCTGGCCCACCTCGCCGAACACCGGGTGGTCTGGCGGCCGTAAGGCGTCGGGGACGGCGGTTCCCGGGGCCCCTTGCGGGGGCGCGGGACAATGGACGGTGGCCCACCTGCAGGCGGTGCCCAGCGAACCCTACGAGGAGGAGACAAGACATGGCGGAGCCCACGCCGCGCCGCAACGAACCGCGGCTACGCCCCGCGCCCCTGATCTTCGAGCCCGTGGAGGCGGCCGCCGATCCCGAGCACTTCTTCGACCTGGAGTCGATCGAGGATCCGCGGGTGCTGCTGACCCGGGCGACGGAGCTGACCCAGGCGTTCCGCGCGGCCGCCGACCGTGCCATGGAGTTCCAGGCCATCGCCGCGGCCCAGCTCTCCGACCCGCGCCGCTTCGACCGGCTGACGCCGGCCGACATCGCCGAGCGCGCGGAGTGGACCGAGGACTACGCGAAGAAGATGGTCGAGTTCGGACGGGATCTGATGCGGGGCGACAGCGAAGGGCGGACGACCGCCGACCCCGTGTGATGCGGCCGTATAAGTAGACCCGCCTGGCATATGCCAGGCGGGCAAGATACTCCTCCCCCACCTCCGTTGTCCCGGGTTTCGGCAACTCAGCAGAACGATCTGCTCACTCCCGGTACACCTGGGTGTCATGACCAGCGCTCCGAACGTCACCCGAGTCACCTCCGAGGGCGTCGCCTGGCTCGCCTCGGCCGGCCTGTACCCGCGCAGCACGCTGGCCCGCTGGGAGGAGCGCCCGCACGCTCCGCTCGCCCTGCCCTGCGGCACCGCCTTCGACGTGGTGAGCGCACCCGCGGTCTTCGGCCGCAGGATGCTGGACCGGTTATGGGACGAGGGGCCGGGCTCGGGCCCCGTCGCGGTGTTCCGGGGCCGCATGCTGCTGTTCGCCGCGCCGGGCACCGCCCAGCGGCTGCCCTCGCTGCTGGCCTGGGAGGAGTGGGGCTCACACCGTACGGCCGAGGTGCCACCGCTGCTGTGTCACGGCACCGGCGACGCGGTCACCGTCCCGGCCCCGGCCGACGACGGCTCCGCCACGGGCGACTCCCGCTGGCTGGTGGCGCCGGACCAGCGTCATCCGTGGCTGCCGGGCCCCGAGGTGGTCCTGTGGGCGGCCGTACGAGCGGCCCGGGCTGCCGTACGGATATCGATTTTTCCTCCCGCCGACCATGATGCTAAGGTCTACGACGTCAGCAGGCGCCGCTAGCTCAGTTGGTTAGAGCAGCTGACTCTTAATCAGCGGGTCCGGGGTTCGAGTCCCTGGCGGCGCACGTTGAGGTTGGCGGGTCATGGTCGCAAATACGCGATCGTGACCCGCCAATGTCGTTTCTGCGCGGCTCCGCCGTGCGCAGCACAGGCTCCGCCACCCGCACCCGCGTCGGGGCGGTCCAGTGGCCGTCGGCCGAGCCGTCAGCCCCGCACCCCCGGGGTGATCTTCACCGTCCACGCCCCCGACGCCGTCCGGTCCTCCGCCTCCACCTTCACGCCCTCCCCGGGCACGGTGAAGCTCTCGCCCAGGGCGACCGGGGCGTCGGCGAGGGGCGGGTAGACCGAGTTCTCCCAGCAGGCCTGGGTCCGCGGGTGGGCGTCCACGACCTCCACCGGACCGCCGCCGGACTCCGCGGCGCTCTTGATCCGGTACACCAGCACGCCCCGCCGGCAGGTGGTGATGTCATTGCCGGCCGCAGCGCGCACCTCGAAGGCCAGGGCGCTGTCGGGACCGGTGCGCACGATCGCCGCCTTCACCCCGTGGCCGAGGCCGAAGGCCGGGCCGGCCGCGCCCTGCACCGGGACGCCCGGCCCGGCCTCCAGCGGCTCCAGGGTCAGCCGCGTCGGGCCCGTGCCGCGTACGCACACCACCTGGCGCGGATCCAGCCAGCCCAGCTTCCACTTGTGCCAGGCGAACAGGTCGGGCGAGAGGCCGAACTGGCTGCCCATCAGGTCCCAGTCGCCGACGTAGGTGTCCCAGTCGCCCTTGCCCTCGTCCGGGCGGTGGTAGAGGTCGGGCAGGTCGAAGACGTGGCCGGTCTCATGGGCGAGGACCAGCCGGTCCGGCGGGTGCTTCTCGAAGACCGTGACGACGCGCCGCACGTCCGTGCCGTCGACGTGCATCGGCGTGTCGAGGTTGACGACCTTCGTGGCGTCCGAGTCGACGCCGGGCGCGTCCGGGTCGGCGACGAAGTACACGACCTGGTAGCGGGAGAAGTCCACCTCCGGGTCGGCCGCCGCGAACGCGTCCCGCAGATAGGCGCTGCGGTCCTCGGCGCTCCAGTCGCGCCTCATGGCGTACGCGGTTGCGGGCTTCGGCATGCGCACCCAGCGGTTCATCGCGTGCGGGCGCAGGGTGAAGCGGCCGTAGGAGGCCTGGTCGAAGTAGCGGCTGGTGGCCGGGAAGTGATCGGCGGTCAGCTGGGCGGGGGTGGTGCGCGGGGTGGCGTTCGGGAAGGAGAGGAAGACCAGCACGGCGTCGAAGGTGCCCCTCGGGCGGTCGTAGTCCGGGTTCCAGGTGTCGACGCCCTCCGAGTGGTGGGCGTCGGTGCGGTGCAGGGCACAGGGCGCGAAGGGCTCGGCGACCGAGGGTCCGGACAGGATCGAGGTGGCGGCGAGCGCCGACAGCGTGGTGCACACGGCGGCGGTGCTGCGCAGCTTGGGCACGGACTTGACCTCCGGAAGCGGTTCACGGGACCCGCGTTCCAGATTGAGGTGCTCTGTTGGTTTATGCCCTGTTATCCAGCACCAGAAGGGTGAGCGCGCCCTTCCGCGCACCGGCGCGCGACGGCGCTCGACACCCCGAATCACTCACGGAACGTCACAACTGGTCGGAGGCCCGGAGAACGCGTCCAGGTGCGGGCAGAAACGATCTGTCAGAACCCTTGCCGGATCCGGGACACTGGAGAGTGGCTGGAAGGGCCCGGGGCCAGCCTCTATGATCGGCACACTTTCCGGCACGGACAGGCACGGACACAGATCGAGTGCACTGCGGGAGCGAGCGGTGAGCGGAACGTCCGAAGGGCCGACGCCCGCGGCAGACCTCGACCGGTCAGCCGTCACAGACAGTGACCACACCACCTACCATCGTGTCTTCGCGGCCGCCCCGCTCGCCATGGCCGTCGTGAACCGCGCGGGACTCGTCGTCAGCGCCAACGCGGCCTTCGGGGAGCTGCTCGGCATCGCCGCGGACACCCTCCCCGGCCGGGTCGCCGCCGATCTGGTGGCCCTGGCCTCGGACGCCCGCAGCTGGCACGCCTACCGCGAGGTCCTGCGCGGCCGGCAGGCCCGGCTGCGCTGCACCCGCCGGCTGAAGCACCCCGAGGGGCACTCGGTGTGGGGGCAGGTCACCGTCGCCCCGCTCACCGGCGAGGAGCCCGGGGTGCTGCTGTCGGTCGCCGACATCAGTGCCCGCCGCGAACTCCAGGCGCGGCTGCGGCACTTGCAGATGCACGACCCGGTGACCCGGCTGCCCAACCGGACCCTGTTCTTCGAGCGGCTCACGGCCGCGCTGGAGGCGGAGTCGTACGAGCAGAGCGGCACCGGCCGGGTCGGCCTGTGCTACCTGGACCTCGACGGGTTCAAGGCCGTCAACGACACCCTCGGCCACCGGGTCGGCGACCGGCTGCTCGCGGCGGTCGCCGAGCGCTTGACCCGGATCGCCGACGAGGCGGGCTACGCGCGCGCCGCCACTCCCCTGGTGGCCCGGCTCGGCGGCGACGAGTTCGCGCTGCTCGTGGAGGACTCCACCGGCACCGAACAGCTCGCCGACCTCGCCGAGTCGGCGCTCAAGGCCCTCGAGGACCCCTTCGACCTGGCCGGCCAGCGGCTGTCGCTGACCGCGTCGATCGGGGTCGTGGAACGCCACGCGGCCGGTACGACGGCCACCGGACTGATGCAGGCCGCCGACACGACCCTGTACTGGGCGAAGGCCGACGGCAAGGCCCGCTGGACCCTGTTCGACCCCGAGCGCAACGCGCACCGGATGACCCGTCAGGCCCTGTCCTCCACCCTGCGTCCCGCCATCGAACGCGGCGAGTTCGCCCTCGAGTACCAGCCGTTGGTCGGCATGGAGGACGGCCGCCTGTCCGGGGTCGAGGCGTTGATCCGCTGGAATCATCCTCAGTTCGGCACACTGACGCCGAATCGGTTCATCGGACTGGCCGAGGAGGACGGCTCGATCGTGCAGCTCGGCCGCTGGGCGCTGAACACCGCCTGCCGGCAGGCCCGCCGCTGGCAGCTGGACCGTCCCGGCGAGCCGCCCATCTTCGTCAGCGTCAACGTGGCCGTACGGCAGGTGTGGGACTCCGACCTGGTGGCTGACGTGGCCGCGGTGCTCGCCGAGACCGGGCTCGCCCCGCACCTGCTCCAGCTGGAGCTGACCGAGTCGGCGGTGATGGGCTCGGCGGGCCGCCCGCTGCAGGCCCTGCAGGCCCTCAGCGACATGGGCGTGCGCATCGCCATCGACGACTTCGGCACCGGCTACTCCAACCTCGCCTACCTCAGCCGACTGCCGGTCTCGACGCTGAAGCTGGACGGCTCCTTCGTGCGCGGCTTCCAGTACGAGGGCGACCAGAAGGCGATCGCCCCCAACCCCGCCGACGAGGTCGTCGTGGAGGCGATGATCCAGCTCGCCCACCGGCTCGGGATCACGGTCACCGCCGAGTGCGTGGAGACCTCCGCCCAGGCCGCCCGGCTGCGCCGGATCGGCTGCGACACCGGCCAGGGCTGGCTGTACTCCCGCCCGGTGCCGCCGGATCGCATCTCCGAGCTGCTCGGCGAGCAGACCTACGCGGTCGGCAAGCCGTAGGCGTCGGCGATCAACTCGTAGGAACGCAGGCGCAGTTCGCCGCGGTGGGCGTGGGAGACCAGCATCAGTTCGTCGGCCCCGGTGCGCTTGTGCAGGTCGTCCAGGCCGGAGCGGACCTCGTCGGCGGTGCCGTGCACGATGTTGGCCGTCCAGGAGGTGATGAACTCCTCCTCCATGGGGCTGAACTCGTGCTTCTCGGCCTCGGCCGGGTCGGGGAAGAGACCGGGGCGGCCGGTGCGCAGGCGGAGCATGTTCAGGGCCAGCGCCCGGCACTGCCGGCGGGCCTCTTGGGCGTCGTCCGTGGCGAGGGCCGAGACGCCGATGAGGGCGTACGGCTCGTCGAGGACCGCGGAGGGGCGGAAGGTCTCCCGGTACAGGTCGAGGGCCGGGATGGTGTTCTGCGCGGAGAAGTGGTGCGCGAAGGCGAAGGGCAGGCCCAGCAGACCGGCGAGGCGCGCGCTGAAGCCGGAGGAGCCGAGCAGCCAGACCGGCGGGCGGTGCGGGGACTGGACGCCGCCGGGGGTGGTGGCCTGCACCGGCCCGGGGATCGCGTGGATACGGCCGTACGGATGGCCGTCGGGGAAGTCGTCGTCCAGGAAGCGGGTCAGCTCGGCGAGCTGCTGCGGGAAGTCGTCGGCGCCCTCGTTCAGGGTGTCGCTGCGGCGCAGGGCCGCGGCCGTGGCGCCGTCCGTGCCGGGGGCCCGGCCGAGGCCGAGGTCGATGCGTCCCGGTGCCATCGCCTCCAGCGTGCCGAACTGCTCGGCGATCACCAGCGGGGCGTGGTTGGGCAGCATCACACCGCCCGAGCCGAGCCGGATGCGGTCGGTGTGGGCGGCGAGGTGGGCGAGGATCACGGCCGGTGAGGAGGAGGCCACACCCGGCATGGAGTGGTGCTCGGCGACCCAGTACCGGTGGAACCCGCGGGCCTCCGCGAACCGGGACAGCGCCACGCTGGTGCGCAGCGCGTCCGTGGCGGTACTGCCCGCGCCGACGGTCACCAGGTCCAGTACGGACAGGGGCACGGGGGCGGTGCCGTGCGTCGTGCCCCGGATCTCGTCTGCCTCGTCTGCCGGCACGGTGTGGCCTCCTGTTGTGTGGCGTGGCTGTCCTGCCCGGCTCTAACAGGAGGCGGTCTCCGGTTATTCCTGCCTCAGACCTGGATGATCGGCTCCCGGGTGAACAGCGCCCCCAGCCTGGGCGCGTTCACCCGCCGGTCGGCGAGCCTCAGCCCCTCCCAGACGGTCACCTGGTTGGCCGTGAGCACCGGCTTGCCCAGCTCCTTCTCCAGCAGCGGAAGATGCGCGGCCGTGTGCAGCGCGGTGTCCGGCAGCAGTACGGCCTCACCGCCGAAGGCGTCCGCCGCGCGCGCCAGCGCCAGCACCTCCTCCTCGCCCCACGTGCCGACCTCCGCGGCCGTGATGATCCCCGACGGCCGCACCCCGGTCACCTCCAGGCCGCCGGCCCGCAGGAAGTCCGCGAACAGGCCGGCCACGTCGTCCGGGTAGGTCGCCCCGACCGCGACCTGCCGCACCCCCAGCTCCTTCGCCGCGTGCACGAAGGCGAAGGACGTCGAGGAGGCGGGCATCCCGGCCACCAGGGCCAGGGAGCGCACCTGGTCCCGGGCGCCCTCCCAGCCGCGGACGAAGCTGCCGCTGGTGCACGCCCACACGACCGTCTCCGCGCCCGTGCGCCGCAGCTCCTCCACCCCCGCCGCGAGCCGTTCGGCCGAACCCATCTCGCGCAGCGCGTCCTCCCGGTGCGCGTCCTCGCCGATGTCGGTGTGGACCAGGTCCAGCCGGATGTTGCTGCCGAGGAGCTGCTCGATGCGTGGGTAGTCGTCCTCGCCGGAGCGGCCCGGGTAGAGGAATCCGAGTGCGGTCATGTCCAGCCTTCCTGCGTCTCTTCCGGCAGTACCGGGGGTACGGGGGGCGGCCAGGCGCGTGCCGACTCGTCCAGCAGCGCCTGATAGGGCCCCACGGCTCGGGTACCCAGCTTGCGCAGCGCCGCCCACATCGTGACCTGGTTGGCCGACAGCACCGGAATGCGCAGCTCCGCCTCCAGCTGGGGGATCACGTCGTACGTCGGCAGATTGGTGCAGGAGATGAACAGCGCGTCGGCGGCGCCGGGACGGACCGCCTGCCGCGCCATGCCGACGACGTCCCGGTACGGCACCCGCCAGATCTCCCGGGTCAGCCCCATGAAGGCGCACCCGGTGACCTGCACGCCGCCCTCGGCTATGTACTCCTCCAGCGCCCGGGTGACGGACACCGTGTACGGCGTGACCAGCGCGAGCCGGCGCACGCCCAGCTCGGCGAGCGCCTCCAGCAGCGCCCCGGAGGTCGTCACCGAGGGCGGGGCGCCGGCCAGGCTCATCGCCGCGCACATCGCCCGCTCCCCGGCGATCCCGCCGACGAAGCTGCCGGAGGTGCAGGCGTAGGCGACGACCTCGGGGGCGACAGCGGTCAGGGCGCGCACGGCATCGCCGAGGGTCTCGTGCTCGCTGACCAGCCGGGCCAGGTCCAGGCTCACCTCGACCGGCACGTACGGGGTGCGGGTCAGGTGCAGCGACACCTCGTCGGGCACCCAGCGCCACAGCTCCCGGTCGAGAGCGAAATCAAAAGGGGCCACGACCCCCACACCGCGCTGCGGACAGGGTCCGCCGAGAAAGGAAACGTCCATGGCAGGCACCGGCCTCACGCTAAGCGGACGAGCGGGCAACGGATCGCGAGTACGCCCGTGTTGACGAAGGTAGGTTCGGGTGCGAGCGTGGTCAATCCGCGCATAATCCGTGCATGTCAGACGCCCGGAGCCGCCCCGTATGACGACGCTTCCCACCCTCCTCGTCCTGGACGCCGACCCGCCGCCCCGGCTCGGCCGCCTCACCGGACGCGCGCGCATCGTGCACACCGACGCGGACCGTCTGGCCGAGCGACTGCCGCGGGCGGACGTGCTGCTGGTCTGGGACTTCGCCTCGCACGCGGTGCGCGAGGCCTGGCCGGGGGACGGGCCGCGGCCCCGCTGGGTGCACACGGCGAGCGCGGGCGTGGACCATCTGATGTGCCCGGAGCTGGCCGCGTCCGACACGGTGGTGACCAACGCGCGCGGGATCTTCGACCAGGCGATCGCCGAGTACGTGGCGGCGCTGGTGCTGACGGTCGCCAAGGATCTGCCGCGCACGCTGGAGTACCAGCGCGAGCGGCTCTGGCGGCACCGGGAGAGCAGGCGGGTGGCGGGCACGCGCGCGTGCGTGGTCGGCTCGGGCCCGATCGGCCGGGCGATCGTACGGACGCTGAAGGCGCTGGGGGTGACGACGGCGCTGGTCGGGCGGGTCCCGCGGACCGGCATCCACGGCCCGGCCGACCTGGACCGGCTGATCTCCCGCGCGGACTGGGTGATCGCCGCCGCGCCGCTCACCGAGCAGACGCACCACATGTTCGACAGCCACCGCTTCGGCGTGATGCAGCCCTCGGCGTTCTTCGTGAACGTCGGGCGCGGGCCGCTCGTCGACGAGGACGCCCTGGCCCGGGCGCTGACCCGGCGCTGGATCGCGGGCGCGGCCCTCGACGTGTTCACGGCCGAACCCCTCCCCGAGGACAGCCCGCTGTGGGGCCTGCCCGGGCTGATCGTCTCCCCGCACATGAGCGGCGACACGATCGGCTGGCGCGACGAGCTGGGAACGCAGTTCGTGGAGTTGTACGAGCGGTGGGCGGCGGGCAGATCACTGGTGAACGTGGTCGACAAGAAGCGCGGCTACGTCCCCGGCCACTGACCTCTGGAACCTCTTGGAGGGTGCATGCAGCTCACCGACCTGACCGCCGTCCAGCTCCTCGACGGATACCGCAAGGGCGAGTTCACCCCGCTGGAGGCGACCGAACAGGCCCTGGAACGGGCCCGGCGGATCCAGCCGGAGGTCAACGCCTTCGTCCGGCTCACCGAGCAGGACGCGCTCGCCCGGGCCCGGGAGTCGGGGCAGCGCTGGCGGCGCGGTGAGCCGGCCGGGCTGCTCGACGGCGTGCCGGTCACGGTGAAGGACCTCCTCCTGCTGCGCGGCCATCCGACCCTGCGCGGCTCCAAGACCATTTCGGAGCAAGGGAGTTGGGACGAGGACGCGCCCTCGGTGGCCCGGCTGCGCGAGCACGGCGCGGTGTTCCTCGGCAAGACCACGACCCCCGAGTTCGGCTGGAAGGGCGTGACGGACTCCCCGCTGTCGGGGATCACCCGCAACCCGCACGACCCGTCCCGGACCGCGGGCGGCTCCAGCGGGGGCAGCGCGGCGGCCGTCGCGCTCGGCGCGGGCCCGCTGTCGCTGGGCACGGACGGCGGCGGCAGCATCCGCATCCCGGCCGCGTTCTGCGGCATCTTCGGTCTGAAGCCGACGTACGGCAGGGTGCCCCTCTACCCGGCGAGCGCGTTCGGCACGCTGTCGCACGCGGGCCCGATGACCCGGGACGCGGCCGACGCGGCGCTGCTGCTCGATGTCATCGGGACGCCGGACGCCCGCGACTGGTCGGCCCTGCCGCCCGCGCCGGGCCCGTTCACGCAAAGCCTGAGGGGCGGCGTACGAGGGCTGCGGGTGGCGTACTCCCCGTCGCTGGGCGGTCAGGTCGCGGTCCGGCCCGCGGTCGCGGCGGCGGTACGGCGGGCGGTGGCGCACCTCGCCGACCTGGGCGCGTACGTCGAGGAGACCGACCCCGACCTCAGCGACCCGGTGGAGGCCTTCAACACCCTGTGGTACAGCGGCGCGGCCCGGCTCACCGAGCGTTTCTCCCCGCGCAAGCGGCAGCTGATGGACCCCGGCCTGCGCGAGGTCTGCGTCCGGGGCGCCCGGTACAGCGCGCTGGACTATCTGGCCGCGGTGGACGTCCGCATGGACCTCGGGCGGCGCATGGGGCTCTTCCACGAGACGTACGACCTGCTGGTGACGCCGACGCTGCCGGTCACGGCGTTCGAGGCGGGCACCGAGGTGCCGCCCGCCTCGCCGCACCGGCGCTGGACGGGGTGGACGCCGTTCACGTACCCGTTCAACCTGACCCAGCAGCCCGCGGCGACCGTCCCGGTGGGCACCGACGGGGACGGACTGCCGGTGGGGTTGCAACTCGTCGCCGCCCGGCACCGGGACGACCTGGTACTACGAGCGGCGCACGCGCTGTACGAGGCGGGTGTCCCCCTCTCCGGGAACGTCGCGTCCGCCGTCACGCCCGCCGGAAACTGAGCGTCTCCCCAGCCGCCCCGCTGCGCCACAGGTCGTTGCAGGCCTCGGCCATCCGGTCGAGGCCGTCGGTCACCTGGCCCCAGACGATGCCCGGCACCCAGCCCACGTCGCCGTTGAGGAGCAGGTTGTTGCGTTCGTAGAACAGGGCCAGGTCGACCACCGTGGTGCCGGGGCGGACGGCGCGGTCGTAGCCGTAGGCCTTGGTGCCCAGTTCGGTACCGGCGAAGGAGAAGTAACAGAGGTCGCCGGGAATCGGGGTGACCGTCGGGTTCTCCAGTGGGGGTTCCGTGGAGGCGAACGGCGCGAAGAGGGCGTAGATCTCGTTGCGCGCGTACTTGGCGTGGTAGACGTCGCCGGACAGCGGCAGTGCCTCCCACACCGCTTCGCAGGTCAGGGGCGCGCGGTCGGTCAGAAGGCGGGCCGTGCAGCGCACGTCCCGCTTGTCGAGTGAGACGGAGACGAATCGATCGGCCATGGAACCAGGGTGCATAGCCCGGGTGCGCTTGGGTAGCCGCGCCGCCATGGCTCCACCACTTGGGAACGACGCACACACATTCCGGTCGGACCACAGACCCACCCGGCGCTCGGTGCTCGGCGGTCTCGGCGGTCTCACGGCACTCGGTGCGCTGGCGGCCACCGGGTGCACACGGGTGGCCGCCGCGTCCGGCAAGGACGGCGGTGACCTGCTCGAACGGCTGCGGGCGCAAGGGGTCGTACGGCTCGGGATCGCCGGTGAGATCCCCTTCGGGTACATCGACAAGGACGGCCATCTCACCGGTGAGGCGCCCGAGCTGGCCAAGGTGATCTTCAAGCGACTGGGGGTGAACCGGGTGCAGCCGGTGCCGACCGAGTTCGGCTCGCTGATCCCGGGACTCAACTCGCAGCAGTTCGACGTCGTGGCGGCCGGGATGTACGTCAATCCCGAGCGCTGCCAGCAGGTGATCTTCGCCGATCCGGACTACCAGATGCTGGACTCGTTCATCGTCCGCAAGGGCAACCCGCTGGGGCTGCACTCCTACAAGGACGTCGTCGCGAAGAAGGCGAAGTTCGCCACCGGCACCGGGTACGCCGAGATCCAGTACGCGGTGGGGGCCGGGTACAAGGAGGGCGACATCCTGATCGTCCCGGACCAGGTGGCCGGGCTGAACGCCGTGGAGGCCGGGCGCGTGGACGTCTTCGCCGGTACGGCGCTCACCACCCGCGAGGTGGTGAAGAAGTCGTCCAAGGCGGAGGCCACCGCGCCGTTCGCGCCGCTGGTCAAGGGCAAACCGCACGTCGACGGCGGGGCGTTCGCGTTCCGGTCGGCCGAGACGAGGCTGCGGGACGCCTTCAACGTGGAGCTGCGCAAGCTGAAGACGAGCGGCGAACTGTTCCGGATCCTCAGGCCGTTCGGCTTCACCAAGGCCGAGATGACCGGCCTCACCGCGAAGGAGCTGTGCGGCGGATGACCTCGGGGCTGTGGGAACTCGTACTGAAGGGTGTCTGGACCACCGTCCAGCTGCTGGTGTTCAGCGCCCTGCTGGCCGGCGCCGTGTCCTTCGTCGTCGGCATCGCGCGGACGCACCGGCTGTGGATCGTGCGCTTCGTGGCCGGCTTCTACACCGAGGTGTTCCGTGGCACCTCGGCGCTGGTGATGATCTTCTGGGTGTTCTTCGTGCTGCCGATCGCCTTCGGCTGGCAGCTGGTGCCGATGTGGGCGGGCACGCTCGCACTCGGGCTGACGTACGGCGCGTACGGCTCGGAGATCGTGCGCGGCGCCCTGAACGCGGTGGACCCGGCGCAGAAGGAGGGCGGGACGGCGCTCAGCTTCACGCCCTGGCAGCGGCTGCGGCTGATAGTGCTGCCGCAGGCGGTGCCGGAGATGATCCCGTCCTTCTGCAATCTGCTGATCGAGCTGCTCAAGGGCACCGCGCTGGTGTCGGTCATGGGCATGGGCGATCTGACGTTCAGCGCGAATCTGGTGCGTCTGGCGTTGCAGCAGAGCGCGGAGATCTACACGTACGTGCTGCTGATCTACTTCGCGATCGCGTTCGTGCTGACGCGGCTGATGCGCGCGCTGGAGAAGCGGCTGAAGGCCGGGGTCGGCAAGGGCGCCGGGACCGAGTCGGCGGCGCGTGAGCTGAAGCGCGCGCAGACCACCGGTGTGGGAGTCGGCGGGGGCGTCGGAGGGGGTCTGTGATGAAGTGGGACTGGAACGCCGTCAGCGACTTCATGCCGGACTTCTGGCAGGGACTGCTGGTCACCCTGGAGGCGGTGGCCCTCGGCTCGCTGCTCTCCTTCACCCTCGGGCTGCTGTGGACGCTGCTGATGCGGACGCCGAGCCGGTGGGTGCGCTGGCCCGTCGGGGTGGTCACCGAGTTCGTGCGCAACACCCCGCTGCTGGTCCAGCTGTTCTTCCTGTTCTATGTGCTGCCGGAGTGGGGCCTGACCTTCTCGGCGCTGTCGACCGGTGTCTTCGCGATCGGCCTGCACTACTCGACGTACACGATGCAGGTCTACCGGGCCGGCATCGAGGCGGTGCCCGTCGGCCAGTGGGAGGCGGCGACCGCGCTGAACCTGCCCCGGCGACGGACCTGGACCGCGGTGATCCTGCCGCAGGCGGTCCGCCGGGTGATCCCCGCGCTCGGCAACTACGTGATCGCCATGCTCAAGGACACGCCGATGCTGATGGTGATCACCGTGCTGGACATGCTCGGGCGTGCCCGGCTCTTCTCCCAGCAGCACTTCCAGTTCACCGAGCCCCTGACCGTGATCGGGGTGGCCTTCATCGTCATCTCCTATCTGGCCTCCCTTCTCCTGCGAGCCCTGGAGCGTCGCCTTGTCCGTTGAGACCCATCCCAAGCCGTCCGCCACCGACGCCTCGCCGACCGAGCTGATCCGCCTGGACAAGGTCACCAAGCGCTTCGGCGCCAACACCGTGCTCGACCAGCTGGACTTCTCCGTCCAGCCCGGCAAGCACGTGACCCTGATCGGCCCCTCCGGCTCCGGCAAGACCACGATCCTCAGACTCCTGATGACCCTCACCAAGCCGGACGAGGGCACGATCACCGTCGACGGGCAGCCGCTGTTCCCGGCGCCGGAGAAGCAGGTCCGGGAGGTCCGCAAGAAGATCGGGATGGTGTTCCAGCAGTTCAACCTGTTCCCGAACATGAGTGTGCTGCGCAACATCACCGAGGCCCCGGTGCAGGTCCTCGGCCTGTCCCGGGACGAGGCCGAGGCGCGGGCCCGGGAGCTGCTGGAGCTGGTGGGGCTCACCGACAAGTGCGACACCCGGCCGACCCGGCTCTCCGGCGGGCAGCAGCAGCGGGTGGCGATCGCCCGGGCGCTGGCGATGCGGCCGCGGGTGCTGCTGCTGGACGAGGTGACCTCCGCGCTCGACCCGGAGCTGGTCGCGGGCGTGCTCGATCTGCTCAGGGACATCGCCCGCAGCACCGACATCACGATGCTCTGTGTGACCCACGAGATGGGTTTCGCCCGGGACATCTCCGACCAGGTACTGATGTTCGACGGCGGCCGGGTCATCGAGTCGGGCCCGCCGGAGAAGATCTTCAGCGATCCCGAGCAGGAGCGCACCCGGGAATTCCTCGGCGCAGTGCTGTGAAACAGTGCCGCGAAGGTGCCTTTGGCATATGCCAGAGGGTTAGAACCCCAGTTGGGAGAGGGCGGCGGGCCAGGCAATCTCGCCAACGCCCTCTCCCCTGCGGGCCTTTGCCCGATATCGTGGTACCGATCCGCCGACCGGACAGGCGAGCCAGGGGGGAAACACCGTGGCGCTGATGCACGAGCCGACCGCCCCGTACCACTCCGCCCAGGACGCACTGCGCGTCCTGGAGACCGTGGCGCGCCATTCCGCCGGCGTCACCGACACCGAGCTGGCCCGTCGCACCGGCCTGGGCGCCGACCGGCTCACCGCCCTGCTGCGCATGCTGCGCCGCGAGGGTTACGTCGAGCAGACGGACGACGGGGCGTACGTCACGGGCGACACCCTGCGCCGGCTGACCTCGGCCCACGACCGCGAGCAGGCCCTGCGCGACAAGCTCCAGCACACCCTGGACCGGCTGCGCGACTCGGTCGGCGCGGCGGTCTACATGAGCCGGTACGTCGACGGCGAGGTCAGGGTCACGCAGTACGCGGCCGGACCGGGCACCCCGGCGGTGAACGAGTGGGTGGACTTCCGCTACTCCGCCCATGCCACCGCCGTCGGCAAGAGCCTGCTGACCCAGCTCGACCACAACGCCCGCCGCGACCACCTCTCCCGGCACAAGATGGCCCGCCTCACCTCGCGCACCATCACCAGCGACAAGCTGCTGCTCTCCCGCCTGGAGTCACAGCCGCCGACCGTGCCGGTGCTCGACCTGCAGGAGTACGCCATCGGCACGGTCTGCGCGGCCGTCCCGATCACCGCGGGCTCCTCCGTGGGCTGCCTGGCGCTGTCGCTCCCGGTGGAGCACGCACACCGGCTGAAGCAGGCGGCGGAGACCCTCAACCGCAACGCGGCACCGGTGCTCCTGTCCCTCACCCTCTAGGTGGTCACGAGCACTCCTCAGGACCAGGTAGTATTTTCTTCGTCGCCAGCCGCGGGAAACAAAAACCGGCGGAGGGCGAGAGTCATGCGCCGCTAGCTCAGTTGGTTAGAGCAGCTGACTCTTAATCAGCGGGTCCGGGGTTCGAGTCCCTGGCGGCGCACGATGACGATGGCGGTCATGTCCACAAAAAGCGTGGACATGACCGCCATCTCTGTTATTGCGCGGCTTCGCCGCGCGTTGTGGGGGCTTCGCCACCCACACCCCCCTCGGCCGCTCTCAAGGTGAGTTTCCGGTAGCCGGACTCCCCCGGTGGCCGCCACCACACCGGGTCGGCACACGCGACCCCCTCCTTCCTGAGCAGCGCCCGGTGGATCTTGTTCGTCGCCGTCACCGGCATCCGCTCCACCACCCGCACGAACCGGGGCGCCATCTTCGTGCCCAGGTCGGGCTGGGCGCGCAGGAAGTCCGCGAAGCCCGCCGGATCGAAGGAACCGGCGATCGTCGCCATCACCTGGTCCCCGGTCACCGGATCCGGCACCCCGTACACGGCGACGGCCGCCGCGCCCTCGTACCGGGCCACGATGTTCTCGATCACGGCGGCGGCCAGGTTCTCCCCGTCGACGCGGATGCGGTCGTCGCCGCGGCCCGCGAAGTACAGGTAGCCGGCCGTGTCCCGGTAGAAGAGGTCGCCGGTCCAGTACGCCCCTGCCCGGCGGCGCTCGGCCTCGGCGGCCGGGTTGCGCCAGTAGCCCTCGAAGGGGTTCGGGGCCCGGTTGACCAGCTCTCCTATCGCCTGCTCTCCGTTGAGCAGCCGCCCGGCGGCGTCGAAGACGGCGGGCGGGCACTCGCGTCCGGTGGCCGGATCGAGCACCACGAGCCCCGGTGCCGCCGGTCCCACCGCACCCCGCGGCGTGCCCGGCGCCCACTGGATCGCCGCGCCGCCCTCGGAGGAGCCGTACCCCTCCACCAGCCGCACCCCGAACCGCCGCTCGAAGGCCGCCGCGTCCGCCGCGCCGGCCTCGGTGCCGAAGCCGAGACGCAGCGGGTTGTCGCGGTCGTCCGCACCCTCCTCGGTGGCGAGGACGTACTGGACGGCCCGGCCGACGTACGTGAAGTACGTCGCCCCGTACCGGCGCACGTCGGCGAGGAAGCCGGACGCCGAGAAGCGCCGGCGCAGCGCCACCCCGGCCCCGGCCGCCAGCGCGGGCGCCCAGTCGGCGATCACCGCGTTGCCGTGGAACATCGGCATGCAGACGTAGTGCACGTCGTCCGCGCGGACCCCGAACTGCCGCACCAGCGCCTGCCCGGCCGCCGCCAGCCGGCCCTGGGAGCAGATCGCGGCCTTGGGGGCGCCGGTCGAGCCGGAGGTGAAGTACAGCAGAAGGCGGTCGGCGGGGGTGGCCCGGGACGGGTCGGGCACGGCGTCGGCATAGGGGGCGAGCAGGGCGGCGTACTCGTCCGCGTCCGTCACGAGGATCCGTACGCCCGACAGCTCCAGGCCCGCCAGCAGCGGCAGATGGGCCCGCTCGGTGACGAGGACCGGGCACTCGGTGTGCAGGATGTCCCGGGCCAGTTCGGGACCCCGGCGCGTGGGGTTGATCCCGGCGACGGCCGCGCCGGCAAGGGCGGCGGCGCCGAGCCAGAGCGGGAACTCCTCGGTGTTGTCGAGCAGGACGCCGAGGTGCCGTACGGCGCCCGGGGGCAGCAGGTCGGCCAGCAGGGCCGCCCGGGCGGCGGCGCCCGCGGCCACCTCGTGCTGGGTCAGCGTCAGCTCACCGCACCACAGCCCCGGCCGGTGGTCGCCCCACCGTGCCGCGATCAGCTCGGCGACCGTACGCGTCATGGACTCCATGGACGCGCACGGTAATTGACTGGGCGTCAGATAGGGAGGGTCACGGCATCATGCCGCCGCCCTCCGTGGCCATCATGTGGACCACGGTGATGAAGACCGCGCAGAAGGCGATGCCCGCCCCGAGGAAGGCCAGCCCGAAGCCGGTGCCGACGACGAGGCGGGTGCGCGACGGCGCCAGCGCAGTGGCCAGCCGGGGCGCCTCCGGCAGATACCGCACGGTGACGATGTCACCGTCGAGGACGGTCGTGGGACCGTCCTTCTCCTCGAAGCGCACGGCACGGCCTTCGCGGGTGGTGAACTCGTAGACGTGGTGCACGGTGGTGCGCACCGACGTGTTCCCGCGGCCCCCGCCGGTCGTGGTGTACATCCGCAGACAGCGCGCCTCGGCGGTCAGCCCGTGCGTCCAGGTCCGGTTGATCCGCCGGGCCCGGCGGACGAGCCCGTAGGCGGCCCCGCCGAAGCCCGCGATCACGAGGGTGGGCACGGCGTAGAGGAAGAGTTCCACGAGGTTCCCCCGAGGTCGGTCCGCCGCTCCCGGTGATCGGCGTGGCGCGAACCTATCCGGCACTCCGGGTGCCCGGCCTCAAGGGAACCTCAGTTTCGCAGCTGTGGCGCAACGGCCCTCAGAAGGTGACGTCCGAGCAGGCGTAGAACGCGTTGCCCGTGTCGGCGATCGTCCACACCGCGAGGATGACGTGGTGCCCGCTCAGGCCGGACGGCAGGGTGCCGCTGTGGCTGAGCGTGGCCGGCGGGCGCTGGCCGTTGTACGGCACCGTCAGGAACGGGGTGAGGTCGAGGTCCGAGCGGGACAGGGCGTGATCCTGGTTCCAGCCCTGCTTGGTGACGTAGTACCTGAAGTCGGTCGTGGCGTGCTCGGCCGTGAACTGCCAGCGGAAGGTGTACGTCTGGCCGCCCGTCACCTTGGTGGTGGGCCAGGCCCCGCCGGACGGGGTGGCCGGCGAGCTGAGCTGGGCGAACCGGCTCAGCCCGCCGTTGCAGAGCTGGCCGTCGGCGGGCCCCGCGGCCGGGAAGCCCTTGGGCCCCTCGACGCTCTGCGGCTCGTACTGGATGTCACCGCAGTTCGTCACCGTGCCGTTGGCACAGAGCTTCTGCCTGCTGATGGGGAGGTCGGTGTAGCCGTGCCCGCTGGCGCCGCCGGTGGAGAGCGCGAACGCTCCGGCGGTCACCACCCCGAGCACGACCGCGGACGACTTGGTCCTGATGCGCATGCTGCCGCTCCTCGAGAACGTGGGGAGTCCGGTGAGCCGTGCAGGTAGGTCTAGACCAAGTCCCAGATTATTGCCGTCAGTTGACTGTGTCCATACAAAAGAGGGGGTCCATCCCCCTCTCAGGCCCTCGCCGCTACAGCTCGCCGCGCCCCGAGCAGAACGCCACCGTCAGGTCCCGCACCAGCACCTTCCGCTCGTAGTCGTCGAGTTCGACCAGGCCGCGCACGGTCAGCCGGGTCACCGTGTCCTCCACCGAGTCCACCACCGAGCCGAGCATGCCGGCCCGCCGCCGGGCGTCCAGCTCGGTGATCCGGCGCCGCTGCATCGTGGGGGCGACCTCGGGGGCGTACTCCACCCGCAGCGGCCGCACCGCGAACACCTCCAGGCCGACCGGCGCGGTCTCCGCCGCCACCAGCCGGGTCAGCGCGTCCCCGGCCGCCGTCGTCCCGCCCCGGCTCCCGCCCGCCTGCTCCACCGGCACCCGGGCCAGCGCCGACTCCACGCACTCGCGCAGGTACGCCTCGTGGTCCTCGATGCCGAGCAGCGCCCGCGCGGTGTCCCGCATCCGCCACACCACCAGCACGACGACCCTGAGCGGCATCCCGTCGGGGTCCGCCGCCGGCATCGCCTCGCTGCGCCAGTGCCGCAGCCGGACGTCCACCCGGCGGCGCGGCACCAGCGGGTTCACCCAGAGCAGCCCGGTGCGCCGGACGGTCCCCCGGTAGCGGCCGGACAGTCCGAGCACCCAGGCACGACCGGTCCGCCCCCGGGCCAGCCCGCCGAAGCCGCACACCCCGAGCAACCCGGCCCCGGCGTACGCCGCCCACTGCGCCGGACCGAGACCCGCGCCGGCACCGGCGGGCAACCGGAGCGCCTGTGCGGCGAGCGGCGGGAGCAGCCCCGCCCACCACGAGGTGGCCACCGACCCGGTGAGCCCGCACACCCCGGCGAGCACCCCGGCCAGCCCCGGCAGCGCCCGCGCCGGGCGCTCGGCCAGCTCCGGGTCGACCTCGGGCAGGGGCAGCTCGCGCGGCGGCGCCGGGTGCTCGGGGCGCGGCAGTTCGCCGGCGTCCCGCCGGCGGCCCACCACGGCGGGCTTGAGCGGCACTTTCACCGAGGCGGTGTCGTCACGGAAGAGCAGATGGACGGGGATCTCGGTGGTCGCCTCGTTGTGGATCAGCCGGGCCGGCCGGGCGGGCGGGCCCACGGCGGTGCCGGACCGCCCGTCGGATACGGGCGGCGTGTGTGACGTGGTCGTACTCATACGTGCCTCCAGCCTCCGCGCCAGATGCGTCATGAACAGGGGACGAGCAGGGGACAGAAGGGGGACAGACGGGGGGACGGAAGAGGACAGGGGCAGAAAGCGGGCAGGGGGTCATAGGCTGGTCACGCGGCCTGGGCCCGCGTCCGCGAACAGCCGGCGCCAGGTCTCCGGTCCCGGATAGCCGTCCGCCGCGCCGCCCCGCCAGCCCTGGGCCCGCTGGAAGGCCGCCACGGCGCGCCGGTCCGCTTCGCCCCAGCGCGGACCGGGACCCTTGGCGTAGAAACCGCCGAACCCCTTCTGCACCAGGCGGCGGCCCAGCCGGGTGACGTGGTCGTTCTCCGCGCCCGGCAGGAATGCGGCCCGGCCGGGAAAGCCGGGCGCCCCGTGCGGGGCGACCCGGAGCGGAGCGGCCGCGGCCGGCGCGATGTCCCTGCCCCGGCCCGTGACGAGCAGGTGCCAGGTGCGCGGGCCGGGCAGCCCGTCGGTCTCGGCGCCGTTCCAGCCCTGGGCGAGCTGGAAGGCCCGGGTGGCCCGCCGGTCCGCCTCGGTCCAGGCCCGGCCGGGACCCAGGGGGTAGTACGCGCGGCCGCCCCGGGCCGCCAGCATCCGGCCGAGCAGGGCGACGTACGGGTTGTCGGCGCCGGGACCGAAGGCGGCGACGCCGGGGTAGGCGGTCTGCGCCTTGCCGCCGGCCGGCTGGGCGTCCGAGGCCTCCGGGATCACACCCTTGTAGCGGTAGGGGACGTACTTGTCGGCGTTGCTCCAGTAGGGGTACGGGGTGGGCTGGCTGCGGGCGTGCGGGGGCGTCTGCTCGTAGACCGTGTAGGTGGCGTGCGTGTAGTCGGTCCAGCCGCCGAAGATCACCACATGGGAGCCCTTCTCCGGGTTGTCGGGGTTGTGGTAGAGCAGGATGTCGCCGGGCTCCAGCTCCTCCTTGGTGATCTTCACGCCGTAGTCGCCGAGGCTGCCCGTCCACTCGTTGCCGGGCAGACCCCAGGCCATGGAGACATAGCCCGAGCAGTCCTGCCGGTAACCGTCGGACCAGTACGCGCTCATGCTGTACGGCACCTGCGCGGTCACCCAGGTCTTGGCCCGGGTGATGATCTTGGACCGGGTGGTGGTGGGGATCTTGGAGGGATCGGCCGGCTTGCCCGTCCGGCCGTGCAGCGGGGACCTGCCGCCCTGGGGGGTGTCGGAATCGCCGCCCCCGGGGACAGGGGGGCGATGGACGGCGGGCCGGCCGGTGGTGAGGGCGGCGGCCGGGGCGGCCGCGCCGAGGACGGCCGACGCGGCGGCCACGACCACGAGCCCGCAGGCCGCCGGGGCGACGACCGCGCCGCCGGACAGCCGGCGGGGACTCCTGCGGCTGCCGTGGCGCGCACGGGCGCAGCCGGGGCAGCCGCAGTCGCTCGCGGGGGCGAATTCCTCGAACACCGGGGCTGTCATGAGACCTGCCTCACATTCAGGGGTGATTTGTCCACGAGTGTGCACGTTGGTCAGTTCCCCAACTGTCCAGCGGACTACCACTTTGACGGTCCGAAAGAAGTACGCCGCCGTCCGAGCACCCCCGGCCGGTCACCCGGGGGTGGTCGGAGGCACCCCTCAAGGTCAGGTAGAGTTATCCCTGTCAGCAGGCGCCGCTAGCTCAGTTGGTTAGAGCAGCTGACTCTTAATCAGCGGGTCCGGGGTTCGAGTCCCTGGCGGCGCACGATGACGATGGCGATCCACGTCCGCAGGAAGCGCGGACCTGGATCGCCATCTCTGTTTTTGCGCGGCTCCGCCGCGCGCGGTGGGGGCTCCGCCACCCACACCCCTCGACCGAGAGGCCGCTCGCGGAAGCAGGGGGCTTTCCGCATGCCCCGATTGGCCGGATACCCTCTCGCCATGGCAGCCCGGGACCTCCAGGAGCGGATCAAGAAGCTGATCGTCGACCGGCGGCTGCCCTCGGGCGCCCCGCTGCCGACCGAGCCGGAGCTGATGGAGTACCTCGGGGCGAGCCGGAACTCGGTGCGCGAGGCACTGAAGGCGCTCCAGGCGATGGGGATCGTGGAGATCCGGCACGGGTTCGGGACGTACGTCGGCTCGATGTCGTTCGCCCCGATGATCGAGGGCCTCGCCTTCCGCACCGTCGCCGGGCACTACCGGGGCGAGGACTCCCTGCTCCAGCTGCTGGAGCTGCGCGAGGCCGTGGAGACGGGGCTGGTGTCACGGCTGGCCGGGCGGCTGCCGGAGGCGGACCTCGTGGAACTGAGCGGGCTCGTGGACCGCATGGAACGGGAGGCCGCCGAGGGGGCTGGCCTCGCCGAGACCGACCGCGCCTTTCACGCCACCCTCTACCGGGGGCTGGACAACGTCCTGCTGAGCGAGGTGCTGGAGGCGTTCTGGGACGCCTTCCACCGGGTGCAGCGGGATCTGGTGGACGTGCCGCAGGATCCCCGGGTCACCTGCCGCCAGCACCGGGAGATCCTGGACGCGGTCCGGTCCGGGGACTCGCCGCGGGCGGAGCGGGCCATAAGGGATCACTTCGGCAACATCCGCGTCCGCCTCTCCACCACCGGCGCACTTCGGCCCGCCGAGACCACCGGCGCACACCGCCCACCCGAGCCCCACACGCGCCACAATGAACGGGTTTGACCGGTAAACACCGTGTTTCGCGTCTTGCGATCATGGAGAGCACCGTAGAACCCTGGATGCCCAAGCTGCCGCCGATTGGCGGCAGTTGGGGGGAAGAGACCGGTTGCGGCACGGCGGCGGGGAGGGGGCCCCGTTCATAAATCGGTGCCGAGGGGGGCATATCTGCAACCGGAGAGTCACGGTCCTGTGTCTGTGCGGTGGGGAAGACGTCGGGACCGTGCGCCGCCACGGATTCCGCGCGCGCGGGCCGAGGGGAGCCGGCCGGGCGGGAAGGACCGACACAACACGCGGTGACCTGCGTGTGGGGGGAATGACTCATGACGTCGACGCCGACGGGCGCCGGGCGGAGCCACGCTCACGACGACCCGTCACAGACCACGAGGCTCAGGGCGGTCACGCACCGGACGGGCCAGTTCCACCGGATGAGGAAGAGCCTGCCGAGATACGACTACGAGCACTACAGCCGGCTCGCAGGCCCTCTCACCCAGCCCGACCCGGCCCGGCCGTACACGGTGCAGTACCGGTCGCTGCTCTCGCAGGAGCCGCACCGCCTGCGCGCCGCGCTCATGCTGGGCGCGGCCCCGGTCCTCTCGCTGGTGCTGCTGTTCTGGCTGCTCCAGCCCGAGCACTGGACCCAACGCGACTATCCCGCCCACGACTTCCTGCCGGCCCTCGACACCGTCATGCTCGTCTCGATCGGCCTGATCGAGTTCTTCCGCTGTCTGAACGTGCTGTCCAACGCGCACGCCACGCTCGTCGCCCGCGACCCGGTCCCGGTCGTGCCCGAGACCGGCACCCGCGTCGCCTTCATCACCACCTTCGTGCCCGGCAAGGAGCCGCTGGAGATGGTGACGAAGACCCTCCAAGCGGCGGTGCGGCTGCGGCACCGCGGCCTGCTGCACGTGTGGCTGCTGGACGAGGGCGACGACCCGGCCGTCAAGGAGGTCTGCGCCCGGCTCGGCGTGCACCACTTCACCCGCAAGGGCACAGCCGAGTGGAACCGGCCCAAGGGGCCGCACCGCGCGAAGACCAAGCACGGCAACTACAACGCCTGGCTCCAGGCGCACGGAGACGACTACGACTACTTCGCCTCCGTCGACACCGACCACGTCCCGCTGCCCAACTACCTGGAGCGGATGCTCGGTTACTTCCGTGACCCGGACGTCGGATTCGTCATCGGCCCGCAGGTCTACGGCAACTACGACACGTTCGTCACCAAGGCCGCCGAGTCCCAGCAGTTCCTCTTCCACGCCCTGATCCAGCGCGCCGGCAACCGCTACGGCGCCCCGATGTTCGTCGGCACCTCCAACGCCGTACGGATCAGGGCGCTGAAGCAGATCGGCGGGCTGTACGACTCGATCACCGAGGACATGGCGACCGGCTTCGAGATGCACCGGGCGAGGAACCCGGCGACGGGGCGGAAGTGGAAGTCCGTCTACACACCGGACGTGCTCGCGGTGGGTGAGGGGCCGGCCGCCTGGACGGACTTCTTCACCCAGCAGCTGCGCTGGTCCAGGGGCACCTACGAGACGATCCTCAAGCAGTACTGGAAGGGCCTGTTCACGCTGGGGCCGGGCAAGCTCTTCAACTACACGATGATGATCATCTTCTATCCGATGTCCGCCCTCAACTGGATCCTCGCGGCGCTGAGCTGCGCCCTGTTCCTGGGGCTCGGCGCCTCGGGCGTGAACATCGACCCGACCGTGTGGCTGATGCTCTACGGCAACGCCTCCGCGCTCCAGATCGGGCTGTACATCTGGAACCGGCGGCACAATGTCTCCCCGCACGAGCCGGAGGGCTCGGGCGGTGTCGCGGGCATGGTGATGTCCGCGCTGTCCGCGCCGATCTACGCCCGCTCGCTGATGGACGCGGTCCTGCGCCGCAGGAGCACGTTCGTGGTGACGCCCAAGGGCGAGTCGGCCAGCCCCGACACGCTGTTCGGGACCTTCCGGGTGCACTGGTTCTTCATCCTGGTCTTCGGCGGCTCGCTCGGCGCCGGTTTCGCGCTGGGCAACTCCCAGCCGGCGATGATCACCTGGGCGGGCCTCGCCCTGCTGATCACCGCCGCGCCGATCCTCGCCTGGCGGTACACCCTGCGGCAGGAGGAACGGGGGCCGGAGCGGGCGGCGGACGCGGCCGGACCGCGGGCCGCGGTGCCCGCGCCGCAGCCGGCCCCGGCGCTGCGGCAGCGCCCCTCCTGGGCGGGCCCCGGACGGGCGGCGCGCGCCGGGGACACCGAGCAGACCATGCAGATCGCCCTTGGCGGACTTGGGGGACGTGAGGAATGAAGGACCAGTCCGGCCGCCGTCGCGTCCGCCGGCTCGCGATCGGTACGGCGGTGGTGCTCGCGCTGGCCGGGATGAACGGGCCGTGGGTCTACCGCTTCGCCACCGCGCAATACCACCAGTACAAGATCAACAGACCTGAGTACAAGGCAGGGAACGGGCACTGGGACATCATCGAGTTCCCCAAGGAGTACCGCCAGGACACCATCCACGCGGCGCTCCTGCACACCGGCAAGGTGCTGCTGGTCGCGGGCTCGGGCAACAACCAGGACAACTTCGACGCGAAGAAGTTCGACACCCGGATCTGGGATCCCCTCAAGGGCACGATCAAGAAGGTCCCCACGCCCAACGACCTGTTCTGCACCGGCCACACCCAGCTCGCCGACGGCGATCTGCTGATCGCGGGCGGCACCAAGCGGTACGAGAAACTCAAGGGCGACGTCAAGAAGGCCGGCGGCGTCATGATCCTCTACAACGAGAACCCGGACAAGCCGATGACGCTGCCCGCGGGCACCGAATTCACCGGCAGGCAGAACGGCAGGACGTTCGCCTCCCAGGATCCGGTCCTGATCCCGCGCGCCACCAAGGTCTTCGACAAGGCGGGCAAGTGGCTGCGGAACAACCCCGGTTACGGCCGCGTCTACGTCGAGGCACAGCGCGAGGGCAGCCAGTACGAGACCGGCACCCAGGACAACTACCGCATCAAGGGCCTGACCGGCGCCGACGCACGCAACACCTACGGCATCGCGCAGAAGCTCGCCCTCGACAAGAAGGACTTCGAAGGCATCAAGGACGCCTACGAGTTCGACCCGGTGGCCGAGCGGTACATCAAGGTCGACCCGATGAACGAGGCCCGCTGGTACCCGACGCTCACCACGCTGTCGGACGGCAGGATCCTCAGCGTCTCCGGCCTCGACGACATCGGCCAGCTGGTGCCGGGCAAGAACGAGGTCTTCGATCCGGCGACGAAGAAATGGACGTACACGAGGACGACCCGGCAGTTCCCGACGTATCCGGCGCTGTTCCTGACGCAGAACGGGAAGATCTTCTACTCGGGGTCCAACGCGGGGTACGGACCCGACAACGTCGGCCGGGATCCAGGGATCTGGGACATCGGCACCAATGCCTTCACCAAGGTGCCCGGGCTCAGCGACCCGGACATGATGGAGACCTCCGGGACCGTGCTGCTGCCTCCCGCGCAGGACGAGAAGTTCATGGTGATCGGGGGTGGCGGTGTCGGTGAGTCGAAGCTGTCCAGCAAGAAGACCCGGATCATCGATCTGAAGGCGAGGAATCCCCGGTTCGTGGACGGCCCCGGGCTGGAGAAGGGGACCCGCTATCCGCAGTCCTCGATCCTGCCGGACGACACGGTCCTGGTGAGCGGCGGCTCGCAGGACTACCGGGGGCGCAGCGACTCCAACATCCTCCAGGCGCGGCTGTACCACCCGGACAGCAACAGCTTCACCCGGGTCGCCGACCCGCTGGTGGGCCGCAACTACCACTCCGGGTCGATCCTGCTGCCGGACGGGCGGGTGATGTTCTTCGGGTCCGACTCGCTGTACGGGGACCGGGCGAACACCAAGCCGGGGAAGTTCGAGCAGCGGATCGAGATCTACACGCCGCCGTATCTCTACCGGGGTTCACGGCCTTCGCTCAGCGGCGGCCCGCAGACGATCGCCCGGGGGGCGTCGGGGACGTTCACCTCCAGGCAGGCGGCCGGCATCAGGAAGGTGCGGTTGATCCGGCCGAGCGCTTCGACACACGTGACGGACGTGGATCAGCGGTCCATCGCCCTGGACTTCAGGACGTCCGGGGACAGGATCACGGTGACCGTGCCGGCGAACCGGAATCTGGTGCAGTCGGGGTGGTACATGCTGTTCGTGGACGACGACCAGGGGACGCCGTCCATCGCACAGTGGGTCAGGATCCCTTGAGTCACTTGCTGTTGCGGGCCAGGGCGAGTGCGTAACTCGCCCACCACTGGCCCGCCTTCGGACCTCCCTGGCACGTCCCGTCCGACTCCCCCGGGCGCTTGACCCACAGGTAGGCGTCGACCAGGGGGTCGGACGTCCTGGTCGTCGGGGCCTCGCCGAGGGCGCGGCCCGGGGGGTTGCACCAGCGCCTGGCCGGGTCGCCGGTGGTGGCCGGGCCGTTGCCGTTCCTGCTGGTGTCGATGACGAAGTGCTTGCCGCCCACCTTCGCCGAGAGCTGGGTGCCGTAGGCGAGGGAGTCGTCGGTGGAGTAGAAGTTGGAGACGTTGACCGAGAAGCCGTCGGCCCGGTCGATGCCGGCCTGCTGGAGGGGCTGGAAGATCTGGTCGGGGTGGCCCCAGCCGGCGTTGCCCGCGTCCAGGTAGACCTTGGTGTTCTTCAGGGACTTGAGCCTGGTGATCGCGCCCTTGAGGAGGTCGTAGCGCTCCTCGTGGAACTGTGCGGGCGTGCAGCCGTCCACCAGGTGCAGGACGGCGTCCGGTTCGAGGATCACGATGGCGGGGCGGTCCTGGATGCCCTGGGCCACGCCGTCGATCCAGGCCCGGTAGGCGTTGCCGTCGGCGGCGCCGCCCTGTGAGTACTGGCCGCAGTCGCGGTGCGGGATGTCGTAGAGGACGAGCAGGGCCGTGCGGTCGGAGTGCTCGGCGGCCTCGGTGAAGCCGCGGGCCTCCTGCTCCGGGTTCTCCGGGCCGATCCACTCCCCCACCGGCTGCTCGGCGATCTTCCGGATCTGTTCTGCTTCCGAGGTCTTTCCGGCCTTGGCGTAGGCGGCGAGCTGGCGGGCCGCGGTGCCGTCCGGGTTGACCCAGAACGGGTCGGCGGACTTGGGCTGTTGGGTGATCCGGGTGTCCGGGCCGGCGTTCTTGTCCCCGCCTCCCGAGGAGCATCCGGCGAGCAGCAGTGCCGCCCCCAGCACCGCCGCCGCACACGCCCGCGCGGACGACCGGGCCCCCCTGTTGTCGTACATGCGATTCCCCCCTGGGCGCACTGTCGGGTGCCCTGCCCATGCTGACATATCCGGACGGTTCGTCACGAGGTCGCGTGACGGGGCGTACGGGGTCAGTGGGCGCCGGTGAGGTAGGCGGAGACCACCACGTTGGCGGTGTAGCTGCGCGTGGCGCGGTCGAAGGTGCCGCCGCAGGTGATCAGGCGGAGTTCGGCGCGGCCGGCCCGGTGGGGGCCGTAGGCCTGGCGGGCGTCGAAGTCGTCGCGGGGCAGCACGCTCACGTCGTCGACGGTGAACTCGGCGACCTTGCCGTCCGAGCGGACCACCCGGACCGTCGCGCCCGGCGCCAGCGTGCTGAGCTTGTAGAACACAGCGGGCCGGGTCTCGGTGTCGACGTGCCCGACGAGGAGGGCCGCGCCCTCGGCGCCCGGCTTGGTCCCGGCGCCGTACCAGCCGACCACCCCCGGCCGGTCGAAGGGCGGCGGATCGACGGCGCCCTCGGTGTCCAGGCCGCGGGCCACGACCGGTGCGTGCACGCCCAGCCGCGGGATGTCGACGCGCTGGGGCAGCGCGTCCCCGAGCGGTGCGGCGGGGCCCGGCAGGAAGGCCGGGGCGGCGCCGGAGGCGGACACGCCACCGCCGCCGGAGCTGTCCGTGCCGTGCGGTACGCCGGTCACCGCCCGGCCCCACAGCCACAGCCCGAGCAGCAGCACCGCCCAGGCCAGGACGGAGACCAGCCGCCCGGTGCCGCCGGCGGGATGCCCGTGGTCGTCGGTCATACCGGGCGGTCAGCGGGTGCTTCGGCCGTCACGGCCCCGGTGGGCACGCAGCCCGACGGCGAGCGCGGCGACCCCGGCGAGCCCGAGGCCGGTGACCGCTTCGGCGGTGTCGGGTCCCGACTCGCTGGTGGCCACGGTGGCGAAGTGCGTGGCGGTGCCGCCACCGCCCGCGTGGACCGGGGCGGTGGGAGAGGAGACCACGGCGGGCGTCCGCATGGGCTCGTCGGACTGCCCGGTTCCCGGGACGGCCGACGGCCCCTGGCCGGCACCTCTTCCCGGGTCGGCCGATGCTCCCCGGGACGTCCCCGTTCCCCGGTCGGTCGCCGTTCCCCGGTCAGGGCCGTTTCCGGGGTCGGCCACCGTGATCCGCCCGATCATGACGTAGTCGGCGCAGGTGATCTTCACGTCGTAGGCGCCGGGTGTCAGGGAGGAGCGGACGCGGGTCTGGCCGGCCAGGGCGCCGCGGCTGCCGGTCAGCCGGGCGTCGGTGACGAACGCGGGCGAGACGGCGGTGCCCTCGGGCCCGGAGCAGCCGCGTACCCGCAGGGCCACATCGGTCCCGGGGGCCGGGGAGCCGGGGGTCACGGAGACCGCGCCGCCGTCGGCCGCGTGGGCCGCCGGGGCGAAGGCGGCGACGGCCAGGATTCCGGTACAGACAGTGAGGCGTAGTGAGCCCATCGTGAACCTCCAGTTATCTGGAGGCTCCCCCGCACCGGGCGCCTCCGCATCCTCGGGAGGCGCCCGATTGGGCCGAACGGGTGAGCCGGGGTTTGAGAGCCCCTGTTCAGATCAGGTCGACCAGGTCCGCGATGGAGTCGACGACCTTCGAGGGTCGGAAGGGATGGCGGTCGACGTCCGCGGGCTGAGTGACCCCGCTGAGCACCAGGAACGTACGCATCCCGGCCTCCAGGCCCGCGAGGACGTCGGTGTCCATGCGGTCGCCGATCATCGCGGAGGTCTCGGAGTGGGCGCCGATGGCGTTCAGGCCGGCCCGCATCATCAGCGGGTTGGGCTTGCCGACGAAGTACGGGCTCTTGCCGGTCGCGGCGGTGATCAGGGCGGCGACGGAACCGGTGGCGGGCAGGTCGCCCTCGGTGGAGGGGCCGACGTTGTCGGGGTTGGTCGCGATGAACCGGGCGCCGCCGTTGATCAGCCGGACGGCCTTGGTCAGGGCCTCGAAGGAGTAGGTGCGGGTCTCGCCGAGTATCACGAAGTCGGGCTCGTGGTCGGTGAGGATGTAGCCGATGTCGTGCAGCGCGGTGGTGAGCCCGGCCTCGCCGATGACGTAGGCGCTGCCGCCGGGCCGCTGGTCGTCCAGGAACTGGGCGGTGGCCAGGGCCGAGGTCCAGATGTTCTCCTCCGGCACGTCCAGGCCCATCCGGCGCAGCCGGGCGTGCAGGTCCCGGGCGGTGTAGATCGAGTTGTTGGTGAGTACCAGGAAGGGCATCCCGGACTCGCGCAGCTTCTTCAGGAAGGCGTCGGCGCCGGGGATCGGAACGCCCTCGTGGATCAGGACACCGTCCATGTCGGTGAGCCACGACTCGATCGGCTTGCGGTCTGCCATGTTGTGCGTCTCCTGGCGTACGTACGGTCGAGAAAGCGGGGCGGGGAAGCAGGGGCGGGAAAGCTGGGGGCGCCGGAACCACGGCGTACCGACGCCCCCAGCCTAATCAGACCGGCCTGATCCTGACCCCGGCCGGACACGGACCGGTCCAGGTCAGCTGCCGGTGGCCGACTTCCAGTCCTCGACGTAGGACGTCAGGTTCTTGTCGATGTCGTTCCAGTCGGGCTCGAAGAAGTCCACGCCGTCCATCAGCTTGGCCAGGGCGACGGCGTCCGCGTCGGTGGCCTTGACGTCCTGGCGGGCGCTGAAGCCGCCGCCGATCGAGCTGACCTCCTGCTGCTGCTTCCGCGCGAGCATGAAGTCGAGCAGCTTCTTGCCGTTCGCGCTGTGCGGGGCCTTGGTGACCAGGCCGGCCGCGTAGGGCAGGGCGAAGGTGGTGGGCTTGCCGTCCTTGCCGGCCGGGAACCAGATGCCGAGGTTCGGCATGGTCTTGGACTGGGCGTAGTTCATCTGCACATCGCCGTTGGCGACGAGCAGTTCGCCCTTGTCGACCTTGGGCGCGAGCTTGCCGGTGGAGGCGGACGGGCCGACGTTGTTGGCCTGGAGCTTCTTCAGGTAGGCGAGGCCCTGGTCCTTGCCGCCGAAGTCGTGGATGGCCTTGATGAGCACGGCGGTGCCGTCGCCGGCGACGCCGGGCGTGGAGTACTGGAGCTTGTTCTTGTACTTCGCGTCGAGCAGCTCGTCCCAGGTCCTGGGCGCCTGCTTCAGCTCCTTCTTGTTGTAGACGAAGCCGAAGTAGTTGCCGACGACGGAGATCCAGGTGCCGTCCGTGGCCTTGTCGGCGCCGCCGACCTGGTCGGCGTCCTTCACCTCGTACTTCTGCAGCAGGCCCTTGGCGTCGGCCTCCTGGATGAACGGCGGCAGGGTGACCAGCACGTCGGCCTGCGGGTTGCTCCGCTCACGGACGGCGCGCTGCACCATCTCGCCGGAGCCGCCCTCGACGTACTTGACCTTGATGCCGGTCTGCCGGGTGAAGGCGGCGAAGACCTTGTCGTACCAGCCGTCGCCGTTCTCGCCCTTCAGGCCGTCGGCGCTGTAGACGGTGACTTCCTTGGCGTCGGAGGCGGCGGAGGAGCCGCAGGCGGACAGTGCGGGGGTGGCGAGCAGGGCGAGGGCTACGGCGAGCGTGCTGCGGTTTCTGGGCATGGCGAGGCCAACTCCTGGCGTTCGTACGGGATGTGAGGAGGGGGGTGGGGTCAGCGGTACGACGCCCGGTTGCGGACCCGGGAGACGGCGAACAGGACGAGCAGGGTCGCGGCCATCAGCACCACGGCGACGGCGGAGCCGGTGAACAGGGCGCCGCGGTCGGTGGCCGCGTAGATCAGGACGGGCAGCGGGGTCCAGTCCGGCGGGTAGAGCATCATCGTGGCGCTCAGCTCGCCCATGGACAGGGCGAAGCAGAGGCCGGCGGCGGCGGTGAGGGAGGGCAGCAGCAACGGCAGCCGGACCCGCCACAGCACGTACGACGGCCGGGCGCCGAGGGAGGCGGCGGCCTGTTCGCAGGCCGGGTCGAGGCGGGTGATCGCCGCCGACACGGACTGGTGGGCGAAGGCCGTGACCAGCACGGTGTGCGCGAGGATCACGATCCACCGGGTGCCGTTGAGCAGCATGGGCGGCTTGGAGAAGGCGACCAGGACGGAGAGTCCGACCACGACCGACGGTACGGCGACCGGCAGCACGAAGAGGGCGTCCATGATCCGCCGGTACCGCTTCTTCAGGGCGGCGGCGGCCAGCGCGGCCCAGGTGCCGGCGGTCAGCGCGAGCAGGCTGGCGGCGGTGGCCGTGAGCAGGCTGGTGGTGAGCGCCTGGAGGGCCTCGCCTCGGGTGGCGGCACGGTAGTTGGCGGCGGTCGGGCCCGAGGGCAGGACGCCGGACCAGTGGGTGGCGAAGGAGGCGCCGAGGACGACGAGGAGGGGCAGGGCGAACAGTGGCAGGAAGAGGACGAGGAACACCGCCCACACGGCCCGCCTGGCCCCGCGGCTATGCACCAGCACGACGGCTCACCACCCGGTAGAGGCTGTAGAGGCCCACGGAGATCAGGACGTTGACGACGGCGACCACACACGCGCCCGGATAGTCGGACTCCAGGATCGCCTTGCTGTAGACGAGCACCGGCAGGGTGGTGACCCCCTTCGCGCCGGTGAACAGCACGATGCCGAACTCGTTGAGACAGAGCACCAGGACGAGGCTGCCGCCGGCCGCGAGCGCGGGCAGCGCCTCGGGCAGGATCACCCGCCGTACGATCCGCGGCGCCCGCGCGCCCAGGGAGCTGGCCGCCTCCAGCTGCGCGGTGTCCAGCTGCGAGAAGGCGGCGAGCAGCGGCCGCATCACGAACGGCGTGAAGTAGGTGACCTCGGCCAGCAGCACGCCCCAGGGCGTGGTGAGGAACTGGAAGGACCCGATGATGCCGGTGCTGCCGTAGATGAACAGCAGTGCCAGCGTGATGAGGAAGGACGGGAAGGACAGGTACACGTCGATGAACCGCGCCACCGCCTTCGCTCCCGGGAACGGAACGAACGCGATGACCAGCGCCAGCGCGAAGCCGAGCACCAGGCATCCGGCGGTCGAGGCGAGCGCCAGCCAGACGGTGGTCCACAGCGCGTGCCGGAAGCCTTCGGAGGCGAAGACGTCGGCATACGGCTTCAGGGAGGTGCCGCCGGTGTCGGGCTGGAAGGACTGCTGGACGACGAGGGCGAGGGGGTAGAGGAAGAAGAGGGCCAGGAGGGCCGTCGGGGGCAGGGCCCACAGCAGGCGCCTATTCATGGGTGACTCCGGCGGGCAGCAGCACCGCGTCCTCGGTCGCGAAGTGCAGGGCCACTGGGTCCCCGAGGCCGGGCGGGTTCCTCAGTTCACGGAGGTCCGCCATGACCGTGTGCCCGCCGACCTCGACGTACAGCCGGTGGGTGGCGCCGCGCCACTGGATCTCCCGTACGACACCGGCGAGTTGGTTGGGACCCTGGCCCAGTGCGACGAGATGCGGCCGTACGCACAGCGTGGCCCGTGCCCCCGTGACCGCCCCGTCCGTGGTGACCTTCAGCTCCGTTCCCGCGAAGGAGACTCCCTTGGCTCCCACGGTCACCGGTATCAGGTTCGCGCCGCCCACGAAGGAGGCGGTGAACTCGTTCGCCGGTGAGTGGTACAGCTCTCTCGGCGTGCCGCAGGCCTGGAGCCTCGCCCTGTCCATCACCGCGATCCGGTCGGCCAGCGTCAGCGCCTCGACCTGGTCGTGGGTGACGTACAGCATCGACACGTCGGGCAACTCCCGGTGCAGCCTGGCGAGTTCGGCGAGCATCCCGGAGCGCAGCCGGGCGTCCAGCGCGGACAGCGGCTCGTCCAGCAGGAGTACGCCGGGCCGGATGGCGAGCGCGCGGGCGACGGCGACGCGCTGCTGCTGGCCGCCGGACAGCTCACGCGGGTGGCGGCGGGCGTAGGCGGCCATGCCGGTCATCTCCAGCGCCTCGGCGACCCGCTGCCGTATCTCGCCCTTGGGGGTTTTGCGGGCCCGCAGGCCGAAGGCCACGTTCTCGTCGACCCGCATGTGCGGGAAGAGCGCGTACTGCTGCACGACCATGCCGATGCCCCGCCGGTACGGCGGCAGGTCCGTCACATCCCTGCCGCCGAGGAGCACCCGCCCGGACACGGGCCGCACGAACCCGGCGACCGCCCGCAGCGCGGTGGTCTTGCCGGAGCCGGACGGCCCGAGCAGCGCCATGACCTCTCCCGGCTCGACGGTCAGGTCGAGCGAGTCGAGCACGATGTTGCGGTCGTAGGCGACGGTGACGGAGTCGAAGCGGATGCCCATCTCAGCGCGCTCCCGAGAGCAGGGCGGGCAGGTCGGCGACGGAGTCGAGGACGTGGGTGGCACCGGCGGCGCGGAACTCCTCGTCCCCGTGGGCCCCGGTGCGTACGCCCGCGACCAGCCCGGCCCCGGCGCGTACGCCGCTGAGCACGTCGTACGAGGTGTCCCCGACGACGGCGACCTGCCGCACGTCCTCGGCGGCCTTGGTGCGGACGAAGGCCTCCAGGACCATGTCCGGGTACGGCCGCCCGCGCCCGCCGGCGTCGGCCGGGCACAGGGTGCGCGCGGCGAGGTCCCGCCAGCCGAGGGCGTCGAGGATGGCGTCCTGGGTGACCCGGGCGAAGCCGGTGGTCAGGACGACGGTGCGACCGCTGCCGGTCAGCTCCCCGATGGCCTCGCGGGCCCCGGGGACGGGCGCGACCAGACCGGCGCCGACCAGATCGCCGTACGCCTTCTCGAAGGCGGTGTTGGCGCGCTGGGCGCGCTGCTCGTCGCCGAACAGGTGCCGGAAGACGGAGATCTTGGACTCGCCCATGGTGGCGCGGACGTACGCGAGGTGCCCGGCGTGCTCGGCCGAGCCGGGTTCGACGCCCAGCTCGGCGGCGGCCGCGGCGAAGGCGCGCTCGACCAGGCCGCCGTCGGCGACGGTCGTACCCGCCATGTCGAGGACGACGAGACGGATGTCGCAGATATCGCGGATGTCGGTGGTCAACTCTCTCACCAGTCCAGTTCGTTCGCGGTCTGTTCGGCTATCGCCGGAGAGCAGGTCATGCCGCGCCCGCCGGGCCCGGTGACCAGCCACACCCCGTCGCTCACCGGCCGGCGGTGGACGACCCGGCCCGGGTCCGTGCACTGCGCGTACACGCCGGCCCAGCGGCGGCGGATCTTCGGCAGCGGCCGGCCGAGGAGGGACTCGACGACCCCAGTGAGGTGGTCGTAGGGGTCCTCGAGGGTGTCGAAGGCGAAGGGGTGCTCGTACTCGTGGGTGTCGCCGATGGTCAGGCCGCCGTCGGCGCGCTGCACCATGAGCAGCTGCATCTTGTGCTCGGCGGCGGTCTGCGCTTGAGCCTGGCCCGCGTTGAGCGCGTCCAGCGCCGGGGAGGCGTAGGCCGGGTAGTAGCGGAAGCTGTCGGCGTCGGCGACGGAGGTCGGCAGCGGCTCGCCCAGCGGGTCGGTCTGCATCATCTGCAGGCGGACGCGGCGCACGGGCAGGTCGGGCCCGGCCAGCTCGCGGACCAGGCCGCCGAGCCAGGCGCCGGTGCACAGGACGACGGCGTCGGCGTGGTGAACGTCCCCGTGGTCGTCCCGGACGGTCCCGGCACCGACCACCTCGCGCACCTCCCGTCCCGGCAGGAAGGTGTAGTCCGGGGACTTCAACAGTTCGGCGCGCAGGGCGAGTTGGGCGGTGCGGGGCTCGACCGCGGCGTCCCGCCCGCAGTACAGGGCGGCGGTGAAGTCCCCGCGCAGGGCGGGGTTGAGGGCGCGGGCCTCGGCCGGGGTGAGGAGCTTGTAGCCGCGGGCGGCGGCGTCCGCGCGGGCCACGGCGGTCTCGGCGACGGCCAGCTCGAGCGGGCCGCGGACGGGGGTGAGGGATCCGTTGGCCCTGAAGCCCAGCTTCGGCACCCGGGCGCCGATGCCTTCCCACAGCTCCCGCGCCCGCAGTGCGGTTTCCAGCTCTTCTCCGCCCGCGCGGCCACTGACCCAGATCTGCCCGAAGTTGCGCAGCGAGGCGCCGCGCGCCTCGGCCTCGCGCTCGATCTGGACGACCTGGTGGCCGCGCTGCACTGCATGCCAGGCGTGCATGGTGCCCACCACGCCTGCTCCTACGACTGTCACTCTCACGGCGGCAACGCTCCTCGCGATCGGGGAACCGGAGACATCCGGCTGTCAACGCGAGCGTGAACGACCCATCACGTTTGGGCTAGACCCGTTATCTTTTCGTGACACATGAGGGAGGGCGAAGAGTGGGACATTCATCGACTTTTCGGGCGCTTTTCAGCCCTTGAGGTGGGTGGTGAAGGAGAACCGGTCCCCCCGGTACAGCGACCGCACACGCTCCAGGGGCCGCCCCTGCGTGTCCCGGGAGACCCGGTGGATCAGCAGCATCGGCAGGGCGGGCGGAGTGCCGATGAGCAGCGCCTCACGGGGTGTGGCCAGCACGGTCTCGATCCGCTCGTCGGCGTCGCCGAAGGAGATGCCCTGGGCGGTGAGGTAGCCGTAGAAGGAGGAGTCGGGGTCGAAGTCGGCGTCCAGCCGCGGCACCCGCCCGACGGCGACGTACGTGCTCTCCAGCCCGACCCGCTCCTCGTCGGCGAGCAGCACCCGCTCCAGGTGCCACACCGGTTCGCCCCGGGTCAGCCCGGTCTCGGCGGCGAGGGGGTCCGGGCAGGGGAAGCGGTCGAGGGTGACGAGGGTGCGCCCGGGGGTACGGCCCTGCCGGCGCACGCCCTCGGTGTAGCTGGCGAGGGAGAGCGGCTGGGCGAGCTTGGGCCCGGCGACGACGGTCCCGCGCCCCCGGCGCTGCAGCCGCCCCTCCAGCACCAGCTCGCGCACGGCCTGCCGTACGGTCTCGCGGGCGACGTCGTACCGCTCGGCGAGATCCCGCTCGGTCGGGATGACGCCGCCCTCCCCCAGCTCCTCCAGCAGCGCGGCGATCCGCGCCTTCACCGCGTAGTACTTGGGGATGCGCCCGTGCTCGGGGATGCCGGAGCGGACGGGGGCGCCGGGGGCCTGGTCGTTCGGGTAGTCCACGCAGGGATCGTCGCAGACCATGGGGCGGTTCCCGGTACGGGACTCCGGTTCAGCGGCGTCTGCGGGCCAGCAGGAAGGCGCCCGTGCCGACGCCGAGCAGCGCGACGGCGGCCGCGAACAGCCCGTGGGCGAGCCCGAGCCCGGTACGCGACAGCTCCCGGGCCCGCTCCCCGGCTTCCTGCGCCGCCTCGGCGAAGGGGAAGGAGGAGTCGGGGGCGGAGGAGGATGCGGCGCCGGTGCTGGGCGTGCCCTGCGCGCTGCCGGAGGGCCGGGACTCCACGGCCCCGCCCCCCTGGGTGTCCTCGGGCCGGGCCGTCCCGTCGTCCGTGTACGGTCCGATCCCGAACCGGTAGGCGTTGGACTCCCCGATCCAGTCCCCGTGCTCACCCCGCCGCTGGACGACGGCGGCGTTGGCGGTGACCTTGTCGGCCACGGCGTCGGAGGTGAGGGCGAGCCTGACCCGGATACTGACGGTCCTGCCGGGCGGCACGGCGAACCCGGCGAACCCGGCGCCGTCCAGCACCCCGACCAGCTCCTGCTCGTCCGTGCTCTCAAACGACACCGGCCGGGCCCGGGAGCCGTCGAAGAAGTCCAGGTGCGGCTGGTCCGGCCGCAGGGCACGCTTGTCGTCGACGAGGACGACGACCGGGTGGACACCGGTGCAGGCCCGGCGGGTGGTGTTGGTGAGGTCGATGTACCAGGTGCCGTATCCGCCGCCCGCCTCGTACGAGCCGGGGCCGCCACGGATCCGGGTGGCCAGCGGGAACGCCCGCGCGTCCGCGCCGACGCACGCGGGGGGTACGTCGGCACGGTCGGCGTGGGCGCCCTGGACGGCTCGGGCGGCCGGGACGGCCCGGACGGCCTCCGGCGACACGGGGGCGGGGGCGAGGACGGTGACGGCGGCGGCTGCGGGGAGGCAGAGGGAAAGGGACGAACACAGTCGCATGAACACATGACCATGCCGGTCGGACCCGCGCGCGCGGGCCGCCACTCCGGTACGGGCCGCGAAGTCCGCTCGATCGGCGGGGTAACACTTGGACAGGCCTGCGCGCCGTGCCCGACCAGCGCTGAGGAGCATGCAGCATGAAGATCGCGACGTCCCAGAAGATCACCACGTTCCTGATGTTCGAGGGCAACGCCGAGGAGGCGATGACCTTCTACACCTCGCTCTTCGACGACGCCGAAGTCGTCAACGTCACCCGCTACGGGGCCGATGGCACCGGCAAGGAGGGGAGCGTGCAGCGCGCCACGTTCTCGATCGCCGGTCAGCAGTTCATGTGCATCGACAGCCCCGCGCACCACGACTTCACCTTCACGCCCGCGATCTCACTCTTCGTGCAGTGCGAGGACGAGGGCGAGATCAACCGCCTCCACGCCGCCCTCACCGAGCAGGGCACGGAACTCATGCCCCTGGGCAGCTACGGTTTCAGCGCCAAGTTCGCCTGGGTCAACGACCGCTTCGGCGTCTCCTGGCAGCTGAACCTGCCGTGACCTGACCGGCCCGGCGCCCGCCCACCGGGCCGCCGCGGACCGTACGCGGCCGCGGGTCCGCCGTGGCCGGTCGCGCGGTTCCCCGTGCCCCTTCGGGGCGCTACCGCCACAGCACAGCGCACCGCCCGTCACACGTCCCCGCGCCCGAACACCGGCGCCAACAGCAACTGCGCGGCCCCCTCCGCCACCACGCGCTCCCCCCGCGGAGCGACCCGCACGGAACCCCCACGCACCCCCTCCCGGCGAGCCCGGGCATCGAGCACCTCCCCGACTCCCCGCACAAAACCCTCCGGCGCCCCCGCGATCGTCCGCCCGCCGAGCAGCACCACGTCGATGTCCAGCAGCCCGACCAGGTTCGCCGCCGCCACCCCCAGCACCCGCGCCGCCTCCCCGGCCTCCCCGCGCCCCACCGCCGCCAGGCACAGCGCCTCCACGCACCCACGGTTCCCGCACTCGCACAGCGGCCCGTCCAGCTGGATCACCTGGTGCCCGAACTCCCCCGCCCCGGTCCGCGCCCCCCGGTGCACGCGCCCGCCGATCACCAACCCGGCGCCGAGCCCCGTACCGAGGTGCAGATAGGCGAAGGAGCCGCCCTCGCCCCCGACCGACAGGCCGAGCGCCGCCGCATTGGTGTCCTTGTCCACCACCACCGGCACCCCCAACCGCTCCCCGAGCGCGTCCCGCAGCGGAAAGCCGTCCCACTCGGGAAAGCCGGTCACCCGGTGCAGCACACCCCGGGCATGGTCGAGCGGCCCCGGCAGCGCCACCCCCACCCCGAGCAGCGTCCCGGCCCCGGCGAGCCCCTCGTCCCCGAGGTCCAAGCCCTCCCCGGCCAGCCCCTCCACCGCGCGGGCGACCACTCGGAGCACGACCTCCGCGCCCGCCCCCAGATCCAGCTCGGTCCGCCGCTCCCCCACCACGGCCCCGTCCAGGTCCACGAGCACCGCCCGCAGCTCGTCCCGGTCCAGATGCACGCCCACCGCGTGCCCGGCCTCCGGCACCAGCCGCAGCACGGTCCGCGGCTTGCCCCCGGTCGACGCCCGCCGCCCGGCCTCCGCCGCGTACCCCTCCTCCCGCAGCCGCGCGGTGATCTTGCTGACGGCCTGCGGGGTCAGGCCGGTGCGCTCGGCCAGTTCGAGCCGGCTGATGCCCTGTGCCCCGGCGTCCCGCAGCAGGCCCAGCACCAGCGCGGTGTTGTGGCTGCGCACCACGCCGAGATTCGCCCCCGCCGGCACACCGCTCCCCGTCCCCGGCCCCGTCCTCGTCCTGTTCACGCCACCCATTGTCCCCGCCGCTTGCACTTTGGCAACAGCGTTGCGAAAGTGGCTTCCATGACTGCTGCTAGCCCCCTCCGCGTCGGCCTGATCGGCTACGGCCTCGCCGGCTCCGTCTTCCACGCCCCGCTGATCGCCGCGACCGAGGGCCTCGCCCTGGACACCGTGGTCACCTCGAACCCCGAGCGGCAGGAGCAGGCCCGCGCGGAGTTCCCGGACGTCCGTACGGCCGCCGGCCCCGAGGAGCTGTTCGACCGCGCCGGTGAGCTGGACCTGATCGTCATCGCGTCCCCGAACAGGACGCACGTCCCGCTCGCCACCACCGCCCTCGAGGCGGGCCTGCCGGTCGTGGTCGACAAGCCGGTCGCCGGCACCGCCGCCGAGGCCCGCGCCCTCGCGGCCCTCGCCGACGAACGCGGCCTGCTCCTCTCCGTCTTCCAGAACCGCCGCTGGGACAACGACTTCCTCACCCTGCGCGGGCTGCTGACGGAGGGCCGGCTCGGTGACGTCTGGCGCTTCGAGTCCCGCTTCGAGCGCTGGCGCCCGCAGCCCAAGGGCGGCTGGCGCGAGTCCGGCGACCCCGCAGAGATCGGAGGTCTCCTCTACGACCTGGGCAGCCATGTGGTCGACCAGGCCCTCGTCCTGTTCGGCCCGGCCACCGAGGTGTACGCCGAGTCGGTCGTCCGCCGCGCCGGCGCCGAGACCGACGACGACACCTTCATTGCCCTCACGCACGCGAACGGCGTCCGCTCCCACCTCTACGTCTCCGCGACGGCCGCCCAGCTCGGCCCGCGCTTCCGGGTGCTGGGCTCGCAGGCGGGCTATGTGAAGTACGGCCTGGACCCGCAGGAGGCGGCCCTGCGGGAAGGCCTGCGGCCCGGGCCCCGGTGGGGCGCCGAGCCGGAGTCCCTGTGGGGCCGTACCGGGGCCGGCGAGTCCCCGCTGACCGGCGGCGGCACCCCCGTACCGACCCTGCCGGGCGACTACCCCGCCTACTACGCGGCCGTGGCCGGCGCCCTGCGCGGCACCGGTCCCAACCCGGTGACCGCGCTGGAGGCGGCCGCCGCCCTCGACGTACTGGAAGCGGCCCGCGCATCGGCCCGCGACAAGGTGACGGTGACCCTCTGATGCCCCCGATCACCCCCGGATCCGTCCCCGAACTGACCCCGTCCGTCGAGGAGCTGGAGGCACAGGAACGCCGCCTGGTCTTCCGGCAGTTCACCTACGACGACGCCTGGGCCCTCGGCTCGCTCCTGGTCGGCATGGCCCGCGAGCGCCAGGCCCCGGTCGCGATCGACATCCACCGCGCGGGCCAGCAGCTCTTCCACGCGGCCCTGCCGGGCTCCACCCCGGACAACGACGCCTGGATCGCCCGCAAGCGCCGGGTGGTGGAGCGCTACGGCGCCTCCTCCTACCTGGTCGGCACCCGCTTCCGCGCCAAGGGCACGACGTTCGAGGACTCCTCCCGCCTGGACCCCGGCACCTACGCGGCGCACGGCGGCTCGTTCCCGGTCCGCGTCGAGAACGCCGGGGTCATCGGCGCGGTGACGGTCTCGGGCCTGCCCCAGCTGCAGGACCACAGGTTCGTGGTGGAGGCGCTGGAGCAGTTCCTGAACGTGTGACGCCCGCGGGGATTACGCCGTGGATCCCTCCGGTTGGGAATGCCTGTAGACGTGATGATCACGACCCACCCGGAGGGACCGCCCCATGAGCACCGTGAAGGACAGGATCGGCCGGTACGGCATCTGGAACATCGGACTGCGCTCGGAGGAACCCTCCCGGCGCGGCGAACTGGCTGAGGCGGCGGCCGAGTTGGAGGAACTGGGCTTCGGTGCCGTCTGGCTGGGCGGCAGCAGCGCCGCCCACCACGCCGTTCCGCTCCTCGAGGCCACCGGCACGCTCGTCGTCGGCACCAGCATCCAGAGCATCTGGCAGTACGACGCCGAGGAGAGCGCGGCGGCCTTCGCCGAGGTGGAGGCGGTGCACCCCGGCCGCTTCGTGCTCGGCCTAGGCGTGAGCCACGCCAAGCTCGCCGACCAGTACCGCCGCCCGTACTCGGCCCTGGTCGCCTACCTCGACGCGCTGGACACGGCGGGCGTCCCCGCAGACCGCAGGGTCCTCGCGGCCCTCGGCCCCAAGACCCTGGAGCTGTCCCGGGACCGGTCGGCGGGCGCGGTGCCGTACCTGGTCACCGCCGAACACACCGCGCAGGCCCGCGAGATCCTCGGCGAGGGCCCGCTGCTCGCCCCCGAGCTGAAGGTGGTCCTGGACAGCGACCCGGCCCGCGCCCGCGCCCTCGCCCGCGAGGCCCTCGCGATGTACCTGGCCCTGCCGAACTACACCAACAACTTCCTGCGCCTCGGCTTCACCGAGGACGACCTGACGGACGGCGGCAGCGACCGCCTGGTCGACGCGCTGTTCGCCTGGGGCGACGAGGCCGCCGTCCGCGACCGCGTCGCCGCCTTCCACCAGGCGGGCGCGGACCACGTGGCCCTTCAGGTGATCACCGGCACCGGGAGGGCCACCCTGCCGAGGGAGGAGTGGCGCAGGCTCGCCCTTGCGCTGGGGTGAGCGGCCACCTTGCGCCGGGGGGAGCGACTACGCGTCCTTCAGCTCCTGCCGCTGCCGCCCGAGGCCCGCGATCTCCAGCTCGACGACGTCCCCGGCCCTCAGGTACGGCTTCGGCTCGGGCCGTCCCATGGCCACGCCCGCCGGGGTCCCCGTGTTGATGACGTCCCCGGGGTAGAGGGTCATGAACTGGCTGACGTAGCGTACGACCTCCCCCACCGGGAAGATCTGCTCGGCCGTCGTACCGTCCTGCTTCAGCTCCCCGTTGACCCACAGCTTCAGCGACAGGTCCTGCGGGTCGGCGATCTCGTCCGCCGTCACCAGCCACGGCCCGAGCGGGTTGAACGTCTCGCAGTTCTTGCCCTTGTCCCAGGTCCCGCCCCGCTCGATCTGGAACTCGCGCTCGGAGACGTCATGGGCCACCGCGTACCCGGCGACGTGGGCGAGCGCCGCCTCGGCGGAGTCCACGTAGCGGGCCGTACGCCCGATGACGACGGCCAGCTCCACCTCCCAGTCGGTCTTCACGGAGCCGCGCGGGACGAGCACGGTGTCGTTCGGGCCGACGACCGTGTCCGGCGCCTTGAAGAAGACGACCGGCTCGGCGGGCGGCTGGGCGCCGGTCTCGCGGGCGTGGTCGTGGTAGTTGAGCCCGATGCACACGATCTTCCCGATGCGGGCGAGCGGCGGCCCGGTCCGCAGCCCCGCCGCGTCCAGCGCGGGCAGCTCTCCGGCCTCGGCCGCCGCCCGTACCCGGCCGAGCGCGGCCTCGTCGGCGAGGAGCGCGCCGTCGATGTCGGCCACGATGCCCGACAGGTCCCGCAGCGTCCCTGTGGCGTCGAGCAGCGCGGGCCGCTCGGCCCCTGCCGTACCGACTCGCAGCAGCTTCATGGTCACCATCTCCCTCGATAGCGGGCGCCCGGCCGATGGGTGCAGCCATCGGAGGACTGGCCGATCCTCCAATCCCGCGGTCCACTCCGCAAGACCCTGTTCATGTACTGGACCGTAACCGCACCTCGCTACCGGTACAGCGCGGCTCGCTCCACGGCGGTCCAGGTGGTGCTGGTGACGACGTAGAGCGCGGCCGCGAGCGGTACGACGGCGACCGTGACGAGCGTGAAGAACGACATGAACGGCATGACCTTGCCGACCGCGCCGAGTCCCGGCACCTGCTCGCCGCCGCCCGCGGCCACGGCGGGCGGGTTCTTGGCCATCATCTGCTTGGTGCGCCGGTAGTTGAAGGCGGCGACGGCGGCGACGAGGACGAAGAGCGCGAGGTAGACGAGTCCGGCCGGGCCGAGGACCCCGCCGTCCGCGAGCGCGTCGGCCCAGCGCCCGCCGAGCGGCGCCGCGAACAGCTGGTGACTGAGCAGCCCGTTGGCCCCGCCGCCGACCGTGGGGCTGGAGAAGAGGTGGTAGAGGAGGAAGAAGGCGGGCATCTGGAGCAGGCTCGGCAGGCAGCCGGCGAGCGGCGAGACCTTCTCCTCGGCGTGCAGTTCCAGCACCGCCTTCTGCAGTCGCTGCGGATCCTTGGCGTGTTTCTCGCGCAACTCGGCCATGCGCGGCTGGAGTTCGGCGCGGGCCCGCTGGCCGCGGGCGGCGGCGCGGGACAGGGGGTGGACGAGGAGTCGTACGAGCGCGGTGAACAGCACGATCGCGGCGGCTGCCGCGGAGGCGTGGAAGAGCGGGGTCAGCAGGTCGGCGAGGTGCTCGACCAGGCGGGCGAAGAGGGAGAAGACAGAGAAGACGGAGAAGACGGACATGGGTGAGCCCTCCGGGGGTCTCGTCGTGCCGGAAGAAGCCAGACCGGAATCGGTCGGACCGGAAGCGGCCGGACTGGAAGCGGCCGGACTGGAAGGCCGGACCGGAATCGGTCGGAGCGGCATGACGACCCGCGCGGGGTCACGCGGAGGAAGAGAGAAGGACGCGTGCCCTACGCGGCGGTCGCCGCGAGGGCGCGTCCGGGTGCCCTGGGCCGCCGCCGGCCGGGCGCGTCGGGATCACGCTGGGGCAGGAAGGCCGTGCGCCGGGCCCGGTCCCGGATCGCCGTACGCACCCGCGTGGGCGGGAAGACCGGCGCGCTGCGGGCGGCCAGCAGGGCACAGGCGGAGAGCGCGGAACCGGCGGCGGCGGTCGCGGCGAGGGCCACGGTCGCGGAGAGGTTGCCCGTGTCGAGCAGCAGGACCGGCAGCAGCACGAGCAGCAGCGAGGCGAGGGCACGCGACGCGACGATCCCGCGCTTCATGGCGTCCTCCCTCCCCTCGTCCGCACGTGTCCGCATGTGTCCGCACGTCCACAACTGCCGATGTCTACCTGCCCTTTATACCTGAAAGTCCATATGATCGACTCGACCGAGGGGGACATGGGGGGAGTACACACGTGCCTCGCACACCGAGCTGCATCCTGACCGATTCGTCCGGCGCGCGGGTCGCCGACGGCCACGCGGTGGACCGGTTCGTCGAGATCGGCTCGTTCACCAAGGTGCTCACCGGCACCGCGCTGATGCGCATGGCCGCCGCGGGCCTGCTCGACCCGGACGACCCCGTCGAACGCCGGCTCCCCGTGCCCGCCGGCACGGGCGTCACCCTGCGGAACCTGGCCGACCACACCTCGGGGCTGCCCCGCCTTCCCCCGGGGACGGGCCTGCGCGATCCGTACGCCGCGTTCGACCGCGCCGCCCTGTACCGGCTGCTCGGCCGGCTGGACAAGGTCGTGGTCCGGCCACCGGGGCAGCAGGAGGAGTACTCCAATCTCGGGTACGCCGTCCTGGGCGCGGCGCTGGTCGCGACGGCCGGTGTGCCGTACGAGGAGCTGCTCGCCGAGCACGTGCTGCGGCCGCTGGACGTGGCCGAGGTGAGCGTGCGGCCGGACGCGGACCGGCGGCTGCTCGCGCCGGGCCTGTTCGGCCGGGGCCGGCGGCCCTGGACCATGACCGGGGCGATCCTGCCGGCGGGCGGCCTGTGGGCCACTCCGCGCGCGGTGGCCGATCTGCTGGTCCGGCTGGCGATCGAGCGCCGGCTGGGCGATCCGGCCCCCTCCTGGCAGACGGCCGGGCCCCTTCTCTGGCACAACGGCGCGACCCGCGACGCCTCTCTCTTCGCCGGGGCGATGGCGGACGGCCGGTGGGTGGTCGTCCACCGGCTGGGCGGCGACTCGGACGCGACCGACCGGGCCGGCCTCGACCTCCTCAAAGAGGGCGGCGCGGCCCGCTCCTGAATCCCCTCAGGCGGACACGTTCTCCGGTGATTCCAGGGGCTCCAGCAGCCGCTTGGGCTTCAGCAGCACCCGGCTGACCGGATCCGCCGGGTCCGGATCGAGCGCCGGGCCCGGCTCCATGACGACGTCACGGGCCGGTACGACGACTCCGCACGCGGGGCATTCGCCGTACGGCCCGAGTTCCGTGCCGCACGACACATGACAGAAGTAGCGCTGCAGGCCGTCGGTGAAGTGTTCGCGCCCCCACAGGCCGAGGGCGCGCAGCGTGGGCCACAGGGCGATGCCGCGCTCGGTGAGGACGTACTCGTCCCGGGGCGGCGACTGCTGGTACCGGCGCTTTTCGAGGATGCCCTCGGCGGTCAGCGTCTGCAGCCGGGCGGCGAGGACGGCACGCGGGATGCCGAGGTGCACGAGGAAGTCGTTGTAGCGCCGCACGCCGTACATCGCGTCCCGGACGACGAGCAGCGTCCAGCGCTCGCCGACCACCTCGAGCGCGCGGGCGATCGAGCACTCCTGTGTCGCGTAGTCCTTGCCCAGTGCCATGCCGTCCACTGTAGCCGCTTTCCGACCTCTTGGTTCAGTGAACGAACCGACGATGTTACGGTGGCGGAGTCACGTGAGTTCAATGACTGAACCTTAAGGACGCGCCATGACCGGGCTCGATCCCGTCACCAGCACCCCCGCCCCCGCCGCCGTACACGGCGCGACCACCCAGGGCGCCCCCGTGCGCCCCCGGGCCACCCTCGCCCTGACCAGCGCGGCCACCGCCGTGGCCCTGATGACGTACACGGCCCCGATGGTCACGCTCCCGGACACGGCGAGCGCCCTGCACACCTCCCTGTCCGCCCAGGCCTGGCTGCTGAACGGCACCCCGCTCGGCCTCGCCGCGCTCCTGCTGGTGGCCGGCAGCCTCGCCGACGACTACGGCCGCCGCCGGCTCTTCCTCAGCGGCACCCTGGCCCTCGGCCTGACCACCGTCCTCGGCGCCTTCGCGACGTCGACCTGGCAGTTCACCCTCGCCCGCATCGCCCAGGGAGCGGCGAGCGCCGCGCTCCTCGCGAGCAGCCTCGGCCTGCTGGTGGCGGCGTTCCCCTCCCCGCGCGGCCGGCTGCACGCGACCGGCGTCTGGGGCGCCTTCGTCAGCGGCGGCATCGCGGCCGGCCCGCTGATCGCGGGAGCGCTGCCCAGCTGGCGGGTGGCCTACGGCGTACTGGGCGCCGCCGCCGTCCTCGTGGCCGCGCTCGGCACCCGTACGCTCACCGAGTCCCGCGCCCCACGCGGCGGCCGGCCCGACGCGCTCGGCGCGCTGACCTTCGGACTGGCCCTGGTCGCCCTGGTCGCGGCCCTGACCCTGGGCCGGGACGGCTGGCTGCGCGCACCGGTCGGGGTCCTCCTCGTGGCCGCCGCGGTCCTCGTCGTGCTGTTCGTCGCCGTGGAACGCCGGGTCGGCACCCCGATGATCGACCTCGGGCTGCTGCGCCACCCGCCCTTCCTGGCCTCGGCCGCCGGCGGCCTGTTCACGGGCCTCGCCGTGATCGCCCCCTTCAGCTTCCTGCCCGCCCTGATCCAGCAGACGCTGCGGCTGTCCCCCATGGACACGGCCTGGCTGATCCTGATCTGGTCCGGGCTGAGCTTCACGGTCGCCCTGCAGGTCAAGCACCTGGCCGGCCGGATCGGCCCCCGTGTGCAGCTGGCCGCCGGCTTCGCCCTGCACGCCGTCGCCGTCCTGACCATGCTCGGCGCGATCGGCTCCGGCTCCTGGACCCGGCTGCTGCCCGGATTGATCGTCGGCGGCGCGGGCAGCGGCCTGCTCAACGGCGCGCTGCCCCTGCTCTCCGTGGACTCGGTCCCGCGCGAACGCGCCGCGATGGGCTCCGGCGCCCAGCAGACCTTCCGCTACATCGGCTCCAGCGCCGGTGTCGCCCTGACCATCGCCCTCGCCACCTCCTCCGGCACCCTGGCCCACGGCACGGACATCGCCCTGCTGGTGTCGGCGGGCCTGGCGGCGGTGGGCGCGGTGAGCGTGGTGGCGTTGCGGGAGCGCTGACCGTGCGGGGACTCACCTGGGCCGCACGGACACGAGCCTGCCCCAGACCACCATCCGGTAGCGCGAGGTGAACTCCGGGGTGCAGGTGGTCAGGGTGATGTAGTAGCCGGGCTGGTCGTACCCGTAGCGGGGATGGACGAGGGAACGCGGGACCGCCATGACGACCCCCGAGTCCGTCGCCGAGGTCTGCGGCAGGATCTGGTCGACGTCGTACGTGTACGTCGCCGTCCGCGTCTCCACCTCGATGTCGTCCCCGCGCCGCAGCCGGGGCAGGTACCGGAAGGGCTCGCCGTGCGTGTTGCGGTGCCCGGCGAGCGCGAAGTTCCCGGCCTGGCCCGGCTGCCCGGTGCCGCGGTAATGGCCGACGTACCCCTTGTTCAGGACGTCCGCCTTGCTCACCCCCTCGGCGACGGGAACACGCAGCCCCAGCCGGGGGATGTCGAGAACGGCGTACGCCCGGCCCCGGCGGGGCAGGGCGGCGGGGACGTACGACGACCCCGGCGCACCGGAGGTGGACCTGCCGGAGCCGGCCGCCGGGGCCGTGGCCGAGGCGGAGGGCGCGATCGTCGGACCACCGCTGCCGGCACCGGCATCCGGGGTGCCCCACTCCCGCTCCAGCGCCTGCACCTGCCGCTGGGCGCCGCGCTTCGCCTCCCGGTTGGTCCACCACAGCTGGTGCACGACCAGCAGCATCAGCAGCACCCCGACGGTGACGAGCGCCTCGCCCCCGCCCCACAGCACGCGGCGGCGCCGGGCACGCCTGCGCCGGTCGCTGTGCCGTACGACCCGCACGCCCGACGCCGCAAGCATCCGCACCCCACCTCCACGCCCGCCTTCACGCCCGCCTCCACGGGAGCCTCCGGGAGCCGCCCGCACGATAGGCGCAGTGGGCACAACTGGCCATAGCCACAAGGGATCCGGGAGAGCGGTCCGCCTTCCTCAACGGGTTTTAGAAAGCGCTGTCAGAACCCTCGACAACCCCACCCGGCACCCCCGATGCTTCGTGCTGCCAAAGCCGCGACGGGGAAACGGGAAACGGGGAATGGGAGAGGCGGAGAAGCCATGATCCGACGCAGAACACTGTTGGCCGCAGCGGGCGGCGGCATCCTGGGCAGCGCCCTGGCGACGGGCACGGCACGGGCGGACGCGACGATATCCGTCAACCCGGCGAAGACCTACGGCACTTGGGAGGGCTGGGGCACGTCCCTGGCCTGGTGGGCGAACGTCTTCGGCGCGCGGGACGACTTCGCGGACATCTTCTTCACGACGAAGCAGACGACGTACAACGGCACGTCACTGCCCGGTCTGGGCCTGAACATCGCCCGCTACAACCTGGGCGCGTGCAGCTGGAACAGCGTGAGCGGCGAGTCGATGGCCGCCTCCGCCAACATCCCGAAGTTCAAGCAGATCGAGGGGTACTGGCAGGACTGGACGAGTGAGGACCCGGCCTCCTCGTCGTTCAAGTGGACGGCGGACGCGACCCAGCGCGCGATGCTGGTGAAGGCGACCGCGCGCGGCGCGACCACCGAGCTGTTCGCCAACTCCCCGATGTGGTGGATGTGTCTGAACCACAACCCCTCGGGCGCCTCCGACGGCGGCAACAACCTCCAGTCCTGGAACTACCGCCAGCACGCCTCCCACCTGGCCGCGGTCGCGCTGTACGCGAAGCAGAACTGGGGTGTGACCTTCACGACGGTGGAGGCCTTCAACGAGCCCTCGTCCTCCTGGTGGACGGCGACCGGCACCCAGGAGGGCTGCCACATGGACGCCACCGTCCAGTCGGCCGTACTCCCCTATCTGCGCAGCGAGTTGGACAAACGCGGCCTGACGGCGGCGAAGATCTCGGCGTCGGACGAGAACACCTACGACCTGGCCCGCACCACCTGGAGTTCCTTCTCCTCGACGACGAAGGGCTACGTCGACCGGGTCAACGTCCACGGCTACCAGGGCTCCGGCGGCCGCCGCGACCTGCTCTACACGGACGTCGTGACGACGGCCGGCAAGGGCCTGTGGAACTCGGAGACGGGCGACAGCGACTCGACGGGCCTGACCCTGGCGAGCAACCTCCTCTACGACTTCCGCTGGCTGCACCCCACGGCCTGGGTGTACTGGCAGGTGATGGACCCCAGCTCGGGCTGGGCGACGATCGTGTACGACGCCGCCACCCTCCAGCCGGGAGCGGTGCAGACGAAGTACTACACGCTGGCCCAGTTCACCCGGCACATCCGCCCGGGCATGACGATCCTGGACACGGGCGTGAGCTACGCGGCGGCGGCCCTGGACCGGTCGGCGAAGCGCCTGGTGATCGTCGCGGCGAACACGTCGTCCTCCGCCCAGACCCTGACCTTCGACCTCTCGTCCTTCTCCTCGGTGACCGGCGGCTCGGGCGGCCTGGTCCCCCGCTGGAACACGGTCACGACCGGCGGCTCCGACCTCTACACGTCCCACTCGGACACCTACCTGTCCGGCAGGTCGCTCTCGGTCCCCTTCGCGCCGAAGTCGGTCCAGACGCTCCAGGTGGACGGGGTCACCGGGTGAGCGCCGACGGCAGCGGAAGGGCGTCCTGGTAGCCGTTGACCGGCCGGGCGGCCTTCCTGACCGTGAGGGCGTCCAGCGCGACCGGCGCGGACCCGGTGCCCAGCATCCCGCCGGGGTGCCAGGTCCCGGTCACCGTCACCCAGCTGTTCGCGGGCGGCACGTCACCGCCGTAGATCCGTACCTTCACGGACTGGGCGTCCGCGGCACAGCAGTTGATGATGATCCGCGTCAGGTCCCAGCCGCCGTCCCCATGGGGCGTGACGATCCCGGTCATCAGGATCGTGCGCCCCCGGATGGCCTGCCCGCGGTCCTGCCGCACGCGGCTGGTGAAGTCGGAGAGGGTCATGGGCAGGGGCGAGGTGCGCGGCAGCGGACCGAAGGACTGCTGCTCGGCGACGGGCTTGGCCGGCTGCCGGGAGGCGGTGAAGGCACCGAGGGCGGGCGGGGCGTAGAAGAGCAGGCTGAGCGCGGGCAGGAGCAGCAGCCAGGCGACACGGGGAAGCCGCGAGTGATCGTGCCCGCGGCCGCCCTGCCCGCGGCCGTCGCGGTCGTAGCCGTCCTGCCCGCGGCTGTCGTGGTCGCGGCTGTCGTGGTCGCGGCTGTCGTGGTCGTGCGGATCCTTTTCCGGGACGGTACGGCGATCGAGGAGGGCGCCGGCGATGCCCAGCAGGACCAGGACGACACCGGAGGCGATGAGCAGGGGTCGCATGCTCTCCTTGACGTACCGCAGGCACAGGTCGGTGAAGAGCGAGATGTGCAGCAGCCCGAGCCCGCAGAGCACGAGCAGCCCCGCCTGGGACAACCGTTTCACAGCAGGGCTCCCCCGATCAGCGCGCTGCACGCGACGGCGACGACGACGGTGGCCGCGGAGAACCGCACGGCGAAGGCCCGCCCGAAGGTCCCCGCCTGCAGGGCGATCAGCTTCAGGTCGACCATGGGCCCCACCACCATGAACACGAGCCGGGCCACCGGCGGGAACGCGGTCAGCGAGGCGGCGAGAAAGGCGTCGGCCTCGGAGCACACGGCGAGCAGGACGGCGAGCCCGGCCAGGAAGAGCACGGACAGCCAGGTCGACCCGGCGAAGGTGTCGAGCACGGAGCGCGGCACGGCGACGTTGAAGGTGGCCGCCGCCATGGCCCCGAGCACGAGGAACCCGCCGGCGTGCAGGAAGTCGTGCTGGAACCCACGCCGGAACTCGTCCCACCGGTCACCGCCCTCCCGGTGCCCGGTGTGCTCCCGCACGGCGGGCCGCAGCCACTTCGCCCGCCCGAACCGCAGCCACAGCCAGCCCATGACGACGGCGGTGACGAGCGAGGCGAGCAGCCGGGCCAGCACCATGGCGGGCTTCCCGGGAAACGCGATCGCGGTGGCGGTGAGGACGACGGGATTGATGGCGGGCGCGGAGAGGAGGAACGCGAACGCGGCGGACGGAGGGACCCCCCGCCCGATGAGACTGCCGGCGACCGGCACGGAGGCACACTCGCACCCCGGCAGCACGACCCCGGCGGCTCCCGCCACGGGAACGGCGAACACGGCCCGCCGGGGCAGCAGGCGCTGGAAGAACCGCTCGGGCACGAACGCGTTGATCGCCCCCGACAGCGCGGTCCCGAGCAGCAGGAAGGGCGTGGCCTGCACGGTCACGGCCAGGCACACCGTCCGCCACGCCTGCACGGCCGGGGCGTCCCCCCACCTCCCGACGAGAAACAGAACCGCGCCCGGCACGACGGCGGCACCCACGAGCAGCAGGGCCCAGTACCGGGGCGGCACGGCACTCTGCTCACCCCCGGCCTCCAGCCGCTCACTGTCGGCACCAACGCCGACGTCGACGCCGGCGTTCACGTCGACCGCCCCACTCGCGCTCTTCACGCAACCCCCACCGGATGCCCGCACCTGAGATGCCCGCACGACGATAGACGAAGATCAGGGGGCCTTCCCGTACGCCCCCTCCGCGCCTCACCTTTGTCACCGCGCGGCAGTACGGTGTCCTCCATGCGCCCCGACACGCCTGCCGAGAACGTCGACCACACCGCCGAAGCGGCACGCCTGGAGCGGACCGCGGGACTGTACCCCGAGGACGCCGAGGCCCTGCTCCTCCGCGCGGCGGCCCACCTGGAACTGTCCGGCGACCGCCCCGCCGCGACCACGCTCTACGACCGCCTGCTGTCGTCCCCGGCGGACCTGGACAACCCTCCCCTGATCCGGGCCCTGAAGGCCTCGAACCTCTGGGAGTACGGCCACGAGGCGGAGGCGAGGGCGATCATCGAGGGCGTCCGGCTGACCGCCCCGCGCGACCCGGCCCCCTGGGTGATCGTCGCCGAAGCGCTCGAGGGGCACGACGAGCTGGAGGCGGCGTCGGAGACCTTCACGGAGGCCGCCCGCCTGTTGCTGACGGACGACACCGAGCCGCCTTCCACGACCCATCCCCTCCTCTACGGCCGCCACCGCGTGCGCCGCATGCTGGGCCTGCCGCACGACGACTGGGACACCTTGGCGGACACCGTGCACGCGTCCCCGGTCTCCCTGGACGAACTCCACGACCCCAAACGGGTCTGGTCCCTCGGCTCGGACAACCCCGCGGAGCTGGCGGCAGAGATCACCCGCCTCCAGGCCGAACTGGGCGCCTACCGAGAGGCCCTCTCCCGCCCGTTCCCGGTGGCGGTACTGCACTGGCCGACCTCGGAACTGACCGAACTGCTGTCGGCCTACCCGACCCTGTCCTCGGAGTACCCGTCCCACGAGGAACACCTGTCGACCATAGAGTCGTCGCTGCGCGAACTGTCGTCGTCGGGCACGGGCAACCTGGGCATCGTGACGGGCACGGTCCCGTCGTACGAGGCCTTCGCGGCGTCGGAGGGCTCCACACCGGACGACGTGACACTGCTACCGCAGTACGCGACGACACTGGCGGCCCGGGGACGGGCGGTTGCTTGGCCTCCTCAGAGGGGGGCGGGGTGTTGGTGTGGCACGGGAGAGGGGTACGAGGCCTGTCACGGCGGAGGTAACGGACCTCGCCCTGTCGCATGAAAGCGTCTGCACCGCACACGGCACCTTAGTAAAATTGACACACAAAACAGAACCATGCAGCGGAGTCAGTAGTGTCCGAGGAAAACCCGCAGGAATCAAGTTCCGAATTTCCGCCCGCTCCGGACAGTATAGAGGTAGCGGAGCTAGGGCTATCCGCAGTCCACTTGCGACTCTATGAGTTCCTGTACAACCTGAGACACGATCCGCCGACGATGCTGCAGATCAGAGCCGAGGTAGCCGATGAAAATGGCTCCTCCCCGGCACAAACAGATCGTCGAGTCCGGGACCTGCGTGACTATTTTTCGATCGACACGGTCCGTGATGGGCGCAACCATCGCTATCGCCTCCGCGGCTGGAATCACGACCGCAGCAACGGTCTGAGGCGCGCGCTAAGCAGACGTCTGCGTGCTCAGGTTCTTGCCCCTCAACGGTGCGCACAATGCGGTAGAACTCCTACCGAGCATCACGTGATCCTGGTAGTCGACCATAAAGTTCCCCGCCACTGGGGCGGTAACGACGACATTGAAAACCTGCAGCCGCTGTGCGAGGACTGCAACTCTGGCAAGAAGGCCTTCTACAGCACATACGACGAGTACGCTGAAGAAATCAAGGCAGCTGCCGACCATGATGAGCCGCACGGCCGGATAGGTGAGCTGCTGAAGGCGTTCCGGGGCGACTGGGTCCCTTCGGAACTAATCAGCGTCGTCGCTTCCATGAGGCAATATCAAGATGACTGGCAAAAGCGGCTCCGGGAGCTGCGAACGCTCGGCTGGAAAATCGACTCCAAAAAGAAGAAAGATCCCGAGTCGGGCCGTTTCCGTTCTTTCTATTGTGTGAAGCACTGGGAACCCTGGCCGGAGGGCTCAATCAGAGCGGAAATCAGTCGCCTAGAGCGAGAGGGGAAGCAGTAAGCGTATCTTGCAGCCAGAGCGTGCTCGAACAGAAGGAAAGGGCAGCCAGAGTGGCTACAGAGTGGGAGCGTCCACCAGGCTCGTGGGCCTCGTCCGCAGCAAGGCGGAGGAATATGCAGGCCATCCGCAGCCGGGACACCGCTCCTGAGCGCCTTGTCCGAAGGCTCGTACACGCTCAAGGGCTTCGCTATCGGGTGGCGGCCCGGCCGCTACCCGATCTCCGCAGGACCGCAGACTTGGTGTTCCGCCCTGTCAAGGTAGCCGTGTTCATCGACGGCTGCTACTGGCATGGTTGCCCTGAGCACTACGTACCACCGAAGACCAACAAAGGCTACTGGTCAGACAAGGTCGCCCGGAACATGGCCCGTGACCGGGATACCGACCAGCGTCTTGAAGAAGCCGGATGGACAGTGCTCCGGTTCTGGGAGCACGAGTCGTCGGAGGACTGCGCTGCCCGCATCGCGGCCGCGGTCGAAAAGCGTCGCAGCGCAGTCCGAAAAGGGATACCGAACGGTTGATCAGCTCTTCTTCTGGTCGCGCTCTCGCGCGGCCTTGAGTACATCAATGATCGACTTACCGACGGCCTTGGCCACCGGCGGCGGAAATGCGTTACCTACCTGCCGGTACTGGGCAGTCTTCCCGCCCGAGAAGTCCCACTCAGGCGGGAAGCCCTGAACGATGGCTGCCTGTCGCACAGTAAGCATCGGTCCGTCAGGGCCGAAGAGATCACGGTCTTCAGTCTGCTTCTTCGCGCATGTCTCGATGTCATTAGCCACGCCCATGCCCGAGACGCCAAGCAGCTTCCAGGCCGCCTTCGCGCGGCTGGGTCCGAGATCTGCGCCGCCATGCTTCTTCGACCCACCGACAAGCGTAGGTGCGATGCCTCCACCCTTGCCCTTGAGTTCGGTATCTCGATCGCGAGCCTTCTTCAGCCATCGATCGAAAGCCGCGTGAGCAGTCTCTGCGTGCACGCCCTCGAAGTACGGCTCGAATCGCTCCCGCATGGACGGCTCAAGGCTGGCTGCGACACTGACCGGATCCTCATGGGTAGCCGTAGGCCACTCGTACTTCAGGTCCTTGATGATGTCATTCCGGAACGCAACGAGGACGGCCCGTGGCCGAAGCTGCGGCACTCCGAAATCGCTCGCTTCCAAGACCTTCCACTCGGCGACGCTGTACCCGAGTCCCCTCTCATATGCGAGGTGCCCGTCGTCTCCTCGGTACTCCCCACCCTGGAGCATCGCCTTGATCCAGTCACGGTAGTCCGAGAATTTCGGGTCCATGATCCCTCGGACATTCTCGATCATCACGGCCCGCGGATTCAGGTCGCGGACCAGTTCCAGCATGCGTGGGAAGAGGTCTCGCTCGTCATCCTTGCCGAGTTGCTTTCCTGCATGCGAGAACGGAGGGCAGGGCACGCCGCCTGCCAGGAGATCCAGTCCGCGACCCTTCAGCAGATCAGCACTCTTAGACAGGTCGTTGTGCGGGTCAAACTTCTTGACGTCAGCCGACAGGATGTCGCAGTGCTCCCTCTCCCACGCCCACACCTCGTGGTCGTTGATGTTGAGTTCAAGGGTCGCGACAGCATGCTGGTCGATCTCAACCAGGGCCAGATGCCTGAAGCCTGCCTGGTGCAGACCGACGGCTTGCCCGCCGGCGCCAGCGCAGATCTCGATCGACGTGAACTCAGACTCCGCCGCCTCCGAGCGTGCGCGCTCGGTTTCCTTCGTGTGGGTCATGCCCCCTCCTTACAGACGTACAGCGGCGGACGCATCTTGCAATCCACCATCACTGAGGGTGACAGACCCCACTGACAACGAGACTTCACCAAGTGTGCCGCACGCCCCGCGGTTCGCTGAACGCACCCTCCGCAACGCCGAACACTCATACGATATTGCTCATGCGGACGCCTCCTTGGACGGAAGACGAGCTTGTACTGGCTGGAGCGCTGGTTGTGAAGAATGGCTGGGGCGAACTCCGGACGGGGGACCCGGAGGTGCAGGAGCTGTCCGAGCTGCTGCGCTCGCTTCCGATTCACAGCGCCGAGGCTCTCGCACTGCCCGGTTTCAGGTCTCCGGGCAGCGTCAGCCGCAAGACCACCGACTTCGCGACGAATCACCCGCTTCACAGCGGAGCGGCCACGCGGTGCGGCAAACCGACGCTGTTGATGATCGACGCGCTCATTAACCGTGAAGCCGAGATGCTCCAAGCTGCGCAGGCCATCGAGGACGGCATCGGGTCGGGCGAGCTGTATGGCATCGCGCCGCAGCCTGATGAAGTCAATGAGACGGGCGTCACAGCAATCGAAGGGCGTCTCCTCGTCCGCCGGGCCCTCGCTCGGGAGCGTGATCCAAAACTGCGCAAGCTTAAGATCGAGCAGACTCGACGTCGAGGGGGGCCGCTCCACTGCGAAGTGTGCGAGTTCGACTTCTCGCGCACTTACGGTGAACTCGGCGACGGATACATCGAAGTGCACCATGTCACTCCCTTGCATGTCACCGGAAGCCGGGAGACAACGCTCGACGACTTGGCTTGCCTGTGTGCCAACTGCCACAGGATGTGCCACAGGAGCCGTCCTGGAGAATCCTGGCGCACACCGGCATCTCTGCGGGCGGAGATGAGGAAGCTCACTCAGGCTGCGCTCCACTAGGCCGCGTCCGCTTCGGCTTCGTAGCGCATCTGGGCACGATCGAGGATGTCGTCCGGGTCATGCCCACGCACGGTCGTCCAGTGGAGCAGGTCAGCGATCAGCTCGACTGCGGACTCTGCAAGGCCGCCGTCCCGGCTCCGGCCTTGCCAACCAGCCTGGGCTCTTTGGTACCTCTCCAGCGCCTCGACGGCCCGCTCGATACGGCGGCATCCCTTCCTCATGCTGAGCGGCACCTCGCACCAGACCGCCTTGCCGACGGCGGTGAGAACTGCGCCCCAGTCCATAGCGAAGCCTGCGATGAGGTGGAGACCTCGCCCGCACTCCTCGTGGCAGTCCGCCGTTTTGCGAGAGGGCAGGACGGGGCTCCTGTCGTGGACCTCCAACCGCAGCCGGTCATACCTCCACTCCAATACCAGCGTCGCCGAGGCACCTTCCCCCACATGCTTGAAAACGTTCGTCGCCAGTTCCGTGACGATGACCTCGGCTTCGTCAACGGCTACCGGCGTCCCCCACATGGCCAGTTGCTTCGCGGCAGCTCTTCGCAGCAACACCACCTCTCCAGGTGCTGCCTCAAAGGGCAGGACGCAGCGGAGACAGGGATCGGTCGCTTCAGAGACGGACATGGTTGGTCTTCCCTCCCAAGCCACGCACGTGCCTGCGCCTTCTCGTATCTGAACGACTGCACTGCGTAGCGGTCTGTGCTCGAGCATGGCATAGGAGAAGTCTCGCTGTGTAACTTCTCACGGGAATCGATCGAGTGAATCTGGTGGTGCGCCTGGTTCACCGCTACCTAGCCTCATGAGGACTTCCGGGCCATCACCCGGCGCACGGTGAAGGAGTCGAATGCCCGAGCGGACCACAACACGACGTCGCCAACTAGGCGCCATGATGCGCAAGTTCCGCGCCCGGAAGGGACTGACCCTTGAGGAGGCCGGACGGCTCGTTGGCGTATCCAAGGCGACGGTCAGCAGATACGAGACCCAGGCGGGGCCGGTCAAGTGGCTTGTCGTCGAAGCGTTGTGCCGCGCGTACGGAGCAACTGAAGCCGAGCGCGAGGCTGTCGTCGGGCTTGCGAAGGGTGCCAAACTGCAAGGCTGGTGGAGTTCCTTTGCCGACTCCATCCCCGAGAGCATGAATCTGCTGCTCACACTCGAAGATGAGGCCCTCCACGAGAGTCACTTCGCCTGTGTGTACGTCCCGGGCCTCCTTCAGACACGCGCCTACAGCACCGCACTGCAGAAGGCCAACGAAGTGCCCCTGGAGCCGGCCGAGATCGAGCGGCTGGTGGACATCCGGATGAAGCGGCAGGAGATCCTCACCCGCCCGAAGCCGCCGCGGCTCTGGGCGATCCTCGACGAATCAGTGATCCGCCGCGTCGTCGGATCGCCGCAGACCATGAGGGACCAGCTGGACCGACTACTCGAAGCGAACGAGTCGCCCCACGTCACACTTCAGGTGCTGCCCTTCTGCCAGGGTGCTCACGCAGCCGCACTCGGCAGCTTCGTCATCATCGGCGGTACCGAGGCAGCCCTCGATGTGGTGTACGTCGACTTCCACACGGGCTCCCTCTTCCTGGAGAAGGACGAAGAACTGGATCGATACAGACTTGCGTTCGAGTACCTCCGCGCACAAGCGTTGAACATGGAGGCTTCTTCCTCCATGATCCACCGCATCCGCAAGGAGCTTTGAATGTCTGGCACCCCTCAGCCCGTCCCCGACCAAGCGTGGTTCAAGTCCTCGTACAGCGGCGGCAACGCAACCGAGTGCGTGGAAGCCGTCTTCATCTCAAACGGTGTGCGGATACGGGACTCCAAGCAGCCCCTAGGCCCCTGCCTCGCCGTGTCGACGGAGGCGTGGAGCAGCTTCGTGGCGCACTGGTTGAGTTGAGGCGGCCCGTGCGGGCAGGCACCACGGAAGTGCCTGCCTGTCCATGCCTACGGGGTGAGACGCATTACGAGATGGGTCCGTTTAGCTACTGCAGGAGTCCGTGGAAGTAGCCAAGACCGGGCTGATCAAGTGTGCCGACTACCGCACCCCTGTCCAGGAACCGATTGAACTCCTCGCATGCGGTCTCTGGCAGCAGTGCGCAGCTGTGGCAGGCCGCAAGGTTGCAGGAATCAGGGCCCTGACCTCGGCTGTCGATACAGACAGGGTCGGACGAGCACCACCGGGCTGCGGAGAGAGCGCTGCGGAGCGCCTGTTCGAAGCGGCCCGGCTGTCCCATCCGCACCAAGCCACCGAGAGTGCCTTCAGAGTCGCCGGCGGCGGTGTAGATCAATAGTCCAGCCATGCCGTCGGGGTCGGAACTGACATAGAGGCGCTCCCGCAGCGAGGCGGAGCTGTAGCCGCATTCATAGGTCAGCTGGTTGATGAGCAAATGCGCAAGAGTGTGAATCAGGACGAAGCGGGACGAAATGTCACGCTCTCCCAGATGGCGTTGCTCGGCAGCGCTTTGGAATGCTCGCGCCAGGTACTGCAGCCGAGTCGAGGCAGTCGGTTCCCACTCGGCCAGCCGGGCAGGATCAAGTTCGAGATAGATACCTTCACCGAGAACGGTGTACGCCGGCAGCCAGGTGTCGACGTGCTCCACAGGCTCTCGGCGCAGTAGCGCCATACGGGATGCGAACTTCATGTCATGCTCGGCATACACCCGATTGAAGCCCCAGAGCGCTCGGGTTTCCTGAAGCTTCTCAACCAGGCGAATACGCGGAAAATAACCGGAGATCTGCGCATCATATCTTCCAGCGGCGCTCCGTACGACTAGCTGCTGGGAGTCAACAGACTCTCGCATCAACTGATGCTCGCGCCGACGAAGCTCTATGGTCGTGGCTGCTGGCGACACAGGCTGGGCACCCTGCGCCTGCGGCTGCGTGTTCGTAATCCCTTCTACTGCGTCCAGAGCCTTCTGCAGCACATCATCACTGAAACCCTCAATCAGGTAGCCACACTTCGCACGGCCAGCCAACCTACGTACTGCCTTCGCTTGCAGGACTGCACGCTCGTCATCACCGTCCTCGTAGTCGTGCAGCTCACGGCGGACCCGCTGCAGCGCCAGCTCATCCAGCGCCTTCATCGCGGCAGGGTCGGCGTCCGCGCCGCCAACTGTCTGTTCTGGGATGAAGATCGAGCTGATCACCAGAGGGTAATAAACATTTGAGGCGCCGCGCAGAGCAGCGCGCAGCGGCTTGTGGCATGGCACACCATCCGCCTCAGAACGCCCCAGCCAAGGAGTGGCGCCTCTGCACGTGTACGCGGCACCAGACTCCAGCTCCTCGGTGAGGTAGCTGGACTCGGCGCCGTCTGCACTATGTGCGGGAGACGTAATGCCCTCCAGGGGACGCCTCAGGTCGCATCCGATGCAGTGGACCATTTGCGAGGCCAGGGTGCCACCGCCAGAGGAGCGAAGTTCCAGAACCATGCGTTTGCACATTGGCGACGCACTGCGGTGCACCCATTCCTGCCAGGGGAAGTCCTGAACGTGCCCATACTCGCACAAAGCGATAAAAGGGACCTGGGACAGAAAGGGTCCATTCTTGCGCTCCGGGGTGACGCAGTTTCCACAGCGTGGACGTTCCTGCTGGTTAAGGCCGTACTGGGAGAGGCGCCGGCAGGCCGGGCAGAAACTCCACCGAGGGAACCGAAGCACTGGAACGACGAGGCCTAGGTTCTCTTCACCACTGTTGTAGGCCGTCGGACGTCTGTAGTCAGGCGGCATACGCAGAGCGCGTACACCGAGCTGCTGCTCAAGCCGCCACTCGTCGATGCGGAACTCATCTGCGTCGAATGGGCGGTCCGTAGGCGTGAACCAGTGATCGAGACCAGCTGTGATCACCGAGGTGCCGTCGGCCAGAACCTGCATTGCTCCTGGGCCAAAGGGCATGACGAACTGCGAACGTCGCACAGCGCCGCGGATGATCACTGCTGGGCTCCTCTCTCGGCGTACAGCCTCGTCACTTCAGCGCGGCAGTCAGCGTCAGCGCCGCGCATTGATGTCGGGGTGGCCCAACTTGAGGTCCGCACCCGGCCCTCAACGTGCTTCCCGACTGGGTGCATGAGCTGGTTGGTGCCCACCTCACCACCTGGCTTGCCCCATTCAGATGGCTGCCAATGGGTCCACTCCCTGCGCCGCTTCTCGATCAGCTCATCGATTCGCTTGACCTCTTCCATGTCGCACACCACGGCGCGAGCACGCAAAAGCCTCACAGCCTGCTCGAAGAGATCTTCCGGAAAAGGGAAAGGGGCATCCAGGACACGCGGGATCGTCTGCCGGATGTAGGCCACCAATGCTGCATGCAGAGCACGATCCAGCACAGGCGGAGCAAAGGGAGTGGCGCTAGTCGGCTCAACTTGGGCGTACAAGCGCTGGTGGTAGCTGCGGAAGTGCTCGAAGTGCGAGCGATCGCGAGGTTTGGCTGCACCGTAAAGCGTGACAATCAGGCCTGGCCGGTCGGCACGACGGCCTACCCGGCCAGTGACCTGAATGTACTGGGAAGTTGACTTGGGCTGACCGACCACAGTCATCAGAGACAGGCGATCGATATCTATGCCGACCTCGATCAAGCTGGAGGCCAGGCAGACATCCACCGCCCCGGCTGTTCCCTCCGTGCGGGCGAGCTTCTCCATGGCCTCGGGTACCTGGTCCTGGCGCAGTCGGCTGGTCATCTCCTCGACGATCCGCAACCGGCGCCGGTCCGTACGGGCTTGTACAGAACGGCGATTGATCGTGATGAGGTAGTCAGGGATGTCAGACTGAAGCAAGGAAAGCGAGTTTCCTAGTTCCCGAAGGCTGTTGAAGAAGGCCATCAAGGTCCACCAGGGATCCCTCTCGTCCTCCTGGGCATCCTGTGCGGCTTGCAGCAGCGCGGAGAATGAACGCACCTGTGCCGTCTGCATCGAGCCGAGCGCAGGCGCATGCACCCCTATGTACTTACGGCCAGGCAGCAACCTCTTGGTCTCGCGGTCGCGGGCATACACAGCAAAGAACGAGTCGGAGGCTTCGAGTCCGTGTGGCGGGAAAAGGTGCACGGAGTCACGGCCGTAGAGCGACTTGACCTGCTCTTCGTATCTGCGGATCGTTGCTGTCGAGGCAATGATCTTCGGAAGCACAGGGTCAGTGCCGCTGTAGTCGGTGCACAGCTCCTCGACGACACCTTCGTAAAGGCCTGCGATCGACCCAAGCGGACCTGCGATGAGGTGCAGCTCGTCCTGGATCACCAGATCCGGTGGGGAATACGCACGTTGTCCGTCATCATCGATACCGAACAGCGCTCGCGCTTCGGGACGCCAGGCCAGCAGGGCAAATTTGTCAATCGTGCCAATTACCATTGAAGGGCGGGCCGCGTACACGTCGTCGTCGACCACATGAATGGGGAGGCGCCGATCGGACTTAGAGAAGTCGCATCCAAGGTCTGGGCATTGAAAGACGACTCGGTTGCCCTGCCTAACATACCCGGCAACGGCGGTCTGTCTCGTGCTTCGCCCACCTCGACGCCGCCGGGCCCCCTGCAGGTTGCGACCACCGGTTGACTCCACCGGGCCCATTTGGGCAGCACACCAAGGGCACCGCAACAGCAGGAAAGGGTTCTCACCTCCCCGTTCCATATTGTTGAGGTAAGAAACGGCATCACTTCGGCTGTTCGGTGTGGAGTCGCCGCCCACCCAGATGCCGATGGAGAAAGGATCCTCACCCAAATCATCTCGGCTGTCTCGGATCGTCTCGAGAGCACAGATGAGGGCCGCTGCCCGCAAGAACTGCTGAGTCGTCAGCAACCTAAGCGTGTAGCGCATCAGTACGGTGACACTCACGTCGCCTGGATCGCGTAGGCGCCGGAGCGCCATGGAAAAGGCCGAAAGACCTAGATAGGCCTCCGTCTTCCCGCCACCTGTCGGGAAAAAGATCAGGTCCACGCTGTTGCGGTGGCGGTGACCTGGGTCCGCGGTAGAGGGGATGGACGCAAGGAGGAATGCGATCTGGAACGCACGCCAGTGCCCTCGGCGAGGTCGCTCGTCTTCCCTCGGCAGAGTGGGCAATGCCTCTACACGGAAGCGGCCGTCTTCGGCCATGGTGGTCTTGCGGCGCTCCCGGCCCGAGCGGGCCTGTTGTTTAAACATTGCCTGGTTCGCAATACGGAATGCCTTAGCGATCAGCGTGTCATCACCGCCTTCGACCAAGGCTAGTCCCTCCTGCATACGGCCCAATGCTTTCACGCACTCCTTGAGGTGCCGACCGGCAGTATTTCTGAACTCGCCTTCTAGAGACTCAGCCTCAGCCTTGCGTCTATCGATCCACGCCTTATACGCGGCCAGAAGCTCGTGCAGTTGCGCCAGCCCTGCTTCGTTTCCAGAGGCCAAGTCCTCCATGGAGACGGTGAGTTCAGCACCGTCCTTACCCACGATGTCTGGCGTGATCCGGGGTACATCAAATTCAGGCAAAGGGTCAGCCGCCACCCACGCCGGTTGAGACCCGTCGAAGGAGTCCTCCCATGTCGCGGCACACCCGTGGCCCACAGCGTAGGTTTGTGCCTTGCGGTAGAGAAGTCTGAAGGAGGCATCATCGGAGTGATCGCTAGTGTCCTGAGCCCCGGGATACGGCAGCAGACGACAGTCCTGCGGCGTGGCCGTGAAACTCGTTTGGAATACGCATTTCGAAGCGAGCGCCTGCCCGCCAAGTTGCGACTTATTGACGATTGCCGCCGTAACCAGGACACCTTTTGGATGCTGGTCCAGATGCACTGTGAGGCGTACGTCGATGCCTTCAAGACCAATACTGTGGTCGACTTCCGGGGTCAGATCACGCAGCACGTCAGGAACCTTGGCCAGCTGCTGCGGACTCAGTCGCCACCGCGCAGCGAGCTTATTGCGTACCCACCAGGTTCGCGGGCTCGACGCTGGCACGTCAACTCGAAGCACGCGGTATCGGCCGCCCTCAAGCAAGATCTCAAGGCCACCCGTGTTGCTGCGCTCCAGCATGAAGGACAGACCGACCGCTGTCGGCTTGCGTTCGTTGGCACCGGACAGGTCGAAGTCGGCGTCGTCGGCCGGGCCAGTCGCAGTTGGGAGCACAAGATTCGGCGCTAGTTCCGAACCGTCCGGCACCTCAGGTTCAAACAAGCCGGGGAGTTCAGTCTGCTCATCCGGTTGCTGTTGACCGCTGTTGGTGGGGGCCGGGTACAGGACACCCACTCCGTATCTCACGAGCGGGTTCCGCTCAAGGATCTCCTCTCCGCTTTCCGGGTCAGTCCACGGTCCGTACGACGATTCCTTGTCAGCGAAAGGCAGAGTCAATGGCTTGCCATCTGGAGCTGGTCCAAGTAGCTCACGGCGCAGCGCCTCGACGATGACTTCACGTCCTGTTGTGGAATTATTCATGCTCATTCTCCGAGTACGAGGCGGCGGAGGTCTTCGCGGGCTTCTCTGGAGGCCAGCACGGTGAGATCGTCCCGAGCCCGGGAGGTGGCAATATAGAAAAGAGATTCCTCACGTGGACCGGTGACACCGTCGAAGTCCGTGACAACCACGGCTGCGGCGTCCAGTCCCTTGTATGCCCCTACACTCGCGTAAGGAATCTGCCGCGGCGCTGTCTTGCCGACCGGTCCGAGGCGATGGCTCCACCTCTGTGAACGGGAGAGCTTCTGAGCCGCACTTTGGCTGGACAGCGGCGAGAGAACAATTATCTCATCAGCATCGAATCCATCGTTGAGCAGTCGAGTGAGATGCTGTTCGAGCAAGGCCAATTGATCACCATCATCTCGCCAGAAGGCCTGTACGCGCTCACGGCCGTTCTCTGGCCGCAGGTAGCCGGCGTATCCGGGATCCAGTCTGGAGCTGGTTTCCACGTACTGCGCAACAGCAGGCACGTTTCGACAGTTCTTCCCCAGCGTGAGTGAAGTGAGGAACGGAGCGCGGTTTCGGAGCAGTTCCAGTCCTCCGCCTGGAGTACCGAAAATTGCCTGATTGGTGAAGTCGCCTGTAATAAACCACGTCCCGGCGCTCAGGCCACCGCGCAGTGATGCGTCGAACACATCGAGATAGTGATCGGTCATCAGGTCCTGGGCCTCGTCCAGGACAAGGACATCGTATGGAGGCTGGGGCGTCAGTTCATCGTCCAACAGGACGGCCAGAGCTGCTTCAGGCAGCTCTTCTTCGAAGTACGAACGGCGCGCAGCCGATCGTTCGGGAACGGGATGCTTCTGATGGCCTGCAAGGTGTCTCAGCTGACCGTGCAGGGTACCTGCCGTAATCCTTCTATCGCCTGCGGTCTCGCTCTCCAGCCAGTCACCAAGCAGTCGGTTGTAACAGCAGAAAAGTACGTTCTTTCCCGCAGCGGCCATACGCCGGGCGGCCTCAAGAGCGATGAAGGTCTTTCCCGTCCCCGCGGGTCCAGTTGCCAAGCAACGCGGGTTGCCGAAGATGGCGTCAAGGAGCTGGAACTGTTCCTCTGTAAAACGGATAGCCTCTGTCTCACGCCGGTATCGCCGGATACGTGGAGGCTCGGCAAAATCGAAGGAAGGACGTAGCTTCTGGAGGATCTGCTCAGATTGGTTTACGGTTGGCTTCTTTACATCCGTTTGGAACCAGCCTTTGGCACTGTTGGTGGAGGCCAAGTGACGACGCCAGTTGCGCAAGATCCGCAGAATCAGAGCAGAGACAGGCTGGCGATGAAATGCCGTACTGTCGAAGAACTGCCAACTATGCCACTCAGGGGAGCGGGGCGGAGTGAAAGCTGCATGGGTGAATCCGACGGCCGGCACCATGGGAATGTCACGGGCGACCTGATTGACATACTTGGCCAATCCGTACATGGCCTCTTCGGCCTGCTTGAACGGACTGCGTTCTGTAGGCGGTTGCGAGCCAAGCCGCCACCGTCCGTCCGGCAAGCGGCTAGCCGTCCTGTGTGCCTTCAGTTCCAGGAAGACAATGCCCTCGCCAGGCACGATGACTACGAAGTCAGCCTCCCCCCGGATCTGCCGCGGATGCTCAGCGATGCCTAGGGAGTGCAGGGCGATCCATCCTTCCGTGCCAGGATCGTCCCGCAGTCGCTCAAAGAATTCCCGCTCACCCGGAGACGGAGTGTCGTCAAGATTGAAAGACGGCGGAATCATCCGTGCCATTAGCTCTCCTCAAAGGTGCGGCGGCTGCACAACATGTGGCTCGGCACCAGCAGCGGCTCGGGAAGAATCTGATCGACACGGACAAGCTCAGCACGTTCGCCCTGCACTGAAAGCGCCGTCCGGCTAAATCCGTGCTCAGCTACGGCCCTCAGGTCCACGGTGCAGAGTGCACGGTCCAGGTCCGCGGCAAAGTGACGACCGGCCTGCCGATGTGCCGAGTCGATTCGGCCCAGTTCCCGCCAGAGCCAGTCCGCCTCGGCTCCATGGCCGAGGTAGCCCCGGACGATACGGAACGTGGCCAAGCTGCGGGTCCTGATGCAATGTTCGCTGGTCCAGTAGCTAACGTTCGCCGTCTCTGCGCCCAGACGGCGCAGGTCATCGGCCACGCCGGCAGAACCCTTCGGATGAGCCGACACACTCCGCCACAATTGGTGCTTCCACTCCTTCTGCAGGGCCCGAAGCCGCAGGGCATCAGATCCCAGCAGCGCATCTGCACGGTCTTTGAGATACAAGTCGTGCGAGGACCGCCGCAGCACCAGGAAGTCCCCCTCTTCCAACATCCCGTTGAGAGCCTGCACCACCCGTTGGCCACCAGCAGGGTCCAAACGCACCGTGAGCATGTTCCCGCTGCCGGGAGCTGGAACCAGCGTGTACGACGAGTCTGCGAGCAGCGCCATCCGCGCGGGCACCAGAGTGACGTGCTCACTGGATGCACCGTCATGGAGGCGCGCATGCCGGATCGCATCGAACAGCTCCTCGCCGGGGGCAGCCTCCTCTCGGCTCAGAGTGAAGTCGTCCTCTATTGGCTGTTCTGCTGCATACTCGGCATTGCTCTGCGCGGTCTGGGGAGGCGGCTCACCAACAACGAACACCGGGGACGCGGTGATGGGGTGTGCGACGGCCCGGCCGCTGACCGCGTTCCCGAACGCCGACTTGAGCAAAGGCGTGTCGTCGGCCCTCGTACGAAAGCAGCGGAGGTACACGAGGGAGAGATTCTCCGCACGCGGCGCATCGAGCACAGACGGAGGAATCCACTCAGGGGGCCCGACAGCCACAGCGGACTCGATGACAGGTTCACCCTGGAGCGCAGAATAGGCGTCAACAAGCACGGTTACCCCCGATCGCCTCATCGACGCGGCTACTGGGTTGCTGAACTCACGGCTCGACAAGGCCAGCAGCCGCCCACCCGGGGTGCCGACGCTGAGGAAGTCACGGACACAGTCTCCTAGTGGATCTTCTCCGTGCCTGTGCAGCATGGACAAGGTGGCAGCGCATTCCAGGATCAAGTCTCGGCGTTCCGCCTCGTGAGCATCGAGGGAACCGGCAGCCTCACGGAGCTGGTCGGCAGCAGGAAGCAGCTCGAGTTCGGGTGCGTTGCCCGGTAGGGGCACGTGCGTGACCCTGCGTCGGCAACGCCTAACCGCCAGGGCATGAGGAGACCAGCGCGCCAGATCGGCGCTCTCGCCAAGTGACCGCAGGAAACGAGTGGCGGCGCGCACAAATCGTTCGGTCAGCGCATGCTCGACCGGCTGGTCCCACGCCTCCGATACCTCCGCACAGCGGTAAATCGCCTGCACATCCGCAAACATCAGCGCCCGCCTCCCTCGTATCGCCACGCAAGTACTTCAATGCCTGGAGGGACACGTGTCAGTGTCTGCGGCAGCGGTATGTCCACAGCGCTGCGAGCCCTTTGCTCCACCAGCGCATCCACGGCTGCCTCCGCACTTGGCGCGGTGCGCTCCACCACGGATACGGTCACAGGACACAGTGGTTCAGCAGCCCAGCGCGCGACCGCGACCGCCCCGTCGAGCACGCATACCGATCGGCGCAGGACCGACAGGTGTCTCGCCCAGTCACCGGGTTCGTCGTACACCGGCACGTGCAGACTTCGATATGGCTGCGCCAGTCTTTCGGCATCCCGGATGCGAAGGATGTGCTGCAGGGCGACTGGAGCTTGGTCCAGGCCACCGGCTACCTGGAGCGACGCATCCTCATCAAGCCGGGTTCGGTGTCCCACCAGTACGGCGTACACCGAACTGAATCCGCAATAGTCAGTGGGTGACCCAGGAAGCAGTTCTGCGAGCCCTGGCAGACAGCCCAGCGGCTGCGCAACTGTGGGCCGTCCTGCCCAGTCGTCGCTGGTGTCCGGCCAGCGCAGGACGTCAAGGCGGTAGCGATCCGCTGGGAATGAACTGGCGCCGACCTGATATCGGGGACCACGGGCATCGTCACGAACTGCAATGAGGATGCCCGTCTGCAACGTGCCCCCGTCTACTGGTACGAGCCGTACGGCCTGTTGCGCCGGCAGGCCGTGTGCACGGCTGAACTGCTCTGCGCCAGCACTCGGATCGGGATTCAGCTGAGGCCTGAACAGTGCGTGGGCAGCCCCGCAGGAGATCAGCACGGATGCCATCCGCAGGACTGGCACGGAGAGAGCTACGCCGACAGGATCGCCGCGGTCCGCGAGCGTCCCTAGCCAACTGCCGAATTGCACGAACCAGGAAGCCCAGGGAGGCAGCGGAGCAGGGCCTCTTGAGCTGTGGACGAATGCAGCGCTCAAGGGACTGCGCGGTACTGCCGATGTCACTGGACCCCCACCACTGCGCTTCTCCTGGAGCATGCCGGAAACGCAGGTCACGACATATAGGCCGGAGATTACAGCAGTGGACTGCCCTTTACACCAAGTTCGCTCCGCTTCCAGTCAGGACTGGCCGGAGCAAGAGCCGTGAGTACGGTGCTTCAAATGGTGGTTGATGCCAGCCCTCCGATGTCCGCAGTCACACCGTGCTCGCACATCGCGGGTTTGATGTCCTCCGTACAGGCCCGGGAATACCGGTAGTTGGCATGCTGAGGGCGTCCGACGGGTCGTCGGCGAAGGAGCACTGCAATGCTTCGATCACCTTCACGATCAAGGTGCGCTCCCCAGCTCCGAGGCAGGATGCCGTGGGCTGGAGATGTCGGGGCAGGGCCCTGTGCAAGGCCCCCCGCCGCCCCTCGTTAGCCTCAGGACCAGACAAAAGGTCAATGAGGTGGATGAGGAGGCAGTCATGGCCAAGGTTCCCAGTGCGGTCGTTGCCGCGGGTGGGCTCGTCGGTGGGTATGGCGTTGCCCGGTGGACGAAGAAGCGGCAGCTAGGTGGGGCCGTGCTGGCCGTTGCCGGGGTCGCTGCCGCTCAGCAGTGGCGCAAGCAGGCCGGCGGGAAGGCCGCGGGTGCGCTGAGTGCCGCCTACGTCGCCGCGTTCGCCGGGTCCCACCCGCTGGCCAAGAAGGTCGGCGCCTGGCCGTCCGTCTTCGGTGTCGCCGGCGCCGTCGCCCTCGCCTCCTGGGCCGTCGCCGACCGTCGCGGCTGATCGGGGCCGCCGCCAGCCCCTCGGAGCAGGCGCTGGGGACCTGTCTCCCCGGCGCCGCCCGCAGCGCACCCCGTGCCGCTCCGCGGCCTCAGCACCTCCCACGACGTCGACAGTGCCGTCACCGGCACCGGGCCGCCGAGGAGGAAGGCTCCCTGCGAAGATCTGACGAGCCCGCATCCCGGTCGATCTCGAAGCGCCTTTTCGTCACCCTGCCGAAAAGGCGTTGCCCTGCCGAAACGCCCTCCGGTACGCCTGCGGACTCGTCCCCACCACCCTCCGGAAGCGCTCCCGGAAGGCCGTCGGGGAGCCGAAACCGGTCTGCGTGGCGATGCGTTCGACCGGGTACTGCGTCGTCTCGAGCAGGTACTGCGCCCGCCGCACCCGGGCCCGGTGCAGCCACTGCAGGGGTGTCGTACCGGTCTGTTCCCGGAAGCGGCGGTTGAGCGTACGGGTGCTCATGCCCGCCTTCGCCGCGATCTCGTCCACCGTCATGTCACGGTCGCACTGGTCCTCCAGCCAGGTCAGCAACGGCTCCAAGGTCGCGCCCGCCGGCGCCGGGGGCAGGTCGTGGACGATGAACTGGGCCTGTCCGCCCTCCCGTTCCAGCGGCATCACGGACATCCGGGCCGCGTGCGCGGCGACGGCCGACCCGAAGTCCTTGCGGATCATGTGCAGGCACATGTCCAGCGCCGCCGCCGCGCCCGCCGAGGTCAGGAACTGGCCGTTGTCCACGTAGAGGACATTGGGGTCGACCGTCACCCTCGGGTGCAGCTCCGCCAGCCGGGCCGCCGCGTACCAGTGCGTCGTCGCGCGCAGACCGTCCAGCAGGCCCGTCGCCGCGAACAGGAACGCGCCCACGCAGACCGAGGCGATCCGGGAGCCCTGCGAGGCGGCCGAGCGCAGCGCCTCGGCCACCCCCGGCGGCAGCTCCTCCGCGGGGTCCGCCACTCCGGGCAGGACGATCGTGTCCGCCTCCGCCAGCGCGTCCAGGCCGTACGGCGCCCGCACCGTGAAGGCGCCCGCGCTCACCTCCTCCCGCACCGAGCACACCCGCACCCGGTACGGCTCCCGGCCGTCGGGCAGCCGGGCCCAGCCGAAGGTGTCGATGGGGGCGGAGAGGTCGAACGGGATGACTCCGTCCAGCGCGAGTACGGCCACGGTGTGCATGGCGGAATCCTAGGTCTTCAACGGAATTCCGCCAACGGCAACCACCCGTCTCACCGCCCTCACTACTGCCGTATGGTCCCTGGCGACGGGCAGGGTGGTCAGAATCACCCTGGCGGGCCCCTCGTGGCGGGAATCCGTCGATTGCTGGCGCTCTCGCCCCTCCTCCAAGATCCCCCCACCGCCTACCGTCACGCCGTGACCAAGTTCCTCCTCGCCGTCCACGTCCTCGCCGCCATCGTCGCCGTCGGACCCGTGACCGTCGCCGCCAGCATGTTCCCGCCCGTCGCGCGCCGGGTCCTCGCCGCGCCCGGGGACGACGGCGCCCTCGGGACGCTGAACCTGCTGCACCGGATCTGCCGGATCTACGCCGTCGTCGGTGTCGTCGTCCCCGTCTTCGGGTTCGCCACCGCGAGCCGGATGGGTGTGCTCGGCAGTGGCTGGCTGGTCACGTCGATCGTGCTGACCGCCCTCGCCGCCGTCGTCCTCGGTGCCCTGGTGCTGCCGGGACAGAGCGCGTTCGTCGAGGGCCGGGGGGCGGGCACCGCACGGCTCGCCATGGTCACCGGCGTCTTCAACCTGCTCTGGGCCGCCGTGACCGTCCTGATGATCGTGCGGCCCGGATCCAGCACCGGCGCCTGACCGGGCCGGCCTGCGGTGACGGCGTCCGCGCCGCGGCCATGGACTCCGCTCGCTCCTCGCCGAAGGACGTCCCCCAGCCGAAAGGACGTCCTCCGGCCGGAGGGGGACTGCAGGACGACGGGGGTCCGGTGCCCCGCGGTCTCAGGCGCCCAGCGTCCGCGTCACTACGTAGATGAGCAGTCCCGCCAGTGACCCCACCACCGTGCCGTTGATCCGGATGAACTGCAGATCGCGGCCGATGTGGGCCTCGATCTTGCGGGTGGTGTGCTCGGCGTCCCAGCCCGCCACGGTGTCGGTGATCAGCGAGGTGATCTCCTTGCGGTACGTCGTCACGACGTGCACCGCCGCGCCCTGGACCCAGCTGTCGACCTTCTCCTGCACCTTCGGCTCGGTCGCCATCCGCGTGCCCAGCGACAGCAGCGCGGCCCGCACCCGCAGCCGCAGCTCGCTGCGCTCGTCCTCGGCCGCCGCGACGATCATGGCCCGTACGGCCGTCCAGACGGACGCGATCAGATCCTGCACCTCGCCCCGGCCCAGCACCTCACCCTTGAGCCGCTCCACCCGCGCCCGGGTCTCCGTGTCGGACTGCAGGTCGGAGGCGAAGTCGGTGAGGAACCGGTCCAGCGCGCCGCGCGCCGGATGGGCGGGCATGTCCCGCATCTCGGTGACGAACCGCAGCAGTTCCTTGTAGACCCGCTCGCCGACCTTGCGGTCCACGAACCTCGGGGTCCAGCCGGGGGCACCGCCCTCCACGGCCACCATCACGTCGTCCCGGTGCAGCACCAGCCAGTCGTGCGCGCGGGCCACCACCAGGTCCACCACCCGCCGGTGCCCGCCGTCGCCGACGATCTTCTCCAGCATCTTGCCGAGGCCGGGCGCGATCTCCTGGGCGTTCGCCCGCCGCGTGATCGCCTCCCCGACGACCGCCTGCACGTCCGAGTCCCGCAACACGGTCAGCGCGCCGCGCAGCGCCGTCGCCAGCTCCGCCGTGACCCGGTCGGCGTGCTCCGGCTCGGCCAGCCACGCCCCGAATCTGCTGCTGATGCCGACGGCGCGCAGCCGCTGCCGTACGACGTCCTCGGAGAGGAAGTTCTCGCCGACGAACTCGCCGAGCGAGACACCCAGCTGATCCTTCTTGGTGGGGATGATCGCGGTGTGCGGGATGGGCAGGCCCAGGGGGTGCCGGAAGAGCGCGGTGACCGCGAACCAGTCCGCCAGCGCACCCACCATGCCGGCCTCCGCCGCCGCGGCGACGTAACCGGCCCAGGGCCCGGCGCCCTCGTGCGTGGCGAGCCTGGCGAGGACGTAGACCAGCGCCACGAACAGCAGCAGGCCGGTCGCCGTGAGCTTCATCCGCCGCACCCCGCGCCGGCGCTCCTCGTCCGCCGGGGTGAAGGCCGTCATCGTGCGGTACGACGTACCCCGTCCCTGCCCCGTGTCCCGCTCCGTCTCCGCCTCGGTCGCTTCCATCAGCTCCACCCGTTCCGGTCCGCCCGTGCGGTAATACCGCACACAATTGTCCCTTCCTGAGCTACTCCCGGAACGGAACAAGAGTTCCCGGCGTCCGTCCACAGGGGTGTTACGGGCAGGGCCCTGACAGCTCTCCCGGGCCCATGACGCATCATGGGCTCACCAAGATCGGAGCCCCGGGCTCCCCATCCGGAGGAGAACAGCTCCAGCATGACCAAGCGTCGTGGTTATGCCGTCATGACCGCGCTCATCGCGCTGGTCGTCGCCATATCCGCCGTCATCTACGTCACCGTGGCGGCCGACGAAGGCACCCCCCGCGGCACCCTCGCCGACAGCCGCCCCCGCCACGACTCCTCCGCCGCCCCCGCCTCCACGGGCACCTGGGTGGGTTCCTGGGCCACCGCCCCGGTGGGCGGCGAGCCCGGCACCGAGACCATCGGCCTCGCGGGCCACTCGGTGCGCAACGTCGTGCACGCGGGCACCGGCGGCACGAGCGCCCGGATCACGCTGTCCAACCTCTACGGCCAGTCGCCGCTGACCATCACGCACGCCTCGATCGCGCTGTCCACCGGGGACGGCGCCGCGGCGGCCGCCCCGGGCTCGATGCGCCGGCTCACCTTCAACGGCTCCACCACCGTGGTCATCCCCCCGGGCGGACAGATCACCAGCGACGCCGTACGCCTCGCCGTCCCGCACGACAGCGACGTCCTGGTCACCACCTACTCCCCCACCCCCTCGGGCCCAGTCACCTACCACCAGCACGCCCGGCAGACCTCCTACGTCGCCGCCGGTGACGTCACCGAGGACCCCACCGGCACCCCGTACACCGAACAGACGCCGTACTGGCGGTACTTGACGGCCCTGGACGTGCTCAGCAACGAGGCCGACGGCACCGTCGTCGCGTTCGGCGACTCCATCACCGACGGCGTCACCTCCACCACCGGCGCCAACCACCGCTGGCCCGACCTCCTCGCCGCCCGGCTGCGCACCGCGCTCGAGAGCGGCGGCCAACTGCCGCGCTACAGCGTCGTGAACGAGGGCATCAGCGGCAACCAGGTCCTCACCGACGGCCTCGGCCGCCCCGCCGAGAACGAGAGCGGCCTCGGCCGCTTCGCCCGCGACGCGCTCTCGCGCACCAACGTCAAGGTCGTCGTCATCGACCTCGGCGTCAACGACATCCTGCGCGACCCCCGGCTCGCCGACCCGGCCCGCATCGTCACCGGCCTGCGCACCCTGGTCGCCCAGGCGCACGCACGCGGCCTGAAGGTCGTCGGCGCCACCCTGACGCCCTTCCGGGGCCACAGCGACTACACGCCGGCCCGGGAGGCGGTCCGCCGGCAGGTCAACGCCGAGATCCGCACCGGCACGGTGTACGACGCGGTCGTCGACTTCGACAAGGCCCTGCGCGACCCCTACGACCCCCGCCACCTGCGCCCCGACTACGACTCCGGCGACCATCTGCACCCGAGCGACCGCGGCTTCGCGAAGATGGCCGAGGTGTTCGACCTGCGGACACTCGAGGGCGGGGGCCAGGCCCAGCTGTAGGAGCCGGGAGGAATACTGGCGGGCATGACCCGCCTGATCCTCGCCACCCGTAACGCCGGAAAGATCAATGAGCTGAGGGCCATCCTGGCCGACGCCGGGCTCCCCCACGAACTCGTCGGCGCGGACGCCTTCCCGCAGATCCCGGACGTCAAGGAGACCGGCGTCACCTTCGCCGAGAACGCCCTCCTCAAGGCGCACGCGCTCGCCCAGGCCACGGGCCTCCCGGCCGTCGCCGACGACTCCGGTCTCTGCGTCGACGTCCTGAACGGCGCCCCCGGCATCTTCTCCGCCCGCTGGGCCGGCCGCCACGGCGACGACGAGGCCAACCTCGCTCTCCTCCTCGCCCAGCTCTCCGACATCGCGGACGAACACCGGGGCGCCCACTTCGCCTGCGCGGCCGCCCTGGCCCTGCCGGACGGCACGGAGAGGGTCGTCGAAGGCCGGCTCCGGGGCTCCCTCAGGCACGCCCCGGCGGGCACGAACGGCTTCGGCTACGACCCGATCCTCCAGCCCGAGGGCGAGACGCGGACGTGCGCCGAGCTGAGCCCCGAGGAGAAGAACGCGATCAGCCACCGGGGGAAGGCGTTCCGGGCGCTGGTGCCGGTGGTGCGGGAGCTGCTGGGCTGAACTCTGGTGCGGCCGGAGGGACTCGAACCCTCACGGGAGTTACCCCACTGGGACCTAAACCCAGCGTGACTGCCAATTCCACCACGGCCGCGTGATGCTGCCCGGCCATGCTAGCGGCCGGGCAGCGGTGCCCGGTGGTCAGATGGCCAGATCCTTGATGATCTTGGCGACGTGGCCGGTGGCACGGACGTTGTAGAGGGCGCGTTCGACCTTGCCTTCCTCGTCCACGACGATCGTGGAGCGGATGACGCCCATGTACGTCTTGCCGTAGTTCTTCTTCTCGCCGAAGGCGCCGTAGGCGTCCAGGACCTTCTTGTCGGGGTCGGCGAGGAGGGTGACCTTCAGGGACTCCTTCTCGCGGAACTTCGCCAGCTTCTCCGGGGCGTCGGGACTGATGCCGATGACGTCGTAGCCCGCGCCGGCCAGGACCTCCAGGTTGTCCGTGAAGTCGCAGGCCTGCTTGGTGCAGCCGGGAGTCAGGGCAGCCGGGTAGAAGTAGACGATGACCTTGCGGCCCTTGTAGGCGGAAAGGGACACCTCGGTGCCGTCGGCGTCGGGGAGGGTGAAGGCGGGGGCCACGTCCCCCGGCTGGAGTCGCTCGCTCATCGGGCCAGCGTAACCGGGGGGCCTTGCGGTGCGGTGCGCCACAGAGCTGACAGACTGTCCGGAACAGCATCAGCAGACTTCGGAGGCCGTACGGTGGCGGACACGTCGGACACCAGAACCCCGGCGCAGATCGAGGCGGACATCAAGCGCCGCCGTGAAGTGCTGGCCGAGACGCTCGACGAGATCGGGGTGCGGGTCCATCCGCAGACGATCATCGGGGACGCGAAGGCCAAGGTCGTCGCCAATCTCGATCACACCGTCGGGCGGGCCTACGTGCAGGTCAACCGGATGGTGAGTGAGGTTCGGGCGCAGTTCGTCGACGACGAGGGCTCGCCTCGGCTCGAGCGGGTCGTGCCGGTCGCGCTGCTCGCCGTCGGTGTCGTCGGGCTGTTCGCCATGGGCCGCAAGCGGCGCAAGGCCTGACCCGGGCGCGGACGTGCGGGGCGAAGGCAGGTAGGTTCAAGGTGTGAGCGTCAACAGAAACGAGCAGAGCACCCCTCATCACGACAAGCTGCCCATCCGGATGCTGCACGACCGGGTTCTGGTCAAGCAGGACGCCGGTGAAGGTGAGCGGCGGTCGGGAGGCGGCATTCTGATTCCGGCCACCGCGGCGGTGGGCCGGCGGCTGGCCTGGGCCGACGTCGTCGCGGTCGGGCAGAACGTGCGGACCGTGGAGCCGGGTGACCGGGTCCTGTACGACCCGGAGGACCGGGCCGAGGTCGAGGTGCGGGGCGTGGCGTACGTGCTCATGCGCGAGCGTGATCTGCACGCGGTGGCCGCGGACCGGTTCGAGGGGTCGGAGGACTCCACCGGGCTGTACCTGTGACCCGGCACCTGTAGTTCGGCAGCGCAAAGGGGGCCGGTGACCATCGTCACCGGCCCCCTTTGCGCTGCCTTTGCTATGTTCGAGAGCAGAGCCCGACGAGACGCGCCGTACCGGGTCAAGGCAAAGACGACGCACCCCGTCCGCATGACGTCTCGGAGGTGCTCCTCATGGCCTGGGTTCTGCTTGTCGTCGCCGGTCTGCTGGAAGTGGGCTGGTCGATCGGGATGAAGTACACCGACGGCTTCACCCGGCTCGTGCCCAGTGTGCTCACCGGTGCCGGCATCGTCGCGAGCATGATGCTGCTGTCGTACGCCGCGAAGTCCCTGCCCATCGGTACCGCCTACGGCGTGTGGGTGGGCATCGGCGCGGCCGGTGCGGCGGTGCTCGGCATGGTGCTGCTGGGTGAGCCGGTCACCGCCGCCCGGATCTTCTTCGTCTGTCTGCTGCTGGTCGCCGTCGTGGGGCTGAAGGCGACCAGCGGTCACTGAGACGTGGGACGGCCGACGTCAGGTGCCGGGACCGCCTCCGGCGCCGGCGGCCGTGCCGGTCGTACCGCCGCCGGTCGTGCCGCCGCCGGTGGGGCTGCCGCCGCCGGTGGTCGTCGTGTCCGTGCCGGTCGTACCGCCGCCCGTCGTTCCGGTTCCGCCGCCGGTCGTCGTGCCCCCGCCCGTGGTGCCGCCGCCCGTCGTTCCGGTTCCGCCGCCGGTCGTCGTGGCGCCGCCGGTGGTGGTGCCGCCGTTCGTCGTCGTACCGCCGTTGGTCGGGGTGCCGGTGATGGTGCCGCCGTTGGTCGGGCTGGCGGTCGTGCCGCCGCTCGTCGGGGTGCCGGTCGGGGTGCCGCCGGTGCTCTGGTCCCCGATGGTGCCCGGCTGGGCCGAGGAGCCGGAGCTGGGCTGCTGCGGCTGGTCGGCGCCCGACGCCAGGTGGAGGTCGAAGTCGGAGGGCGGGGTGCCCTGGAGCGCGTCGTGCGTGTACTGCGCCCAGATCTGGGTGGGCGGTCCGCCACCGTTCATACGGGGCTGGCCGAGAGCGCCGTACAGCGACCTGTGCTGGGCGGTCACCGGGTCCTGGCCCATGACGGCGACCACCGTGGCCAGGTCGGGGGTGTAGCCCGCGAACCAGGCGGCGGTGTCGCTCTCGGCGGTACCGGTCTTGCCGGCCGCCGGGCGGCCCGCGCCCTGCGCGGCTGTGGCGGTGCCGTTGTCGACCACGCTCTGCAGCATGGCCGTGGTCGTGTCGGCGGCCTCCCGGCTGACCGCCTGCTTGGCCGACTGCCCGGGCAGTTTGATCTCGTCGGTGCCGTCCTTGGTGAGCTTCTTGACCAGCGAGTACTGGCCGTGCTGACCGTGGTTGGCGAGCGTCGCGTACCCCTCCGCCATGTCCAGCACGCTGGCGGTGGCGGTGCCGAGGGCGATGGACGGGTACGGCTGGAGGTCCGGGGTGTCGGAGGGGATGCCGAGGCCGATCGCGGTCTGCTTGACCTTGGAGGGGCCGACGTCGACGGCCATCTGCGCGTAGACGGCGTTCACGGACAGGTCCGTCGCCTTGGTGACGGTGATCTGGCCGTACGACTTCTGATCCTCGTTCTGCGGGGCGTAGGGGCCGCCGCTCCAGCCCTGGACCGGACGTTCGTTGGTGCCGTCGTACATCGTGTTCGGCGTGATCTGGCGGCCGTCCTGGGTGGTCGAGCCGTTCTGCACCGCGGAGGTGAACACGAACGGCTTGAACGTCGAGCCGACCTGGAAGTCACCGCGGGTCGCGCCGTTGGTGTACTGCTTCACGTAGTCGATGCCGCCGTACATCGCGACGACGTTGCCGGTCTTGGGGTCGACGGAGGCGCCGCCGGCCCGGACGTAGCTGTCGACCTTGTTGTTCTTCTTGTCCAGCTTGGCGACCAGCTGATCGTTGACCGCCTTGACGAAGGCGTCCTGCTTGTCCTTCTGGATGGTGGTGGTGATGCGGTAGCCGCCGGCCGCGAGCTGGTCGGGGTCGACGATGTTGTTCGTGGTGAGGTAGTGCTTGACCGCCTCCACCAGGTAGCCGCGCTGGCCGGACAGGCCGGTGGAGACGGTCTGCTCCTTCGGCATGGGGAACTTCATCCCGGCCCGCTGGGACTGGCTGAGCCAGCCCTTCTTGACCATGCCGTCCAGGACGTAGTTCCAGCGCGCGACGGCGGCGGCCTTGTTCTCCGGGTGGGCCACGACGTCGTACTCGCTCGGCGCGTTGACGAGCGCGGCGAGGTAGGCGGCGCGGGCCGGGTCGAGGTCGGCGGCGTCCTTGCCGTAGTAGGCCTGGGCGGCGGCCTGGATGCCGTAGGCGTTGCGGCCGAAGTAGCTGGTGTTGAGGTAGCCCTCGAGGATCTCGTCCTTGGACTTGTTCCGGTCCAGCTTGATCGCGATGAAGAACTCCTTGGCCTTGCGGGTGAGCGTCTGCTCCTGGGCCAGGTAGTAGTTCTTCACGTACTGCTGGGTGATCGTCGAGCCGGACTGCGTGCCCTTGCCGGTCGCGGTGTTCCAGGCGGCGCGCAGCATCGCCTTGGGGTCGACGGCGGACTCGCTGTAGAAGTCGCGGTCCTCGGCGGCCAGTACGGCGTGCTGGGCGTCCTTGGAGACCTGGGCGAGGGTCACGTTCTCACGGTTGATGTCACCGTCGCGGGCGAGCTGGGAGCCGTCGGCGTAGAGGTAGACGTTGCTCTGCTTGATCGCGAGGGCGTTGGCCGGCGGGATGTTGACCATCGAGTAGCCGACGAAGAACAGCCCGATGAGCAGGAGCACGCCGACGAAGAAGGTGCCGAGCACCATGCGCCAGGTAGGGATGATCCGCTTCCAGCCGGTCCGCTTGGGCCGCTTCTCCTTCCCCTTGCCCTTGCCGCCGTCGCCGGGGCCGCCGGGACCGCCCGGGCCGCCGGGATCCCCAGGACCACCGGGGGACGCACCGGTCGCGGCGAGGAGGGCGGTGGCCTCCTCGGCGGACTGGGCGGAGGCCTGGCCGGGGATCTGGCGGGGGGTGCCGGTGGTGGGAGCGGTGGGAGCGGTGCGGGAGGCGTTTCCGGTGGTGCCGGAGTTCCGGGTGCCGGGACCTCGGGTGGCTGCGCCCGCCGCGCCCGCGGCCTGGCGGCGCCCGCCTGGCGGCGGCGGCGCTCGCGGCACCGGCGGCTCCGCCCGCGGCCGCGGCACCGAGCGCGCCGCGCTACCGTCCGGGTGTCCCGGGACGCGGTGTCCGGGGCGGAGGTACGAGGAGTACGGCCGGCGGCGTCCGGCTCGGTGGCCGCGCTCTCGCCCGGCTCGGGCGTACGGGGAGCGCTGACCCGCCGCAGGACCTGGGTGGTCTCGGGCGCCCGCGTCTCACCGGGGCCCTGAGCCGCACCGGTCGGCTTGCCCGGCTGCTCCTCCTGGGGTCCCCGGGGCGCACTGATCCGCCGGAGCACCTGCGTGCTCTCGGGCGACTGGGGCGACTGGGGCTTCTCGGCTCCGGCGGAGGAACCGGAGGCCTGCGGCGCGGAGGCGGCATCGGACGCGGAAGCCGCGTCGGCCCCTGATGCGGTGCGAGAGCCGCGGTCACCGGACGGCACGGCCCGGCCGGAAGCAGAAGCAGAGCCGGAGCCGGCGGCGATACCGGAGCCGGAAGCAGCACCCGAGCCGGAGGCGGCACCGGAGGCGGAGGCGGCACCGGAGGCGGAGGCGGCGTCGGGCGCGGAGGCAGCGTCGGGCGCGGAGGCGGCGTCGGGCGCGGAGGCGGCGCGGGCCGTCGAAGACCCGGCCGGGCCGGCGTCGGGGTCGGTGTGCTGGCCGGAGGCGGCCGTGGCCGGTTCCTCCTGTTCCGTCCGTCCTCCCCGGGCCGCCTGGCGGGCGCGGGCCATCGAGGCCGTGCGGTCCTCGGCGGAGCGGTCGCGGGGCGTCGTCGGCTCACCCGTTCGGCCGTCCCCGGCCCGCTCGGTCCGCTCGGTCCGCCCGGCCTCGCGCGGCTGCGTGGATCCCTCGGACTGCGCCCGTCCCGCCGGTTCCGCCTGGCCCCTCCGCTCTGTCCCGTCGGCCTCGCTCGTGCCCTTGCCCGGTGTGCCGGGCCCGTCAGCCGGCAGCGGCTTTTCCGGCGCCACGCCTTCGTTCGGCTGCTGCGGCTGTGGCTCGTCGCTCATGTCGTGCACGGACTCCTGTTTCGCGTCGTACGTTCCCGTACGCCTCGTACGCCTTCTGCGTCCCCAGCTTGAAGACTCTCGCACCCGGCGTTCCGTTCCCGGATCCCGGCACGCTTCCGGCACGGAAATTACGTGGCCGGTCGCCGGGCCTCCGCACTAGGCTCCTGCGCTTCGGTGTCGAGCGGTCCCAGGAGGTGGACTGGCGTGGGCGCGGGACGGTTGTACGTGGCCGTCGCGGCGGGGGGATTCAGACGGTACGCGACGTATCGGGCGGCCACTGCGGCAGGGGTGTTCACGAACACGGTCTTCGGACTCATTCTCGTGTACACCTATCGCGCCCTGTGGGACGCGAAACCCCACCTCGGAGGCTATGACCAGGCGCAGGCCGTGACGTATGTGTGGCTGGGGCAGGCGTTCCTGTCGACGCTCGCGATCGGGGGCGGAGGGGTCGAGGACGAGTTGATGGACCGCATCCGTACGGGGGACGTGGCGATCGACCTGTACCGGCCGGCCGATCTCCAGCTGTGGTGGCTCGCCGCCGATCTCGGCCGGGCCTTCTTCCAGCTGCTGGGGCGCGGGGTGGTCCCCTTCGTCTTCGGTGCGCTGTGTTTTCCGGCATATCTGCCGACGGACGCGGGCACCTGGCTGGCCTTCGCCGTCACCGTGCTGCTGGCGATGGTGGTCGGCTTCGGGCTGCGCTACCTGGTGGCGCTGAGCGCGTTCTGGCTGCTTGACGGCACGGGCGTGGGGCAGATGATGTGGCTGGCCGGCTACTTCTGCAGCGGGATGCTGCTGCCGCTGAACGTCTTCCCGGGCGCGCTCGGCGAGGTCGTGCGGGCCCTGCCGTGGTCGTCGCTGCTCCAGGGGCCGGCGGATGTGCTGCTGGGGCACGCGGATCCGGTGCGGACGTATCTGTTCCAGGGGGCGTGGGCGGTGGCGCTGCTGGGCGCGGGCCGGCTGATGCAGTCGGCGGCGACGCGGCGGGTGGTGGTCCAGGGTGGGTGAGAACACCGGTCCGCAGGACGGCCGGCTGGTCGCCGGCGTGCGGGCCTATCTGATGATCGCCGGGATGTGGGTGCGGTCCACGATGGCCTACCGCGCGTCCTTCGCCATGACGACGTTCGGGAACTTCGCGGCGACCTTCTTCGACTTCGTCGCGATCATGCTGATGTTCACGCGGGTGCACGCGCTCGGCGGCTACTCGCTGCCCGAGGTGGCGTTCCTGTACGGGCTGTCGGCCGCGTCGTTCGGGCTGGCCGATCTGGCGATCGGGTCGATGGACCGGCTGGGGCGCCGGGTGCGGGACGGCACGCTGGACACGCTGCTGGTGCGGCCGGTGCCGGTGCTGGCGCAGGTGGCGGCCGACCGGTTCGCGCTCAGGCGGCTGGGCCGGGTGCTGCAGGGCTCGCTGGTGCTGGGCTGGTCGCTGACCCGGGTCCAGATCGACTGGACGCCGCTGAAGCTGCTGCTGATGCCGGTGACGGTGGTGAGCGGCTTCGGGATCTTCTGCGCGGTGTTCGTGGCGGGGGCGGCGTTCCAGTTCGTCGCGCAGGACGCCTCCGAGGTGCAGAACGCCTTCACGTACGGCGGGACGACGCTGCTGCAGTACCCGCCGACGGTGTTCGCGACGGAGCTGGTGCGCGGGGTGACGTTCGTACTGCCGCTGGCCTTCGTGAACTGGCTGCCCGCCACCTATGTGCTCGGGCGGCCGTATCCGCTGGACCTGCCCGGGTGGGTGGCGTTCACGCCTCCGCTGGTGGCGGCGGGCTGCTGTGCGCTGGCGGGGCTGGCGTGGCGGGCCGGACTTCGTTCGTATCGGAGCACAGGGAGCTGAAGCGTGGGCGACTTCATCACGCTCGAGGACGTCGAGAAGGTCTTCGAGGTGCGCAGGAAGACCGGGTTCATGAAGCGGGAGCGGCGCGAGGTGCGGGCGGTGGATTCGCTGTCGTTCACCGTGGCGCGCGGCGAGATGGTGGGCTACATCGGGCCGAACGGCGCCGGGAAGTCGACGACGATCAAGATGCTGACCGGCATCCTGACGCCGAGCGGCGGGCGGCTGCGGGTGGCGGGGATCGATCCCTCGCGGGAGCGCACGCGCCTCGCGCACCGGATCGGGGTGGTGTTCGGGCAGCGTACGACGCTGTGGTGGGACCTGCCGCTGATCGACTCGTACCGGCTGGCGCACCGCATGTACCGCATCCCCGAGGCCCGTTACCGGGAGAACCTCGACCGGTGTGTCGAACTCCTCGAGCTGGGCGCCCTGTTGGATGTGCCGGTGCGGCAGCTGTCGCTGGGCCAGCGGATGCGCGGGGACATCGCGGCGGCGCTGCTGCACGATCCCGAGGTGCTGTACCTGGACGAGCCGACGATCGGCCTGGATGTCGTCTCGAAGGCCAAGGTGCGGGGCTTCCTGAAGGACTTGAACGCCGAGCGTGGCACGACGGTCCTGCTGACCACCCATGACCTGCAGGACATCGAGCAGTTGTGCTCGCGGGTGATGGTGATCGACCACGGGCGGCTGGTGTACGACGGCCCGCTCGCGGGGCTGCACGAGGCCGGGGAGAGCGAGCGGACGCTGGTGGTGGACCTGGAGCGGGAGCTGCCGCCGGTCGAGGTGCCCTCGGCCCGGGTGGTGAAGGTGGAGGGGCCGCGGCAGTTCCTGGCGTTCCCCGCGGGGCAGTCGGCGGCGCCGGTCGTGGCGCATCTCGCGGCGGAGTATCCGCTGGTGGACCTGTCGGTGCGGGAACCGGACATCGAAGCCGTCATCGCCAAGATGTACGCGGACAAGGCCGTCTCGTAGGCTGCTGGCATGACCGACGACGCGGTACCGGACCACCGGGCCCCTGCTCCCGTCCCGGACCTTCGTGCCTCCGACGCCGACCGCGAGCGGGTCGCCGAGGCGCTGCGGGACGCGCTGGCCGAGGGCCGGCTCGACATGACGGAGTTCGAGGAGCGTCTGGAGGCGGCCTACAAGGCGCGTACCTACGGCGAACTGGCCCCGCTCACCCGTGATCTGCCGACGGCCGCCGCGCCGGCACCGCCCGCGCCGGTTTCCTTCACCAAGGCGCCTGCTCAGAGCGGGAGTTGGGCCTCACGGATCGTCGGCGGCGAGGGGTCCTCGACGGGCGGGGTCGCGGTCCTTTCGGGGTTCGAGCGCAGGGGCCGCTGGACGGTGCCGAAGCGGTTCAACTGCCTTGCCTTCATGGGCGGTGGCGAGATCGACCTGCGCGAGGCGAACTTCGCGGACCACGAGGTCGAGATCAATTGTGTGGCCATCATGGGCGGGGTGCAGGTGACCGTGCCGCCGGGCGTCGAGGTCGTCGTGCGCGGCATCGGCGTCATGGGCGGCTTCGACCATCCGAGGGACGACGGCCCGCCCGAGCCGGGCGCTCCGCGCGTGATCATCGGGGGGTTCGCGTTCTGGGGCGGGGTCGCGGTGCAGCGCAAGGCCACGCGGGCCGAGCTGAAGCGGCTGAAGGAGGAGCGCAGGATGCTGCGCGAGCAGCGACGGGAGGAGCGGCGCCGGGACCGGGAGTACTGAGCGGTCCGGGAGTACTGAGCGGCCCGGGAGTGCTGAGCGGCGGTTACTTCGTGCACACCTTGGTGAGTTCGCCGGCCGCGTCCGTCACCGGGCTCACGTCCGGTGTCCTGTCCCCGTTCTTGATGGCCGTACGCACGTTCCCCACGGCCTGCTTCAGGTGGTCGACCGCCTTGTTGACGTCGGCGTGGTCGGTCTTGTCGCCGATCTTGCCGAGGTTCTTCTCGATGGCGTCGAGGGACGTGTCGGCCCGGGTCGGATCGTTCGCGGCGCTCTCCACCGCCTGCTGCAGGGCGGTGACGCTGTCGGCGATGGAGTCGGCGGTCTGCACGCAGTTCAGGGCCTTGTCGACGCTGTCGCACCCGGTGGTGAGGCCGGCGGTGAGCACGGCGGTGGCCACGACGGCGGCGACGGCGGTGAGACGGCGTCGGCTGACGGCCATGGTGGTGATTCCTCCCCTGGTAAGGCCCCGTACAAGACGCGGCGGGGCCCGGTAAGAACGCCCGTACCCCTAGGACGCGGCGGAGGGCGCGCGGTTGCCCGCGCGCCCTCCGCCGCGTTGGTCCGCCCTTTACTTTCCGAGGGCGGTTTCCAGGGTGGCGCGCTGGATCGCGGCCAGCTCGGTGCAGCCGGCGACGGCGAGGTCGAGCAGGGAGTTCAGCTCCTCGCGGGCGAAGGGCTCGGCCTCGGCGGTGCCCTGGACCTCGACGAAGCGGCCGTCGCCGGTGCAGACGACGTTCATGTCGGTCTCGGCGCGCACGTCCTCCTCGTAGCAGAGGTCGAGGAGCGGGACGCCGCCGACGATGCCGACGGAGACCGCGCTCACGGTTCCGGTCAGCGGCTGCCGGCCGGCCTTGATCAGCTTCTTGCCCTGGGCCCAGGCGACGGCGTCGGCCAGCGCCACGTAGGCACCGGTGATGGCGGCCGTGCGCGTGCCCCCGTCGGCCTGGAGGACGTCGCAGTCGAGGACGACGGTGTTCTCGCCGAGCGCCTTGTAGTCGATGACGGCGCGCAGGGAGCGGCCGATGAGCCGGGAGATCTCGTGGGTACGGCCGCCGATCCTGCCCTTGACGGACTCGCGGTCGCCGCGGGTGTTGGTGGCGCGGGGCAGCATGGCGTACTCCGCGGTGACCCAGCCCTCGCCGCTGCCCTTGCGCCAGCGCGGGACGCCCTCGGTCACGGAGGCGGTGCAGAAGACCTTGGTGTCGCCGAAGGAGACGAGGACGGAGCCCTCGGCGTGCTTGCTCCATCCGCGTTCGATGGTGACCGGGCGGAGCTGTTCGGGGGTACGGCCGTCGATGCGAGACATGGCGACGAGCCTAGTCGTACCTGTGCAAGGGGCTCCTCCCGCGTCGGGAAGAGCCCCTTACAGGTGAACCGGGACGGCTCACATCATGTCTTCGATCTCCGCGGCGATCGGGTCGGCGTCGGTGCCGATGACGACCTGGATCGCGGTCCCCATCTTCACGACGCCGTGGGCGCCGGCGGCCTTCAGGGCGGACTCGTCGACCTTGGAGGCGTCGTGCACCTCGGTGCGCAGCCGGGTGATGCAGCCCTCGATCTCGTCGATGTTGTCGATACCGCCGAGACCGGCGACGATCTTCTCAGCCTTGCTGGCCATTTGTTCTCCTCACGCACAGTTGGCCCAACTTCGCGAGCGATTGCGCCGTGCGTACCGAAGGATGACGTCACAGCAAACCCAATCGTCCACGACTGGTCTACACCACAGGACAGGGGGTCGCCAACCGATGAGCACTCAGGCCGAGGTGAGCCCAGCCCGCGCCCGCTGGAACCGCGCCTTCCAGGGCCTGCAGAAGATGGGCCGCAGCCTGCAGCTGCCGATCGCGGTGCTGCCGGCGGCGGGCATCCTCAACCGGCTGGGCCAGCCGGACGTGTTCGGCGACGCCGGGCTGCACTGGACGAACGTCTCCAAGGTCATGGTGGGGGCGGGCGGTGCCCTGCTCGACGGCTCCCTCGGCCTGCCGCTGCTGTTCTGCGTGGGCGTCGCGATCGGCATGGCGAAGAAGGCGGACGGCTCGACGGCGCTGGCGGCGGTGGCGGGCTTCCTCGTCTACTACGGCGTCCTGCACCAGTTCCCGCAGTCGTGCCCCGGCGGCTCCAAGGCGGTCCCGCAGGTGGGCTGCCAGGTCAGCGGCGGCGCGGGCGTGGGGGCGGTGACGCCGTTCACCTTCCAGAACCCGGGCGTCTTCGGCGGCATCGTCATGGGGCTGCTGGCCGCCTTCTTCTGGGCCCGTTTCCACCGCACCAGGCTGGTGGACTGGCTCGGCTTCTTCAACGGCCGCCGGCTGGTGCCGATCATCATGGCGTTCGTCGCGATCGTCTTCGCGGCGCTGTGCCTGTGGGTCTGGCCGCCGATCGGCGGCGGGCTGGAGAGCTTCAGCAGGTGGCTGCGGGACGCGGGCGCCTGGGGCGCGGGCGTCTTCGGGGTGGCGAACCGCGCGCTGCTCGTCGTCGGTCTGCACCAGTTCCTGAACGTGCCCATCTGGTTCCAGTTCGGCAGTTACACCAAGCCGGACGGCACGGTGGTGCACGGCGACATCAACATGTTCCTGGCGGGCGACCCGCACGCGGGCCAGTTCACCTCGGGCTTCTTCCCGATCATGATGTTCGCGCTGCCGGCGGCGGCGCTGGCGATCACCCACTGCGCCAGGCCGCAGCGCCGCAAGGAGGTCGGCGGCCTCATGCTCTCGGTGGCGCTGACGTCGTTCGTGACGGGCATCACCGAGCCGATCGAGTACTCCTTCCTCTTCATCGCGCCCGCGCTGTACGCCGTCCATGCCGTGCTCACCGGTGTCTCGATGGCCGTGACTTGGGGGCTCGGCGTGCACGACGGCTTCAGTTTCTCGGCCGGCCTGATCGACTACGTGATCAACTGGGACCTGGCGACGAAACCGTGGGCGATCATTCCGATCGGCCTGTGTTTCGCGGCGGTCTATTACGCCGTCTTCCGGTTCGCGATCACCAGGTTCGACCTGAAGACGCCGGGCCGCGAGCCGGCGGACGAGGTCGAGGACACCACCAGGGCCTGAGCCCACTGCGCGTAGCGCCGCGGTAGCGGATTTCGTGGTTCCTTATCCCGCCTTCATCGTGCTACAACAGGTCTACACCACTGAGTGGTGTAGACCACCACCGATGGAGGAACCATCCATGACCACCGCCACCGCCACGGCGGCCCCCGCGAAGAAGCGGGGATCCGGCGTGTTCCAGGGCCTGCAGAAGGTCGGCCGCAGCCTGCAGCTCCCGATCGCCGTACTGCCGGCGGCGGGCATCCTGCTGCGTCTCGGACAGCAGGACGTCCATGACAAGCTGCACCTGCCCGACAAGGTTACGGCGGTGTTCGCCACGGCCGGTGGTGCGATCTTCGACAACCTCCCGATGCTGTTCTGCATCGGTGTCGCGATCGGCTTCGCCAAGAAGTCCGACGGCTCGACGGCGCTCGCCGCCCTGGTCGGCTTCCTGGTCTACAGCAACGTGCTGAAGGCGTTCCCGCTGACCCAGCAGCACATCGAGAGCGGCAAGATAGTCGAGGCCACCTACAACAACCCCGGTGTGCTCGGCGGCATCCTGATGGGTCTGTTCGCCGCCGTGCTGTGGCAGCGCTACCACCGCAAGAAGCTCGTGGACTGGCTCGGCTTCTTCAACGGCCGCCGGCTGGTGCCGATCATCATGGCCTTCGTCGGCACGCTCATGGGTGTCTTCTTCGGTCTGATCTGGAAGCCCGTCGGTGAGGGCATCTCCCACGCCGGTGAGTGGATCACCGGTCTCGGCGCGGTGGGCGCGGGTCTGTTCGGTCTGGTCAACCGCGCGCTGATCCCGGTCGGCATGCACCAGTTCGTGAACACCGTCTCCTGGTTCCAGATCGGTGACTTCAAGAACTCCGCCGGCCAGATCGTCCACGGTGACCTCAACCGCTTCTTCGCCGGTGACCCGCACGCGGGTATGTTCATGTCCGGCTTCTTCCCGATCATGATGTTCGGTCTGCCGGCCGCCGCGATCGCCATCGCCCACTCGGCCCGCCCGGAGCGGCGCAAGGCCGTCCTCGGCATGATGATCTCCCTCGCCCTGACGTCCTTCGTCACCGGTGTCACCGAGCCCATCGAGTTCGCGTTCATGTTCATCGCGCCGGCGCTGTACGCGATCCACGCGGTGCTGACGGCCCTGTCCATGGCGATCACCTGGGCGCTCGGTGTGCACGCGGGCTTCACCTTCTCCGCGGGCTTCATCGACTACGTGCTCAACTGGAACCTGGCCACCAAGCCCTGGCTCATCATCCCCATCGGCCTGGTCTTCGCGGCCGTCTACTACGCGGTCTTCCGCTTCGCGATCGCCAGGTTCAACCTCCCCACCCCGGGCCGTGAGCCCGAGGAGGAGATCGAGGACCTCACGAAGGCGTGACGGTCACCGGATGACGGCAAGGCCCCCGGAGCGCTGCGGCTCCGGGGGCCTTCGTCATGTGCGCGGGCGTCAGATCTCGTACGTCGTCCGCGGAGCGGCCAGTTCCACCGGGCCGCCGAACACCTCGCGTGCGTCACGGAGGTTGACCTGCGGGTCGGTCCACGGCGGGACATGGGTGAGGACCAGGCGCCGCGCGCCGGCCCGCGCGGCCGTCTCGCCCGCCTCACGGCCGTTGAGGTGGAGGTCGGGGATGTCCTCCTTGCCGTGCGTGAACGCGGCCTCGCACAGGAACAGGTCGGCGTCCCGGGCCAGCTCGTCCAGGGCCTCGGTGACGCCCGTGTCGCCCGAGTACGTCAGGGTCCGCCCGGCGTGCTCGACACGGATGCCGTACGCCTCCACGGGGTGGCGGACCCGCTCGGTGTGCACCGTGAACGGGCCGATGTCGAACGTGGAGGGCTTGACCGTGTGGAAGTCGAATACCTCGCTCATCGAGGAGGCCGACGGGACGTCGTCGTACGCCGTGGTCAGGCGCTGTTCGGTGCCCTCGGGGCCGTAGACCGGGATCGGGTCGCAGCGGCCGCCGTCGTGGCGGTAGTACCGCGCGACGAAGTACGCGAGCATGTCGATGCAGTGGTCGGCGTGCAGATGGCTGAGGAAGATCGCGTCGAGGTCGTAGAGACCGCAGTGGCGCTGCAGCTCGCCCAGGGCGCCGTTGCCCATGTCGAGAAGCAGCCGGAAGCCGTCGGCCTCGAGGAGGTAGCTCGAGCAGGCCGATTCCGCGGACGGGAACGACCCCGAGCAGCCGACGACGGTGAGCTTCATGAAGCAGAAACCTCCGTTGGCGGGAAAGATCAAAAGGGCAGGAAACGGGGGTCGTGCGGTTTGTTGAGCGTAAGGCGCGAAAGCGCGGGTCGCTCCTCCGCAAAGGGCCGTTGTGGGCGAACTCACCTGGCTGTCACCGGTTCGGCTGGACCGGGGGCGTAGCGGGTTCCGCCAAGGGCGCGCGATTCGCGGCGCGCGCCGGTAACGTCGTCGTATGGACACGTCATGGTGGCTGGCGCTCGCGGCGGTGGTCCTGCTCGCGCTGGTCGCCACGCTCATCGACGGCTGGGGGCGCGGCCGCCGGCCCGGTGGGCGGCGCCTTCGGCCGCCGGGCCGCGCGGGCACGCGCGCGCGTGCCGTCCGGCCGGCCCCGGGCGACATCTGGTGGGCGGACGTCCCCTACGAGGACCGTCCCGAGGTCAGGGACCGACCCTGTCTGGTGCTGGCGGTGCGCGGGAACCGGGCCACGGTCGCGAAGATCACCAGCAAGTACCACGACGAACGGTCCGGGGTGATCCCGCTGCCCCCGGGCGCGGTCGGCGACGCCCGGGGCAGGCCCAGCTTCCTGGAGACCGACGAACTGCGCGAAGTGCCGGTCGGCGACTTCCGGCGCCGGGTCGGAGTGGTCGACCCGGTCCTGTGGGACCAGGTACGGCACCTGGCGGGCTGACTGCTTCGCCGGCTACTTCACGCTCACCGTGACCGCCCACTCCTGGATGCCCTTGCAGGACATACCGCCCGGTGTGCTGGGCTGGGCGCACAGGGGCCGGGTGGAGGTCAGTTTCACGGTGCCGTCCGCCGCCGCGCGGTACGCGGCCGTGGCGTCGCCGGACTGCAGGGCGAGGCCGGTGTTGATGGCCTTCAGGGCGGTGCCGTCGGTCATGACCGGCTTCCAGGGGCGGGACTTGGTGCCGTCCAGCGTCAGCCGGACCTCGCCGCCCTTGGCCACGCAGACGGTGCGGCCGCTGTCGGCGGCCTTCAGCTCGACGGTGGAGGCACAGCCGCCCGGGGCGGACGCGGAGGGCGCCGACGGTGACACCTTGCCGGCGCCCGCGGAGTCCGTGCCCGAGCCGCTCTTCGAGCCGCATCCGGCGAGGAGCAGCACGGCGCCCGCGAGGGCGAGGGACGTCGTCGTCGTACGGCGCATGGGGATTCGCCTTTCTGCCGTGGCCGTGGGGAGCGGCCTGGTGGTGCAGATGAGACGTACCGGCACGCGAAAAGGATCCCGCACGCGGAGGGTTTTCCGCGTGCGGGATCCCCGGGACTGTCGCGGGATCAGCTGGTCGTCAGGGCGGTGTCGTCCACGACGAAGCTGGTCTGCAGCGAGGAGTCCTCCACGCCGTTGAACTTCAGGGTGACCGTCTGGCCCGCCAGCGAGGACAGGTCGAAGGTCTTCTGCGCGTAACCCGAGTTGGCGTTGACGTTCGAGTACGTCGCCAGGGTCGTCGAACCGGCGGTGACCGTCAGCTTGTCGTACGCGGTGCTGCCGGTCTCGGCGGTGTCGATGTGCAGGTAGAAGGTGAGCGTGGCCTTGCAGCCGGCCGGGATCGTCACCGACTGGGACAGGGTGTCGGTGTGCGAGGAGCCGTAGCCGTCGAGCCAGGCGTAGTACGAGCCGCCGTGGGCCGCTTCACCGGTGTCGTTGGTGATGACGCCGCTGGTCGCGGTCCAGCCGGTGCTGCCCGACTCGAAGCCCGGGTTCGACAGCAGCTGGGACGAGGTGCAGCCGCCGCCGGAGGAGCCGACCGTCCAGGTGAAGGAGGTCGAGCCGGAGGCGCCGGTGGAGTCCTTCGCGGTGACCGTGACCTGGTAGGTGCCCGCGGTGGACGCCGTGCCGGAGATCAGGCCGGTGGAGCTGTTGATCGACAGGCCGGTCGGCAGGCCGGTGGCGCTGTAGGTGAGCGAGGCGCCGCCGCTGTCCGAGGCGCTGATCTGGAGGCTGGCCGAGCTGCCCGTGGCGGTGGACTGGCTGCCGGGGTTGGTGACCGTCACCGTGTTGCCGCCGCTGCCGCCACCGGAGGTGAAGGCGGCGGTGCCGTTCGGGGTGCCCCAGCCGGTCGGGCCGTCGTAGCCGGTCCTGGCGGTGCAGAAGTACGAGGTGGAGCAGGAGCCGTTGGAGCCGCTGGTCACGTCGTACAGGTTGCTCGTGTGGGAGTAGGGGTACTTCGCCGGGTAGTCGCTCGCGCCCGGGGTGCCCGCGAGGGCGTAGACCGAGGCGATGATCGGCGAGGAGGCGCTGGTGCCGCCGTAGACCGCCCAGCCGGAGCCGCCGTAGGTGTCGTAGACCGCGACGCCGGTGGCCGGGTCGGCGACCGCGGAGACGTCGGCCTCCATGCGGGTGGAGCAGCCGGTGTCGGTCTGCCAGCTCGGCTTCGGGTCGTACGCCGAGCAGCCGGAGCCCGTGCCCTCGGTGGAGCTGGTGTTCCACACCGACTCGCTCCAGCCACGGGAGTTGGAGGCGGTGGTGAGCGCGGTGCCGCCGACGGCGGTCACGTACTGGGAGGTCGCCGGGTACTCGGCGCCGTAGCCGGAGTCGCCCGCGGAGACGGTGATCGCGACGCCCGGGTGCTTGAAGTACTGGGAGTCCTCGCTGGTCTGGGCGGAGGACTCGGAGCCGCCCCAGCTGTTGGACACGAACTTGGCGCCGAGCGAGACCGCCTCGTTCTCGGCGATGCCGAGGTCGGAGTCGGTGGCGGAGTTGGCCTCGACCAGGACGATGCTGCAGTTCGGGCAGACCGCGCTGACCATGTCGATGTCGAGCATCTCTTCGCCGGCCCAGCCGCTGTCGTTGGTCGGCAGCGAGGTGGTGGAACCAGTCTGGCTGACCTGCTTGAAGCAGCCGTTGGCCTTGGTGCAGGCGGACAGGCCGTAGGTGGAGCGGTAGGTGGCCAGGTCCGACTCGGCGTTGGGGTCGTTGTAGGCGTCGACGATGCCGACGGTCATCCCGGAACCGGCCGACGTGGGCAGGTTGTAGGCGCTGTGCAGGTTCGCCGGCGACAGGCCGGAGGGCGTCGCGGCGGCGAGCGCCGAGGCGAGGCGCTGCTTGATGTCGGTACGGCGCTGGGCGAAGCAGGACGCGTGGCCCGGCTCGGCGGTGGCGCACAGGTGCTGGGTCGGCACCTTCTGGCCGGCCTTGCCGGTGGTGTGGAACGTCTGCCGCTTCGGGTCGGTCAGCGCCTTGGAGTTCTGCGTCACCTTGGAGGTGTGGGGCGCGGGCGCGGCTGCCGCCTGGGCCGCCCCTGCCGTGGGTGCCGCGGCGAGCCCGGCGACGGTGAGGGCGAGGGCGGGGAAGGCGACGGCGACGAGTCTTCGAAGACTCCGTCTCCGACTGCTCGGGCGTGACTCACGCATGGGGTACTGCCTCCGTTTGAAGTGGGGATTCGCACTGGATTGGCAGGCCCGTGACGCGCGTAGCGGCGGTGGGACCGCGCAGTCATGAGCATGACACTCGCAGGCACCTCGCATGACGCCGAGTGAGCGTTACATGACAGGGTGCGGGGAGGAACGTAGCTCCGGCCCGGGCATCCCGGCAGTGCCGGGCAGATTTCTTTGCCTCGCCATAGGAATGGCTTAGCCCCCTCATGGAGGGGGCCAAGGCGGGGCTTGAGGCGACTTGAGTTCTGGTCCAGAACCGCTCAGGCCCAGAGCTGGCCCTGCAGCGTCTCGATGGCCTCCTCGGTGGTGGCCGCCGTGTAGACACCGGTGGACAGGTACTTCCAGCCGCCGTCGGCGACGACGAAGACGATGTCGGCGGACTCCCCCGCCTTGACCGCCTTCCTGCCCACGCCGATCGCCGCGTGCAGGGCGGCGCCGGTGGAGACGCCCGCGAAGATGCCCTCCTGCTGGAGGAGTTCACGGGTGCGGGTGACCGCGTCGGCCGAGCCGACCGAGAAGCGGGAGGTCAGCACGGAGGCGTCGTACAGCTCCGGTACGAAGCCCTCGTCGAGGTTGCGCAGGCCGTACACCAGGTCGTCGTAGCGCGGTTCGGCGGCGACGATCTGGATGCCCGGCCGGTGCTCGCGCAGATAGCGGCCGACGCCCATCAGGGTGCCGGTGGTGCCGAGGCCCGCCACGAAGTGGGTGATCGAGGGGAGGTCGGCGAGGATCTCCGGGCCCGTGGTCGCGTAGTGGGCGCCGGCGTTGTCCGGGTTGCCGTACTGGTAGAGCATCACCCAGTCGGGGTGCTCGGCGGACAGCTCCTTGGCCACGCGCACGGCGGTGTTGGAGCCGCCCGCGGCCGGCGAGGAGATGATCTCCGCGCCCCACATGCCGAGCAGGTCCCGGCGCTCCTGCGAGGTGTTCTCCGGCATCACGCACACCATGCGGTAGCCCTTGAGCTTGGCCGCCATGGCGAGGGAGATACCGGTGTTGCCGGAGGTCGGCTCGAGGATCGTGCAGCCCGGGGTGAGCCGGCCGTCCTTCTCCGCCTGCTCGATCATGTGCAGGGCCGGGCGGTCCTTGACCGAGCCGGTGGGGTTGCGGTCCTCCAGCTTGGCCCAGATGCGGACGTCGGGGGACGGCGAGAGCCGCGGCAGGCGCACCAGGGGGGTGTTGCCCACCGCGGCCAGCGGGGAGTCGTAGCGCATCGGTGGTCAGCGAGCCTCAGCGCATGCCGCCGGCGACCGCCGGCAGGATCGTCACGGTGTCACCGTCGGACAGCTTGGTGTCGATGCCGTTGACGAAGCGGACGTCCTCGTCGTTCAGGTACACGTTGACGAACCGGCGCAGCTTGCCGTCCTCCACGATGCGGGCCTGGATGCCCGAGTGCCGGGTCTCGAGGTCGGCGAACAGGTCGGCGAGGGTGTCACCGCTGCCCTCCACCGCCTTCTCACCGTCGGTGTACGTGCGGAGGATGGTGGGGATGCGGACCTCGATGGCCATGGTGGCGGGCTCCTGTCGTAAGGCGTCGTCGGGGCAGCGGGCTCGGTACGTCAGCTGAGGGCGAGCACCACAGTCAGAACCATGGGCTCATCGTATCGATTCCCGGCCCTGGCTCCGGAGTGTGATCCCACATCCCGGACCGAATTCGACCACACGCTGAGATCAGTAGGTCTCCACGACCTTGACCTCCTCCTCCGTGACCTCTCCGTCCACTATCCGGAACGAGCGGAACTGGAAGTCGCCGAGGCCGTCGGTGTCGGCGGTGGACACGAGCACGTAGTGCGCGCCGGGCTCGTTGGCGTAGGAGATGTCGGTGCGCGAGGGGTAGGCCTCGGTCGCGGTGTGGGAGTGGTAGATGATCACCGGCTCCTCGTCGCGGTCGTCCAGCTCGCGGTAGAGCTTGAGCAGGTCCTGCGAGTCGAACTCGTAGAAGGTGGGCGAGCGGGCCGCGTTCAGCATCGGGATGAACCGCTCGGGGCGGCCGGCGCCCACCGGGCCGGCGACCATGCCGCACGCCTCGTCGGGGTGGTCCTTACGCGCGTGGGCGACGATCTGGTCGTACAGGGCCTGGGTGATGGTCAGCATGCTCGCCAGGATAAGCAGAGGGGCCGTCCCGTACCGAGATGTGGTACGGGACGGCCCACATGATGGACGTCCTGAGCGGCTGCCGCCGGGGAGCGCCACGAGTGCTCCCGGCGACGGACGTCCTCTCGAAGGTCTGCCTGTTGCGGTATTAGCGCTTGGCGAAGGCCGCGGCCTCGGGGTTGCGGCGCCTCAGCACCCAGTAGGAGACGCCGAGGATCGCGGCCCACAGGGGAGCACAGTACAGCGAGACCCGGGCGTCCTTGTCGATGCCCATCAGCACGATCACCATGCCGATGAACATGAGCGCGGCCACGCTGGTGAACGGCGCGCCCGGCGCGCGGAACTCGCTCTGCGGAAGCTCGCCCCGGTCGGCCTTCATCCGGTAGCGGATCTGGCAGACCAGGATGACGATCCAGGCCCACATGCCGGAGATGGTCGCGAAGGAGACCACGTAGTCGAACGCCTTGCCCGGCCACTGGTAGTTGATCCAGACGCCGACGAGCATCAGCGCGGCGGAGAACGTGGTGCCGACGAGCGGGGTGCCGCTGCGCGTCAGCTTGGTGAACGCCTTGGGCCCCTGGCTGTTCAGGGCCAGGTCACGCAGCATGCGGCCGGTCGAGTACATGCCCGAGTTGCAGGAGGACAGCGCGGCCGTCAGGACGACGAAGTTCACGATGCCGGCGCCGACGGACAGGCCCATCTTCTGGAAGGCGGCCACGAAGGGGCTCACGCCCGGGTGGAACTCGGTCCACGGCACGACCGACAGGATCATGATCAGCGCGCCGACGTAGAAGACGGCGATGCGCCACGGCACGGTGTTGATCGCCTTCGGCAGCACCTTCTTCGGGTCCTTGGACTCGCCCGCGGTCACACCGACCAGCTCCACGGCGAGGAAGGCGAACATGACCATCTGCAGGGTCATCAGGGTGTTGCCGACGCCGTGCGGGAAGAAGCCGCCGTCGTTCCACAGGTGGCTGACCGAGGCGGTCTTGCCCGCGTCGGAGAAGCCGACCGTGAGGATGCCGACGCAGATCAGGATCATGCCGATGATCGCGGTGACCTTGACCATGGAGAACCAGAACTCCAGCTCACCGAAGAGCTTCACGGAGATCAGGTTGGCGCCGTAGAGCACGACCGTGAAGACCAGGGCCGAGACCCACTGCGGGATGTCGAACCAGTACGTCATGTAGGCGGCCGCGGCCGTGACCTCGGTGATGCCGGTGACCACCCAGAACAGCCAGTACGTCCAGCCGGTGACGAAGCCCGCGAAGGGGCCGATGAACTCGCGCGCGTACTCCGAGAACGAACCCGACACCGGGCGGTACATCAGCAGCTCGCCGAGCGCCCGCATGATCAGGAAGATGACGAGACCCGCGACCGCGTAGGCCAGGATCAGGCTGGGGCCGGCCTTGGAAATGCCCTTGCCCGCGCCGAGGAACAGGCCGGTGCCGATGGCACCGCCGATGGCGATCATCTGGATCTGCCGGGACCCGAGCCCGCGCTGATACCCCTCGCCGCCCTCGCCGTCCCGCACGGCGTCATTGCCGTCGCGATGCTGGTCGACCTGCGCTGAGGTCATGTGTGGTGCGCCTTTCTCCATGCCGACCCGCGGCCCGTCGTCGGCCCCGGATCGGGTTTCGATCCCCCCGGATTGATGGAGCTGTGCCTGGCCGACGGTCGTCGGCTCGGTGGCGCACCCGGCCGAACATGGGTGGTGTTCGCCGGGCGGTCGTGAAGATTTATCACGGCCGCAATACTGATCACAGGAGCGCCTTGTGGCGCACCGCACAGGGAAAACCGGACAAAGAGCGCTCGAATGCGGCAAACCAGGCCGCAACGGTGACGGGATCGTTATCCGGATTTGAGCGTCCGCTGAGCGAACACTCGTACACCGTAAAATGCCCCCGCGTCCATGCCGTACGGCTACGGCATCAGGGTGGTCACCAGGGTCTCCTGGAGCCCGCCCAGCCACAGATAGGCCATCACCATCGGCTTGCGCGCGTCCTCGTCCGGGAGCCGGTAGAGCAGATCGGTGTCGTCCTCGTCGGTGATCTCCAGCCGGGCGCCGATCGCGAGCCGCAGGTCGTTCAGGGCGCCGAGCCACAGCTTCGACTCCTCGGGCGCCAGCTTCAGCACCGCCCCGCCCTCGCCCACCGGTGCGAGCGCGTCGAGCGCGCGGATCACCGCGAGCGCGTTCTCCCGCTTGCCGGCGCGCAGGTCGTTCTCGGTGTAGCGGCGGAACTCGGCGGAGTGGGCCCGCTGCTCCTCGGCCTCGGCGGGCGCGCCGGGGGCCTGCTCCGGGTCGCTGTAGGCGTCCGGGAAGAGCCTTCGCAGCACCGGGTCGGCGGGCGGCTCGCTGGGTCCTTCCGCGAACAGCTCGGCGAGCGGGTCCTCGGGGGCGTCCGCGCCGGGGCCCGGACCGATCAGCTCCAGGAGCTGGACGGCCAGGGACCGGATGATGGAGATCTCGACGTCGTCGAGCGCGACGGCCGCGCCGCCGCCGGGAAGTGGTTCGAAATGTCCAGGCATCGAAATGTGTTCGCTACTTCCGGTCCTGCTGCAGGGTGGCCCACAGACCGTAGCCGTGCATCGCCTGCACGTCGCGCTCCATCTCCTCGCGGCTCCCGCTGGAGACGACCGCCCGGCCCTTGTGGTGGACGTCGAGCATGAGCTTGGTGGCCTTGTCCTTGGTGTAGCCGAAGTACGACTGGAAGACGTACGTCACGTAGCTCATGAGGTTGACCGGGTCGTTGTGCACGATGGTGACCCAGGGGACGTCGGGCTCGGGTACGGCGAAGACCTCCTCCGCCGACTCGGTGCGTTCGATCTCTACGGGCGCGGGTGACGTCACATGGCCCATGCTGCCACGGCCCCCACAAATCGTCACACTGACGCGAAGGGGTGTAGCATCCTTGCCATGAACACAGCGGACCTTGGGCTGCCGGTGGATGTTCCCTCGACGGCGCTCTTCACGGACCAGTACGAGCTGACCATGCTCCAGGCGGCTCTGAAGGCCGGTACGGCCGAACGAAGGAGCGTGTTCGAGGTCTTCACCCGGCGGCTGCCGCACGGGCGGCGCTACGGCGTGGTGGCGGGCACCGGACGCGTCCTGGACGCGGTGGAGAACTTCCGCTTCGACGCGGGCGTCCTCGGCTTCCTGCGCGAGCGCGGCATCGTCGACGAGCGGACCCTGACGTGGCTCGCCGACTACCGCTTCAGCGGTGACATCTGGGGCTACCCCGAGGGCGAGGTGTACTTCCCCGGCTCACCCATCATGCGCGTCGAGGGCACCTTCGCCGAGTGCGTGCTGCTGGAGACGGTGATCCTCTCCATCCTCAACCACGACTCCGCGATCGCCGCGGCCGCCTCCCGGATGGCCTCGGCCGCCGGGGACCGCCCGCTGATCGAGATGGGCGCCCGCCGCACCCACGAGCTGGCGGCGGTGGCCGCGGCCCGGGCGGCGTACGTCGGCGGCTTCGCGACCACGTCGGACCTGGCGGCGGGCTTCCGCTACGGAATCCCGACGGTGGGCACCTCGGCCCACGCCTTCACCCTGCTGCACGACCGCGAGCGGGACGCCTTCCAGGCCCAGGTCGACACCCTCGGCCGGGACACCACCCTGCTCGTCGACACCTACGACGTCGCCGAGGCCGTCCGTACGGCGGTGGAGGTGGCCGGGCCCGGGCTGGGCGCGGTCCGCATCGACTCCGGCGACCTGCTGCTCGTCGCGCACCGGGTGCGCCAGCAGCTGGACGAGCTGGGCGCCGCGAACACCAAGATCGTGGTCACCTCCGACCTGGACGAGTACGCCATCGCCTCCCTCGCCGCCGCCCCTGTGGACGCGTACGGCGTCGGCACCCAGCTGGTGACCGGCTCCGGGCACCCGACCTGCTCCATGGTCTACAAGCTGGTCGCGCGCGCCGAGTCCGGCGACCCGAAGGCGCCGCTGGTGCCGGTCGCGAAGAAGTCCAGCGGCGGCAAGACCTCCGTCGGGGGCCGCAAGTGGGCGGCGCGCCGGCTGGACGAGGACGGCGTCGCCGAGGCCGAGGTCGTCGGCACCGGGCCGGTGCCGCCCGAGCTGGCCGACCGGCAGCTGCTGGTCGAGCTGGTCAAGGGCGGGGACGTGCTCGCCCGCGAGCCGCTGGACGTCCCCCGGGACCGGCACATCGCCGCCCGCGCGAATCTCCCCCTGTCCGCGACCCAGCTCTCCCGGGGGGAACCGGTGATCCCGACGGAGTACGCCACCGGGCGCTCGGGCAGCTAGTGCTGCGACCGGAAAGGTTCACCGGCTCGCGACGCCCGGCACGGCACCTCGCCGCGTTGTCGCATCACCCGAGTACATCCAGTACACGGGCGATGCTCCGCCTTGCGATGCACCGCACCGGACGCCGCGAGCTTTCCGGCAAACCTTTCCGGCCACAGCACTAGGCCACAGCTGGGCCCTGTCGTCGGTCCGTCCGCCGGCCGGCGCCTCGAGCGCCCCCTCCCGTCCGGGCCCGGAAGTCTCTAGGCTCAGTTGATTAGCCCTTAGTCGAAGGACGCCCACCATGCGCCGCGCCTTGATCGTCGTAGACGTGCAGAACGACTTCTGCGAGGGAGGCAGCCTCGCGGTGTCCGGCGGCGCCGATGTCGCCGCCGCCATCACGGAACTGATCGGCCAGGCGGCCGGTACGGGGTACCGGCACGTGGTCGCCACCCGCGACCACCACATCGCCCCCGGCGGCCACTTCGCCGACAACCCCGACTTCGTCCGCTCCTGGCCCGCGCACTGTGTCGCGGGCACGGAGGGCGTCGGCTTCCACCCGAACTTCGCCCCGGCCGTCGCCTCCGGCGCGGTCGACGCCGTCTTCGACAAGGGGGCGTACTCGGCGGCCTACAGCGGCTTCGAGGGTGCGGACGAGAACGGAGTCCCGCTGGCCGACTGGCTCCGCGAGCGCCGGATCGAGGAGGTCGACGTGGTCGGCATAGCGACCGACCACTGCGTCAGGGCCACCGCCCTGGACGCCGTCCGGGAGGGCTTCCGCACCCAGGTGCTGCTGGACCTCACGGCGGGCGTCTCCGCGGACACGACGGAGAGTGCGCTGGAGGAGCTGAGGGAAGCGGGAGTGGAACTGACGGGCAAGCCGGTGGTCAGCGGTTAGTCCCCGGCTACACCACCGCCGACCTGCGAAGCAGTGCCCGGATCGGGTGCCACAGCTCGTCCACCATGACACCGTTGTCGGCGGGTGCCGTGCGCCATATCAGGCCGTCCGGGTGGTGCAGCACCGCGGTGATCTCGTCCGGGGTCGGAGGCGCGGCGTTCCCCCGGAGGTAGATCGCGCGCAACCCCAGATTGCGGAGCCTGGTCAGGGCTCGGGCGCGGTTCTGGGCATGCACCAGTACGCGCACCGCGGCGGAGCCGTAGGGCAGATTCAGCGCCACCACGACCGTGCCGTTCGGCAGCTTGCTAAAGCCTCCAGCGGCCATGCAGTCACATCCCCGTTTCGGTCGGTGTCAATAAGCGGTCCACATGACGCACCTAAACACGATCGGCGGCAACCCGCCAAGGGGTTCCCGCCGATACGCTTCTGACCTGCGAAAACGCCGACTACTTCACCGCGTGGCCGACTTCCAGCTCGATCGTCGAGCCGTTCCCGGCCTGCTTGATGATCTTGATCTTGGTGTTGGTGTCAGTGACCTTCACGCCACCGGTCGGGTTCGCCGGGTCGTAGTAGGTGCTGGTGTGATCGTTGAAGACCGGCACCCCCTTCTGCGACTTGATCCTGGTCGCGACGCCCGACCGGTGCAGCGTGATCGCGTCGGTCGGCTCCAGCGTGAACGTGGAGTCGTAGGCCTGCATGCGGTTGCGCAGCAGTGTGCCGTCGGACCAGCGCAGCGCCTTCGGGTGGGCGTCGACCGGGAGGATCAGACCGGTGCCCGGGTGGGCGTCGGCGTTGGTGTTGTTGTCCGCCTGGGAGGTGTCCCACTTCCAGATCAGCAGACCGTTCTGGTACGGGTAGTGCTCCACCCAGTCGGGACGGCCGGTGTTCTGGTAACCGAAGTTGTACGGGCCGGACTTGAGGGTCCTGTCGTACGACACGTACTGCCGGTTCTCGGCGAGGTAGTACTGCTTGTAGTCCTTGGTGAAGGACGCGCCGACGCGGGAGAAGCCGGAAGCCGTCCAACCGGCGTCCGCGGACTCGGCGTTGTCGGAGAACAGGGGCCCGCCGTCCGCCGTAACCGTGATCTCGTCGGCCGCGAAGCCCTTCTGGGACACCCCGCCGTCGGTCTGGTAGCGGAAACGCAGGCCGATCTTCTTGCCCGCGTAGGCGTCGAGCGGGTACGACAGCTTCCCGTAGCCGTCGGCCGTGCCGGTCAGGGCCGGCTTGCCGGAGCCGTCGCGGGGGATGGCCCGGCCGTCCACCGTGCCGTCCAGGGCGGTCCAGTTGGCGCCGCCGTCGGTGGACACCTCGGTGTAGAGGTAGTCGTAGCCGTTCTCGATGTCGTACCAGCCGTCGAGGCTCAGCGTGGCCGAGGACGTGCCGGTCAGGTCGAGCGAACGGGTCAGGGTGTTCTTGAGGTTGTCACCGCTGCCGCTCCACCACTGGGTGCTGCCCTGCGCCGGGGTGACGATCTCGGTGGTGACCGCCTTGTCCGGCAGCGAGACGACCAGCGCCTGGCGGTACTTGGTGTTGTACTCCGCGTAGCCCAGCTTGTGCCAGGAGGAGACGCCCGCCTTGGCGGTGTCGTAGTTCAGCCAGCCCAGCTGCAGCTTGTCCCAGGCGTTCATGTCGCCGGGCAGGTTGCCGATGGACTCCTTGCCGGTGCCGAGCCAGGAGCCGGCGGACATCAGGGTCCAGAAACCGGTGGAGTTGTCGCCGCCGGCGGTGTCGTACTCGTCCGGCAGGCCGAGGTCGTGGCCGTACTCGTGGGCGAAGACGCCGAGTCCGCCGTTCTCCGGCTGGATGGTGTAGTCGCCGACCCAGATGCCGGTGTCGCCGACCTGGGCGCCGCCCAGCTTGTTGTCCGCGGGGCCCGTGCTGCCCGCGTCGGTGCCGAAGGCGTACCAGCGGTGGGCCCAGATCGCGTCCTTGCCCTGCGCGCCGCCGCCCGCGGACTCGTCCTCACCGGCGTGCACGATCTGGAAGTGGTCGATGTAGCCGTCGGGCTCGTTGAAGTCGCCGTCGCCGTCGTGGTCGTAGCGGTCCCACTGGTCGTACCGGGCGAGGTCCGCCTTGATGTCGTCGTCGGACCTGCCGGCCGCCTTCTGCCGGGCGACCCAGGCGTTCAGGCCGTCGCTGACCACGTTCCACACGCTCGGGCAGTTGGTGGAGCCGCAGGCGTTGTTGCCGTAACGGGCCTCGTTGTAGGGGACCTTGACCCAGTCGGAGACCTCGCCGTCGACCGAGTAGCGGCCCGAGGACTGCTTCTCGTAGTACTTCTTCAGCGACTCGGTCTTCTTGCCGGTGCCGAAGTAGAGGTCCTGGTAGTGCTTCTGGCCGTAGTCCTTCTGCCAGGCCGTCGAGTTGTCCTTGGCGCGGTCCGGCGCGGCGATCGTGTTGTGCAGCGGGCCCGCGGTGCCGCCGTACTTGGGGTCGGTCCTGTCCCCGAACTCCACCAGGATCGTGAAGATCTTGTCGCTCTTCTCGCGGCTCAGCTCGACGTACTTGCCGTCACCCTTCCCGCTCTTGAGTTCGACGACCTTGGAGCCATGCCGGTCCTTCGCCTTGGTCTTGCCCGCGATCAGCTGGTTCAGCGCCTCCTGGCGCTGGGCCTTCCGCGTCTTGCTGAGCGGGCCGTCGAGGTCGTGCGCCTCCTGCTTCACCGGTGCCGGGTCGTGCCGGCTGGTGACGGCGGGACGGGCCGGCCGGGTGGCGGCCTCGGCGACGGCGAAGGTGGCGAACGTGGCGGAGGCCGCCGCCAGCGTCACGCCGACCGCGGCCGCTCTGAACGTCCAGGATCTGCTGGTCACTTGAGTTCCTCCCCTGCGCCTGTTCGACGCATGTCAAGTGACGTAATTTGACTAGAGGTTTAGAAGAAAAGACAGATCTTGACTTGCTCAGGTCAATTGCACTAGGCGATGCCGACCTGCGCTTTACGAATGCCGTGCCCCCTGTGCGCCCCCCTGTGCACCGATAGCGTGGGTTAGGTCACGCTTACCAGGTGCCGGGCTCGGGCATGCACGCGAGAAGAGAGTCGAAGGCACCCCCGATACCCCGACGACTTCCGAGGACACGATTGCCATGCCTCGTCCGACTGCCGCACAGCTCGCCTACGGTTCCTGCACCGTGATCTTCTCCACGCTCGCCATGCTGGCGCTGTCCCAGACGAGTTCGGGCCTCGGGATCACCGTCATCGCGTTCGCGGCACTGGCCCTCGGGCTGCTCGTGGCGATGACGGTGCCGCTGCCGAAGGCCCGCGCGGCCGTGGCACCGGCCGAACCCGTCGAGCCCGCGCCCCAGGAGGAGCCGGTGTCGCTGTGAGCGGCGCGTCCGAGGGCGGCGGGCCCGTGGGATGTCACGGGCCCGCCGCCCTCGGACGCGCCGCCGTCGCCCGGCGGCCGCTCAACGGGTGCTGACCACCACCGTCTTGGCCGCCTTGTCGTGCAGGCCCTGTTTGTACGGCCTGTCGAAGAAGCTCCAGCCGCCGCAGATCGCCGTCCAGATGCAGGCACAGCAGAAGGCGAACGGCACCCACAGCACCAGCGAGCGGATCAACGTGGTCTGCGCCGAGGGGGTGGCGCCGTTGTCCAGGTTCGCCACCCGCATGCCGAGCCACTGCTTGCCGAGGGTCTGCCCGTTCTTGGAGATCATGAAGGTGTCGTAGGCGACGTACAGCACGGCCGCGATGAGGGACTGCCCCACCGACTTGCCGACCTCCACGTGATCGCCGTTGACGTTGTACTCGCGCACGCCGAACGCCCAGGTGAGCAGCCAGACGACGATGCCGACGAGGATCATGTCGACGATCCGCGCGAGCGTCCGCCTGCCGCTGTCGGCCAGCGGGGGCATACCGGCCAGCGGGTCGGGGCCGTAGGGACCCCCACCGCCGTAGGGACCACCGCCGTAGGGAGGAGGCTGGGCGCCGCCGTAAGGGGGTGGCTGCTGACCTCCGTACGGGGGTGGCTGCTGACCTCCGTAGGGGGGCGGTTGCTGGCCCCCGCCACCGGGGGGCTGCTCGCCGCCACCCGGTGGCGGGGGCTGCTGGGCGCCGCCGCCTGACGGGGTGTCGTACGGCGAGCCCGCGCCCTGGTCCGACGGGGGCCGCTTCCTGAACGGGTCGTCCTCGGGGGGCTGCTCTCCGGAGCCGGGGGGCGGTTCGCTGCTCATGGCCCGAGTGGACCCCGAACGCCCCGGCTCCGCACCCGGCGGACGGCCGTACGGAGTAGGCGGCGGCCGTCGGGCCGTTCGCGTCAGCCCGCGACGAAGGTGTGCGCCGCCTTGTCGTGCCAGCACTGGTGCCAGGGCCGGTCGAACAGGCACCACAGCACGCCCACGATCCCGATACCGAGCAGCCCGGGCACGCTGTAGACCAGCCAGCGGCGCAGCGCGCGGCCGAAGGTGGGCGGCTCGTGCGCCTCGATGTCCCGCACCTCCAGGCCCAGCAGCCTCTTGCCCAGGGAGCGGCCCCACTTGGCGGTCGGCAGCACCTCGTAGGCGACGCCGACGAGCAGCAGGACGGCGAGCACGATGCCGAGGCTGGTGGCGGTCGTGCCGTCGAGCAGCCAGACGGTCACCTCACGGCCGGACAGCCTGGCCGCGTCGATCTTCTGCTGGATGTGGTCGGCGGCCCGCAGCCCGAGCGGTACGGCAGCGGCGGCCGTCACGCAGACCACGATCAGGGTGTCGATCAGCCGGGCGGCCAACCGCTTGCCGAGTCCGGCCGGCCGGGCGGCGGCCTGCCGGCGGGCGGCGGCCTGGAAGGGGTCCTCCACCGGCGGCTTCCACGGCGCCACGGGCTGCTCGTCCCCGCCGCCGGCCAGCTGGTGCACCTGCTGCGCCCAGGACGCCTGGCCACCGCCGGGCCCACTGGTCAGCGGGCCGGCGGAGGCGCCGCCCTGCGCGGGCACGGAGGGCGCGACGGCGGCGGGCGCGGCCGGGGACGCCTGCGCGGGCTGCGCCCCCTGAGGGGTTTGGGGTGCCTGAGGTTGTGGTGCGTGAGGTGCTTGCGGTGCCTGGGGTGTTTGGGGTGCCTGCGCGGCCGCGGCACGCGCGGCGGCGGCCTTGCCCGCGCCGAAGCCGGGGCCCGCGGCCGGGAGGCGGGCGGCGGAGCCGGAGCGGCCGCGGCGGACTGCGGGTCGGGGTGCCCACGGGGCCCTGCGGGCCGAAACCGCCGGGGACGCCGGCCGCACCCTGGCCACCCGCGCCGGCCTCGGCACCCGAGCCCTGCGGCCCGAAACCGCCGGGCCCACCCGCACCCACCGCACCCGAGCCTTGCGGGCCGAAACCGCCGGGCGTGCCGGAGGCACCGGTCGGGCCGGTGCTCTGCCCGGCCGTGCCCGGGCCGCCCGGCACCGCTCCCGGGCCGGATGCGGGCGTGCCGAAGCCCGGGCCCTGGGGTGAGCCGTGCGGCCCGAAACCGGAGCCCGCCCCGGCGTCCTGCGGGCCGGCGGCGGACGGCTGCGCACCCGGCCGGCCCTGGCCCGGTACCGGGCGGAACGTCATCGTGCCGTCGTCGGTGACGGCGGCGGGGCCCGGGACCGGGCGGCGGAAGATGAATGTGCCGCCGGGGTCCGGGGCGTCGCCCTCGGCCGGCCGTGCCGCGGGCACCCTCGGGTCGGCGCCCCAGGCGCTGCGCCCGTCACCGCCGCCGGCACCACCGGCAGCGGGCTGGTCCGGCGCGGCGGACGACGGCCGCGGGTCCTCGTCGAAGAAGTGCGGGCCCGTCTCCTCCACCGCCGAAGGCGCCGGCGCCGCCGGAGCCGCCGGCGTCACCGGACGGACGCCGGGCGGCGGGGTGAGCGGTTCGCCGTCCTGCGGCGCCGGGCGGCTGGTGCCGGGCACCCAGGAGGCGCCGTTCCAGTACCGGACGTAGCCGGGGATGGACGGGTCCGGGTAGTAGCCCTCGCGGGGCCTGTCGTCACCTGGGGCCGGGGTTGGGGCGCTCATGTCCGTCGTCCCGTATCTGCTCGGGGGTGGAGTAGGGGTGTCCACATCTATCAGACCGGGACGTCCCTCAGCGCCAGTCCTGCCGGACCGACCCCTTTCCGGGCGACGCCGTACCCGGCTCTCACAGCTCCGCGGAGAAAAATTCTCCGAACCCGCGTAATGCCCCCCGGCCCCGCTCGCTCTCCCCCCGTGCGGGCCCACTCCCAGCGGCCCCGAAGAGAGGTGACGTCATGCATCACACCGTGGTGGAGCGGGAGCTGGAGCTGAAGCTCGTCCTGTCGCCGGAGCGCAGCATCCCGGTCCCGGCCCGGCTCGGCTACCGCTCCGACGACCCCTACGCCGTCCACATCGCCTTCCACATCAACTCCGACTCCCCCGTCAACTGGACGTTCGCCCGCGACCTGCTGGTGGAGGGGGTGTTCCGGCCGTGCGGGCACGGGGACGTGCGGGTGTGGCCGGCGAGGGCCGACGGGCGCGGCGTCGTGCTGATCGCGCTCAGCTCACCGGACGGGGACGCGCTGCTGGAGGCGCCGGTCCCGCAGGTGTCGGCCTGGCTGGAGCGGACGCTGACGGCGGTGCCGCCGGGCACGGAGGGCGCCCAGCTGGGCATCGACGACGCCCTCGACCAGCTGCTCGCCCAGTGAGTCCGGTGAGCCCGGTGAGCCCGGTGAACCCGGTGAGCCCGGTGAGCCCAGTGAACCCGCGCGCAAAAGGGTCAGAACAGCTTGCCCGGGTTGAGGATGCCCAGCGGGTCGAAGGTCCGCTTCACCGCGCGCTGCATCTCCACCCCGACCGGGCCGATCTCCCGGGCCAGCCACTCCTTCTTCAGTACACCGACGCCGTGTTCGCCGGTGATGGTGCCGCCCAGCTGCAGGCCGAGGGCCATGATCTCGTCGAAGGAATCGCGGGCCCGCCGGGACTCGTCCACGTCCTGGGCGTCGAAGCAGACGGTCGGGTGGGTGTTGCCGTCGCCGGCGTGTGCGCACACCCCGATGGTCAGGTCGTACTTGGCGGCGATCCGCTCGACGCCCTCGAGCATCGCGCCCAGCTTGGAGCGGGGCACGCACACGTCGTCGATCATCGTCGTGCCCTTGACCGCCTCCAGCGCGGTCAGCGAGAGCCGCCTGGCCTTCAGCAGCAGCTCGGACTCGGCCGCGTCCTCGGCCGGGACGACCTCGGTGGCGCCGGCGGCCTCGCACAGGGCGCCGACGGCGGCGAGGTCGGCGGCCGGGTCCGGGGTGTCGAAGGCAGCCAGCAGCAGCGCCTCGGTGGTCTCCGGCAGACCCATGCGGGCGAGGTCGTTGACCGCCTTGACGGTCGTACGGTCCATCAGTTCGAGGAGGGAGGGGACGTGTCCGCCCTCCATGATCCGGCAGACGGCGTCGCAGGCGGCCGTCGCGGAGGGGAACTCGGCGGCCAGCACCAGCTGCTGCGGCGGCTTGGGCTTCAGGGCGAGTACGGCCCGTACGACGATGCCGAGGGAGCCCTCGGAGCCGACGAAGAGCCGGGTGAGGTCGTAGCCCGCGACGCCCTTCGCCGTGCGGCGGCCGGTGGACATCAGGCGGCCGTCGGCGAGGACGACGTCCAGGCCGAGGACGTACTCGGCGGTCACGCCGTACTTCACACAGCACAGGCCGCCGGAGGCCGTGCCGATGTTGCCGCCGATGGTGCACATCTCCCAGCTGGAGGGGTCCGGCGGGTAGTACAGGCCGTGTTCCTCGACCGCGTGGGACAGGTTCGCGTTGATCACGCCCGGTTCGACCACGGCGATCCGGTCGACGGGGCTGATCTCCAGGATGCGGTCCATCCTGGTCAGGGACAGCACGATGCAGCCGTCGGTGGCGTTGGCGCCGCCGGACAGGCCGGAGCGGGCGCCCTGCGGCACGACCGGGACGCGCAGCTCGGTGGCGACGCGCATCACGTGCTGGACCTGCTCGGCCGTGCGGGGCAGGACGACGACGGCCGGGGCGCCGGCCGGGCAGAAGCTCGCCATGTCGTGGGCGTAGGAGGCGGTGACGTCGGGGTCGGTCAGGACGGCCTCGGCGGGCAGGCCGGCCAGGAGCCGGCCGGTGAGATCGCTCGTCTCTGCGGGGTCTTCAAAGCGGGGCGCTTCGATACGGCTCATGATCACAGCCTGGCACTCACGGCCATCGGTGTGAACCCCGTCCATGCCCCGCTTGGGCCGCTCGGGCGTGCTCGTCGTACTGACGCACAGTGAGCCGCATGGGCAGCCGGCCGACCGTGCCGGGCACGTCCCCGTGGGCCGAGCCGCGCGCGCCGCTGGCTCGCGCGGCGCTGGGGCGGCTGGCTCACGCGGCGCTGGGGCGGCTGGCTCACGCGGCGCTGGGGCGGCTGGCTCACGCGGCGCTGGGGCGGCTGGGCGGCGGGCCCGACGAGCCGCCGCCCACCGGCACCCGGTAGTCCCTACAGGTTGCCCCGCTTGGCCTGCTCCCGCTCGATGGCCTCGAACAGGGCCTTGAAGTTGCCCTTGCCGAAGCCCATCGAGCCATGGCGCTCGATGATCTCGAAGAAGACGGTCGGGCGGTCCTGGACCGGCTTGGTGAAGATCTGCAGCAGGTAGCCGTCCTCGTCGCGGTCGGCGAGGATCTTCAGCTCGCGCAGGGTGTCGACGGGCACGCGGGTGTCGCCGACCCACTCGCCGAGGGTGTCGTAGTAGGAGTCGGGGGTGTTGAGGAACTCGACGCCGGCCGCGCGCATGGTGCGTACGGTCTCCACGATGTCGTTGGTGTTCAGCGCGATGTGCTGGACACCGGCGCCGCCGTAGAACTCCAGGTACTCGTCGATCTGGGACTTCTTCTTGGCGATCGCGGGCTCGTTGATCGGGAACTTGACCTTCAGGGTGCCGTCCGCGACGACCTTCGACATCAGCGCGCTGTACTCGGTGGCGATGTCGTCGCCCACGAACTCCTTCATGTTCGTGAAGCCCATGACCTTGTTGTAGAAGGCCACCCACTCGTTCATCTTCCCGAGTTCGACGTTGCCGACGCAGTGGTCGACCGCCTGGAAGGTGCGCTTGGCGGGCGGCGTGACCATGGGCTTGGCCGGCACGTACCCGGGCAGGTAGGGGCCGTCGTAGCCGGAGCGGTCGACGAGGGTGTGGCGGGTCTCGCCGTAGGTGGCGATGGCGGCGAGGACGACGGTGCCGTGCTCGTCCTTGACCTCGTAGGGCTCGGCGATCGAGCGGGCGCCGTGCTCGACGGCGTAGGCGTGGGCGGCGCGGGCGTCGGGGACCTCGATGGCCAGGTCGATGACGCCGTCGCCGTGCTCGGCCACGTGCCGGTCGAGGAAGCGGCCCCAGTCGGTGGCCGGCTTGACGACCGAGGTGAACACGAAGCGGGCGGAGCCGTTCTCGAGCACGTAACTGGCGGTCTCGCGGCTGCCGTTCTCCGGTCCGGAGTAGGCGACCAGCTGCATGCCGAAGGCGGTGGAGTAGTAGTGCGCCGCCTGCTTGGCGTTGCCCACGGCGAAGACGACCGCGTCCATTCCCTTGACCGGGAAGGGGTCGGCCTGCCGGGCGGTGTCGGGGGTCTGGTGTGTGGTCTGCGTCATAGCCGAAGGGTGGCCCCGCTCTGCAAGCTGCGCAATAGTTTCCGTATTCACTGGGCAGACTGCCCAGCGATACGGCCGTTTCGGCGGACTTTCTGTACATGATGACCACCTCGGAAGGGGCTCGGATGGCGTTCGACCGGCTGGACGGGCGGATCATCGTGCTGCTGGCCGAGGAGCCGCGCATCGGTGTGCTGGAGATGTCCCGGCGGCTCGCAGTGGCGCGCGGGACGGTGCAGGCGCGCCTCGACCGGCTTCAGTCGAATGGCGTCATCCGCGGATTCGGCCCGCAGGTGGATCCGGCGGCCCTCGGCTACCCGGTCACCGCGTTCGCCACCCTCCAGATCCGGCAGGGCCAAGGACCCGATGTCCGGGCGCACTTGGCGGGTGTGCCGGAGGTGCTGGAGCTGCTGACCACGACCGGCAGCGGGGACATGCTGTGCCGGCTGGTGGCCCGCTCGAACGCCGATCTTCAACGGGTGATCGACCGCGTCGTCGGTTTTGATGGCATCGTCCGGGCCTCCACGGCGATCGTCATGGAGAACCCCGTTCCGCTGCGGATCATCCCGCTGGTGGAACAGGCCGCCCGGGACAGCGAAGGGACGTGACCTGTCTGGGGTGAGCACCGGTGGGCTTCTGGCAGTACCTGGGAAATCGCCATCAGCAGCTGCTCACGGACGCCTATCAGCACGCCAGCGCCGTTTTCCAGTGCATGGTCCTGGCGACCGCCATCGGGGTGCTGATCGCGGTCGTCACCTACCGCTCCGACTGGGCGGGCAACCTCGCCACCACCGCCACCTCCACCGTCCTCACCATCCCCTCCCTCGCCCTGATCGGTCTGCTCATCCCGCTCGTCGGGCTCGGTGTGCCGCCCACGGTGATCGCGCTGACGCTGTACGGGCTGCTGCCGATCGTGCGCAACGCGATCGTGGGCCTGCGCGGGGTGGACCCGACGCTGGTGGACGCGGCCCGGGGCATCGGCATGTCCCGGGCGATGCGGCTGGCGCGGGTGGAGCTGCCGCTGGCCTGGCCGCCGATCCTGACCGGGATCCGGGTCTCCACGCAGATGCTGATGGGCATCGCCGCGATCGCCGCCTACGCCTCCGGCCCCGGGCTCGGCAACGAGATCTTCCGCGGGCTCGCCTCCCTGGGCAGCAAGAACGCGCTGAACCAGGTGCTCTCGGGCACCCTCGGGATCATCATCCTCGCACTGCTGTTCGATGCCGGGTATGTCCTGATCGGGCGGCTGACCATTCCGAGGGGGATCCGTGCCTGAGACATCCGCCGCCCGGAGCCAGGAGAGCCTGGGGAGCCAGGAGAGCCACGGTGCCTCCATCGAGCTGGAGAACCTGACCAAGCGGTATCCGGGCAGTGCGCAGCCCGCCGTGGACAACGTGAGCATGGAGATCAAGGCGGGCGAGACGGTCGTCTTCGTCGGCCCGTCCGGCTGCGGGAAGTCCACGACGCTCAAGATGATCAACCGGCTGATCGAGCCGACCGGCGGCCGCATCCGGATCGGCGGCGAGGACGTCACCGACATCGACCCGGTGAAGCTGCGCCGCAAGGTCGGGTACGCCATCCAGTCGGCCGGTCTCTTCCCGCACATGACCGTCGCCCAGAACATCGCCCTCGTACCGAAGATGATCGGCTGGCCGAAGACGCGGATCCGGTCCCGGGTCGAGGAGCTGCTCGACCTCGTCGGGCTCGACCCGGGCGAGTTCCACGGCCGCTATCCGCGCCAGCTCTCCGGCGGCCAGCAGCAACGGGTCGGCGTGGCACGGGCGTTGGCCGCCGATCCCCCGGTGCTGCTGATGGACGAGCCGTTCGGCGCGGTCGACCCGATCACCCGCGATCACCTCCAGGACGAGCTGATCCGGCTCCAGCACGAACTGCACAAGACGATCGTGTTCGTCACCCACGACTTCGACGAGGCGATCAAGCTGGGCGACCGGATCGCCGTACTGCGCGAACGCTCGCACATCGCCCAGTTCGACACCCCGGAGGCGATCCTCACCAACCCGGCCGACGACTTCGTCTCCGGTTTCGTCGGCGCGGGCGCGGCCCTGAAGCGGCTGAACCTGACCCGGGTGCGGGACGTGGAGATGCGGGACTACCCGACGGTGACCGTGGACACCCCGCTCCAGCAGATCTTCGGGCACCTGCGTTCCAGCGGCGCCAGCGAGATCCTGCTGCTCGACCGGCGCCGACGGCCCTACAAGTGGCTGCGGCGCGGCGACCTGATGCGGGCCAAGGGCTCGCTGGCCCGCGCGGGCACGCTCGTGCACGACACCGTGACCCGGGACGGCACCCTGCGCGACGCGCTGGAGGCCGTCCTCACGGACAACGCGGGCCGGGTCGCGGTGACCGGGCGGCGCGGCGAGTACCTCGGCGTGGTCGACATGGAGACGCTGATGAACTCCGTGCACGAGCTGCTGGAGGCCGACCGGCTCGAGGCGATGGAGGCGCAGCACGAGCTGGAGGAGGCGCGCGCCCAGCAGACCCACTTCGAGCAGGAGGGTCCCGGAGGGGTGACGAAGGCGTGAGCACCGCCGGACCGCCGCGCCCCGACGGGGGGCACGAGGCCGAGGGGCTCGCCTTCCGTGACGAGGACGAGGCCGAGGCCGGACAGGAGGCTCCCGCCCCGCCCCGGCGGCCGCCCGCCCGCCGGGTGAGCCCGCAGCGGCTGACGTTCCTGCCCGCGTTCCTGATCGCCGTACTGCTGGCGACCCGGCTGTGGTTCCGGCAGGCGCACCTGGACACGATCTCGAAGAACGCCCTGTCCGGCGGCCAGGTCTCCAAGGCGCTGTGGCAGCACGTGCAACTGACGGTGATCTCCACCTTCTTCGTGCTGATCATCGCGATCCCGCTCGGCATCGTGCTCACCCGGCGGGCCTTCCGCAGGGCCACCCCGGTGGCGATGGCCTTCGCCAACATGGGCCAGGCGACTCCGGCGATCGGCCTGCTGGCCCTGCTGGTGATCTGGCTCGGCACCGGGACGAGGGCCGCCCTGATCGGCATCATCGTCTACGCGATCCTGCCGGTCCTCTCCAACACCATCGCCGGCCTGAAGGCCAACGACCCGACGCTGCTGGAGGCGGCCCGGGGCATCGGCATGTCCCCGTTCGGCGTGCTGTCCCACGTCGAACTCCCGCTCGCCGTCCCGCTGATCCTCGCGGGTGTCCGTACGGCACTCGTCCTCAACGTCGGTACGGCGACCCTCGCGACCTTCGGCGGGGGCGGCGGCCTGGGCGTGCTGATCACCACCGGCATCACCACCCAGCGCATGCCGGTGCTGGTGCTGGGCTCGGTCCTGACCGTGACGCTCGCCCTGCTGGTGGACTGGCTGGCCTCGCTGGCGGAGGTGCTGCTGCGACCGCGCGGCCTGGAGGCGGGCACATGAGACGCGGTGCGTGCCTGACCCTGGCGGGACTGCTGCTGGCCTCCGGCTGCGGACTGACCAGCGGCTCCCCCATGGCCGACAACGTGGGACCCGGCTCGGTCGGGGCGGGCGGGCCGCTCAAGGGGGCCCACATCACCGTCACCTCCAAGGAGTTCACCGAGCAGCTGATCCTCGGCGCGATCATGGGGATCGCCTTCCAGGCGGCCGGCGCGGAGGTGCTGGACCGCACCGGCATCCAGGGCTCGATCGGCGCGCGGGAGGCGGTCAAGGGCGGGACGGCGGACGCGCAGTACGAGTACACGGGCACCGCCTGGATCACCTACCTCGGCAACAGCGAGCCGATCCCCGACCCGCAGAAGCAGTGGGAGGCGGTGCGGGACGCCGACCTGAAGAACGGGCTGACCTGGCTGCCGCCCGCGCGGCTGAACAACACCTACGCCCTGGCCATGAACCAGGCCAACTTCAAGAAGTACGGCACGAGGACCCTCTCGGAGGTGGCCGCGCTCGCGCAGAAGGACCCCGGCGCGGTCACCCTGTGCGTGGAGAGCGAGTTCGCCAACCGCGCCGACGGGCTGCCCGGCCTGGAGAAGGCGTACGGGATGAGGATCCCGGCGCACAACGTCACACAGATGGACACCGGGATCATCTACACACAGGTGGCCAAGGGGAAGTGCACCTACGGCGAGGTGTTCACCACCGACGGGCGCATCAAGTCGATGAACCTGGCGGTGATGGCGGACGACCGGAAGTTCTTCCCGGACTACAACGCGGCACCGGTGGTCAGCTCCAGGGTCCTGGAGAAGTGGCCGGCCCTCGCGAGCGTCATCGAGCCCGTCACGAAGAGGCTGGACAACTCGGTGGCGCAGACCCTGAACGCCAAGGTGGACGTGGACGGCCAGGACCCGCACCAGGTGGCACTGGACTGGATGAAACAGCAGGGCTTCGTGAAATAGAAATAGAGGAGGGCGGGGCGCCTAACAGCTCGGGACCGAGCCCTTGCCGGTCTCCAGCGTGGTCAGTGCGTTCACCGCGCCCTTCAACGTGGTGACCGGGACCAGCCTGAGACCTGCCGGCAGCTCCGCCTTCGCGTCGCTGCACTCCGCCTTCGGCACCAGGAAGACGGTGGCCCCGTCCCGCTGGGCGGCCTGGGTCTTCAGGGCCACCCCGCCGACCGCGCCGACCGTGCCGTCGGCGTCGATCGTGCCCGTACCGGCGATGCTCCGGCCGCCGGTGAGGTCACCGCCGTTGGCGTTGCCGTGCAGCTTGTCGATGATCCCCAGGGTGAACAGCAGGCCCGCGCTCGGCCCGCCCACGTCGGCGAGCTTCAGCGTGACCTTGACCTTGTCGGCGCTCAGCCCGAGGTACCTCAGCGCCGCCTGCGTCGCCGCGTCCTGGGACTGCTGCATCTGCGCCTGGTTGTGCTGCTGGATCTCCTTGACAGAGTTGCCGCTCGGGTAGACGGCGTCGCGCGGCATCACGGCCCGGTCGGTGCGGAACCAGTTGCCGATCACGTCCCCGAGGGAGACCCGGGCGTCCGGGCCGGTCGCCTCGATGGTGACCATCCGCAGCTCCCCGCTGGTCCGGCGGGCGGGCGCGCCGGAGACGGTGATCACCTCGGTGCCCTGGTTCTTGCCGAGCACGTTCGCCGTCATCCCGGGCTGGGCCACCGAGAACGGCAGCGGCGCGAACGCCGCCGTGGCGATCAGGGCCACGACGGGAACGGCGCAGACGGCGACGGCCTGGGAACGCGTGAGACGTGAGAGCACGAGATCAATCTAACTTGAATCCTCCCCTCTCCGAAGGGAGGGGATTCCTGGCTCAGGCTGCGACGCTCCGCTTCAGCGCAGCGCCTCCGCGACCTCCCGGGCCGCCTCCACCACCCGCGGCCCGACCCGCTCCGGCACGGAGTCCGCGAGCATCACCACGCCCACGCTGCCCTCGACCCCCGTGACCCCGACCAGCGGTGCCGCGGCCCCGCTCGCGCCGGCCTCCAGTTCGCCGTGCGTGAGGGTGTAGCCGGGATCCGCGGCCGGCGACTGGCGTGCGGCCAGGATCGCCCTGCCCGCCGCGCCCCGGTCCAGCGGATGCCGGAAACCGGCCCGGTAGGCCACGTGATAGTCGGTCCACGTCGGTTCGACCACGGCGACGGCCAGCGCCTCCGACCCGTCCACCAGCGTCAGATGCGCCGTCGCCCCTATGTCCTCGGCGAGCGACCGCAGCGCGGGCAGCGCGGCCTCGCGCACCAGCGGGTGCACCTGCCGGCCGAGCCGCAGCACCCCGAGGCCGACCCGGGCTCGCCCGCCCAAATCACGCCGCACGAGGGCATGTTGCTCCAAAGTGGCGAGCAACCGGTACACGACGGTACGGTTCACACCCAGCTTGGTGGACAACTCCGTGACCGTCAGCCCGTGATCGGTGTCGGCCAGCAGCTTCAGGACACGTAGTCCCCGGTCGAGCGTCTGAGAGGTCTCCGCGGTCACGACGCCCACTCCTTTGGTGGTGAGGCCGGCGGGCCCCTGAGCGACGGATGCGTGGCCGAGTCCCGTCGGCGACGCGTTCAGAGGCCGCCGATCGGCAGGACGGCTCCGGCGGCTCCGGGCCAGGTCGCTTCACGGCTGCGCTCCGCGGCGACGCTGCCACGGGGCGTGTGCGTAGCGGGACAGTAGCGAAGCAGGTTCGCTGAGCGGAAGTCTCCGTCCAGAATCCGGGCAAGGGCAGATCCGGCCTGCCGGCATTCGTCCGGATACGCCCCCCTGCTCCTCACCCGGTCTCCGCGGCGGGGCCCCGGGCCGGTCACCGGTGGCGGGCGGGCGGATCACTTCATCCGCGTCGCCCACTCCTGCACCTTGGCGATGCGCTGCTCCAGCTGTCCGGCGGTGGCCTCCGCGCTGGGCGGTCCCCCGCACACCCGCCGCAGCTCGGTGTGGATCACCCCGTGCGGCTTGCCGCTCTGGTGGACGTAGGCGCTCACCATCGTGTTGAGCCGCTTGCGCAGCTCCATCATCTCCTTGTGCGAGACGACCGGCCGCCGCTCGGCCGGCAGCTCCAGCAGGTCGGCCTCGGCATCCGGCTTCTTGCGGCTGTGCGCGATCTGCCGGGCCTGCCGCTTCTGCAGCAGCAACTGCACCTGGTCGGGCTCCAGCAGCCCCGGAATCCCGAGGTAGTCCTGCTCCTCCTCGCTGCCCGGGTGGGCCTGCATGCCGAACTCGGCGCCGTCGTAGAGGACCCGGTCGAAGACGGCCTCGGACTCCAGCGCCTCGAAGGAGAACTGCTCCTGCTCGCCGGTGTCCTCGTCCTGCTGCTTGTTCGCCTCCTCCATCTCCTTCTCGGATTCGGCGTACGGGTCCTCCTCGCCCTCCTTCTTCGGTTTGTCGAGGGCGTGGTCCCGCTCCTTCTCCATCTCATTGGCAAAGGTCAGCAGGTCGGGCACGGTCGGCAGGAAGACGGAGGCGGTCTCGCCGCGGCGCCGGGACCGTACGAAACGGCCGACGGCCTGCGCGAAGAAGAGCGGGGTGGAGATGGTCGTCGCATACACGCCGACCGCGAGCCGCGGCACGTCGACGCCCTCGGACACCATGCGCACCGCGACCATCCAGCGGTCGTTGCTCTCGCTGAACTCGTCGATCCTCTTCGAGGCGCCCGCGTCGTCGGACAGCACGAGCGTCGCCTTGGTGCCCGTGATCTCGCGGATCAGCTTGGCGTAGGCGCGGGCGGAGTCCTGGTCGGAGGCGATGACGAGCGCGCCCGCGTCCGGGATGGCCTTCCTGACCTCGGTCAGCCGCTGGTCGGCGGCGCGCAGCACGCTGGGCATCCACTCGCCGCGCGGGTCGAGCGCGGTACGCCAGGCCTGGCTGATCGCGTCCTTGGTCATCGGCTCGCCGAGCCGGGCGGCGATCTCGTCACCGGCCTTCGTGCGCCAGCGCATGTTGCCGCTGTAGGACAGGAAGATGACGGGCCGCACGACATGGTCGGCGAGGGCGTTGCCGTAGCCGTAGGTGTAGTCGGCGGAGGAGCGCCGGATGCCGTCCGTCCCCTCCTCGTACGTCACGAAGGGGATGGGGTTGGTGTCGGACCGGAACGGCGTACCGGTCAGCGCGAGGCGGCGGGTGGCGGGCTCGAAGGCCTCCAGGCATGCCTCGCCCCAGGACTTGGAGTCGCCGGCGTGGTGGATCTCGTCCAGGATCACCAGGGTCTTGCGCTGCTCCACCCGGTTGCGGTGCAGCATCGGCCGCACACCGACACCGGCGTAGGTGACGGCGACCCCGTCGTACTCCCTGCCGAGCGGACCGGCGCTGTACTCGGGGTCGAGCTTGATGCCTATCCGTGCGGCGGCCTCGGCCCACTGCTTCTTCAGGTGCTCGGTCGGCGCGACCACGGTCACCTGCTGTACGACGTGGTGGTGCAGCAGCCAGGAGGCGAGCGTCAGCGCGAAGGTCGTCTTGCCGGCGCCGGGCGTGGCGACGGCGAGGAAGTCACGCGGCTGCTCCTGGACGTACTTCTCCATCGCCCCCTGCTGCCAGGCACGCAGTTTGCTGGCGGTACCCCAGGGGGCCCGGCCGGGGAAGGCGGGCGAAAGGTGGTGGGAATGCGACGAGGAAGCGGAAGCGGCGGTGGTAGTCACGGTCTCCGTGGTCAAGGGATCGGGCGGCTCGGCTACGTATGACAACCGGGCCACCCTACCGGCGCCGCGCTCCCGTCAACGCCCGGACGAGGCCGGGTCGCCCCCGGGTGGGATCCACGTCACAGGGACGACGATCACCACCGGGTGCCCGCTGTCCGCCGGTCCTCGTCGATGACCGGCCCGGTCCGTCGCCTTCACCGCTCCCGCAGGCGCCGGGTCACCCACGCGCCGATCAGCGCCACTCCCGCCATCGGCAGGAAGACGGCGGCGAAGGCGGCGGAACGGGTGCCGCCGCCGGCGGTGGCGGCCGTGGCGGCCGCCGTGCTGCCGCCGCCCAGGGCCGCGAAGGCGGCGCCGGTGGCGGCGAGCAGGACGACGTTGGAGAGGGCGTCGGAGATCTGGAGCGCGGCGGAGTTGGCGCCGGCCTCCTCGGGGGCGGACAGCCGGAGCAGGAGCACGCTGGTGGAGGAGATCACCAGGCCCATGCCGAGGCTGCCGAAGGCCCAGGCGACGGCGACGGTCCACACGGGCACCGCGTGCACGAGGACACTGGGCGCGGTGGCGACGGCGGCGGCGACGAGCAGCATCCCCACGGTCATCAGCCGCTCCCGGTACGGCGCCATGCGCGGCCGGGACTGCAGGAACGAGCCCAGCGCCCAGGTCAGGCCGCCGGCCGCCAGCGAGAACCCGGCGAGCATCGGCGACAGGCCGCGCTGGGTGACCAGCATCAGCGGGACGAAGGACTCGGCGGCGATGAAGGAACCGGCGGACAGTCCGCGCAGCAGTACGACGGAGGGCAGACCGCGGGCCGCGCGGTAGGTGCCGCGCGGGAGCAGCCCGAGGACCGCGGGCACGAGCAGCGCGGCACCGGCGAGTCCGGGCAGTACGGCGAGGGGCCGCAGATCCTGCGCGGCGTACTGGAGGAGTCCGGCGCCCAGGGAGATGCCGAGGGCGAGCCGGATGCGCCGCCGGTCGAAGGACCCGGCAGCCTGGTCCGCCTGGACCGGGCCGGACGCCCGGCGGCGTATCTGCGGCAGGGCGAGGGCGAGCGGGAGGACGACCAGGACGGGGATGCCGAGGAAGACCCAGCGCCAGCCGAGGTGTTCGGTGACGGCGCCGGAGGCGAGCGGGCCGACGATGGACGGCACCACCCAGCCCGCCGCGAAGGCCGCCATGATCGCCGGCCGCAGCCGCTCGGGGTAGGCGCGGCCGACGACGACGTACAGCGCCACGATGACCAGGCCGCCGCCGAGGCCCTGGACGGCGCGGCCCAGGATGAACACCCACATCGCCTGGGCGGTGCCGGCGATGACGAGTCCCGTGGCGAAGCCCGCGATGCCGGCGCTCAGCGGGCCGAGCGGGCCGCGCCGGTCGGACCACTGGCCGGAGAAGACCATGCCGAACAGGCTGGTCGTGAAGTAGCCGGAGAACGCGAACGCGTACAGGGCCACGCCGTGCAGCTCCCGCGCCGCGACCGGCATGGCCGTCCCGACGGCGGTCGCCTCGAAGGCGATGAGCAGGACGACGGAGACGATCCCGACACTGAGCGCCCGGTACGACCGGCCGAGCACGCCTTCTCTGTCGGCATCTGTCTCGGCGGATTCGGTCACGACGGCGGCGTCGCGGGGCTCCAGGGCGGTCATGCCCGCCAGAGTAAGGCCCACAACCCGCTTTGACCCCTGTCGGGAGTCCGGTGCGACCTGCGACCTTGGTCGTAAGCCCCCCGTTTGTGAACGCGGCATGGCAGTCCCGTTGCGGCGCGCCCGGCTGCCTTGAGCCCGTCCGCCACCACCCGTAAGTTCATTCCCACGAACACGGCCGTGTGCCCGAGTGGTTTAGGGGCTCGCCTGCAAAGCGAGTTACGTGGGTTCGATTCCCGCCACGGCCTCTGGTGGCTCGACCAGCCAAACCGGAGGGCGGCATCTCTGAAGGGGTGCCGCCCTCCGGCATGGAACTCCTCTGCTTCAGAGCACTCCGCCCGCTTCGTCCTGGAAGGCCTCCGTCCAGTAGTGCCAGTGCGTGCCGGGTGACGTGCCCGTGGGGTCGACCGTCGACAGGGTGTGGATCATGGCCGCGGCCAGGTCCTCGTAGGCCAGGGTCGTCAGCTCGTGGTGGAGGTGGCGGTGAATGGTGCGCTCGTGGTGCAGCAGCCAGAGGGTGAAGGCCAGGGTCGAGACGTCCGTGTTCAGGGGGTGGAGCGTCGCCTCGGGCTCGCTGAAGGTCAGGACCGCGCCCGTTCTGCCGTCCACCACCAGGCTGTTGTCCTCGGCCAGATAGCCGAGGCGGATCAAATGGTCGGCGTGGGCCGGGAGTTCGTCCAGGGGGAACTCACCCGGGCGCTCCTCGGTGTAGTACTCGCGCAGCGTCGGCAGGGGGACGTCCGTGTCGGCGCAGAAGAGCACCGTCTGCTCCGGCAGGCCTGTCTCGCGCAGGAAGCGGCGGGTCGGCTCGTGCGTGAGCGTCGGCGGGAAGTCGACGTCCTCGAAGCGGGACACCCGGCCGTGCCCGAACTCCTGGTCCAGGACGCGCGCGGGGACGTCCAGGGTGAGGCCGGACGCCGTGCCGGGACCGGCGACGAGGGCGAGCGGGCGGATCAGGGCCGCCGTCTTCCAGTACGACGGGACCTCGCCGTCCGCGCCCTCCTCGAACAGGGCGAGCAGGCGGCGCGTCGCCTCGGCGGCCGTCTGCGGGCCGTACTGGCCCGCGAGGGACGCGAAACGGCCGCGCAGGCCTGCCAGTTCCTCGGTGACCGCGGCGAAGCGCAGCAGCGTGGTGAGGGAGGGCGCGAAGGGGCGGGGCTCGGACGGGTCGAAGAGGTAGGCCGTCGTGATCTCGCCCGTGGCGCCGTCGAGCAGGATCGACTCGCGCTCTTTGCCGGCCGGACCGAGCAGCTCGCCTATGACCAGGCGGCCCCGCAGCTCCTCGGCCAGCCGGAACGGGGCGTCCGCGGCGTCGGCGAGCGTGCGCAGGCCGTACGTGCGCAGCGGGGAGAAGGTCAGCAGGTCGGTGTCCGCGGGCAGTCCGTCGCCGCCGAGCAGGCCGCGCGTCGGCGCGTGCGTGACGTAGCGGTCCAGCTCCGCCTCGGTCAGCGTGATCGCCGCAATCCCGGTGTCGGTCGTGCTCATCGATCCCCCGCGGTCTTCCCCGTGCAAGCCCCATGTGCGTTCGTGAGCGCTGCCGCCCCCACTGCTTCGCAGACTACGCCGCCCCACTGACAACGGCCTTCGGCAGGAAGGACGTCGGGCGGCGCGTGCGCGTTGCGCGCGGGCGGGGATCGCCGCCACCGTCTGCTCCGGCGTACACCGGGACGTGTCCGGCCAAAGGCCGGTGCGCGGGGTGCGCCGGCGCAGTTCCCCGTCCGGGCGAGTGCCGCCCAGGCCGGCCTGGGCCGGCAGGTCCTCTCCCGGTGCCACGTCCTGCGCCACCGCCGTCACGCCGGTGCCGGCGGCCGCCCCGTCGATCACGCGGAACGGCGGCTCACCAGTCCGTCACCACCGCCGCCTGCGGGCGGATCGGCAGGCGGTTGACGGGGCGTCCGGTGGCCGCGCGGACGGCGGAGGCGACCGCCGCCGGGGAGGTCACCACCGGCACCGCGCTGACGGACTTGGCGCCGAAGGGGGCCACCACGTCGCGTTCCTCCACCAGCTTCACGATCTGGATGTCCGGCGCGTCCAGGGCGGTCGGCAGGGCGTATCCGGTCAGGTCCGGGTGGCGGACCAGGCCACGGGGCGTACGGAGGTTCTCGGTCAGGGCGATGCCGACTCCCTGGGTGACGCCCGCCTCGATCCGGGCCGCCAGCTGCGCCGGGTTCAGCACCCTGCCGACGTCCTGCGCCACCGCGAGCTCCACCACCCGGACCGAGCCCAGTTCGATGTCGACGTCCACCACCGCGCGGATCGCACAGAACGCGAGGCCCACGAAGGCGTCGCCCTGGCCGGCGGCGTTCAGCGGCTCGGTGGGGTGCGGGCGGCACTGCGCGGTGGCCCACAGCTCCTTGCCCTCCATCGCCTCCGTGACGGTGGTCGACAGGACGCCGTCGTACGACGTGATCTTGCCGTCGGTGATCTGCAGCAGCTCCGTCGACATGCCGAACTTGTGCGCCAGCGGCTGCAGGAGCTGGGTGCGGACCATCTTCGCCGCCCGCTCCACCGCGCCGCCCGACACCCAGGTGTGCCGGCCCCGGCAGCCCGCGCCGGCCGGCGGCTGGTCGGTGTCGACCGGGGCCACGTGGACTTCCTCGATGCCGAGGGTCTCCTGGACGATCTGGCGGGCGAGCGTGGTGAAGCCCTGGCCGGTCTCCACCGCCGCGCACAGCACGGTCGCCACGCCGTCGTGGACCTTCACCGTCGCCGTGGACACCTCGTCGGCGCCCTCCGCGCCGAGCATGTGCACCATGCCGAGGCCGTAGCCGACGCCCCGGCGCACCGCGCCCGGTTCGCCGGCGCCCTCGGGGCCGCCGGGCAGCAGCCAGTCCTCCTCGGGCGTGTCCTTGGGCAGCGCCGGCAGCGGGAAGTCCCGTACCGCCTGCAGGAGTTCGGCCACCGGCGCCGGGCAGGTCACCGTCTGGCCGATCGGCAGGACGTCTCCCGTCGCGAGCGCGTTGCGCAGGCGCAGCTCGGCCGGGTCCAGGCCCAGCTTCTTCGCCAGCTTGTCCATCTGCGCCTCGTAGGCGGCACAGACCTGCATCGCGCCCTCGCCGCGCACATGGCCGGAGGGCGGGTTGTTGGTGCGTACGGCCCAGCCCTCGATGAAGGCGTTCGGGACGACGTACGGGCCGCACGCGAAGGAGACGGCGGCGGCGAGCGCATCGGCGGAGGTGTCGGCGTACGCGCCCGCGTCCAGCAGGATCTGCGCCTCCACCTTCACCAGCGTGCCCTCGGCGTCCGCGTGGTGGCGGTAGCGCAGCAGGGTGGGGTGGCGGTGGGTGTGGCCGAGGAAGGACTCCTCGCGCGTGGCCGTGAGTTTCACCGGGCAGCCGGTCTTGAGCGCGAGCAGGCCGAGCGGGAGCTGGAAGCTCTGGTCCTCGCGGTCGGCGGTGGCGCCGGGCACCCCGGTGACGACGATCTTCACCCGATCCGGGGACAGCCCGTAGCAGGCCGCGGCGGTGTTGCGGTCGGCGTGCGGGTCGGTGGAGCCCAGGTACAGCTCCACGCCGCCGTCGGGGCGGGGCACGGCGAGACCGGCCTCGGCGCCGATGGGGGCCGGGTCCTGGCGCCCGATGCGGTACAGGCCCTCGACCACGACCTCGCCGACGGCCTCCGGGTCGCCGTGGTGCAGCGGGATGTGCCGGATCAAGTTGCCGTCGGGATGCAGGGGTTCGGCCTCGAAGGCCTGCTCCGGGTCGGTGACGGGATCGAGTACTTCGTACTCGACGATGACGGCGGCGGCGGCCATCCGCGCGGTGTCCGGGTGGTCGGCGGCGACCGCGGCGATGGGTTCGCCGTGGTGGCGTACGACCTCGGAGGCGAACACCGGGCGGTCGGGGGTGCCGCGGCCGTGGCGCGGAGTGCCGGGGACGTCCTCGTGCGTGATGACGGCCCGTACGCCGGGCATCTCGCGCGCGTGCGTGGTGTCGATGTTCACGATGCGCGCGTGCGCGTGCGGGGAGCGCAGCACGGCCGCCCACAGCAGGCCCTCGGCCCACAGGTCGGCGGCGTACGGGAAGGTGCCCTCGGTCTTGGCACGGGCGTCGGCGGGCGTCAGGGACGCGCCGAGGCCGTGCGGCAACGACTGGGCCTCGGACGCGGGTTCCTCGGCGGTGGGCGCCGTGGCGGCTTCGTTGCTCACACCTGGCCTCCGTCCTGGCCGTAGTGCTGGTCGTGCGGGCCGTGCTGGCCACCCGGTCCCGGCGTGCCGTAGGGGTCGGGCGCGGCGTACGGATCCGGTGTGCCGCCGTAGCCGCCGGGGGCGGGCTGCGGTGTGCCGAAGGCGCCGGGCGCCTCGAACGCCGACGGGTGGACGCCGCCGGAGCCGGGGCCCGCCTGGTGCGGGATGCGTGCCGCCTCCGCGTCGGTGCCGTCGTCGGCGGCGTGCGACGCCTCGCGTTCGGCGACGACCTCCTGGACGGCCTGCAGGACTCCCCGGTAGCCGGAGCAGCGGCACAGGTTGCCGCACAGCGCCTGCCGGGTCTCCAGTTCGGTCGGCGCGGGGTTGCCCTCCAGCAGGTCGTGCACGGTCATCGCCATGCCCGGCACGCAGAAGCCGCACTGCACGGCGCCGCAGCGGGCGAGCGCGCGCTGTACGTCGGAGGGCCGTCCGTCGGCGGCGAGGCCCTCGACGGTGCGCACCTCGCTGCCGGCCGCGGTGACCGCCGGGACCAGGCAGGAGGCGACCAGACGGCCGTCGACCTGGACGTTGCAGGCCCCGCACTCGCCCTGCGAGCAGCCGTCCTTGGCGCCGGCGAGGCCGAGTCGTTCACGCAGGACGTACAGCAGCGACTCGCCGATCCAGGCGCCGGTGACGGGGCGGTCGGTGCCGTTGACGCGCAGCACGTAGGAGGCGAGGGGGTGGTCGTCGCCGGGCGGGAGCGGCGCGGCGTGCTCCTCGGCCGGGGCCGCCTCGCGCGCGTGCGCGGCTTCGTCGCCGTCGGCCGCGGCAGTGCTCCCGGGCGTGTCGTCCTTGCCCGGTGCCCCGGGAGCCTGGTTGCCGCCGGCCGGAGCGGCGGCCTCGGGCGCGTCGGCGGGGTGCTCCGACGGCCCGGCCTCCTCGTCGACGGCTGCCGCGGCCGGGGCTTTCGGCGTCGCCGGGACGGCCGTTGCCTCCGCGTCGGGCGCGGCGGACGTGACGGGCGCTGTCGCGGCCTGCGGGGCCGCGGCCGGGCTGGTGGGCTCCTCGTGGCCCGCGGGGCCGTCAGCGGGGCGCCCAAAGGCCCGGGCGGGGGCGTGGCCGTCCGCGTCCGGCACCGCTTCCGGCTCGGCGAGGGGTGCCGTGGACTCGGCGGGAGCGGCGGGCTCGGCGAACTCCGCAGGGTGACCGGCGGGGTCGTGCGCGTACGGCTCGTCGGTCGCGTACCGCTCCTGCGGCGCGTACCCCTGCGCCGCCGGACCGCCCGCCGGGTGCGCGCCGGTGTGGTCCGGCAGCGGCGGGCCCGGCCGGTCCGGGGGCTGCTGGTCCTCGGGGTGGTCCCAGGTGCGGCCGGGGTCCTGTGCCGCCCAGGGTGCGGGCGCGCCGCCGGGCAGGGTGGCCGGCGGGGTGCCGCCCCACTGCTCGACCAGGGAGGACGTGGTGAACTCGCCCGATTCGTCCGGAAGGTCACCGCCGGCGACGGGGATGGACCACTGTCCGGTGACGTCGTGGCCGGGTGCGGCCGGGGCCGCGGGCTCCTCGAAGGTCCACTGCTGGGTGGCGCCGGGCTCGTAGGTGAACCGGTCGTCCGCGCCCGGCACCTGGGGCATGGCGTTCGGGTCGGGCCATTCGGTGCCGCCCGCGGGCGCGGACCAGGTGCCGGGGGCGGCCGGGTCGCCGGCGCCGGGGGCGGCCGTTATCCGCGGCGGCACATAGCCGTGACCCGGTGCGGCCAGCGGGCTGTCGCCGGACAGCAGGGCATCGATGCCGCCCTCGGGGAGCTTGACGAAGGCGGTGGCGCCGTCGTCGTAGTCGCCCTGGGGCAGCGGGTCCCAGCGGCCGCCGCCCTGGGGCGTGCCCTCTCCGTGCTGGTCGTCGGTCACGACAGCGCCCTCCCCAGTGCTCGTCGGGCCAGCGCGGCGACGGTGCGCCGCAGGTGCAGTACGGCGGGCGGAAGCGCGGGCACCGAGCCGTCGGACTCCGGCGCCTGGTCCGGGATGCAGGCCGCGGCGACGTACTCGCCGAAGGCGTTCAGGGCCTCCGGCACCAGCGCGCGGTCGTTGTCCCAGTCGATCAGCTGCGCGACCCACTCCTCGGCCTCCAGCGGCCGGAGCGGCATCGGCGCTATGGCACCGACGGCGCACCGCACCCCGCGCCGGGCGGGGTCGAGGACGAGGGCCACGGAGGCCAGCGCGCGGCCCGGGCCGGTGCGCCCGGTGGCCTTCAGGAAGACCTGCGGGGCATGCAGCAGCGGCACGCGCACGTAGCCGATGAGTTCGCCGCCGCGCAGCATCTCCATGCCGGCCAGCAGGTGCGACACCGGGATCTCCCGGCGGGCCCCGCCCGGGCCCGCGATGATCAGCGTCGCCTCCAGGGCGGCAAGGACCGGCAGCGCGTCACCCGTCGGCGCGGCCGAGGCGATGTTGCCGCCGAGGGTGCCGGCGTTGCGGATGTGCGGCGGGCCCGCGGCGCGCGCGGCGGCGGCCAGCGCCGGGATCAGGGCCGCGAAGTCGGGGCGGCCCATGCGCGCGTGCGTGAGGCCCGCGCCGAGCAGCGCGTGGCCGTCCTGGTACTGCCAGCCGCGGATCTCGCTGATCCGCCCGAGGCCCACCAGGGCGGCGGGCCTGAGCTGGCCGGAGTTGACGGCGGCCATCAGGTCGGTGCCGCCCGCGACGGGCACGGCGGTGGGCATGGCGCCGAGGGCCGCCACCGCCTCGTCCAGCGTCGTGGGCAGCGTGACGGCCTGCGCCGCCTGCGGTGCGTGCGTGGTCAAACCGGCTGCCCCTTCCCGCTGCCCCACCTGGTCCCACCTGTGTGGCCGTACGGTACGTGCTCACAGGGCGGACGTGGCAACTCTGGCACATCTTCGCAAGGGCCGAACGCGGGGGTCCGCTAGCAGGCACTAGGAGGCATTCGCCCACCTCATAGGGGACATGGTCTGATTTGGCATGGCATCACCAGTGCGCACCGATTGACACTCTTCGGTGACTCTTGGCGCGTTTTTCACCGCGTGTTCGGGACGGTCACTTGTTCGGCGGCGGCCCCTCGACCGGACGGCCGGGGACACCGGGGCGTTTCTGCCACGGCCGCGGCCCGGCGGGTGGCCGATAGGCGACCCCCAGGGCGTCAAGTCGCGCGTAATGGGCGGCCATACGGCGTTCGAAACCGGCGAAGTCCCGTTCCGCGGGGGCGGGCAGCCTGCTCCAGGCCACCTCGGCGAAGGCCGCGAGCCGGGGGAAGGTCTGGTAGTCCACGCGCGCGGTGTCCTCCAACACCTCGGTCCAGACGTTGGCCTGGGTGCCCAGCACATGCCGGGCCTCGGCCTCGGTGAGCCCGTCCGGGACCGGCTCGAAGCGGTAGACGTCCTCCAGGGTGCGCACGAAGCCGATGGGCACCGGCTCGTCCTCGCCCGGGGCCTGACGGTGGTCCAGGTACACGTACTGCTCCGGGCACATGACGACGTCGTGGCCGGCCCGCGCGGCCGCGATCCCGCCGCCGTAGCCGCGCCAGGAGGACACCGCCGCGCCCTCGGCGAGCCCGCCCTCCAGGATCTCGTCCCAGCCGATCAGCCGGCGCCCGCGCGCGGCGAGCCATGCGTCGAAGTGCCCGATGAACCACGACTGCAGCGCGTCCTCGTCGGCGAGCCCGAGATCGGCGATCCGGGTCTTGGCGGTGACCGACTCGGTCCACTGCTCCTTGCGGCATTCGTCGCCGCCGACGTGCACGAAGGAGGAGAACCCGGTGGATCCGGTCGCGTCCGCCGGGAAAAGCTCCAGGACTTCCTCGAACACCCCCTCGTAGAAGCGCAGGGTGGTGTCGGTGGGGGCGAGTACGTTGGAGGAGATCCCCCAGTTGTCCCAGACCCCCAGGGCGGTGGTGTCGATGACGTCGGTGTTGCCGAGTTCCGGGTACGCGGCGATGGCGGCCTGGGAGTGGCCCGGTACGTCGATTTCCGGGACGACGGCGATATGCCGCTCGGCGGCGTAGGCGACGATCTCCCGGATGTCGTCCTGGGTGTAGTAACCGCCGTGCGGCTTCTCCTCCCACAGCGGGGAGGCCCGGTGGCCGAATTTCGTCCGCGCCCGCCAGGAGGCCGTCTCGGTCAGCTTCGGATAGCGCTTGATCTCGATGCGCCAGCCCTGGTCGTCGGTCAGGTGGAAGTGGAAGACGTTGAGTTTGTGCGCGGCCATGAGGTCGAGGTAGCGCAGGACGCCTTCCTTGGGCATGAAGTGCCGGGCGACATCGAGGAGAAGACCGCGCCAGCGGAAACGCGGACCGTCCTCGACGGTGACGGCCGGCACCTCCCACGCCCGGCCCGGCCTGAGCGGCGCCCGGCGGAAGGCGTCGGCGCCGAGCAGCTGACGGAAGGTCTGGGCACCCCAGAAGACACCGGCCGGGCTGCCGCCCTCGATACGGATCGGCCACGCGTCGGTGATGAGCCGGTAGTCCTCGGGTGGCAGGCCGGGATCGATGCCCAGCACGATCCGGTGCGGGCGGCCGGGGCCTTCCGGCAGCGGCAGGCCGGTCGCCGCGCCCAGGGTGGCCCGCAGCCAGCGCGCGGTGCCCTCCGTGCCCGGCAGCGCCTCGAGCGCCGTGTCGCCGTCCACGCGCGCGTGACCGGACGAGCCGTGGGCGACGCTCGCCGGCGCGGGAATCACATCAACCATGTCAGTTCCTTTACCGCGCCGCCGAGTCCGGAGACCAGACGTCGCTGTACGAGTACGAAGAAGTCGTTCCAGGCCGAGATGAAGGAAAACACGGCCTTTACGAACCCCCGCAGCATCCAGATCGCGAAGGGCAGCGAGAAAGCGATGGCCACCAGGAACGTGATCAGCAAGGTGGTCCGGCAGCGGAATCGGAATCGCGCCACGGCGGTCGCGGCGAGAAACGCGATCAGCCGCGAGACGATCAGCACACTGCCCGCCACCACCAGACTGTTGACGAAGTATCGGCCGAATTCCTGCTGCCCGAACACCCGCCGGAAGGAATCCAGCAACGGCGCCCGGGTCCACGGCCACACCCTCAGGGCATGGAGTGGACCTCCGAGCTTCGTTGCAACATATGCAATGACTGTTTCGCTCTGCACAACAGCTTGGAGGCTATGGACAACATGAACATGCCGACAAGAGGTCTCCACCACTTCGTGACACGCAAAAGCCCTCGGGGCGCGTCGCAACGCGCCCCGAGGGCCCCTTGAGACCTCAGGCGGTGGGGACTACTTCTTGTCGCCGCCCTTGTCGTCGCCACCGCTGCCCATGGACTCGTAGATCTCCTTGCACATGGGGCACACGGGGTACTTCTTCGGGTCGCGGCCGGGCACCCAGACCTTGCCGCACAGCGCCACGACGGGGGTGCCGTCGAGGGCGCTCGCCATGATCTTGTCCTTCTGGACGTAGTGGGCGAAGCGCTCGTGGTCGCCGTCGCCGTGGGACACCTGTGGCGTCGGCTCTACGAGGGTCCCCGTACCAGTCCCGCGCTCGGGCTCAAGAGTGCTCATACCGCCCAGGGTACTGAAGCTCACAGGCATCAGTTGAGCGAAGGGTCGTCCGGATACGTGGCCACCATCGCCAGTTCGTTGCGCTGGCGGCGCAGCACCTCGCGCCACAGCCGCTCCGGCGCCGGTGAGGAGACGTCCCCGGGCTCGGACTCGACCACGTACCACGCGCCCTCGACCAGCTCGTCCTCCAGCTGACCTGGGCCCCAGCCCGCGTACCCGGCGAAGATCCGCAGGGAGCCGAGGGCCGAGGCGAGCAGCTCCGGCGGGGCCTCCAGGTCGACCAGGCCGATCGCGCCGTGCACCCGGCGCCAGCCCAGCGGGGCCCGGTCGCCGGCCCCGTCGCCCGGGATGACCGCGACGCCGAGGGCCGAGTCCAGCGAGACGGGGCCGCCCTGGAAGACCACCCCGGGCTCACCGGCGAGGCCGGCCCAGCCCTCCAGGATGTCACCCACGTCCACCGGGGTGGGCCGGTTGAGGACGACACCGAGGGAGCCCTCCTCGTCGTGGTCGAGAAGGAGCACCACCGCGCGGTCGAAGTTCGGGTCCGCCAGGGCGGGTGTGGCCACGAGCAGCCGCCCTGTGAGCGAGGACACCTCGGTCATGCCAGACATGATCCCGCATCTTCCCCGGGTGTGGGGAGCCAATCGGCGGCAATCGGGGGCGGCTGCAGCTCAGGGCGCGGGGAAGCGGGCCCGGCGCACACCCGTCCTCGGTGACCCCATGTGCCCGATAGCGCACGGTTCGTGTTGTGACACAGCTATGACGCGTCTTGGCGGTCCTTGGGCTTACTAGCGGGGGGTGATCGGCGACTACGCTGTCTCTCCCGGCCCGCGCGCAACAGTGATCGGCCGCCCCCCTGCCCAACTCATCGGAACGCGAGATTCATGACCGTCAACGACGATGTCCTGCTTGTCCACGGCGGAACCCCGCTCGAGGGCGAGATCCGTGTCCGCGGTGCGAAGAACCTCGTGCCGAAGGCCATGGTCGCCGCCCTGCTGGGCAGTGCGCCGAGCCGACTGCGCAATGTTCCGGACATCCGTGACGTGCGCGTCGTACGCGGCCTGCTCCAGCTGCACGGGGTGACGGTCCGGCCGGGCGAGGAGCCCGGCGAGCTGGTCCTGGACCCGACGCACGTCGAGAGCGCCAACGTGGCCGACATCGATGCCCACGCCGGTTCCAGCCGTATCCCGATCCTCTTCTGCGGCCCCCTGCTGCACCGTCTGGGCCACGCGTTCATCCCGGGCCTCGGCGGCTGTGACATCGGCGGCCGGCCCATCGACTTCCACTTCGACGTGCTGCGGCAGTTCGGCGCGACGATCGAGAAGCGGGCGGACGGGCAGTACCTGGAGGCCCCGAAGGGCCTGCGCGGTACGAAGATCCGGCTGCCGTACCCGTCCGTCGGCGCGACCGAGCAGGTGCTGCTGACGGCCGTACTGGCCGAGGGCGTCACCGAGTTGTCCAACGCGGCCGTCGAGCCGGAGATCGAGGACCTCATCTGCGTGCTGCAGAAGATGGGCGCGATCATCGCGATGGACACCGACCGCACGATCCGCATCACCGGTGTGGAGAGCCTCGGCGGCTACACCCACCGCGCCCTCTCGGACCGCCTGGAGGCCGCGTCCTGGGCCTCGGCGGCTCTCGCGACCAACGGCAACATCTACGTCCGCGGCGCCCAGCAGCGCTCGATGATGACGTTCCTGAACACCTACCGGAAGGTGGGCGGCGCCTTCGAGATCGACGACGAGGGCATCCGCTTCTGGCACCCCGGCGGCCAGTTGAAGTCCATCGCGCTCGAGACGGACGTGCACCCCGGCTTCCAGACCGACTGGCAGCAGCCGCTGGTGGTGGCCCTCACTCAGGCCACGGGCCTGTCCATCATCCACGAGACGGTCTACGAGTCCCGCCTGGGCTTCACCTCCGCGCTGAACCAGATGGGCGCCCACATCCAGCTCTACCGCGAGTGCCTGGGCGGCTCGGACTGCCGTTTCGGCCAGCGCAACTTCCTGCACTCCGCGGTCGTCTCCGGCCCGACCCGGCTGCAGGGCGCCGACCTGGTCATCCCCGACCTGCGCGGCGGCTTCTCGTACCTGATCGCGGCCCTGGCGGCCGAGGGCACGTCCCGCGTCCACGGCATCGACCTCATCAACCGCGGCTACGAGAACTTCATGGAGAAGCTCGTGGAACTGGGCGCCAAGGTCGAGCTGCCCGGCAAGGCGCTGGGCTGACCGGCCCGCAGGACATGACGACGATGGGGCGGCACCCGGAGATTCCGGGTGCCGCCCCATCAGTGCTTCACTGCCCCTGTGCCGTCCCGTCGGCACAGGGGCGGCAAGGTCACTTGCCCTTGGCCGCTTCCTTGAGCTTCGAGCCCGCGGTGACCTTCACGCTGTAGCCGGCGGGGATGTTGATCGGCTCGCCGGTCTGCGGGTTGCGCGCGGTGCGAGCGGCACGGTGGGTGCGCTCGAAGGTCAGGAAGCCGGGGATGGTGACCTTCTCGTCGCCCTTGGCGACGATCTCGCCGACGGTCTCGGCGAACGCGGCCAGGACGGCGTCGGCGTCCTTGCGGGTCACCTCGGCGCGATCGGCCAGCGCGGCCACCAGCTCACTGCGGTTCATGTTGTTACTCCCGTGTTTTTCTTGCCGTTGGGGTGTGCCACGCGGCGGAGCCGCCCGAGGCACTGCGATGCCGATGCGCTCGCGCCCAGGGACGCATCCTGCCCCTACCTGCGGCGGGAAAGCCAATCCGGCACCCGTAGGAGTCGTGAGAACACCCTGGGGAGTCACACGAAAAGCGCCCGCTCGGCGTCACCCTAGAGTGCGCCCGGCACCGGCTGGTTCCACGACGCGCCGGTGCGGGGGCCGCCGTGGTGATCCTCACAGCCCCTGCACAGTACGGCACGGTGTCACCGGGACGACGTCCGGGCGCCACCGCGCCGTCACCCGGCGCCCGGCGTGGACGGATGCTCAGGCCGTCGCGCCCGCCGCCTTCGCGGCCTCGCGCACGGCGCCCGCGACCGCGCCCGCGACCTTGTCGTTGAAGACGCTCGGAATGATGTAGTTCGGGTTCAGCTCGTCCTGGCTGACCACGTCCGCGAGGGCCTGCGCGGCGGCGAGCATCATCTCGGTGTTGACGGTGCGGGACTGGGCGTCCAGCAGGCCGCGGAAGACACCCGGGAAGACCAGCACGTTGTTGATCTGGTTCGGGAAGTCGGAGCGGCCGGTGGCCACGACGGCCGCCGTCTGGCGGGCGATCGCCGGGTCCACCTCGGGGTCGGGGTTCGCGAGCGCGAACACGATGGCACCCTCGGCCATGGCGGCCACGTCGTCGCCGTCGAGGACGTTCGGGGCAGAGACGCCGATGAAGACGTCGGCGCCGCGCACGGCCTCCTTCAGGGTGCCGGTCAGGCCCTCGGGGTTGGTGTTGTCGGCGATCCAGCGCAGCGCCGAGCCGGCCGGGGCGTCCACCAGGTCGGTGCGGCCGGCGTGCACGACACCGTGGATGTCGGCGACGACGGCGTTCTTCACGCCCGCGGCGAGCAGCAGCTTGAGGATGGCCGTACCGGCGGCGCCGGCGCCGGACATCACGACCCGGATGTTCTCGATGGCCTTGTCCGTGACGCGCAGGGCGTTGGTCAGGGCGGCGAGGACGACGATCGCGGTGCCGTGCTGGTCGTCGTGGAAGACGGGGATGTCGAGGGCCTCGCGCAGCCGGGCCTCGATCTCGAAGCAGCGGGGCGCGGAGATGTCCTCGAGGTTGATGCCGGCGAAGCCGGGGGCGATCGCCTTGACGATCTCCACGATCGCGTCGGTGTCCTGGGTGTCCAGGCAGATCGGCCAGGCGTCGATGCCGGCGAAGCGCTTGAAGAGGGCCGCCTTGCCCTCCATGACGGGCAGCGCGGCCTTGGGGCCGATGTTGCCGAGGCCGAGCACGGCGGAGCCGTCCGTCACGACCGCAACCGAGTTGCGCTTGATGGTGAGGCGGCGGGCGTCCTCGGGGTTCTGGGCGATCGCCATGCAGACGCGGGCCACACCCGGCGTGTAGACCATGGACAGGTCGTCACGGTTGCGGATGGGGTGCTTGGACTGCATCTCGATCTTGCCGCCGAGGTGCATCAGGAACGTACGGTCGGAGACCTTGCCGAGGGTGACGCCCTCGATGCCGCGCAGCTTCTCGACGATCTCCTCGGCGTGGGCCGTGGAGGTGGCCGCGATGGTGACGTCGATGCGGAGCTTCTCGTGGCCGGACGCGGTGACGTCGAGGCCGGTCACCGAGCCTCCGGAGGACTCCACCGCGGTGGTGAGCTGCGAGACGGCGGTTCCGCTCGCGGGCACCTCCAACCGGATGGTCATCGAGTAGGAGACGCTGGGCGCCGTTGCCATGGCCGACTTCCTCTGCTTTCACCGTGTCGCGAAGTTGTGCCGTCCGATCGTCGCACCTACCACTGAGTACGCGGTAGTCGCCTCGGATTGCGGACGTTTTGTTCATGAGTGGTGCGCTGTTTCGGAAAACCACTTCCACCATACGAGAGGTGATCAGGTGAGGAAAGGGGCCGCCGAGGCAAAGAAGGAGGCCCACGTCACATCGTGACGTGGGCCTCCCACACGTTCATGACACCGACCCGCCATGCTCGCCTCGCGGCAAGTGGTCCCTCGCAGGGACAAAGGTTGGGCCCGGGGGCTTGGATCGAGCCGGTGCCGTACCCAGGCTAACAAACGGACGCCCGGGGCCATTCCCCCTGCGCGCAGTTCACAGGAAAGTCAGTCCCGCAGCAGGTCCGGGACGCCGGACGCGTCCGGCTCGTCGCGCTCCCCCGACACCACCGTCAGCTGCTGGGTGGCCCGGGTCAGCGCCACGTACAGCACGCGCAGCCCGGCCGGGGACTCGTCCGCGATCTCCGCCGGGGAGACCACCACCGTCGCGTCGTACTCCAGACCCTTGGCCTCCAGGCTGCCGAGCGCCACCACCCGGTCGCCGAGTCCGGCCAGCCAGCGCCGGGCCTCCTCGCGCCGGTGCATCGCGACGACCACACCGACCGTGCCGTCCACCAGGTCCAGCAGCCGCTCGGCCTCGGCCCGGACCGTGTCCGCGGGCGACTTCTCCACGATGGTGTAGCGCGGCGCGACCCCGGTGGACCGCACCGCGCTCGGCGCCTGGGAGCCGGGCATGGCGAGGGCGAGGACCTTGGCCGCCAGCTCGGCGATCTCGGCCGGGTTGCGGTAGTTCACGGTGAGCTGGAAGCGCCGCCGGGGCCGGGTGCCGAGGGCCTCGTCGCGGGCCTCGGCCGCCTCGTCCGGGTCGGACCAGGACGACTGGGCCGGGTCCCCCACGACCGTCCAGGTGGCGTGCCGGCCGCGACGGCCGACCATCCTCCACTGCATCGGCGTGAGGTCCTGTGCCTCGTCCACGATGACGTGCGCGTACTCGGTGCGTTCCTGCGCGAGCCGCTCGGCGCGCTCGCGCTGCGACTCCTCGCGCACCGGCATCAGCTCCTCCAGCCCGGTGAGCTGGTCCAGCGGGTCCAGCTCGCGCTTCTTGCGCGGCCGGGCCGGGACGCCGAGGATCGCCTGCAGTTCGTCCAGCATGGCGATGTCGTGCACGGAGTGGCCGTCCCGCTTGAGGGAGCGGGCCACCTTGCGGACCTCGCCGGGGTTGAGGATCCGTCGTGCCCACCGGCCGAGCCGCCGCTCGTCGGCCATGGCCGAAAGGACCTGCTTCGGGGTCAGCTCGGGCCACCAGGCGTCGAGGAACGCGACGAAGGCGTCCTCGCCGGTGACGTCCTCGTCGAAGGAGGAGCGCAGCTCGGCGGCCAGCTCCGGATCGGTGTGCCGGCCGGCCGCGCCGGACCGGTCCCACAGCGCGTCCAGCAGCAGCCTGCGGGCGCGCGGGCGGAGCAGGTTGACGGGCGCGGTGCCGCCGAGGGCGGTACGGCGGATACGTTCCAGCTCGGCCGCCTCCAGCTCGAGGCGGCGCCCGAAGGCGACGACACGCAGCCGGGCGGGCGGCCCCCCGAGGTCCTGCGGCCCGTCGTCCTCGCCGGGAGCCGTCCGGGCGGCGGGTCCCAGTTCCAGGGCGCCCCGGGCCGCCTTCCGCAGCACCTTCAGCATCCGGTACGAACCCTTGGCGCGGGCCACGGACGGGGAGTCGTAGAGCGTGGCCTCCGCACCGTCGACCAGCGAGCCGATCGCGCGGATGGCGACCTGGCCCTCCTCGCCGAGCGAGGGCAGCACGCCCTCGGTGTACGCCACGAGCAGCGGGGTCGGGGAGACGATCAGGATGCCGCCCGCGTACCGGCGTCTGTCCTGGTAGAGCAGGTAGGCGGCGCGGTGCAGGGCGACGGCGGTCTTGCCGGTGCCCGGGCCGCCCTCCACATAGGTGATCGAGGCGGCGGGGGCGCGGATGACGAGGTCCTGCTCGGCCTGGATGGAGGAGACGATGTCCCGCATGGTGTGGCTGCGGGCCTGGCCGAGGGCGGCCATGAGGGCGCCGTCGCCGATCACGGGCAGTTCGCGACCGTCGAGGCGGGCGGTCAGCTCGGGCCGCATCAGATCGTCCTCGACGCCGAGCACCCTGCGTCCCTTGGACCGGATGACCCGGCGCCGCACGACCCGCCCGGGGTCCACCGGGGTGGCCCGGTAGAAGGGGGCGGCGGCGGGCGCCCGCCAGTCGATGACCAGCGGCGCGTAGTCCTCGTCGAGGACGCCGATGCGGCCGATGTGCAGGGTCTCGGCGATGTCGGCGGTGTTGTCGTCCCGCACGGCGCCTTCGGCGGGCTCCACGGCGGTGTAGGCCCCGTCGGGACCCTTCTTGCCGTCCTTGCCCAGCAGCAGGTCGATCCGCCCGAAGAGGAAGTCCTCGAACTCGTTGTTGAGCCGGTTCAGGTGGACGCCGGCGCGGAAGACCTGTGCGTCGCGCTCGGCGAGCGCGCCCGGGGTGCCGACCTGGCCGCGCTTGGCCGCGTCGTTCATCAGGAACTCGGCCTCGTGGATCTTCTCCTCGAGCCGCCGGTACACCCGGTCCAGGTGTTCCTGTTCGACGCTGATCTCCCGGTCACGGACGGAATCCTGTGCGCCGTGTACCGAGCCGACCGCGGACTGCTGAACCTGAGCGGCCACCGGGCCCCCTTCTGACGTGCTGGGCAGCCGTCAACCGTACGCGAAGGGGGCCCGCCGAAGCTACGCGTTCACTTGCACCAGCTTCTTGCCGTCGAAGGTCACGACCTCGAAGTGGTCGATCTCGTTCGGCTTGAAGGCCGTGGCACCGCCGATGTAGAGCGGCTTCTTGGCGTCGTCCGTCTTCGCGTCCGGCAAGCCGTAGCCCCAGTTCGGCACGGACCACGACGACATGGTCACACGCTGCCCGTTCTTGGCGACGGCCACCAGGGAGCACTTCTGCGGGCCCTGGACGTTCTTCAGCTCCAGGACCGTCTGGGTGCCCCAGTCCTTCTGCTCCATGCCGACGGTGGCGCTGGCGTGGGACGACGGGTCGGTGGCCGACTTCTTCTCGGACATGGCGGAGAAGGTGGTCTGCGCGGAGGACGCGGTGACCTGACCGCCACCGCCCGACGAGCCGCCGTTCACGGCGACGGCGGCCAGCGGTCCGGCGATGATCAGCGCGGCCGCCGCGGCGATCATGTAGAAGGAGCGCCGCCGCTTCTGGGCGCGCTTCTCCGCGACCTCGTCGACCAGCCTCTCCACCAGCCGCGGAGTGGGCTTGGCGGACAGCGAGTCCCCGATCGCCGGGGTGCTTCCGGAGCCCGGCAGGTCCGCGAGCGCGGCCAGCATCGGCTCCATCCCGGCCAGCTCGTCCAGCTGCTGGGCGCACCACTCGCAGCCGGCGAGATGCGCCTCGAAAGCGGTTGCCTCGGCGTCGTCGAGGATCCCGAGGGCGTAGGCGCCGACGGTCTCGTGCTCGCTGGGCACCGCGGATCCCGGACTGGGGTTCATGGGGCCAGACATACCCGGACCACCCATGCCGAATCCCGGCATCCCCCCGTATCCATTGCTCATCACGCCGTCACCCCCCGCTCCTCCAGTGCCAGCTTCATCGATCGCAGGGCGTAGAACACCCGAGACCGCACCGTGCCACTGGGTATGCCCAGCGTCTCGGCCGCCTCATTGACCGTACGCCCCTTGAAGTACGTCTCGACGAGTACCTCCCGGTGGGCCGGGGTCAGGTCGTCGAGCGCGTCCGACAGCGTCATCAGCCACAGCGCCTTGTCGATCTCGTCCTCCGCGGGGATGACCTCCAGCGGCGACGGATCGACCTCCTGCGGCCGGGCCTGCCGGCTGCGGTGGCCGTCGATGACGATGCGGCGTGCAACCGTCACCAGCCAGGGGCGTACCGATCCGGTCGCCCGATTGAGCTGACCGGCGTTCTTCCAGGCACGGATGAGCGTTTCCTGTACGACGTCCTCGGCGCGCTGCCGGTCACCGGCGACCAGCCGCAGGACATACGCGAGCAGAGGTCCGGCGTGCTCTCGATACAGCGCACGCATCAACTCCTCATCGGGCTCCGAGGGCTGTGAGGACATGCGATGTCGGGCCCTCGATCCACGTTCATTGGCCACGGCCGCATCCTTGCGCACGCCCACCTCCGGTGTCCGGGGGTTCCCCCAGTCGGTCGCTCGCCCACCCGTACGGAAACGAGTGCTGAGGTGTTCAAACGGAAGTGGCAGTTTTCTTGGGAGTGGCGTGACGAGCGGGACATGCGAGCACATTCCCACCGCATGATCTTTACATTTCCGACACATCGCCGGGGGTGGATCCTGAGCGGCAGAGCTGCCCGGCCGGCCGGCCCGGGAAACCGGCTGTTACGCAAATCACTTGGCGGAGAGGGCAGGAGAGGGGGCGTCACCTCGCTCAGGCACGTGCGAGGGCGGCCCGCCGCCGGTGCCGGGCCACGCGTTCCCGGTTCCCGCAGACCTCACTGGAACACCATCGCCGGCGCCGCCCCCGGGAGGTGTCCAGGTACACCAGCGGGCAGTTGTCTCCTTCGCACTCCCGTACGGCCGCCCGCGCGACGGGGTCGGTGAGCAGCTCCACGGCGTCCCGGGCGACGAGGGCGAGCAGCGCGGAGCAGGAGGGAGGTTCGGCCAGCGCCCTGGCGAGCCGGCCGTCCTCCCGGCGTACGGCGCAGGGGACGGGGGGCGCGGGCCGGGCGAGGTCGTTGAGACGGGCGAGGGCGCGGCCGTACGAGCCGGTGTCCGGGGTTGTGCCGCCGGGTAGCACCAACTGCCGGACGAGCCACCGCAGTTCCTGGAACCGGACCACCCAATGCCCCTCGGCGTGGGCGAGCGACGTACCGCTCGGCACCAGGCCCGCGCCCCCGATCCACACACCCAACGCCCCGGCGCTGTCCAGCCGTTCGTCCGGATGCGAGGTGGCGAGAAGATCGAGACAGATCCGTCCGGCGTCGAATGCCATGTGCCTGTCACCGCCTAGGCAGGAACCGTTGGGCTCTCCCTCACAGTGCCCGCCCGGACGCCGCGCCGGAACCCCCCGTACCGGGGTCAGACGGAGTCGCCCGCCCGGCGCAGGACCAGCGAGACGAAGCCCCAGGTGTCCCGGTAGACGCGCAGCCATTCGGTACGGCGGGTGTGGGCCGTCTCCAGCACCTGCGCACTGTCCGGATCGTCGGGATGGTCCAGGGCCCACGCGGCCAGCGACCCCCAGCAGGCCCACTCGTAGTCGTCCAGCTCCCGGCGCGTGCTGACGTGCCCGTCGACCGGGATCCAGCCGTCGGCGACGACCCGGTCCACGGTGTCCGCCAGATCGGTGAAGTCCCCGAGCATCTCGACGGCCTCCGGCGACGGCGGACGCTCCCAGAACCCGTCCCCGACGAGGACCCGGCCACCGGGAGCGAGGTGTTCGCGGGCCGCGGCGAGGGTGGGCAGCAGTCCGCCGAAGGCGTGCGCGGCCCCGAAGCTGAGGACGACGTCGAAGGGCTCCGCGGACGCGAACTCCTCGGCCTTGCGGTGATGCAGGACGAGACGGTCCTGGACACCGAGGTCGCGTGCCGCGGCGGCCGCCTGGTCCAGGGCGTCCGCGGAGAGGTCCACGCCCTCGGCACGCACCCGCGGGTGTGCGGCCAGGGCACGCAGGAGCCATTCCCCTTGCCCGCAGCCGAGGTCGAGCACCCGCTCGTCGCCCCTCGGCAGGCCGCGGTCCAGCAGCCGGCGCACCGAGTCGTCGTCGAGCGGGGACTTGATGGGGTGTTCGGCATGAGCGATGCGGGAGATCTCTTCACGATTCACCGGGGCAGCGTGCCAACGACTGTGCCCCCGCGCACGTCATTTACGACGAACCCCCACTCCCCGGGGGAGACAACTGACGAAATGAGGCTCTGTGAAGAGATCCGGCAGAGGCCGCGGACGGGCGGCCATAGCCCTCCCCGTCGCGGCGCTGGCCCTGTCCCTCCCCTTCATCGCGTCCCCTTCCGCAAGCGCGTCGACGCATCCGCACCCAGTCTCGATCGAGAAGAAGCAGGAAACTCTCGACAAGATCGCCGGCCGGATCACCGAGGGACTCTCCGAATCGGACCGCGCCAGGATTCCCGGCTTCACCGACATCGAAGTCGACCCGCTCCACAACAGCCTGCGTCTGCACTGGAAGGGCGACCCGCCGCAGCGGGTACGGCGCATCCTCGCCCACCTGCCCAAGGGCGTGCGCGCCTCGGTGCTTCCGGCCCGCTACTCCAAGGCCGATCTGCACGCGGCCCGGGCCAGGCTTCTTCGCGGCGGGAGACCCGCGGATCTGCACATCGCCGGCACATCGGTCCCCCTCCGCATCACCAGCATCGGCCCCGCGGTCGACGGCAGCGGGCTGCGGATCGGCTACGACGAAGACCGGGGCGCGGGCAGGAGCGACCGGATGGACCCGCTGACGTCAGCCGCCCGCCAGGACAGGTCGAGTGCGGTCAAGGCGGCCACGGACCGCCTGACCGGGGTCCGCACCACCGTGGCCTACCAGCCGCTGAGCGTGGACCTCTCCTCCCGGCAGGAGGACGACACCCCGTGGCACGGCGGGGCGGCGCTGCGCAACCCCGGCGGGGGTGTCTGTTCCAGTGCGTTCAGCGTCAAGACCTCCGACGGGCGGTACGAACTCAGCGCGGCCTACCACTGCGACGGTCGCGGTGGTGTGTGGCATACGTACTGGGGCGGGAGGCTCATCGGCACCACCGACAGCGCCCAGCGGCTCGCGTCGGACGACGCCCTGGGCATCAGCCTGCCGTCCGGGCAGTCCGCCGGGCGTCTGTACGACGGTCCGGCGAACGAGACCGACGGGTACTCCAAGCCCGTCACCGGCTGGGGCCACAACAACGTGGGCGACTACGTCTGCACCGACGGCGCCAACTCCGGTGTGCACTGCGGCGTGCAGATCTCCGCGACGGACATCGGGGTCACAGGAGCGAACGGCGTCTACCGGCCGGACACCGACCTCGCCTATGCCACGTCAAGCACCAAGGACCACATCGCGGCGGCGAACGGCGACAGCGGGGGACCGGTCTTCGCCGGCGTGAACAACTACACCTCCGACGAGGCCCGCGGCATGATCACGGCCCTGGACCGCACGGTCACCTGCCCGTCGTCGGAGTACGTCCTCGACAGCGGCGTGCGCACGCCTTGGTGCGTGCAGGGCGTGTACTTCGTACCGATCTTCCAGACTCTGCAGGACATGCACTGGACCCTGGTCACCCAGTGACCGCGGGCTGAGCGGCAGGTGGGCCGCGGGGCTGGACCCAGCGGCCCACCACACGGGTTGATCATCACAAATTCATCACCTCTCCTACGCATTACTCACAGATCTGGGCGCTTCGGGGCTACCGTCGTCGCTCCTGAGACTTCCCAGGGGGGACGAGTGACCAGCCCATACATGCCGCCGCCACCCACCCCGCCGGTGCGCCCGGCTCCGAAGTGGGCCCGGAAGCGCTACGTACTGCCCGCGATCGGCTTCGCCTTCTTCCTGGGGATCGGCGCGGGCGGTGGCGGCCAGCACGGCGACGGCAACAGCGTGAAGACGGCGGCCAGTCAACCCCGGCCGACCGCGACCGTCACCGCCACCGCCACCGCCACGGCGACAGCCACCGCGAAGCCCGCACCTGGACCGACCGTGACGAAGACGGTCAAGGCGACGGTGACGGTCACCGCCCAGGCGTCGGCCGACAACAGCTCCGGTTCCGGTGACGCCGGCTCAGGCGGCACCGGCAGCCAGAGCGCAGCGGGCACCTGCTCCATCGTCTCCAACGCGGGGAACTGCTACTCCGCCGGCGAGTTCTGCCGCAACAGCGACCACGGAGCGACGACGACGGACGCCTCCGGCACGAGCATCACGTGCGCCCCCAGCGGGAGCAGATGGCGCTGGACCTACTCCTGACCGGTGGGGTCAGCCCAGGTGCCACAGCGCATACACCGCGACGAGCAGGAGAAGTCCGGCACCTGCCATGACAGCGCCCAGGAACCGCAGATACCCGGCAGACGCGAAAAGGTTCGGAGACCCGCCGAGACGGCCCATCGCCCACGTCTCCTGGTTCCTACGGTGAATCCGTTCGGCTCTGCGCGTGGCGATCCCCCGCACATCGAACGCCCAACTCAGTCCGCACCACAGGAAAACCATGCCTCCTATGGCGAAGACGATGTCGATCACCGGGGAGGGTCCGTGCGCCCCGGCGGCGAGGTGCTGCATTCTCTCGGCGTTCCTTTCGTCGTTCCGCGCCTCGGTCGGTCCAGGGTTCGTCGGGAGGCCAAACCGGCCCCGAGTGGCGAAAAGCTCGGGGTTGGCCTGCCGTACCGACCGTTCCTCTCGCTATTACCTGCGCCCGAGGGCAGGTTCGGAGCTGGCGGGAATTCTGTATCCGGCGGCCTCATTCTCATCAAAAATAACGACCAATGAGTCCGGCATGTAGGTGAATCCGAGGCCAGCGGACTCTCCCAGGGCGACTGTCACAGGAGGGGTAGCAGAGAAATCAAGCCGGACAGCCCAGGGCATTGCCGGGCATCCTTCATTCGGTACGTGTGTCACAGGCGTGATGCCGGTGAGGGTTGTCCCGAGGAACTCGGACCACTCGGATCGTCCGGACACGTCGACCGCTGTTCCAGGGAGGTCTGATACCTCACCCGGTTCCGTCATTTGAAGGGCCAAGCCTTCGTTGAGGCCATCCATGGCCCAGGACGCGGCCAGAATCCACCCGTTGCCCAGGGTGAGGGCAACCGCCATGTCAACTTCGTGCGCGCCACGGTCTGCGCGATGGCCTTCGGGCCACGTTCCACCCGACGGGGCTACATAGCGCACCGCTGTAAGAGGTGCGTCTGCGAGGTCTGACAGGAGAGTCGCCAACCGTTCCCGGTAGAGCGGCTCCTCGAGCCAGGGGAGAAGAGTGGTCATGGCTAGTACCGTCCGAAATACTGAAAATCGCCATTGGCGTCGAATGTAGCCCCGAATCCGCGGCCGCCGCCCGGATCCGGCATGACGTAGCGGGTTCCTCCCGCGAAGTTTCCCGAAGTCACGGGAACCTGTGTCGTGTTCGGGTTGGTCAGAATATCATCGAGCAGGTTCTGCCCGGACGAATCCAATTGCTTGCCGGGCACGACAACAAGGTCTCCCCGGTTCATGTGCTTCTGGTATTCGCGTCCGGCACGGGTGAGCTTCCCCTTGTCCGGTCGCTCGCCGCTCTTCGACAGGTCGTCGAGGCACTTGGCGAGCCCGTGTGGGTCGCTGGCAGCCCAAGGATTCTCCACATAGCCGTAATCGTGGGGCGCCGGCTTCAGGCCGAGCGGGTCGGGAGCCGTGTACCGGGCGGTGTCGGGGTCGTAGTAACGGAAGCGGTTGTAATTCAGACCCGTCTCTGCGTCGCTGTACTGGCCGGGAAACCGAAGCGGGCAGTCCAGGCTGGAGTCATCGGCTGCAGAGCCAGGCATGCGGGTGCCCCACAGTGAGGTCCGCCATTGCCAGGCGACGTCCCCGGACGCCGACACAAGCTCCATGGGAGTGCCGACGGGGTCAGTGATCACCGCGTGGAAGCGTGTAGCGGTCTCCGGATCCGTCTCTTGAGCCAGCTTCGCGAGGAAGGAAGTGCCGGAGCTGCGATCGACTCGGCTGTGGTCGGTCTGTGCGACCGGACGGTGCGTGTCTGGCTCGTAGTCCCACGTCGTGACTCTGCCGTCGGTACGAACCTGCTCCATGAGGCGGGTGTCGTCCCAGGAGAATTCGACACGATCTGCTGGCGATCCGTCCTCGGCGATACGATGTTTGGAGATACGCCGACCGAATGGATCGTAGACATACCGCCATCGGTCACCGTTCGGTGTGACCGCCTCGGTCAAGCGGTCCTCGGCGCTCCAACAGTACGTCCAGGTCCGTGTCTGCCCGTTGAGCAACCTGCGCGTCTTACGGATCAGCCTTCCCTGCGCGTCGTGTTCGTAGGAGGTACGGCCCGCACGGCGGATGATCGTGCCGTCGAACTCGCGCTCACCGGGAGAGCTGTGTCCGGGTGCCGTCGCCTGCACAAGGTTCCCCACCGAGTCGTAGGCGTACGTCTCAGTCCAGCCCTGAGCGTGCACAGTCGTGACACGGCCTGCGCCGTCCAGGTCGAACTGGCGGGTGCCAGACGTCAGCTCGCGGATCTCGGTGATGTAGCCGTCAGCTCGGTACGCGTAACTGCGATGCTGGAGAAGTCGATCGGCCTCGCTCGATGTCGCCGTCGCTGTCACCGACTGCGTGGTCAGTCGGCCCGTAGCACTCCAGCGCTGGGCCAGGCTCACGCTCTCACCCACCGTGCGCTCGGTCTCACGGCCCAGCGCGTCGTGTGTGAAGGCCAGCCAGCCGGCGTCCGAGTGCAGTGCCGCCGGGCGTCCCGCCTCGTCATATGTCCAGGTCGACACCAGTCCGGAGGGTGTGACCCGACGGGTGCAACGCCCGAGCATGTTGTACTCGTACGTCGTAGTACCGCCGTTCACGGCTTCGGACAGCACGCGTCCCAACGCGTCCCGCTCCAGCACTATCTCGGCGTCCGCGTTGTGAGCCCGTGACAACCTGCCGTCGCCACCGTACTCATATCTCGTGATGTCGCCCGCGTCATCATGTTGTTCGATGACTCGGCCACGCGCGTCCCGTGTGAAGTACAAGACCTCGCCCGCGCCGTTGGTCCGGGCGGTCAGGTTACCCGCCGTGTCATGGGCGTACGTCAGGGTGCGCCCGTTGAAGTCCGTCTCGGCGACCAGTCGGCCGGCCTCGTCGTAAATGTAGGACCAGGTGCGCCCCTGGGCGTTGCGGACAGCGGTGAGGCGCAGCTCGGTGTCATAGGTGAAGTCGTAACTGGCACCGTCCGGATCTGTCCGGGCAGCTGGCAGGTCGAAGTGTGTCGCAGTGAGCTGGGTCGTCATGCCTGCCGGGTCCGTGTGGGCGAGCAGGTTGCCTTCCGCGTCCCAGGTCCACATCTCCCGTGCAGTGTCGGGCTGTTCCCGCCAGGACGGTTTGCCCTCGGTGGTCCAACCCATGCGGATGGTGTGGCCCAGCGGATCCGTCACCTTGACGATGCGGCCGAAGGAGTCCCGGCAGAGCGAAGTCGTGAGGCCGAACTCGTCCGTCAGGGCGACGGCTAGCCCCGCCCTGTCGTAAGCCACGGTGCGGGTGTGGCCGAGCGCGTTCGTTATCGCCGTCGGACGGCCCGCATCGTCGTACGCGTACCGGGTCTCGGCGCCGGTCGGGTCCACCGTCGTCAGCAGGTTGCCCCGCTCGTCGTAGGTGTGGTGCCAGGTCGCGCCGCCGGGCTCGATGACCTGCGTCGGCAGGCTCAGCGCGCTGTACGTCGCGCGGGCCACCGAGCCGTCGGGCAGGGTCAGTTCGGTGAGGTTGCCGACGTCGTCATAGGTGTACCGGGTCGTGTGTCCCAGCGGGTCGGTCACCGCGAGTGGTCGGGTTCCGTGCTCATCCCACTCGGTGAGAGTCACGTGGCCAAGCGGGTCGGTCACCGCCACGACCTGGCCCGCGGCGTTGTACTGGTGGACGGAGACACGGCCTTGGGAGTCTGTGTACCTGGTTGTGCGGTTCGCGTCGTCGTAGTCCAAGGAGCCGGACAGGATGCCGTCGACACCCTCGGTGCGGACGACCCGACCGCGCTCGTCATAGACGTAACCGAACCAGGTGCCGTTGCGGTCGGTCCAGCGGGTGACGCGGCCCTCGCTGTCGTAGGTGAAGCGCAGTGGCTCGCCGCTGGAGTTGATGACCTCGGTGAGGTTGCCGGAGGCGTCGTAGCCGTAGCGCATGACGACCGTGCCCTCGTCGGTCGCGGTGCCCCGGCGGTAGCGGGAGGGCGGCTCGTCCAGCAGGCGCAGGGCGGTGATGCGGGGGCCTTGGGTGTCGACGGCGACGTAGTAGCCGCCTGAGTGGCGGATGCCGAAGGGGATGCCTTCGTCGTCGCGTTCGACGTCGATGCGGTTGCCGTTGCGGTCGCTCCACGAGTCCAGGGCCAGGTGGAACACACCGAAGGAGGGGGAGGGTACGGGGGCGGCGAAGGTGCGGGTCACGCCCGTCGACGGGTCGGTGACCGTCATCGCGCCGTCCGGCTTGCCGTCCCACTCCAGGGGCCAGCGGGCACCCTTCACCGGCATGGTCGGCACGCCGGGTTCGGGGACCGGGTACACCAGGCGCATGCCGTCCGCGGCGGCGAAGACGACGCCCTCGCCGTCGATCTGGAGGCACTCGTCCAGGGTGGAGATCCAGGTCGGGCCGAAGCGGACGCCGCCCCGGTACGAGGACAGGTGGGCGCGGGTGAACTCCAGCGGCAGGCTCCCCGGCAGGGTGAGGTCCGTCTGGGTCATCAGCATGGCGCCGGTTGCCACGTCGATGGGTTCGCCCACGCAGGGGGTGTCGTCGGCGTTGCGGGCCGCCGTGCCCAGATCGACCAGGTCGGGGCGCAGGGAGGGCGGGCGCAGCGGGAGTGGGGTGGTGTCGGCGAGGCCGCCTTCCATGCTCGCCTTCAGCAGGCCGCCGCCTGCTCCCAGGGCGCCGCCGAAGATCATGCCGTCCTTGGCGGCCTGGTTGACCTCGTCCAGGCTGAAGCCGTGCTGCAGTCCGGCCGCCATCTGCAGCGGCTGGGCCACGGCGGCGTCGATGGTGACCGACTCGACCCCGCCGAACCCGATACCGACGAAGGCACCTGCGATGATGTCGGCCACCGCGCCGGTGACCCCGACGCCGATCGTGGCGCCGAACTCGATGACCGCGTCCGCCGCCGCTGCCGCCGCACCCGAGGCGATGCCCGCGGTGAGCACGGCCAGCGTGACTCCGCCCGCGATCACGACCGCGTCGATGGCGATCCGCGCCCAGAGCTTGTTGATCGCGTCGTCGATGATGTGGGCGAACTTGTCGAGCATGGCGGCCATGTCCCGCGAGGACTTCGCGAGGTCGCTCAGCCAGCCGCCGTCCTTGCCCTTGGCGTAGCGGTCCCAGAACTTGTGGAACGCCTCGATCGACTCACCCGTGTTGTTGTGGATGATCGAGGACGCGCTGCGGTGCACAGGGGCCCGGACGTCGTCCACGGAGTCGGCGAACGCACGCCACGCCTTCGCAGCGTCCCGCAGCTTGTCGGGGTCGGCCTCCGGCCACCACAGGCCCAGGTCGAGAAGGATGTGGCGGGCTTTGGACTCAACGCTCACCGGCACCGTCACTCTGCTTGGGGGTCTTCACTTCCGTGAACATTCCGGCGACGAGCTTGTCGTTGTCCACATGCCCGTCCGACATGTCCACCATGGCCTCGTGAATGCTCGTCAGACCGAGGACCAGGATGCCCGCCGCGCTCTCGATCGACTTCTGGTGCGGCTTGTAGGCGCCGCCGAACTGATTGCCCTGGTCGTCATGTCCCCAGGGTTCGCCGAGGCCGTCCAGTGTCTTGATCAAAGTGGTCAGGGCCGTACTCAGGTCGACGGCGCCCTTCTGGAAGGCCGGTGCCGCCGCCTTGATGTCGGCGGTCTTGATGTCCAGCACCTTGCCGGGGACCTTGCCGTCACCCATCGCCGTCGTCTCCCCCCGGTTCGCAACTGCGGCTTCCGACCCTAGGGGAGGCGGACAAAGGGAAGGTCATGGCAAACATATGCGCAGGCAATCGCCGGTGGGATTACGCACCGACAGGCGGCGGAACCGACGATTTGACGCAACCGTCCGGTTGCCATACTGTCGCAATCAGATGGTTGCTATAAACCTGTGGAGGCAGTCATGGCATTCCCTGATCGCATCGAGCGGACCGTCGAGATCGCGCACCCCCCTGCCGCGGTGTGGGCGGCGCTCACCACGGCTGAGGGACTGAGCGCCTGGTTCGGCCAGCAGGCCGAGATCGATCTGCGCCCGGGCGGTTCGGCCTGGATGAAGTGGGACGGCGGGCACTTCGCCGACATGCGGGTGGAGCGGGTGGAGGAGCCGACGGTGTTCGGCTACACGTGGCGCGTGCCCGGACTGCCCGAGGACGACCCGCGCCGCACCTACGTGGAGTTCACCCTCGAACCGGTCGCCTCCGGCACCCGGCTGACGGTGGTCGAGACCGGCTTCGCCCAGCTGCCGGACGAGACCCGCCGCAGCGAGTACGACGACCACGCCGAGGGCTGGGCGCGCGAGCTGGGCGAGCTGGTCGACCACCTCGATGTCGCAGCCTGACATCGAGGCGATCGCCGAGCAGGTCTTCGCCGCCCTGGCCGACCCGAGCCGGCGCGCCATCCTGGCCGCGCTCGCTTCGGGGGGCCCGGCCACGGCCACGGACCTGGCCGGCCGGCTGCCGATCACGCGGCAGGCGATCGCCAAACACCTGGCCCTGCTGGCCGAGGCCGGTCTGGTGACGGCCGAACCGGGTGAACGACGCCGGGTGCGGTACCGGCTGAGGTCCGCGCCGATGCGAATAGCCCAGCAGTTCCTGGCCGCGCTGGCACGCGACTGGGACAGCCCGCTCGACGCGCTGAAAGACCACCTTGACGGGCAGGCACGCGGCTCCACGTGACGGGGTCCGGGCGCGCCCGCGCCCACCACGGAGGGAGAACCGACCGTGAACGCGAACGCGGACTTCCGCCGGCCGGCCGCGTCGGCGATCGCACTGGGGGTGACGCTCGGGCTCGCCGCGGCATGCTGGGCAGCCGCGGCCGGGCTGATGCACGGCATGGACATGGGGACGGCGACCAGCCCCGGTCCGCCGGGGTTCTTCGCCCTGACGTGGACGACGATGATGGCGGCGATGATGCTGCCGGGCGCGGCTCCGGCCGTCGCCCGGCACGTCCGCAAGACCGGCGGACCGCGCGCCGCGCTGCCCTTCGCCGGAGGCTACCTGGCCGTCTGGGCGCTCGCGGGTGTCGTGCCGTACGCAGTGGACCGGCCGCACGGATCGGCGGTCGCCGGCGTCGTGGTGATCGCGGCGGGAGTGTACGAACTCACACCGGTCAAACGGCACTTCCGCGCGCGCTGCCGCGACGATTCCAGCCCTGGGTCCGGGTCCGGGCTGAGGTTCGGGCTGTACTGCGCCGGCTCGACCGTCGGGCTGATGGCGATGCTGGTGGCGCTGGGCGTGATGAGCCTGCTGTGGATGTCGGTGGTCGCCGTCCTCGCCTCCGCCCAGAAGCTGCTGCCCGCGAGGAGCGTGGTCGACGTTCCGCTGGCGCTGGCGATCGTCGGGCTCGGACTCGTGATCGTCGTCGAGCCCGCGCTGGTTCCGGGGCTCATGCCGCCAGGGATGTAACGACACGGAACAAGGAACGGAACAAGAACCGGAGACAGGCCATGACCAGTCACAAGACAGGAACACGCGAGGAGTGGCTCGCCGCACGGCTGGAGCTGCTCGACGCCGAGAAGGAGCTGACCCGGCGCAGCGACGAACTGGCCCGGCGCCGGCAGGAACTGCCCTGGGTCCGGGTCGACAAGGACTACCGCTTCGAGACCGAGGAGGGTACGGCGTCGCTCGCCGACCTGTTCCAGGGCCGCTCCCAGCTCCTCATCTACCACTTCATGTTCGGCCCCGACTACACCGCCGGATGCCCGTCCTGCTCGGCGATCGCCGACGGCTTCAACGACACCGTGACCCATCTCGCCCACCACGACGTCATGTTCTGGGCGGTGTCACGGGCCCCGCTCGCCAAGCTCCACGCGTACCGGGAGCGGATGGGCTGGACCTTCCCCTGGGCGTCGTCCCACGGCAGCGACTTCAACTTCGACTTCGGGGTGGCGCACACCAAGGAGGAGTGGGAAGCGGGAGTCGTCGCGTACAACTTCGGCGAGCAGGACCTGCGTCCGGCAACGCCCGAGGAGAAGACCTCCCACGACACCTTCAGCGAGTCGATGGTCGGCACGGACTGGGAGACCTACCGCCGAGAGGGCCCCGGCATGAGCGCGTTCGCCCTGGAGGACGGCACGGTCTACCACACCTACTCGTCGTACTCCCGCGGACTGGACGCCCTCTGGGGCATGTACCAGTGGCTCGACCGCGCCCCCCTCGGCCGCAACGAGAAGGGCGTGTGGTGGCGGCGGCACGATGAGTACGACGAGGAGTGAGCGAGGCTCCGGACCATCACGACCCGGCCGCCCACTTCTGGGGAGAGGGTCACCCCTCTTCCCCGAAGTGGGCTTCCGCGTACCTGAGGAACTCCGTCCAGGTGGAGGGGGTGACGGTGAGGTGGGGGGTGGTGGGGGTTTTGGAGTCGCGGATGTGGATGGTGGTGGGGGTGGGGGTGGGGGCCACTTCCACGCAGTTGGAGGCGTCGGGGCTGTAGCTGGACTTTTTCCAGTGGAGTTCGGGCACGGGTACCTCAGATGCTTTGCGCGATGCGGCGGATCAGGTCACGGGACTCTGCGGGCTTCAGGGCGTTGTCCTCCATGCGGTCGAGAACGAGCCGGTACTTTTCCAACTGGGCTTCGGCATCGAGGAACTCGCAGCCATGGTGGGCATCCAACTGGACGGTGTCGAGCTGCGGAACCGACCCGGCCAGATAGTCGATGGACTGTCCCGTGCCGGGAAAGGAGCCCTTGCCGAACGGGATGACCCGCACGGTCACGTGGTCCAACTCGCTCATCTCCACGAGGTGGTGAAGTTGGGCGCGCACAGTTTCGGGGCCGCCGTAACCCATGTGCAGCGCGCACTCGTGGATCACCGCCGTGTACGGGGGTGGGGCGGCTCCCTCACACGTCCGCGTACTTCGCATCCGCCGCCGGGTCCAGCGCCAGGCGGTAACCCCGCTTGACCACCGTCTGGATCAGCTTCGGCGCGCCGAGGGCCGTGCGCAGGCGGGCCATCGCCGTCTCCACCGCGTGTTCGTCGCGGCCCGCGCCCGGCAACGCCCGCAGCAGGTCCGAACGGGCCACCACCCAGCCCGGGCGGCGGGCCAGGGCCCGCAGCAGGGACATGCCCGCCGGGGGGACCGGCTTGAGGTCGCCGTCCACCAGGACCGCGTGGCCCCGGATCTCCACCCGGTGACCCGCAATCGGCAGCGCCCTCGCCCTGCCCGGGAGTTCCTGGCAGAGCAGCTGGACCAGCGGGCCGAGGCGGAAGCGTTCCGGCTGGACCGTGTCCACGCCCTGCGCCTGGAGCGGGAGCGCCGTCACCGGGCCCACGCAGGCCGGCAGCACGTCGTGGGAGAGGGCCGACAGCAGCTCCGGCAGCAGGCCCCTGTCCTCGGCCCGGGAGAGCAGGGACGCCGCCGCGGGGGCGCTGGTGAAGGTCAGGGCGTCCACCGAGCGCGCCACCGTCGCGTCCAGCAGACGGTCCAGCGGGGTCGTGTCCTCCGGAGGCATCCAGCGGTACACCGGGACCGGGAGCACCTCCGCGCCACCGGCACGCAAAGACTCCACGAAGCCGGGCAGCGGTTCGCCGTGGAGTTGTACCGCGATACGGCGGTCCTCCACGCCCTCCTCCAGGAGGCGGTCCAGGACCTCCGCCATCGACTCCGAGGACGGCGACCACTCCTCCGTCAGGCCGGCCGCACGGATCGCTCCCTTGACCTTCGGGCCCCGGGCCAGCAGCTCGGCCTCCCGGAGCCTGCCGAGCAGCGGATCGCCCAGGCCCCAGCCCTCGGCCGCCTCCACCCAGCCCCGGAAGCCGATGGCCGTGGTGGCCACCACCACGTCCGGGACCTGGTCGATGATCTCCTTCGTCGCGGCGAGGAGTTCCCCGTCGTCGGCGAGCGGCACGATCCGCAGGGCGGGCGCGTGCAGGACGGCGGCGCCGCGCCGCTGGAGCAGAGCGCCCAGCTCCTCGGCCCGGCGCGCGGCGGTGACGCCCACGGTGAAGCCCGCGAGCGGACCGTGCTCGGGGTGCTGCTCTTCGTCGTACATGGCTCGGCTCTCCTAGCTGACCGGCACGCCCCGTCTGACCGGTATGCCGTTCGAGCCTGTCAACAGCGCGTGACAGGCTCGGTTCGACTTCATTGCACCGGTGTTACGTCACACTTCCGCGTAGCTGAGCTGCGGCTTCGTCTCCGCAGTCGCCTCCGTTACAGCCTGCCCCGCCGGGCGGCGAAGGTATACGGCCCACGTGAGCGCGAAGCACACGCCGTAGAAGGCGAGGAAGGCGACGAACGCGCCCGTCCCGGAGCCGTAGGAGAGGAACGACTGGCGGAAGGCCATGTTGATGCCGACCCCGCCGAGTGCCCCCACCGCGCCGATCAGGCCCATCGAGGCACCGGACAGGCGGCGGCCGTAGGACACCGCCTCCTCCCCTTCCAGCCCCTTGGCCAGCGCCTTCGCCTGGAAGATGCCGGGGATCATCTTGTACGTCGAGCCGTTGCCCAGACCGCTCAGGACGAACAGCACCACGAAGACGCTCACGAACAGCGGCAGGGACTTCTGCATGCTCGCGACGACCAGGATCGCCGTCGCCGCCGCCATGCCCACGTAGTTCCACAACGTGATGCGGGCGCCGCCGTAGCGGTCGGCGAGCCAGCCGCCGACCGGGCGGATCAGGGAGCCGAGCAGCGGGCCGATGAAGGTGAGGTAGGCCGCCTGGAGCGGGGTGCGGCCGAACTGGTTCGTCAGGACCTGGCCGAAGGCGAAGCTGTAGCCGATGAAGGAGCCGAACGTGCCGACGTAGAGGAACGACATGATCCAGGTGTGGGCGTCCCTGGCCGCGTCCTTCGCCGCGCCGGTGTCGTTCTTCACCGTCGCCAGGTTGTCCATGAAGACCGCGCCCAGCACGGCCGCCAGCACGATCAGGGGGATGTAGATCCCCAGCAGGACACGCGGGCCGCCGTTCGCGCCGATGATCGCGAGCGCCACGAGCTGGATGACCGGCACGCCCACGTTTCCGCCACCGGCGTTCAGCCCCAGCGCCCAGCCCTTCTTCTTCAGCGGGAAGAAGGCGTTGATGTTGGTCATGGAGGAGGCGAAGTTGCCGCCACCGATGCCGGCCAGCAGGCCGACCAGCAAGAACGTCGTGAAGGACGTGCCGGGCTTCATCACCGCGAAGGCCGCCACCGTCGGCACGAGCAGCAGGCTCGCCGAGATGACCGTCCAGTTGCGGCCGCCGAACACCGCCACCGCGAAGGTGTACGGGACGCGGACCACGGCGCCGACCAGCGTGACCATCGAGGTCAGCAGGAACTTGTCGGCGGGGGTCAGGCCGTACTTCGGGCCCATGAAGAGGACCAGGACGGACCACAGGGTCCAGACCGAGAAGCCGATGTGCTCCGACAGCACCGAGAACCACAGGTTGCGGCGGGCGGTCTTCTCCCCGGTCGCCTTCCAGAATCCCTCGTCCTCAGGATCCCACTGCTCGATCCAGCGGCCACTGCGGCGGGGTACGGCTGGGGCTGTCATCGCTCCTCCACGGGGCTCCGGCTGCTCGTTCTGTCATACGGCGGTCCGCTATTCGACTGACTGAGCCCGAAGGTAGGGAGCACGCGTTTCCGCGCTGTGGCTGTGGGTGACCGGAAGGGAACGTTGCTCTCACTCGCGCGAAAGCGGACCGGTGAGGGAAACCGGCCGCGCCTCAGGACGCGATCCGGTACCGGTGCTCGGGACGGCCCGTCGCCCCGTAGCGCAGGATCAGGCGCACCATGCCCTCCTTGACGAGGTAGGAGAGGTAGCGCTGGGCCGTCGCCCGGGAGACTCCGGTCAGTTCCGCGGCCTCGGCCGCCGACAGGTCGCGGTGGGCGGTGCGCAGCGTCTGCTGGACCAGGGCGAGCGTCGGCGCCGAGTGGCCCTTGGCCGGCACCCGGGGGACGGCGGGCGGCCTGACCGCGCTGAACAGGGCGTCCACATCGGCCTGTTCGGTCTCCGTGGTCTCCCCGAGGGTGTCGACGCGGTGCTGGAGTTCGCGGTACGCGGTGAGCCGCTCGGCCAGGTCGGCGGCGCCGAAGGGCTTGACCAGGTAGCCCACCGCGCCGAGTTTCATGGCGGTGCGCACCGAGGCGATGTCCCGGTCCGCGGTGATCACGAAGGCGTCGGGGCGGGCCCCGCCGGCGTCCCCGGTGAGCCGCCGCAGGACGTCCAGTCCGCTGCCGTCCGGCAGGAAGATGTCCAGCAGGAGCAGGTCGGGGCGGAGTTCGGAGGCCGCCCGCAGCGCCTCGGCCACGGTCGCCGCCTCGCCCACCACCTCGAAGCCCCGGACCCGGGACACGTAGTCGCAGTGGATGCGGCTGACCCGGAAGTCGTCGTCCACGACCAGGGTACGGATCATCAGCGCTCCCCTCCCACGGATCCCACGGGCAACGCCTTGGTGAGCCCCTCTCCCGGCGGCACGGGAGAGGACGACGGCAGCCGGACGGTGAACACCGCGCCCTGCCCTTCGCTGACGGTGATCGTGCCGCCGTGCCGCGACACCAGGCGGTGGACCAGGGCGAGGCCCAGGCCACGGCGGGCGGTGCCCCGCTCGGGCCGGGTCGACCAGCCGTCCTCGAAGATCGACTCGTGGGCGCCGGGCGGAACGCCGGGGCCGGTGTCCGCCACCCGTACGGTCGTGGCCCGCTCGTCCTCGGCGAGCGTGAGCGCCACCGTGCGGCCGCCCGCCGGGGGCGGCCCGTCGCCGGCCGCGTCGATCGCGTTGTCCAGCAGGTTGCCGACGATCGTCAGCAGCCGGGGCAGCTGCGGCGGGTCCTCGCCCAGCGCGGAGTCGTCGTCGAGCACGACCCGCACCCCGCGCTCGGCGGCGACCGTGGTCTTGGCCACGACCAGACCGACCATCAGCGGGTTGCCGATCCGCCCCCGCACGGCCTCGGTGAGCGCCTGCCCGGCACCGGCCGACTCGACGGCCACCTCGTACGCGTCGTCGTACGCCCCGATGTCCAGCAGCCCGGCGAGCGTGTGCATGCGGTTGGTGAACTCGTGCTGCTGCGCCCGCAGCGCGTCGGTCAGCCCGCGCACGGAGTCCAGCTCCCGCAGCAGTCCGACCAGTTCGGTGCGGTCGCGGACGGTCACCACGGCGCCCAGCGCGCGCCCGTGCAGGGTCACCGGCATCCGGTTGACGACCAGACAGTGCTCGTCGGTCAGCACGTTGATGTCGGTGCCGGTCAGGGTGCCGTCCAGGGCCCGGCGCAGCCGCCCGTCGGGCAGCACCTCTTCCAGGGTGCTGCCGAGTGCGGTGCCGAGGCCGAGCAGGCGGCGGGCCTCGTCGTTCACCACGGTGATCCTGCCGTCGGGGGCGAAGGCGAGCACGCCCTCCCGGATGCCGTGCAGCATCGCCTCGCGGTCCTGCAGCAGCCCGGCGATCTCCTCCAGCTCCAGCCCGAACGTGGACCGCTTCAGCCGCCTGGCCAGCAGGTACGCGGCCGCGGAACCGAGCGCGGTGGCGATCGCGGCGTATACGGCGAAGGTGGGCAGCTCGTGCCACAGCTCGCCGAGGACGTCATGTTCGGGGATGCCCACCGACACCTCGCCGACCAGCTCGCCCGTCGGCCCGTACAGCGGGACCTTGCCGTTGGCGGACCGCCCGGTCGCGCCCTGGTCGGTGCCGACGTGCGGGCGGCCGTCGCGCACCGCGATCGGCTCGGCCACGGGCGAGCCGACCAGTTGCGGCATCGGGTGCGAGTGGCGGATGCCGTGCAGGTCGATCACCACGACGTAGGACGCCCCCGACGACTGCCGGATGCGTTCGGCGACGGCCTGTACGACGGCGCCGCCGCCGTCGTCGTACTGCATGGCGCGCCGGATCTGCGGGTCCGCGGCCGTCGTCTTGGCGATGGCCACGGCCCGCTCCTCGTAGGTGCGGTCGAGCGTGGAGCGCTGCGCGAAGGCGAACAGCACGAAACCGATGACGCCTGTGAGCGCCAGGATGGCGAGCTGGCTGGCCAGGATCCGCGCGGACAGTCTCCCCCTCCCGCCGCGCCCGATCCAGGTACGGATGGATGTCACAGGTGCCCCTTCGCGCCTGTTCTGGATGGTCCGGGCCGGCACGGCGCCAGACCCGTGGTGGCGTGATTGTGCCTGATGGCCGATTTTCTGCCCACCCCCGTATCACTGAGCAGAACGAGCAGAACCCCGGTTTACGCGGCTATCGCGAGATACCCGGGAAACAGCGACGTAACAGTGGGTGGCTCCTAGCGTCTGCCTTCACCTCGACCTCCGAGGGCGAAAGGAGACCGCCCCCATGGCTTCGCGAAACGATGTCGCGACGAGCCCCATCGCCGGCGCAGCCGACCGCGAGGACGCGCGCATCGAGATCTCCGGGCTCACCAAACGATTCCTGACTCCATCCGGTGAGGTGTTCACGGCGCTGCAGGACGTGTCGTTCACCGTGGAGCCGGGCCAGTTCTGTGCGGTGGTCGGACCCACCGGCTGCGGCAAGTCGACCACGCTCGGCATGGTGTCCGGACTCGACCGGCCCAGCGAGGGCTCGGTCAAGGTCGGCGGCCGTGAGGTGGACGGCATCACCGACGGCGTCAGCTTCATGTTCCAGGCGGATGCGCTGCTGCCCTGGAAGACCGTCCTCGGCAATGTGCTGATGGGGCCCGTCTTCCGTGGTGTGCCCAAGCAGCAGGCGCAGGCCTCGGCCCGGGACTGGCTGCGCCGGGTGGGCCTCACCGGGTTCGAGGACCGCTATCCGCACCAGCTCTCCGGCGGTATGCGCAAGCGCGTGGCGATGGCCGCGGCGCTGATCAACGAACCCAAGATCCTGATCATGGACGAGCCGTTCGGCGCCCTGGACGTGCAGACCAAGGCGATCATGTCGACCGAGCTGCTGGGCCTGTGGGAGCAGATCCGGCCGTCCGTCGTCTTCATCACCCACGACCTCGACGAGGCCGTGGCGCTCGCCGACCGGGTCGTGGTGATGACCTCCAGCCCCGGGTCGGTCAAGGCGGTCTTCGACATCGACCTGCCGCGCCCGCGCGGCGCCGTCCAGGAGATCCGCTTCCAGCCCCGCTTCATCGAACTCCAGCAACAGATCTGGGAAACGCTGCGCGAAGAGGTCGAGCGCGCGTACGCACGCACCGCAGGAGGCAAGGCATGAGTACGACGTCCACCGCTTCCACCGCGCGGGTCGCCGACGGCAAGCAGTCCTCCGCGGCGGCAGCCGCCAAGCAGGCCGCCCGGCGGCGGGTCGCGTCGGTGTGGGCGGGCCGCATCGGCATCGCGGTCTTCGTCATCGGCGGCTGGCAGGCCTTCACCACCTGGGGCATCGTCGACCCGTTCTTCTTCGGACAGCCGTCCGGCATCTGGAAGCGGCTGGTCGACCTCTTCCAGCACGGCACCGAGTTCGGCTCCTTCTACGCGAACATTTGGACCACCATCCAGGAAGCGCTCATCGGGTTCGCCGTCGGATCCGTCGCCGGAGTCGTCTTCGGCGTGGCCCTCGGCCAGAGCCGCTATCTCTCCGACGTCCTCGGGCCCTACATCAAGATGGTCAACGCGATCCCGCGCATCGTCCTCGGCTCGATCTTCATCGTCGCCTTCGGCATCGGCGTGACCCCGAAGATCCTGCTCGCCGCCGTGCTGGTGTTCTTCATCGTCTTCTTCAACGCCTTCCAGGGCGTCCGCGAGGTCGACCGCAACATCCTCGCCAACGCCCGGGTCCTCGGCGCCTCCCAGATGCAGATCATCCGGCACGTCATCGTGCCCTCCGCGCTCACCTGGATCATCGCCAGCCTGCACAGCGCCTTCGGCTTCGCCATCGTCGGCGCGCTGGTCGGCGAGGTGCTCGGCGCGCAGAGCGGCCTCGGTCTCGTCATCAAGACCGCGCAGAACAACTTCGACCCCAACGGCGTGTTCGCCACGATGCTCGTCATCTCGGTCATCGTGCTGGGCGCGGAGTGGCTGATCGCCAAGCTCGAACACCGGCTGCTCTCCTGGCGCCCGCCGGCCCCCACCGAGGCGAACTCCCTCTGACAGCCCCCGACTTCCTCCGCTCCTCCGCTCCTCCGCTCCCTCTCTCCTCCCTCTTCCTCTCCTCCCCCTCGCATGTCCGAAAGGTACGAGCCGCCATGCTGAAAAGAGCCCTCACCGCTTCGATCGTCACCGCCCTCACCCTCGGCGCGGCCACCGCGTGTTCCAGCAGTTCCGGCAGCTCCGGCGGCTCGTCGGCCGCCGGCGGGACCCCGACCGTCAAGATCATGGTCGGCGGCATCGACAAGCAGATCTACCTGCCGTACCAGCTCGCCGACAACCTCGGCTTCTACAAGAAGTACGGCGTCAACGTCGTCCTGAGCACCGAACAGGACGGCGGCACCGGCGCCGAGGACGCCATGGCCTCGGGACAGGTGGACATGGCCGGCGCCTGGTACAACCACACGATCGACTTCCAGGCGAAGGGCAAGGCGGTCGAGGACGTCATCCAGCTGTCCGGTGCGCCGGGCGAGCGGGAGATGTGCACCCCGAAGAGCGGCGTCCACTCGGCCGCCGACTTCAAGGGCAAGACGCTCGGCGTCACCGACCTGGGCTCGGGCACCGACACCCTCACCAAGTTCCTGGCCGCCAAGAAGGGCCTCAAGACCAGCGACTTCAGCCGGATCGGGGTCGGCGCGGGCTCCACCGCCGTCGCCGCGCTCCAGAACGGCAAGACCGCCTGTGTCATGACGACGCAGCCGACGGTCGCCGCGATGGAGAAGAAGGGTGTCGGCACCTCCGCGATCGACCTGGCCACCACCCAGGGCGCCACCGCCGCGCTGGGCAGCGCCTGGCCGGCCGCCAGCGTCATCGCCCGGACCGACTGGGTGAACTCGCACAAGGAGGCCGTACAGAAGGTCGTCGACGCGCTCGTGGCCACCATGCACTGGATCAACACGCACAGCGCCGCCGACATCGCCGACAAGCTGCCGCAGTCGTTCGTGCAGAACCAACTGGTCACCAAGGCCGACTACATCACGGCCCTGAACCAGGACAAGGGGCAGTTCCTCCCGGACGGCCTCATGCCGGCCGGCGGCCCGAAGACCGTCCTGGCCACCGAGGAACTGGTCGGCAACGCCAGCTCCTCGATCGACCTGAGCAAGACGTTCACCAACGACTTCGTGATCCAGGCCAACAAGCTGGAGGGCCTGAAGACCACCACGACCCCGGCGGGCGCGAACGGCTGATCCTCAACCCACCGAGGGGCCGCCTGGTTGAAGCCGACCCGGTGGCCCCTTCAGCCGGTCATCGCCGTCCCGTCCGCCGCGGGGAGCCAACTGCCGTCCGGCCGCCGCAGCCACCCCTGTGCCTGCGCCAGCTCGGCGGCCGCCCGGCGCAGCGCGTCCAGGCCCGGATGGACCAGGCCCTTGCGCCACACCAGCGAGACCGGTGAGAGCGGGACCGGGTCGACGAGGGGACGGCGGACGGTGCGGGGCAGCGGCGGGAAGTCCACCACCGCCAGCACCGGATGGCCGCTCTTGGCCATGATCCGCTCGAACTCCTCGTCCCCGACGGCCAGCGGCAGCGGCGGGGCGAGCCGGATGCCGTGCTCCGCGAAGAGGCTCGACGCCAGGTCGGTCCACTCCGGGGTGCGCGGGTTGCCGGCGCCCGCGTACACCGTCTCCCCGGCCAGCGCGGACACCGGCACCTCGGGCAGGGCGGCCAGGGCGTGGTCCTCGGGCAGGAGCACGGCCATCGCCTCGCAGCGCACCGGCCGGTGCTCCAGGCCGGACCGCAGCGCCGGGTCCAGCCCGGCGAAACGGCCGAAGGAGACGTCCAGCCAGCCGGCCAGGATCTGTTCGGCCGCTCCGGTCAGGCCGCTCTCGTAGCGGGCCATCAGCTCGCAGTCGGGGGCGAGTTCCCGCGCCCGGTGCAGCACCCGGCGGCCGGTGGCCAGGCCCGGCGAGTTGAGGTCCACCAGCAGCGGGCGGGCCGGTCCGAAGGCCGCCAGCAGCTCGTCCTGCGCCGCAAGGACCCTGCGGGCATGCGGCAGGAGGCGTTCGCCGTCGGGCGTCAGCGTCACCTGCCGGGTGGTCCTCACGAGCAGCTCGGCGCCCAACTCCCGCTCCAGCCGCCGCACATCGCGGCTGAGGGCCTGCTGGGCGATGTACAGACGGGCCGCCGCCCGGGTGAAGTGCAGTTCCTCGGCGACGGCGACGAAGGCGCGCAGCAGTCTCGGCTCCAGGTGGGCGGGCATGGCGGGGAATTTACAACACAGCCGCGTGAATCGTCGTCCAGAAGGTGTTGGACCCCTTGATCCACTGCGCGCGAAGGTGGATCCATGCCCCCGCTCATATCCGCGCTGCGTCCCTACCGCCGTCTCTTCTCCCTTCCCGGTACCCGCGCCTTCACCACCGGCAATCTGCTCGCCCGGCTGCCCATCGGCATGTTCAGCGTGAGCGCGGTCGTGATGATCGCCGGGTCCCGGGGCTCGTACGCCCTCGCCGGTGCCGTCACCGCGACCGGGCTCGCGGCGACCGCGCTGGCCGGACCCTGGATCGCCCGGCTGGTCGACCGGCACGGGCAGGCCCGGATCGCCGTCCCGGCCACGCTCGTCTCCGTGCTCGGCAGCCTCGCGCTCCTGCTGTGCGTGCGCTACGACACCCCCGACTGGACCCTGTTCGCCGCCTACGCCCTCACCGCGACCACGCCCAACATCGGCGGTCTGTCCCGCGCGCGCTGGGCCCATCTGCTGGGCGACGATCCCGGCGCGCTGCACACCGCGAACTCCTTCGAGCAGGCCGCCGACGAGCTGTGCTTCATGCTCGGCCCGGTGCTCGCGTCCTTCCTGACCGGCACGTTCTTCCCGGAGGCGGGCACGCTCGCCGGGGCGGTGCTGCTGCTCGCCGGCATGCTGCTGTTCACCGCGCAGCGGGCCACCGAGCCGCCCGTCAAGGCCGCCCGCTCCAGCCGGACACCACTGCGCAGCCCGGGCATCCCGCCGCTGCTGGCCTGCTTCGTCGCGACCGGCGCGGTCTTCGGCTCGATGGAGGTCGGCACGATCGCCTACGCCGACGCGCACGGACACCGTGCGGCGGCCGGTGCCGTGCTCGCGCTCCAGGCGGCGGGTTCGTGCACGGCGGGCCTGGTGTTCGGCGCGCGCCGGCCGGCCGGGGTGCGGCTGGAGCACTGCCTGGCCGCGATGGCCGCGTTGATGACGCTGCCGTGGGCGGTCGCCGGCGCGGCCGGTCCGCTGCCGGTGCTCGCGGGCGCGCTGCTCGTCGCGGGCATGGCGACCGCGCCGACGATGGTGACGGCGATGACCCTGGTGCAGCGGCGCACCCCGGCCGACCGGCTCAACGAGGGCATGAGCCTGATGGTGACCGGGCTGCTCACCGGTATCGCCTGCGGCTCGGCGACGGGCGGCTGGGCGGCCGAGCACCTCTCCCCCGCCGGTGCCCTCGGTGTCCCGGCCGCCGCGGCCGCCCTCGCGCTGCTCATCCAGACGTCGTCGACGAGGATCGGCCGGCTCGGCCGCATCGCCTGCACGGATTCCTGACAAGACGCACAGCTCAGCGTGCCCGCAGGCATGACAAAGGCCCCGCCGCTCGAAGCGACGGGGCCTTTGCCCACATGGGGTACGGAGGGCTCGCGAGCCTTCCGATCGTGGAGATGGCGGGAATCGAACCCGCGTCCAACGGTGCGGAATCAGGGCTTCTCCGTGTGCAGTTCGCTGCGCTTTTCTCGGCCCCGGCGATCACGCGAACAAGTCGCCGACGGGCCCAGTCACTGTTGGATTTCCCTTTTCACCCCGTGACCGGGATCAAGGTTTAGTTCCCTAGCTGATGCCAGGATCCGGGTCGGGAACAGCCCCGGGCTGACACTTCGCAAGTCGCTACTTAGGCAGCGAGGGCGAAGGAATCGCGCTTGGTGTTGGCGATTATTTTTTGCGACATATGGTTTACGAGATCATTGCCGCTTCCTCGACACGCTTCCCCTGCTTCGACAGCCGCTGTCGAAACCGATCATCCCCATGTTGTGTTTTCAATGCGCACACCGGGTTCAACCGGTGTTGGTGCCATCGTACGTGACCAACGCACGCCGATGCCACCGTATTCCCGGGCTACACGCCGCGCTGGCGCCGCTTCGCCGCCGCGATCGCGCGGTCCGACTCACGCCGGTCCTGCTTCTCCCGCAGGGTCTGGCGCTTGTCGTACTCCTTCTTGCCTCGCGCGAGCGCGATCTCGGCCTTCGCGCGGCCGTTGCTGAAGTACAGGGCGAGCGGCACGATCGTGTGCCCCGTCTCCTGCGCCTTGGACTCCAGCTTGTCGATCTCCTCGCGGTGCAGCAGCAGCTTGCGCTTGCGGCGCGCGGAGTGGTTGGTCCAGCTCCCCTGGTGGTACTCGGGGATGTGGGCGTTGTGCAGCCACGCCTCGCCCCGGTCGATCTGGACGAAGCCGTCCGTCAGTGAGGTCCGTCCCTCGCGCAGCGACTTGACCTCGGTGCCGGTGAGCACGAGCCCGGCCTCGTAGGTGTCGATGATCGCGTAGTCGTGCCGGGCCTTCTTGTTCTGGGCGACGATCTTGCGCTTGCCGCCCTTCTCGCCGTCCCTGGCCTTGCCGGCCCCGCCGCCCTGCTTGGGCTGGGACTCCTTGGGTACGTACATTCCCTTGCTCATAGTGCCGTCCATTTTCGCACTACGGAGGGGTCCCGCGGCCAGTCCTTAATCGGCGTCGCCGAGGCCGGTGAGAACCGTCTCGGCCCGCTTCGGCGCGTCCGCCCCCGCCTCCAGGTCGGGGGTGATGCCCCGGCCGTCGACGGCGTGGCCGGAGGGGGTGCGGTAGTGGCCGACGGTCAGCTCGGCCACCGAGCCGTCGGGCAGCTCGGTCGGCATCTGGATGGAGCCCTTGCCGAAGGTGCGGGAGCCGATCACCACCGCGCGGCCGCGGTCCTGCAGGGCGCCGGTGAGCATCTCGGCCGCGCTCATCGTGCCGCCGTCGACCAGGGCGACCAGTGGCCTGGTGGTGTCGCCGCCGGGATCGGCGTGCAGGGAGCGCGGGGCGCCGTCGACGTCGTAGGTGGCGACCAGGCCGCCGTCGAGGAACGCGGAGGAGGTCTCCACGGCCTCGGTGACCAGGCCGCCGGAGTTGCCCCGCAGGTCGAGGATGATCCCGGCGTCGGCCGGGGCCTCGCGCACCGCGGCGCGGACGGCGTCACCGGAACCCTTGGTGAAGGCGGCGATCTTGATGACGGTGACCCCGCCGGGCAGCCTGCGCACGGTCACCGAGTCGGTGGACAGGCTGGCCCGGCGCAGTTTCTCGCTCCACGCGCGCGTGCCGCGCCGAAGGCCCAGGGTGACGGTCGTACCGGCGGCCGCGTCGTCGGCGTCGCCGCGCAGTAACGAGACCACGTCGGTGACCGGGCGGCCGTCGACCTTGCTGCCGTCGACGCTGGTCAGCCGGTCGCCCTCGCGGATGCCGGCCTGGGCGGCGGGCGAGTCGGGCTGGACCTTGGTCACCTCGATCCGGCCGTCCTGCTCCCGGCGGGCCCACAGGCCGACGCCGGTGTACTTGCCGTCGAGGGCCTCCTGGAACTCCTGGTACTCGCCCTCGGAGTAGACGGCGCCCCAGCGGTCGCCGCTGCGGCTGACCGCCCGTTCGGCGGCCTCCATCGGGGACTTGCCGTCGGCCGCGGCCTCGGCGGCGGCCTTCTGGACGTCCTCGTGCGGGGTGGTGACCGTGGCCGCCGGGCCGAACGCGGGCTTGCGGGTGGGCTGTCCGGCCTCCGGGAAGGAGCCGGTGGCGGCGCCGGTGACCAGGACGCCGGCGAAGACCAATGTCAGGGTGGCCCCGCGGCGGATGCGGCGGGGCTGGCAGAACAGGTCTCGGCCTGACATGGCCGTGAGTCTAGGACAACGCGAAGGGCCGTACGGACCGTTGCCCGTACGGCCCTCTTGGCATGCGTCACACCTTCAGGTACTTGCGCAGCGCGAAGAACGCCGCAAGGGACGGCATCAGCACGCTCGTGGCGAGGATCAGCGGCAGCTTGGCCAACACCGCGTCCCAGCCCACGAAGTTGATCAACTGGAGCTTGTGGGCGAGGTCCATGCCGTGGTCGATGGTGAAGTACCGGCCGACCACGAGGGCCACGCAGGCGAGCCCGCCGCCGATGAGTCCGGCGACCGCGGCCTCCGCGATGAACGGCGCCTGGATGTAGAAGCCCGAGGCACCGACCAGGCGCATGATCCCGGTCTCGCGCCGGCGGCTGAACGCCGAGACGCGCACCGTGTTGACGATCAGCAGCAGCGCGACGATCAGCATCATCGCCATCACGCCGAGCGCGCCGCGGTTCATCAGGTTCAGCAGCTGGAAGAGGTTGTCCAGGATGCCCTTCTGGTCCTGCACCGACTGCACACCGTCACGCCCGTTGAAGGCGCTCGCGATGACCTGGTACTTCTGCGGGTCCTTGAGCTTGATGCGGTACGACTCCTGCATCTGGTCCGGTGTCAGCGAGCTGGACAGCGGGGAGTTGCCGAACTGCTCCTTGTAGTGCTTGTACGCCTCGTCCTGCGACTCGTACGACACCTTCTCGACGATCGGCATGTTCTTCAGGTCGGCGAGGATCTGCTTCTTCTGGTCGTCGGTGACCGCGCCCTTGGCGCAGTTGACGTCCGATTCGGCGTCGTGCTTGTTGCACAGGAAGATCGAGACGTTGACCTTGTCGTACCAGTAGCCCTTCATGGTGGACACCTGGTCGCTCATCAGCAGCGAGCCACCGAACAGGGCCAGGGACAGGGCGACAGAGACGATGACCGCGAAGGTCATCGTCAGATTGCGGCGGAGACCGACTCCGATCTCCGACAGGACGAACTGGGCGCGCATGGCGTCGGGTCAAGCCTTTCCGTCGTGAACTTGCTTAGTGCTGGTAGCCGTAGACGCCGCGGGCCTGGTCGCGGACGAGGCGGCCCTTCTCCAGCTCGATGACGCGCTTGCGCATCTGGTCCACGATGTTCTGGTCGTGCGTCGCCATGATGACGGTCGTGCCCGTCCGGTTGATGCGGTCGAGCAGCTTCATGATGCCGACGGAGGTCTGCGGGTCGAGGTTGCCGGTGGGCTCGTCGGCGATGAGCAGCTTGGGCCGGTTGACGAAGGCCCGCGCGATGGCGACGCGCTGCTGCTCACCACCGGACAGCTCACCGGGCATACGGTCCTCCTTGCCGCCGAGCCCGACGAGGTCGAGCACCTGCGGCACGGACTTGCGGATCTCGCCGCGGGACTTGCCGATGACCTCCTGGGCGAAGGCCACGTTCTCGGCGACGGTCTTGTTCGGCAGGAGCCGGAAGTCCTGGAAGACGGTCCCCAGCTGGCGGCGCATCTGCGGCACCTTCCAGTTGGAGAGGCGCGCGAGGTCCTTGCCCAGCACGTGCACCTGTCCGTGGCTGCACCGCTCCTCGCGGAGGACGAGCCGCAGGAAGGTGGACTTTCCGGAGCCGGAGGACCCCACGAGGAAGACGAACTCGCCCTTCTCCACCTCGAGGGAGACATCCCTGAGTGCGGGGCGGGTCTGCTTGGGGTAGACCTTGGAGACATTGTCGAATCGGATCACGGATGCACCACGGGTCGCCGGGGGTAGATGAGCGTGACCATACGCGAACCGGGTGTGCAAGTGCAGTCGCAGGTAGAGCTTGGGCAAGACTTGTACGTTTTTGTACCGGCCCGGGTTTCCGTCCCGCTCTCCCGGGGGCCCGCGCACGACGTACGGGAACCTGGCACAGTGGAGTGGGGAACGTTCTCGTTCCCGTGAGCGTTTCCGTAGTGATGGCCGGTGCAAGGAGGGCGAGCGCATGACGTACGACCGGTTGGTGTGCGCGAATTGTGCGGCGCCCGTGAGTGAGGGCCGGTGCCCGGTGTGCCGTGCCAACCGCGAGCGACTGCAGCAAGAGGGCCTTCTGGGCGGGGTGAACCCGATGGCGCTGATCGCGCTGCTGGCGGTGCTGATCGCCGCGGTGGCGCTGCTGGCGCACCAGACCGCCTGAGCCGCAGCGGAAGGTGCCGTCGTGAAGACGGCGAAGGGCCCGGAGCGCCAAGCTCCGGGCCCTTGCGCATGCGGAGTGCGTGCGCTGCGTGACCGTATGGCTACGATCAGGCCGCGGCGCCTCCCCGGCCGTTCATGAGACGCGGCAGCACACGGAAGCCGATGCCGCCGGCGATCATCGTCGCGGCGCCGATGAGCAGGAACTCGGTCGGGCCGGCACCGGTCTCGGCGAGCTGCTTGTCGCCGCCCTGGGCCTGGGCCTTGTTGTCGGAGCCCGTGTCGGTCAGCGTCGAGGAGCCCGCGTCCTGGGTGGCCTTGCCGCTGCCGCCCTGCGGGTTGTCGTTGTTGCCGCCGGTGCTGCTCGAACCGCCGGTGCTGCCGGAGCCGCCCGAGGTGCTGGAGCCGCCGGTGGAGCTGCCACCGGACGTGCCCGAGCCGCCGGAGTTGCCGGAGCCGCCCGTGCTGCCGGAGCCGCCGGTGGAGCCGGTGCCACCGGTGCTGCTGGTGCCACCGGTGGTGGAGCCGCCGGTGGTGGAGCCGCCGGTGGTGGAGCCGCCGGTGGTGGAGCCGCCGGTCGTGGTGCCGCCGGTGGTGGTACCACCGGTGGTCGTGCCACCGGTCGTAGTGCCACCGGTCGTGGTGCCGCCGGTGGTCGTGCCACCGTCCGTGGTGGTACCGCCGTCGGTCGTGCCGCCGATCGAGACGGTGCCGCCGATGCCGCCGATGCCACCGGTGGTCGTGCCGCCGTCAGTGGTGCCGCCGTCGGTCGTACCGCCGGTGGTCGTACCGCCGGTGGTGGTACCGCCGTCGGTCGTGCCACCGTCAGTGGTGCCACCGGTGCTACCGCCGGTGGTGCCGCCGTCCGTGGTGCCGCCGTCGGTGCAGACGGCGACCGGGCAGCCGCCATCGGTGCCGCCGTCGTCGTTCCCCGCGTCCGTGTGCACGCCCAGGCTGATCGGACCGGCCTGGACGTCGAGTCCGGCGGCGGAGGCCGCGCCGGCGGCGGTCAGTGACGCACCGGCCGCGATCACGGCGCCCGCGGCTATCCGCGCGACCCGGATCCGCGTCTTCTTCGTCATATGGTTGCTACCCCCAGTAGCTGTTCGTCAATGAGGCGGCGCGTGGGGCGTTGCCGTGATCGACGGGAGGCAGCCGGTGACGAAGCGCGTCAACTCATTCCCCCGGTTCACATGCGCCCCGCAAGTACGCATGCCGCGTGCAACTCTTCCCATTCTTCAAAGCAACGTCAAGGCCATTGCGGGCGCAATGTCCATTGCATGGGCGTTTACGGCGAGTTGAAGCCTGTAATTGTGATGTAAAACCCAGACATAAAGACAACTGCCGCCTCGCGGGCGGCAGTTGTCATGTCGACAAAGTTACTTCTCCTGCTGCTTGCGCCAGCGAATACCGGCCTCGAGGAACCCGTCGATCTCGCCGTTGAACACGGCCTCCGGATTGCCGACCTCGAACTCGGTGCGCAGGTCCTTGACCATCTGGTACGGGTGCAGGACGTACGAACGCATCTGGTTGCCCCAGGAGTTGCCGCCGTCACCCTTGAGGGCGTCCATCTTGGCCTGCTCCTCCTGGCGGCGCCGCTCGAGCAGCTTGGCCTGGAGGACGTTCATCGCCGTGGCCTTGTTCTGGATCTGCGAGCGCTCGTTCTGGCAGGAGACCACGATGCCGGTCGGCAGGTGCGTGATGCGCACGGCGGAGTCGGTCGTGTTGACGCCCTGGCCGCCGGGACCGGAGGAGCGGTAGACGTCGATCCGCAGCTCGCTCTCGTCGATCTCGACGTGGTCGGACTGCTCGACGACGGGGAGGACCTCGACACCGGCGAAGGAGGTCTGGCGGCGCCCCTGGTTGTCGTAGGGCGAGATCCGGACGAGCCGGTGCGTGCCCTGCTCGACGGAGAGGGTGCCGTAGGCGTACGGCGCCTGCACGGAGAAGGTGGTCGACTTGATGCCGGCCTCTTCGGCGTACGACGTCTCGATCAGCTCGGTCTTGTAGCCGCGCTGCTCGGCCCAGCGCAGGTACATGCGCTGCAGCTTCTCGGCGAAGTCGGCGGCGTCGACACCGCCGGCCTCGGCGCGGATGTTGACCAGCGCCTCACGGGAGTCGTACTCGCCGGACAGGAGGGTGCGCACCTCCATCTCGTCCAGCGCCTTCTTCACCGCGACCAGCTCGGACTCGGCCTCGGCGCGGGTGTCGGGGTCGTCCTCCTCCTCGGCCATCTCGAAGAGGACGGCGAGATCGTCGATCCGGCCGCGCAGCCCCTCCGCCTTCCGGACCTCGGCCTGGAGGTGGGAGAGCTTGCTCGTGATCTTCTGCGCCTCGTCCGGGTTGTCCCACAGGGACGGCGCGGCCGCCTGCTCCTCGAGCACGGCGATATCTGCCCTCAGCCTGTCGAGGTCCAGGACGGCCTCGATCGACTCCATGGTCGAGGAGAGGGACTTCAGCTCTTCGGATACATCGACGACTGCCACGCATCCAGCGTAACGGCTGTGGCAAGGAGCCCGGGCCGTGCGTCTCAGGGCGTCGACGTGCTGTGGGTGTCCTGCGCCGGCCGGTCGTCCCCGCCGGAAGAGGCCAGCCACGCGCCGACCCCCACGACGGCCGCCAGGACCGCCCCTGCCACGCCGAGCGTGATCCGGCGCCGCCGCAGCGCCGCCTTGTGGCGGGCCGAGCCCGGCCGGGGCGCACCGGCGGCCCGGGGAGCGCGGGCGGTCCCGTGGGCGCCCCCCGCCAGCTCGTCCGGCCCCGGCACCCGCATCGAGGTGTGCGTGTCCCGGTTGGAGTCCGGCTTGGCGCCCGGCACCAGCGACACCGCGCCCCGCCGCCGTACCGGCTCGCCGCCGGCCGGAGCCGACGGGGCCGGCTCCTGCGCCGCCGGCTCCTCGTTCTGGTCGGGCTCGTCCACGTCCAGCGGGGGCATCCCGGCCAGCATCGGCAGCTGCTCGCGCAGCCGTGCCGCCAGCTCCGAGGCCCGCAGCCGGGAGGCGGGCCCCTTGGCCAGGCACTGCACGATCAGCTGCCACAGCTCCTCCGGGATGCCGGGCAGCGGTACGACGGTCTCGGTGACGTGCCGGCGCAGGACCGCGCCGGGGTGGCCGCCGCCGAAGGGGGTGAAGCCGGCCAGCAGCTCGTACAGGACGGTCGCGAGGGCGTAGATGTCGACGGACGCGCGCGGCGGCAGGCCCTCGACGATCTCCGGGGCCAGGTAGTCCGGGGTGCCGATGATCTTCGTGGCCTTCGTCCGCTTCGGCGAGTCGATCAGCTTGGCGACGCCGAAGTCGGTGAGCAGCGCCGGGTGGGAGCCGCCGGGGCCGAGCGGGCCCTGCATGTCCAGCAGCACGTTCTCGGGCTTGACGTCCCGGTGGACGACCCCGGCCGCGTGGGCCGCCGCCAGCGCGTCGGCGATGTCGGCGACGATCGCCACGGCCGCCTCGGGGGCGAGCCGCCGCTCGCGCTCCAGCCGAGTGCGCAGGTCGGTGCCGCGCACGAGGTCCATCACCAGGGCCAGGTCGTTGCCGTCGACGACGAGGTCGCGCACGGTGACGATGCGCGGGTGCTCCAGGCCGAGCAGCGCGGTGCGCTCCTGGACGAAGCGTCCGACGAGTTCCTGGTCGGAGGCGAGGTCCTCGCGCAGCATCTTGATGGCGACGGGCCCGTCCGGTCCCTCGCCCAGCCACACCGTGCCGGCGCTGCCCCGCCCCAGGATCTGGTTCGCGGTGTACCGGCTGCCGATCTTCCGTGCCAAGACTGCTCCTACAGACGCGTGTTGTCGCTAAAACTACGCGTACGAGGAGCCAACCTTCACCGCGGAGACGGAAATCACCCGTCAGATGTCGACAAATCCGCAAACTCGCGATCAGTTACCGCGAGTACGCACCGCCCGGCCGCCGCTCGGCTGTCGCCCGGCTGCCGCTCAGTTGCCGCCGCCCGAGGAGCCGCCCAGATCCTTGATCCACTTGCTCGTCTGGCTGACCCAGTGGGTCACCTCGTGCCAGTAGCTCCGGCCCTGGCCGATCCAGGTGTGCACGGGAGTCAGCTCGTAGATCAGCCAGCTGGCCACGATCAGGATGACGATCGTGAACAGGCAGCCCTTCAGACAGCCGAGTCCGGGGATCCTCATCGGGTTGGCGCTGCGCCGGCGCGGTTCACGCGGCTCGCGCGCGGGGCGCTGCGGCTGCGGCGGGGCGTACTGCTGGGGCTGCTGCTGCGGCGCATAGCCGTACCCCTGCTGGTACCCCTGCTGCCGGCCGCGCGGCTGCTGCGGGCGGGCCTGCGGGGCCTGGCGCGGCTGCTGCTGGGGGCGGGCGACCTGGCGCTGGGGCCGGTGGCGCAGCGGGTCGTCCTCCGGGGCCAGGTACTGGACCTGCGTCTGCTCGTTGCGGTCGCGGGCGGCGCGCAGCTGGGTCTGCCAGGGGTGCGGCTGGTCGGGCTGCTGCCCCTGGGGGCCGGTGTTCGGCAGCACCGCGGTGGGGTCCGCCGCGCCCGTGTTCGGCAGGACGGCGGTGGGGTCGGCGGCGCCGGCCGGGCCGCCGGTGTGGGGCAGCGCGCTGGTCGCGGCGTTCGGGTCGTACGCGCCCTGGGGGCCGGTGTTCGGCAGCACCTGGGTGGGGTCGGCGGCGCCGGGCACGCCCGGTACGGCGGTCGGCGCCGGGTCGGGGGCGAGCAGCGCGCCCACGCCCTCGGCGGCGGCGATCTGCGCGGCGTTCGCGTGCACGCCGATGCCCTCGGCGACGACGCGCAGGCCGCGCGCGAGGTTCTCGGCGCTGGGCCGCTCCTCGGGGCTCTTGCGCAGGCAGCGCTCTATCACCGTCCACAGCGGGTCCGGGACGGTGGAGGGGCGGCGCGGTTCGGCGCTCAGGTGCTGGTGCAGCACCTCCAGGGCGGTGCTGCCGGCGAACGGCGGACGGCCGGTGACCAGCTCGTACAGCAGGATGCCGGCGCCGTAGATGTCGACGGCGGAGGTCTGCGGGCGGCCCTCGGCGGACTCCGGTGCCACGTACGCGGGCGTGCCGACGAATTCCTGGGTGCGGGTCAGGCCCGGGGAGTCGGCGAGGCGGGCGATGCCGAAGTCGGTCAGCATCGGGTGCATCTGGCCGGCGTTCTGCGCGAGCAGCACGTTGGCGGGCTTCAGGTCGCGGTGCACGACGCCGTCGGCGTGGCTGGCGGCGAGCGCGTCGGCGATCTGGGCCGTCATCAGCGCGGCGGCGACCGGGCTGAGCGGGCCGTTCTCGCGCAGGTAGCGGTGCAGGTCGGGGCCGTCGACGAGGTCCATGACCAGCGCCAGCAGATCGCCCTCGACGACCAGGTCGCGGACCCGGACGACATTCGGGTGGGTGAGCCGGAGCAGGACGGAGCGCTCGCGCAGGAAGCGCATCACGATGTCCGGATCGCTCGCCAGCTCCTCCTTCAGGACCTTGATCGCGACCGTCTCGCCGGGCTGACCGGCCACGGCCGCCTCGGCGCCCGCGGTCTCGCGCTGGCGGGCACGCCAGACGGTGCCTGTGGCGCCGCGTCCGAGCGGCTCCTCAAGCAGGTACTTGCTGCCGACTGGCCGCACGTCACGCGCTCCCTGCTGCTTGCTGATGCTTGCTTGGCTGCATTCCGGTTGTCGTCCCGGTTGTTCCGACCCACTGTAGTGCCGCCCTCGGGGCGCCAGGTGTTCGACGGGAAGACGCGCTTCCCGGTCCGCTGGTTGCCGGGACCGGACGTGACCGATCTCAACTGATCGCCGGTGGACCACTGGTCAGGCACTTTTGGGGGCAGAGCCGACCAATCAAGATCACTTGTTACCGGGTGCCGGGCACGCTGTCAGTGGCAGGTGCGAGGATGCCTTCCAGTACTGGCCGACGTGCTCGTGTTGGGGTGGGGATGCAGATCCGGCTGACCGTCGTAGACCCGCTGGGCCCGTCCCCGCAGCGGGGCCGCGCCGCGAGCCGCGACGTGCTGGTCACGGCGCCCACGGGCACGGACCTGGCCGCGGTCGCCTCCGCGCTGGCCGGGGCGGTCACCGGGGAGAGCGGCGCGGGCCGCGACGCCTCCGGCTCCCCCGTGGTGCTGTACGCCGGCACCGACCGTCTGGACCCGCGCCGCTGCACCCTGGGCGAGCCTCCGCTGGTCGACGGCGCCGTGCTGTCCCTGGGCGCCCCGGCGGCCCCCGAGCCGCACCCCGAGCTGGACGACGCGCCGGCCCAGCTGCACGTCGTGGCGGGGCCGGACGCGGGCGGCGTCCATCTGCTGCACGGCGGCCGGATCAGCGTGGGCCGCTCCGCCGACGCGGACGTGCCGCTGGACGACCCCGACGTCTCCCGCCTGCACTGCGCGGTCACGGTCGACGCCGGCGGCCATGTCTCGGTCGCCGACCTCGGCTCCACGAACGGCACGGCGCTCGACGGGGTACGGGTGGGCGAGCAGCCCGTGCGCTTCCCCGCCGGGGGCTTGCTGCGGATCGGGGAGTCGGCGCTGCGGGTTGCTCCGTCCGGGGGGCCCGGGGCGCGGGTGCCTACGGTCGCCGACGGGGAGGGGTGCGTCCGGGTCACCCTGGGGGACGGCCCCGCCGACCGGCCTCCGGCCGGACCGGGTCTGCCGCCCGCACCGTCCGCGCGGGTTTCGTCGCCGGGTGCGCACCGTGCCTCCGCAGGCGGGGCTCCGTCCGCGGGTGCGGGCGAGCGTCGCGGCGGCGGCTCGGCGTCCGTGGCCGCGGGGGATCGCGCGTCCGTGGATCCGGTGCACCGCGGTGAGGACCCCGCCGGCCGGGGGCCCTCCGGCGGCGAGGCGGTGGAGCATCAGCGTGCCGGGACCGGTGCGGTGCCCGGGCAGGGCGGAGCGCCCCGGATCGAGAACGGGCCCGGTGCCGCCTTCGGCAATGACACGCACGCGGGGCGCTTCGGCGTCGGCGGACCGGGCGAGCAGCCGCCGGGCGGTGGCCGTAAGAACACACCCCTGCGCGGCACCGACGCCCCGCACGGCACGCGGCGGCGCGGGCTCGGCAAGTGGGCGCGCCGGCTGGCCGGCGGACGCACCGAGCAGCCGGGCGGCGAGGAGGCGTACGACACCGCGGCGGCCGCCCACTCCCCCGGTGCCACCCCGGCGGCCGGTGCGCGGCAGCCGGAGACCTGGCCGGATCCCGCCGCGCTGCTGCTGACGGCGCTGGGCCCCGGGCCCCGGCTGTGGGAGCGCGGGCCGGGACACCCGGAGGCGCTGACCGTGCGGCTCGGCACGGCGGACCGGAGCGCGCCGGACGGCTCGGGCCTGCTGCCCGCCGTGCCGGTGACGGCGGCGCTGCGCGAGGCGGGGTCACTGGGCCTGGCCGGGCCGCGCCCCCGGCTGTCCGGGCTGGCCCGCGCGGTGCTGGCCCAGCTCGCCGCGGTGCACTCCCCCGACCTGCTGGAGATCGTGCTGATCAGTGCCGACCGCTCCCGTCCGGTGGAGGAGCGCACGGCCGAGTGGTCCTGGCTGGGCTGGCTCCCGCACGTCCGGCCGGGCCACGGCCAGGACTGCCGCCTGCTGCTGGCCTACGACCGCGAACAGGCGGCGGCCCGCACGGAGGAGCTGCTGCGCCGGGTGGACGACCACGCCGCGGCGGACAGAAGCGCGGCCCACCCCACCGGCACCCACCCCGCCGGCACCCGCACCCCGACGCCCGGTACGGCGCCCGGCGCCACCGCGCCCGGTGCGTCCACCGCGGCCGCACCCGGTTCCTTCCCGGGCGGCCACGCCCAGACCCCGCTCTCGGGCCCGCCCGCGCAGAGCGCCTCCCCGCACCCTCCCGCGGCACCCGGCGCCGCGGGCCGGCCCGCCGCCTCCGGCACGCCTGCAGCCCCGCAGCGGGACCCCGCGCCAACCGCACCGGGCCTTCCCACGTCCGGATCGCCCTCGGACGCACCGGGCGGCTTCGCCCACGGCTCCCCCTCGGCGGCCCACGACCCGGCGGTCGGCCGCCCCGTGCCCGGGACCCCCGCCCACGGCCCGCTGTCCGCCTCACCCGGCATGCCCGCGCATCCCACGGCCTCCGGCACCCGCGCACCCGCCCCCGGCACCCCGGCCGCCTCCGGCCCCGGCGCGTACCCCGCCGCCCTCTCCCCCGCCGGGGCCGCCCCCGCCCGGCGCCCCTCCTGGGCCAAGGACGGTGCGGACGTCGCCGGGAGGGGAGGCTTCCCAGGGCCCTACACCGTCGTCGTCGTGGACGGCGACCCCGGCGGAGCCGCGTTGCGGGACGCCCTCGCGCGCCTGGCCGTGGCCGGTCCGCGGGCCGGGGTCCACCTGGTGTGTCTCGCCGAGACCGAGCCCGCCTCGCCCGCCTCCCCCGCGGCGGCGGCGTACGAGGCCGCGTGCGCGGTGACGCCGACGTTCCGGCACTGCGGTGCCGCGGCGCTGCTCGGCGGGGACGTCGCGACCGCGCTGCACCTGATGCGGGTGGCGCCGGGCGGGCCCGTGGGTCCCGGTGCCCTCGCCGCCGTGGACGCCGTGTCCGTCGCCTGGGCGGAGCGGTTCGCGCGGGCGCTGGCGCCGCTGCGTCCGGACGGCCCGGTCGCCGAGCGGCACACGCGCGTGGCCACGCCGCTGCCCCGGTCGGCACGCCTGCTGGACGAGCTGGGGCTGGCCCGGGCCACCCCGGCGTCGCTGATGGCGCGCTGGGCGGACGCCGCGGACGACACCCAGGCCCTGGGCGGGCGGGCGCGGGCGGTGCTCGGTGCCGGACCGCGCGGGCCGCTCACCGCCGACCTGGTGGCCGACGGACCGCATCTGCTGATCGAGGGGCCGGCCGGCAGCGGCCGTACGGAGCTGTTGCGGGCCGTGGTGGCCTCGCTGGCCGCCGCCGAGCGGCCGGACCGGCTGGGCATGGTGCTGATAGACGGCCGGGACGGGGTCGGGACCGGCGCCGGTCACGGCGAAGGACTGCGGGTGTGCACCGACATACCGCATGTCACCACCCACCTCATCGCCAACGACCCGGTACGGATGCGGGAGTTCGCGCAGTCGCTGGCCGCCGAGCTGAAGCGGCGCGCGGAGCTGCTGGGCCGGGCGGACTTCGCCGAGTGGCACGCGGGGCGTGCGGTGCCGGGCCGGATCGTCGCGCAGCGCACCTCCGGCTCCGGGGACATAGAGGCGCCACCCAGCACCACCCTGCGGCTGCGTCCGGGGGCGGCCGCTCGCCGGCAGGCCGAGGCGGTCCCGCCGTTGCCGCGGCTCGTGGTGGTCGTGGACGATCTGGACGCGCTGGTCTCGCCCGCGCTGGGCTCGCCGGGCCGGCCCGCCGCCGGGTCGGTGATGCGGGCGCTGGAGGCGGTGGCCCGGGAGGGCGAGCGGCTCGGGGTGCACCTGGTGGCGGGGTCCGGGACGGGGGGCCGTACGGCGCAGACCGAGCCCGCGCGGAGGGCGGCCCTGCGGGTCCTGCTCGACGCCCCGCAGGAGGGACCGGACGAGCCGGCGCCGGGGCGCGGGCAGCTGGCGTACGAGGACGGGCGGACCGTCGGCTTCCAGGCCGGCCGGGTGACGGGCCGTATCCCGCGTACGGCGACCCAGCGGCCCACGGTCGTGCCGCTGGACTGGCAGCGCATGGGCGACCCGCCGGCCCGCCGGCCCGTGCGGGAGCTGGGCAACGGCCCCACCGACCTGGCCCTGCTGGCGAGCGCCGTGGAGCGGGCGGCTCGCGAGGTGTCGGCGGCCGAGGTGCCGTCCCTGCTGTAGCCGAACACCGCCGATCACCGCCGATCACCGCCGAGGCCGGTCGGGGGCAGCCGGGGACAGCCGGAGAGACGCGCATACACCCCTGGTCACGAGCCGGTCACGATGGGCCGGTTGACACGGCAGGCGCTCTTGCCCGCCTCGTGCGGCCCGCGTACACCGGACCGCATGGGACAGTCTTCTTGACGTTCAGCGACGAACGACGAACGGGGAAGTGATGCGCAGCCAGAGCGACACCATCCGGACACGCAGGACCGTCACCACACTCGCCACGCTGCTCGCGGGGGCCCTCGCGCTCTCGGCATGCTCCAGCGGCGGCAACGGCAACAACGGCAACAACAACGACGGCACCAAGACGAGCGGCAGCACTCAGGCCCCCAGCGGCTCCACCGTCACCCTGCCGAAGCTGAACGGCGCCCATCTGGAGGTGGCCGCCGTCTGGACCGGCGCCGAGCAGGCCAACTTCAAGAAGGTCCTCGCCGAGTTCGAGCAGCGCACCGGCGCGACGGTGACCTTCGTGCCCGCGCAGGACCCGATCATCAACTTCCTCGGTTCGAAGATCGCGGGCGGCCAGCCGCCGGACGTGGCGATGCTGCCGCAGCCCGGCGCCATCAAACAGGCCGTGCAGCACAACTGGGCCAAGCCGCTCGGCCCGGACGCCCTGAAGGAACTGCAGAAGAACTACTCGCAGGGCTGGCAGGACATCGGCAAGGTCGGCGGCAAGCAGTACGGCGTCTACTACAAGGCCGCCAACAAGTCGCTGGTCTGGTACAACGCCAAGGTCTTCGAGAACGCGAACGCCAAGGAGCCGAAGACCTGGAAGGACCTGCTGGCCACCGCGCAGGCGGTGTACGACTCCGGTGTCACGCCGTTCTCGGTGGCCGGTGCGGACGGCTGGACGCTGACGGACTGGTTCGAGAACGTCTACCTGTCCCAGGCCGGCCCGCAGAAGTACGACCAGCTCGCCCAGCACAAGATCAAGTGGACGGATCCCTCGGTCAAGCAGGCGCTGACGACGCTCGCGCAGATCTGGGGCAAGAAGGAGTACCTGGCGGGCGGCCAGAGCGGCGCGCTGCAGACGGAGTTCCCGGCCTCGGTCACCCAGACCTTCACCGGCGGCGACCAGCCGAAGTCCGCGATGGTCTACGAGGCCGACTTCGTGCAGGTCAACATCGGTGAGACCAAGGCGAAGGTGGGCACGGACGCGAAGGTGTTCCCGTTCCCGGCCGTCGGGTCCACCGCGCCGGTGGTCACCGGCGGGGACGCCGCGGTGGTCCTGAAGGACTCCAAGGCGGCGCAGGCCCTGGTCACCTTCCTCGCCTCCCCGGACGCGGCGACGATCCAGGCGAAGCTCGGCGGTTATCTCTCGCCGAACAGGAACGTGCCGGTCTCGGCGTACCCGAACCCGGTGCAGCAGAAGATCGCCAAGGCGCTGATCGCGTCCGGCGACGACTTCCGCTTCGACATGTCCGACCAGGCCCCGCAGGCCTTCGGCGGCACCCCGGGCAAGGGTGAGTGGCAGGACCTCCAGGACTTCCTGAAGAACCCGACGGACGTGGCGGGCACCCAGGCGAAGCTGGAGAAGGACGCGGCGGCGGCGTACGGAAGCGGGAGCTGACCCGGCGATGGCGTCGGCAGCGGCGGCCGGGGCCCCACCGGGTCCCGCCGCGCCCCGCGGTCGCAAGAGCCGTCAGAGCGTGACCGGCACCCGCAAGGCCGTGGCAGCGCTGTTCCTGCTGCCCGCCCTGGTGCTGCTGGGCGCGCTCGTGGTCTACCCGATCGGGTACTCGCTGGTGCGCAGTTTCGTGGGCGCTTCCGGCCACGGCTTCGCCGGTGTCGGCAACTACAAGGCCCTCTTCACCGACGACAGCATCCGCACCGCTTTCAAGAACAACGTCATCTGGGTGGTGTTCGCGCCCACGGTCTCCACCGCGCTCGGTCTGGTCTTCGCGGTGCTGACCGAAAGGGTGCGCTGGGGGACGGCGTTCAAGCTGGTCGTCTTCATGCCGATGGCGATCTCGATGCTGGCGGCCGGGATCATCTTCCGGCTGGTGTACGACCAGGATCCGCACAAGGGCGTCGCGAACGCGGTGTGGGTGGGCGTGCACGACACCTTCGCCCAGTCCTCGGCGTTCCCGAAGGCCCACCCGGGCCGCGAGTCGCCGCTGGAACCCGACCACGGCGGGTTCATCACGTCGGCCACGGTCCACGCCGGGCAGCCGGTCATGCTCCCCCTCGTCGGCGTCGCACCCGACCAGATGCCGGACGGCGCGAAGAAGGCCGTGGCCGCGAAGCCGGATCCGACGAGGATCACCGGCACCACCTGGCAGGACTTCACCCGCGGCAAGGGTGTCGGACGGCTCGGCCGGCCCGACCCGTCCGAGCTGGGGTATGCCGGGATGCGGATCGAGGCGGTGAAGGACGGCAAGGTGGTCGCCTCCACGAAGGCGGCCGGCGACGGCACCTTCACCCTGCCCGCGTCCGCCGACGGGGCCAGGCTGCGGCTGCCGGCGAGCAACTTCAGGGAGCCGTACAACGGGGTCGAATGGCTCGGCCCGGCGCTGGTCACCCCGGCGATCATCGGGTCGTACGTGTGGATGTGGGCGGGCTTCGCGATGGTGCTGATCGCGGCCGGGCTCGCGGGCGTGCCCCGGGAGCTGCTGGAGGCCGCGCGGGTGGACGGCGCCACCGAGTGGCAGGTGTTCCGCAAGATCACCGTGCCGCTGCTCGCACCGGTCCTCGCGGTCGTCACCGTCACCCTGATGATCAACGTGCTGAAGGTGTTCGACCTCGTCTACATCATCGCCCCGGGCTCCTCCCAGGCCGACGCGAACGTGCTCGCCCTGGAGCTGTACCGCAAGGGCTTCGCGGAGGACCAGCCGGGCATCGCGAGCGCGATCGCGGTACTGCTGCTGGTGCTGGTCATCCCGGTGATGCTGTTCAACGTTCGCCGGCTGAGGCGGGAGGTCAGGCGATGACGGCGACCGCCGGAAGTGTCGGGAAGCCGGCCCCGGCCGCCACGGTGGTGAGGGCCCGGCAGCCGCTCGGCTCGCGCATCGCCGGGAAGCTGGGCGGCGGTCTGGTCCGGGTGTTCCTGATCGTCGTCGGCCTGTTCTGGCTGGTGCCGACCATCGGCCTGCTCGTCTCCTCGCTGCGCGCGCCCGAGGACATGAGCGCGAGCGGCTGGTGGACGGTGTTCTCCAAGCCGTCCCAGCTGACCTTCCACAGCTACCGCAAGCTGCTGGAGAACGGCGACATCACCCACTCCCTGTGGAACACCGTGCTGATCACGGTCCCGGCGACCGTCCTGGTCGTCGTGGTGGGCTCCCTCGCGGGCTACGCGTTCGCGTGGATGGAGTTCCCGGGCCGGGACTGGTGGTTCCTGGGCGTGGTGAGCCTGCTGGTGGTGCCGGTGCAGGTGGCGCTGATCCCGATCGCCGAACTGTTCGGCAGGATCGGCCTGTTCGGGACGATCTTCGGGGTGATCCTGTTCCACACCGGCTTCGGCCTGCCGTTCGCGGTGTTCCTGCTGCGGAACTTCTTCGCCGAGATCCCGAGGGAACTCCTCGAGGCGGCCCGCCTCGACGGCGCCGGTGAACTGCGGCTGTTCGCACGGGTGGTGATGCCGCTCGGCGGGCCGGCGATCGCGAGCCTCGGCATCTTCCAGTTCCTGTGGGTGTGGAACGACATGCTGGTCGCCCTGGTGTTCACCAAGTCGGGCACCCAGCCGATCACGGTCGCGCTGCAGACACAGGTACGGCAGTTCGGCAACAACATCGACGTGCTGGCGCCCGGCGCGTTCGTCTCCATGGTGATCCCGCTGGCCGTGTTCTTCGCGTTCCAGCGGCAGTTCGTGTCCGGCGTGATGGCGGGCGCGGTCAAGTAGTCACCCGTGGCACGGGGCCGGGGGCGGGTCTTCAACGGCCCGCCCCCTGGCGTTCACCGAGCGTCCCCCACTTGCCGTACACGGGGCGTAACCAATTCACTCCAACGGCCGTTCCCGGTCACAGCCCCGCGCCGACCGCCGACCCTTGGATGTCCCGTGCCCAGGTTCAGTGTCATTGTCCCCGCGTACCAGGTCCAGGCGTATCTCTCCGAGTGCCTGGACTCGGTGCTCGCGCAGTCGTGTCCCGATCTGGAACTGATCGCCGTGGACGACTGCTCACCGGACGCCTGCGGCGCAATCATCGACGAGTACGCGGCCGGGGACGCGCGCGTGAAGGCCGTCCACCTGGCCCGCAACCAGGGACTCGGCGGCGCCCGGAACGCGGGGACGGCCGAGGCGAGCGGCGACTACCTGATCTTCCTGGACGGCGACGACACCCTCGCCCCGGGCGCGCTCAGGGCGATCGCGGACCGGATCGAGGAGACCGGGGAGCCGGACGTCCTGGTGTACGACTACGCGCGCACGTACTGGGACGGCCGCACGGTGCGCAACGACCTCGCCGGCCTGCTCACCGAGCGGGGCCCGGCGCCGTTCCGTCTCGAGGACCGGCCGGAGCTGCTGCGGGTGCTGATGGTGGCCTGGAACAAGGCCTGTCGGCGGGAGTTCGTCGCGGAGCACGGCTTCACCTTCCCGCCGGGCTACTACGAGGACACGCCCTGGACGTTCCCGGTGCTGATGACGGCGGAGTCGATCGCGACCCTGGACCGGGTGTGCGTGGGCTACCGGCAGCGCAGGCAGGGCAACATCCTGTCCACCACCAGCCGCAGCCACTTCGACCTGTTCGAACAGTACGACCGGGTGTTCGCCTACCTCGCCGGGCGGCCCGAACTGGCGCGGTGGCGGCCGGCGTTGTTCCGCCGCATGATCGACCACTACGCGACGGTGTTCACCAGGCGGGGCCGGCTGCCGCGCGGCAGCCACGCCGAGTTCCTGCGCCGGGCCCGCGCCCACTACCGCCGCTACCGGGTCCCGGGCGTCCGGATGCGGCGACGCAGCGTCCTGATCCGCTTCGGCCTGCACCGCACCTTCCTCGCGCTCCGGCTGGCCTCGGCCGTGCGCCGGCGCACGCTGAAGGCGATGGTGAAGCCCGCCCGTGCCGTGCACGCCGGCGTGCTGCGGCTGCACTACCGGATCCAGCTGCGGCTGCCCGTGCGCGCCGACCGGGCGGTGTTCGCCTCCGAAACGGGCGGCGGTGATCCGGGCGCGCTGGAGGAGGCGTTCCGTGCCCTCGCCCCGCACATCCGGACCGCATGGATCGCCCGCCCCGGGCACGGACCCGCGCTCCCGTCCGGTCCGCGCGGCATCCGCCCCGGGACCGCCGCCTACTGGACGGCGCTGGCCCGCTCCGCGTACCTGGTCACCGACGGCGCCCTGGACCGGCGGCTGCGCAAACGGCCCGGGCAGGTGCTGCTCCAGACCCGGCAGGGCACCCCGCTCGGGCACATGGGCCTGGACCTGCTCCAGCGCCCGGCGGCGGCCCGGGACACCGACTTCGCCGAGCTGCTGCGGGACGTCGACCGGTGGGACCACGTCCTGTCCGCCAACCGGCACTCCACGCTCGTCGGGGAGCGGGTCCTGCCCGGCCGCTACACCACGCTGGAGTACGGCGCCCCGCGCAACGACGTCTTCCAGCGGGCGACCTCGGCGGACGTGGTCCGGCTGCGCGAGTCGCTGGGCATCCCGCACGGCGCGGTCGCGATCCTGTACGCACCGGCCCCCCGCGACCATCTGCGCACCCAGCGCCCGCTGCTGGACCTGGCGCGGATCGCGCGCCGCCTCGGCCCGCGCTTCGTGCTCCTGGCCCGTACGCCGTACGACCCGGATGCCGGGGGCGGCCGGATCATCGACGTCCGCGGCCGTCCGCGCGTGCAGGACCTCTGTCTGGCCTCGGACGCGCTGCTCACCGACTACGCGTCGCTGATGTTCGACTACGCGGGACTGGACCGGCCGATCGTGGTGCACACCGCCGACTGGGAGGCGTACGAGGCGGCCCGTGGCTGCTATTTCGATCTGCGGGCCTGCCCGCCGGGCGCGGTCGCGCGCAGCGAGGACGAGCTGATCGACATCTTCGCGACCGGCCACTGGCGCGGCTCGCGCTCGGCGCAGCTGCGGGCGGCGTTCCGGGAGCGGTTCTGCCCGTACGACGACGGGCGCGCGGCCGAACGGGTCGTACGCCATGTGGTGCTGCGCGAGCCGGACCGGCCGCCGGTGGTACCGCTCGCGCGACGCAATCCGGTGCCGCCGGCGGCCACCTTCTCCCCGTCGGCCACCGTGCCGCGGCCTTCCGGTCGCGTTCCCGTCGCCGAGAGCCGCTGAACGGCTCCGGTCCCGGGGACGTACGCGCGAGGGGGCCGGTGCAGGCGTGGCACCGGCCCCCTCGGACATGCGCGGGTTACTCGACGACGAGGTCGACCTCGACGTTGCCGCGGGTGGCGTTGGAGTACGGGCAGACCTGGTGGGCGGTCTCGACCAGCTTGCGGCCGGTCTCCTGGTCCACGGTGTCGGGCAGCTCGATGCGCAGCGTCACCTTCAGCCCGAAGCCCTCGCCCTGCTTGCCTATGCCGACCTCGGCGGTCACGGCCGCGTCGCTGACGTCGACCTTCGCCTGCCGGCCCACGAGGCCGAGGGCGCTGCCGAAGCAGGCGGCGTAACCGGCGGCGAAGAGCTGCTCGGGGTTGGTGCCCTCACCGTTGCCGCCCAGCTCCACCGGCGGGGCCAGCTTGAGGTCGATCTTGCCGTCGGAGGAGACGGCACGACCGTCACGGCCGTGGGTGGCAGTGGCTACGGCGGTGTAGAGCGCGTCCATGAAGACCATCCCTTTACGAAGTCGGTGTCCGGCGGCCCCTGTCCTGACCGCCTCACGACCACAAGTAGAGCACACAATTAAGTTGTGCGCAATCGAATGGCTCGCAAGAGCTACCCTGGGGGCATGACCGCCACGACCCGCACAGCCGCCGACGCGGACTGGCTCCGCCTGGACAGCCAGATCTGCTTCTCCCTGCACGCCGCGTCCCGCGCCTTCAACGGCGTCTACCGCGTGGTCCTGAAGGACCTCGGGCTCACCTACCCCCAGTACCTGGTGATGCTGGTGCTGTGGGAGCAGGGCGACCTGCCCGTCAAGAAGCTCGGTGAACATCTGCGACTCGACTCCGGCACGCTGTCCCCGCTGGTCAAGCGGCTGGAAGCGGCCGGTCTGGTGCGCCGGGAGCGCAGCGCCGAGGACGAGCGCTCGGTGTGGGTGCGGCTCACCGAGGAGGGCACGGCCCTGCGCGAGCGGGCCCTGGAGGTGCCCCGCCGCATCGTCGGCGCCACCGGCTTCGACCCGGCGGAGATCGCCGACCTGCGCGAACGCCTCGATCAGCTCACCGACGCACTGGACGCGGCGGCGACGGCGGCAGCCCGGGACGCCGGTCAGCGGGACTGACGCGGGGCGGCGGGGCCGCGGACGTAGAGCCGTACGGTCATCCCGCCCCGCACGATCGTCTCGCGCCCGGTGAACTCCCGTGCCAGTACGGCGAGTTTGGCCCGCTCGGTGCGGCTGCCGGGACTCCAGCGCCCGGCGAGCAGATCGTCGTCGGCCACGGCCCAGACCCGGTCGAGCCGCTCCAGCCTGCGCCGCATCCCACGAGGTCCCGCCTCCCGCCCGTACAAGGTCCCCGACGCGGCCGGGGCCGCCACGAGCCCCACGTCCCGCACTCCCCCGGAACGCCCCCGGATAGGCAAGCGCCGCATTCCGCGCGCTCGCCGGCAGGAAGACGACGGGGTCCCCGGCCCGGGCCTCCCGCGCGACGACCCGGGAAACGGCGGCGAGATCGTCGGGCCGTGTCGCGGGGTCCCGGTCCGCCCGGAGGAGGGGGAGCCGGTGAAGGAAGGCGAGGGCGATCGCGAGAACACCGACGAGGGTGCCGAGACGGGACCACAGGAGAACGCACTCAGGGTGCCGGGCCGGCAACAGCCGGGGCCGTGGCAGCCGGGGCTGCCGGGGCTGCCGGGGCTGCCGGGACTGCGGAAGCCTGGGCCGCGGCAACCGGGCCCGCGGCGACCCAGGCCGCGGAAACCGCGCCGACAACAGCCGGGACCGCGGATGCCCGGCCCGTGGATGAGCGCGGCCTCTCAGCGTGCCGGCCGCGGCCGCCACCCGCTCGGCCCCCGCGGCCACCAGCAACGGCGCCCCGCTCAGCGCGTACAGCACATACCGGTCGTCGAACAGCGGCGAGACCTGGGAAGCGAGCATCAGCACCCCCGGCGGCACCACCGTCAGCGGCAGGGCCACCCCGGCGAGCGTGAGGTCCCCCCGCCGCCCGAACAGCCCGGCCAGGCCCGTCCCGGCCAGCACCAGACACACCCAGTACACCGCCCGGCCCGGCCCCAGGAACACCCGCAGCAGCTCCTGCGCCGTATCCGCCGTGGGCCTGCGCAGCCACGCCACCTGCGCCGCCTGCCCCCGCGAGACGAGCACCATCGGCAGCAGCGCGAGCAGGACCGAGCCCGCCGCGCACCCCCAGCCCCGCCATACCCTCCCCCACTCCCGGCCTCGCTCGGGCGGGGCGACTCCCAGCCCGGCCCGGGCCGACGCCAGCGACACCGCGTGGGCGCACAGCAGCAGCACCGCGAACTCGTGCAGCCAGCAGGTGACGCCGAGGACGGCGCCGTAGGCCCACCAGGAGCCACCCCGCACGGCCCGTACGAAGAGCAGCGTGGCGCCGGTCGCGCCGGCCGCGACGAGGGCGTAGGAGCGGCCTTCCTGGGCGTAGTGGCCGGCCATGGGCGCGGCGGCGTAGAGCAGGCCGGCCCACAGCCCGACGCGCGGCCGGGCCAGCCGGGTGCCCAGCGCGGCCACCAGGGCGGCCGTCACCGCCGCCGCGCACACCGATGGCAGCCGCAGGACGACCTCGCCGGGGTGGACGGCGAGGACGGCGTGCATGAGGAGGTAGTACAGGCCGTGCACGGCGTCCACCCCGTGCAGCAGCCGCCAGATCTGCGGCACCGAGCGGCGCCCGACCTGGAAGGTGACGGCCTCGTCGCGCCACATCCCGCCCCGGTCGAGCCCCCAGAGCCCGACCGCGAGCATCACCAGCGCGGGCCCGCACACGGCGGCCCGGCGGCGAAGTCGCGCCCCGCGGTCCACCGGCCCGGGCGGTGCCACGCCGCCCGGTACGACGACGGCTCGGGGTGCCGGCGGCTGGGGTGTCGGCGGCTGGGGTGTCGCAGGAAGCCCGACGTTCGCCACGGTCCGCCCGATCTTTTCTGATTAACCAATCCTTTTGCGGTCATGACGGCGTATCGGCATGGATGCACCTTTCTTTCGCCTTAGGCTCCCATGCGATGAACCGTCACCGTGTCAACACCGGCGGGGTCCTCGGCGTCACCGCTCTCTGGCCGGCCACTCGCGCCCTGATGCTGTGGCTCCTCCTCCACGACAGCGCCCCGCTGCTGGGCGGGGGCGCGGTGGCCCGCGAGGTGTCGCACCTGTACCACCGGTGGTACGGCGTCCTCGCGCACGGCGCCTTCCCGGCGCACGACACGCTGTGGCAGTACCCGCCGGGCGCGGGCGCGGTGCTGCTGGCGCCGGGGCTGGTGCCGGGGCTGACGTACTTCCAGGCGTTCGTGGTGCTGACGCTGGCCGTGGACGCGCTGGTCACGGCGGCGCTGGTCCGCGCGGGCACGCGCGCGGGGCGCAGTCTGCGCGGCGCGGCCCTGTGGACGGGCGGCCTGCCGCTGCTGCTCCAGGTCCCGCTCGTCCGCTACGACGTGCAGGTCACCGCCTTGGCCGTGCTCTCCCTGCTCGCCACCGCACGCTCCCCACGCGCGGGCGGTGTGTGCGCGGCGCTGGGCACGCTGGTGAAGGTCTGGCCGGCGCTGGTGCTGCTGGGGATGCCCCGGGGGCCGGTGACGCGCGGGGCGTGGAAGTGGGCGGCGGCGGCCGGGGCCGTCGCGCTGGGGCTGCTCACCCTGGCGTTCCGCAACCCGTTGTCCTTCGTGCGGCAGCAGGGCGGGCGCGGGGTGCAGATCGAGTCGCTCGGCGGTACGGCGCTGAACCTGGCGCGGCACGCCGGCTGGCCGGGCCACGAGCGCTACCAGTACGGCTCCGCCGAACTGGTCGGCCCACACGTGAACGCCGTCGCCGCGGCCTGCCTGGCGCTGACAGCGGTCTCGTCCGCACTGCTGGTGGTGTGGCGGGTACGGGCGCGGCGCTGGAGCGAGGCCACCCCGTTCGACGCTGCACTGAGCGCGGTGCTGCTGTTCACGGTCACCAGCCGGGTCATCAGCCCGCAGTACATGATCTGGCTGCTCGGTCTCGCCGCGGTGTGCCTGACCTCACGGCACACCAGCCAGCGGCCGGTGGCGGTGCTGATCCTGGCGGCGACCGCGCTGAGTACGGTGGTGTTCCCGATGACCTACGGCGAGGTGATCGACGGCACCTGGACCGGCTGCCTGCTGATGCTGGCGCGCAACGGGCTCCTGGCCTGCGCGGCCGTGCTGTCGTTCGTCCGGCTGTGGCGGGCGGCACGACCGGAGGAAAGGACGGCGCACAGGGTGGAACCCCTGGTCGGTCCTGATCGCCTTCCGGGGCAAGCCGTAAGCGTCCCTTAACGTATCCTTACCTTGGTATTACCGAAAATTTCTACGCTCCCGGCCCGTGGACCCCATGCGACCAGACCCGCAAGACCCGCACACGCCCGACACGCCTGACGCGTCGGGCGTGGCAGACATAGCCGACGTGCCCGGCGCGGCCGACCCGGCCGGCGACCCTGAGCCGACGCGCCCGGCGCAGGTCGCCGTCGTCGTCATCGGCTACAACGACGTCGGCCATGTGGGTGATGCCGTGCGCTCGGCGCTGGCACAGGGGCCCGCGGTCGCCGAGGTCATCGCCGTGGACGACTGCTCCGCGGACGGCAGCGCCGACCTGCTCGAGCGGCTGGCCGCCGGGGAACCCCGGCTGCGGGTGGTGCGCCGCAGCGAGAACAGCGGCGGCTGCGGCAGCCCGCGCAACGACGGCATCGACGCGGTGACGGCGCCTTACGTGATGTTCCTGGACAGCGACGACGTACTGCCGCCCGGTGCCGTGGACGCGCTGCTGGCGGCGGCGACGCAGGCGCGTGCCGAGGTCACGGCCGGGCTGTGTGTCCGCCGGGAGCTGCCCTCGGGGCGCGAACAGCCCTGGCAGGCGCCCCTCTACACGGAGCACACCGTCCTCGCCCGCCCCGCCCGGCACCCCCGCCTGGTCCACGACACGCTCTGCGTCAACAAGCTGTACCGCACGGACTTCCTGCGTGAGCACGGCATCCGCTTCCCGGAGGGCCGCTTCCTCTACGAGGACATCGTCTTCACCTCGCGCGTGCTGGCCGCCGACCCGCGCATGGCGCTCGTACCGGACCGTGTGTACGTGTGGCACGTGCGCCGCAGCGCCGAGCAGCTGTCGCTCTCGCTGGACCGGGACCGCATCGACAACTGGAAGGCGCGTACGCAGGCGTGCGCGCTGGCGTACGAGATTCTGCTGGGCGCCGGGCAGAAGGAGCTGGCGCGGGCGGCGCGGGCCAAGTTCCTCGACCACGAGGTGCGTATGTACACGCGCGAGCTGGGATTGCGCGACGCGCACTACCAGCGCGCGTGGTGGACGCACACCCAGGAGTACCTGACGCGCTACGACGCCGCCGACTGGGAGCTGAACCCGGGCGCCCCGGGCCGCGTCCTCGCACGCGTCGTCCTGGAGTCGCCCGAGCCCCGCGACCTGCCCCGCCTGCGGGAGCTGGCCGCGCGCCCGGCGCGTCTGCTGCCGCCGTACGCCCGTGACGCCGAGGGCGTCCCCGTCTGGTCCGCCGACCTCCCCCAGGTCTCCCTGGCGCCGTTCCTCACCCGCCCCACCGAACTCCTCCCGCTCGCGGTGGACGCGGAACTGCGCCTGCGCGCACGCGCCGCACGCCTGCGCCTGACGCTGCACGAGATGTACGGCAGGGTGGCCGAGGCGGGCCCGCGCGAGGTGGACGTGGAGTGGGGCGCACGCGACGACGAACGGGCGCGGGAACGCACGACCGTCCCGCTCACCCCCTCCGGCGCGGACGCGGACGGCTGGTCCGCCGACGTGCCCGTCGACCTGGCCGCGCTCGGCGCGGGCACCTGGGACCTGCGCCTGACCGTGCGCTTCGCGGACGGCACGGAGCGAGAGGTCACGGCGCACGCCCTGACGGGCGCCGGCCGGCTGCTCCGGCGCGCCGTCCCGAACGTCCGGCACGGTGTGCTCCTGGTACAGCCGTACGCTACGCACTCCGGCGCGCTCGCCCTGCGGGTGGCGAGCGGCGCGGGCGGGGCCCTGCGGGTGGCCCGCAGGCGCCTGAAGCGGCTGCTGCGCTAGTGCCCCTGTTGGGCACTGGTACGCGCGCGTGCCACCGGCCACCCGTCGCACCCGCTGCGCGCATGCCGTGTCGCGGGTGCTTCACACCTGCTGCTTCACTGAAAGACGCCCGCTGCTCCACCGAGCGGTTCCACGGGCCAACTGACAAGAGGACGGCCTTCTCATGACCTGGCTGATCACCGGCGGTGCCGGATACATCGGGGCACACGTCGTACGAGCGATGACCGAGGCGGGCGAGCGCGCGGTCGTCTACGACGACCTGTCCACGGGCATCGCCGAGCGCGTGCCGGCGGAGGTCCCGCTGGTGCGGGGCTCCACCCTGGACGCCGAGCGGGTGGCCCGCACCCTCGCCGAGCACGAGATCAGCGGGGTGGTGCACCTGGCGGCGAAGAAACAGGTCGGCGAGTCGGTGGACCTCCCGCTGCACTACTACCGCGAGAACGTGGAGGGCCTGCGGGTCCTGCTGGAGGCGGTCACGGCCGCACAGGTCCCGTCCTTCCTGTTCTCCTCGTCGGCGGCCGTCTACGGCATGCCGGACGTCGACCTGGTGACGGAGGAGACGCCCTGCGTCCCGCTGTCCCCGTACGGCGAGACGAAGCTGGCCGGCGAATGGCTGGTCCGCGCGACGGGCAAGGCGACGGGCCTGTCCACAGCGTCCCTGCGCTACTTCAACGTGGCGGGCGCGGCCACTCCCGAACTCGCCGACACCGGGGTCTTCAACCTGATCCCGATGGTCTTCGAGAAGCTCACCGAGGGCGCCCCGCCGCGCATCTTCGGCGACGACTACCCCACGCCGGACGGCACCTGCGTACGCGACTACATCCACGTGGTCGACCTGGCCGAGGCCCACGTCACGGTCGCCCGCGCCCTGCGCTCGGCCCCCGGCACGGATCTGACCCTGAACATCGGCCGCGGCGAAGGCGTCTCCGTCCGCGAGATGATCGACCGGATCAACGCGGTCACCGGCTACGACCGCCCCCCGACGGTCACCCCGCGCCGCCCCGGCGACCCGGCCCGCGTCGTCGCCTCGGCGACCCGCATCGGCACCGAGCTGGGCTGGCAGGCCAAGTACGACGTCCACGACATGATCACCTCGGCCTGGGAGGGCTGGGTCCACCACCACCCGGAGGCGGCCCGGTCGTAGCCCGCCGGGCATGACCCCCATGGAACGCGCCCTCGGCGCCGTGCTCGGCTCCGCCGTGGGCGACGCCCTCGGAGCCCCCTTCGAGTTCGGGCCCGAGGGCGCGTTCTCCGCCCGTTTCCCGCGTCCGGGGCACGGCGGCGAGATGTGCGGGGGCGGCGGCTGGGACCCGGGCGAGGCGACGGACGACACCCAGATGGCGGTGCTGACCGCCGAGTCCCTGGTGGAGCGCGGCGGCCTGGATCCCGCGGACGTCTTCCGCCGCTTCCAGCGGTGGGCCGGCGCCGACCCGAAGGACATCGGCCTCCAGACAGAGGCGGTCCTGACCGGCGGCGCCCCCTGGGACACGGCCGCGGCCCTCCATTTCCGCAGCAGCGGGCGGGCGGCGGGCAACGGCGCCCTGATGCGAGCGGCCCCCTCAGCAGTCCACTTCGCCCACCGGGGCCGCGAATCCACCATGACCGCCGCCCGCCGCCTCACCGCCCTCACCCACGGCGACCCCGCGGCCGGGGAGGGCACGGCGGCCCTGCACGAACTGATCCGGGTCGCCCTGACCGGAGCGGACCCGCTCGGCGCCGTACCGGACACCCTGACCGCCCTGCACCCCGCGCACCGGCAGCGGTACGCCGTGGTCCTCGCCCGTGACTGGCACCCGGACCTGGCCACCGAGTTCAACGGAGCGGTCTGGCCGTGCCTGGGCTCGGCGGTGTGGGCCCTGCGGACCACGGGGTCGTACGAGGACGCGGTCCGCGCGGCGGTCGACCTCGGCGGCGACACGGACACGGTGGCAGCGGTCACGGGAGCGCTGGCGGGCGCGGTGTACGGAGTGAGCGCGCTGCCGGCCCGCTGGACCGGGCCCTTGCATGTGCCGTTGCCGGGATTCGGCGGGCGGGTGCTGCGCGCCCGGGACCTGACGGAACTGACCGAGAGGCTCCTTACCCCGAAAGCCGCGTAGCCCCCGCGCCACGCGCCCTACAGCGCCTTCAGCGCCCCCGCCGTGGCCCGGGCCAGATTCGCCAGGTATCCCTTCGGCAGCTTGGCCGACCGGATCACCACCGCTCGCCAGTACAGCGGCCCGGAGATCAGGTCCAGGGCCAGGTCGGGATCGATGCCCGGCCCCACCTCTCCCCTCGCCTCCGCCGCCGCGACGATCTTGCTGGCCACACCCTCCTGGCCGTCCCGCAGGGCCTTCTGGAAGGCCTCGGCGATGTCGGGATTGCGGGCCGCCTCGGCCTGGAGGTCGGGGATGATCTGCGAGGCCACCGGATGGCGCAGGGCCCGGGACGTGACCTCGTACAGCAGGCGCAGGTCGTCCTCCAGGGAGCCGGTGTCGGGCACCGGCAGGCCCAGGACCGCCATCGCCGACACCACGTCCAGGACCAGGTGCAGCTTGGAACGCCACCGGCGGTACACCGCGGTCTTGCCGACGCCCGCGCGGCGCGCGATGCCCTCGATGGACATCCGGGCGTACCCGACCGCCGCGAGTTCCTCGAAGACCGCCGCCCGGATGGCCTCGGTCACGTCCTGCCGGAGCACGGCGGCTCCGGCAGGAGCCCTGCGGCGTTCACGCTTCGGGAGCTCGTCGGCGTTCGTCGTCATGACTCACAGCATAGGTCCGTGACGACGATACGGTTGCGTTCCGACGTCGATTGGTTCTACTCTCGCGATGCGACGATACGGTCCCGTCCTGACGTAAGAGAACGTGAAGAGAAACGTAAGGAAACATCGGACGGACGGCCCGACGCGCCCCGGCGGCCAGCCGGACGCGCATCCCCCCTCCCCCGAGCGAAAGCAGCGGATGTGAGCCAGGTCCTCGACACACCGCCCCCTACCCAGGTCCCGGACGACGACCTCGCGGCACTGGCCGCCCGGCACGGCCTGACAGTCAGCGGTGCCCGACCCACCCTGCCCGAATACGTCCGTCAGCTGTGGGCCCGGCGCCACTTCATCACCGCCTTCGCGACGGCCAAGCTCACGGCCCAGTACAGCGAGGCGAAGCTCGGCCAGATCTGGCAGGTCATGACCCCGCTGCTGAACGCGGCGGTCTACTACTTCATCTTCGGCGTGCTGCTCGGCACCAAGAAGGGCGTTCCGGACTACATCCCGTTCCTGGTCACCGGCGTGTTCGTGTGGACGTTCACGCAGAGTTCGATCCAGGTCGGCACCCGGGCGATCTCCGGCAACCTCGGCCTGGTGCGCGCCCTGCACTTCCCGCGCGCCGCCCTGCCGATCTCCTTCTGCATCCAGCAGCTGCAGCAGCTGCTGTTCTCGATGGCCGCGCTGGTCGTCATCCTGCTCAGCCTGGGCGTGCCGATCTCCATCTCCTGGCTGCTGGTGATCCCCACACTGGTCCTGCAGTTCGTGTTCAACGCGGGGATGTCGCTGATCATGGCGCGGATGGGCGCCAAGACCCCGGACATCGCCCAGCTGATGCCGTTCGTGCTGCGCACCTGGATGTACGTGTCCGGTGTGATGTGGAGCATCCACAGCCTCACCAAGAAGGACCACCTGCCGCACATCGTCACGACGCTGCTGGAGACCAACCCGGCCGCCGTCTACATCGACCTCATGCGGTTCGCCCTGATCAAGAGCTTCCATGCCAAGCAGCTGCCCCCGCACGTGTGGCCCACGGCGATCGGCTGGGCCCTGGTCGTCGGCATCGGTGGTTTCATCTACTTCTGGAAGGCAGAGGAGAAGTACGGCCGTGGCTGAGCAGACCCCCCAGAACCCCGAGATCACCGAGATCGCCGAGATCACCGAGGAGAGCGCCGACGAGCGCATGATGCGCGAGCGGCGCGAGCGCCTCGCGAGCAGCGAGAAGATCCCCACCATCGTCGTCGACAACGTCGACATCGTGTACCGCGTCCACGGCACCGGTTCCGGCCGCGGCTCCGCCACCGCCGCCCTCAACCGCATCCTGCGCCGCAAGCAGACCGAGAAGGCGGCGGGCGTGCGCCGGGTGCACGCCGTGAAGAAGGTCTCGTTCGTCGCCTACAAGGGCGAGGCGGTCGGCCTGATCGGCACCAACGGCTCCGGCAAGTCGACCCTGCTCAAGGCGATCGCCGGCGTGCTCCCGGTGGAGAACGGCCGCATCTACACCAACGGCCAGCCCTCCCTGCTCGGCGTCAACGCGGCCCTGATGAACGACCTCACCGGCGAGCGCAACGTCTGGCTCGGCGGCCTCGCCATGGGCATGTCCCGCGAGGAGGTCAGGGAGCGTTATCAGGACATTGTGGATTTCTCCGGAATCAACGAGAAGGGTGACTTCATCACTCTTCCGATGCGAACGTACTCCTCCGGCATGGCGGCCCGTCTGCGCTTCTCCATCGCCGCCGCCAAGGACCACGACGTACTGCTGATCGACGAGGCCCTCGCCACCGGTGACCGCAGGTTCCAGATGCGCTCCGAGGACCGGATCCGCGAGCTGCGCGAGAAGGCGGGCACGGTCTTCCTGGTCAGCCACAACAACAAGTCGATCCGCGACACCTGCGAGCGGACCATCTGGCTGGAGCGCGGCGAGCTGCGCATGGACGGTCCGACCGAGGACGTCATGAAGGAGTACGAAGCCTTCACCGGCGACAAGGGCGACAAGAAGAAGGCGGCCTGACCGGGGCCCCTGTGCCGGATCGATACAGTAAGCGCATCGCAAGAAACGACGGTAAGAAGGCGGCCGGAAAGTTACGCGGGAAGAAACCCCAGCCCACGGAAGTTCGTCTTCCTGCCTAGGTCCGCCTCTTCCCCCACGTGGCATGATCGCTTTCATCCACTGAGTGAACATATGTTATGAAGAGTGGCCACACCCATAGTTTTAAGGAGTCCCCTGCGATGCCCCAACTCAGCGTCATCGTCTACGGACCGAACGCACAGGGGCATCTGACAGAGCTACTGGACTCCGTTGAAGCCCATCCCCTCCTCGACGCCGAGATCGTCGTCGCCGCGGTCGGCGACTGGGCGCAGGAGACGGCCGAGGGCCACGCCCCCGAGACGATCGTCGTCCCCCTGCCGGAGGGCACCGGTGACGCGGCGGCCCGCGCGGCCGGCGCCGCCCGCGCCTCCGGCCGCTGGCTGCACTTCGTGCACGCCAAGGACAGCCTGCCGGCCGGCGCCCCGCGCCAGATCGCCGAGCGCACCGCCGAACTCGACGCCGAGGCCACCGGCGCCCCGGTGGACGTGCTCCTCTTCGACCACGTCGTCACCACCTGGCAGACCGCCGCCCGGGCCTCCCGCGACGGCCGTCTGCTCGCCGCCGTCGGCCGCGAGGGCTTCGCCCTGAACGAGTCCGCCGACCTGCTGCGCCTCACCCCGATCCTCGGCAACCGCGCGCTGCGCGCCGACTTCTGGCGGGCCCACGAGGAGCAGCTCACCGCCGGCGACGAGGCGCACGCCGCCCACGCCGTCCTGCTGCACGCCGACCGGGTCGCCTGCCTGAACCAGGCGGCGTACGAGAACCGCGAGCTGCGTCCCGAGAGCCTGCCGCCGCTCGACCCCGAGGACCGCTTCGCGCTCATCGACCGCTACGAGTCGCTGCTCCCGCTCACCCGGGACCGCCGCGCCACCCGCGCGGTGCTGTACGACCTGATGATGCGCGACCTGGTGCGCACCTTCGCCGGCGAGAACCTCCCCGACGCGATCGCCCGCGAGTTCTTCCGCCGCGCCTCCCTCGCCGCGGTCCGCTGGCGCCCCGAGAACCACGAGCGCCCGGCGGGCGTGGAGGGCGTACGGCACGCCCTGCTGGAGGAGGGCGCGTACACCAAGTACCGCGCGTTCCAGGCCGCCAACCGCACCCGCCGCGCCGCCAAGAAGGCCGTCAGGACCCGGAAGAAGGAGCTGGGCGCCAAGCTGCGCGACCAGCAGTACCAGCGCGCGCTGAACCGCCCGGTCAACCCGCACCTGGCCGTGTTCGCCGCCTACTGGGAGCGCGGTGTGGCCTGCAACCCGGCCGCGATCGCCGCCAAGATGGCCGAACTCGCGCCGCACATCCACCCGGTGTGGGTGGTGTCGAAGAGCAACGAGGCCCTGCTGCCGCCCGGCACCGACTACGTCATCCCCGGCACCCGCCGCTACTGGGAGATCCTGGCGACCGCCAAGTACCTGGTGAACAACGTCAACTTCCCCAACGCGGTGGTCAAGCGCCCGGACGCCATCCACCTGCAGACCCACCACGGCACCCCGCTCAAGCGCATGGGCCTGGACCAGATGGAGCACCCGGCCGCCGCCAAGGGCCTGGACTTCGACGCCCTGCTGGGCCGTATCGACAAGTGGGACTACAGCGTCAGCGCCAACAGCCACTCGACCCGTATGTGGGAGCGCGCCTACCCGGCCCGCTTCACCTCGCTGGACTACGGCTACCCGCGCAACGACGTCTTCTACAAGGCCACGGCCGAGGACGTGCGCGCCGCCCGCCGGCGCCTCGGCATCGCCCCCGGCAAGAAGGCCGTGCTGTACGCCCCGACCCACCGCGACTACGAGGCCGGCTTCACCCCGCGCCTGGACCTCGCGGAATTCGCCGACCGGCTCGGCGAGGACACGGTCCTGCTGGTGCGCGCCCACTACTTCTACGGCGGCGCCGCCTCCCCGCTCACCGGCCTGCGCCGCTCCGGGCGGATCATCGACGTCTCCTCCTACGACCCCGTCGAGGAGCTGTGCCTGGCCGCCGACGCGCTGGTCACGGACTACTCGTCGATCATGTTCGACTACGCCAACCTGGACCGCCCGATCGTCGTCTACGCCGACGACTGGGAGACGTACCGGACCACCCGTGGCGTCTACTTCGACCTGATGGAAGAACACCCCGGCCAGGTCGCGCGCACCCAGGAGGAACTGACGGAGATCTTCGTCTCCGGCGCCTGGCGCGGCGAGAGCGCGGCCAAGGCACGGGCCGCGTTCCGGCGCCGGTTCTGTGAGTACGACGACGGCCGCGCCGCCGAACGGGTCGTACGCCGGGTGTTCCTCGGCGAGCCGGAGGAGTCCCTGCCCCCGGTGCTCCCGATCGAGGAACGCACCCCCGCCCCGACCCCCGAGGAGGCCTCGGCATGACGACCACGACCACGACCCCTGACGTCACGGTCACGGTCATCGTCTTCAACGACGCGGAGCGCCTGCCCCGGGCCGTGGAGTCGCTGCGCGCGCAGACGCACGCGAACATCGAGATCATCATCAGCGACGACCACTCCACCGACGACACGCCCACCGTGGCGCGCCGGCTGGAGGCGCAGGACGAGCGCGTGCGCTACCTCCGGCTGCCGGAGAACAGCGGCGGCTGCAGCGCCCCGCGCAACCGGGCCATCGAGATCGCCCGGGCGCCGTACCTGATGTTCCTCGACAGCGACGACGAACTGCCGCCCCGCGCGGTGGAGTTGCTGCTCGCCGCGCACCGCGAGCGCGAGGTCGACTTCACCATGGGCGCGGTCCGCCGCGTGCGGGTGGACAACGGCAAGCGCTCGACCTGGATGCCGCACGTGGTGACCGAGAAGCGCACGGTCGAGGGCATCGAGAAGGACCCGCGCCTGCTGTTCGAGCACCTGTCGACCAGCAAGATGTACGCGCGCTCCTTCCTGGACCGGCACGACCTGCGCTTCCCCGAGGGCATCCACTACGAGGACCAGCTGTTCTCGGCCCAGGCCTACTGCCTGGCGAAGGCGTTCACGATCATCCCGGACCCGGTCTACGTCTGGTACATCGACCCGTACGCGGCGGCGGCCTCGGCGTCCATCTCCAACCAGCGGCACAAGGTCACGAACGTCCGCGACCGCGTGTACGTCCAGACGCTGATCGACGAGTTCCTGGTGGAGAGCGGGCACGCCGGGCTGCGTGAGGACAAGGACTTCAAGTTCCTCAAGCACGACTTCCGGATGTACGCGGGCGACCTGCCCTACCGGGACGAGGAGTGGCTTGAGGCCTTCGCCGAGATCATGAACCCGTACCTGGAGACGCTGGCGGAGGGTGCGTACGCCCGGCTGCCGCGCCCGGAGCGGGTGGTGCTGCAGCTGCTGCGGGACGGCCGCCTGGCCGACGCCCAGCTCGCGGCGCGCGGCCTCGGCGACAGGGTGGCACCGCGCCACGTCACCGCCGACGCCTCGGGTGTGCCGTACTGGGGCGATGAGGTCCCCACCACGGACCGTGCCCGCCGTGAGCTGGACCTCTCCGACCTGGAGCTGGACACGCGTCCGTTCCCGAGCGCGCAGTTCCGCCACGAGATCACCGGGCTGGAGCGCGGCCGGGGCGCGACGCTGACGCTCTCGATCCGTACGTACGACCCGGGCCTGCGCCTCCCGGTCGGCCCGCAGCGGGCCAGCCTGCTGCTGTCGCCCGGCAACCGCAGGATGACGGTCCCCTTCCGTCTCGACCCGGTCAGCCCGGGCCTCTTCGAAGGCACCGTCCGGCTGGACCTGTCGGCCGCGCCCGTCCCGTTCCAGGGCTTCGAGGGCCTTCGCCACCCGCAGATCCGCCTCCAGCAGCAGGGCCTGGCCCACTCGGGTGTCCTGCTGGCCCCGCTGGACTTCCCGGCGATCACGGCCCGCGTCGACTACCGCTCCGGCGCGACCCCGCACGACGTCACGATAGAGCCGGAGGGCCGCAACCCCGGCCGCCTGCAGATCCGCTGGCGCCCGGTGGGGGTCACGGCCAAGGTGATCCGTCCGGTGGTCCGCAAGGTCGCCCGCCCGAAGGTCCGCAAGGCGGCGAAGCTCCTGTCCAGCGTGCTCCGGTGACCTCCTAGCGCCGTTGCGCTGAAGGGGCGCGGGGAACTTCCCCGCGCCCCTTCAGGCATTCACGTGTTCGTGGCTCAGCGCACCACTCGGTACAGGACCTGGTGATCGGGACCGGTCGTCACCTTGCGCAGGCCAGGGCCGGCCAGGCGCCGCGAGCCCACGACCCACCGCGCCTTGTACTCCCGCAGAATCCCCTGCCGTTCGGCGGCGGACGTCCCGTCGGCGAAGTACCGCTCCACCGCCGCGTCCCGCTTCGCCTCGTCCGGCAGGAAGAAATCGGGATATCCGGTGGTCACGGTGTACGGCCCGTACGCGGGGATCTGCCGCGACGGAAGCGTGCGTGCCATCACCACGTCCCCGTACTTCACCCACGGCGTGAGCCAGTGGTAGCCCACCCACGGCGTCTCGTACTTGTCCGCGACGGCCGACGGCAGCGCACTCTTCGGGATCACGTACCCGAGCGTCCCGGCCTGCGTCCACGCCCCCACGGCCAGTACGGCACCGAGTACGCACGCCGCACCGGTCCGCACCGCACGCCGACCCGCCGTCACGACCTCGAGCGCGGCCGCCAGCTGGGCCGGGATCAGCGCGGCTGGCAGGGCCCGGCCCCACGAGTAGTGGCCGGTCAGACCGCCCGCGGCGAACATCAGCGCGCCCAGGGCGAAGAACAGGACCAGAGGGTCCCAGCGGTCACGGCGGAAGCGCAGGACCAGGGCGGCCACGCCCAGCAGGACGAAACCGAAGTGCCCGGCCAGCTGCTCGTAGAGCGGCTTGTGGATGGCCTCCAGGTTCGAGCCCGCCGAGAAGAGCGAGAAGAAGTCGTAGTACGGCCACAGGCCCAGCAGCAGCATGCCCAGCGCCAGCGCGGCCGCCAGGCGCAGCAGCACCGCACGGGTGGGCCGCGCCGCGATCACCATCCCCAGCGCGCCCAGGGTCGACACGACCCCGGTGAACTGGTGGCAGAGCAGGATCAGGGCCCAGAGCAGGCCCAGCGGCAGCCAGCGCCCCCATGAGGCGGGCTCCGGCTCGCGCAGCGTGCGCGTGAGCCACGCCCAGAAGTGGAAGGCGAGGCCGAGTGCGAACACGCTGGGGTACGACACCGTCAGCGCCAGGGAGTTCAGGCCCAGGAAGCCGGACCAGTTGAACAGCACCGGGCCCCAGAGCAGGAGCAGGCTCAGCAGGGCGAGGGCGGGTGCCGCGCGGTGGGCGCTGAGCGTGCGGACGTACCGCCAGACCCCCGTGACCAGCAGGCCGAGGCCTATGACCGCGGCGATGCGCAGGACCATGAACACCGACAGACCAGTGATCTTGGCGAGGCAGCCGAGCACCACCATCCACGGCGAGTAGTACGGGCTCGGCGTGTCCGCGTCGACCAGCGGATTGCCGGGATGCAGGAGGTTGTGGCTCAGGCGCTGGACGGTGGCCGCGTGCATGCCGAGGTCGCCCGCCCAGGGCAGGCGGACGATCACAAGGAGCATCAGCACCACGACGAGCGCGGCGACGGCCTGTGGCAGCGCCCGCCCGGCTCGGGCGGTGGTGGGCAGCGGCTCCGTACGGCTCACGGGCTCGGTGTCAGATGGTGCGGTGTGCATCCTGCTGGAACACCCGGGTGCGATAGACGACAGAACGGAAGGTTGGAGCGAGCGCGATGGACAGTGCCCCCCGGGCCGCCCGTACCGGCGCGGGCGCCGGGGGTGCCGGGCGGGTCTCGAGGTTCGGTGTCACGCGCCGACCCTATCCGAAACCCATCGTTTAGCGGGAAACAGTAAATTCGCCGTACATCTTTTTCCTAAGGTCCGGCAAGAGACGAGACGCCCCGGGCGATGGTGCCCGGGGCGTCCTCGGTGTCGTGACGACCGTACGGTGCCTACGAGTGCGTGCGCAGCAGCGTCCGCATCGTGCGCATCGCCACCGACAGGTTGGCGAGGTCGAAGGAGTCCGAGCTGCGGATCTCCTCCAGCGTGGTGCGTGCCCGGCTCAGGATCGCGGAGTTCTTCTGCTCCCAGGCCTTGAACCGCTGCTCCGGCCTCGAGGTGCCGTTGCCGGCCGCGAACACGTCCGCGGTGAGCGCGGAGTGCGCCGCGTACAGGTCCTCGCGGATGGAGGCGCGGGCCATGGACTGCCAGCGGTCGTTACGGGGCAGATCGCTGATGCGGTCCATCAGCTGCGTGATGTTCAGCCGGTCGGCGAGGTCGTAGTAGATCTCGGCGACGTCGAGTGGCTCCTTGCCCATCCGGTCGGCCACCGAAACGATGTCGAGCGCCGGGAAGGCGGAGGAGAAACCGGCCACGCGGGTGGCGAGTTCGTCCGGGACGCCGGCCTCGGACAGCTCGTCGTATACGTGCTGGTACCACTCCAGGTCCGGGCCGCGCAGCAGCTTCGGCAGCTCCTGCCAGACCTGCTCGACCCGCTCGGCGAAGAACTCGACCGTCTCGGCGAGCTGCAGCGGCTGCGGCCGGTTGTTCAGCAGCCAGCGGGTGCCACGCTCGACCAGCCGGCGCGAGTGCAGCCGGATGCGGGTCTGGACGGCCGCGTCGACCTTGTTGTCCAGGGCCTCCACCGCGTCCCACACCGGGGCCGAGCAGAAGATCGCGCGGGCCGCGGTCTGCGCCCGGACGATCTCCTCCAGGGAGGCGCCGGTCTCCTCGCGCAGCCGGTGCAGATACGTCGTACCGCCCGTGTTGACCGTGTCGTTGACCAGCACGGTCGTGGTGATCTCGCGGCGCAGCGGGTGGTTGTCGATCGCGTCGGCGAAGCGCTCGCGCAGCGCCGTCGGGAAGTACGCGTGCAGCAGGCCGCGCAGGTACGCGTCGTCCGGCAGCGAGGTCTGCAGCAGCTCCTCGGCGACCGTGATCTTCGTGTACGCCAGGACGACCGCCGTCTCCGGACTGGTCAGGCCGAGGCCCTGGGAGAGGCGCTCGCGGATCTGCCGGTCGGCCGGCAGGAACTCCAGCGCCCGGTCCAGATGCCCCTCGCGCACCAGGTGGCGCAGGAACCGCTGCTGGGCGTGGAGCATGGCGCCCGCCTGGAACAGCGCGTTGGCCAGGGCGGTGTTCTGCGCGTAGTTGTTGCGCAGCACCAGTGCGCCGACCTCGTCGGTCATCTCGGCGAGGAGCTTGTTGCGCTGCTTGACGGTCATGTCGCCGTCCGCGACCAGGCCGTTGAGCAGGATCTTGATGTTCACCTCGTGGTCGGAGGTGTCCACACCGGCGCTGTTGTCGATCGCGTCCGTGTTGATCTTGCCGCCGTGCAGGGCGAACTCGATGCGGCCGAGCTGGGTCAGGCCCAGGTTGCCGCCCTCGCCCACGACCTTGACGCGCAGGTCCCGGCCGTCGACCCGGATGGCGTCGTTGGCCTTGTCGCCGGCGTCGGCGTTGGACTCGGCCGACGACTTCACGTACGTGCCGATGCCGCCGTTCCACAGCAGGTCCACCGGCGCGTGCAGGATCGTCTTCATCAGGTCGGCCGGGGTCATCTTGGTGACCTTGTCCTCGATACCGAGGGCCTCGCGGATGTGGGCGTTGACCGGGATCGACTTGGCGCTGCGCGGGAAGATCCCGCCGCCCGCCGACAGCAGCTCCTTGTCGTAGTCCGCCCAGGAGGAGCGGGGCAGCTCGAACAGGCGGCGGCGCTCGGCGTACGACGTCTCCGCGTCCGGGGTGGGGTCGATGAAGATGTGCCGGTGGTCGAAGGCGGCCACCAGGCGGATGTGCTCGGAGAGCAGCATGCCGTTGCCGAACACGTCACCGGACATGTCACCGATGCCGACGACCGTGAAGTCCTCGGTCTGCGTGTCCACGCCCAGCTCGCGGAAGTGCCGCTTGACGGACTCCCAGGCGCCGCGCGCGGTGATGCCCATGCCCTTGTGGTCGTAGCCCGCGCTGCCGCCGGAGGCGAAGGCGTCGCCGAGCCAGAAGTTGTACTTCTCGGCGACCCCGTTGGCGATGTCCGAGAAGGTCGCGGTGCCCTTGTCGGCGGCGACCACCAGGTAGGTGTCGTCGCCGTCGTGGCGGACCACGTCCTGCGGGGGCACGACCTCGCCGGCGACCATGTTGTCGGTGATGTCGAGCAGTGCCGAGATGAACGTCTTGTAGCTGGCGATGCCCTCGGCCAGCCAGGCGTCGCGGTCCACGCCCGGGTCCGGCAGCTGCTTGGCGACGAAGCCGCCCTTGGCGCCGACCGGCACGATGACGGTGTTCTTCACCATCTGCGCCTTGACCAGGCCGAGGATCTCGGTGCGGAAGTCCTCACGCCGGTCGGACCAGCGCAGGCCACCGCGCGCGACCTTGCCGAAGCGCAGGTGCACGCCCTCGACGCGCGGCGAGTACACCCAGATCTCGTACGCCGGGCGCGGCGCGGGCAGGTCCGGGATGGCCTGCGGGTCGAACTTCATGGAGACGTAGTCGTGCGGCGCGCCGTCGGCCGCCTCCTGGAAGAAGTTCGTGCGCAGGGTCGCCTTGATGACGGTCAGGAAGGACCTGAGGATGCGGTCCTCGTCCAGGCTGGCCACCTGGTCCAGGGCCGCGTCCAGCTCCTCCAGCAGGGCGTCGGTGATCTCGAGGCCGGCCTTCTGCCGGTCCGGGGACATCCGCGCCTCGAACAGCGAGACGAGCAGGCGGGTGGTGTGGACGTTGTTGCGGAGGGTGTCCTCCATGTAGTCCTGCGAGAAGGTCGAACCGGCCTGCCGCAGGTACTTGGCGTAGGCGCGCAGCACCATCGCCTGGCGCCAGGACAGCCCGGCGCTCAGCACGAGCGCGTTGAAGCCGTCGTTCTCGGCCTTGCCGGTCCAGGCGGCGGCGAACGCCTCCTGGAAGCGCTCGCGGGCGTCGTCGCCGAGGTACTCCCCGCCGCCCGCCGCCTTGGGCACGCGCAGACCGAAGTCGTAGATCCAGGCCGTGGTGCGGTCCGAGCAGCGCAGCTCGTACGGCCGCTCGTCGGTGACCTCGACGCCGAGGCGGCTGAGCACCGGCAGCACATGCGAGAGGGAGACCGAGCCGCCCTTCTGGTAGATCTTGAACCGGCGCTCCTCGGGGCCCGCGCCCACCGGCTCGTACAGACTCAGGCTGAAGGTCTTGTCCTCGCTGAGCTGCTCCAGGTGGACCAGGTCGGCGACCGCGGCGCGCGGGGTGTGGTCGGCCTTGTAGCCCTCGGGGAAGGCGTGGCTGTAGCGGCGCAGCACCTCGGCCGCGTGCTCCTCGCCGCACTCGGCGGTCAGCGCCTCGGCGAACGCGTCGGCCCAGGAGCGGGCGGCCTCGACCAGGCGGGCCTCGATGCGGTCCTTGTCGGCGTCAGACAGCTCGGGCAGTACGGTGCCCGGCGGGACGCGGACGACGAAGTGCAGCCGGGACAGGATCGACTCGGTGTTCCAGGCGGTGAAGTCGACGCTGACGCCGCCCAGCTCCTCCTTGAGGATGTCGATGATCCGCAGCCGGACGCCGGTGGTGTAGCGGTCGCGCGGGAGGTAGACGAGGGCCGAGTAGTAGCGCCCGTACTCGTCCTGGCGCAGGTACAGCCGCAGCCGGCGGCGCTCCTGCAGGTACAGAACGCTCGTGGCGATGGACTGCAGTTCGGCGACGGGCGTCTGGAACAGCTCGTCGCGCGGGTAGGTCTCCAGGATCTGCAGCAGGTCGCGGCCGTCGTGGCTGTTGGGCGAGAACCCGGCGCGCTGCAGCACCTCGTCGACCTTGCGGCGGATGACCGGGACGCGGCGCACCGATTCCGTGTACGCGGCGGAGGAGAAGAGACCGAGGAAGCGGCGCTCCCCGACGACGTTCCCGTCCGCGTCGAACTTCTTGACGCCGATGTAGTCCAGGTACGACGGCCGGTGCACGGTGGCCCGGCTGTTCGCCTTGGTCAGCACGAGCAGCTTGTGCTCGCGGGCCTTGGCGCGGGCGTCCGCCGGGAGCCGCTCGAAGGAGGGGCTGACCGGGTGCTGGTCGTCCTCGGCGTGCTGCGGGTCGGCGCGCAGGATGCCGAGGCCGGTGCCGGGCACGGCGGCGAGCGTGTCGTCGTCGCGCAGCTGGTACTCGCGGAAGCCGAGGAAGGTGAAGTGGTCGTCGGACAGCCAGCGCAGCAGCTCGCGCGCCTCCTCGACCTCGGCCTTGGCCAGGTCGCCCGGGGCGGGCTCGCTCGGCAGCTCGTCGGCGATCCGGGCCGCCGCGCCGCGCATCTTCTCCCAGTCCTCGACGGCCTCGCGGACGTCCGACAGGACGCGCAGCAGATCGGCGGAGATCTGCTTCAGATCGGCGCGGTCGGTCTCCCGGTCGATCTCCACGTGGATCCACGACTCGACGTGCGCGTCGTGCGGGAGGTCGTCACCGCTGGGCGGGGTCGGCAGGACCTCGATCAGCTTGCCGGCGACATCGCGCCGGACGACGAACTGCGGGTGGATGACGACGTGGATGCCGCGTCCCTGCCGCGTCAGCTCGTTGGTGACGGAGTCGACGAGGAAGGGCATGTCGTCGGTGACGACTTCCACGACGGTGTGGCTGCAGGTCCACCCGTTCTCTTCCACGGTCGGGGTGTGGACCCGGACGTTCGCCGTGCCCTGCGGGCGGTTCTCGGCGAGGCGGTAGTGCGAGACCGCGGCACCGAAGACGTCGACCGGGTCGCGGTCGGCGAGGTCTTCCGGGGCGGTGTGCAGGTAGTAGCGCTGGAGGAACGCGAGCACGGACTCACTGTCCGGGGTGTCCGGGGAGCCCTTGCCCGCGGTCCCGGTCGGTAGGTGCCCCCCGACCGGGCTGTTCTCAGCTACCCGGGCGGCCCTCTCGAGCAACTCGGCCTTGGCTTCGTCCAGCTTGGTCTGCATTGTCCTCTGGCTCCTGTCGCGCGCCGTTGCGTGACGTAGAAGGAAGTACGGTCTCTTTCCCTCCGGCTCGCCGCCACAGCCCGGGGTTTCCGGACCGCTCAGACGCTATGCCGCGAGGTGAGATGAGCGGGGGGAATTCGGCCATTCTCGACGCGCCCGTCGGGTGTGACGCTGCTCTCGGCATCGCCGTGTCCCGGACCGTCCTCGGCGTCCCCGGAGCCCCTTCGGCCCCGTCCCGCCCGCGAAGACCAGCGACCGCCGCCCGGCCACGGAGGTGTTCCGTGCAACCCGGGCGCAGGGCAGGGACACGATCGTCCCCGCGAGATATCGCGCTGATCACGCCACAAGGCTATCGCTCCCTACCCGGGGCCCGTCATGAGCCGTATGTGTACAAAACAGTGGGGTGAAGTTTGACGTTCTGCACAGCAGCGCGGCGGGGGTGCGTGACGTATCCGGTGGGGGTCCGGTTCCGGCGTCCGGCGGTCGGGGGCTCGGGTGTGTGAGCGCCGGGTCCGCGTGGGGCTACGCCGGGTAGCCGGGGGGCCTGCCGGGTAGGTGTCAGTGGCAGGTCGCGCCACGAGATCCCCGACCGCACTCTGAGAGCACACCCTGCCTGCCCGGAGGAGCCGACATGCCCACGAAGATCCTGATCGTCACCGGCGACGCAGCGGAGTCCCTGGAAGTCCTCTATCCGTACCAGCGGCTGCTCGAGGAAGGCTACGAGGTCCACATCGCGGCCCCTTCCCGCAAGACCCTACGCTTCGTCGTCCACGACTTCGAGCCCGGCTACGACACGTACACCGAGAAGCCCGGCTACACCTGGCCCGCCGACCTGGCCTTCGCCGACGTCGACCCCGGCGCGTACGCGGCCGTCGTCATCCCCGGCGGCCGGGCCCCCGAGTACCTGCGCAACGATCCCGAACTCCGCAAGATCCTCAAGGCCTTCTTCGACGCCGACAAGCCCGTCGCCCAGATCTGCCACGGTCCTTTGCTCACCGCGGCGATCGACACCCTGCGCGGCCGGCGGGTCACGGCGTACCCCGCCCTCGAACCGGACATGCAGGCGGCCGGAGCGGGCTTCCAGGACAGCGAAGCCGTGGTCGACGGCACCCTGGTCTCCTCCCGGGCCTGGCCGGACCACCCGTCCTGGATGCGCGAATTCCTGAAGGTGCTGAGGGCTGCGGCACCGGCGACCTGACGGCACGGCCGCGGGCGGTCGCGCCGCAGGGGAGGCCCTGCCCCGCGGCTAAGCGGCTATTCGGTGCGCTTCCCGCACCGCGTCGGCCAGCGTGTCCACCACCGGCGCCCCCGTTTCCTCCAGGCTGGCCCGGCTGTGCGACCCCCCGGTGTACAGCACGGCCCGGGCCCCCGCCCGGCGCGCGGCCACCGCGTCGTCCGCCGCGTCCCCGATCACCACGGTCCGTGCCGGCTCCACGTCCACGAGCGCCGCCAGATGCCGCACCATGTGCTCGGCCTTGCTGCCCCCGGACGGCCCCGTCCGCCCGTCGACCCGCAGGAAGTGCGCCTCTATGCCGAAGCCCCGCACGAGGGGCACCAGCTCCTCGTGCCCGTACATGCTCAGCAGCGACTGGCTGTGCCCCGCGGTCCGCCACCCCACGAGCAGCTCCGCCGCCCCCTCGGTCAGCCCGCACCGCCCCCGGTGCTCCGCGTAGTGCCGATGGAACACCACGTCCATCAGCTCCCACTCGGCCTCGGTCGGCAGCCGGCCGAGCAGCCTCTCGTAGAACTTCGGCACCGGAACGCAGTACAGCGACCGGTACTGCTCCAGTGTGATCGGCGCGAGCCCCAGCTCGGCGAAGGCCGCGTTCGTCGCCCCGATGATCGCGTCATTGTCGTGGAACAGCGTGCCGTTCCAGTCCCAGACGATGTGCGCGCTTACGTGCATCCCCATGCCGAAAACCGTACCCGCCGCCACTGACAATCCGCTCGGGCGTCAGGCGTCAGGCGGGCCCGACCAGGTTCGGGATCTCCTGCGTGGCGTACCACAGCAGCTCGTGGTCGTCCGCCCCGTCCACGACGAACTGCGCGTCGTCGTCCCCGCCGTCGGCTGCCGCGAGCGCGTCCGCCGCCGCGGCCACGTCCTGCTCCGCCTCATCGGCGTCGACATGCACCGCGGCCGCCTTCGCGAGCGGCACGCTCTTCGTCACGGTCACCTCGCCCAGCGCGGACGGGTCCAGCCCACGGTCCGGATCGACGCTCGCGGCACCGTCGGGCACGTCCACGGCGACCACGACCCGGCGTCGCAGCGCACCCGGATCGCCCGCCAGCAGCCGCAGCGAGGCCAGCCCGGCCCGGCTGAGCGCGGCGTACTCCAGCTCCTCGATGTCCTCGGAGAGGTACCACTCGCGCAGCGCGGGCGTGACGGCATACGCGACGAAGGGGCCGCTCCCCAGCTCACCCGTCTTGTGCGCCTCGGCGAGAGCGGTGAGGGTCAGGGGGACGTAGACGCGCATGCTGCCGCTCTTTCCTGATCAAAGCCTCGAGGGCCTTCAGGATACGTGCGCCCGTCCCCTTTCGAGTCCCTGCCCGCGTCCCCGAAGCCGTCGACACCAGGCCCCGCATTCACCCGGTGCACCCGCTCGATCCCGGGCTTCCAGGACCCCCGAGTCCCCCGGATGAGCGAACTTTCCCGCCCCTCCCCGGCGCGTGGCGCCGCCCTTGCCGCCAGGCTCCCCGCCCCCGTACAAGATCCCCACCAGCAAGTTACCGCCCGGTATCGACCAGGCCCGCCGAACGGGGACCGCATGAACAAGGTCATGAGCCGTACCGCCCAGCCCCGCCCGCGCCACCGCCCGCCGACCCGCCACGACACCCGCCGCCCGGGAGGCGCCCCGCCCCGCAAGCCCCCGGCCGGGAACACCCGCGACACACTGCCGAGGGCCGCCACGGCCGCCGGCCCGCCGCACACGGCCCGCACGGCCCCGGAAGCGGCCAAGTCCCCACTGCGCCCCACGGATCTCTTCGCCGACCGTCTCCTGGCCGTCCTGAGCGGTCAGCGCCCCGTCCACTGGATGCTCCGCCACACCGCCGGACGTGCCTACGACGATCTGGCCCGGCTCGCCGAGCGCAGGCCTCTGCGCACCCGTGGCTCCCGCCCTGTCGTCCGCGACATCGGCTACTACGTCCCCTGCGAGGGCGCCCTGGAGGTCTTCGCGCGCATCTCCGCCGGTGACCAGCTCCGGGCCCTGGCCTTCCGCCTGGAACTCGGCCAGGACCTGCGCTGGCGCTGCACGGCGGTGGAGGCCGCGTCCCACCCCCGACCGGCCGTGTGACGCGAAAGGGCCGGGTCCCCGAAGGAACCCGGCCCTCCTCAACGGCTGAGGTGCCGCAGACCGCCGTTACTTCTTGCGGCGCCGTCCGCCCTTGGCCTGCCGGCGCCGCTCGGCCCGGGTCAGCCCGTCCGACTCGGAGCGCACCGGCTCGTCGTCCTCCAGGTCACGCTCGAGGATGCCGCCCTCACCGTCCACCGTCGGCGCGGAGAAGTGCAGATCCCGCCGCTGCGGGACATCGAGTCCCTTCGCCCGGATCTCCGGCCGCGCACCCGCCTGCGCCGGCACCGTGTCCTGGGCGCCCTCGAGGACCGGCTCGGCGGCCTCGACCGGGACCTCCTCGACCTGCTGCTCGACCTGGACCTCCAGGTTGAACAGATAGCCGACGGACTCCTCCTTGATGCCCTCCATCATCGCGGTGAACATGTCGAAGCCCTCGCGCTGGTACTCGACCAGCGGGTCCTTCTGGGCCATCGCGCGCAGGCCGATGCCCTCCTGGAGGTAGTCCATCTCGTAGAGGTGCTCGCGCCACTTGCGGTCGAGGACCGACAGCACGACCCGGCGCTCCAGCTCCCGCATGATCTCGGAGCCGAGCTGCGCCTCACGGGCCTCGTACTGCTCGTGGATGTCTTCCTTGATGGACTCGGAGATGAACTCGGCGGTCAGACCGGCCCGGTCACCGGCGGCCTCCTCCAGCTCATCGATGTCGACCTTCACCGGGTACAGCTGCCGGAAGGCGCCCCACAGCCGGTCCAGGTCCCAGTCCTCGGGGAAGCCCTCGGCGGTCTCCGCGCCGACGTACGCGTCGATCGTGTCGTCCATGAAGTGCTGCACCTGCTCGTGCAGGTCCTCGCCCTCCAGGACGCGGCGGCGCTCGCCGTAGATGACCTCACGCTGCCGGTTGAGCACCTCGTCGTACTTCAGGACGTTCTTACGGGTCTCGAAGTTCTGCTGCTCGACCTGCGACTGCGCGGACGCGATCGCGCGCGTGACCATCTTGTTCTCGATCGGCACGTCGTCCGGCACGTTGGCCATCGACATCACGCGCTCGACCATCGCGGCCTTGAACAGCCGCATCAGGTCGTCGCCCAGGGAGAGGTAGAAGCGGGACTCGCCGGGGTCGCCCTGGCGGCCGGAACGACCGCGCAGCTGGTTGTCGATACGGCGCGACTCGTGCCGCTCGGTGCCCAGCACGTACAGCCCGCCGAGGTTCTCGACCTCCTCCTTCTCGGCCTTGACCGCCTGTTCGGCCTTCTCCAGGGCGGCGGGCAGCGCCTGCGCCCACTCCTCGATGTGCTCCTCGGGGTCGAGGCCGCGCTGGCGCAGCTCCGCCTCTGCGAGGTCCTCGGGGTTGCCACCGAGCTTGATGTCCGTACCACGGCCGGCCATGTTGGTGGCCACGGTCACCGCGCCCTTGCGGCCGGCCTGCGCGACGATCGACGCCTCGCGCTCGTGCTGCTTGGCGTTGAGCACCTCGTGCTGGATGCCGCGCTTGGAGAGCTGCTGCGAGAGGTACTCCGACTTCTCGACGGACGTCGTGCCGACGAGGATCGGCTGGCCCTTCTCGTGCTTCTCGGCGATGTCGTCGACGACCGCCTCGAACTTGGCGACCTCGGTGCGGTAGATCAGGTCCGACTGGTCCTTGCGGATCATTGGCTTGTTGGTCGGGATCGGGACCACGCCGAGCTTGTAGATCTGGTGGAACTCGGCGGCCTCGGTCATCGCCGTACCGGTCATGCCGGAGAGCTTGCCGTACAGGCGGAAGAAGTTCTGCAGGGTGATCGTGGCGAGCGTCTGGTTCTCGTCCTTGATGTCCACCCCTTCCTTCGCCTCGATCGCCTGGTGCATGCCCTCGTTGTAGCGGCGGCCGGCGAGGATACGGCCGGTGTGCTCGTCGACGATCATGACCTCGCCGTCGATGACGACGTAGTCCTTGTCGCGCTTGAAGAGTTCCTTGGCCTTGATGGCGTTGTTCAGGTAGCCCACCAGCGGTGTGTTCACCGACTCGTAGAGGTTGTCGATGCCCAGCCAGTCCTCGACCTTGCTGACCCCGCCCTCGTGGATCGCGACCGTGCGCTTCTTCTCGTCGACGTCGTAGTCGCCGGTCTCCTCGATGCCCTTGAGCGGGTTGCCGGCCTCGCCCTTCTTCAGGCGCAGGACCAGCTTGGCGAAGTCGCCGTACCACTTCGTGGCCTGGTCGGCGGGGCCGGAGATGATCAGCGGCGTACGGGCCTCGTCGACCAGGATGGAGTCGACCTCGTCCACGATCGCGAAGTTGTGGCCGCGCTGGACCAGCTCGTCCTGGGACCACGCCATGTTGTCGCGCAGGTAGTCGAAGCCGAATTCGTTGTTCGTGCCGTAGGTGATGTCGCACGCGTACTGCTCACGGCGCTGGGCCGGGGTCATGCTGGCGAGGATGCAGCCGACGTTCAGGCCCAGGAACTTGTGGACGCGACCCATCATCTCGGAGTCGCGCTCGGCCAGGTAGTCGTTCACGGTGACGATGTGGACGCCGTCACCGGACAGGGCGTTCAGATACGCGGGCAGGGTGCCGACGAGGGTCTTGCCCTCGCCGGTCTTCATCTCGGCCACGTAGCCGAGGTGGAGGGCGGCGCCGCCCATCAGCTGCACGTCGTAGTGCCGCTGGCCGAGCACGCGCTTGGCAGCCTCGCGGACGGTGGCGAACGCCTCGGGGAGCAGGTCGTCCAGGCTCTCACCGTCGGCGTACCGCTGCTTGTACTCATCGGTGAGGGCCCGCAGCTCGGCGTCGGAGAGGTTCACGAAGTCCTCTTCGATGGAGTTGACCTGGTCCGCGATGCGGTGCAGCTTGCGCAGGATCTTGCCTTCGCCTGCACGCATGATCTTCGAGAGGACGGACACGGGGGTTTGTCTCCTTGCCGGTCGGGCCTGGGACGGTCGGTTTCCATTTGACGTACTGAGCAACGGCCATCGTATGCGAGGACCCGGCTGGGCCGGGAGGCCTGGCGGCCCGACGGCTTGCCTCAACCTGGACAACGGACGGGGCAGGGCGATAGTGCCGCATCGGCGCGAGGAATTGCGCGAAATGTGATCACGCGGTCACGCATTGCGAAAAACGATGGCCCGCGCGCGGGCCGCCGAGCACAATCGGCCGATGGAACCCGTCACACTCACCACGGACCGCCTGGTCCTTCGCGCCGTCGGCCCGAAGGACACCCAGGCGGTGTACGAGGCCGTCCAGGACCCCGGCATCCAGCGCTGGACGACCGTCCCGTCGCCCTACCTGCCCGAGCACGCGAGCGGCTTCACCGAGCAGCTGGTCCCCGACGGCTGGGCACAGGGTTCGATGTTCACGTTCGGCGTCTTCCTGCCGGGCGGGGAACTCGCCGGGATGCTCGGTCTGACCATGCGTTCGCTCGGCGTGGCGGAGGTCGGCTTCTGGGCGTCCGCGCAGCACCGCGGGTGCGGCTACGTCACCGAGGCCACGCTCACCGCCTGCCGGTGGATCTTCACCGAGGTCGGCGTCGACCGGGTCGAGTGGCGCGCCGAGGTCGGCAACCACGCCTCCCGCGCGGTGGCCGAACGCGCGGGCTTCACCGTCGAGGGCACCTTGCGCTCCGCGGTGAACAACAAAGGCGTTCGCCGGGACTGCTGGGTCGGCTCCCTGCTCCCCTCGGACCTGGGCCTGCCGTCCACCGCACCGTACCTGCCCGCCCGCAGCTGACCGCCACCGGGCGAACGCCCAGCTCAGGACGGATTGTCAGTGGCACCCTCTAGGGTCCGGACCATGACGACCCCGCCGCGCCCGACCACCATCCTCACCGCGGACGACGCCCGCCGCATCGCCCTGCGGGCCCAGGGCTTCCTCGGCGCGCCCGACCGGCGGGCCGGTGTCAGGGGCGTGCTGCGCCACCTCGGCGCGATCCAGCTCGACACGATCTCGGTCCTCGCCCGCTCCCATGAACTGGTGCCCTACGCCCGGCTCGGCGCGGTCGGCCGCAAATCGGTCGAGGCGGCCTACTGGAACGACACGCACGCCTTCGAGTACTGGTCGCACGCGGCGTGTCTCCTCCCGGTCGAGGAGTGGCCGCACTTCGCCTTCCGCCGCCGCGCCTACCGGCACCGCCCGCACTGGAACCACGAGCTGCCCGAGGGCGCGTACGACCAGGTGATCAAGCAGTTGCGCGCGGAAGGCCCGCTGACCTCCACGGAGCTGGGCGGCGCGAAGAAGACGAACGAGTGGTGGGACTGGTCGGGCACCAAGGTCGCCGTGGAGCGCGCGCTGATGTACGGCGAGGTGGTGTGCGTCGAGCGGCGCGGCTGGAAGCGGGTGTACGACCTCGCCGAGCGCGCGATCCCGGACGCGCTGCTGCACGACGAGCTGGACGACACCGAGTGCCTGCGCCGTCTGGTCCGGCTGGCCGGTGAGTCCCTGGGCGTGGGCACGCGCGCGGACATCGCCGACTACCACCGCCTCAAGGGCGAGCAGGTCGACGCGGTGATCGCCGACTCGGGTCTGGTGCCGGTCGAGGTGGAGGGCTGGGGCAAGCCCGCCTGGGCCGACCCCGTGGCCCTGGCGACGGAGCCGCGGGGCCGGCACCGGACCACGCTGCTGTCGCCGTTCGACTCGCTGATCTGGGAGCGGGCGCGCACCGAGCGGATCTTCGGCTTCACTCACCGCCTGGAGGCGTACGTCCCCAAGCCGAAGCGGGTGTACGGCTATTTCGCGATGCCGGTGCTGGCGGGCGGGCGGCTGGTCGGGCGGGTGGACCCGGCCCGCGAGGGCCGCACGCTGGTGGCCAAGCAGGTCACCCTGGACGGCGCGAAGGCCGTCCCGGCGGTCGCCCAGGCCCTGATCGAGGCGGCCGGCTGGGTGAACTGCACGGACGTCCGTGTCGAGCGTGTGGACGCACCCGAATGGCGTGAGCCCCTGGAAAGGGAACTCGCGCGCATCCTCGCCTGACCTCGAAGAACCGCTACCGGATCTCGAGGATCTTCTCCCGCATCGCATAGACCACGGCTTCCATCCTGGAGTGCAGCTGGAGCTTCTCCAGGATGTTGCGGACGTGGTTCTTCACGGTGTTCTCGGAGATGAACAGCTCCTTGGCGATGTCCCTGTTGTTCATGCCGGTGGCGACGAGCTTGAGGACTTCCAGTTCCCGATCGGTCAGCCGGGGCGCGGGCACCAGCCGACGCTCGTCGGTGCGCTGGATCATCGACTTGAACTCGGTCAGGAGTTTGGACGCCATGGACGGGCTGATCTGCGACTGCCCGTCGGCCACCGCGCGGATCGCGGTGGCCACCTCGTCGGTCGAGATCTCCTTGAGGAGATATCCGGTCGCCCCCGCCTTGATCGCGTCGTAGAGGTCGGCCTCCTCGTCGCTGATCGTCAGCATGATGATCTTGGCGCTGGGGGCGACCTCCTTGATGGAGGTGCAGGCCTCGATCCCGCCCCGCTTGGGCATGCGGACGTCCATCAGCACGATGTCGGGCAGCAGGTCGGCGGCCTTCTCGACGGCCTCGGCGCCGTCGCCGGCCTCGCCGACGACCTGGATGTCCTCCTCGGCCGCAAGCACGATCTCCAGGCCGCGCCGGAAGAGGGCGTGGTCGTCCACCACCAGGACCCTGATCGGCTCCACGCGTGAGGAGCCCGGTTCCGGGTCCCTGCCGATGACACCGTCGTCGGCATCTTCGTCCCGCATCGGTCCGAAGGTGTCCGCCATCGTTCCTCCCCCTGAAGGCTGTGGCCTGTTCTCCCGCGCCATCGCCAACCCAAGGCAACGGCCCACCGGTTGGGCCGGTCCGGCCATGATTTCATGCCCGGGCGACACGGAGGTGACATGCGGGGCGTGAAGTGGTCGCACACCGGTGCCCCTGGGGGCGCACACGCGCGGCCAGGGGCACCGGCTCCGCTTCTTCCGGGTGGGTCAGCCGCCGAGCGTGCCCCCCGCCGCGCGGGGCTGCGCCTCAGCGACCATCTGGTCCGGGTCGAGATGGATCACGCCGTAGTCGTAGGCGTGGCGCCGGTAGACGACACTCGGCTGCTTCGTCTCGGCGTCGACGAACAAGTAGAAGTCGTGGCCGACCAGTTCCATCTCGTAGAGGGCCTGGTCGAGGCTCATCGGTGCGGCTACGTGGGTCTTCTCGCGGACGACGAGGGGGCCTTCCCCCTTGACCTCCAGCGAGCCGATCTTCTTCGTCGGCACTCCGTCCGTGTCTTCCTCGTGCACGGGCAGGCCGTTGCCGTTCAGCGTCGCCGCGCCAGGGACGTGATCGGGCACCTCGGCCGCCGAGATGCGGCGTGCGCCGCGCCGCGAGAATCGCTTGTCGTGCTGCTTGCGCAGCCGGGCGTCCAGCTTCTCCGCCGCCAGGTCGAGTGCCGCGTACGGGTCGCTGGCCGCCGCTTCCGCCCGGATCACCGGACCGCGGGAGCGGAGGGTGATCTCCACCCGGTCACAGCGGTCGGCCTGTCGGGGGTTGGGCTCCTTGGACACCTCGACGTCGAGGCTGATCACCTTGCCATCGAGCTTCTGGATCTTCTCCAGCTTCAGCTTCTCGGCCACGTGCTTGCGGAACCGCTCGGGCACCTCGGTCTTGCGGCCCTTGACGACGATGTCCACGCAGAACTCCGTTCCCGGATCGCTCCGCTCGATCGGCGGAGCATCTCCCTTTTGCACCCGGTCCGGTGAGCACCGGACCTCGGACTCGGTGACTTCACCTCCTCCTCCCCCATGGGCGAGATCTCCACCCCAGCGGCGCGGGTGATTGCGGAAAACCCACGCCACGGCATTCGGATATGGGAGGTGTGGCCTGCGCCTTTCCTCACAACCGAACATATCTCGCCTGGACGGATGTCGTCACCCTCTACTGCGGCGTACCTCCGTTCAGGTGAATTTCCCCTCTCACTACCTGCAACGATGCAGGTGGATGGTCAGTTCCTGGTCATTTCGAAAGAATCGCCGGGAGCCGCGACCACGGCCGCACGGAGCAGGGACCCAAGGACGTTCCCCGTCGTCTTTTCCGGTGCACCATGCACCCACTTCCCGCTCTCCGACCGCGTTCCGCTCCGTCGTTCTCCCCTTCCTTCCCGAGTTACGGCCGCATACACGGACGTTCTCACTCCGCGCTCGACTTCGCGACGCGACGGGGCCGCATCCCGAAGGGCCCGCGCGGCCTCCGCGAGGCTGGCACCCGTCGTGATCAGGTCGTCGACGAGCACGACCCGCCCTGTGCCGAGCAGCCGGCCACCGCCCGGCGCCACCTCCAGTGCGCCCGAGACGTTCTCCAGGCGCCGCCTGGCGTCGAGCCCGGCCTGGTCCGCGACCGGCCGCCGCTGGCGCAGCACGGCCGCCATCCGGGCCGGCGTCCCGGTGCGCCGCAGCTCCCGGGTCGCCGCGAGTGTCATCCGCCGTACCGGATCATGCCCACGCGCCCGCACGGCCCAGCGCGCGGAGGGCACAGGGACGAGTACCACGCTCCCGTCGCCCCGGCCGCCGACCGGCCCGCCACCAGCGTCTTCGGCAGCGGCACCACCCGGGCCGAGACCCGCCCGCACGGCCCCCGCCAGCGCCGCGCCCAGCACTCCCGCGAGGGCCAGCGCGCCCCGCTCCTTGTGCGCGAGCAGCAGCTCCCGCACCTCCCGCGCATAGGGAGCCGCCGCGTAGACCACCGGCAGCCCGGCCGGCTCCGGCACCGGCCGTACCCGCCGCGCCGCGCGTCCGCCCAGCGCGGCCCTGCACCGCGGGCACAGCGCCGTACGAGCCGCCCCGCAGCCTGCGCACTCCGCCGGCAGCACCAGGTCGCTGAGGTCCCGCCACCAGCCCCGCATGCCCATCACTGTGCCAACGCCGGAGCGCCCCCGCCACCCCTGTGGAAAGCCCCCTGTGGACAACCCGGAGACCGCGCTGCGCCCGACAGCCACACGGGGGAACGCAGGTATGCGAGAGGCGCCCGAAGGCTGCTCGGTCCGGACAGGCGACTCTCAGCCCGGGTAGGCGGGTGCCGTTCCGTCCTTGTCCACCTTCTGCCACTGCGCGCCCGAGGGCAGCCGTACGATCCCGTCGTCCTCCGAGTAGGCCACCAGCGGCACCCGCTCGTCCTCCGACGCGGCGATCGCCTTGACGCCGGTGAGGGCGCCAGGCGCCGGACCGTCGAGCGTGGAGCCGTCGACCTGGACGTACCGCATCTGCAGCACGCCCCCCTGCTCCCTGCCGACCGCGAGCAGCCTGCTGTCCCCGGCCCACGACAGAGCGCTGACCTGCTCCAAGTCGGGTGCGGCCGAGCGCAGTTCGACCACGGAGATGCCCTGCCCGGTCCCGTCGTCACGCTGGATCCGGCCGATGAGCAGGGACTGCTTGCCGTCCTTCTCCACGACCAGCGCGATCCGTACCCCGTCGGCCGCCACCCGGGCATCCTTGATCTGGCCGGACAGCTCCGGGACCGCGACCTCCTGCGGTTTGCTGCTCCCCTGTTCCACGACGTACAGCCGTGAACGGTGCGGGTCACGGTCGGCCACCCACAGATCGCCGCGGGCGTCCCAGCTCGGTGTCGTCAACCGGTCGGCCGACGTCGCACCCGTGCTGGTCAGCAGCGCGTTCCCGAGCGAACCACCCGACGACAGCGAGGTCACGTACAACGACTTGCCCGCATTGCCGACCCCGGCCGCGCTGTGCTCGTCCCGCGACACCGCCACCGACTCCATCCCCTTGTCGCCCTCACCGAGCGGACCGGGCACCGGAACGGCACTCGTGCCCGTGCTCCCCGTCGGCATCCGCACCAACCGGTGCCTGCCGTCCAGGAAGTACAGGTACTCGGGGCTCTTGGCCGACCCGTGCCAGGCAGCGGACTCCGCGCGCTCCTCGCTCAGATCGCACAGCCGGCGGCCGCCGACGCCCTGCAGTTCGACCGAGTCCAGCGTCGGCGCCAGGTTCCGCAGCGTGAACAGCACCTGCGTCGCCATCTCGGTGCACTTGGTCGCCGCGACCTGGGACACCTTGAGGTTCAGCGGCACCGTGAGCTTGTTCTGGTCGTCCGGCGCCAGCCCCGACACGTCTTTCTGCAGGGCCGTACCGGTCGGGAAACTGGACCTGACGACCGGGCCGAGCCAACTGCTGGGGCCGTTCAGCAGCGAGCGGACCATCTGCGTCATCGGGTCCACCTTGCTGCGCACGAACACCGGGTCGGCGACCGCCACCGGCTGTCCCGTCGCCCCGGCCGTCATGTCGGACGCGAAGTAGTACTTGTCGACGGACGTGTAGTTGCGCTGGAAGTCCGACTTGCCCATGACGACGCCGTCGGGCGGCCCGTCGATGCGCCACTGACCGGTCTTGGGGTTCCGCGTGAGGTGCACCTTCTTGCTGTAGGAACCGCCGGCGGGCTGGTAGGCCTGCTGCGAATCCACGCTCGCGACCCGGGTGCCCGCCAGCACGCAGGTGACGCTGCTGGTCGGGTCCGGCTTGCCGCTGGGGCGGCAGTCGGGCTCGATGCTCGGCCCGTTCGCGAGGACCGTCGTCGACCGTTCCGGCCGCCACGCGCGCGCGGCGTCGTCCGTCAGGTACTTGCGGGCCGTGTCGTAGTCCGGGTCGTCACTGGTCAGCGCCTCCAGGAAGCCCTGCATGATCTCGGCCGGCCCGGCACCCTCGGCGGGCGGCATGGCGAACACTCGCACCCCGGTGTCCTGCCGCGGCGTGGACTCCACGTTCCGCAGATCCCCGCTGTCGGGCATCGAGGCGCACCCGGTCAGCAGAACGCCCCCGAAAGCGGCGTACGCCACCGCGCGCCCGGGCCGCCGCCGGGCGCCCCCCTTGCGGTCAGCGCCCACGAAATGCCTCCCCTGGCTCGGTCGAGTCCTGCGCTGCGGCCGGATCCTGCTGCGGGGCCGCGCCCGCGTCGGCCGCGGGGCCTGCGGCGGACCCGTCGTCCGGGCGCCGCGCGCCACCGGTGGGCCGGGGCACCACGCGCGCGCCGTTGCCGTTGCCGGGCAGGGCGGTCGGATCGGCGGCCGGGGTGACACCGGACAGCCGCGGCGCGATCGGCGCGCGCGGCGGCAGCGCGGGCACCTGAGCGCCGCCCTGCTGAACCGGAACGGTCGCCCGTTTCTCCCCGCTCCCGCCGGGCAGACCGGCCTCGTCGAGGCCCCGGTTGCGGCGCGAGTCCTTGGGCTCCAGCGGTATCGGCGAGCCGCGCAGCGGCTCGTCTGCGGTCCTCGGCAGCGTCAGCCGGAACTGTGAGCCGCCGCCCGGCTCTCCCCAGGCCTGCAGCCAGCCGCCGTGCAGCCGCGCGTCCTCCAGAGCGATGGACAGCCCGAGGCCCGTTCCCCCGGTGGTACGCGCGCGTGCCGGGTCCGCCCGCCAGAAGCGGCTGAAGACGCGTGTCGCCTCGCCCGGCTTGAGTCCTACGCCGTAGTCGCGCACCGCGACGGCGACCGCGCCGCCGGCCGAGGCCAGCTTGACGATGACGTCCTTGCCCTCGCCGTGCTCCACGGCGTTGACCACGAGGTTGCGCAGCACGCGTTCCACGCGGCGGGCGTCCGCTTCCGCGACGACGGGCTGCTGGTCGCCGATCACGCGTATGTGCGTGCCCTTGCGCTCGGCGAGCGGCTCGGCACCGCTGACCACGCGCCGGACGACCTCCCTGAGGTCTATCGGCTCGGCCTCCAGTGCCGCCGCGCCCGCGTCGAAACGGCTGATCTCCAGCAGGTCCGCGAGCAGCGACTCGAACCGGTCCAGCTGGTCGGCGAGCAGCTCCGCCGACCGCGCGGTCACCGGGTCGAAGTCCTCGCGCGCCTCATGGATGACGTCGGCGGCCATCCGGACGGTCGTCAGCGGGGTGCGCAGCTCGTGCGAGACGTCCGACACGAACCGGCGCTGCATCCGCGACAGGTCCTCCAGCTGCTGGATCTTCACCTGGAGGTTCTGCGCCATCTTGTTGAAGGCCTCACCGAGGCGTGCGATGTCGTCCTCGCCGGTGACCTTCATCCGCTCCTGCAGCCGCCCGGCGGACAGCCGCTCCGCGATCCCGGCCGCCATCCGCACCGGCGTGACGACCTGGCGCACCACCAGCCAGGCGATGGCACCGAGCAGGACGACGACGAACAGCCCGGCGGTCGCCAAGGTGCCCTTGACCAGGCTCAGGGACTTCTCCTCCTGCGTGAGCGGGAAGAGGTAGTACAGCTCGTACGGCCGCCCGTTGGGGTCGTTGACCTGCTTGCCGATGACCAGCGCAGGCTGCGGCTCCTTGCCGTTGGAGTAGACGATCCGGGTGTAGCTCTGGGCGGCCGTCATCCCGCTGTTGACCCGCTCGCGCAGATCGGCGGGCACGCTGGAGGTCGGGTTGACGTTCCCGGAACCGCGCGGGCTGCGTCCGCCGCCGCTGTCGTCGCCGACGGGCAGCGTCACCACGTCGAAGGCGCCCGCGCCACCGCTGGACAGGGACTCCACGAGATCGCTCATCCACTGGATGACGTTCTGCGACTGCCGTCCGTCCGCTGTCGAGGTGCCGTCACCGGTGCCGGCCGTCGCGTTCGTACCCGTGGCGGCCCCGCTCGCCGCCTCGTCCGCCTTCTGCTTGGCCACCGCGAAGCCGCCGGTGGCCTGGCTCTGCGAGGCCTTCACCTTGGCGTCCAGCAGGCCGTTGCGCACCTGCCCGATCACGACGAAGCCCAGCAGCAGCACGACACCCAGCGACATCAGCAGGGTCGTGGCGACGACCCTGAGCTGGATGTTGCGCCGCCACAGCCGCATCACCGGCAGCAGCGGACGGCGCACCCAGCGCAGGAACAACCTGAGGACCGGGCTGCCCTGGGCCCCGCCCTGCAGCAGCCCGCCCTCGAAAAGACGCCTGAACCGCGCACCGGCGGTCCGGCCGACAGGCCGCCCCGGACGGGCCCCGGACCGGCCGGGGGCCGAAGCGGCGCTGTCCCCGGACATGTCAGCTCGGTCCGGCCTTGTAACCGACACCACGGACGGTCACCACGATCTCCGGGCGCTCCGGGTCCTTCTCGACCTTGGAACGCAGCCGCTGGACGTGCACATTGACGAGCCGCGTGTCGGCGGCGTGCCGATAGCCCCACACCTGCTCGAGCAGCACCTCACGCGTGAACACCTGCCACGGCTTGCGCGCGAGGGCGACCAGCAGGTCGAACTCCAGCGGGGTCAGCGCGATCGACTGCCCGTCCCGCTTCACCGAGTGCCCCGCCACGTCGATGACCAGGTCACCGATGGTGAGCTGCTCCGGCGCCGGCTCCTCCGACCGCCGCAGCCGCGCCCGGATCCGGGCGACCAGCTCCTTGGGCTTGAACGGCTTGACGATGTAGTCGTCGGCGCCCGACTCCAGGCCCACGACGACATCGACGGTGTCGCTCTTGGCCGTGAGCATCACGATCGGCACCCCGGACTCCGCCCGGATCAGCCGGCACACCTCGATGCCGTCCCGGCCGGGCAGCATCAGATCGAGGAGCACCAGGTCGGGCTTGGTCTCCCGGAAAGCGGCCAGCGCCTTGTCGCCGTCGGCTACGAAAGACGGCTCAAAACCTTCACCACGCAGCACAATGCCGAGCATCTCGGCCAGTGCGGTGTCGTCGTCGACGACAAGGACTCGTCCCTTCATAAACGACATCATCCCATTAGCTAAATCGTTACCTGGCGTGAGCTGGCACACAGCGCCCCAAGAGCCTCAGCCGTCACGGGTGAAACGGTCCCCTCCTCGGTGACGATGGCCGTCACCAGCTCGGGCGGCGTCACGTCGAACGCCGGGTTGTACGCCTGGGTCCCCAGGGGTGCCACCGGAATCCCGCCTCCTGCTCCCGTCACCGGCACCTGGGGTGCTGTGACCTCGGTCACCTCAAAGCCGGGGCGCTGCTCGACCTCGATGGACGCCCCGTCGGGGGTGTCCAGATCGATCGTCGTCACCGGCGCCACCACGATGAACGGCACATGGTGGTACCGCGCCAGCACAGCGAGCGGATAGCTCCCCACCTTGTTCGCCACCGAACCGTCGGCCGCGATCCGGTCCGCCCCGATCAGCACCGCGTCCACCTCGCCCGCCGCGAACAGGGAACCGGCCGCGTTGTCGGTGAGCAAGGTGTACGCCATGCCGCTGCGGGCCGCTTCGTACGCCGTCAGGCGAGCACCTTGCAGCAACGGGCGCGTTTCGTCCACCCACAGCCGCCGCAGCCGCCCCTCCCGGTGTGCCTGCAGGGCCACCGCGAAGGCCGTGCCCTCCCCGCCCGACACCAGCGAACCGCTGTTGCAGTGCGTGAGGACCCGGTGTCCACCGCCGGGTTGCAGCTCCTCCAGAAGCGCCAGACCGTGAGCCGCCATCCGGGCACTGGCCTCGGCATCCTCGCGATGCAGCGTCCGTGCGGCAGCCAGCGCCGCCGCGGCCGCCGCGGCGGGATCACCGGTCTTTGCCAGCGCCGCTTGGTGCGCTGTCCGGGCCCGGCGCACGCCGACGGACAGGTTCACCGCGGTGGGCCGGGCGCTCTCGAGCGCCTGCGCCGCCTCGGCCACCTCGAAGCCCCGCGCGGCGGCGAGCGCGACGCCGTACGCCCCCGCGATCCCCAGCAGCGGCGCCCCGCGCACGGCGAGCGAACGGATCGCCTCCACCAGCGCCGACGCGTCCGTGCACACCAGCTCGACCTCTTCGGCCGGGAGTCGCGTCTGGTCGAGAAGGACCAGCACAGGACCTTCGGGTGGTTCCTCCCATCGGATAACGGGTATTCCGGTCGGCCGCTTGTCCCCATCGGTTCGCGCCTGCTGATCAGCCATGCGGTCAGTCTGCCCCGGATCCGGCGGACAATTGAAGGCGTCAGGCGCCCACCGCGGCAGGTCCCTTGATGACCACCCCATGGCACGATGGCTGCCAACCTGCCGCCGCGACAGCGGACCGGCACCGAGAAGGAGCATCGATGACAGACACTCCGGGCTGGGCCTCGCCCGGATCCGCCCCGTCGTCCGAGGGGCGGGAACCCGGCGCGTCCGGCCCCGCCGAGCCTGCCGGCCGCCCCGGCGAGACCGAGCCCGCGCCGCAGCCGGGCTCGGACCCGCAGGGGCCAGGCCCGAAGTGGTCCAAGGAGCAGCCGCCACCGGGGCAGTGGTCCGCCCCCACCGGTACCCCGGACTCGCACGAGGCACCGCCGTCCGGCCCCGGCTGGGGCGGGCGGCAGCCCGGCGCCGCGGGCCCCGGCGGACACGGGCGCGGCTACGCGGGCCCGCCCGGTGGCCACGGAGGACCGCGCGCCGGCTACGGCGGACACGGCACCCCCGGCGGCTACGGAGCCTGGGGCAGCGGCTGGGGCGGTCCCCCGCCGGCGGCCAAGCCCGGTGTCATTCCGCTGCGCCCCCTCGGCGTCGGCGAGATCCTCGACGGCGCCGTCTCCACCATGCGCGCCCACTGGCGCACGGTGCTCGGCATCTCGCTGGTCGTCGCGCTGATCATGGACGTCAGCATGGTCCTGCTGCAGGGCTTCGTCCTGAACGACGTCGCCGTCCAGAACACGTTCGGCGACCCCAACGCAACCCCCTCCCAAGCGCTCCACGCCCTGCGCGACACCATGATCGGCGCCGGCGTCGTCTCGGTGATCCGCACGGTCGCCATCATCGTCGCGACCGCCCTGCTCACCACCATCACCAGCCGGGCGGTCCTCGGCAGGACGGTCACCACGCGCGAGAGCTGGCGCGAAGCCCGGCCGCAGATCCTGAAGCTGTTCGGTCTGCTCATCCTGCTGGGCCTGATCTTCGCCGGCGTGGTGCTGGCCGGTGCACTGCCCGGCCTGCTCGCCCTGCTCGCCGGTGGCAGCGACAACACCGGATCGGCACTGTTCTCCCTGGGCATCCTCGCAGCCTGCGGCGTCACGGTATGGCTGTGGATCCGCTTCTACCTGGCCGTACCCGCCCTGATGCTGGAGCGGCAGGGCATCGTCAAGTCCCTGAAGCGCTCGGCGAAGCTCGTGCGCGGCTCCTGGTGGCGCATCTTCGGCATCATGCTGCTCACCCTCCTCATCACGGGCATCGTCTCGGCGATCATCACCATCCCCTTCACCGCCATCGGAGCCGCCGTGAGCGGCCAGAGCGTGGACAACGTGCTCGGCACGAGCGGCGGACACGTCGGCTGGACGGCCCTGATCATCAGCGGGATCGGCGCGCTGATCGGCACCGCGCTCACGCTCCCCATCAGCGCGGGCGTCACCGTGCTCCTCTACATCGACCAGCGCATCCGCCGCGAGGCCCTCGATCTCGAACTGGCCCGCGCCGCCGGTGTCGAGGGCCACGGCACCGGCGCACCCGGTTCCGTCCCGGGGAGCTGATGCGGTGAGCTTCACGGGGGGAGTTCTCACGTCGGCGGCCGGTTCCGGCATCGGCGGCACGGTCGTACGCGGCCTGCTGCGCGCGCCGGACACGGCACTCCTGGTGGCCGGCGGTTCGGGGGACGGGCCGCCCGTGACCACCCCGCGCGATCCCGCACGGGAAGCGGCCCGGCGCGAGCTGGCCAAGCGGATGTACCACGAGAACGATCCCGGCCTGTTCCAACGCGCCTTGAACGCGTTCTGGGACTGGCTCGACCGGCTGTTCGGCTCGGCCGCCTCGGCGACGCCCGGCGGCACGCTCGGCCTGATCGTCGTGGTCCTGTTCGTCGTAGCCGTCCTGGCCGCCCTGTGGTGGCGCCTGGGCACCCCCCGCCGCCAACCCGCCTCCGCCGCCGTCCTGTTCGACGACCGTCCCCGCAGCGCCGCCGAGCACCGCGCGGCCAGCGAGGCGCACGCGGTCCAGGGCCACTGGAACCAGGCCGTCCAGGAACGCATGCGGGCCATCGTCCGCTCCCTGGAGGAACGGGCCCTGCTCGACGTCCGCCCCGGCCGCACCGCCGACGAGGCGGCCGCCGAGGCCGGCCGCAGCCTCCCCGCGCACACGGACCGACTCACGGCTGCCGCCCGGCAGTTCGACGACGTGACGTACGGTGGACGCGGCGCGAGCGAGGAGTCGTACCACCGCATCGCCGAACTCGACCACGACCTGGAACGCGCCAGGCCCGCCCTCGCCCACAGCGCCACCAGCACCGCCCACAACGCCCGCCAGGGGGCCGCCGAGTGACCGCCGAGGCCACCCTGACGACCACCTCCACGGCGCCCACCGCCCGTCAGATGTGGACCCGCGCGCGCGGCATCACGCTCGCCGCCGTCCTGCTTCTCGCAGCGGCCGTCGCCATGGCCGCCGTACGCTCCACCACGCGGCACGGCGAGCTGGACCCGCGCTCCGCCGACCCCCACGGCAGCCGCGCGATCGCTCAACTCCTCTCGGACCGCGGCGTTTCCACGCGGGTGGTCACCACCCTCGACGCGGCACGCGCCGCCGTCGGCCCGGACACCACCCTCCTGGTCGCCGTACCCGATCTTCTGACGGAGCGTCAACAGCTCGAGCTGCACGAATCGATCGCGGCCTCCGGGGGCCGCACCGTCCTGGTCGCAGCCGGCAGCTGGTCCGTCGAGCGGCTCGCCCCCGGGGTCATCGCGGACCCCGCCACCAGCAGCCGCAACACCCTCGCCCCCGACTGCAGCCTCCCCGAGGCGCGGCGCGCCGGCAGCGCCGACACCGGTGGCATCCGCTACACCACCACCCACCTCGACGCCGACACCTGCTACCCCAGCCAGCGCCTCGCCACCCTGCTGCGCATCCCCGCCGCATCCGGAGGCGGCGACACCGTCGTGCTCGGCGCGCCCGACATCCTCCACAACGACCGTCTCGACAAGCAGGGCAACGCCTCGCTCGCCCTGCAACTCCTCGGCTCCCGCCCCCATCTGGTCTGGTACCTCCCCTCGCTCTCCGACACCTCGGCCACCCGCACAGGCGACCAGCAGAACTTGCGCGACCTGCTCCCCTCGGGCTGGCTCTGGGGCACCCTCCAGCTCTTCATCGCAGCCGCCCTCGCCGCCTGCTGGCGGGCCCGCCGCTTCGGCCCCCTCGTACCCGAAAGACTCCCCGTCGCGATCCGCGCCTCAGAAACCGCCGAAGGCCGCGCCCGCCTCTATCGCAGAGCAGACGCCCGCGACCGCGCAGCCACCGCTCTTCGCTCCGCCACCCGCACCCGGCTCGCCCCCCTCATCGGCGTCCCCGTCACCCAGGCGCACGCGCCCGAGGCCCTGCTCCCCGCCCTGTCCGCCCACCTCGACGGCGACGGACAAGCCCTGCACTCCCTCCTCTTCGGACCGCCGCCCGGCGACGACGCGGCCCTCATCGCACTCACCGACCAGCTCGACGCCCTCGAAAGAGAGGTACGCCGTCCATGATGGCCCCGACCACTGACAACGCCGGGAACACCGGGGACCCGGACACCGCCCGGGCCTCTCTGGAGGCCCTGCGCGCCGAGATCGCCAAAGCCGTGGTCGGCCAGGACCCCGCCGTGACCGGCCTCGTCGTCGCCCTCCTCTGCCGCGGACACGTACTGCTGGAAGGAGTCCCCGGAGTCGCCAAGACGTTGCTCGTCCGCACCCTGGCATCGGCACTCGAACTCGACACCAAACGCGTCCAGTTCACCCCCGACCTGATGCCGAGCGACGTCACCGGCTCCCTCGTCTACGACACCCGCACCGCCGAGTTCTCCTTCCAGGAGGGTCCGGTCTTCACCAACCTCCTCCTCGCGGACGAGATCAACCGCACACCGCCCAAGACCCAGTCCTCCCTCCTCGAGGCCATGGAGGAGCGCCAGGTCACGGTCGACGGCACCCCGCGCCCGCTTCCCGAACCGTTCCTGGTCGCCGCGACGCAGAACCCCGTCGAGTACGAGGGCACCTATCCCCTCCCGGAAGCCCAACTGGACCGCTTCCTGCTCAAACTGACGATCCCTCTGCCGTCCCGCCAGGACGAGATCGACGTGCTCACCCGCCACGCCTCCGGCTTCAACCCGCGCGACCTGCGCGCCGCCGGCGTACGCCCCGTCGCCGGCGCCGCCGACCTGGAAGCGGCCCGCGCCGCGGTCGCCAAGACGAACGTGTCCCCCGAGATCACCGCCTACGTCGTCGACATCTGTCGCGCCACCCGCGAGTCGCCCTCCCTCGCCCTCGGTGTCTCCCCGCGCGGCGCGACCGCCCTCCTGGCCACCTCACGCGCGTGGGCATGGCTGACCGGCCGCGACTACGTGATCCCCGACGACGTCAAGGCGCTCGCCCTGCCCACCCTGCGGCACCGGATCCAGCTGCGCCCCGAAGCCGAGATGGAAGGCGTGACGGCCGACTCCGTCATCAACGCCGTCCTCGCCCACGTCCCGGTCCCCCGCTGATGGCACTCACCGGACGCGCCGCCCTCCTCGCGGCCCTGGGCTCGATCCCCGTCGGCATCCTGGAACCCGGCTGGACCGGCATCCTCGCGGTCAACGGCCCCCTGGCCCTGGCCTGCGCCTGCGATTTCGCACTCGCCGCCCCCGTACGACGTCTCGTCCTGGCCCGCTCCGGCGACACCTCCGCACGCCTCGGCGAGACCGCCGAGGTCACGCTCACGATCACGAACCCGTCCCGCCGCCCCCTGCGGGCACAGCTGAGGGACGCGTGGCCGCCGAGCAGCTGGCAGCCCGGCACCGAGATCGGGGCCTCTCGGCACCGCTTGACCATTCCCTCGGGTGAGCGCAGGCGCGTGACGACGAGACTGCGCCCCACCCGCCGCGGCGACCACCAGGCCGACCGCGTCACGATCCGCTCCTACGGCCCCCTCGGCCTGTTCTCCCGCCAAGGCGCCCACAAGGTGCCCGGGACTGTACGAGTTCTTCCCCCGTTCACCAGCCGAAAGCACCTGCCCTCGAAACTCGCCCGATTGCGTGAACTCGACGGCCGCACCAGCGTGCTCACACGCGGTGAGGGAACCGAGTTCGACAGCCTGCGCGAGTACGTCCCCGGCGACGACACCCGCTCGATCGACTGGCGAGCCACCGCCCGCCAGTCCGCTGTCGCCGTCCGCACCTGGCGCCCCGAACGCGACCGGCACATCCTTCTGGTCCTGGACACCGGCCGAACTTCCGCCGGCCGCGTGGGCGACGCACCACGCCTCGACGCCTCCATGGACGCGGCCCTGCTCCTCGCGGCACTCGCCTCCCGGGCCGGCGACCGCGTGGCCCTCCTGGGGTACGACCGCCGGGTACGCGCCCTGGTTCACGGCGGCTCCGCAGGCGACGTACTGCCGGCCCTGGTCAACGCGATGGCCACGCTCGAACCGGAACTCGTCGAAACCGACGCTCGCGGTCTCATCGCGTCAGCACTCCGTATGGCCCCTCGTCGTTCCCTCATCGTCGTGTTCACCGCACTCGACGCCGCACCGGTGGAACAGGGCCTGCTCCCGGTACTTCCGCAGCTCACTCAGCGGCACACGGTTCTGGTCGCCTCGGTGGCCGATCCGCACATCGCACGCATGGCCAGGGCTCGAGGCACCACGGAGGCGGTGTACGAGGCCGCGGCGGCGGCTCGGGCACAGAGCGAACGTCAGCACACCGCGGAGCAGCTCCGTCGCCATGGAGTGACGGTGGTGGACGCGACTCCGGAAGATCTGGCACCGGCGCTGGCGGACGCGTATCTCGCCCTGAAGGCGGCGGGCCGGCTCTGATACGCGACATGCGCCCGCTCCGCCCTTCTTCGGGAACGCACGGCGGAGAAAACCGCTCTGAAACGCAGAAAGCCCCCGCATCATCGATGCGGGGGCTTTCCCAAAATTTGTTCGGCGGCGTCCTACTCTCCCACAGGGTCCCCCCTGCAGTACCATCGGCGCTGTGAGGCTTAGCTTCCGGGTTCGGAATGTAACCGGGCGTTTCCCTCACGCTATGACCACCGAAACACTATGAAACTGTCCAGCCGCACCATGTGTGGCACATGGGGCCGTTCGTGGTTTCAGAACCAACACAGTGGACGCGAGCAACTGAGGACAAGCCCTCGGCCTATTAGTACCGGTCACCTCCACCAGTTACCTGGCTTCCAGATCCGGCCTATCAACCCAGTCGTCTACTGGGAGCCTTACCCCATCAAGTGGGTGGGAGTCCTCATCTCGAAGCAGGCTTCCCGCTTAGATGCTTTCAGCGGTTATCCCTCCCGAACGTAGCCAACCAGCCATGCCCTTGGCAGAACAACTGGCACACCAGAGGTTCGTCCGTCCCGGTCCTCTCGTACTAGGGACAGCCCTTCTCAAGACTCCTACGCGCACAGCGGATAGGGACCGAACTGTCTCACGACGTTCTAAACCCAGCTCGCGTACCGCTTTAATGGGCGAACAGCCCAACCCTTGGGACCGACTCCAGCCCCAGGATGCGACGAGCCGACATCGAGGTGCCAAACCATCCCGTCGATATGGACTCTTGGGAAGATCAGCCTGTTATCCCCGGGGTACCTTTTATCCGTTGAGCGACGGCGCTTCCACAAGCCACCGCCGGATCACTAGTCCCGACTTTCGTCCCTGCTCGACCCGTCGGTCTCACAGTCAAGCTCCCTTGTGCACTTACACTCAACACCTGATTGCCAACCAGGCTGAGGGAACCTTTGGGCGCCTCCGTTACCCTTTAGGAGGCAACCGCCCCAGTTAAACTACCCATCAGACACTGTCCCTGATCCGGATCACGGACCCAGGTTAGACATCCAGCACGACCAGACTGGTATTTCAACGACGACTCCACAAACACTGGCGTGCCTGCTTCAAAGTCTCCCAGCTATCCTACACAAGCCGAACCGAACACCAATATCAAACTGTAGTAAAGGTCCCGGGGTCTTTCCGTCCTGCTGCGCGAAACGAGCATCTTTACTCGTAGTGCAATTTCACCGGGCCTATGGTTGAGACAGTCGAGAAGTCGTTACGCCATTCGTGCAGGTCGGAACTTACCCGACAAGGAATTTCGCTACCTTAGGATGGTTATAGTTACCACCGCCGTTTACTGGCGCTTAAGTTCTCAGCTTCGCCCCACCGAAATGGAGCTAACCGGTCCCCTTAACGTTCCAGCACCGGGCAGGCGTCAGTCCGTATACATCGCCTTACGGCTTCGCACGGACCTGTGTTTTTAGTAAACAGTCGCTTCTCGCTGGTCTCTGCGGCCACCCCCAGCTCGAGGAGCAAATCCTCTCACCAGGAATGGCCCCCCTTCTCCCGAAGTTACGGGGGCATTTTGCCGAGTTCCTTAACCATAGTTCACCCGAACGCCTCGGTATTCTCTACCTGACCACCTGAGTCGGTTTAGGGTACGGGCCGCCATGAAACTCGCTAGAGGCTTTTCTCGACAGCATAGGATCATCCACTTCACCACAATCGGCTCGGCATCAGGTCTCACCCTGCATGAGTGGCGGATTTGCCTACCACTCGGGCTACACCCTTACCCCGGGACAACCACCGCCCGGGATGGACTACCTTCCTGCGTCACCCCATCACTCACCTACTAACCGCTTGGTCCGGCGGCTCCACCACTTTCCTTTCCCCGAAGGGTCCGGAACGGCTTCACGGCCTTAGCATCACGATGCTCGATGTTTGACGCTTCACAGCGGGTACCGGAATATCAACCGGTTATCCATCGACTACGCCTGTCGGCCTCGCCTTAGGTCCCGACTTACCCTGGGCAGATCAGCTTGACCCAGGAACCCTTAGTCAATCGGCGCACACGTTTCTCACGTGTGAATCGCTACTCATGCCTGCATTCTCACTCGTCAACCGTCCACGACTACCTTCCAGTGCCGCTTCACCCGGCAGACGACGCTCCCCTACCCATCACAGCCTCCGTTGGGAGTACATGCTGCAATGACACGACTTCGGCGGTACGCTTGAGCCCCGCTACATTGTCGGCGCGGAATCACTAGACCAGTGAGCTATTACGCACTCTTTCAAGGGTGGCTGCTTCTAAGCCAACCTCCTGGTTGTCTGTGCGACTCCACATCCTTTCCCACTTAGCGTACGCTTAGGGGCCTTAGTCGATGCTCTGGGCTGTTTCCCTCTCGACCATGGAGCTTATCCCCCACAGTCTCACTGCCGCGCTCTCACTTACCGGCATTCGGAGTTTGGCTAAGGTCAGTAACCCGGTAGGGCCCATCGCCTATCCAGTGCTCTACCTCCGGCAAGAAACACACGACGCTGCACCTAAATGCATTTCGGGGAGAACCAGCTATCACGGAGTTTGATTGGCCTTTCACCCCTAACCACAGGTCATCCCCCAGGTTTTCAACCCTGGTGGGTTCGGTCCTCCACGAAGTCTTACCTCCGCTTCAACCTGCCCATGGCTAGATCACTCCGCTTCGGGTCTTGAGCGTGCTACTAAAACGCCCTGTTCGGACTCGCTTTCGCTACGGCTTCCCCACCCGGGTTAACCTCGCAACACACCGCAAACTCGCAGGCTCATTCTTCAAAAGGCACGCAGTCACGAGATGCAGCAAGCTGCATCCGACGCTCCCACGGCTTGTAGGCACACGGTTTCAGGTACTATTTCACTCCCTCCCGGGTACTTTTCACCATTCCCTCACGGTACTATCCGCTATCGGTCACCAGGGAATATTTAGGCTTAGCGGGTGGTCCCGCCAGATTCACACGGGATTTCTCGGGCCCCGTGCTACTTGGGTATCTCTCAAACGAGCCGCTGACGTTTCGACTACGGGGGTCTTACCCTCTACGCCGGACCTTTCGCATGTCCTTCGCCTACATCAACGGTTTCTGACTCGTCCTGCCGTAAGCGACGACAGAAGAAAGAACCCACAACCCCGCATGCGCAACCCCTGCCGGGTCTCACACGCATACGGTTTGGCCTCATCCAGTTTCGCTCGCCACTACTCCCGGAATCACGGTTGTTTTCTCTTCCTGAGGGTACTGAGATGTTTCACTTCCCCTCGTTCCCTCCACACTGCCTATGTGTTCAGCAGCGGGTGACAGCCCATGACGACTGCCGGGTTTCCCCATTCGGAAACCCCCGGATCAAAGCCTGGTTGACGACTCCCCGGGGACTATCGCGGCCTCCCACGTCCTTCATCGGTTCCTGGTGCCAAGGCATCCACCGTGCGCCCTTAAAAACTTGGCCACAGATGCTCGCGTCCACTGTGCAGTTCTCAAACAACGACCAGCCACCCATCACCCCACCAGAACATCCGGTGAGTGCACTGGGGCCGGCAACTGAAGGAAGATCATTCCCTCAGACACCCAACAGCGTGCCCGGCCAGGTCCCGTCCGGCGATCATGCGTTCCACGCTCTTACGAGCAGTACTAGCAGCCACCGACCCGAGGTCCAGGCCGAATAGTCAACGTTCCACCCATGAGCAACCAGCATCAGACGTTCGCTGATGTACTGGCCTCTGAACCAGCCGAAGCCGGTTGAGAAGTGCTCCTTAGAAAGGAGGTGATCCAGCCGCACCTTCCGGTACGGCTACCTTGTTACGACTTCGTCCCAATCGCCAGTCCCACCTTCGACAGCTCCCTCCCACAAGGGGTTGGGCCACCGGCTTCGGGTGTTACCGACTTTCGTGACGTGACGGGCGGTGTGTACAAGGCCCGGGAACGTATTCACCGCAGCAATGCTGATCTGCGATTACTAGCGACTCCGACTTCATGGGGTCGAGTTGCAGACCCCAATCCGAACTGAGACCGGCTTTTTGAGATTCGCTCCACCTCACGGTATCGCAGCTCTTTGTACCGGCCATTGTAGCACGTGTGCAGCCCAAGACATAAGGGGCATGATGACTTGACGTCGTCCCCACCTTCCTCCGAGTTGACCCCGGCGGTCTCCGTGAGTCCCCAGCACCACAAGGGCCTGCTGGCAACACGGGACAAGGGTTGCGCTCGTTGCGGGACTTAACCCAACATCTCACGACACGAGCTGACGACAGCCATGCACCACCTGTACACCGACCACAAGGGGGACCCTGTCTCCAGGGTTTTCCGGTGTATGTCAAGCCTTGGTAAGGTTCTTCGCGTTGCGTCGAATTAAGCCACATGCTCCGCCGCTTGTGCGGGCCCCCGTCAATTCCTTTGAGTTTTAGCCTTGCGGCCGTACTCCCCAGGCGGGGCACTTAATGCGTTAGCTGCGGCACGGACAACGTGGAATGTTGCCCACACCTAGTGCCCACCGTTTACGGCGTGGACTACCAGGGTATCTAATCCTGTTCGCTCCCCACGCTTTCGCTCCTCAGCGTCAGTATCGGCCCAGAGATCCGCCTTCGCCACCGGTGTTCCTCCTGATATCTGCGCATTTCACCGCTACACCAGGAATTCCGATCTCCCCTACCGAACTCTAGCCTGCCCGTATCGACTGCAGACCCGGGTTAAGCCCGGGCTTTCTAACCGACGCGACAAGCCGCCTACGGCTCTTTACGCCCAATAATTCCGGACAACGCTTGCGCCCTACGTATTACCGCGGCTGCTGGCACGTAGTTAGTAAGCGCTTCTTCTGCAGGTACCGTCACTCTCGCTTCTTCCTGCTGAAAGAGGTTTACAACCCGAAGGCCGTCATCCCTCACGCGGCGTCGCTGCATCAGGCTTTCGCCCATTGTGCAATATTCCCCACTGCTGCCTCCCGTAGGAGTCTGGGCCGTGTCTCAGTCCCAGTGTGGCCGGTCGCCCTCTCAGGCCGGCTACCCGTCGTCGCCTTGGTGAGCCGTTACCTCACCAACAAGCTGATAGGCCGCGGGCTCATCCTGCACCGCCGGAGCTTTACAACCAGAACCATGCGGTCCCGGCTCATATCCGGTATTAGACCCCGTTTCCAGGGCTTGTCCCAGAGTGCAGGGCAGATTGCCCACGTGTTACTCACCCGTTCGCCACTAATCCACCCCGAAGGGCTTCATCGTTCGACTTGCATGTGTTAAGCACGCCGCCAGCGTTCGTCCTGAGCCAGGATCAAACTCTCCGTGAATGTTTTCCCGTGATCGGGATGAACACCACGAGAGCGGAACCAAGAGGAGGAATAGTCCCCTCGGTTCACAGCGTCCTCGCTGTGTTTTTTCAAAGGAACCTCGACCATCGAACAGTGTCCGAAGGACGGGGTATCAACATATCTGGCGTTGACTTTTGGCACGCTGTTGAGTTCTCAAGGAACGGTCGCTTCCTTTGTACTCACCCTCTCGGGCTTTCCTCCGGGCTTCCCTTCGTTGTTTCCGACTCTATCAGATCTTTTCTCGATCCGATTTCCTCGGGGCTTTCCAGGTTCCCGCTCTCGCGTTTCCCTTTCCAGCGGTTCCGACTTTATCAGAAGTTCTTGGCCGGTCTGACCGGCCGCTCATTTCTGAGTAATCGGGGGGGGTGCTTCTTCGAGATATCGTCTCGACTTTCCTGAAGAAGCTCGTAGATTCTAACGTTCGCCGCCGAACCTGTCCAGTTCCAGGCAACTGTTTGAATCTACCTCCCCTCGCCACCCGTGTCAACGGGTCTTGCGGGGTGAACAGGAGACTAGCAGCTCACAGGCGTGGAACGCACATCAGGCGGCGGTGGGGACGGTGGCGCTGCGGTCCGTCGCTTCGAGATCGCCCGTCTCGCCGACGCGTACCGCGCGGCCGCCCAGGACGTAGATGTAGGCCAGAAATGCCACCTCAGCCACGACGCCGATGCCGATGCGGGCCCAGGTGGGCAGGCCGGAAGGGGTGACGAAGCCTTCTATGGCGCCGGAGACGAAAAGGACCAGGGCCAGGCCGATGGCCATGCCTATCGCTGCCCGTCCTTCCTCGGCGAGTGCGGTGCGGCGGGTGCGGAGGCCGGGGTCTATGAGGGTCCAGCCCAGGCGTAGTCCCGTGCCGGCTGCCACGAAAACGGCGGTGAGTTCGAGCAGGCCGTGCGGGAGGACCAGCCCGAGGAATGTGTCGAGTCGGCCGACGGAGGACATCAGACCGAACCCGACGCCCAGGTTGAGCATGTTCTCGAAGAGGATCCAGAGGACGGGCAGGCCCAGGAAGACGCCCAGGACCAGGCATGTCGCGGCCGCCTGGGCATTGTTCGTCCACACCTGGGCGGCGAAGGCCGTCGCGGGGTGACTGGAGTAGTACGTCTCGTACTCGCCGCCGGGCCGGGTCAGCTCGCGCATTCGGCTGGGCGCCCCGATGGACGACTGGACGTCCGGGTGGGTGCCGATCCACCAGCCCAGGAGGATCGCGACGACCGTGGAGATCAGCGCTGTCGGTACCCACCACTGGCGCGCGCGGTAGACCGCGGCCGGGAAGCCCTGGCCGAGGAAGCGCGTCACATCACGCCATGAGGCGCGGCGGGTGCCGGTGACGGCACTACGCCCGCGCGCCACCAGTTGGCTGAGCCGTCCCGTCAGTTGCGGGTCCGGAGCACTGGACTGGATGAGGGAGAGGTGGGTGGCGGTGCGCTGGTAGAGCGTGACGAGTTCGTCGGCTTCGGCGCCGTTGAGCCGGCGCCGGCGGCGGAGGAGGGCGTCGAGGCGGTCCCACTCGGCTCGGTGTGCGGAGACGAAGACGTCCAGGTCCATCGGGTCTGCCTGCTCCTCGGCTGGTCGTCGACAGCTCGTCCGCTCGTCGGGGATGCTCGCGTTTGCTGTCAGCTTGTCTTACTGCGGCGCGATGCGCCCACAGCTTGGCAGACTTGCGGTTCCGGGGGCAGTTCAGGGAAGGGCGGCGGGCGTGAGTGAGCTGGTGACGGGCGAGGCGGTGGTGCTGGACCTACGGCCGGCGAAGCTGCCGAGCAGGGCGCTTGCCGTGTTGCTCGATCTCGTGGTGACCGTGGTCGCGTACCTTGTCGTCACCATCGTACTGGTGATGTCGACGGCTTCGTTGGACGAGGCCGCGCAGGTGGCGCTGTCGATCGCGTCGTTTCTGCTGGTGCTGGTCGGCGGGCCGATCGCGGTGGAGACGCTCAGTCACGGGCGTTCGCTGGGGAAGCTGGCGTTCGGGCTTCGGGTGGTGCGGGACGACGGCGGTCCGATCCGGTTCCGGCATGCGCTGGTGCGGGGTGCGATCGGTGTGGTGGAGATCCTGCTGACGTTCGGAGTGGTGGCCTGCACCGCCTCGCTGGTGTCCGCACGGGGCCGGCGGCTCGGGGACGTGTTCGCGGGCACGCTGGTCGTGCGTGAGCGAATACCCACCGGTCGGGCCGCGTTCGTGCCGCCTCCGCCGCCGTGGCTCGCGGGACGGTTCGCCGGGCTGGACCTGTCCGCCGTGCCGGACGGGCTGTGGCTCGCCGTGCGGCAGTACCTGACGCGGATGCAGCAGCTCGATCCGCAGGTCTCCCTGGGGATGGCGCAGCGGCTCGCGGCCGATCTCGCGGCGCGTACGGGGGCTTCGGTGCCGCAGGATCTTCCGGCGGCCGCCTTCCTGGCGGCCGTGATGCACGAGCGGCAGGCCCGTGAGGCCCGGCGGGCGTTCGGCGCCGGCGGTTTCGCCGCACCGGCGGGCGGACCGGGTGCGCCGGCCGCCTATCAGCCGCCTGCCACCGCGGCGGCCCAGCCGCAGAACTCCGCTCCGCCTGCCCAGCAGCAGAACGGGGCTCGTCAACCGCAGGCTCCCGTCATGCCGCCGGCCGCACCGCCTCGGGGCGAGCCGCCGACCGCCCGCCCGGCCACCGGATTCGCGCCGCCTGCGTAGGGCGGGGTCCGGGTAGTGCTCGCCGGCCGGGATTCTCCCCGGCCGGGTTCGTCGCTCCGTTCGGTCGAAGCTCGGTTCAGTCGAACGTCGACGGCGGTGACTGGAGGTCCTCCAGCTCGATCCCGGGAGCGGCCAGGACGACGTCGCCGGCGATGTGGACACTGTTCCGTTCGCCCGTGTCCAGGGCTGTGACCTGGTATTCGTCCACGGTCAGGGGGCCGTTGTCAGTGGCGTGTGCTTCGCTGTTCACCAAGGCCCAGGACTGGTCCACAGTGCGGGGGGCGAGGACCGGATCCGTGAAGGCGACCAGCCGTACGCGGGTCGCGGCGGACGAGGGGGTGAGGCGCAGGAGACGGGCGGTGGCGATGAGGAACGCGGGGGACGTGCCGGTGAAGGCGTGGGCGCGCACATTGCCTTCGGTGGCATGGGTTCCGGTGGGGTCCGTACGGACCCAGGTGACGCCGTCGAGGGCGGCGCCACGCACCTGCCAGCCTCCCGCGTGCAGCTCGAGCCGGATGGGGCGGCCGAGGTCGTCCAGAGTGAGGTCGACCGAGCCGCAGTGGTCACCGGCGGGGCCGGTGAGCCGGGAGACATAGCGCCAGCCGGACGGGCCGGGGGCGCACTGGAAGTGTTCTTCTGCGAGGGGGGTGTGATCGTGCGGATCGTGGAGCGAATAGCGGCCGCGGGGCATGGGGGTCCTGGGTCTTGACGGGCTGACGGTCCGGACGGGCTGACGGTCGGGCCCAAAGGGGCAGGCCCCCGGCACGGGGGTGCGGGGGCCTGCCTCGGAGGACCTGCTGTCGGGGAGCGCGGCGGTGCACCGGCGCGCTCCCCGGCGGGCGGGACTACTGAATCGCCGGTTCAGTAGCGGTAGTGGTCCGGCTTGAACGGGCCGTCGACCTCCACACCGATGTACGCGGCCTGCTCCGGGCGCAGCGTGGTGAGCTTGACGCCGAGCGCGTCCAGGTGGAGGCGGGCGACCTTCTCGTCCAGGTGCTTGGGCAGCACGTAGACGCCGGTCGGGTACTCGTCGGGCTTGGTGAACAGCTCGATCTGGGCCAGCGTCTGGTCCGCGAAGGAGTTGGACATCACGAACGACGGATGGCCCGTCGCGTTGCCCAGGTTCAGCAGCCGCCCCTCGGACAGCACGATGATCACCTTGCCGTCGGGGAACGTCCAGGTGTGAACCTGCGGCTTGACCTCGTCCTTGACGATGCCCGGGATCTTGGCGAGGCCGGCCATGTCGATCTCGTTGTCGAAGTGGCCGATGTTGCCGACGATCGCCTGGTGCTTCATCTTCGCCATGTCCGAGGCAAGGATGATGTCCTTGTTGCCGGTCGTGGTGATGAAGATGTCGGCGGTCTCGACCACCTCGTCGAGCGTCGTGACCTGGTAGCCGTCCATCGCCGCCTGGAGGGCGCAGATCGGGTCGATCTCGGTGATGATCACGCGAGCGCCCTGGCCGCGCAGGGACTCCGCGCAGCCCTTGCCGACGTCGCCGTAGCCGCAGACGACCGCCGTCTTGCCGCCGATCAGCACGTCGGTGGCGCGGTTGATGCCGTCGACCAGCGAGTGCCGGCAACCGTACTTGTTGTCGAACTTCGACTTCGTCACCGCGTCGTTGACATTGATCGCGGGGAACAGCAGGACCCCGTCGCGCTGCATCTCGTACAGGCGGTGGACCCCCGTCGTGGTCTCCTCCGTCACGCCACGGATCTCCGAGGCGAGGTGGGTCCACTTCTGGGGGTTCTCGCCCAGGGTGCGGTGCAGCAGCTGGAGGATGACGCGGTGCTCGTCGGACTCGGCGGTCTCCAGGGCGGGGACCTCGCCGGCCTTCTCGTACTCGACGCCCTTGTGGACGAGGAGGGTGGCGTCACCGCCGTCGTCCAGGATCATGTTCGGGCCGCCGGTGGGGCTGTCCGGCCAGGTCAGCGCCTGCTCCGTGCACCACCAGTACTCCTCCAGGGTCTCGCCCTTCCAGGCGAAGACCGGGACGCCCTGCGGGTTGTCCGGCGTGCCGTGCGGGCCGACGGCGATGGCGGCGGCCGCGTGGTCCTGGGTGGAGAAGATGTTGCAGGACGCCCAGCGGACCCGCGCGCCCAGGGCGACCAGGGTCTCGATGAGCACAGCGGTCTGCACCGTCATGTGCAGCGAACCGGTGACGCGGGCACCGGCCAGCGGCTGGGCCTCGGCGTACTCCTCGCGGATCGCCATCAGGCCGGGCATCTCGTGCTCGGCGAGGGTGATCTCCTTGCGGCCGAACTCGGCCAGGGAGAGGTCGGCGACCTTGAAGTCCTGCCGGTTGTCGACAGTCGTCATTGCGGGCTGCTCCTCGGTATCGGGGGGCGAGATGGGTACGGCTGGTCTGCGCGGCGGCGGACACAGGGGTGCCTGAAAAGAGGACACAGGCATGCCCGCGTGCGCGCAGCGCAGTCCGTCGGAGGCCCTCTCTCCCTCGGCCGGCCCGCAGGGGACCGCCCGACCGCCATCAGCAGCGACGTCTGGCTCCGATCCAAGCTACACCGCAGGACCGCGTCGCCCCCAGTCCGCCTCTGCACGGCTCGAGCCGGCCGAGGCCCGGTTTCGAGGGGCCGGGCGAGGGCAGGCGGGGTGCCGGCGAGGATGCGCGATCCCGGGAACGGGAGCCTACAGACCGGCGGGAACAGGGACTTTTGCATCTTTGGGCCGGCCGGCAGGTACGGCAGGATGCGCAGGGGCCGGGCGTTCCGGCCCTCGCTCGTGAGGCGTCCGGGACGGCGCCGCGTGCGACGAAAGTGAGGAGATCGATGTGACCAGTCCGGCCGGCCTTCCCTCCACGGGTGGCCGCGATGACGAGCGGCGGCGGGTGAAACTGCTGGCGGTGACCGCCTGCCCGACCGGCATCGCGCACACGTACATGGCGGCGGAGAAGCTCGCGCAGGTCGCGGCGAGCCGTGGCATCGAGATGAAGGTGGAGACCCAGGGATCCGTCGGGGCCGAGAACGTCCTTGATGACAACGATGTCAGAGACGCGGACGGCATCATCGTCGCAGCCGACAAGGACGTCGACCTGAGCCGTTTCGCGGGCAAGCGCGTGCTGACCGTCGGGGTCGCCGAGGGCATCCACCATCCCGAGCAGCTGATCGAGCGGGTGCGGTCGGCGCCCGTGCACGCGCCGGACGGGGCCGACGGCGGTCCGGCTGCCCGGTCCGGCGGGGGCGGCCGGGAGCGGGGGCCGGTGTACAAGGCGCTGATGAACGGCGTGTCGTACATGATCCCGTTCGTGGTCGTCGGCGGTCTGCTGATCGCGGTCTCGCTCGCGCTCGGCGGCCATGCGACGGCGAAGGGGTATGTGATCCCGGACGGCACGTTCTGGGCACACGTCAACGCCATCGGCGGGATCGGCTTCCAGCTGATGATCCCGGTCCTGTCCGGTTACATCGCCTACGCGATCGCCGACCGGCCCGCGCTGGTGCCGGGCATGATCGGCGGCTGGATCGCGAACACGGGCGCGCTGTACGACTCCAAGGCCGGAGCCGGGTTCATCGGGGCGATCGTGACCGGGTTCCTCGCCGGGTATCTGGTGCTGTGGATCAAGAAGGTCCGGGTGCCGAAGTTCGTGCAGCCGATCATGCCGATCATCGTGATCCCGATCGTGGCGACGACGGCGCTCGGACTGTTCTTCATCTACGTCATCGGCAAGCCGATCTCCTGGGTGTTCGAGCATCTGACGAGCTGGCTCGGCGGAATGACCGGGACGAGTGCGGTCCTGCTCGGCGCGATCCTCGGTCTGATGATCGCGTTCGACATGGGCGGGCCGGTCAACAAGACGGCGTTCCTCTTCGGCGCCGGGCTCATCGCGAGCGGCAACCAGACGGTGATGGGCATGTGCGCGGCGGCGATCCCGGTGATGCCGCTGGGGCAGGGGCTGGCCACGCTGATCCGCCGGCAGCTGTACACGGAGCAGGAGCGGGAGACGGGGCTCGCGGCGCTGTTCATGGGCTGCTTCGGTATCTCCGAGGGTGCGATTCCGTTCGCGGCGGCGCGGCCGGCGCAGGTCATTCCGGCGAACATGCTCGGTGGCGCGGTGGCCGGTGCGGTCGCGGGGCTGGCCGGGGTGAAGGACGCGGTGCCGCACGGGGGGCCGATCGTGGCTGTGCTCGGTGCGGTCAGCGGGGTGCCGATGTTCTTTGTCGCGGTGGTGATCGGGTCGGTGATGACCGCGCTGGCGACCGTGGCGTTGGTTGATGTGAGTGGGCGGCGGGGGCGTGTGAGGGCTGTCCCTGCGCCTTCGGGCGCGGGCGGCACCGGCGCGGGCGGCACCGGCGAGAGCGGCACCGGTGGGACGGAGGCGCTCTCGGCGGGGGCGCACGCGCCGTCGGCAGGGGCGGAATTGCTGTCGGCGGGAGCGGAAGCGCTGCCGGCTGGTGCTGGTGCGCCGTCGCGGGTGGCTGTGTCCGCGCAGGCAGGGGCAGAGGCTTCCGCCCCGGCGGAGGCTTCGGTGGTCGAGGCCGATGCCGTGGTCCCGGAGAGTTCGGGTGGTGTCCCGGCGGACGCGGGTACGGCGGCTGAGGACGGCGAGCCGGACGTACTGTCCGGGTATCTCACCGGGCGCACGGTGAACATCGCGCTCGGGGCCGGGGACAAGGACGGCGCGATACGGGAGCTGGCCGAGCTGCTGGGTCGTAGCGGGCGGGTCGCCGATGTGGAGGAGTTGGTGGCGACCGCGCTGCGGCGTGAGGAGCAGGGGACGACCGGGCTCGGTGAGGAGATCGCGATTCCGCACGCCAAGACGGACGCGGTGACCGCACCCGTCGTCGGTTTCGCGCGGTCCGCCGAGGGTGTCGAGTGGGGTTCGCTGGACGGTACGAAGGCCCGGCTGGTCTTCATGATCGCCGTGCCGGAGGCGGCCGCGGGCGACGAGCACTTGCGGATCCTCGCGCTGTTGTCCCGCAAGCTGATGGATCCCGGTTTCCGGGAGCGGCTGCTGGCGGCCGTGGACGAGCGGGCCGTGCTCGATGTGCTCGCCGAGGTCGGGTGAGTCGGCGGGGCCGGAAGAGCTGACGGGAGAGCGGGGCGGGGTGTGGGCCGACGGTCCGCGGGCCCGCCCCCTCTGCCGGCCTTTGGGCGCAGGGGCCGTAGGGAGATCTGCGGTTCGGATGTTCACAGGGTGCCGTTGTGCGGCTGTCTGAGGGCCGCGTACGGGGCTTCCGCCGTGGGAGGCGACAGCATGCGGCCTGTACGGACTGGGGCAGCGGGTCATCTGGGAGCGTGTTCCGCTCCTGCTGATCATGGCCCTGTTCCTCGGCATCGTGCTGATCCTTGCCGGCGCAGGCCTGGCCGGCGGCCCCGGTGGGGAGCTGAAGGCCTCAGTGGCCGGCCGCGTGCGGGTTCGGGCCGCCCGGGGTGGCCGCCGGGTCCGGGCCCTTGGCGGCCTCGGCCTCGCTGTAGATGTCCGGTTCGAGGTAGATGACACGGGCGATCGGGACGGCGGCGCGGATGCGGGCCTCGGCGGCGTCGATGGCGTTCGCGACCTCGGCGGCCGTGTCGTCGTGCTGGACGGCGATCTTGGCGGCGACCAGCAGCTCCTCGGGGCCGAGGTGCAGCGTGCGCATGTGGATGACGCCGGTGACGGTGTCGCCGTCGACGGTCGCCTCCTCGATCTGCTTGATCACGTCCAGGCCCGCGGCCTCGCCGAGCAGCAGCGACTTGGTCTCGGCGGCCAGGACCAGGGCGATGCAGACGAGCAGGACGCCGATGCAGACGGTGCCGATGCCGTCCCAGACGCCGTCGCCGGTGAGGACGGACAGGCCGACGCCGAGCAGGGCGAGGACCAGACCGATGAGCGCGCCGAAGTCCTCCAGCAGGACCACGGGCAGCTCGGGCGCCTTCGCGCGGCGGATGAACTGCGCCCAGGACAGGCTGCCGCGCAGCTCGCTGGACTCCTTTATCGCCGTGCGGAAGGAGAAGCCCTCGGCGATGACCGCGAAGACCAGGACGCCCACCGGCCAGTACCAGTGCTCCAGTTCGTGCGGGTGGCTGATCTTCTCGTAGCCCTCGTAGATGGCGAACATGCCGCCGACGGAGAAGAGCACGATCGAGACCAGGAAGGCGTAGATGAAGCGCTCGCGGCCGTAGCCGAACGGGTGCTGCGCGGTGGCCTCGCGCTGCGCGCGCTTGCCGCCGATCAGCAGCAGGAACTGGTTCCCGGAGTCGGCGAGCGAGTGGACACCCTCGGCGAGCATCGAGGAGGAGCCGCTGAACGCGAACGCCACGAACTTCGATGCCGCGATCGCGAGATTGGCGCCGAGCGCCGCCACGATCGCCTTCGTACCGCCTGACGCGCTCATCTGTCCGCGTGTCCCTTCGCCTCTGTCGCCCTCGTACGCCCGCCGTGTCCGGGCGGGTCCCGGCTTTGCCCGGCCTTTGCCGGTGGGCCATTCTTGCAGCCCGGCCGGGCCCCGGTGCGTCAGGTATCCACAGCCCCGGTCATACGATCACAGTGGCGCGGAACACGGTTCCCGCGCCGCAGACCTCGGCCTTCTCGCCCGCCGGGACGAAGACCGACTGGCCCGGTCCCAGCTCGTGCTCGCCCGCGCGGACGGAACCGGCCGTGCACAGCAGGATCTGCGGGGTGTCGAGGGCGAGGTCGCGAGCGGCGGCGCCCTCGGCGAGCACGTACCGGGACAGGCGGAACTCGTCGATCGGCGTCTCGTAGACCTCCTCGCCGTCCGGGGAGGCCTCGGGGCGCAGCACGCCCGGGTCGCCGGCCTCGAAGCGGACGATGCGCAGCAGTTCGGGGACGTCGACGTGCTTGGGGGTCAGGCCGCAGCGCAGCACGTTGTCGGAGTTGGCCATGATCTCGACGCCGAGGCCGTTCAGGTACGCGTGCGGGATGCCGGCGCCGAGGAACAGGGCCTCGCCGGGCTGCAGGCGGACGTGGTTCAGCAGCATGGCCGCGATGACACCGGGGTCGCCCGGGTAGTGGTGGGCGAGGTCGGCGTAGGGGGCGTAGTCGCCGCCGAGGCGGGTGGCGGCGGCGGTGGTCTCGGCGACCGTGTGTGCCATCTCCTCCGGGTCGGCGGTGAGGATCGCGGTGAGGACCTCGCGCAGGGCCGCGTCCTCGGGGCGGGCGTGCAGCAGGTCGACGTACGGCTTGAGGGAGTCGACGCCGAGCCCGGCGAGGAGGCCGGCGGCCTGGAGGGGGTCGCGGAAGCCGCACAGGCCGTCGAACTCGGTGAGCGCGCAGATCAGTTCGGGCTTGTGGTTGGCGTCCTTGTAGTTGCGGTGCGGGGCATCGGCCGGGATGCCGCGGCGCTCCTCGTCCTCGTAACCCTCCTTCGCCTGCTCCAGGTTGGGGTGCACCTGGAGGGAGAGGGGCGCGCCGGCCGCGAGGATCTTGAGCAGGAAGGGCAGGTGCGGGCCGAACTTCGCCACGGCCGCCTTGCCCAGCTCGGCCTCCGGGTTCGCGTCGATGACCTCGACGAGGCTCCCGCGCGTGGTGCGCGAGGGGGCGCCCGGGTGTGCGCCCATCCACATCTCCGCCTGCGGTTCACCGGTCGGCTCGACGCCGGTCAGGTGTGGGATGGCGGTCGGGGAACCCCAGGCGTAGGGGCGGATGGTGTTGTCGAGGCGGTCCATGTGTATGTGTCTTCTCTGTCTGTCGCTGTCGTTCGTACGTACATTGCTCGGTCCGTACATTGCTCGGTCCGCACGCTGCTCGGTCCGTACGCTGCTCGGTCCGTACGCTGCTCGGTCCGTACGCTGCTCGGTCCGTACGCTGCTCGGTCCGTACGCTGCTCGGTCCGTACGCTGCTCGGTCCGTACGCTGCTCGGTCGGCGTCGGCCGCTCAGGGGCGCGGGTGCTCCGGCCCTTAGCCAGATCAGGCCCTCGAAGCGAGCGCCAGGTAAACGGCGGCGAAATCCGTGACGGCGATCAGTTCCGCGAGGGTCTCGAGTTCGCCGCCCTCCTCCGGTTCGAGTTCGCTGATCGGCGTGTCGTGGCTGAGGGCCAGGTCGCGGGCGGCGGGGGCGGCGGTGAGGCCGCTGATCGGGCGGTCGCGGAGCAGCACCACGCGCGCGTGCAGCGCGGGCGCCTCCTCCACACGGTCGCGGAAGAAGTCGTCGGGGTCGGCGCTGGCGGCCAGCGGGCCGGCCAGCAGGGCGCTGTGCGCGGTGAGCGCCTCGGGGAGTTCCGCGACGAGCGCGGGGCGGCCGGAGAGTTCGGCGAGGGCGGCGGCGAAGCGGCGTCCGGCGGGACCCGCCGGGGTGCCTTCCGTCCAGACCACCGGCAGGGCGTCGGCGAGTTCGGCGGCGAGGGTCTTGGCCGGGTTGCTGTACGTGGCGATGGCGGGGCCGCAGCGCTCGGCGACGTGGTCCAGCCGGTCGGCGACCTTCTCGAGCACATCGGGCGGGGCGCTGAGCAGCCCGATGCGGTCCAGCAGGGCCAGCAGCGGGGTGAGCAGCGCCCAGAAGACGCCCGAGGAGGACGCGGCGAGCGGTTCGTCCTGGTCGTACGGCGCTGTCGCCATCGGTACGAACAGGCCGTGCACTCCGGTGACGGCCTCGGCGAGCGGGGTGCGGGGCGGGGCCACGGCGACGACCGAGCAGCCGCGGCGGTAGGCCTGGTCGGTGAGGAGGGAGAGGCTGGGTTCGGTGCCGTCCGGGGTGGCGATCAGGAGCAGGTCCACGGAACCGGCCCAGCCCGGCAGCTCCCAGCGCAGGGCGCCGGCGGCCGGGGCGACGCCGGTGGGGTCCAGGCGGACCACGGGGCTGCCGACGCCGGCCAGTGCGCCGATCAGGTCGGCGGTGTGGGTGGCGGCGGCGCCGGGGCCGGCGATCAGGACGGCGCGGGGGCGGCCGTCGGGCTTGAGGTCGCCGACGCCGGCCTCGGTGGCGTGCCGGACGGCGGTGCGGACGCGGGCGCCGGCCTCGGCGGCACCGCGCAGCAGGCCTCGGCGGTCGGCCTCGGCGAGGCCCTCCGGGGTGTCGAGCAGCGATTCGTCCAGCATGGGCGGCAGCCTCCGATCGCCGGGGTCCTGTGCGGAGCCTTCCAGGGGTGGGCGCCCTTTCGCTGTGCGGTGGGCGCCGGTTCGCTACGCCGTGAGCGTGTTCGTCTCCACGGTTTCTACCGTCACTCGGGGCGGCGGGCCTCGTCCACGAGGAGGACCGGGATGCCGTCGCGGACGGGGTAGGCGAGGCCGCAGTCCTGGCCCGTGCAGATCAGCTCGGTGTCCTGCTCCTTGAGGGGGGCGTGGCAGGCCGGGCAGGCGAGGATCTCCAGGAGGCCGGCTTCGAGCGGCATGAGGTGTCCCTTCGGGGCTGGGTTTCTTTGGCCGCTGGTCAGCGTACCGCTGCTGGGCAGGTTGAGCCGGGCTGCAGGTGCCAGGGCGGGGCCGGCCCGGCCGTGCCGGACGCCGAGCCGGCCCGGGCACCCCGGGCCCAGCCCTGTCAGCCCTGTCAGCCCTGTCAGCCCTGTCAGCCCTGTCAGCCCCTGATGATCGTCAGGGCCTCGTCCCTGATCTGTGCCATCGTGGCCTCGTCCTTCGCCTCGGCGTTCAGGCGCAGGAGGGGCTCCGTGTTGGAGGGGCGGACGTTGAACCACCAGTCGGCCGCGGCGACCGTGAGGCCGTCGAGGTCGTCCAGGGTGACGTCGGCGCGGTTCCCGTACGCGGCGCGGATCGCGGCGAGGCGGTCGGCCTGGTCGGCGACGGTGGAGTTGATCTCGCCGGAGCCGACGTAGCGGTCGTACTGGGCCACGAGGGCGGAGAGGGGGCCGTCCTGGCCGCCGAGGGCCGCGAGGACGTGCAGGGCGGCCAGCATGCCCGTGTCGGCGTTCCAGAAGTCCTTGAAGTAGTAGTGCGCGGAGTGCTCACCGCCGAAGATCGCGCCGGTGCGGGCCATCTCGGCCTTGATGAAGGAGTGGCCGACGCGGGTGCGGACCGGGGTGCCGCCGTTCTCCTTCACGACCTCCGGGACCGCGCGGGAGGTGATCAGGTTGTGGATGATCGTGCCCTGGCCACCGTGGCGGGCCAGCTCCCGGTCGGCCACCAGCGCGGTGATCGCGGACGGGGAGACCGGGTCGCCGTTCTCGTCCACGACGAAGCAGCGGTCGGCGTCGCCGTCGAAGGCGAGACCGAGGTCGGCGCCCTCCTCCCGGACCCGCTTCTGCAGGTCCACGAGGTTGGCCGGGTCGAGCGGGTTGGCCTCGTGGTTCGGGAAGGTGCCGTCCAGTTCGAAGTACATCGGGACGAGGTCCAGGGGCAGGCCGGCGAAGACCGTGGGGACCGTGTGGCCGCCCATGCCGTTGCCGGCGTCGACCACGACCTTCAGGGGGCGGATGGAGGTCAGGTCGACGAGGGAGAGGAGGTGCGCCGCGTAGTCCGTCAACGTCTCGCGCGACGACAGGGTTCCCGGCTGGGCGGCCGGCTCGGGGGCGCCCGACTCCAGCCACTTCTCGACCAGTTCGCGGATCTGCGCGAGGCCGGTGTCCTGGCCGACCGGGGCGGCGCCCGCGCGGCACAGCTTGATGCCGTTGTACTGGGCCGGGTTGTGGGAGGCGGTGAACATGGCGCCGGGCAGGTTCAGCGCGCCCGAGGCGTAGTACAGCTGGTCCGTGGAGCACAGGCCGATCTCGGTGACGTCCACGCCGCGGTCCGCCGCGCCGCGCGCGAAGGCGCGGGTGAGGCCCGGGGACGAGGGCCGCATGTCATGGCCGACGACGATCGCCGCGGCGCCCGTCACCTCCGCGAAGGCGGCGCCGAAGAGTCCGGCCAGAGTCTCGTCCCACTGGTCCGGAACCACTCCCCGTACGTCGTACGCCTTCACGATCTGCGACAGATCAACAGCCACGGCCAACCCTCCTGAAAGTTCTATGGGTGCACACAAACTACCCGTCGGGGGTAAGGGCGAGGTGTGCGGACACCATGCGGACACCATGTGGAAGCTGAGCCGTGACCGGCGCGGCCCCCGGGATCCGGGGTGGGTCCCCGGACCAGGATGGTCAGTTGTCCGGGGAGCGCAGGACCCGGAGATGGCCGCGACGGGCGACCTCCATCGGGTCCGCCGTGCGGGCTCCGCCGCCCGCCTCGGCCGCGCGCTCCTGGGGGCGGGCCGCCTCGCGCACGGCGTTGGCGAGGGCTTCGAGGTCGTCGCCGCTGGGGCGGGCGGGGGCCGAGCCGTCCAGGAGGCGTACGACTTCCCAGCCGCGCGGGGCGGTGAGGCGCTCGGAGTGCTCGGCGCACAGGTCGTAGCAGTGGGGTTCGGCGTAGGTGGCGAGCGGGCCGAGGACCGCGGTCGAGTCGGCGTAGACGTACGTCAGCGTCGCCACGGCGGGTCGGCCGCAGGCGGTGCGCGAACAGCGACGTACAGGGCTCACGACGTTGGACGGTACCGCACTCTTGAGCGGGCCGCGACGACTCTCCACCAGGTCACTCCACCGTGTCGTGCTGTGAAACGCCCCACACACCCCTTCGGGGAGGCCCAGTTGACCTGCGTGGACGGGGTTCCCGGCGGATCGTGGCCGGGATTGGATCCGGTCATGAGTCGGTACAAACACCGTCAATTGCCTTGAGTTCGGCGGTCTTGGAGGGATACGGAAACGGGCCAGACGTTGGCCGGAACGGTCATCCTGCGACACGGGGCGAGTTGCGGCCGACGGGCGCGGGTGGGGCCGATCGGCGGCGGGCCGATCGGCAGAGAGAGCGGATCGGCACAGAGCTGATCGGCCGAGGACCGACCGGAGGACCGACCGGAGGGCTGACGGGAGGGCCGATGGGGGGCTGATGGGAGGGTTGATCGAAGGGGTGGGGAGTCCCTTGCGGTGGGGCGGGCAGGCGCGGTCGGCCCGGGGACCGTTGTCGTGTGGAGCCGGGCGGGGGGCGCGGGCGGGGACTACGCTTCACCAGTGATGGACAACCGTGTACCGCCTCGTGCCGCCGGCCCCGGGCCCCGTCGACGTGATCGCCACGGGCGGGGCATGCGAGGGCCGATCGCACCGCCGCAGGTGCCTCTCGCGGCCAGCCGCGCCGACGTGTTCGCGGACCTGGTGCAGGACTCCGTGGAGCGCCTTGAGCGGCGGTGGCCGCAGCTCGCCGACGTCGACTTCCTCGTGCTGGAGGTGCCCCGCCTGGACGGGCGGGGCGATCAGGTGTGGAGTGACGAGGCCGTGCCGCTGGGCGGGGTCGTCCCCGCGCGGGACGGTCGGCGGGCGCGGGTCGTCGTCTACCGGCGGCCGGTGGAGATCCGCACGAAGGGGCGGGACGAGCGGGCCGCGCTGGTGCACGAGGTGGTCGTGGAGCAGGTTGCCGAGCTGCTGGGGCTGACTCCGGAGACCGTGGATCCGCGCTACGGGGAGGATTAGGCCGGGCCCTCTCCTCCCGCACTCCGCCTGCTCCCCGTCGCCCTGCTGTCGCAGCACCGGGACGTCACTTCTGCACAACCGAGAAGTCCTCACCCGTCTGCGGCACGGCGACCATCCCGCGGTCGTTCGGCAGGGTCTGGACCGTGAAGCCGGGGACTCCCCCTTCTGTGGCCGTCAGGGTGCGGGAGGCGTAGACCGGGCCGCCCGAGGTGGTCTCGACGGTGAGGGCGTAGGTGCCCTGGAGGCCGGAGGGGACGGGGGCGTCGACGTTCTGGGTCGTGCCGGACTTGATCGTGTACGTCTTCGTCGCCGCCGTGCCGCCGTCACTGCCCGCCGAGGCGGTGACCTTGACCGTGGCCGTGGCGGTGGGCGCGGTCAGGGCGAGGGTGGTGCCCTTGGCGCTGTTGTCGGCCGACGTCGCGCGCGTGCCGACGGGGGCGGTGGCCGGGATGAAGGCCGTCTCCTGCTTGTCGCCCTTGCCGCGGACGACCTGGAGCGCCGCCACGATGGGGACCTGCTGGTCCGTGGGGGTCAGCACCAGGGAGCCCGCCTCGCCGCGGGTGACGGCGCCGAGATCGGCCGTGGTCGTCATGCCGGACTTCACGTGCAGGGTCTCGTTGCCGGCCGGGGTGATCAGGCCGCCGGGCGAGGCCAGGCGGACTTTCAGGTCGGCGTCGTCGCCGCCGGGGGTGAAGGCGATCAGCCGGACGTCGGTGGCGTCCTTGGGGATGCCGGGCAGGACGAGGCTGGGGGCCGGGTCGGCGGCCGCGGCCAGCCAGTCGCCGCCCGCCTTGTCGTCCAGGGCCTGTACGGCCGCACCGACCCGGCCGCTGCGCACGCTGACGTGCACGGTCAGGTCGGGCTGCCGTTCGTCGGTGAGCGTGGAGAGCAGGATCGGCTTGCTCGCGTGCGGCGGGACCGTGAGGTTCTCGCCGAGCGGGGACTTGATCGCGCCGTCCTTGCCGTACAGCTCGATGTCGACGACGGCGGCGGAGTCGTCGGGGTTGGTCAGGTGCACGTAGTCGGTGCGGTCGGCGGACGTGCTGGCGCCCGGGAACCAGAACTCGGTGTCCGCGGCGCTGCAGTTGACGCCCAGGAGACCACGGCCGGTGCCGGCGGCCACCTCGGTGGTCTCCTGGACGCTCCAGCCGGGCGCGTACTTGCCGTCGGCGGTGCCGATGAGCGCGGGCCCGTCGGAGCCGGAGGTGTTGCCGGTGACCGGGGTGCCGGGCGCCTTGGGGGTGAGGACCGGCTGGACCGCGGTCTTCTTCGCGCCCTTGGCTCCCTGGGATCCCTTGGCGCCCTTGGATCCCTTGCCCGTCTGGGAGCCGCCGGACTGGGAGTTGCCCGTGCCGTCCGCCGATTGCTCGGCGGCCGCCTGGAGTTGGGCCGTGCCACTGCTCGTCGTGCCCTCGGTGACGGGCGTGAACGAGGTGTACGACGTGTCGGCGATGTCCGAGATGCTCGGTGCCGGGCAGAGCAGGCTCGTGCGCTCCACGGGGAGGTTGGCGGCCGCTCTGGACGCGGCGGCGCCGGAGGCGGACGGGCCGTCGAGCGCGGCGAACGCGGTGATGGCGGCCAGCGCGGTGGTGCCGGCGATCAGGGACAGGGTGGTGCGGTTCACTGCTGGCTCCCGTCGGGGCGCTCGCTGCCGGTGCCGTGGGGGTGCTGGGCCGGGTCGTAGCCCTGCTGGGCGGGGTCGTACGCCGGGTCGTAGCCCTGCTGGTAGGCCGTCGGGTCGTACGGCATCTGCTCGGCCGTGCCGCCGTAGGCGTACGGGTCGTACTGGCCCGTCTGGTACGGGTCGTGCGCGTAGGCCTGCTGGTCGTAACCGGGGGTCTGGTACTGCCCGCCGGGCTGGAACTGGTCGGCCGCGTAGCCGTCGTAGCCGTCGTAGCCGGTGTTCGCGTAGGCGGCCTGGTCCCAGTCGCCGTAGGGCTGCTGGTGGGGTACGGCCGCGGCCGCCGGGGGCTCCTGCGGCATCGCGGGCGCGGCGGCCTGCTCCTCCTGCTGCTCCGTGGCCTGCTCCGCGGCCTGCTCCTCGGCCTGGGCGCGCAGGCGGCGGGCGCGGCGGCCCTCGCCCGTGGCGGCCTGGGCGGGCAGGGGCTCCGCCTCGGGCATGTCGTCGTCGACGTCACGGCGGCGGCCGGGCAGGGCGAGGACGACCAGGACGACGGCGAGCGCGCCCTGGGCCCACAGCCAGGCGGTGTGGGTGATGGGGTCGTCGTAGGTGACGTCCAGCCTGCCGCCGGACGCGGGCAGTTGGAAGCCCTGGGCCCAGCCGTCGACCGTGGTGCGGGTGAGCGGCTTGCCGTCCAGGGTGGCCGTCCAGCCGGCGGAGGCGGTGTCGGCGAGGCGCAGGACGCGGCCGTCGGCGCCCGCCGGGACCGTCGTGTGGATCTCCACCGGTCCCGCGCTGACCGGCTGGGCGGTGCCCGAGCCGCCCGCCGGGACGATGGTGGCGCGGGAGACCTCCTGGTCGACACGCCACAGGGCGCTGCCGCCCTGCTGGCTGAGCCGGGTCAGGCCGGGCGTGGCGTCGAGGACGCGGGTGAAGTCGCGGGGCGCGCCCTTGTGGACGAGGACGTAGCGCACGGCGAAGCCGCCGAGCTGGTCGGCCTGGTCGGCGCCGGAGCCGGCGACGAGGTTGGCGACGATCTTGTCCAGCCGGGCGTTCTCGCCGTCGGCGGCGCCGAGTTCGGCATCGCCCATGCGGGCGCCGGAGCCGCGGACCAGGGTGTAGCGCACGCGCGCGGTGGAGTCGCTGTCGAGGATCAGGGTGCGGGCCCGGTCGCCGGTGGTGGAGTCCTCGGCGACGAACGCGGGCACCTGGGTCGGGTCGCGACGCTCCAGGGGGCCGCCGGCGCCGCCGATCATCCAGCCGGCGGCGACGAGCAGCGGGCCCGCGGCGGAGGCGAAGGCGATCAGGGCGGCGACGGGCTGGCGCCAGCCGAAGCTCTGCTCGGCCACACGCGAGCGTGCGCCGTCGGCGCCGAGGGCGGCGGCGGACAGCAGGGCGATGCCGTAGACGAGGGTGGCCGGTCCGGCCCAGGCGGACCGGTTGGACAAGGCGGCGAAGACGAGGCCGACGAGGGCGACGGCCCAGGCGGTGCGGATGCCCAGATGGCGCTCGGAGCGCAGGAGCGCGGCGAGTGCGGCGAGGACGATGCCGAGGAGCATCAGGCCGTGCACGGTGCCCGCTCCGCCGGGGCTGGCGCCGAGCAGGTCGAGCGCGGAGGCGGTCGAGGGGCCGTAGTCCAGGCCGGCTTCCTTGAAGAAGCCGGCCGGCAGGAGGGTCAGCGACCAGGGGGCGAGGAGCAGCAGCGGGGTGCCGAGCTGGGCGAGGAAGCGCAGGGCATGGGCGACGAGGTCGCCGCGGCGCAGGACCAGCACGCCGAGGCCGAGGAGCAGCGCGATGGGCCACACGATCGGCGTGAAGGCGGTGGTGATGGTCAGCAGAAGGGCGTATGCCCAGGTGGCGCGCCAACTGCCGCGTGCGCCGGAGCGGTTCGCGAGGCCGCTCGCGGCGATGCCCGCGCGCGCGATGAGCGGCAGCAGCACGGCGAGGACGGCGGTGCCGATGCGGCCGCCGGCCAGGGCGCCGGTGGTGGCGGGCAGGAAGGCGTAGGCGATGGCCGCCCACGCGCGCAGCAGCCGGGAGGTGACGAGCGGCCGGGAGGCGAAGTAGGCGGTAAAGCCGGCGAGCGGCACCGAGGCGACCAGCAGGACGGTGACCGCGAGCCCGGTGGAGCCGAACAGGATCGTGGCGAGCGTCGCGACGATCGCGAGGTAGGGCGGCGCGGGCGGGGTGCCGCCCGCGCCCACCGGGTGCCAGGAGTCGGCGAAGCGGGACCACAGCTCGCCGACGCCGGCCGGGGCGGGCAGCAGGGCGCCGCCGGTGAGCGCGCCGCTGCCGAGCAGGGCGCGGCAGGCGGCCAGGGAGATGAGCAGCAGCGCGAGGAAGAGCACCGGGCCGGGCTTGCGGGCGATCCGCTTGAGCCGGGCGAACTGCTCGACCTCCAGGAACTCGGCGTCGTCGCCGCCGGGCCCGGACTCCACCGCGCCGCCGTGCCGGCCGGCGGAGGAGGTGTCGGGGTCGGAGCCGCCGGAGAAGTTGCCCGCGATCTGCTCGACGGTGGCCCGGACGGTGGCGCCGGGCGGTGGCAGGAGCTGGCGCAGTTCACCCTTGTCGATCTGCGAGGGGCCGCGGCGACGCCGGGCGGCGATGATCCGCTCGGGGCGCAGCAGGGTGCTCAGCAGGCCGCGGATCTCGTCGACGGCCTGGCCCGGGACCTTGCCGACGAGGTAGGCGACGGTCCGCAGGACGGTGCCGATGACGAGCCGGAGCAGCACCCAGGGCAGCGCGGCGCCGCGGGTGTTGGCGAGGAGCGTGTAGACGGCGCCGGCCTTGTCGACCTTGTGCGGGGAGGCGGCGGTGCGGCCCACGCAGTCGACGGTGCGGCGCTCGCGGGAGGCGGCCTCGGCGTGCCGTACGACCGCTTCGGGGGCGATGAGGACGCGGTGGCCGGCGGTGTGGGCGCGCCAGCACAGGTCGACATCGTCGCGCATCAGGGGCAGCCTGCGGTCGAAGCCGCCGAGCTGCTCGAAGACGTCTCGCCGGATGAGCATGCCGGCGGTGGACACCGACAGCACGGTGCGCACGTGGTCGTGCTGGCCCTGGTCCTGTTCGCGGCGGTCCAGGCCGGTCCAGCGGCGGCCGGAGTTGGCGATGGAGACGCCGACCTCGAGCAGTTGCCGGCGGTCGTACCAGCCGCGCAGTTTGGGGCCGACGACCGCCACGTCGTCGCGGCCCAGCTCGAGTTCGTTCTCGATGACCCGCAGCAGCTGGGCGAGGGCGTCGGGTTCGGGGGCGCTGTCGTCGTGCAGCAGCCAGAGCCACTGGACGGGGTCGCCGTGCGGGAGTTCGGGCAGGTCGTAGGCGTCGTCGCGCCAGGAGCGGGTGACCGGGTCCCAGCCGCTCGGGCGTTTGAGGTACGGCAGCTCTTCCGGGGTGAGGAGCGGGGCGGTGCGGCTCGCCTCCTCCACGGCCTGGCCGAAGCCGGTGCGGCGGGCGAGGTGCAGGACGTTGCCGTCGCCGAGGGCTTCGGTGAGCAGCCGGGCGGAGTCGTCCGCGCTGCCGGTGTCGGCCGCGACCGCGTGCTGGACCGGGCGCTCCTGGCCGAGCAGCCCGGCGAGGGCGTCGGGCAGCCAGCGGGCACCGTCGTGGGCGACGAGGACCGCGGTGACGACATGACGCGGGAACTCAGGCGTGGCAGCAGGGTCTTGGGCTGCCGTGTGGCTGTGCACGGACATCGAGGTACGGGCCCCGGTTCGATGGACTGCGGTGGACACCCGTGCCGTGCGGGGACGGCGGGGTGTCTCGGACGAGCGCCCACACTATCGGCTGCCCATGACGACGGCCCGCCGCCTGTGGACAACCTACTGGCGACGGGCCGTTCGTGACGTTTTCGTGTGGATGTGTGATCAAACGGCGGCCTTCTTCAGGCGGCGGCGCTCCCGCTCGGACAGGCCGCCCCAGATGCCGAAGCGCTCGTCGTTGGCGAGGGCGTACTCGAGGCATTCGGAGCGGACCTCGCAGGCGAGGCAGACCTTCTTCGCCTCTCTGGTGGAGCCGCCCTTCTCGGGGAAGAAGGACTCGGGGTCGGTCTGGGCGCACAGCGCGCGCTCCTGCCAGCCGAGTTCCTCGTCCGCGTCGTCGACCAGCAGTTGCTGCACCAGCTCGGTCATGTGCGCCCCTCGTCTGTCTTTCGCGTCCCCGTGCGTCAGCCGTTACCGATTTCGGCTGAACGACACGAGTGAAATTACAAGTGTGCTGCTCCGGGCGAGTCAAGCCGAGATCTGCTATTGGGCCCGTTATTCACTCTGCGGAACCAAGGCCGTGCGGAAAGTGTTCAAATCGCCATATACCTTGACACGCAGTCGAGGCCCGAGGGGCGGTCGAACCCGTACACACCTCTGTACGAAGAAGGACGGCTCCGCGTTCGATCGCGTTGCAACGAGGCTTGAGCGCTCGGTTGTGCCGCATGTGTCCGGAGGTCCGGGTGAACAAACCTTTCACCTGACAGAAGAACCGGATGAGGTGAAGCGTGTCCCATATATCGGGCGCCGAGTTGACAGCACAGGTGTGAACCGCTGTCCTAGTGGGCATGCTCGCGCACTTGGCTCCCACCTCGACCCGCACCGCCGGGTCCCTCGGTGCTGCCCGGGCGCGCTGTAGCTGTTGTTGCTGTTCCAGCTGTTGAGCCACACCTCGCTCCAGCTGCAGGCCGTGTCCCCCTGGGACGCGGTTCCTGTTCCCCGTTCCCACCGGCCTTCCTTCACCGAGGAACCAGCACACCCATGAACAGCGACAACGATCTCCAGATCGCCGGCGACATCCTCGAGGTCCCGCACCTGCTCCAGCCGCCGCGCGAGCACCCGGCCACCGTCGCCGAGTTCGTGGGCCTCGCCCGCGCGATCGCCGCCGACCGCTCCCAGTGGGCCCACCTGGTCCGCTACGACGCGACGACCCGCTGGTACCACCGGCTGCGCACCGGCCCCGGCTACGAGGTGTGGCTGCTGTCCTGGGTGCCGGGACAGGGCAGCGGGCTGCACGACCACGGCCGCTCCTCCGGTGTCCTCACCGTCCTGGAGGGCGCCCTCACCGAGCGCACCGGGCGCGGCACGCGCGCGTTGACGGCGGGCGCCCAGCGGGTGTTCGCGCCGGGGTACGTCCACGAGGTCGTCAACGACGCGCTCGAGCCGGCGGTCAGCCTGCACGTGTACTACCCGGGCCTGACCGAGATGCCCATGCACGCCTCCCCCAACTGCGAGGGGCGCACCGAGCCGCGCCCGGTCACCGCGTGACGGCGTGAGCGTGATGGCTTGACGGCGTGACCGCGTGACGGCCCGAATCCCGACCGGCGCGCGTCCGGCGACTGCCTGACGCGTTGTCGTACCCGCCTGCCAGACTTGGTCCCATGCGCATTGTGGTTCTGGCAGGCGGCATCGGCGGTGCCCGTTTCCTTCGCGGTCTGAAGCGGGCCGTGCCGGACGCGGACGTGACGGTGATCGGCAACACCGGCGACGACATCCATCTCTTCGGGCTGAAGGTCTGCCCGGACCTCGACACGGTGATGTACACGCTGGGCGGCGGCATCAACGAGGAGCAGGGCTGGGGGCGGACCGACGAGACGTTCCGCGTCAAGGAGGAGCTGGCGGCCTACGGGGTCGGGCCCGAGTGGTTCGGCCTCGGCGACCGGGACTTCGCCACGCACATCGTGCGGACCCAGATGCTCGGCGCGGGCTATCCGCTCAGCGCGGTCACCGAGGCGCTGTGCGCCCGCTGGGAGCCGGGCGTGAAGCTGATCCCGATGACCGACGACCGCGTGGAGACACATGTGGCCGTCGAGGTGGACGGCGAGCGCAAGGCGGTCCATTTCCAGGAGTACTGGGTACGGCTGCGCGCCGAGGTCCCGGCGGAGGCGATCGTGCCCGTCGGCGCCGAGCAGGCCAAGCCGGCGCCCGGGGTCCTCGAGGCCATCGCCGCGGCGGACGTCATCCTCTTCCCGCCGTCCAACCCGGTCGTCTCCATCGGCACCATCCTCGCCGTGCCCGGCATCCGGGAGGCCATCGCGGACGCGGGCGTGCCGGTGATCGGCCTGTCCCCCATCGTCGGGGACGCGCCCGTGCGCGGGATGGCCGACAAGGTGCTCGCCGCGGTCGGCGTCCAGTCCACGGCCGCCGCCGTCGCCGAGCACTACGGCTCCGGTCTGCTGGACGGCTGGCTGGTCGACACCGTGGACGCGTCCGCCGTCGGGCGGGTCGAGGCCGACGGCATCCGCTGCCGGGCCGTGCCGCTGATGATGACCGACGTCGACGCGGCCGCGCAGATGGCGCGCGAGGCGCTGGCGCTGGCCGAGGAGGTGCGGACAGCGTGAGCGAGGACTGCCCGGAGTACCCGCAGTACACGGTCCGGGCCCTGTCCGGCATCCCCGAGGTGCAGCCGGGCGACGACCTCGCCAAGCTGATCGCCGCCGCCGAGCCGGGCCTGGCCGACGGCGACGTCCTGCTGGTCACCTCCAAGATCGTCTCCAAGGCCGAGGGCCGGATCATGGAGGCTGCCGACCGGGAGGCGGCGATCGACGCCGAGACGGTCCGGGTGGTGGCCCGCCGCGGCACCCTCCGCATCGTCGAGAACCGGCAGGGCCTGGTCATGGCCGCCGCCGGGGTCGACGCCTCCAACACCCCGGCGGGCACGGTGCTCCTGCTGCCCGAGGACCCGGACGCGTCCGCGCGCGAGATCCGCGCCGGCCTGCGCGCCGCCCTCGGCGTCGACGTGGGCGTGGTCGTCACCGACACCTTCGGGCGGCCCTGGCGCTCGGGGCTCACCGACGTGGCGATCGGCGCCGCCGGCGTGCGCGTGCTGGACGACCTGCGCGGCGGCACCGACGCGTACGGCAATCCGCTCAGCGCGACGATCGTGGCCACGGCGGACGAACTGGCCGCCGCGGGCGACCTGGTCAAGGGCAAGGCGGCCGGGCGGCCGGTAGCCGTCGTACGCGGCCTGCCGCATGTGCTGGACCGGGACGACGCCGAGGGTGCGCGGGCGCTGGTACGCACCGCGCGGGACGACATGTTCCGGCTCGGCACCTCCGAGGCGGTCCGCGAGGCGGTCACCCAGCGGCGCACGGTCCGTGCCTTCACCGACCGGCCCGTGGACCCCGGCGCGGTACGGCGCGCGGTGGCGGCGGCGGTGACCGCGCCGGCCCCGCACCACACCACGCCCTGGCGGTTCGTGCTGCTGGAGTCCGAGGAATCGCGGGTACGGCTGCTGGACGCGATGCGGGACGCCTGGATCGCCGACCTGCGCCGGGACGGCAAGAGCGAGGAGTCCATCGCCAGGCGCGTGCGCCGCGGCGACATCCTGCGGGACGCGCCGTACCTGGTCGTCCCGTGCCTCGTCATGGACGGCTCGCACCACTACGGGGACGCGCGGCGGGACGACGCCGAGCGGGAGATGTTCGTCGTCGCGATGGGCGCGGGCGTGCAGAACTTCCTCGTCGCGCTGGCCGGGGAGCGGCTGGGCTCGGCGTGGGTGTCGTCCACGATGTTCTGCCCGGACGTGGTGCGCGAGGCGCTCGCGCTGCCGGCCCACTGGGATCCCATGGGCGCCGTGGCCGTCGGCCACGGCGCCGAGGAGCCGCGCCCGCGGCCGGAGCGGGAGGCGGGGGCGTTCATCGAGGTGCGGTGAGTGCGGCGTACGCCGCCGTAGCCCTCGCGCACCGCCTAGTCTCGTAGGACGGCCAGTAGGACAACACCGGCTCCCCTGGGATCTCACTCGTGGCAGGACGTTTCACTCAGCGGCCCACGCGCGCGACCGTGCGCGGCGGCCATGCCGGCGTGCCCGCGCGCGGGGCCGCGGGGATACCGCGGCAGGCGGCGGAGCCCGCGCGGGTACGGCGGTGGGTGCCGAACGGGCCGCTCGACCTCGCACTGGTGCTGGGACCGCTGCGGCGCGGGCCCGCCGACCCCACGTTCCGGGCCACCCCGGACGGCTCCGTGTGGCGGGCCAGCCGTACGCCCGCCGGGCCGGGCACGCTGCGGGTGCGCGCGCACGGCGGCGAGGTGCTCGGCGAGGCGTGGGGGCCGGGTGCCCAGTGGCTGCTGGAGGGGCTGCCCGGGCTGCTCGGCGCGGCCGACGATCCGGAGGCGTTCGTGCCGCGGCACCGGGTGGTGGCCCTGGCGCGGCACCGGCGCCCGGGCCTGCGGCTGACGCGGACCGGGCTGGTGCTGGAGTCGTTGATCCCGTCGGTGCTGGAGCAGAAGGTCACGACCGACGAGGCGTACCGGGCGTGGCGGTTGCTCGTACGGAGGTTCGGGGAGCCGGCGCCGGGGCCTGCCGGGGCGTTCGAACGGCCGATGTGGGTGATGCCGGCGCCGCGCGCCTGGGCGCTGATTCCGTCCTGGGAGTGGCATCGCGCCGGGGTCGACGACAAGCGGGCGTCCACGATCCTGCGGGCCGTACGGGTCGCCGCGCGGCTGGAGCAGGCGGTGGGGATGCCGGCGGACGAGGCGCAGGCGCGGCTGGAGGTCGTACCGGGGATCGGGCCGTGGACGTCGGCCGAGGTGGTCCAGCGCAGTCACGGGGCGGCGGACGCGGTGACGGTCGGGGACCTGCATCTGCCGGGGATCGTGGGGTGGGCGCTGGCCGGGGACCGCGATGCCGACGACGCGGAGATGCTGCGCCTGCTTCAGCCGTATGCCGGGCAGCGCCACCGGGCGGCCCGGCTGATCCTGCTCAGCGGTCATGTGCCGGCCCGGCGGGCGCCGGGGGCGCCGGAGGCCCGGGCCGGGGCGCAACCGCGGAGCGCCCGCCGGGGGCGCGGTCCGTGGGGCGCCCCAGACCCAACTGGTCCGAGGAGAAGCGGAGCGCGCCCGCCGGGATGTGGGCGTCGCACCACACCCGGACTCCCTCGCGCAGCTCGTTGTCGGGGCCGACGACCGCGCCGTCGCCGACGACCGTGCCGGTGAGGACGGAGCGTGCGCCGACGCGGGCCTTCGTGCCGATCAGGGAATCGGTGATCACCGCGCCCGGTTCGATGACGGCGCCCGGGAGGATCGTCGAGCCGGAGACACGCGCGCCCTCGGCCACGAACGCGCCCTCGCCCACCACCGTGCCGCCCGTCAGCTTGGCGTCGGGCGCCACCGTGGCCGTGGGCAGGACCAGGCGGTCGCCGCAGCGGCCGGGGACGGCCGGGGACGGGGCGTGGCCGAGGACCAGGTCGGCCGAGCCGCGGACGAAGGCCGCGGGGGTGCCGAGGTCCAGCCAGTACGTGGAGTCGACCATGCCCTGCAGGTGGGCGCCCGCGGCCAGCAGGTCCGGGAACGTCTCGCGTTCCACCGACACCGGGCGGCCCAGCGGGATCGCGTCGATGACCGAGCGGCGGAAGACGTACGCCCCCGCGTTGATCTGGTCGGTGACGATCTCCTCGGGCGTCTGCGGCTTCTCCAGGAAGGCCAGCACCTTGCCCGTCTCGTCGGTCGGGACCAGGCCGAAGGCGCGCGGGTCCGACACCTTCGTCAGATGCAGGGAGACGTCCGCGCCCGTCGACTCGTGGGTGTCGACCAGCGCCTTGATGTCCAGACCCGTGAGGATGTCGCCGTTGAAGATCAGGACCGGCTCGTCGGGGCCGGAGTGCAGACGCGAGGCGACGTTGCGGATGGCACCGCCGGTGCCGAGGGGTTCCTCCTCCGTCACGTACTCGATGGTCAGGCCGAGGGCGGAGCCGTCGCCGAAGTACGGCTCGAAGACCTCGGCCAGATAGCTGGTGGCGAGGACGATGTGGTCCACGCCCGCCGCCTTGGCCCGTGCCAGCTGGTGCGTGAGGAACGGCACGCCGGCGGCCGGGACCATGGGCTTGGGTGTGTGCACCGTGAGCGGACGCAGTCGGGTGCCCTTGCCACCGACCAGGAGGATCGCTTCTGTCACCTGTCGTCTCTGCTTTCTTCCTGCCGGGACCGGTCGAACTAGTCGTTCTTACTCGTTTCGGTTTCGGCCGGTCAGTGTATGCAGACCGTAGCGACGGCGCCCTTGACGGCCCCGTGGTTTTCCACGAGATCGGTAATATAACGGTGTGAGACCGGCGAGCCCCGCCGTCGGCGGTGAACGCACGCCCCCGCCGACACGCCCGGGACGGCGCGTTCAGCGCCCCTGGTAGCGCGCCGCGCGGGAACGTGCCGTACCGAGGCTGGCGTAAAGCGACGTGCCGGGGCACTCGGTGGCGAACCCGTCCCGATGGCCGGAGATCACGTTCAGCCGTACGTTCTTACCCTCGGGGTAGAGGTTGCCACCGGCCGAAGTGAGATATGTCCTTCCGCGCGGATCACCTCCGTAGAATCCGAGCTTCCACGCGGTGAGCCGGGCGATGGCGGTGACCACCGCGCCGGGCGGCTTCGCCGTCTCGAACGTGCCGATCACGGCGATGCCCGTGCTGTCGCCGTTGAACCCGAGGGTGTGCGCGCCGAGGACCGCCTTCGCCACTCCCCCGGCCCGGCCCTCGTAGATGGTTCCGCACTTGTCGACGAGGAAGTCGTAGCCGATGTCCCGCCAGCCCATGCTCGCGACGTGGTAGCGGTAGATACTGCGGATGACGGAGGGGGCCTGGGAACAGTCGTACTGGTTGCCCGAGCCCGTGTGGTGCAGGAACACCGCCTTGACCTTCTTCGTGTAGCCGAACCCTGCCTCGCGCAGCGACTCGTCCGCGCCCCAGCCCCGCCGGGTGACGATCCTCGGGCGCGGACCGATGTACGGCGTCGCGGACACCGGGCCCCGCAGCCGGGCGAGTTCCTGCTCGGTGGCCCGCCTGTCCAGCTCCGGGATCTCCAGGGCGCCGAAGCCGGTGAGGTCGGCGTTGGCGGCGAGGGCCGCGCGCGCCGCGCCGGTGGCCGCACCGGCGGGGGGCACGTCGGCCGGCGCGCCCGGGGGCGGCGTTCCGTCCCCGGGGTCGACCAACTCCAGCCGCAGGCCGGACGGGAGGGACTCGTGCGGTCCGGCCGACGTACGACGGCCCGGTGCGGCCGCGCTCGTGGCGCGGACCCGTACGTCCACGCCGTCCGACGTCCCCACCCACAGCGGCGCGGTCGCCCCGCGCACCCGCCGCGAGGTCCGCTCCGCCGAGCCCGGGTCGGGGCCGTGGCCGGCGGCCTGTGTCCCGACGTCCTGCCAGCCCGACCAGGTCCGCGTCGCGGCCGAGCGCGTGCGTACCTGGACCCGGCCGTGCAGTTCGGTGCCGGGGTCGTCCCACACCACCCCGAGCAGCGAGAAGCGTTCGCCGCCCGCCCGGTACAGCCCCTGTTCCGGGGCGGCGGCGAGGCGGCGCTCCCGGGACAGGGGGACGAGGGGCAGTGAGCGGGTGCCCCCCGGGTGCGCGGCCGCCACGGCGGCCGTCACGGCGGCGGCCGCGGAGGCCGTCGGCGGGGTCAGTGGGGTCAGCGGGAGCACGAGCATCGCGGCGCAGGTGACGCCGATCGAGGAAGTCAGGAATCCACGCATGGCCACGATCCTGAACATAGTCAGACAAACCTGTCCAATGGTGATCTGACGGACCGTCGGATACGGCTGCGCCGAACCGGTGGCACGGCCACGCGGTGCCCGTGCCCGCCCGCGTACCCTTTCCCGGGTGAACGCCACCGATCGCACCCCTGCCGACCTGCTGGCTTCCGCGCTCGCCGCGGACCCCGGCCGCCCGCTGGTGACCTTCTACGACGACGCCACGGGCGAGCGCGTCGAACTGTCCGTGGCCACCTTCGCCAATTGGGTGGCCAAGACCGCGAATCTCCTCCAGGGCGACCTCGCCGCCGCGCCCGGCGACCGGGTCGCCCTGCTGCTGCCCGCGCACTGGCAGACGGCGGTGTGGCTGCTGGCCTGTTCCTCGGTGGGTGCGGTCGCGGACATCGGCGGGGATCCGGCGGCGGCCGACGTGGTGGTCAGCGGGCCCGACTCGCTCGACGCGGCGCGGGCCTGCCGGGGAGAGCGGGTCGCTCTCGCGCTCCGGCCGCTGGGCGGGCGTTTTCCGCAGCCGCCGCAGGGCTTCGCGGACTACGCCGTCGAGGCACCGGGCCAGGGGGACCGGTTCGTACCGTTCGCGCCGGTGGATCCCGAGGAGCCGGCGCTGATCGTCGCCGGTGCGCAGTACAGCGCGGCGGAGGTCGTGGAGAAGGCTGTCGCCGATGCGGCGGAGCTGGAGCTGACCGGGCCCGGGTCCCGGATGCTGTCGGGGCGGTCGTACGACACGTGGGAGGGGCTGAGCGCGGGGTTGTACTCACCGCTCGCCACCGGCGGGTCCGTGGTGCTCTGCCGGAATCTCGGCCGGCTGGGCGAGGAGGGGCTCGCCAGGCGGATCGAGAGCGAGAGGGTGACCGCGGTGCGCCGCTGAACGGCACCGCCGTCCCCCGATCGGAGCAGTACAGGGCGCCTTGCTCCCCGCTGCCCGCCATCGTCGTAAGAGCAGCACGTGAGCCCGTACGCCGATGAGGGGGTGCCCCGCCCGTGACCGACACCGTAGGCAGGGCCCTCGGTCCCGGTCCCGGTCTCGGGGCCTCGGCGACCGGGGACGGGCTGGTGCGGCGGCGTCGGCGGCGGTGGGTGCACGGGACGGCGTTCGGGCTGGCCGCGCTCGTCGTGGTGGCCGGCGGGACCGGCTGGGCGCTGTACGCCAAGCTCAGTGACAACATCACGGCGGACGACGCGGCCGCCCGGGAACTGGCCCGGTACGAGCGGGAGCGGCCCACCGCACTGGTGCGGGGCGCCCAGAACATCCTGCTGATCGGGTCCGACACGCGGGCCGGGGAGGGGAACGCGCAGTACGGGCGGGACCTCGGCAGTGAGCGGTCGGACACGACGATCCTGCTGCACCTGGCCGCGAACCGGCGCAGCGCCACCGCCGTGTCCCTGCCGAGGGACCTGATGGTGGACATCCCCGGCTGCCAGAAGGCCGACGGCAGCCGCAGCGAGCCGGTGTTCGCGATGTTCAACCACGCCTTCCAGGTGGGCGGTTCGGCGTGCACGATCCGCACCGTCGAGAAGCTGACGGACGTACGGATCGACCACCACGTGGTCGTGGACTTCCGCGGGTTCAAGAAGATGGTGGACGCCGTCGACGGCGTACGGGTCTGCCTGAAGGAGCCCATCGACGACAGGGCCGCCGAGGTGAAGCTGCCCGCGGGCAGGGTCATGCTCGACGGGGAGCAGGCGCTCGGGTTCGTGCGGGCCCGCAAGTCGCTGGGGGACGGCAGCGACACCGAGCGGATGGAGCGGCAGCAACACTTCCTCGGCGCGCTCGTCAACAAGGTGCAGAGCAGCGATGTGCTGCTGAACCCGGGGAAGTTGTATCCGGTGCTGGACGCGGCGACGTCCGCGCTGACCACCGATCCGGAACTGGCCAGTCTGCGCGGCTTGTACCAGTTGGTGCGGGGGCTGCGCACGATCCCCATCAAACAGGTGCAGTTCCTGACGGTGCCGAGGGAGTCGTACGTCTACGACGCCAACCGTGACCAACTCGTGGAGCCGGAAGCCGAGAAGCTGTTCGCCCGGCTGCGGGCCGATCAGCCCGTGGCGGTGGCGAGGAGCGCCCCGGACGCGCGGACGGCGGCGCCGCGGCACAAGGGCGAGGACACGACGGACGGCGATGGCGGTGGGGGCGGCGAGGACGCCCCCTCCGCCGCGCCGACCTTCCGCGGCAGCACCGCCGCCGAGCACGGCTGCGCATGAGGCGCACACCGGCGCGCCCGAATTCCGTTCAGAAAATGAGGGGGATTGCCCAGTTGTAGGGACATCGAATTTGTCACCGGCGTCGCTTGACGCTGAACTGGGCGGATAGTGTGAGCGATCCGGTGCACCTGGCCGCGAGGTCCGCCCTGGGGTCGTGCACTGATTCACCGAGACCCGAGCGTCTTTGAGGGGGAAGGCGCCGCGTGGCCCCGACGGAGGATTCGGACAATCGTGGACGCGCAAGGCCGTGGGCGGGCGGACGGCATCGATCCCGCCGACCAGTGGGTACTGAATCCGAAAACCGGCGAATACGAACTGCGACTGGGCGCTTCCACACCGCAGTCGTCGGTCCCCGGTCCCCGCAGACCTGCCTCCCAGGAGGGCGGCGGTGCGCGGCGGCGCCGTAACGACATGGCGGCCGGAGAGACCCGGCAGATGAGCCCGGTGAGCGGTGGTGACGTACCGCGGCCGCGCTCGGCCCGGCGCCGGGGCGGTGAGCCGGAGACCGCGCAGGGGCGGCGTGCCTCGCGACGGCCGGTGAAGAAGAAGTCGAAGGTCAAGAAGGTCCTGGCGTGGACCGCGGGCGGCACCGCGTTCGTGCTGGTCGCCGTCGGCACGGCCGGCTACCTCTATCTCCGCCACCTCGAGGGCAACATCAGCTCGACCGACGTCGGCGACGCGGGCTCGAAGGGCTTCAGCAAGGACGAGGCCTTCAACCTCCTGGTCATCGGCACCGACAAGCGCACCGGCCAGGGCAACGAGGGCTACGGCGACAAGGGCAGCGTCGGGCACGCGGACACCGACATCCTGCTGCACGTGTCGAAGGACCGGACGAACGCGACCGCGCTCAGCATCCCGCGCGACCTGATCGTGAACATCCCGGACTGCCCGACGAAGCAGCCGGACGGCAGCACCAAGGTGATCCCCGGCACGGAGAACGTGCGCTTCAACACCAGCCTCGGTCAGGACGGCCGCGACCCGGGCTGCACCATGCGCACCGTGGAGGAGGTCACCGGCATCCACGTGGACCACTTCATGATGGCCGACTTCAACGCGGTGAAGACGCTGTCGAGCGCGGTGGGCGGTGTCGAGGTGTGCGTCACCCATCCCGTGAACGACAAGGAATCCCACCTGAAGCTGCCCGCGGGCAAGTCGGTGGTGCAGGGCGAGCAGGCCCTGGCCTTCGTACGCACCCGGCACAGCTTCGGCAACCAGGGCGACCTGGACCGCATCAAGGTCCAGCAGCAGTTCCTGGGTTCGCTGATGCGCAAGATGTCCTCCAGCGACACCCTCACCAACCCCTCGAAGCTGCTGGACCTCGCGGAGGCGGCGACCAAGGCGCTGACCGTCGACACCGGCATCGACAGCATCGGCACCCTCAAGGACATGGCGCTGGAGATGAAGAAGGTGCCGCCCAAGAACATCACCTTCACCACGGTCCCGGTGATCGACAATCCGGCCGAGAAGGTCCACGCGACCGTGGTCGTCAACCCGTCGGCGGCGCCCGCCGTCTTCGACGCCATCAAGAACGACGTCTCCTTCACCGAGGTCAAGAAGAAGCAGAAGGCGGCCAAGGACGCCCAGGCCGCCCAGCTCAAGGGCAGCAGGTCCGCGCCGTCGGACGTACGGGTGCGGATCCTCAACGGCGGTGCCGTGGCGGGCAGCGCGCAGGAGGAGCTGTCCTGGCTGCAGACCGAGAAGGGCGTGCTGAAGTCGGAGAACGCGGGCAACGCACCGGCGCAGGCGAAGAACACCACGCTGGAGTACGCCCCCGACCAGGCCCCCCAGGCGCGGGAACTGGCCGCGCTGATGGGGCTGTCCGGCTCCGCGCTCAAGCCGGGCAAGAGCGTGATCAACTCCCAGGGGCTGCCGGCGATGACGCTGACCCTGGGCACGGACTTCAAGGGAGCCGGGGTGTCGCTCACCGCCGCGCAGAAGGCACCGGACGTCGACAAGTCCACGGCCAGTCAGGTTAAGTGCGCCTCATAGGTAACCCTCTGGGCCCGTCGTGCGTCTAACCCGACGCGGGACGGGCCCGTTCCGTGCGCACCGATGGGGCGCGAGGGTGGGGAGGGCAGGAAGCTTGGCGCAGAGCGATGTGCGAGGGGAGGCTCCCGCGGGGGACGACACGATGTCGCTCGCACCGCGGTCCTCGGACGCCGGGGAGGGCTCCGGCCGGCATGGCGCGGGGCGGCGGGGAGGCGGCACGAAGACCGACCGGCGGCGGCGCAGACGGCGCGCCCTGCGCTGGTCGGCGACCGTGCTGGCGGTGGTCATACTCGGCACGGCGACCGCCGGTTACCTGTACTACGAGCATCTCAACGGCAACATCCGCAAGGGCGAGCGCAGCAGCGGCGACGCCAACGCACACAAGACCGCGCCCAACGCGGCCGGCCAGACCCCGCTGAACATCCTGCTGATCGGCTCGGACAGCCGTAACACCGCGGAGGACCTGAAACTCGGCGGCAGCAGGGACAGCGTCGGCGCTCCGGGGAACGCCGACGTGCAGATGCTCATCCACCTGTCCGCGGACCGCAAGAGCGCCGCCATGGTGAGCATCCCCCGCGACACCCGCGTGGACATCCCGAAGTGCACGGATCCCAAGACCGGCAAGGTCTATCCGGCGACCAACGACATCATCAACACCACCCTGGGCCGGGGCGGCGCCGGCTGCACGCTGGCCACCTGGGAGAACCTCACCGGGGTCTACATCGACCACTGGATGACGATCGACTTCTCCGGTGTGGTGAGCATGGCGGACGCCGTCGGCGGGGTCGACGTCTGTGTGAAACAGAACGTGTGGGACCACCCGACGCCCGCGGTGCCCGGCGGGTCGTGGCTGAAGATGACGGCGGGGACGCACAAGGTCCAGGGCGTACAGGCGCTGCAGTGGCTGCGCACCCGGCACGCCTGGGGCAGCGACCCGTTGCGCGCCCGCGCCCAGCACATGTACCTGAACTCGATGATCCGGACGCTCAAGAAGCAGAACGTGTTCACCGACACCGGCCGGCTGATGGACCTGGCCGAGGCGGCCACCAAGTCGCTGCAGGTCTCCGAGGAGATCGGCACGGTCAAGAAGCTGTACGACCTGGGCATGCAGCTGAAGTCGGTGCCGTCGAACCGCATCACGAGCGTGACGATGCCCAACGTCGAGGACCCGAAGGACCCGAAGAACCACGTCATCGAGGACACGGCGAACGCCGACAAGCTGTGGGAGATGCTCCGCGACGACGTGCCGCTCGACAAGAACGGCAAGAACTCGGGCAGTTCGAGCAACTCTGGTGACTCGGGTGCGAAGCAGGCCGCCGGCACGAAGGACACGGCCAGGACGCCCTCGACGGACCCGGGCCGGCTCGGGGTGCTGGTGCAGAACGCCACGCAGAGTTCGACCGACGCCGCGGTGCCGGGCCGGGCGGGGGCGATCAGCCAGGCGCTCGTGCAGCAGGGCTACGCCAGGGCGGCGGCCGACACCTCCGTGACGCAGTCCGCGGACAAGACGGTCGTGCAGTACCCGAGCGCGGACCTCCAGGGCGACGCACAGGCCGTGGCCAAGGTGCTGGGCATTCCGACCAGTTCGGTGCAGCAGTCGACGGGGGTGTCCGGGGTGACGGTCGTCGTCGGCGCGGACTGGCGCACCGGCACGAGCTACCCCAAGCAGTCCAAGCCCAAGGCCGGAGACCTGCCGGGCAACGCCGACTCGATCAACGGCGCGGACACCGGCGACTGCATGGACGTGTACGGGCCCTATCGGTGGTAGCGCAAAAGCCCCTCCCGATCCGTGGGAGGGGCCTTCGACACCGGTTCAGTGCGAGCTGAGGACCGCCGGCCGCCGGGAGGCGATGACCCGCTTCGCCAGCGACTTCGGGCTGGTCAGGAAGCCCCAGCCCCACGACATGTGCATGGTGGCCAGGGCCACCGGGATCTGCAGCCGCGCCTTCAGGGGCAGACCCTTGCCCGCCGGGACGGAGCCCGCGGCGATCGCCGCGAGATAGCCGCCGGGGACGACGAAGCCCCACGGGGTGAGGGCCACGCCGGCCACGATCCCGGCCGCTATCGCGCACACCGCCGTCGGCGGGGCGAGATAACGCAGGTTGATGGAGCCGGAGTGGTAGCGGGCCACGACGTGCCGCCAGCGGCCGTAGTCCTTGTACTGCTTGGCCAGTGCCCGCACCGAGGGCCGCGGCCGGTACGACACCTTCAGCTCGGGCGAGAACCAGATCAGCCCGCCGGCCTCGCGGATGCGGAAGTTCAGCTCCCAGTCCTGGGCTCGGATGAACTCCTCGTTGTAGCCGCCCTGCTGCTCCAGCGCCTCGCGGCGGAAGACGCCGAGGTAGACCGTCTCGGCGGGAGCGGCCTCGCCGCCCGTGTGGAAGGCGGCGTTCCCGACCCCGATCTTCGAGGTCATCGCCGCGGCGACCGCGTGCTCCCAGTCGTTCTCGCCCTCGGCGTGCATGATGCCGCCGACGTTCTGCGCGCCGGTCTCCTCGAGAAGCCGGACGGCGGTGGTGATGTAGTCCGGCGAGAGCATGCCGTGGCCGTCGACACGGACCACGATCGGGTGCCGGGAGGCCTTGATCGCCGCGTTCAGCGCCGCGGGCGTACGGCCGGTCGGGTTCGGGACGGTGTGCACGCGCGGGTCTTCACGGACCAGCTCGGCGGCGATCTCGTCCGTGCGGTCCGTGGACGGACCGAGGGCGATCACGACCTCCATGTCGCCGGCGTACTCCTGCGCGAGGATCGCTTGGACGGCCCCGCGCAGATGCCGCTCCTCGTCGAGGACGGGCATGATCACGGAAACAGCGGGGAGCCGCACGTCGGGCTTGGCGTTCATAGGGGCCTCACGTTACCGCGAACGGGGGACACGGGTGCGCGCCGCCGGGACGGAAGACCGGGCTGGAGATCGTATCGGCCTACCGTGCTCACGGATCCCACGTACGGCCTCGTCCGGAGGTGTCCCCCTTGGCCAGCCCGCCCCGGTCCCCCTCGCGTCCGCAGCGCCGACCACAGCCGCCCCGCCGTGTGCCGCGCCCGCCCGAGCGGCCCGTGCGGTCCGTCCGCCTGCCCCGCCGGCCGCGCTGGGCCATGCGGGCGGCCTCCACGCTCTCCGTGGTGGTGCTCGCCTCCGCCGGGATCGGGCACGCGGTGATCAGCAGCCTGGACGCGGACATCGCCCGGGTCGACGCGTTCAAGGACATGAAGAACCGGCCCCGCGCGGGCCACGGCATGAACGTGCTGCTGGTCGGCACCGACGGCCGCGACAAGATCACCGAGAAGGAACGGCGGGACTTCCGGCTGGGCGGGGCGCCCTGCCACTGCACCGACACGATGATGATCGTGCACATCTCGGAGAACCGGGACCGGGCCACCGTGGTGAGCCTGCCGCGCGACTCCTACGCCGAGGTGCCCGCGCGCACCGACCCGGCCACCGGCCGGCAGTTCGCCGCGCACCCGGTCAGGCTGAACGCCGCCTACTCCGAGGGCGGCCCGCAGCTGACCGTCCGCACGGTCGAGAACATGACCCATCTGAAGATCGACCACTATCTGGAGGTCGACTTCACCAGCTTCATGAGGACCGTGGACGTCCTCGGCGGGGTGAAGGTCTGCACGCCGGCCCCGCTGAAGGACGCCTACAGCGGCCTCGACCTCGCGCCCGGCACGCACACCCTCATGGGCGGGCAGGCGCTGCAGTACGTACGGGCCCGGCACATCGACGCGACGAGCGACCTGGGCCGGATGAAGCGGCAGCAGCGGTTCCTGGCCGCGCTGATCGAGAAGGCCGCCTCCTCGGGGGTGCTGCTGAACCCGCTCAGGTTCCGCGACGTGACCCGGGCGGTGCTCGGCTCGGTCCGCGCCGACGAGGGCTTCGGCACCGACGAGCTGCTCGACCTCGGCCGGGCCATGCGGGACTTCTCGCCCTCCTCCTCCGAGTTCGTCACCGTGCCCATCGGCCAGATGAACTACGAGGTCAAGGGCATCGGCTCGACTCTGAAGTGGGACCCGGCGAAGACGGACCAGCTCTTCTCGTCCCTGCGCGAGGACAAGCCGCTCACCGTGGACCAGCCGCACCACGGCCCGGCAGCGGCCCCGGTGGCGCCGGTGGAGGTGGACCCCCGGCAGATCCGGATCCAGGTGGAGAACGGCACCGGCACGGCGGGACTCGCCAAACGGGTCGACGCGGCGCTGGCGGCGGCGGGCTTCGCGACGAACCACCTGCCGGTCACGGCCGCCGCGCACGACGCCAAGCACACGGTGATCGCGTACGACCCCCACTGGGACCGCTCCGCCCGCGCGCTGGCCGCGGCCCTGCCGGGGGCCGAGCTGCGGGCCGTGCCGGGCCAGGGGCCGCTGCTGAGGGTGACGGCCGGGGCCGACTTCAAGGACGTGCACAAGGTGCGCTTCGAGGACCCCGCCCAGCCGCAGTCGGCCGCCGTGCGCGGCAACGACGTGGTGTGCTCGGACGGCTAGGCCTCAGGCCCCGAGCTAGTGCCCCAACAGGCAACGTTCGCCCCGTCGCGACGCCCGGCACGCCCTCTCGCCGCACCGCCCGGAAGCCCAAGTACGTCCAGTACGAGGGCATCCGGCCGGCACACCGAGAGCACGCACCGGACGCCGCTCCTTGACGGGCAAACGTTGCCTGCCGGGGCACTAGTAGGGCTTGGTCAGGTTCGTATTGGGGTGGGTATGTCTCGGTGGCAGGTGGGGCAGGTGCCGGCCCAGAGGGCGAGGAGTGTCTGCAGCTCGCGGACTGCTTGGTAGAGGCTCAGTCCTGCGCCGTGTCTTTTGGGGCGCCTGCCAGGCGTCGGAGGGTGCAGAAGGCGTGGGCGGCGGAGACGAGGGTGACATGGTGGTGCCAGCCGTTCCAGGTGCGGCCCTCGAAGTGGGCAAGTCCCAGGGCCTGTTTCATCTCGCGGTAGTCGTGTTCGATGCGCCAGCGGAGCTTGGCCAGCCGCACCAGTGTGGCCAGGGGCATGCCGGAAGGCAGGCTGGACAGCCAGAACTGCACCGGCTCCGGCTCGGTGGCGGGCCATTCGGCCAGCAGCCAGCGCTCGGACAGTTCCGCACCCTTGGTGGCCTGGCGGATCTCGCGTCCGGCGGGCCGGATGCGCAGGGCGACGAAACGCGAGTACATGCGCTTGAAGCCGCTGCGGCCCGTTCCCGGCCGGGAGCCCTCGCGCCAGGACACCGGCCGGGCCGCCTGCTGGCTACCTGGATGACCAGTTCCTTCACCGTCATCGGCTTGTCCGGATACGTCGCCACCGGCGGGCGGCCAATGCCCTGGTAGGCGGGGTGATCGGCCGCGCATGTCCGGGATGAGCGGTGAGCCGGGAGGAGATACCGACGGCGTAGGCCAGCTTCCGTTCCTCCAACCCCAGGCGGAAGGCGGTGGCGTCGCCGTATCCGGCGTCCGCGACGACCAAGGGGACGTCGACGCCCCAGCTGCGGGCCTCGTCGATCATGTCCAGGGCCAGCTGCCACTTCTCCACATGACCGGCCTCGGCGGGGATCTGGCACCGTTTACGGCGGGCGACCTTGGCCGCATCCGCCTCCGGCGAGGCCGGATCCCAGGAAGCGGGCACAAACAGCCGCCAGTCGATCGCGGCCGAGGCACGGTCGGTAGCCAGATGCAGCGACACTCCCACCTGGCAGTTGGTGACCTTGCCCGCGGTCCCGGTGTACTGCCGCGACACACACGCCGAGGCGTCCCCGTCCTTGAGGAAACCGGTGTCGTCGACGATCAGCGCTTCCGGCCTGATCGCGTCCTGCATCTTCCAGGCCAGGCGGGCCCGCACGTGCGCCGGATTCCATGGGCTCGTTGTCACGAAGTGGGCCAGTGCCTGCCGGTTGCCGTCCTCGCCCAGCCGGGCCGCCATCGGCTCCACCGACTTGCGCCGCCCGTCCAGCAGCAGCCCGCGCACATACACCTGCCCCCACCGCCGCTGGTCAGCACGGAAGAACCCGTCGAACAACTCCGCCGTGAACGCCTCCAGGTCCTCCCGGACCTCGGCCATCTCCCCAAGTGTCACACCACCACAACGACACCCGAGCCCAACAGACACGCCACTCACGAATGAAGCTGACCAAGCCCTACTAGTCCTCGAACCCCTCCGCCACCCGCGTCTCCCGCAGCTCCCGGATGGCCCGGCGGCGGGCCAGCCGGTGCGTGCGGCGGATCTGGGCCTCCTGGTAGCGGCGGCGGTCGCGGTCGGTCTCCGGGAGCACCGGCGGTACCCGGCGCGGCTTGCCGTCGGCGTCGACGGCCGCGAAGACCAGGTAGGCCGAGCCGACGTGGGTGGGCGGGGCCGACTCGTTCCAGCGTTCGGCGAGGACGCGGACGCCCACCTCCATGGAGGTCCGGCCGGTCCAGTTCACCTGGGCCTTCACATGGACCAGGTCGCCGACGCGGATCGGCTCCAGGAAGGCCATCTCGTCCATGGACGCGGTGACGGCGGGACCGCCGGAGTGCCGGCCGGCCACCGCGCCGGCCGCGTCGTCCACGAGCTTCATGATCACACCGCCGTGCACCGTCCCCAGCAGGTTGGTGTCGTTGTGGGTCATGATGTGGCTGAGGGTGGTGCGCGAGGCGGACGTGGCTTTGCCGGGAATGTCCGGCTCCATGTCCGGTTCCGTGTCCGTGACCTGGTCTGTCATGCCCTCCACCTTATGCCGAGGTGACAGTCGCGGAATTTGTGTTGGCTTCGCAACAGGGCGGCTCCTATTTTCCGACAGCCCTTGTAAGGCGTACGGCGGACCCCTGCACACTGGGGCCCATGAATGACTGGCCCGAGGGATGGTCCGACAACAACGGCGGACCCCGGTACGGACGCGGAAGCGCCGGCGCGCAGCCGGAGGGCGCGCGCGCGATGCGTCAGGTGCGGCGCGGCCCGGCGGTACCGCCCGGGCAGCGCTCGTACGGCGACCCCGGCCCGGCGGCACCGCCGTACGGGACCGCCGTCCCGCAGCAGCCGTCGTACGCGGACGGCCGGGGATACGACGAGGGCGCCGGCTACGACAGCGGCTACAACACCGGACAGGTGTACGGCGGCGGCCGCGGCGGCGGCGGCTTCGTCCCCAACGACAACGACCCGGACCCGGAACTCGGTCAGTACCGGCCGCGCCCGAACTGGCGGCGCCGGATCAAGTGGACCGTGATCACGCTGGCGACCGTGCTGGTGGTCACATCGGTCGCGACCTACTTCTGGGCCGACTCCAAGCTGCGCCGCGAGGTCGACCTGTCCCAGGTCATCGACCGGCCCGCGGCGGGCTCGGGCACGAACTACCTGATCGTCGGCTCGGACAGCCGCGAGGGCATGAGCAAGGCGGACGAGCAGAGGCTGCACACCGGCTCCGCCGAGGGCAAGCGCACGGACTCGATGATGATCCTGCACGTCGGCGACAACGGCGACACGCTGGTCTCGCTGCCGCGCGACTCGAACGTCACGATCCCGTCGTACAAGGGGTCGGCGTCCGGGAAGGTCTACCCGGCCAGGGGCCGGCAGGAGAAGCTGAACGCCGCCTACGCCGAGGACGGGCCGACCCTGCTGGTCCGCACGATCGAGGCCAACACGGGTCTGCACATCGACCACTACGTGGAGATCGGCTTCCAGGGCTTCGCGAAGATCGTGGACGCGGTCGGCGGTGTCACCATCAACATCGACAAGGGCTTCAAGGACTCGTACTCGGGCGCCGACTTCAAGGCGGGCACGCAGACGCTGAACGGCGCGCAGGCGCTCGCCTTCGTGCGCACCCGGCACGCCTTCGCGGCCAGTGACCTGCAGCGCACCAAGAACCAGCAGAAGTTCCTGTCGGCGCTGGCGCACCAGGTGGCCACCCCGTCGACGGTGCTGAACCCGTTCACGTTCTACCCGACCATGGGCGCGGGGCTGGACTCCCTGATCGTCGACAAGGACATGAGCCTGTGGAACCTGGCCTCGATGTTCTGGGCGATGAAGGGTGTCCAGAGCGGTGGCGGCACGTCCATGAACATGCCGATCTCCGGTTCCGTCGGCGGCAACCTCGTCTGGGACAAGGCGAAGGTCAAGACCCTGGTGGACGAGCTGAACAACGACCAGAAGGTCACCGTCTCCGGCAACTGACCGGCGGCCGTCGCCGTACGGAGACCGGGGCACCCGCGTCCAAGCGGGTGCCCCCGGGCCGTTCCGGGGCCCTTCTCACATGCCGGCGCCCGCCATGGCACGGCACATCTCCGCAGCGCGGCGACACGCGTCCGCGCAGCGCATCATCTGCGGGTCGTCCGGCATCGTCATACACGCGTCGACACACATGTCGCACGCCCTGGCGCACATCGTGCACATCTCGCCCGCCATGGGCGAGCGGCGCATCATCATGTCCGCGCACATACGGGTCGTCTCGGAGCAGTCCATGAGCGCGCGCATGATCTTCATCTGGACCTGGCCGCCCATCTGCATGCAGGAACTCATGGTCTCCTCGCACATGCGGTGCGCGGTCATGCAGGCGTCGACGCACTCCTGCATCTGCTGCGTCATGGGCGTCATCGTTCCGGGCTGGGTCATGGCTCCTCCTGGGGAGGCGGGGATCCGGGGCGGGTCCCGTGTGCTTCCGTCCTACGTCCCCGCAGCCCGCCCCGCATGTGACCGACCGGTCGGCAAGTACCGCCCGGAAAGCGGAAAGGCGCCCCGCGGGGCGCCTTTCACCGGGCATGAACTCCCTTGCCGTTACGGCAGGTTGCGGGCCATGACGATCCGCTGGACCTGGTTCGTGCCCTCATAAATCTGCGTGATCTTGGCGTCGCGCATCATGCGCTCCACCGGGTAGTCACGGGTGTAGCCGTAGCCGCCGAGCAGCTGGACGGCGTCCGTGGTGACCTCCATCGCGACGTCCGAGGCGAAGCACTTGGCGGCGGCACCCAGGTAGGTGAGGTCGGCGTCGCCGCGCTCGGAGGCGGCGGCGGCCTGGTAGGTGAGGGCGCGGGCCGCCGAGATCTTCATCGACATGTCCGCGAGCATGAACTGGATGCCCTGGAAGTCGGCGATCGCCTTGCCGAACTGCTTGCGCTCCTGGACATAGCCCTTGGCGTAGTCGAAGGCGCCCTGCGCGACACCGAGCGCCTGGGCGGCGATGGTGATGCGGGTGTGGTCCAGGGTCTTCATCGCTGTCATGAAGCCCGTGCCCTCCTCGCCGATCATGCGGTCGGCGGGGATGCGGACGTTGTCGAAGTAGACCTCGCGGGTCGGGGAGCCCTTGATGCCGAGTTTCTTCTCGGGGGCGCCGAAGGAGACGCCCTCGTCCGACTTCTCGACGACGAAGGCGGAGATGCCCTTGGTGCGCTTGTCCGGGTCGGTGACGGCCATGACCGTGTAGTACTCGGAGACGCCCGCGTTGGTGATCCAGCGCTTCACGCCGTTGAGCACCCAGTGGTCGCCGTCGCGCACGGCCTTGGTCTTCATGCCGCCCGCGTCCGAGCCGGCCTCGGGCTCGGAGAGGCAGTACGAGAACATCGCGTCGCCCTTGGCGAGCGGGGTCAGGTACTTCTTCTTCAGATCCTCGCCGCCGGAGAGGATCACCGGGAGCGAGCCGAGCTTGTTGACGGCCGGGATCAGGGAGGAGGAGACGCAGGCGCGGGCCACCTCCTCGATCACGATGACGGTGGCGAGCGCGTCGGCGCCGGCGCCGCCGTACTCCTCGGGGACGTGCACCGCGTGCAGGTCGCCGGCGACCAGGGCGTCGAGGGCCTCCTGCGGGAAGCGGGCCTCCTCGTCCACCGCCGCGGCGAACGGCGCGATCTTCGCCTCGACCAGGGAGCGGACGGCGTCGCGGAGCATGTCGTGCTCCTCGGACGGGCGGTACAAATCGAAGTCAGCCGATCCGGCCACGGTCTCTCACGCTCCAAAGACGCAGTGATACTGACGCTAATTACCGTTAAGTAACTCAAATTTTAGAGGCCTGCCCGCAGGACGCCTACGTGAGCTACACGACAGCGGGGAAATTGCCCGGCGGGGTGCCCGACTATGCTCGGGGCCGCATCACCGACGTACTGAGCTGGAGCGCACTCATGAGCCTGAAGATCACCGTGATCGGCACCGGCTACCTCGGCGCCACGCACGCCGCGGCCATGGCCGAACTCGGTTTCGAGGTGCTCGGACTGGACGTCGTACCCGAGAAGATCGCGATGCTTGAGCGCGGCGAGACCCCGATGTACGAGCCGGGGCTGGAAGAGCTGCTGCGCAGGCATGTGGCGGGGTTCGAGGGGTCGACCGGCCGGCTGCGGTTCACCACGGACTGGGCCGAGATCGGGGCCTTCGGCGATGTCCACTTCGTGTGTGTGAACACCCCGCAGAGGCACGGCGAGTACGCCTGCGACATGTCGTACGTCGACTCCGCGATCGCCTCCCTCGCCCCGCATCTGCACCGGCCGGCCCTGGTCGTCGGCAAGTCGACCGTGCCGGTCGGGTCCGCCGACCGGCTTGCGGCCTACCTCGCCCAGAACGCCCCGGCGGGCGCGGAGGCGGAGCTGGCCTGGAACCCGGAGTTCCTGCGCGAGGGCTTCGCCGTCCAGGACACCCTGCACCCGGACCGGATCGTGGTGGGCGTGCGCGGCGAGCGCGCCGAGAAGCTGCTGCGCGAGGTGTACGCCGCCCCGGTCGGCGAGGGCACGCCGTTCGTGGTGACCGACTTCCCGACCGCCGAGCTGGTGAAGACGGCCGCGAACTCGTTCCTCGCGACCAAGATCTCCTTCATCAACGCGATGGCGGAGGTGTGCGAGGCGGCCGGCGGCGACGTGGCGAAGCTCGCGGAGGCCATCGGCCACGACGAGCGGATCGGAGCCAAGTTCCTGCGCGCCGGGATCGGCTTCGGCGGCGGGTGTCTGCCGAAGGACATCCGGGCGTTCATGGCCCGCGCGGGCGAGCTGGGCGCCGACCAGGCGCTGACCTTCCTGCGCGAGATCGACTCCATCAACATGCGCCGGCGCGGCCAGATGGTCGAGATGACCCGCGAGGCGCTCGGCGGCGGCTCCTTCCTCGGCAAGCGGATCGCGGTGCTCGGTGCCACCTTCAAGCCCGACTCGGACGACGTGCGCGACTCGCCGGCGCTGAACGTGGCCGGCCAGATCCACCTCCAGGGCGGCCAGGTGACCGTGTACGACCCGAAGGGCATGGACAACGCCCGCAAGGTCTTCCCGACCCTCGGCTACGCCGACTCGGCGCTGGAGGCGGTCCGGGGGGCGGACGCCGTGCTGCACCTGACCGAGTGGCGTGAGTTCCGCGAGCTGGACCCGGCGGCGCTCGGCGCGGCCGCGTCGGCCCGGCTGATCCTGGACGGCCGCAACGCCCTGGACCCCCGCCTGTGGCGCCAAGCGGGCTGGACGTACCGGGCGATGGGCCGCCCGACCGCGTAGGCGCGAGGGTGACGCCGGTTCGGCCGAGGCTCAGTCGGCCGAACCGGCGTCTTCCGGCATTCTGCACCACCGGACACATACGTGGCCGGTGAACTCCCTGTGAATCACGTACGCCCGGGCCGGTCAGGGGTTGTCCAGCTCCGTCCTCTTCGCGTTCGAGGCCTCCCTGCGCTGTTGCGCGGCGCGGGCCATGAAGTCGGCGCTGCGCAGGGCTCGTTGGACGTTGCCCCAGGTCAGCAGCGACAGTTCGGTTTCGGACCAGCCTCTGCGGAGGAGTTCGGCGATCAGGTGGGGGTAGCGGGAGGCGTCGGCGAGTTCGCGGGGGTGGACGGCGCCGGAGTCGTAGGTGCCGGACAGCCCGACGCACTCCGGGCCGGCCACATCGCGGACGTGGTCGAGGTGGTCGGCGACGTCCCTGATCGTCGGCCCGGTCTGCTCGGCCGTCAGCGGCACCATGCACAGCCCCTTGGCCCGCCCCAGCGCCGTGAGCAGCTCGTCGGGCAGGTTGGCCGGGTGCGGGCGCAGTTCGCGGGCGGCGGAGCGGGTGCACATCACCGGGGTCTTGGACAGGGCGAGGGTGCGTTCGGCGGTGGCCGAGGAGGCGCCGGAGACGTCGGCGAGCACGCCGAGCCGGTTCATCTCGCGGACCACCTCCTCGCCGAACCGGGTCAGCCCCCGCTCGCCCGCCCAGGCCGTGCCGGTGAGGGTGAGGACGCGCAGGCCGAGGGCGTGCAGGATCCGCAGGATGCCGAGGGAGTCGTCGAGCGCGCCGGCGTGGGCGGGGCCCGGCACCACGGCGACCCGGCCGCGGTTGCGGGCGTCGATGATCTCCCCGGCGGTGCCCGCCAGGCGCAGCCCGTCCGGATGGCTCTCGATCACCGCGCGCACCTGGTCCAGCTGCTCCAGCGTCGCCGCCGTCGCCCGGCCGCCCTCGGGGCCCTCGGGCAGGTGCAGCGACCAGAACAGCACGCCCACGTGCCCCTCGCGCAGCCGGGGCACGTCGGTGTCGACGGCCGCCTCGCCCAGCTCCAGGTCGTACCAGGGCAGATGGCGCAGCGCCCAGGGCAGTCCGCTGTAGCCGTCGGCCACCGGGTGCTCGGCGAGCAGGGCGTGGGCCTCGGCCAGGAGCGCGCCGAGCGTGTCCTCGGTGAAGGGGTCGTCCGGCAGGCCGTCGTCCGCGCCGACCTCGGTGGTCGTGGGAATGTCGCGGTGGAGGTCTGCCATGGCGGCTCCGTACGTCGTGGGCTACGTCGGTCGTGAGCTACGTCGTGATGTGGCTGGCGTACCGACACGGTCGCACGGAGGGAACGAGAGCTTCCTGGTGAGTGGGGCGTTCGGGGGTACGTCGGCCAGCTGTCGCGGGCCGTGCGGATCATGACCGGTACTTCATGCAGGTGGGCGGGGCCGCCGGCTACGACGACTGCCCCGCCCTCACCGGTCAGACGTCGCCGTCGAGCGACTCGATGGTGGCGTTGGACGGAGCGCGCGTCGCCTGCAGGTCACGGGCCACGTCCTCCGCCGCGCCCAGCACCCGCACCGCGTTCTTCCAGGTCAGCTTGGCCAGATCGGCCTTGGACCAGCCGCGGTCCAGCAGCTCGGCGAGCAGGTTCGGGTAGCCGGAGACGTCGCCCAGGCCGTCCGGGGTGAACGCGGTGCCGTCGTAGTCGCCGCCTATGCCGAGGTGGTCGATGCCGGCCACCTCGCGCATGTGGTCCAGGTGGTCCGCGACCGTGGACACCGTGGCGACGGGGCGCGGGGTGCGCTCCTCGAAGGCACGGTGGATCTCCATCGCCCGCGGGCTGGTGTCGAGGTGGTGGAGGCCGTGGGCGCGCATGTTGTCGTCGGCCGCCGCCGTCCAGTCGACGGCCGCCTGGAGCACGAACTTCGGCACGAACGTCACCATCGCCACACCGCCGTTGGCAGGCAGCCGCTCCAGGACGTCGTCGGGGATGTTGCGCGGGTGGTCGCAGACCGCGCGCGCGGAGGAGTGCGAGAAGATCACCGGCGCGGACGTGGTGTCCAGCGCGGCGCGCATGGTCGGCACGGCCACGTGGGAGAGGTCGACCAGCATGCCGAGGCGGTTCATCTCCCGCACGACCTCGCGGCCGAAGGCGGTCAGACCGCCGGCCTTGGGCTCGTCGGTCGCCGAGTCGGCCCAGTCGTTGTTGTCGTTGTGGGTGAGCGTCATGTAGCGCACGCCCAGCTCGTACAGACCGCGCAGGGTGCCCAGCGAGTTGTCGATCGAGTGACCGCCCTCCGCGCCCATCAGGGAGGCGATACGGCCCTCCGCGCGCGCCGCCTCCATGTCGGCGGCGGTCAGCGCGGCCTTCAGGTCCGCGGGGTTGCGGGCGATCAACTGCCGTACGCAGTCGATCTGTTCGAGGGTCGCCGGGACCGCGCCCGGCAGGTCCGAGCGCACGTACACCGACCAGTACTGCGCCCCGACCCCGCCCGCGCGCAGCCGGGGGATGTCGGTGTGCAGGTGGTTGTCCTGGCGTACGGCGATGTCGCGGGCGGCGAGGTCGTAGCGGACCTGCTGGCGCAGCGCCCACGGCAGGTCGTTGTGGCCGTCGACGACCGGGAACTCGCGCAGCAGGGACCGTGCTTCGTCCAGTGAGGTCATTGCGTCTTACTTCCCGAAGCCGAAGCCGCTCGACCCCTCGACCTTGGCGCGCAGCCGCTTGCCCTTCTCGGTGGCCTGGTCGTTCAGGTCCTGCTGGAAGTCACGCATCTTGTGGAGCAGGTCCTCGTCGTGCGTGGCGAGGATGCGGGCCGCGAGCAGGCCCGCGTTGCGGGCCCCGGCGACGGAGACCGTGGCGACCGGCACACCGGCCGGCATCTGCACGATGGACAGCAGCGAGTCCATGCCGTCCAGGTACTTCAGCGGCACCGGCACACCGATGACCGGCAGCGGGGTCACGGAGGCGAGCATGCCGGGCAGGTGGGCGGCACCGCCCGCACCGGCGATGATCACCTTCAGGCCGCGGTCGGCGGCCTGCTCGCCGTACGCGACCATCTCGCGGGGCATGCGGTGCGCGGAGACGACGTCGACCTCGTACGCGATCTCGAACTCGTCCAGGGCCTTGGCGGCGGCCTCCATGACGGGCCAGTCGGAGTCCGACCCCATGACGATGCCAACAACAGGGCTCATTCGGTGATGGTGCCTCTCAGGTAGCCGGCAGCGTGACGGGCGCGCTCCAGCACGTCGTCCAGGTCGTCGCCGTAGGTGTTCACGTGTCCGACCTTGCGGCCGGGCTTCACGTCCTTGCCATACATGTGGATCTTGAGCTTGGGGTCGCGGGCCATGCAGTGCAAGTACGCGGAGTACATGTCCGGGTAGTCACCACCCAGGACGTTGACCATCACGGTCCACTTGGCACGCGGGCGCGGGTCGCCGAGCGGGAGGTCGAGGACCGCGCGGACGTGGTTGGCGAACTGGCTGGTGATCGCGCCGTCCTGGGTCCAGTGGCCGGAGTTGTGCGGGCGCATCGCCAGCTCGTTGACGAGGATGCGGCCGTCGCGGGTCTGGAACAGCTCGACGGCGAGGTGTCCGACGACGCCGAGTTCCTTGGCGATGGTCAGGGCCATCTCCTCGGCCTTGAGCGCGAGGTCCTCGGCGAGGCGGGGGGCGGGCGCGATCACGGTGTCGCAGACGCCGTTCACCTGCTGCGACTCGACCACCGGGTAGGCGACGGCCTGGCCGTGCGGGGAGCGGACGACATTGGCGGCCAGCTCGCGGACGTAGTCGACCTTCTCCTCGGCGAGGACCGGGACACCGGCGCGGAACGGCTCAGCGGCCTCCTCGGGAGTCTCCACGACCCACACGCCCTTGCCGTCGTAGCCGCCGCGCACGGTCTTGAGGACGACCGGGAAGCCGTCACCCTCCGCCGCGAACCGGACCACGTCCTCCGGGTCGGCCACGATCCGGTGCCGCGGGCACGGGACGCCGATGGCGTCGAGCTTCGCGCGCATCACGCCCTTGTCCTGGGCGTGCACCAGCGCGTCGGGCCCCGGGCGCACGGGGATGCCGTCCGCCTCCAGGGCTCTGAGGTGCTCGGTGGGTACATGTTCGTGATCGAAGGTGATCACATCGCACCCGCGCGCGAAGTCACGCAGCGTGTCCAGGTCGCGGTAGTCGCCGATGACGACATCGCTGACGACCTGCGCCGCGGAATCCTGAGGGGTGTCACTGAGAAGCTTGAACCTGATGCCCAACGGGATGCCCGCCTCGTGCGTCATACGCGCGAGCTGCCCCCCGCCGACCATGCCGACTACCGGGAACGTCACGCCTATAGCGTATCGGCCACGCCGAGGCGGCCGGATCACGTCCCTCTCACGGCCTCTTACCGCCGGCTTCCCGACCTCTTTCCGGACTGTTTCCGAGCTGTGGCCTGGAGCGCAGGCGCCCGCCCGTTCACCTGGTTAGCATAGCTGGGCTGACGAAACCTACCGACGGGAGCTGCCCAGCCATGGAACCTCGTTCCTCGGGGCTGCAACGACTCGTGCGCGAGGTGGCCAAGTTCGGCACCGTCGGTGTCGCGGGCATCTTTGTCAATCTCGCTGTCTTCAACCTGGTGCGCAACGCCTCCGGCCTGCCGGTGGTGCGCGCGAGCATCATCGCGACCGTGGTCGCCATCGCCTTCAACTACGTCGGTTTCCGTTACTGGACGTACCGGGACCGTGAGAAGCATGGCCGGACCAAGGAACTGACCCTGTTCCTGTTCTTCAGTGCCATCGGCCTCGTGATCGAGAACGGCGTGCTCTACCTGGCGACCTACGGCTTCGGCTGGGACAGTCCGCTGCAGAGCAACGTGTTCAAGTTCGTGGGCATCGGCGTCGCGACGCTGTTCCGCTTCTGGTCGTACCGCACCTGGGTGTTCCGGGTGCAGCCGTCCCAGGAGGCGGAGTCGATCCTGGCGGCCGAGTCCAGGAAGCCGCAGGCCGAGCCGGAGCCGAAGACACAGCGCGTGCCGTAGGGCGCGGGCGCACAGGTCCGAAACGCAACCGAAGTGGTGGGCCCTCCCCGGGGCCCACTTCTTGTATCCGGGCCCTTGCGTCCGGGCCCTGTGGCCCTGCATCCGAGCCCTGCGTCCGGGCATCCGGGCCTCTGCGCGTCCGGGCATCCGGGCCCCTGCGTCCGGGCTCAGCGCACCGTCGGGCTCTCCTCGTCCGTCTTGCGGGACGGCGGTGTGCGGGAGAGGAACAGGCCGAAGACCGGGGGCTGGGCCTGGAGGAGTTCCAGGCGGCCGCCGTCGGCCTCCGCGAGGTCGCGGGCGACGGCCAGGCCGATGCCCGTGGAGTTGCGGCCGCTGATCGTGCGCTCGAAAATACGCGCGCCGAGGTCCGCCGGGACGCCAGGGCCCTCGTCGGTGACCTCGACCACGGCCTGGTTGCCGGTGACCCGGGTGCGCAGCGCGACCGTGCCGCCACCGTGCATGAGGGAGTTCTCGATCAGGGCGGCCAGCACCTGGGCGACCGCGCCGGGCGTGCCGACGGCCTGCAGATGCCGTTTGCCGGAGCTGACGATGGCCCGGCCGGCGCTGCGGTAGGCGGGCCGCCACTCGGCGAGCTGCTGCTGGATGACCTCGTCCAGGTCGAAGGTGACGGCAGAGCCGGTGCGCGGGTCGCGGGAGTTCGTCAGCAGCCGCTCGACCACGTCCGTGAGCCGCTCGACCTGGGTGAGCGCGACGTTCGCCTCTTCCTTCACGATGTCCGGGTCGTCCGTGAGGGTGATCTCCTCAAGACGCATCGAGAGAGCGGTCAGCGGGGTGCGCAGCTGGTGGGAGGCGTCGGCGGCCAGGCGCCGCTCGGCGGTCAGCATCCGTCCGATCCGCTCGGCGGAGGAGTCCAGCACATCGGCGACCCGGTCCAGCTCGGGGACGCCGTACCGCTTGTGCCGCGGGCGCGGGTCGCCGGAGCCGAGCCGCTCGGCGGTCTCGGCGAGGTCGGTCAGCGGGCTCGAGAGCTTGTTGGCCTGGCGCACGGCGAGCAGGACGGCGGCGACGACGGCGAGCAGCGCGACCAGTCCGATGACCAGCAGGGTACGGCCGACCTCCCGGGTCACCGCGGAGCGCGGCTCCTGCACGGTGACCGTCTCGCCCTCCTCGCCCTGCTGTGTGGCGTGGATCACATCGCCCTGCGGCTTGGTGCCGATCTCTATGGGCGCCTGGCCGGGCATGCGGATGACCGCGTACTGCTCCTTGCTGACCGGATTGCGCAGCACGTCCGCGTTGACGTTCTCCGCGGCCAGGATCCGGCTGTCCACGATGCTGGCCAGCCGCACCGCCTCGGACTCCACCCGCTCCTGGGCACTGTTGCTGATCGTCCGGGTCTCGACGATCACCAGGGAGACACCGAAGACGGCGATCACCACGAGGACGACGGCGAGGGTGGACTGGATGAGACGTCGGCGCATGTTCGTTACCTGGGGTGATCACTGAGCCCCCGGGCGAGGGCTCAGCTCTTCTCGAAGCGGAAGCCCACGCCTCGTACGGTGGCGATGTAGCGCGGGTTCGCCGCGTCGTCGCCGAGCTTCTTGCGCAGCCAGGAGATGTGCATGTCGAGGGTCTTGGTGGACGACCACCACGTGGTATCCCAGACCTCGCGCATCAGCTGGTCGCGGGTGACGACCCGGCCCGCGTCCCGCACCAGCACCCGCAGCAGGTCGAACTCCTTGGCGGTGAGCTGCAGTTCCTCGTCGCCCATCCACGCGCGGTGCGACTCGACGTCGATCCGCACCCCGTGGGTGGCCGGCGGCTGCTGGGGCTCGGCGGCGCCGCGCCGGAGCAGGGCCCGCACCCGGGCGAGCAGTTCGGCGAGCCGGAAGGGCTTGGTGACGTAGTCGTCGGCGCCCGCGTCCAGGCCGACGACGGTGTCCACCTCGTCGGCCCGCGCGGTCAGGATGAGGATCGGCACGGTGTGGCCGTCGGCCCGCAGCCGGCGGGCGACCTCCAGGCCGTCCATGCCGGGCAGCCCCAGGTCCAGCACGACCAGATCGACGCCGCCCTGCATTCCGGCGTCGAGTGCGGTGGGTCCGTCCTCGCGCACCTCGACCTCGTAACCTTCCCGGCGCAGGGCGCGGGCCAGCGGCTCCGAGATGGACGCGTCGTCCTCGGCGAGCAGTACACGGGTCATAGAGGTGATGGTAGACCGCCCGCACACTCTGCTGGGGTGTGATCGCTTCCTGGAACTCTTACCTTGCTGAACTGCTGGTACGAACCATCGGTCCGGAGATGCGATCGTGGGGGAGACCTTCGAATCCGGTCGCGCGGTTCCCCCGACACCTGTGATCCGCGTCTCAAGTCCTTCCATATCCGGCAGTGTCCTGCCGTACAGTGACGTGAACGCCTGTAGTACACCCGGGGACCTTTGGCGGGCATCTGACGCTGAGGGTCTCTTTTGTGTACGGGCTGGCCACTGCCAGCCTTGAAAGGAATGACCTCTGGCCGGGCTCCGGACGCATCGAAGCGTCGGGGCGTGGATCCCGGTGGTCGCCGTCCCCCGCTTCCGTGATCCGGAGACGGACTCCCCCTGGGCGTGGGGGTGGACGACCGACCTGCCGGTGCCGGCCGCACCCCCACCGGGCGCGCACGCTCCATCCGCGCGTCCCGACCAGCAAGGAACGACCATGGCGTCCAGCCTGACGAAGGACTCGGTCCGTCCGGGCACCCCCGGCTCCGAGAAGACCTTCTTCGGCCACCCCCGCGGCCTGGCCACTCTCTTCATGACCGAGATGTGGGAGCGGTTCTCCTACTACGGCATGAGGGCCCTGCTCCCGCTGTACCTGGTGGCCCCGGGTGGCCTGCACCTGAGCGCGGGCACGGCGACCGCGATCTACTCGGTGTACGTGTCGCTCGTGTACCTGCTCGCCCTGCCCGGCGGCTGGTTCGCCGACCGCGTGCTCGGTCCCCGCAAGACGGTCGCCGTCTCGGGCATCATCATCATGCTCGGCCACCTGTGCCTGGCCCTGCCCGTCGCCGCCAGCTTCTTCGTCGGCCTGGGTCTCGTCGCCATCGGCTCGGGTCTGCTGAAGGCCAACATCTCCACGATGGTCGGCCACCTCTACAAGGGTCCGGACGACGCGCGCCGCGACGGTGGCTTCACGCTCTTCTACATCGGCATCAACCTCGGCGCCTTCGCCGCGCCGCTGGTCATCGGCACCGTCGGTGAGAACGTCAACTGGCACCTCGGCTTCGCGCTCGCCGCTCTCGGCATGGCGCTGGGTCTGGCCCAGTACCTGCTCGGCGGCCGTCACCTGAGCCCGAAGAGCAGCGAGGTCCCGACCCCGCTGACCGCCCAGGAGAAGTCCGCCACCCTGCGCAAGGGTCTGACCTGGCTGGCCATCGCCGCGGTCTTCTACGGCGTCGTCGGCGGCACCGGTCACTTCACCCTGAACTGGGCGCTGATCCCGCTCACGGTCATCGGTCTGATCGTCCCGATCATGGTCATCGCCCGCATCCGCCGGGACAAGGACCTGGACAAGGACGAGAAGTCGAAGGTCTCGGCGTACATCTGGTTCTTCGTCGCCGCCGCCGTGTTCTGGATGATCTACGACCAGGGCGGTTCGACCCTGTCGCTGTTCGCCGACAGCAGCGCCAAGAACTCGATCCTCGGCTGGAACTTCCCGGTCTCCTGGTACCAGTCGGTCAACCCGGTCATGATCATGGCGCTGGCTCCGGTCTTCGCCTGGCTGTGGCTGTGGCTGAACCAGCGCGGCAAGGAGCCGAGCACGATCGTGAAGTTCGCCTCCGGCCTGGTGCTGATCGGCGCGTCCTTCTTCCTCTTCCTCGCCCCGCTGGCGATCGCCGGCGGCGGTCACAAGGCCGCGGCGATGTGGCTGGTCGCGATCTACTTCGTGCAGACCGTCGGCGAGCTGACGCTGTCGCCGGTGGGTCTGTCCGTGACGACGAAGATGGCGCCGAAGAAGTACGCCTCCCAGATGATGGGTGTCTGGTTCCTCGCGGTCACCGCGGGCGACTCGATCACCGCGCTGGTGTCGAACCCGGCCGTCGGCGGCGTCAACCTCGACAAGCAGGGCTTCGTCGCCCTGGAGGCCGTGCTCGCCGTGGCCGCCGGTGCGGCGGTGTGGGTGTACCGCAAGAAGGTCAACAAGCTCATGGGCGACGTCCACTGACGCGGCCTTCGACCTGACGCAGTCCCCGGAGAGGGCCGTCGCATCCGTGGATGCGACGGCCCTCTTCGCATGACGGGTGTCAGCGTGTCCTGCGTCCCGGCATGAACGTGAATACCGCGGCGCCCAGCAGGATCGCCGTACCCGCCACCAGGCCGAGCGCCTTCAGCGCGCCGTGGTCGCTCGCGCCCGTCTCGGCGAGGCCGCCGGAGCCGCCGCCGGTGCTGCTGCCGCCGCCGCTCGAGCCGCCGGAGGTGGACGTGCCGCCCGAGGAGCCGCCCTGCTGCCGGCTGGTGTCCAGGGTCAGGGACACCTGCGTCCTGGTCGGCGTGCACGTCGTGGTCGTACCGAGCGCCTTGACCGTCAGCACGCCCGGGGACAGCGTCGAGCTGCCGCTCGCGCCGGGCTTGTAGGTGCCGGTGAGGTCCGGGATGTTGATCGGGGCGCCGGACTTGATGGGGCTCGCGTTGGTCGGCCCCTCCACATGCACGGTGCCCTTGTCGGCGCCGCCCAGCACCACCTCCATGGACGGTTTCACGGAGTTGGCCGGGATGTCGGCGGGGCTGTCCATCACGGACTTCTTGAACTGCACGGTGAGACCGAAGTCCCCGCCGTTCTTCCTGGCGTTGATCTGCACCGGCGAGGTCGCGCTCTTGTCACCGATCGGGGTCTTGCAGGCGTAGGGGATCTGCACCTCCTTGCCGGTGAAGTCGGTCTGCCCGCCGCCGCTGGAGGTCGCGGTGGGGGTGGCCGACTGGGTGGGCGTGCTCGATCCGGTCGGGGTCGGGGTCGGCGTGCCGCCGCCGGAACCGTCCGTCACCTGGATCGTCGCCGCCTTCTGGACGGTCTCCTTCGGCGTGCACTTGGTGTCGGTCGACATCGCGTTGACGGTGTACGCGTCCGGCGTCAGCGTCACCTGACCGGCGGTCGTCAGCTTCAGGCTGCCCTTCATGTCGGACAGCACCATGTCGCCGCCCTTGGGGATCGCGGGGTTCTGCCGCGCCCCCTGCATCGCGATGTCGGCGGCCTGCGCGCCGGCCGCCTTCAGCACACCGGACGGCTGGACCGAGTTCGCGGGCAGGTCGATGATGTTCGGATTCTTGGAAGCCGCCTGGACGAACTTCCACACGACGTCCACCGTGTCGCCGACCTTCGCCGTGGCCGGCGCGGTGATCTCGACCTTGGTGGTGCCGTCGACGGGGCTGATGCCCGCGGGCGGCACGCAGTGGGTGGCGAACGACACCTCGGCCGCCTGCGCGGGGGTGGCGGCGAAACCCAGCAGGACGCCCGCACCGCACAGCGCCAGCGCGGCGCCCGCGGCCGTACCTCTCCTTCGGATGCTCACGTGGGTCCTTTCGTGGTGGGAGTCGTAGGACTCGACGGGCTGTCTGTGTGCGGTGCGGAGAGCCGGCCGGCCGGGTCGCCCGGGACGGAGTCCGGGGTGAACCACGGCAGGGTCGGGGTCGAGGGGGGCGGTTCGTCGGCGCCGGCGCGCGAGCCCGGCAGCGGCAGCCGCAGCCGCAGGGCGGGCCGCGGCAGGCGCCAGGGGCCGGTGCGGCGGGAGGCGGTGTGGCGCGAGCCGGTGTTGCCGGAGCCGGTGTGGCGCGAGCCGGTGTGGCGTGCTCCGCCCGAGCGGTGCGGGCGCATCCGGTCCACGACGGCCATTCCGATGCGGAACAGCGCGGCGGGCACCACCAGGCAGAGCAGGATCCAGAACAGGGTCACGCCCCAGGGGCGGGCCACGCCCCAGGGCTGCTCGGCGAGCACCTTGCCGTCGTACTTCAGGGACACGGTGTAGTCGCCGTGGGCCCCGGCGGACAGCTCGACCGGCAGCTTGACCTCGGCCTTCTTGCCGGGGGCCAGGGTGCCCTGCCACTGCCGGTCGTCCCACTGCGGGGCGAAGACGCCGTGCGCGGAGCCGACCTGGAACACCGGATCCTTGATCGCGCTCAGGCCGGTGTTGCCGACGGTGAAGACCAGGGACCGGCTCGGCGGGGCCCCGAACCAGGTGAGCAGGCCGCTCGAACCGGTCAGCCGGGTGTCGGACAGGACCGCCAGCCGGCCGCCCGAGTCGGCGGCGGGCAGCGGCGCGACCGGATGCCCCGCGACGTCCAGGACGGCGTCCGCCTCCGCCGCGCTCCCGGTGACGGTGGCCACGTGCACCACACAGGGACAGGGCACGGGCGGTTCGGCGACCGGGAGTACGCGGCTGAAGGCTCCCCGGGCGTCGGTCGTCACGGCCCGGCCGTCGCCGTTGGCGCAGGAGTTGGTGCCGCCGAGCACGCCCCGGGACGGGGTGGCCCGTCCGCAGATCAGCAGCATCAGCAGGGTGTGCGCCCGCCAGCCGGTCCCGCTGACGGTGACCGAACCGCCGGTACCGGCCTGGGGGGACGACAGCCGCACGGCCGGCCCGCCCGCCGCGGTCACCTCGGTCGCCGCGGTCGCCGGAGCGGCGAGCGGCAGCAGGAGCAGCCCGAGCACCGCCAGGCACGTGGACAGCCGCAGAAGCCTCGCCTTCCCGCTCACTTCAGCACCCCTTCCGACAACTCGGGCTCTGTGCAAGGGAGTTCAGGGAGTTCATCGCCGGGAGGGGCCGGTGACCCCGTGGCCGCCCTGCCGCGCCGGCGGCGTACGGCGAGCACCGCGCCCGCCACGGCCAGCGCGGCACCACCCGCCTCCGCCACCCCCGCCCAGGGCACGAACCGTGCCGGCACGGTCGCCGTGTCGTGCGCCCCGCCCGGCGCCGTGACCGTGAGCCGCACGTCGACGGCGTCCAGCGCGGGCCGGCCGGGCCACGGCTCGGTCAGCTTCAGGCGCGCACCGGGGCGCAGCCGGACCGCGAGCGTGCGCGGGGCACGGTCCAGGACCCGCCCGAACACCCCGTCCGCGCGTACCGCGAGCGTCGGCGCGAGGACGGTCGTACCCCGGTTGACCAGGTCGTACGTGATGCCGTGGGGGTGTACGGCGAGGTGCTCGACGGTCAGCGCGGCGAGCACCGGACCGCCGACGCGCAGCCGGACCGGGACGGTCGCCGTCCGCCCCTTCGCATCGCGCACGACGACGGCACCGGAGCGGACGCCGGGCGGAGCCCCGTCCGGCACGGTCACCGTGAAGGGCACCTCGGCGCGGGTGCGGGCGGGAACGCGCAGCCCCTGCCCGGCCTGCCGGGCGAAGACGGTCCGCAGGCCGGTGCCGGTCAGCCGTACGACGACCGGCGCGCGCCCGGCGTTGGTGACGGCCACCCTGTCCTGCAGAACCGTTCCGGGCGTGCCCTCGGCGTAGAAGGACGGGCGTCCGCCGCCCCCGGGGGCGGCGGACCAGTCCGTGGCCGCGCCCGTGTCCGCGGCGGCGCGGGGCGCCGCGCCCAGTGCGGTGCACAGCAGGCACAGGGCCACGGGCAGGGTGCGGGCGACGGACGGCATGGGCGGCTCCAGCGGTGGCCAGGGGTTCGGCGGTTCGGCCGCGGGGTCGTGGGCCGGGGTCAGCGGCGTACGGACTGGCCGCGCCGGGTCAGCCACAGCGTGCCCGCCGCGCCGGCCAGGAACACCGTGGCGCCGAGCGTGCCGAGGGCGACCGCCGAGTCCTGCGGGCCGGTCTGCGGGAGCTGTCCGCCGGAGGAGGACGAGGACGACGAAGAGGAACCCCCCGAGGACGAACCGGTCGAGGACGAGCCACCGGAGGACGAGCCGCCGGCCGCCGTCACGTCGAGCGTCAGTCCCGGCCCCGGGCTGTTGGTCGGCGTGCAGGTCGTCGTCGTACCGAGGGCCTTGATGGTGAGCGTGCCCGGCGTGAAGGTGACCTTGCCGGTCTTCTTCGGCGTGTAGGTACCGCTCAAGTCGCTGATCTTGATGGGGGTGTTGGCGGGGATCGCGGCCGCGTTGGGCGGACCGCTGACCGGGAGGGTGCCGCTGTCCGCACCGCCCAGTACGACGGTGGCGCTCGGGCTCATCGCGCCCTTGCCCAGCTCGACCGGGCTGGAGGACACGCCCTTCTGCCAGGCCATGGTGATCTTGTAGCCGCTGCCGCTCTTGACGCCCTTCATGTCGATGGGCGAGACGGCGCTCTTGACCCCGATCGGCGTCTGGCAGCGGTAGTTGACGCTGACGACATCGGCGCGGGCCGCCGGCGCGGCCAGCAGCACCACCGAGCCGGCCAGGGCCGCGGCGGACGCGAGCGCGGCGGTTCGTTTCGGGTACGACACGATCGGTCCACCCCATTCATTCCTGACGGCACATCAGATTCGGCCGTCAAGGTACGCCCGGGGTCGTAAGGAGGGAAGACAAGGAGCGCGGAGGATCTGTGACGATGCAAACGCCCTGAAGGAGGCGCCCCGAAGGGGCGCGGTGCTGAATCACCATGCGGCTCCGCCGCGTGGACGCGACCGGCCACGGACGGTCCGCGCCCGGAGGGCGACGGACACGCACACGGCGCCGGCCGGCCTGGAGGGGCCCTACAGCGGAGCGCCCAGCTCCGCCCACACCGTCTTCCCCGCCCGCCCCGGCACACGGACGACGCCCCAGTCCAGGCACAGCCGCTGCACGATGAACATGCCGTGGCCGCCGGGCCGGCCGGCGCGGTGCGGGGTGCGCGGGGCAGGCTGGCCGGTGCCGCCGTCGGAGACCTCCAGCCGGATCACCTTGTCGTCGCAGGCGAGGACGAGTTCGTCGGGCCCCTCGGCGTGCAGGCAGGCGTTGGTGACCAGTTCGGAGACGACGAGCAGGACGTCCTCGGCGGCGGCCCGCTGGTCGGCGGTCGCGGCGGGCAGCCAGCCCCATGCGTACAGCGCCTGGCGGGTGAAGTCGCGGGCCAGCGGGACGACCCCGCTCTCACCCCTGAGGCCGAGCCGGCGCACCCGCCGGCCGCCGGCATCCTCGGCATCGCCGGCGGAACCGGACGGCACGGACGGCACGGCTGCCCGCGCGGGTGCGCCCGTGCTCGGCGCCCCCTCCTCGGACGCCCCGGAAGCGCCGCTGGACTCCGGGCCGCGGTCGCCCGGCGAGCAAGGCCGGGTGGTGCTCATCAGCGCTTCACCTCACCGATCCACCAGTTTCATGGTTCAACGATTCAAAGGGCCTGCACCGGTCGGCGCCGACCAGTCTGTCCTGCCCGTTTCTGCCTTCTTTCGCGCACTCTCGCCTCCTCCTGCCCTCTTCTGCCCGGCCGATCCGGCGGAACACCCCCCATTTCCGCCCCCGTGCCGGTCCCCGACAGCGATACGGAGGAAGCGGGCACCCTTGGCGGGGGCGGCGGGCGGAAAGGCAGGACGAGGGAAGAACGGGAGGTCAGGAGGCGGGCTCAGTCGGCGCGGTCGTCGGTGCGGCCCTGCGCGCCGTCGCCGGCCAGGGCAGCCGCCACGGAGTCGTGCACGGTGAAGACCGCCTCGGCCCCTGTGATCTCGAACACGCGGGCGACCACCGGCAGCATCCCGGCGAGGTGAACCCCGCCTCCGGCGGCCTCCGCCTTCAGCCGGGCGCCGAGCAGGACGTTCAGGCCCGTGGAGTCACAGAACTCCAGGCGCGTGCAGTCCACGACGAGGCGTGCGTAGCCCTTGGCCAGAAGGTCGTCGAGGGGCTCGCGCAGCAGATCGGCGGTGTGGTGATCCAGCTCACCCGCCGGCTTCACAACGGCGCTCGAGCCCTCTTCCCGCACCTCCACCAGGAGCCGGCCCGACTGTGCGCTGCCGACCATCCCGTGGTCCATGCCGTTCTCTCTCTCCCGAGGTCGTGGCTGCTGACGCACTCGAACATTACGCCTTCCAAGCAGACTCCGACACCCGAACAAACTCACATAAACGGCCATATCACAACAGAACGCACTTGCGATCGCCTCGGGAAAGCCGGTAGGGCTAGTAAGACACATTTCCCACTGGGCCGCGACGGGCCCACGTCGGCTTCGGAGGCGCCGCACACCGCAGTGCACGCACTGGCTTCGGCAGCCATATGCCGAGAACGATGGAGGACACCATGTCACCCCGGCTCGACGCATCGCATACCCAGTCCGCGACGTCGACACCCCCACCGGACCAGCTGGATCAGCCCATCGAACCCCTCGACTCCCTCGAGGGACTCCCGGAGATCCCGCCGTACGACGAGATCGGTCCTGTCGACGCACGGGCCTTGTCCAAGACCCTCTTCGAGCGTCTCGCCTCGCTGGAGGAAGGGACGCACGAGTACTCGTACGTCCGCAACACCCTCGTCGAGCTGAACCTCGCGCTCGTGAAGTTCTCCGCCTCGCGCTTCCGCTCCCGCAGCGAGCCGATGGAGGACATCATCCAGGTCGGCACCATCGGCCTGATCAAGGCGATCGACCGCTTCGAGCTGTCGCGCGGGGTCGAGTTCCCCACCTTCGCGATGCCGACGATCATCGGCGAGATCAAGCGGTTCTTCCGCGACACGTCGTGGTCCGTGCGCGTTCCGCGCAGGCTGCAGGAGCTGCGTCTGGACCTGGCCAAGGCCGGGGACGAGCTGGCCCAGAAGCTGGACCGCGCGCCCACGGTCGCGGAGCTGGCCGAGCGGCTCGGACTCTCGGAGGACGAGGTCGTCGAGGGCATGGCCGCCTCGAACGCCTACACCGCCTCCTCGCTGGACGCCCAGCCCGAGGAGGACGAGACCGAGGGCGCGCTGGCGGACCGGATCGGGTACGAGGACCACGGGCTGGAGGGCATCGAGTACGTCGAGTCGCTCAAGCCGCTGATCGCCGAACTCCCGCCCCGGGACCGGAAGATCCTCTCCCTGCGCTTCGTCGCGAACATGACCCAGTCCGAGATCGGCGAGGAACTCGGCATCTCCCAGATGCATGTGTCCCGGCTGCTGTCGCGCACGCTGGTGCGATTGCGCAAGGGGCTGACGGTGGAGGAGTGACCTCCGCCTCCTGTCCCTGACACCCCCGGCATCGCCGACACCCCCGATATCGCCGACATCGCCGACACCGTCGCAGCAGCGGCCCGGCCACCGGCCCCGCCGGTACCGGGCCGCTGCGGTGTCGCCGGTCCCAACCGTTATCCGGTTACCGGCGGAAACCTCTTTCCCCGCCCGGCCCCCTCCACCACCATGGGCCCCCAAACCGGCTGGTATGCCGGTCGGGGACCGCAACGGCGCGGCCACCCGGCGTCACGAGGAGGACGGACGATGGCTCAGGGGGACGGCGCCGGAGACGGCCCGGACGAGGCCGGGACCCGTGGGACCGAGACCCGTGGGACAGGGGCGGGCGGGGCCGGACCCCGTGACCCGGAGGCGGGCGGGGGCCTCGAGGACGTTCCGGACTCCCGGCTCACCGAACTCCTGCGCTCTCCCGCCGCGACCGCCTACCCCGCCCTCCAGGAGCTGCGCAGACGTCACCAGCCGGCGGTCCTGGCCTACGCCCGGCTGTGCGCGGCGGGCGAGTCCGTCGCCCGGCGGCTGACGGCCGAGACCTTCACCACGGCGGCCCGCGAGACGGCGCGCGGCGCCGACCCGGCCGTCCCGCTGCGCCACCGGCTCCTGCTGCTGACCGTGAGGCTGGCGACGGCCTGGGCGCGCGACGAGCGCTCCGCGGGCGTCGACCCCGGCCTGCTGCTCGTACTGAACGCGTCCGGCCTGCCGGACGGCCCCACCCCGCCCCTCCTCGGGGCGTTCCGCTCACTGCCGTCCCGTACCCAGGGCCTGATCTGGTACGGCGTACTGGAGCGGGAGCCGCAGGAGCGGACCGCCGCCCTCCTCGGCCTGAGCCGCACGGACGTGGCGTACGGCACCCCGCAGGCGCTCCAGGCCCTGTCCCAGGCCTGCCTCCGCCGGCGCCTGGCCGCCTCCGACGACCCGCGCTGCGCCGACTTCCGCCGGCTGATCGAGGAGGCGGTACGGCCGGACGGCCCGCGCCGCAGCGCCGACCTGGACGCCCACATGGCGCGCTGCCCGCACTGCACGGCCGCGTCCGAGGAACTGCGGGAGCTGCGGGACGCGCCCCGGCAGACCCTGGCGGAGGGTCTGCTGCCGTGGAACGGCACGGCGTACCTGCGCGCACCCGAGCCGCCGGTCACCGCCGACTCCCCGGCGGAAAAGGCGACTTGGCCGTCCGGGCGGCGCGTCCTGCTGGCCTCGGCGGCCCTGGGCGTGGCCCTGACCCCGCTCCTGGTGTTCCTGCTCACCCCGCACCGCACCACGGGCCAGGAGCCGACGGCGGCGACACCGGCCCCTCCCCCGGTGACGGTGACGGCGACGGTCTCGGTGACCCCGGCCCCGTCCTCGCCCCCGCCGCCCTCCCCCACCTCGCCGGCCCCGAGCCGGACCTCCCCCGCTCCGGCCACCGCGCGGACACGGACACCGGCACCGGCGCCGGCACCGCGTTCCCCCGCCCCCGCTCCCGCCCCCAAGCCGCCGGGAACGGCGTTCGCCCAGGTGGTGGACCTCGCCACGGGCCGCTGCCTGGACATCCGCGACGGCAGTCTGGAGCAGGGCAACGACGTCGTCACGGCCCCCTGCTCCGGCTCCCCGACCCAGCGCTGGCGCGTGGACACCGGCCTGGGCGTCGTCCGCTCGGCGGCCGACGACTCCTTCTGCCTGGACAGCCGGGGCGCCACCGACCGCGGCGTGGGCATCTGGGGCTGTGACTCGGTCTACGGCGACAACGGCGACAACCTCCGCTTCACGGTCGGCCCCGACGGCACGATCCGACCGGACATCGCCCCCGACACGGCGGTGACCCCGGACGGCCGGTACGGGGTGTCCCTGGAGCCGCTGGACGGCGGCCGGGAGCAGCAGTGGCGGGCAGGCGCCGCCTGAAGCCGCAGCTCCCGGGCGCCGTCCGGCTGTTCGAAGCCACTCGGCCCCGCTGTCCGGACCCGCTGTTCAGACCACCCGTACTCCCCGCCGCCAGACCCCGCTGACCAGCGGTACGCCCGGCCGGTAGGCAAGGTGGACGTGGCTGGGGGCGTCCAGGAGGGTCAGGTCGGCGAGGGCGCCGGGGGTCAGGCGGCCGATGTCGGTGCGGCGCAGGGCCGCCGCGCCGCCCGCCGTGGCCGACCAGACCGCCTCGTCGGGCGTCATCCGCATGTCGCGGACGGCGAGGGCGATGCAGAAGGGGACCGAGGAGGTGAAGGACGAACCCGGGTTGCAGTCGGTGGACAAGGCGACCGTCGCGCCGGCGTCGAGGAGGCGGCGGGCGTCCGGCCACTCGGCGCGGGTGGAGAACTCGGCGCCGGGGAGGAGGGTGGCGACCGTGGCGCTGTTCGCCAGGGCGTCCACGTCCGCGTCCGTGAGGTGTGTGCAGTGGTCGGCGCTGGCCGCGTCCAGTTCGACCGCGAGCTGGACGCCGGGGCCGTAGGAGAGCTGGTTGGCGTGGATGCGGGGGTGCAGGCCCTTCGCCCTGCCGGCGGTGAGGACCGCGCGGGCCTGGTCGCCGTCGAAGGCGCCCTTCTCGCAGAACACGTCGATCCAGCGGGCGTGCGGCGCGCAGGCGTCCAGCATCTCGCCGGTGACCAGGGCGACATAGGCCGCCGGGTCGTCGGCGTAGTCCGGGGAGACGATGTGCGCGCCGAGGTACGTCACCTCGTCGGTGTGCCTGGCCGCGAGGCGCAGCGCGCGGGACTCGTCCTCGACGGTCAGGCCGTAGCCGGACTTCGTCTCGAAGGTGGTGGTGCCCTGGCGGAGCGCCTCCGCCAGGTAGTGGGTCAGGTTCGCCTCCAGGTCCGCGTCGCTCGCGGCGCGGGTGGCGGCGACCGTGGTGCGGATGCCGCCGGCCGTGTAGGAGCGGCCGGACATGCGGGCGTTGAACTCCTGCGTGCGGTCGCCCGCGAACACCAGGTGCGAGTGGGAGTCGACGAAGCCCGGCAGCACCGCCCGGCCGCCCGCGTCGACCCGATTGTCAGTGGCGGGTGCTTTGCTGGATTCACCGGTCCACGCGATGCGGTCGCCGTCGATGACCACGGCCGCGTCCTGGATCAGACCGAGAGGGGAGTTGTCACCGAGGGAGGGGTCGTTGGTGACCAGCGTGGCGATGTTGGTGATGACGGTGCTGCTGCTCATGGTGTCGTCCTTGTGGGGATCGGCGGTCTTCAGCCGCGCAGGGCTTCGACGGCGGCGGCCAGCGCCTGCGGCACGTCCGGCACGAGGGTGTGCGCCCCGTCGCGTACGACGTGCCGCCCGCCCACGACCGTATGCCGTACGTCCGCCCCGCTCGCCGCGAATACGGCCGTCTCGGCGCCCAGCCTGGGCAGCGGGCCCGCTGTCCTGACCGAGTCGAGGGCGATCGTCGTGAAGTCGGCGAGCGCCCCGGCCTCGAGGGTGCCGGCCTCGTCCCAGCCGAGGGCCGCGTGTCCGTCGGCGGTGGCGGCCCTGAGCAGGGCGTTCGCCGTCCAGTGGCCCCGGGTGCGGGTGCGCAGCCGCTCGTTCAGCTCCATCGCGCGCGCCTCTTCGAGCAGGTCGATGACGGCGTGGCTGTCGGAGCCTAGACAGAGCGGGGAGCCCGCCCGCTGGAGGGCGACGGCGGGGCCGATGCCGTCCGCCAGGTCCCGCTCGGTCGTCGGGCACATGCAGGTGCCGGTGCCCGACTCGCCGAGCAGGGCGATGTCCTCGTCGGTGAGGTGGGTGTTGTGCACCCCGGTGGTGCGCGGCCCGAGGACGCCGTGGTCGGCCAGCAGCCGGGTCGGCGTGCACCCGTGGGCGGCCTGGCAGGCCTCGTTCTCGGCGGTCTGCTCGGACAGGTGCACATGCAGCGGGGCCCGCCGCTCCTGCGCCCATCCGGCCACGGTCGCCAACTGGTCGGCGGGCACGGCCCGTACGGAGTGAATCGCCGCCCCGATCCGCGCGTGATCCCGCTCCTTGAGAACTGCACAGCGTGCGGCCCACGCCTCGGCGCTGCCGTCCGAGAAGCGGAGCTGGTGGGTGTTGGGGGCCTCGCCGCTGTGCTTGTTCACGATGGCGGCGGAGAGGTAGCAGGTGTCGAGGAGGGTGATCCGGATACCGGCCTCGGCGGCGGCCGCGATCAGCGCCTCGCCCATGGCGTTGGGGTCGGCGTACGGGGTGCCGCCCGGGGCGTGGTGCACGTAGTGGAACTCGCCGACGGCCGTGATGCCGGCGAGGGCCATCTCGGCGTACACCGCGCGGGCGAGCCGGTGGTAGGTCTCCGGGGTCAGCCGGTCGGCGACGGAGTACATCACCTCGCGCCAGGTCCAGAAGGTCCCGGAGCCGACCTGGACGGTGCCGCGCAGCGCCCGGTGGAAGGCATGGCTGTGGGCGTTGGCGAGGCCGGGCAGGGTCAGGCCGCGCAGCACCTCGGCGCCGGGCGGCGGGGCGGGGACGTCGGTGCGGACGGCGCTGATCCGCCCGTCCTCGGTGGCGAGGGCCACGCCCGGCTCGACGTTGGTGCCGAGCCAGGCGTGCTCCAGCCAGTAGGTCGCCTTGGTCACCTGCAGGCCAGCCCTTCCAGTACGTCGGCCAGTGCGTGCACCCCGGCCACGCAGTCGTCCTCGTCGGCGGACTCCGCCGGGGAGTGCGAGACACCGGTGGGGTTGCGCACGAACAGCATGGCGGTCGGGATGCTCCCGGAGAGGATTCCGGCGTCGTGTCCGGCCCCGGTGCCGAGGACGGGCACGGTCAGTCCGGTGTCCTTGCCCAGGATGCGGCCGAGTTCGTCGCGCAGGGCGTGGTCGAACTCGACGACGGGTGTGAAGGACTCCCGTACGACGTCGAGATCGACGCCCTGGGCGTCCGCGTGCTCCCGGGCCGCCTTCTCGATGCCGCCGACCACCGTGTCCAGGGTGTCCTGGTCGGCGGCGCGGGAGTCGAGCCAGCCGCGTACGAGGGACGGGATGGCGTTGACCCCGTTGGGCTCCACGGAGATCTTGCCGAAGGTGGCGACGGCACCGGCGAGCCGGGCCTCGCGGCGGGCGGCGAGCACGGTCTCGGCGTACGACAGCATCGGGTCGCGCCGGTCCGCCAGCCGGGTGGTACCGGCGTGGTTGGCCTCGCCCCGGAAGTCGAACCGCCAGCGGCCGTGCGGCCAGATGGCACTGGCGATGCCGACCCGGTCGCCGGACAGGTCCAGCGCGCGGCCCTGTTCGACGTGCAGTTCCACGAAGGCACCGATCCGGGCCAGCCGCTCGGGGTCGGCCCCGATGCCCTCGGGGTCGTATCCGGCGGCCTCCATAGCCCGCGGGAGCGTGACCCCCTCCCCGTCGGTCAGCCTGTGGGCCTGCTCGACGGTCAGCTGTCCGGCGGTGAGCCGGGAGCCGACACAGGCGAGCCCGAACCGGGCCCCTTCCTCGTCACCGAAGTTGACGATGGCGAGGGGCCTGGTGAACCGCACGTCTCTGCCGCGCAGCTCGTCGAGGGCGGCGAAGGAGGACACGACCCCGAGCGGCCCGTCGAAGGCCCCGCCGTCCGGCACGGAGTCGAGATGCGACCCGGTGACGACGGCGTCCCCGGCGGCCGGGTCACCGAGCCAGGCCCACTGATTCCCATTCCGGTCGGCCTCGTAGGTGAGTCCGCGCGCCTCGGCCTGTTCCCGGAACCAGGCCCGGCACTCGGCGTCGGCGCCGGTCCAGGCATGACGCCGGTAGCCGCCGGAGCCGGGGTGACGGCCGATGGGGAGCAGCTCCCGCCACATCTCCTGGAAGGAACGGCCACCGGCGGACGGCGACGAGGGCCCGGCCCCCACCGGACCGTTGCCGCTCGGCGCGGCGGAGCGCTGGGTCACGCCTCGTCACCCTCACGCATCGGCACCCGGACCCCGCGCTCCTGCGCGACGGACTCCGCGATGTCGTACCCGGCGTCCACGTGCCGGATGACACCCATACCGGGGTCGTTGGTGAGCACGCGCCGGATCTTCTCGCCGCCCAGCTTCGTGCCGTCGGCCACCGTCACCTGCCCGGCGTGGATGGACCGCCCCATGCCCACGCCGCCACCGTGGTGGATGGACACCCAGGACGCACCGGAGGCCACGTTCACCATGGCGTTCAGCAGCGGCCAGTCGGCGATGGCGTCGGAGCCGTCGAGCATGGCCTCGGTCTCGCGGTACGGCGAGGCCACCGACCCGCAGTCCAGGTGGTCGCGGCCGATCGCCAGCGGAGCGGTCAGCTCGCCGGAGGCCACCATGTCGTTGAAGCGCTCGCCGGCCTTGTCGCGCTCGCCGTAGCCGAGCCAGCAGATGCGCGCGGGCAGGCCCTGGAAGTGGACGCGCTCGCCGGCCAGCTTGATCCAGCGGGCCAGGGACTCGTTCTCGGGGAACAGTTCCAGGATCGCCTTGTCGGTCCTGGCGATGTCGGCGGGGTCGCCGGACAGCGCGGCCCAGCGGAACGGGCCCTTGCCCTCGCAGAAGAGCGGGCGGATGTAGGCGGGGACGAAGCCGGGGAAGGCGAACGCCCGGTCGTAGCCCGCCAGTTGGGCCTCGCCGCGGATGGAGTTGCCGTAGTCGAAGACCTCGGCGCCGGCGTCCAGGAAGCCGACCATTGCCTCGACGTGCTTGGCCATGGACTCGCGCGCACGCGTGGTGAAGCCGGCCGGGTCCTTCGCGGCGGCGTCGGCCATGTCCTCGAAGGCCACACCGACCGGCAGGTACGACAGCGGGTCGTGCGCCGAGGTCTGGTCGGTGACGATGTCGACCGGGGCGTTCATCGCGAGGAGCTGCGGGACCAGCTCGGCGGCGTTGCCGAGGACGCCGATGGACAGCGGGCGGCGGGCGTCGCGGGCCTCGGTGGCCAGCTGGAGCGCGTGGTCCAGCGAGTCGGCCTTCACGTCCAGGTAGCGGTGCTCGATGCGGCGCTCGATGGCGCGCGGGTCGCAGTCGATGCAGATGGCGACGCCGTCGTTCATGGTCACGGCGAGGGGCTGGGCGCCGCCCATGCCGCCGAGGCCGGCGGTGAGGGTGATCGTGCCCGCGAGGGTGCCGTTGAACTTCTTCGCGGCGACGGCGGCGAAGGTCTCGTAGGTGCCCTGGAGGATCCCCTGGGTGCCGATGTAGATCCAGGAGCCGGCCGTCATCTGGCCGTACATGGTCAGGCCGAGGGCCTCCAGGCGGCGGAACTCCTCCCAGTTGGCCCAGTCGCCGACCAGGTTGGAGTTGGCGATGAGGACGCGCGGGGCCCATTCGTGGGTCTGCATCACGCCGACCGGGCGGCCGGACTGGACCAGCATGGTCTCGTCCTGCTTGAGGGTCTTCAGGGTGCGGACCATCGCGTCGAAGGAGCGCCAGTCACGGGCGGCCTTGCCGGTGCCGCCGTAGACGACGAGCTTGTCGGGGTGCTCGGCGACCTCGGGGTCGAGGTTGTTCTGCAGCATCCGCAGCGCGGCTTCCTGCTGCCATCCCAGGGCGCTCAGTTCCGTGCCGCGCGGTGCTCGTACGGGGCGGGGTCCCGACATCGTCTGCCTCCTCCTGTTGCTACGTCTATTCACATCCTGGCTTTCTGAATAGAACTAGTCAATACATCGGGGCGGCCGCGTTCACGCGCCGTCGGTGTTTGGCTGGATACCGGAGGCCGACACGAGGGAGAGGCTGTGCGGCGGGACATCGAGGGCCGGGCGAACGGCGAGGCACCCGAGGCGCGGCAGCGGGCCGTCCGGCGGGACGCGGCGGTGCGCGCCGCCGTGGAGCAGCGGCTGATCGGTCCGGACGCGGCCGTGGTGGGGCTGCTGGACGTGACCGGGATCCGGGAGTCGGCGGCGGCCCTGCGGGCGGCGTTCGACACGGCCGTGCCGCCCGGCACCCCGGTGCTGCACGCCTTCGCGGTGAAGGCCGCCCCGCTGGTGCCGGTGCTGCGACTGCTGTGCGAGGCGGACCTCGGCGCGGAGGCCGCGAGCCCGGGCGAGCTGGCACTGGCGCGGGCCGCGGGGGTGCCGGCGGAGCGGACGGTGCTGGACGCGCCCGCGAAGACCCCGGCCGAGCTGCGCGAGGCGCTGGCCCTGGGCATCGCCGTGAACGCCGACAACCCGCAGGAGCTGGACCGCCTCGACACCCTCGTCCACGCGGCGCCCACCCGCTCCCCGCTCGGCATCCGGGTCAATCCGCAGCTCGGCGGCGGCTCGATCCGGACGACCTCCACGGCGACGGCGACCTCGAAGTTCGGGGTGGGCCTGCGCGACGAGGGGGCGCGCGAGTGGGTCGTACGGGCGTTCCTGGAGCGGCCGTGGCTGACCCGGCTGCATGCGCACACCGGCTCGCAGGGCATCCCGCTGCCGCTGCTGGGGCGGGGCGTGGCGGAGACGTACGCGCTCGCGCAGGAGATCAACGCGCGCGCCGGGCGGCAACAGGTCGACACGCTCGACATCGGCGGCGGGCTGCCGGTGGACTTCACCGCGGAGGCGACGGCGCCGACGTACGCGCAGTACGTGCGGGTGCTGAGGCAGGAGGTGCCGGGGCTGTTCGAGGGGCGGTACGGGCTGGTGACGGAGTTCGGGCGCTCCCTCATGGCCCGGCACGGGACCGTGCTGGCGCGGGTGGAGTACGCCAAGAGCGCGGGCGGGCGGCGGATCGCGGTGACGCACGCGGGCGTACAGGTGGCGACGCGGACGGTGTTCGCGCCCGAGGCGTGGCCGCTCAGGATCGCCGCGTACGACGCCGAGGGGCGCCCCAAGCGGGGTCCGGAGGTGGTGCAGGACGTGGCGGGGCCGGCCTGCTTCTCGGGCGACCTGCTCGCCGAGGGACGGGTCCTGCCCGAGCTGGCGCAGGGCGACCACGCCGCGGCGCTGGACACCGGCGCGTACTGCTTCGCCCACCACTACGCCTACAACTCCCTTGTCCGGCCCGGGATCTACGGTTTCGCGCCGGACGGTTCGGGAGGCGTGGCCTTCGCGACCGTACGGGAGCCGCAGACCCTCGCCGAGGTGGTGGCGGAGTCCGGAGGAGCGCACGCGGACGCGCTCACCACCCTGCGGGCCCCCGGGAGCCGTTGACTCCTCCGGGTTTCTCTCCGACCAATGGATCAACTCCCCCGCCACAGAGGTCAGTTGACCCACACTAGTACGCCGGACGCATGTTCCACTGGAAAATGCCAAAGGCCTCACTCCTCGCGCACACGTTGCGTAGTGTCGGCGTCACTCAGCCGGATTCCCAGGCGGGAGGGGAGCCACGGTGCCCGGAATCGACGAGTGCCTGCTGGAAGCGATGCGGTTGCCCGGTGCGCGGGGTGCCGCGCTGGTGGACTGGACGAGCGGACTGGCGCTCGGCACGGTCGGCGACGCGCCCGGCGGCGACCATGAGACGACCGCCGCCGAGGCCGCCGAGCTGGCCCGGATGGCGGCCGAGCACGGCGCCTTCACCTCGGGGGCCGACAGCGAGGGGCCGCCCGTCGAGGACGTGATCGTCAGCAACCGCGACAGCTACCACCTGCTGCGCTTCGTGGACACGTCCTTCGACAGCAGCGTGTTCCTGCACCTGTGGCTCGGCCGCGAGGACGGCAATCTCGCGCTGGCCCGGATCCGGCTCGGCGAGATGGCCGCCCGGCTGGTGCTGGGATGACCGTGACGCACATACCGCCGCTGCCGGTGCGGGACAAGTCGGCCGGCCGGGCCCTGTCGCCGATGCTGACCCGGCTCGCGGAGGAGCGGGCCACCGGCGTCCTGGTGCGCGAGCACGGCACCCTGCACCTCGCCGACGGCCGGGTGGTGCACGCCGAGAGCCCGCTCGCCCCCGGTCTCGACGTGCTCCTCACGGCGCACGGCACCCTCGCGGCCGCCGCCTGGCAGCAGGCCGCCGCGCGGACCGCCGGCCCGCCCCAGGCAGCCGAACTCCTGCTGGAATCAGGGCTGTTGCCGACCGGGGCGCTGGAGCTGTGCCACCTGGACGCGCTGTACGACGCCGGGTACTTCGCACTGGCCCCGAGCAGCGCCCCGGGCCGGTTCCGCTACGACAACGCCCCCCGGCCCGGCCCGCTGCCCTCCGTTCCGGTCGTCGCGCTGGAACGCGAGACGCTGCGCCGGCGCCTGCTGCTGCACCGGCTGTGGCCCGACCCGGCCATCGACAGCGCCCCGCTGATCCGCGCGGACCCGGTCCCCGCCGCCCCGGTCACGCCCCGGCAGCGGGCGGTCCTGGACCGCGTGGACGGCGTCCGCACGGCCACCGGGATCGCCCGGGACCTGGGCCGGCAGGCCTTCCACACGCTGGTCGACGCGCGCCGGCTCGCGGCGGCCGGCCACCTCGCACCGGTGCCGCCCGCGGCCTTGGACCCCGCCCCGGCATACCCCGCCCTGGCCTGCCCACCCCCGGTCACCGACCCCGACATCGCGCTGCTGAAGAGGCTCAGGGATGCGCTGGAGGCGCTTTGAACGGCACCGCCCCGCCGAGCACCGCCCCGCCGAGAGGAGAGAGCTGATCGTGTCCGAGGAGGACCTCCAGACCGTCCTGGAGGAGCTGCGCCGGCTGCGGGCCCGGGTGCCGCAGCTCACCGGCGCCCTGGCGGCGGGCGTCGACGGGCTCGTCGTCGCCCATGACACCCCCGGAGTCGACCCGGAGGGCCTCGCCGCGCTCACCGCCGCCGCGCTCGGCGTCGCCGTACGGGTCAGCGACGCCACCGGGCACGGCGGTCTGCGCGAGCTGCTGGTGCGCGGCGAGGGCGGCTATGTCGCCACCTACGCGGCCGGCCGCACCGCCGTGCTGACCCTGCTCGCCGAGGGCCGGGTCAACGTCGGCCGGCTGCACCTCGAGGGCCGCCGGGCCGCCGCCCGGATCGGGGAGCTGCTCGACGCCGCCGAGGCCGCCGCCCGGGCCACCGCACGCCCGGCCACCCGCACCGCACCCGCCCGGACCCGTACCACCCGCACACCCCGCGCCACGGCCACCGAGGCGCGCACCGCAACCGACAGTTGAGCACTTCGAAAGGACCCACCATGGCCAACACCGAGACCGCGCTGAAGGAAGCCCTCACCTCCATCGAGGGCGCCACCGGAGTCGCGCTCGTCGACTACACCAGCGGCATGGCGCTGGGCACGATGGGCGGCAGCAAGAGCTTCGACCTGAACGTGGCCGCCGCCGGCAACACCGACGTCATCCGCGCCAAGATGCGCACGATGGAACACCTGGGCCTCAAGGCCGAGATCGAGGACATCCTGATCACGCTGTCGGACCAGTACCACCTGATCCGCCTGCTCAAGGGCCGGGGCGGCAACGGCCTGTTCCTCTACCTGGTCCTCGAGGCCGGCCGGGCCAACCTGGCGATGGCCCGGCACCAGCTGAAGCGCATCGAGGAGACCATCGAGGTATGAGCGACACCCTCTAGACGAGCGCGGCGCCGCGGCGGCGGGCCCCGCCCGGGGCCGCGTCACCGGCCGCGACGCCCGTACTCCGCAGCCCCTTCACGGCCTTGCCCACCGGGCGTCCGCCGCGCCGGCCGAGCCAGTCGACGCGCACCCACAGCAGCGTCTGGCCGGCCCGCTCGCGCCGCCCGATCCAGGCGGCCTTCAGCCGCAGCCCGGTGCCGAGCCCGGCGAGCAGCATGCCGCCGGCCGCGGGCACCGCGAAGGCGGAGCCGAGGGCCACGGCGAAGGCGAGCAGCAGCCACCAGCGGTGGCCCCGGCGCCAGTTGCGCACGGTCACCGCCCGGTCCTGGAGCACGTCGTACTTGCCCGCGCGGGCCGCCGCGCGGGCGAGTTCGGCGTAGCGCCCGCGCCGCACCAGCGGTACGGCGGCCGCGGCGACCAGGAACAGCGCGGCCCCGGCCAGCACCCCGGTCCGGCGTCCGGTCACCCCGGGCGGCAGCACCCCGATCCCGGCCGCGACCACCCCGGACCACCACAGCGGTGCGGCCCCGGCCCTTACGACGACGGCCACCCGGGCCAGCCCCTGCCCTCCGCGCGCCACGATCCGCCTCCTCGTCGTCCCGGCACAGTGCTGTCGGCCGGGCACGGTAGCGAGGGAACGTGAGACGAGTCTGAGAACACACCCGCGGGCAGGTCACTCCACGAACAGACCCCGGGCCGCCGCCTTCGTGTCGAACTCCTCCAGCCGGGCCTGCGCGTCCGGCAGGTCGTCGCAGACCGCCTCCAGCAGCACCCGGCCGAGCAGCATCGGCGCGCACGCGGTGTCGAAGGCGAGCCCGGTGCCGACGGCGGCGGGCAGCAGCAGGTCGGAGTGCTTGGCGACCGGCGCGAACGCGGAGTCGGCGACCGTGACCGTCGTCAGCCCCAGGTCCTTGGCGTAGGCGAGGGTGTCGACGACCTCGCGCGGGTGCCGGGGCAGCGCGAAGCACAGCAGGGCCGAGGCGCCCGCGCGGACGGCCGCGTCGACGCGGTCCTGGATCATCGTGCCGCCCTCGTCGAGCAGCCGGACGTCCGGGTGCACCTTGGCGGCGAAGTAGCAGAAGCCGTACGCCTGGGAGGCGGCCGCGCGCAGGCCGAGGACCGGCAGCGGCCGGGACGCGGCGAGGATGCGGCCGGCCTTCTGCACCGGGCGCGGGTCGGCGAGGAGTTCGGCGAGGTGCCTCAGGTTCTCGATCTCGGCCTCGACCGCCTGCTGGTACTCGTTGAACGCGCCCGCCTCGGCGGCCGGTTCGGCGGGGACGACCTCGCGCAGGTGCTTGCGCAGCGCCGGGTAGCCGTCGAAGCCGAGGGCGACCGCGAACCGGGTCACCGAGGGCTGGCTGACCCCGGCCAGTTCGGCCAGCTCCACGCTGGACAGGAACGGCACGTCGGCGGCCCGCCGGACCATGCTGTGGGCGATCCGGCGCTGGGTCGGGGTGAGCCGGTGCCCCTCGAACAGCGCCTGCAGCCGGCCTGCGGGACTGTCCGTGGCGCCGGACGGCTCACCAGGTGCCGTACGGTCAGCCACCCCGCCGCTCCTGTCCACACTCATGACACGCTCCCCCTCCAGATGTCCGTGAACCGGTCGAGCAGTGCGGCCGCCGCCGTCACGTCGTCCGTGAGCGGCCGGTCGGCCGGGTCGCCGTCGAGGACCGACGCGGCGAGCGCGAAGGCCTGGCCGGCCGGCAGCCCCGGGTCGGGCCGCAGGTCGCGCTGGCGCAGCGCGCGGACGGCGGCGACGAGTTCGCAGCCGGCCACCAGACGATACGCACCGCACGCGCGCAGGGTCTGCCGCGCGGCGAGCGAGGCGAAGCTCGCCTGTTCCTCGACGCCCCGGGAGAGTACAGCGTGGCCGAGCGAGGCGGGCGCGGAGAAGGCCCGCAGGTCACCGAGGGCGGCGCCGGCCGCGTACTCCAGGATCATCACGCCCGAGGAGGCCGGCTCGTGGTCGGCGAGGAAGGGCCGCAGCCGGGTGCAGGCGGGCTCGTTGAGCGTGGACAGACGGGACGTGGACAGCCGGGCCACCTGGGTGAGCGCGAGCCTGAAGTGGTCCAGGGCGAGGGCGAGCTGGGCCGCGTAGAAGCCGCCGTGGTGGTACGCGGCGAGGTCCTCGGGCGCGATGAGCGGGTTCTCGGCGGCCGCGTTGATCTCCACGGCCAGGACCTCTTCCAGCGCGTCGGCCGCGTCGTGCGCGGGGCCGTGGATCTGGGGCAGGCAGCGGAAGCCGTAGGGGTCCTGGATCCGGCCGAGCGGCGGGGCCGGCCGGTCGGCGGCGCCGATCAGCTCCCGCATCCGCCGGGCCACCTCGGTGCTGCCCCGGTGCGGGCGGGCGGCGTGCACGGGGGCGGCGTACGCCTCGTGGGAGCCGTCGACGGCGAGCAGGGACAGGGCCGCGACGACCTGGGTGGCGCCGATGAGCCCGCGCAGTTCGTGCAGGGCGAGCGCGGACTGGCCGAGAGTGAGGGCGTTGCTGCTGATCAGGGCGAGGGCGTCGTTGTTGTCCAGGGGCTGTGGGGCGGGGGCGCCGGAGCCGCGCCAGGGGTGCTCCCCGGCGAGCGCGAGGCCGACCTGGGCAAGGGCCGCGATGTCGCCGGTGCCGACGGAGCCGAACTCGTTGACGACCGGATACGCGCCCGTCGCCAGCGCCTCGCACAGCGCGGTGATCACACTCGGCCGCAGTCCGGCGCCCCCGGCCAGCAGTTGGTTGGCGCGGACGGCGAGCGCCGCGCGCACCTGCCGGGCGGGGAGTTCCGCACCGATGGCGCCGGCGTGGCTGCGCAGCAGGCGCAGGCCGTGGCCGGCGGCGGCCTCGGTGGGAACGTCCACGTTCCGGTTGGCGCCCACACCGGTGGACCGGCCGTAGACACGTCCGGTTGCCGCGATCCGCCGGGCGGCGTTCCAGGACTCCTGCGCCCGCAGCAGCGCCCCGGGCGCGGGAGTCGGCCGCGCCCTCCCGTCGGCGAGGCGTACGACGTCCGCGACGCCGAGTCCGAAGCCGTCGAGGACCACGGTCGCGGAGCGCGCGGACGGCACGGCCGGCATGGACTCCGACAGGTCCGCGATGCGAGACGACATCACGCCCACACTCCCCTCGGCCCTTCGTCACGGCGGACTGACGCCGGCCCGTTGACCAGCTATTCACTCACCAAGAACTCTGCATGACGCTATGCAGTCAGGCAAGACGCGGTATCGCCGGGGCGATGATCCGGCGACGAATCGGCCAAGTGTCGTTAAACGGCGACGGAGCGTGACCTTTCCCCTGCGTACCGTGAACGGGGCCCATGAACAGGCGCCACTGGACCGACTCCTGAGGAAGCGTCATGGCCGCGCCCACGCTCCACCCCGCACAGCCGTCCACTCCGGCCGCCGCGCTCGGCGAACTCCTCGCCGGCAACGCGCGCTACGCCGCCGGCCGCCCCCGCCGCCCGTACGGCGGCCCCGCCGGGCGGCAGCCGTTCGCGGTGATCGTCGGCTGCGTGGACTGCCCGGTGCCGCCGGAGCTGGTCTTCGACCAGGGGCTCGGGGACCTGCTGTGCACGAGGACGGCCGGCCAGGTGCTGGACGAGGCCGTGCTCGGCTGCGTCCAGTACGGCGTCCAGGAACTGGGCATCCGGCTGGTGCTGGTGCTCGGGCACGAGCGGTGCGGCGCGGTCGCCGCCACGCTGGAGCACGTGCGCACCGGGGCGGCCGTACCGGGGCATCTGGAGCTGCTGGTGGACGAGATCGCGCCCGCCGCCCGGCGCACCCGCGTGTGGTCCGGGGACTGGGCCGAGCACACGATGCGGGCGCACACCGCGTGGGTGCGGGACGTGATCCGCGCCGACCCGGCGTTCGGCTCCGCCGGGGTGGAGGCGGCGCGGTGCGACCTGGACACCGGGGTCGTCAGCCTGCTGCCCTGACCCGGGACAGGGGGGCTATCCCCAGTGCGGCGCGGTCGGCCGCTCCCTAACCTGAACGGCATGAGCACTCTGGACTCGCGGGACGCGGACCTGCGCAAGGAACTCGACGCCACGGTGCGGGCCCGCCGCGACCTGGGCGACGACTACGACGCCGCCCTGGTCGACTCCTTCCTGGAGAAGGTCGAGCAGCGGATCGACGACGCGGTGGACCGCCGGGTGCGGCGGCACCTGGCCGAGCAGCAGATGACGAGCGCGCGCGGCGCCCGGCGGCCCAAGGACGCCGACACCTGGGCGGAGCGCTTCGGGTTCGCGATCATCTCGCTGGTCCTGGCGATCCCGCTGACCGCCGTCTGCGGCGGCATCGCGGGGGTGGCCGGGACGGTGGCCGCCTGGGCCGGCATCGTCGGCGTCAACTTCGCCCAGGCCGTACGGCTCAACCCGGAGCTGCTCTCCGGCCGCCGAGGCCGCTCCCGCGAGCACGGCTGACCGGCACGTCCGGGGGACCGGCCGGAAAGACTTGCGCGGGGACCGCCGCACCCCCGTTTCCGGGGGGCGGGACGACGGCGGTCCCCGCGAGGGACGCTGGCCGGGTCAGGGCCGGGCCTACGCGTCCGTGGCGTCCATGGAGGTCCGGGAGCCGCTCCGGAGGTCCTTGGCGCCGTTCGGCGTCGGCCGGGGCGGGGAGCCGCTCCCGCACCTGCCGACACCCCCTAATGTGCCGGACCCGTGTTAAGCGTGTGCTGCGCGGACGTGACACGCTCGTACCACTTCCGCGAAGTCCGCCCGACCGGCAGACCACCCGCAAGTGCCGTACGGAAACCGACGGTTCACCCTGCGTTCAGCTACTGCTTTCCACCCTCGGCCAGGAACGCCAGCAGGTCCTGCCGGCTGACCACGCCGGTCGGCTTGCCCTCGACGAGGACGATGGCCGCGTCCGCCGCGCCGAGCACCGACATCAGGTCGCCGACCGGCTCGCCGGAGCCGACCTGGGGCAGCGGCCGGCACATGTGCTTCTCCAGCGGGTCCTCCAGCGAGGCCCGCTTGGAGAACAGGGCGTCCAGCAGCTCCCGCTCCACGACCGAGCCGACGACCTCGGCCGCCATCACGTCCGGGTGCCCGGCGCCCGGCTTGACGACCGGCATCTGCGAGACGCCGTACTCGCGCAGCACCTCGATGGCCTCGCCGACGGTCTCCTCCGGGTGCATGTGCACCAGGGACGGGATGGAGCCGCCCGCCTTGTAGTTGAGGACGTCGCCGACGCGGGCGCTGGGACCCTCGTCCTCGAGGAAGCCGTAGTCGGCCATCCACTCGTCGTTGAAGATCTTGCTGAGGTAACCGCGGCCGCTGTCCGGCAGCAGGACGACCACCACGTCGTCGGGGCCCAGCCGCTCGGCGACCCGCAGCGCGGCCACGACGGCCATGCCGCAGGAGCCGCCCACCAGCAGGCCCTCCTCCTTGGCCAGACGGCGGGTCATCTGGAAGGCGTCCTTGTCGGACACGGCGACGATCTCGTCGGCGACGGTGCGGTCGTAGGCGGTCGGCCAGAAGTCCTCGCCCACGCCCTCGATCAGGTACGGCCGCCCGGAGCCGCCGGAGTAGACGGAACCCTCCGGGTCGGCGCCGATGACCTGGACCCTGCCGTCACTGGCGTCCTTCAGGTAGCGGCCGGTGCCGGAGATGGTGCCGCCGGTGCCCACGCCCGCCACGAAGTGGGTGATCTTCCCCTCGGTCTGCTCCCACAGCTCGGGGCCGGTCGAGTGATAGTGGGAGAGCGGGTTGTTGGGGTTGGAGTACTGGTCCGGCTTCCAGGCGCCCGGGGTCTCGCGGACGAGCCGGTCGGAGACGTTGTAGTACGAGTCGGGGTGCTCGGGATCCACGGCGGTCGGGCAGACCACGACCTCCGCGCCGTAGGCGCGCAGCACGTTGATCTTGTCGGTGCTCACCTTGTCGGGGCACACGAAGATGCACTTGTACCCCTTCTGCTGAGCGACGATCGCGAGCCCCACACCGGTGTTGCCGCTGGTCGGCTCCACGATGGTGCCGCCCGGCTTCAGTTCCCCGCTCTGCTCGGCGGCCTCGATCATGCGCAGGGCGATGCGGTCCTTCACGGAGCCGCCGGGGTTGAAGTACTCCACCTTGGCAAGGACGGTTGCCCGGATGCCCTTGGTCACGTTGTTGAGCCGCACCAGCGGGGTGTTGCCGACGAGGCTGATCATCGAGTCGTGGAATTGCACCGTTGTCTCCGGTTGCTGCAAAAAAAACAGTGGTCTAAGTGGTCAAGCCAGCCTACGGCCCACGGGTGAGGCGTGGTGGTCGTTCACTCCCCGTTGAGATTGGCCTACGGCCTGTACGGGGCAAGGAGTGGATGTACGGCTACGAGGGAGGTGGCGGCGACGCATGACGAGCATGTCGAGGGCGCGAGTGGCCCGGCGCATCGCGGCCGGGGCGGCGTACGGCGGCGGCGGGGCCGGCCTGGTCGGCGCGGCCGCCGTCGGCCTGCTGCTGGCGGAGGTACGGCTGGCCCGGCGTCATGTGGGCAACGGCAGCGGCGGCCGGGTGCCGGTGGCCGACGGCGTGTACGGCCGCACCTACGACGCCCCCGGTGAACCGGTCCTCAGGCTGGCGCTGCTCGGCGACTCGACGGCGGCCGGACAGGGCGTGCACCGGGCGGGCCAGACACCGGGGGCGCTGCTGGCGTCGGGGCTCGCGGCGGTGGCGGAGCGCCCGGTGGAGCTGCGCAACGTCGCCGTGCCCGGGGCCCAGTCGGACGACCTGGACCGCCAGGTGGCGTCGGTGCTCGCGGCCCCGTTTCCCGTCCCGGACATCTGCGTGATCATGATCGGCGCGAACGACGTGACCCACCGGATGCCGCCGACCCGTTCGGTACGGCACCTGTCGGCGGCGGTACGGCGGCTGCGCACGGCCGGCGCCGAGGTGGTGGTCGGCACCTGCCCCGACCTCGGCACGATCGAGCCGGTGCAGCAGCCGTTGCGCTGGCTGGCCCGGCGGGCGTCCCGGCAGCTCGCGGCGGCCCAGACGATCGGCGTGGTGGCGCAGGGGGGCCGCACGGTGTCGCTGGGCGACCTGCTGGGCCCGGAGTTCGAGGCGAACCCGCGCGAGCTGTTCGGCCCGGACAACTACCACCCCTCGGCGGAGGGCTACGCGACAGCGGCGATGGCGGTCCTGCCCACGGTCTGCGCCGCCCTCGGCCTGTGGCCGGCGGAGGAGGAGCGCCCGGACGTCACGCGCCGCGAGGGCTTCCTGCCGGTGGCCCGCGCCGCGGCCGAGGCGGCTTCGGAGGCGGGCACGGAGGTCGCGGCGGCGATGCCGACCGGGCCGCGGGGGCCGTGGGCCCTGCTGAAGCGCAGGCGCCGCCGCAGGGTCCCGGAAGCAGAACCGGCGGCCCCGTCGCTCTGATCCCGAGCCGACCAAGCAAGCGCTTAGAAAACTGCGGTCAGTGTCACACCACCACACCAGTGACCTGATTCATACGTGCGGGTAACTTCCCAAGCGGCCCTGCTCACACAACACCGCCCACTGGAGCCGTGATGCCCGAAGCCGTCATCGTCTCGACCGCCCGCTCCCCCATCGGCCGCGCCGTCAAGGGCTCCCTGAAGGACCTGCGCCCCGACGACCTGACCGCCACGATCATCCAGGCCGCGCTCGCCAAGGTCCCCGAGCTGGACCCCAGGGACATCGACGACCTGATGCTCGGCTGCGGTCTCCCCGGCGGCGAGCAGGGCCACAACCTCGGCCGTATCGTCGCCGTGCAGATGGGCATGGACCACCTGCCCGGCTGCACGGTCACCCGGTACTGCTCCTCCTCCCTGCAGACCAGCCGCATGGCCCTGCACGCCATCAAGGCCGGCGAGGGCGACGTCTTCATCTCGGCCGGCGTCGAGACGGTCTCCCGTTTCGTCAAGGGCAGCTCCGACGGCCTCCCGGACACGCACAACCCGCTGTTCGCCGAGGCCGAGGCCCGCACCGAGGCCGTCGCCCAGCAGGAGGGCACGACCTGGCACGACCCGCGCGAGGACGGCCTGGTCCCCGACGCGTACATCGCGATGGGCCAGACCGCCGAGAACCTCGCCCGCTGGAAGGGCGTCACCCGCCAGGAGATGGACGAGTTCGGCGTCCGCTCGCAGAACCTCGCCGAGCAGGCCATCAAGAACGGCTTCTGGGAGCGCGAGATCACCCCGGTGACCCTCCCGGACGGCACGGTCGTCAGCAAGGACGACGGCCCGCGCGCCGGCGTCACGGTGGAGGGCGTGGCGGGCCTCAAGCCGGTCTTCCGCCCGGACGGGCTGGTCACGGCCGGCAACTGCTGCCCGCTCAACGACGGCGCCGCGGCCGTCGTCATCATGTCCGACACCAAGGCCCGCGAGCTGGGCCTGACCCCGCTCGCGCGCATCGTCTCCACCGGTGTCTCCGGCCTGTCCCCCGAGATCATGGGCCTCGGCCCGGTCGAGGCCAGCAAGCAGGCCCTGCGCCGCGCCGGCCTGACCATCGACGACATCGACCTGGTCGAGATCAACGAGGCCTTCGCCGCCCAGGTGATCCCCTCCTACCGGGACCTCGGCATCGACATCGACAAGCTGAACGTCAACGGCGGCGCCATCGCCGTGGGCCACCCCTTCGGCATGACCGGCGCCCGCATCACCGGCACGCTCATCAACTCCCTGCAGTGGCACGACAAGCAGTTCGGCCTGGAGACGATGTGCGTCGGCGGCGGCCAGGGCATGGCGATGGTCATCGAGCGCCTCAGCTGACCCACCGTCCGTAGCGACACAGGCACGTCACGTCAGGAATCGGCCCGGATCCGAGGAAACACCACGGTTCCGGGCCTTTCCGTGATCCAATCTCGCCCAGGATGTGACCTATCTCGCTCGCGGGACGCATTGATGCAGGTCAACGCAGGTCAGCGTGGTGCTCGAAGAATCCCTGAGGCCAAAGTCCTGTCCGATTCGTGACGTTACGCACTGACAGCTGGATAGTCCACCCTTCAAGCTGATGTAGGAAGTCGGGGGTCGACTTTGAACCGGGAGTACGTCAGTGAGCGCCATGCCGATCGCCCTGCTGCTCACCACGGCAGCCACCGGCGCCGTGGGCGTCGCCGTCCTGCGCACCGTTCTCAAGCTGCGCCGTCAGCTCGGCGAGCTGCAGCGACAGCTCGGTGAGAACCAGGCGGCCACCGCACGGGCCCTGCTGCCGGGCGCCCGCTCCCACGCCGACGCCGACCAGATACGCGCGGCCGTGGCCGAGGCGCTCGCCGAGGAGCGGGAGCGGGAGCTGGCCGAGGCGCGCGCCTTCTGGGCCGCCCAGGAGGCCCGTGACGCCTCCGACGCCCCCTCCCTGCTCGGCCTGTCCGACGCCGATCTGTTCCTTCCCCGGCAGAGCGACTTCGCCGGCCTGGAGCCGGTGTCCGAGCCGGCCACCGAGGCCGACGAGTTCGCCGGGGAGTCCCCCGAGCTGGCCGCGGCCCGCCGCCGGCACCCCTCGCACCCCGACTTCGTCCCGGTGCAGTCCCCGGCCGTGAACGACCACGAGCGCACGGTGACCACGCTGGAGCAGCTGGCCGCCGACCGTGTCGAACTCGCCGACGTCCGCCCGGGCCCGCTCGGCACCCTCGACGTCTACGTCTTCGCCGACGGCACCACCCTGTGCATGACCCCGGGGCACCGCGAGACCGCCGAGCGCCTGGCGGCGGCGGTGGAGACGGGCGACACCCCCTACCTCCTCGGCGGCTCCGGCGTCTCCGGCGCCTACACCCTCACCTTCGCCTGCGGCGAGGAGATGGTGTACATCCTGGCCGACCGGGTCATAGCGTCCCTGTAGGGGGCGGGGGCCTCAGACCCCGGCCCGCTGCCGCGCCTCCTCCACCAGCCTCACCGCTTCGGTGACCTCACTGTCACTGCGCAGCACCAGCCCCAAGTCGTGCGCGGCCACGAGAATCTGATCGGCCGCAGCGAACATCCCGGCATCCGGCATCTGCCGGGGCTCGCTGCCCGGCTCCTCGACACGCTGAGCCCACCGGGCCAACTCCCTGGCCAGCGCCAGGGCCTCGGCCGCGGCTCCTCTTTGCAGCCGGCTCTGCGGCGCCGCGCGCAATCTGTCGGCGAAGTGATCCACTGCTCGGGTCAAGGGCGTCGTATCAACCACGCGCCGAGCGTAACGCGCCGCACTGTTGCCAATACGCGAACGCTCAGGCACGGTGACGTGAAGGACCGGCTTACATCCCCTTTGCGTTCGGAGGCGCCGATGTCCCAGCTCTTCTCCGAGGAGACCCACCGCAATCTGCTCGCCCGCATCCCCCACTGCACCGGTCGTGAAGTCTCCGACTGGCTGCGCACCGTAGAAGAAGGACCCGCCCTGGTCCGCTTCGAGGAGAAGGTCAGCTGGCTCAGGCACGAGTACGACCTCGCGTACGGCCACGCGAAGGCCATCGTGCACGAATACGACTTGAGGAGGGCGGCCCGCAAGCTGCTCTAGAGCGGCGCAAGGCCCCGGGCTGTGTCAGCCCGGGGCCCTCTCGCCTCACCGCATGTCCGCCGAACGGCGCAGCGGCTAGTCGCTGTTGGTGAAGATCGCCACCAGTCGCAGCATCTCCGTGTAGATCCACACCAGGGCCACGGTGAGACCGAACGCGGCGAGCCAGGCCTCGTTGCGCGGGGCGCCGTAGGCGATGCCGTCCTCGATCTGCTTGAAGTCCAGCGTCAGGTAGAACGCGCCGAGCAGGATCGAGACGATGCTGACGAGCGCGCCGAGCGGGCCGAAGCTGCGCAGGCCGCCGTTCTCGGCGACGCCGAGCACCACCAGCAGCAGGTTGACCGCCATGACGACCATGAAGGCCATCGCGATGGCGATGCCCATACGGGCGTAGCGCGCGGTGACGCGGATCCAGCCGGCCTTGTAGACCAGCAGGGTCGCGCCCAGAACCGCCATGGTGCCGAGCACCGCCTGGAAGGGGGCGCCCTGCCAACGGCTGTTGTAGATCTCGCTGATGACGCCGAGGAAGACACCCTCGAACGCGGCGTACCCGAGGATCAGAGCGGGCGACGGGGTCCGCTTGAAGCTCTGGACCAGCGCCAGGACGACAGCGATCAGCCCGGAGCCGATGGCCAGGCCGTAGCTGGTGGCCGAGACCGGCAGCAGCGCCCAGGCGATGACGGCGCCCAGGGCGACCGTGCCGAGCGTCATGGCCGAGCGGACGACGACGTCGTCCATGGTCATCCGGTCGGTGGTGACCGGGGCCTGCGGGGGCGCGCCGTACTGCACACCCTGCTGGGCGTAGGGGTTTTGCGCGTAGGGGTTCTGCGCGTACGGGTTGCCCTGTGCGTACCCGGCCTGCGGTGCGGTGTTGAAGCCGGCGTAGCCGTTGTCGCGGCTGAACCCCCGTCGCGAGAAGACCGGGTTACTGCTCCTCATTTCACTCCTCCATGGCTGCCGAGCGCAGCCTTGGCTCAAAGCGTAATGGATTGGCAAAGGATCGACCATGATACCTGAGGAGGATCTTTCCCCTGCCGTGCTCCCCAACACGCTACGCGGGCAGGCGATTCCCGGCCATGGGTGATCGCGATCCATGACGAACCTGCTACGAAACCGAGAGAAAACCGCCCGGCCGGCCTACCCGAGCGGGAAACCGGTGTACGCCTCGGCCAGGTCGGTCTCGGCCGCGCGCGAGGAGGCGATCCGCTCCAGCCGGGCCTGCTGGAGGCGGCCGTCGAAGGCCGTGGCGTCCGGGGCGGGGTGCAGCAGGGTCGTCATGTCGCAGGAGAACCGCTCGGCCTGCCAGACGCGCCGCAGGCAGGTCGCGGAGTAGGCGTCGAGGAGGTCCGGGGAGCCGGTCTCCTTCTCGTGGGCGAGCGCCCGGGCGAGGGTGACGACGTCGCCGACGGCCAGGTTCAGGCCCTTGGCGCCGGTCGGCGGGACGATGTGGGCGGCGTCACCGGCGAGGAAGAGCCGGCCGTGGCGCATGGGTTCGTGGACGTAGGAGCGCATCGGTGTGACCGACTTCTGGGTGATGGGTCCGCGCTCCAGCCGCCAGTCGTCGTCCGTCTCGAAGCGGCGCGCCAGTTCCGGCCAGATCGCCTCGTCCGTCCAGTCGCCGGCGTCCGTGCCGGCGGGCACCTGGAGGTAGAGGCGGGACACGGACGGGGACCGCATGGACAGCAGGGCGAAGCCGCGTTCGTGGCGGGCGTAGACGAGTTCGTCGTGCGAGGGCGGGACATCGGCGAGGACGCCGAGCCAGGCGTAGGGGTACGTCCGCTCGAACACGCGCGAGAGCGCGGCCGGGACGGCGGAGCGGGCCACGCCCCAGAAGCCGTCGCACCCGGCGACGTAGTCGCACTCGAGCACGTCCTCGCGGCCCTGGTGCCGGAAGGGGATGCGCGGCCGGTCGCCGGCCGCGCCCTCCACCGCCAGCGCCTGCGCCTCGAACAGCAGCGGCCCGCCCTCCTTCAGCTGCAGGGCGATGAGGTCCTTGCACACCTCGGTCTGCGCGTACACCCACACCGAGCGTCCGCCGGTGAGGCCGGGGAAGTGGACACGGTGGCGGCGGCGGTCGAAGCGCAGCTCGATGCCGTCGTGGCGCAGCCCCTCCCGGTCCAGCCGCTCCCCGGCGCCGACGGCGCGCAGCACGTCGGCCGTGCCCTGCTCCAGGATCCCGGCGCGCTGGCGGTGCTCGACGTAGGCACGGTCGCGGCTCTCCAGGACGACCGAGTCGATGCCGGCGCGGTGCAGCAGCCGCGCCAGCAGCAGCCCGGCCGGCCCCGCTCCGATGATCCCGACGGTGGTGCGCATCGGCTCCGCCCTCCCTGCGCCGTTCGTCTGGTGAACTTTCCTTCACCATCTGCAGCGCGAGTCTCCGCCGGGACGTATCCGATGTCAATGGGTGAGAGAGGGACGCGGTGGTGCCCGGAGCCGGACTTGAACCGGCACGCCCGCGAAGGGGCAGCGAGGTTTAAGCTCGCCGTGTCTGCATTCCACCATCCGGGCAGGCCATGGGCTCCGCGTCGAGGAGTCCGAGCCTATCGGGACCCATCCCCCGAACAGCGGAAGGGCGGACCGATGTTGTCTTATTTTATTGACGTCTGAGGGTGCATCAGCCCGCGGAACGCGCCATCCGCACTTGCCAAACAGCGTGACGTGACCGGGGCGGGCGTGTACGTGAAATGACGGAATTTCACCGTCCGAACGAGGGCGTTCCACCTGTTCTCGACAACGTTCGGCGGCATTTCGACAGCGCCTGTGCCGTTCCTCGATTGCCACTCGATTGCTTCTCGGGCACATCTCGTGCACGACTCCGCGACGGCTTCCGCAATTTCCCGACCGGGTCCCGGCGGCAACGCGACCGCGGGCCGACCGCCTCTCAGGGTCGGCCGTCCTCCCCAGGTATGACACGGCCGCCTCCCGTCCGACCCGAGTCGCCCCCAGGAACCGGAACAGCGGCTGACTCCACGCGCCGTCCGCGCCGAGAGGATGGAACGGTCCCCAGGAACACACGTCATCCCGACAGGAGCACCGTCCCGTGACCACCACACCCACCGCCGGCCGGACCACCGCCGTGGCCGCACGCGCCACGGAGCTGTCGAAGATCTACGGGCAGGGTGAGACCCGGGTGGTCGCCCTGGACCGCGTCTCCGTCGACTTCCGGCAGGCCGAGTTCACCGCGATCATGGGCCCGTCCGGCTCCGGCAAGTCCACGCTGATGCACTGCGTGGCCGGCCTCGACACCTTCTCCTCGGGTTCCGTGCGCATCGGTGAGACCGAGCTGGGCTCCCTGAAGGACAAGCAGCTCACCAAGCTGCGCCGGGACAAGATCGGCTTCATCTTCCAGGCCTTCAACCTGCTGCCGACGCTGACCGCGCTGGAGAACATCACCCTGCCGATGGACATCGCGGGCCGCAAGGCCGACAAGGCGTGGCTGGACCGGGTGATCGAGATGGTGGGGCTGTCCGGGCGGCTCAGCCACCGGCCCTCCCAGCTCTCCGGCGGCCAGCAGCAGCGGGTGGCGGTCGCCCGCGCCCTCGCCTCCAGGCCCGACATCATCTTCGGCGACGAGCCGACCGGAAACCTCGACTCGCGCTCCGGCGCCGAGGTACTCGGCTTCCTGCGCAACTCGGTGCGCGAACTGGGCCAGACGGTGGTCATGGTGACCCACGACCCGGTCGCCGCCGCCTACGCGGACCGCGTGGTCTTCCTGGCCGACGGCCGGATCGTGGACGAGATCCACGGCCCCACGTCCGACGCCGTCCTCGACCTGATGAAGCAGTTCGACGCGAAGGGCCGTACCAGCTGATGTTCCGCACCGCCCTGCGCAACGTCCTCGCGCACAAGGCCCGGCTCCTGATGACCGTGCTCGCCGTCATGCTCGGCGTGGCGTTCGTGTCCGGGACGCTGGTCTTCACCAACACCATCTCCGACGCCTACCAGAAGAGCAGCGCCAAGGGCTTCGACCAGGTCGACGTCGCCGTACGGGCCAAGTACCAGGACTCCGAGGGGGACAAGGTCGGCCGGACGCCCGATCTGACCCAGGCGCTGCTGCAGAAGGCCGCCAAGGTCCCGGGCGCGGCCTCCGCGACCGGTGTCGTCACCGGCTTCACCGCCCTCGCCGACAAGGACGGCAAGCTGGCCGGCGGCGACTGGCAGTCCACCGGCGGCAACTACTGGGGCACCAAGGACGCCCGCTACCCGCTGGTCAGCGGTCACGCCCCGCACGGCAGGGGCGAGGTGCTGATCGACTCCAGGACCGCCGAGCGCACCGGCTACAAGACCGGCGACACCGTGCGGCTCTCCGTCGACGGCCCGGTCCTCACCCCCACCGTCGCGGGCATCTTCACCACCGACGACGGCAATGTCGCCGCGGGCGGCAGCCTCACGCTCTTCGACACCCCGACCGCGCAGGCCCTGTTCGGCAAGAAGGGCGCGTTCGACGAGATCGACGTCAAGGCCGCGGCCGGCACCAGCCAGGCGGCGCTGAAGGCCGAGCTGGACAAGGCGCTGCCGGCGCACCTGGTGGAGACCACCACCGGCAAGCAGCTCGCCGACGACCAGGCGCGGAACATCGCCAGCTCGATGAGCGGTCTGAAGCAGGCTCTGCTGGTCTTCGCCGGCATCGCGCTGTTCGTCGGCACGTTCATCATCGCCAACACCTTCACCATGCTGGTCGCCCAGCGCACCCGGGAGCTGGCCCTGCTGCGCGCGGTCGGTGCCTCGCGCCGCCAGGTCACCCGCTCGGTGCTGATCGAGGCGTTCGCGGTCGGCGCGGTCGCCGGGGTGAGCGGTCTGGCCGTCGGCATCGGCATCGGCGCGGGCCTGCGCTCGCTGCTGGGCTCCTTCGGCGCGAGCGTGCCGGACGGACCGCTGGTGATCACCCCGGGCACCGTGGCGTCCGCCCTCGCGGTCGGCATCCTCATCACCATGCTGGCCGCCTGGCTGCCCGGCCGGCGGGCCGCGAAGATCCCGCCGGTGGCGGCGATGAGCAGCGTGCACGCCAAGGCCACCACCAAGTCGCTGGTGCTGCGCAACACTCTGGGCGCGCTGTTCGCGGCGGCCGGCGTCGCGGTGGTCCTGACGGCCACCACGATGAGCGCCGACTCCGCCCAGGGCCCGATGGGCATCGGCGCGGTCCTGCTGATCATCGGCGTGTTCATCCTGACCCCGCTGCTGTCCCGCCCGCTGATCGCGGCCGCCGCCCCGGTGCTGCGCGTCTTCGGTGTCTCGGGCAAGCTGGCCCGCCAGAACTCGGTGCGCAACCCGCGCCGTACGGCGGCCACCGCCTCCGCGCTGATGATCGGCCTGACCCTGATCACCGGCATGACGGTGATGGCGGGCAGCCTGCAGACGGCGATCGACAAGATGGCGTCCTCGGCGATCCGCGCGGACTACGTCGTCTCGATGGCCAACCGCTCGCCCCTCTCCCCGGACGTGGCGCACAAGCTCGCCGCCGCCGACGGCGTCACCGCGAGCAGCCCGCTGCGCAACGCCCCGTCCCGCATCGACGGCAAGACGGAGTTCCTGACCGGCGTCGACGGCGCGTCCATCACGAAGCTGACGGACCTGAAGGTGGACGACGGCTCCTTCACGGTGGGCGGCTCGCAGGTCGTCGTCGACAAGGACCGGGCCAAGGAGCACGGTTGGACGCCCGGTTCGCACTTCACCGCCCACTTCGAGGACGGCAAGGCACGGCAGCTGACGGTCGCCGGTGTCTACGAGGGCAACGACATGATCAACGGGATCATGCTCGACAACAAGGTCCTCACCCCGCACCTGAAGGACCCGGCCGACATGCAGGTCATGGTCAAGACGGCGGACGGCGCCTCCGCGGCGACGAAGGACGGGCTGGCGAAGGTCCTGGGCACCAACCCGGCGATCAAGATCCAGGACAAGCAGGACATCTCCAACAGCATCGCGCAGATCTTCTCGACGATGCTGAACATGCTCTACGGTCTGCTCGGCATGGCGGTGATCGTCGCGGTCCTCGGGGTCATCAACACCCTGGCCATGTCGGTCTTCGAGCGCTCCCAGGAGATCGGCATGCTCCGCGCGATCGGCCTGGACCGCAAGGCGGTCAAGCGGATGGTCCGGCTGGAGTCCCTGGTGATCTCCCTGTTCGGCGGGGTCCTCGGCATCGGCCTCGGCGTGTTCTTCGGCTGGGCGGCCGGCCAGCTGCTGGGCACGAAGATGCCGACGTACGAACTGGTCCTGCCCTGGGGCCGGATGGCGGTCTTCCTGCTGCTGGCGGGCATGGTCGGCGTCCTGGCCGCCCTGTGGCCGGCCCGGCGCGCGGCGCGGCTGAACATGCTCGCGTCGATCAAGGCCGAGTAGCCGTACCGGCACCGACAGGAGGAAGGGGAGGGGGGCCTCGCAGCCGCGAGGCCCCTTTGCCGTACGGACTGCGTACGGACCCGTCAGGCCGTGTTCCAGGTGCGGGTGCGCAGCGGCAGCCCGGAGCGGCCCGGCTCCGGGGTGCGGATCGCCAGGACCTGGTTGACGCCGATGCGGTTGCGCTCGAAGGCGAGTGCGCAGGCGGCCATGTACAGCCGCCAGACGCGGGCGCGGCCGGGGCTGGTGAGCCGGACCGCGTGGTCCCAGTCCCCCTCCAGGTTGGCGACCCACCGGCGCAGGGTGCGGGCGTAGTGCTCGCGGATGGACTCCACGTCCCGCACCTCGAACCCGGCGCGCTCCAGCTGGGTGACGGTGGTGCCGAGCGGAGCGAGTTCGCCGTCCGGGAAGACGTAGGCGTCGATGAACTCGTCCACCTGGTACGTCGTTTCGTCGTGCTGCGGGCGGCGGGCGATCTGGTGGTTGAGCAGCCGTCCGCCGGGCTTGAGCAGGCCGTACAGCTGGCGGGCGTACTCCAGGTAGCGTTCGGCGCCGACATGTTCGGCCATGCCGATGGAGGAGATCGCGTCGAAGGGGCCGTCCACGACGTCCCGGTAGTCCTGGACCCTGATCTCCACCCGGTCGGCCAGGCCCTCGTCGGCGACCCGCTTACGGGCGTAGACGGCCTGTTCCTGGGAGAGGGTGACCCCGACGACGCTCACGCCGTGCTCGCGGGCCGCCTGCAGGGCCATGGAGCCCCAGCCGCAGCCGACGTCCAGCAGCCGCTGGCCCTCCGTCAGGCCGAGTTTGGCGCAGATGAGTTCGAGCTTGTCGCGCTGGGCGGACTCGAGGGTTGCGTCCTGGTCCCAGTAGGCGCACGAGTACACCATGGACGGACCGAGGACGAGTTCGTAGAAGTCGTTGCCGACGTCGTAGTGGTGGCTGATGGCCCGTCTGTCGGAGTGCCGGGTGTGCAGGTGCCGGCGGGGCCTGCGGACCTCCTCGCGCGGCGGGGCGGGCGGCAGGGGCGGCCCGGCGAGCCTGAGCAGTTCGCGGACGGCGGCGCGGACGCCGGGGTCACGCACGGCCTGGAGGAGGCCGCGGGAGCCCTCCTCGCGTTCCCACACCAGTCCCGCCATCGCGTCGAGCGCGGTGTACAGGTCGCCCTCGACCTCCAGGTCGCCCGCGACCCAGGCGCGGGCGAGGCCCAGTTCACCCGGTTTGAACAGCATGCGGCGCAGGGCGCGGCGGTTGCGGACGACCAGCGCCGGCGCGTCCGGCGGCCCGGCCTGTGATCCGTCCCAGGCCCGTAGCCGGACCGGGAGCGGGACTCCCAGCACCTGTTCGGCAAGACTCCTCAGCCGCGACGCGGCGTCGGCCATGGCGCACACCTCCAAGACGTCGATCCCGGATGCCGGTATCCACGTAAACACCGTCGGCTCTTCGGCGCAGTCCCGCAAAGGAGTTACAACTGGGCAAAATAGTTGTAGATGCCATGTAGATGACCCTGGTCCGGGAACGCCGAAAGACCTCCCGCACCACGGATGGCGGGAGGTCTTTCGGGTGGTTCGACGGCCCGGGGCCGAAAGGCGCTGACCGGGGGTCAGGAGGCCTTGGCCTTCTCCTCGGTCTTGGCGGGGGCGACCGGCGCCGGCTTGGCGGCCTCGTAGAACTCCTCGCGGGGGTTCTCCATGGCGCCGAGGGAGACGACCTCGCGCTTGAGGAACATGCCGAGGGTCCAGTCGGCGAGGACGCGGATCTTGCGGTTGAAGGTCGGCATCGCCATGCCGTGGTAGCCACGGTGCATGTACCAGGCGAGGCGGCCCTTGAGCTTGATCTTCATCTTGCCCATGACGATCATCGCCACGCCCTTGTGCAGGCCGAGACCGGCGACCGCACCCTTGTTGGCGTGCTCGTACTCCTTCTGCGGGAAGCCCCGCATACCGGAGACCACGTTGTCGCCGAGGACCTTCGCCTGGCGCAGCGCGTGCTGGGCGTTCGGCGGGCACCAGGCGTTCTCGTTGCCCGCCTTGCGGCCGACGAGGTCCGGGACCTGTGCGTTGTCACCGGCGGCCCAGATGTAGTCCGTGCCCTTGACCTGGAGGGTCGGCTCGCAGTCGACGTGGCCGCGCGGGCCGAGGGGCAGACCGAAGCGGGCCAGGGCCGGGTTCGGCTTGACGCCGGCGGTCCACACGATCGTGTTGGAGTCGACCTCGAGGCCGTTCTTCAGCACGACGTGGCCGTCCACGCAGGAGTCCATGGAGGTGGAGAGGTAGATCTCCACGCCCCGGCTCTCCAGGTGCTCCTTGCCGTACTGGCCGAGCTTCGGGCCGACCTCGGGAAGGATCTTGTCGGCGGCGTCGACGAGCACGAAGCGCATGTCCTCACGGGACACGTTCTTGTAGTACTTGGCCGCGTCCCGGGCCATGTCCTCGACCTCGCCGATGGTCTCCGCACCCGCGAAGCCACCGCCGATGAAGACGAAGGTGAGCGCCTTGCGGCGGATCTCCTCGTCGGTGGTGGACTCGGCCTTGTCGAGCTGCTCGAGCACGTGGTTGCGCAGGCCGATGGCCTCCTCGACACCCTTCATGCCGATGCCCTGCTCGGCGAGGCCGGGGATCGGGAAGGTGCGGGAGACGGCGCCGAGCGCGATGACCAGGTAGTCGAACGGCAGCTCGTACGCCTCGCCCACCAGCGGGGCGATCGTGGCGACCTTGCGGTCCTGGTCGATGGTGGTGACCCGACCGGTGAGGACCTCCGCCTTGGGGACCACGCGTCGCAGCGGGACGACGACGTGGCGCGGAGAGATGTTGCCGGCGGCGGTTTCGGGGAGGAAGGGCTGGTAGGTCATGTACGACCGGGGGTCGACGACCGTGACGGTCGCCTCTCCGAAGCGCATCTTCTTGAGAATGCGCCGAGCTGCGTACAGGCCTACGTACCCACCGCCTACTACGAGGATCCTGGGACGCTCCGTGGTGCTCATGGCATCGAGTATCCACCCGCACCTCGAGGGGTGCTCGTGCGCCCCTTCACAAGGTTCGACAGGGCCTGTGCTAAACTCCGCGGCCCGCGTGACACAGGTCATGCGACCGCAGGGGAACCCCGAGGCGGTTCGCCCCGTTGTCAAGGCCGCGTGAGCTGCCACTCCGGGCCGTTCGAGGCCTCGACGAGGACCCCGGCGAGGGGCTCGTGACACCCTCCGGAGACGCTCGCGCGAGAGCCCCGGAAGTCCGCCTGACGAGCCGCTGAGCCCCCGGACGGGCCAATGGGGGCTCTTTGATCCCTCGCCAGGACCCAATTCCTTGTGAAGAACTTCACGAAGTTTTCCGACAGCGTGTCACCGGGCGGCCCGAACAGCCCGCTCACACGTTATCCAACCTGCTCAACGGAGGCTACCGACCAGTAGCAAACAACTGGGAAAGCAGCCTCCGCGGCAGGCCCGGGCAGGCCGGTACGGCCCGCCCGGCTACGCCAGCGACCAGGCGATTCCGTCGAGGATGTCGTGCTCGCTCACCACGACCTCCGCGGCGCCGATCCGCTCCATGATCGCGAGCAGGACGAGGGCGCCCGCCCCGATGACGTCGACCCGGCCCGGGTGCAGCGACGGGACCGCGGCACGCTCGGCGTGCGTGGAGCGCAGCAGCCACTCGGTGATCTCACGGACGCGGTCGTAGGAGACCCGGGAGTGGTGGATGCGCGCGGAGTCGTACTCCGGCAGGTCCTGGGCGATGGCCGAGATGCTCGTGACCGAACCGGCGAGGCCCACCAGGGTGTGCGCCTCGCGCAGCGGGACGGTCTGCTCCGCGAGGTCCAGGGCGGCCTCGATGTCGGCCCTTATGGCGGCGATCCGCTCCTCGGTGGGCGGGTCGGTGACCTTGCCGTCCAGCACCAGGTGCCGTTCGGTCATCCGCACACAGCCGACGTCCACCGAGCGCGCGGCCCGCACGTGCTCCTCGCCGACGACGAACTCGGTGGAGCCGCCGCCGATGTCCACGACGAGATACGGCTTGGTCAGGTCGTCCCGGCCGATCAGTTCCCTGGTGGCGCCGGTGAAGGAGAACTCGGCCTCCTGCCCGCCCGTGATCACTTCCGGCTCGACCCCGAGGATGTCCAGCACCCCGCGCACGAACTCGTCGCGGTTCTCGGCGTCACGGGAGGCGGAGGTGGCGACGAAGCGCAGCTTCTCGGCGCCGTGCTCCTTGATGACCGCGGCGTACTCGCGGCAGGCGGCGAACGTACGCTGCAGCGCCTGTGGCGCGAGCCGGCCGGTGCGGTCGACCCCCTGGCCGAGCCGCACGATCGTCATCCGGCGGTCCAGGTCGACGATGTCGCCCGTCCTGGTGTCCGCGTCCGCGACCAGCAGACGGATGGAGTTCGTACCGCAGTCGACGGCGGCGACACGGGTCACTTCTCGTCCCCCTGGGTCTGCTCGGTGTCCTTGGTGTCCTCGGCGTCCTCGGCGAGCGTCACGCACGCGCCCTTGCGCCACCACTCCGGCAGCATCGCCAGCGCCTCGTCGCCGAGCGGGTTCACGCCCGGGCCGGCGGCCAGCGAGTGGGCGACCAGGACGTGCAGGCACTTGACCCGGTCCGGCATGCCGCCCGCGCTCGGGAAGCCCTTCAGCTCCTCGATCTCGTCCCGGCGCCGGATGTAGTCCTCGTGCGCGGCCCGGTAGGCGGCGGCCAGCTCCGGGTCGCTCTGCAGCCGCTCGGTCATCTCCTTCATCACGCCGTTCGCCTCCAGCGTGCCGATGGCGGAGGACGCCTTCGGGCACGTCAGGTAATACAGCGTCGGGAAGGGCGTGCCGTCGGGCAGCCGCGGCGCCGTCTCCACGACGTCCGGCTGGCCGCAGGGGCAGCGGTGCGCGATGGCCCGAAGGCCCCGCGGCGGGCGGCCCAGCTGCTGCTTGAAGGCCTCGACGTCCGCGTCGGTGGGCTCGGTGCGCTCGGTGGGCGGCGGGGGCGTTTCCATGACTGCTTCAGGTCGGCTTTCTGACGATGACTTGATCGATGACGATGACTGGATCGAGGCGGGACCGACGGCGGGACCGATGACTGGACCGATCGCCGGATCGGTCACTGGTCGGAGGCGTCGGACTTGTCGACCCCGTCCCAGACATTGGCGTACCACGGCCGCTGGGCGGCCCTCAGGTCGGTGCGGGACTGCCTGGCCGTGCCGGGGTCGACGACCACGTACCCGGTCTCCCCCGGCATCACATAATGCAGCCTGCGCCGGATCTGCTGCTCGGCATAGGAGTCGTCCTGCCAGCGCGCCTTGAGGTCGCGCAGCTGCTCGACGCGTTTGCGGGCCTGCTGCTGCTGCCGCTGGAGGTCGGAGATCTGCGCGCGCTGGGTGACGTACTGGCGCATCGGATAGGCCAGCGCGACGATCATCGAGCACAGCACCAGCGCGAGCAGCGCGGCGCGGCCGGTGAGCCGGGAGCGGCGGGCCTGCCGCTTGGTCTGGGAGCGGTAGACCCGGGCGGCCGTCTGCTCGCCGAGCAGCCGCAGCCTGGTCGCGGTGGAGAAACGGTCCCGGTCCCTGACGGCCATCTGGCTCTCCGCCTCCCCTTTCACACGTGCGTACGTCCCCGGACACGGTACGGGACCGGGTACGGGGACGTACGTACGACTGGCTAAGCCTTACCCCAGGTTGGGTCAGCCCTTGAAGCGGGGGAACGCGCTGCGGCCGGCGTACACCGCGGCGTCGTCGAGGATCTCCTCGATGCGCAGCAGCTGGTTGTACTTGGCGACGCGCTCGGAGCGGGCCGGGGCGCCGGTCTTGATCTGGCCGCAGTTGGTGGCGACGGCGAGGTCGGCGATGGTGACGTCCTCGGTCTCGCCGGAGCGGTGGGACATCATGCACTTGAAGCCGCTGCGCTGGGCCAGCTCGACGGCGTCCAGGGTCTCGGTCAGCGAACCGATCTGGTTCACCTTCACGAGCAGGGCGTTGGCGGTGCCCTCCTCGATGCCGCGGGCGAGGCGCTCGGGGTTGGTGACGAACAGGTCGTCGCCGACCAGCTGGACCTTGTCGCCGAGCTTGTCGGTGATGACCTTCCAGCCGGCCCAGTCGTCCTCGAACAGCGGGTCCTCGATGGAGACCAGCGGGTACGCGGAGACAAGCTCCTCGTAGTACTCGGTCATCTCGGCGGCCGAGCGGGACTTGCCCTCGAACTCGTACTTGCCGTCCTTGTAGAACTCGGACGCGGCGACGTCGAGCGCGAGCGCGATCTGCTCACCGGGGACGTACCCGGCCTGCTTGATGGCCTCGAGGATGAGGTCGAGGGCGGCACGGTTGGACTCGAGGTTCGGGGCGAAGCCGCCCTCGTCGCCGAGGCCGGTGGACAGGCCCTTGTTCTTCAGGACCTTCTTCAGCGTGTGGTAGACCTCGGCACCCCAGCGCAGCGCCTCGGAGAAGGACTCCGCGCCGATCGGGGCGATCATGAACTCCTGGATGTCCACGTTGGAGTCGGCGTGCGAGCCGCCGTTCAGGATGTTCATCATCGGCACCGGCAGCAGGTGCGCGTTCGGGCCGCCCAGGTAGCGGAAGAGGGGGAGGTCGCTGGCCTCGGAGGCGGCGTGGGCGACGGCGAGGGAGACGCCGAGGATGGCGTTGGCGCCGAGGGAGCCCTTGTTGTCGGTGGCGTCCAGGTCGAACATGGCCTGGTCGATCAGGCGCTGCTCGGTGGCGTCGTAGCCGACCAGCTCCGGGCCGATCTGCTCGATGACGGCGAGGACCGCCTTCTCCACGCCCTTGCCCAGGTAGCGGTTCGGGTCACCGTCGCGCAGCTCGATGGCCTCGAAGGCACCGGTCGAGGCGCCGGACGGGACGGCGGCACGACCCGTGCTGCCGTCGTCGAGGCCGACCTCGACCTCGACCGTGGGGTTGCCTCGGGAGTCCAGGATTTCCCGGGCTACGACGACGTCGATGGACGGCACGAGCATCTCCTTCTTGGATGTGACGCTGGAAGTGCGGGGCGGTGTGCCTTACGGCTGTGCCTTGCGACTAGAGCCTAACCGCCTTGGGAGGATCAGCCGGCGACCGACCGTCCCGTGGACGGGGAGGACACGCAGACGGTACCCATTGTTCACCCTCGGAACAAAGGGGGGTGCCGATGAGACCCTGCTGAAGAGTGGGGAAACAAAAGCCCCGCCCCGGCGCGTACGGGGGAACACGCGCCGGGGCGGGGAGCCCGTGGGGACGGGGGGTGGCCCTCACGGGGCCTTCAGCGTGGGGGGCGGGGATGTGAGGGCACTGTGCGAGGGCTCGCAGCCGGGTGTCACTTCAGGTGCAGCTGCTGGCCCGGGTAGATGAGGTTGGCGTCCTCGACGATGTCCTTGTTCAGCTTGAACAGCTTCTGCCAGCCGCCCTGCACGTGGTGCTTCTCGGCGATGGAGCTGAGGCTGTCGCCCTTGACGACCTTGTACTCGCCGTCGCCCTTCTTGACCTTCTTGCCGGTCGGGGTGGTGACGGTCTTGGCCGCCGACGGGGCCGTGCGCTCGGCGGAGCGGTTGGCGGCCTGCTGGTCGGTGGAGCGGGTGGCCGCACCCGTGCTCGACGAGGTGGTCTTCGACGAGGTGGTGGGGGCGGAGCCGTTGTAGGCGGCGGAGGACAGGCCCGTGCCGCAGACCGGCCAGGCGCCCTTGCCCTGCGAGGCGAGGACCTTCTCGGCGACGGCGATCTGCTGCGCCTTGGTGGCCTGGTTGGCCTGCGCGGCGTACTGCGTGCCGCCGTACGCGGCCCAGGTGGAGGCGGTGAACTGCAGGCCGCCGAAGAAGCCGTTGCCGGTATTGATGGACCAGTTGCCACCCGACTCGCACTGGGCGACCGTGTCCCACTCGGAGGCGGTGGCGGCGGAGGCGTTGCCGGCCGCCATCAGCGGGGCGGCCACGGCGGCGCCGGTGACACCGGCGAGTGCGACGACGCGGACGGCCTTGGACGGGCGGCGGTGCTTGCCCTTGCCGGAGAACAGCATGGATCGATCCCCTCACCGACGCCTGCGAGGTGAGCTGTCGGGTTCGGGCCGGTTGAGTTGCCCGGCCGCGGGCCCGCTGTTCGCGAGCCGCGGCTTCACCCCCAGCCGGTTCCGGCATCAACTACCGGTTCCGGCGCCTACCTTGGGTCCCCCGCTCCTGCCTACGGCGCTTGACGCGACGACTGTTCCCGGGCAATCGCTGGCAGGATTCGGCGTTGCGACTGCCGGGGCTCGTGGTGACGAGCGGTCCTGACCGTAGACATGCGTTCGGCGGAATTTCAAAGACGATCAGGGCTTCTGAGACTCATCCCACACTTTCACCAAACCGGACATCGGCCGCGAAACGGGGCGCCAACTCCCGCTACTCGTCGCCCTTTTCGCCCCCGACATTCAGGGTCTGACCGGCGGCGATGTGGTTCGGGTCGGCACCGATGGCCTTCTTGTTGCCGGCGTACAGCGCGCGCCATCCGCCGTCGACGCCAAGGGAGTCGGCGATGGAGGTGAGGGTGTCGCCCTCGCGGACGGTGTACGCGTCCGGCTCGCGGCTCGCGTGACGGCCCGAGGACGGGGCGCTTTGACCGTTTGCCGCACCTTCGTCCGCACTGCCGCCGCGGTGACGTCCGCCACTGCTGAGGGCCCCGGTGTCGACGAGGCTCCAAGAACCGGCACCCTGCGGGGAATTGTCCGACTCGTCCGTTCCGGGAGTCGCCGTGGGGTAGCTGTCGGCTCCCTGCGAGTTCCCGCTGCCGGAGGAGCCGGACGAACCGGAAGAGCCGGATGCATCCGCCTTGTCGGTCTTGTCGGACTTGGGGGCGTTGCTCCCGGTGGAGCCGTGCGTCGCGCCCGGCGTCTTGTCCGCACCCCCGCTCGGACTCGGGGACGGCGTGACGCCGGTGCCCGTGGACGAGCCCGAGCCGGACGCCGGGCCGGAGGGGGAGCCGGAACCGGACCCGGTTCCGGAACCGGAGGAATCCGACAGACCGGACGCGCCGGAGTCGTCGGCCGATCCGGAGTCATTGCCCGACGCCTTGCCGTTCCCGGAGTTCCCGACGCCCGTGTCGACGTCGACCGAACCGGAGTTGGAGGTCAGCCCGGCCGTCAGGGCGCACATCGTCCACGGCTTGGTGCCCTGGTCGGCCAGGATCTTCTCGGCGACGGCGATCTGCTGGGAGCGGCTGGCCTGGTCGGCACTGTCGGCGTACTGCGTGCCGCCGTACTTGGCCCAGTCGTCCTGCGATATCTGCAGGCCGCCGTAGTAGCCGTTGCCGGTGTCCGCGCTCCACGAACCGCCGCTCTCGCACTGGGCGACCTTGTCCCACGTGGTGCCGTCGGCCGCGTCGGCGCTCGCGGCGCCGAGCAGCGGGATGGCGATGGCGGAGCCGGTCACCCCTGCCGCGACGAGGAGGGCCGGAGCCTGACGGGGGCGACGGTGACGACCGTTCCCGGTGAGCATGCGGAAACCTTTCGTGCGACAGCAGGACCGGCGCGGCGGGTGGTGCCTGTCGCCACGCTGATGGGTGAACGTATCGGCAGACGATCACTTGTCACAAGTTAATGCCGCGCAGATCACGTGAAGATCACAGAGTTGAACGCCCTTCACGTTCACGGTTCTACGACTTCACGGGTGGCCGGAGTGAACTCCACAGGCAGGGTGCGCAGGCCCCGCATGATGAGCCCGCCGCGCCGGCGCAGATCGGCCGGATCGGCGGCGAGCCGCAGGTCGGGCAGGCGGGTGAGCAGGGTGGCGAGCGCGCTCTGGCCCTCCAGGCGGGCGAGCGGCGCGCCGAGGCAGTAGTGGATGCCGTGGCCGTAGCCGAGGTGCTGGTTGTCACGGCGGGCGAGGTCCAGCACGTCCGGTCCGGCGAACCGCTCCGGGTCCCGGTCGGCCGCGGCCAGCACGACGAGCACGGGATCCCCGGGCGCGATGTCCTGCCCGCCGATGGCGAGCGGCTCGGTGGCGAACCGCCAGGTGGCCAGCTCCACCGGGCCGTCGTAGCGCAGCAGCTCCTCGATGCCGGTCTCCAGCAGGTCCCGCTCCCCTCTGACCAGGGAGTCCTGCAGCCGATGGCGCTGCTCGGGGTGGGTGAGCAGGGCGTAGGTGCCGTTGCCGATCAGGTTCACGGTGGTCTCGAAACCGGCGAAGAGGAGGATGAAGGCCATCGCGGCGGCCTCGTTCTCGGTGAGGTGCTCGCCGTGGTCCGAGGCGCGGATGAGGCCGGAGATCAGGTCCTCGCCGGGCGCCGGCTCCGCGGGCAGCGCCTGCCGCTTCCGGTGGATCAGCTCGGCGAGATAGCCGCGCATCTTCTTGACCGACCGGGCGACGCCGCCCCTGGGCCCGCCGCCGTGCCGGATCATCATGCCCGCCCAGTCCCGGAAGTCGTCCTGGTCCTCGCGCGGGACGCCGAGCAGGTCGCAGATGGCGTAGATGGGCAGCGGGAAGGCGAACTCGTGGATGAGGTCGGCGGACCCCCTCTGCGCGAACTGGTCGATGAGCCGGTCGGTCAGCTCCTGCACGCGCGGCGCGAACTCGGCCACGCGCCGGGGTGTGAACGCCTTGCTGACCAGCCGGCGCAGCCGGGTGTGGTCCGGCGGGTCGATGTTCAGCAGATGGGTCATCAGCTCGGCCTTGCGCTCACCGGGGATACCGGTCTTGCCCTTGGCGTGCGCGGGCTCGTCGTGATGCGCCGGGTTCTTGCTCAGGCGCTGGTCGGCGAGTGCCTGCCTGGCGTCGGCGTACCGGGTGACCAGCCAGGCCTCGACTCCGCTGGGCAACCGCGTCCGGTGCACCGGGGCGTGCTCGCGCAGCCAGGCGTACGCCGGGTACGGATCGGTGGCGAACTCCCAGGAGAACAGCTCGGGAACGGGTCCCGGGGCGCAGGTCGCGGCGGAGTCGGCCGGGGTGCCCGGGCTGCCGGGGGTGGTCGGGGGGTGGTGCTGGTCGGTCACCCCTCGACGGTATCCGGACCCGTCCCCTGGTCCTGCTCCGGTGCCGTGGCCTCCGGCGCCGGCGCCGTGCCCTCCGCCTGCCGTATCGCGTCGCGGTACGTCCGGGCCGCCGCGCGCAGGGCCGCCTCCGGGTCGACGCCGGCCGCCTCGGCGCGGACCGCCAGGGCGAGCAAGTCGTAGCCGACGCCCTCGCCGCGCGGCAGGGGGACGTCCAGGCCCGCCATGCGGACGCGGGAGGCGAGCTTGGCGGCGAGGGCCAGGCCGGGCTGGCCGAGCGGGACGCCCTCCGTGACCGAGGTGCGCCGCTTCTCCTCGGCCTTGGTGCGCAGCCAGTGCTCCTTGACGTCCTCCGGTGTCTCGGCCTTCTCGTCCCCGAAGACGTGCGGGTGGCGGTGGATGAGCTTGGCGACGATGCCGCCGGCCACGTCGTCGACGGAGAACGGCGCGTCCGGGTGCTCCTCGGCGATCCGGGAGTGGAAGACGACCTGGAGGAGGACGTCGCCCAGTTCCTCGCGCAGCTCCTCCCGGTCACCCGCCTCGATGGCCTCGACCAGCTCGTACGCCTCCTCGATGCCGTACTTGGCGAGGCCCTCGTGCGTCTGCCGGGAGGACCAGGGGCATTCGGCGCGGATGCGGTCCATGACCTGCACGAGGTCCAGCAGGCGGGCGCCGGGCAGGTCGTAGGAGGCGGGCAGCAGCTCCAGCTCCGGCATGGCGGTGCGGCCGGAGCCGGCCAGCCGGGCCAGGCCGTCGGTGAGCGCGGGCTCGCCCTCCCCGGTGGCCACGACCACCACCGTCCGCCCGCCTGCGCACGCGTCGACCAGCTCCTGCGCGGTGGGGGACGCCTGCGTCACCGCTGTCCCGGCCTCGCGCAGATACGGCAGCTGCGGATGCGCGCCGTCCGCGCACAGCACGGCGTCGGCGGCGCGCAGGGCCTGCCAGGCGGGCCAGGACAGCAGGCCGGGGGCGACGCGGTGGCTGGTGGTGAGCAGGACGATACGGCCGGGGTCGGCCGCCGGGGCGAGGTCGGAGCTGGATGCGTTCACGATCCGAACGTAGCCCACGGCGGGAGGGAGCGGATTCGGTTGTCCACAGGGCAGGGTGGATCGTGTGATCGTATGACCGAAGCCTGGCACGCTCGGCCCGCTGCCGTACCGCTCCGGCGCCCGGCCCAGCCGCCCGCTACGCCGTCACCGGCTGTCCGCTACGCCGGCACCGGCTGTCCGCCGCCGGTCCCGGTGGCCGTCGTGACCTCCCGCACCCAGGGTGTCCTGGCGTCCACCCGGCTGCTCTTCTGCACGTCCCAGGCGCCGTAGCGCGGGTTGAGGTCGATGCGGAGTTCCTGGGAGGCCTTGGACAGCTCCTTCCAGAAGGCGGGTTGGCTGGTGTCGGTGCCGAGCTTCGCCGCCAGCTTCTGCGCCTCCAGCTGGAGCTGGAGGTTGTCGTCGAGACGGGCCGGGGCGATGCCGTACTTCTGCAGCCAGGCGGTCTGCAGCGCCTTGGCGCCGCCGGCCTGCTGCTCCAGGCCCGCGCGCATCTGCTCGACATCCCTGCGGGTGACCGAGATGCCCTCGTCCTGTGCGGCGCGGTGCAGCACCTGGTCGAGGACCATGTTGTGCAGGGTGTCGCGGGTGAGGCTGCTGGTGGAGGCGAGGACCTGCTGGTACTGGGCCTCGTCCGGCACCGCGGCCCGTTGTGCCCTGCGGACCTCGTCGACCCGGCTCTGCAGCTGGGCGACGGTGATCCGCTGCCCTCCGACCACGGCCGCCGCGCCCGGGTGCGCTTCGCTTCCGCAGGCGGTCAGCAGGGGTGCCGCGGCGGCGATCGCGGCGGTGAGGACGAGCGCGGTGCGACGGCGGCGGTGCAAGGAAACCTCCCGAGGAGATTGTGCGACGGTGCACAAAGTCTTGCGGTGATCGATGGTAGGCAGTGAGGAGGCCGGGGCCAACCCATTCGACCAACGATTCACGCGCGCTTCGGGCACCGCCGCACGCGCCCCTTACGCCGCAGGGCTCAGCCGGTGACGGCCACCGGCGCGTCCCACGCGTCGCGGTCGACGGTGAGGGTGACGCCGCCGTACGTCTCCTGGCTGTTGACCATGTACTGGTGGCCGCGGCTGTGGTTCGTGAACCGGGTCGTACCCCACGGCCAGTCCGCGGTCGTCGTGTTCTGCTTGTCCCACAGCGCGTACCAGAGGTTGCCCGGCAGATCCGTCTTGTCCGTGGCGGTCGCGACGGCCTTGGCGCTGGAACTGGAGAAGCCGTAGTAGCCGCTGCGGTACGTCTTCGCGCGCAGTCCCTTGTCGAAGGCACGCACGTAGGTGAGCACGGCGTCGTTGCACGCCTTGTTCGTGATGTCGTACGGCTCCATGTCGAGGTAGACCGGGCTGCCCGCCTTCATGCGGAGCGCGGAGGCCTTGGCGACGGCGTCGGCGGCGTCCTGGGCGCCGAGGGCGGCGGCCGTGGACGCGCTCAGCTTCTCCGGGTTGGAACCCGTCTGGCAGGGCGGCTGGGCACCGACGTAGATCGGGATGAGCTTCCAGCCGAGCGAGCTGACCGACGTCACCCAGGAGGCGGTGAGATTGGGCTGGGCGCAGCCGCGGTTCTTGCCGCCCACGTAGACGGCGGCGGCGCCGTAGAAGCCGGTGTGCCAGGCCTTCATCGCGGACAGCGAGGGCGCCGTGCAGGTGTCGAACGCGCGCCCGGTGAACGTCTTCTGCGCCGGCCACGTGGTGGCGGCCATGGAGGTCTGCGCGGCGATCCCGGTCCCGGCGACCACGGCTGCACCGGCCACCGCCCACGTGATGTGTCTGCGCTTCTTCGACTGCCGATGGCCGGCCATGAACCCCACCCCTTGCGTGCGTCGCCGTTGCCTCTCCCGGCAAGGCGCAGCGCAAGGTATCAGCCGCTCCCGCTAGTGCTGTGGCCGGAAAGGTTTGCCGGAAAGCTCGCGGCGTCCGGTGCGGTGCATCGCAAGGCGGAGCATCGCCCGTGTACTGGATGTACTCGGGTGATGCGACAACGCGGCGAGGTGCCGTGCCGGGCGTCGCGAGCCGGTGAACCTTTCCGGTCGCAGCACTAGCCCCGCACCTGGCCCAGCCATTGCAGGGTGCGCCGGATCTCCAGGGCCATCGGGTGGGCGGGGCCGTGCAGCCGCTCCACGTCCATCAGCAGCCGCGCGAGGGTGTCGTGGGCGGAGGGGCGGTCACCGAGCGCGAGCAGGAGGTGGCCGATGCGCCGGCGCACCTCGTACGCCAGCTGCGGGTCGCCGGAGACGTACTGGTTCTCGTAGTACGGCAGCAGCGCGCGGTACTCGGCGAGCGCCGCCGCCGGCTGGCCGAGCTGCTCCAGGCACTGCGCGGCCTCGTAGCGGTAGCGCAGGGACTGCGGGTCGGCCTGGCCGGCCTCGGCGGCGCGTTCGGCGGTCAGCCGGCGCAGTTCGGGCAGCGCGCGCCGGTACTGGCCGTCGTCCATGAGCGTGGCCGCGTACTGCTTGCGCAGGGAGCGCACGACCGGGGAGTGCTCGCCGTGCTGTTCGGCGGCGGCGGGCAGGATCGCGCCCAGGATGTCCACGGCCTGGGTGATGCGTCCCTCCCCCAGCAGCCGCTTGACCTCGTCCACGGCGGCGGCCACGTCGGGCTTGCCGGCCGCCGGCGGCACAGGGGCGACGGGGGCGGGCTGGGGAGCGGGGGTCCGCGCGCGGTCCGGCCAGGGAGCGTGCGGGCGCAGGAACGGGCGCGTGGGGTCCAAGGGCGCCCCGGTGGGCGTCCCGCGCGCGGGCAGCAGCGGCACCAGGTCCTCGTACACCTCCTGCGCGGAGGCCGGGCGGTGCTGCGGGTCCTTCGCGAGCAGCCGCAGGACGAGCGTCTCCAGCGCCTCGGGGACCTCGAGGCGGATCCGGCGCACGGGCACCGGGGGCTCGTACAGGTGCCGGTGCAGCACGCCGAGCGCCGTGGAGCCCGCGAACGGCACGTCCCCGCTGAGCAGTTCGTGCAGCAGCACGCCGAGCGCGTACAGGTCGGTGTACGGGCCGACCGCGCCGCCCATCGCCTGCTCCGGCGCCATGTAGGCGGGCGAGCCGATCGGGGAGCCGGTGTGGGTCAGGCGGGTGGTGTCGGTGTCCATGACCGAGGCCACGCCCAGATCGAGCACGGTGACCGTGCCGTCCTGCCGCACCATCACGTTGCGCGGCTTGAGGTCGCGGTGGACGATCGGCACGGCGTGCACGGCGCTCAGCACGGCGCACAGTTGCGCGGCGACCGCGACCGCCCACTGCCACGGGTACGGGTCGTGCTCGGCGAGGTGGTCGGAGAGGTCGGCGCCGTCGACGTACTGCATGACGAGGAACAGCTCCTCGCCCTCGCTGCCCGCGTCGTGCACGGTGACCAGGCCGGGGTGGTCGACCTGTGCGGTCACCCGGCACTCGCGCATGAACCGGCGGCGCAGTTCGTCCGCCTCCTGGCCCGCCACCTTGTCGGGGCGCAGCAGCTTCACCGCCACGCGCCGGTCCAGCCGCCGGTCGTACGCCGTCCACACCTGGCCCATGCCGCCCTGCCCTATGAGCGTGGACAGTTCGTACCGGCCGGCGACGACACGTCCCGCCGCCACGCTCACCTGCCGCTCTCGTGGCTGCCGCCCTGCCCGCCGGGGTGCTTGCGCAGGTAGTCGCTGAGTTCGTCGAGTTCGGCGCGCACCTGGTTGATGCGGACGGGCGCGGGGCGCTGCGGCGGTGCGGGAACGGGCGGCCGGGGCACCGGGGTGTGCGTCATCGGGGCCGGGGCGTACGGGGGTTGCTGCGTGCTCGGCGCGGTCGTCGCGGCGAACGGCGGCACGGGCTGCGGATATGCGTAGCCGGGCATCCCGGGCATCAAGGATGTGTGCGCGGCGTAGGCCTGACGGCGCCGGCGGAAGTGGCGTATGTCCGCGTAGAGGTAGTAGCCGGCGCAGGCAGCGGCGTTCAGCAGCAGGATCGTCATGCCCGCGGTGCCGTTCGAGGAGCTGAAGTCGTCGGTGTGGTCGGTGCTGAAGAGAGCGAAGCTGGTGCCGAGGGCCACCACCGATCCCGCGAAGAACCACCACTCGGCGGGCCTGCGCGTCACGATCGCCGCGCGCAGCGGCGCCACCCACGCCAGGAAACCCATGCTGAGGAGCGCCAGCGCCACGAAGAACACGCGCAGCACGACCAGCAACCCGGTCGGGGGTGGCTGCGGCGGAGGCGGCGCGTAGCCGTGGCCTTGCATGGCTGCTCCTGGAGACCTTATGGGTTCGGACGTGTGTACCGGGTCCGAGCGTATAGGCCGCCGCGGACAACCGGTCCGGGTTGTACCGAACCGTTGCCGCGCAGCTCAGCTCCGTACGGGGAGCCGGGCCCTCAGTCCGGTGCCACCGTCCCGTCCGTCAGCCCGTCGTACATCCCGCGTACGAGCTGGTCCCCGAGCCGGCTCGCGTGGCGCAGCGTCCGCTCGAACTCGTCGAGTGCGCGGAAGCGCGCGCCGTAGCGCCGTTGTTCGTCCAGCGGGAGCCGGGGCAGCTGGAGGCGGCGCACGTCCAGCCGGGTCGCGGTGGAGGCGTAGCTGCTGGCCTGCCGGTTGTTCGCGGTACCGCGCAGGAAGCCGGCGAGGAACCACGGGTCGAGCGCCGTGCGATCGGGGCGCAGAAGCACGAGGTTGCGCCCCAGGGCGGCGCCCCCTGTCGCCTCGTCGATCACGCGCGCCACCGAGCCCCCGCCGAGCACCGGTACCACGACATCGCCCGGCTCGGTCAGCACGGCCTCCTCCTCGCTCTCCGGAAGCGTCCCGGAGGGAGCCGTCCCAGCGAGGACGTCGTGGTCGGTGAGTACGGGCACACGCGCGTGGCCGCCGTTTCCACCGGTGCGCATCAACAGCGCGCCCCCGCGCGCGAGTTCGCCGATGGTGGTGAGCGGCCAGCGCGCGCCCGGCGCTGGCGCCGCGGCAGGCGGTGTGAGGTCGGCGGTCAGGCGCAGGGTCGTGCCGAGACGCTCGCGCACCGCCGTGAGCTGCTCGGCACCGTCGGCCACGGCCGCCGGCGGCAGATGCCGGGCGGGCGCGAGGTCGACGTCGTCGTCGAGGAGTTCGATGACCGGCACGGAACGCGCGAGCCCCGGCCGTTCCGCCGGCCGGCCGGTGCGCTCGAAGGCCCGCCAGGCGTCCAGGACGGCCTCGCGCACCGCGGCCCAGTCCGGACCGCCGCGCCCCTCCCCGGCGAACCTCCCCGTGTCCACGAGCAGCACCTCGGGCGCCGCGGGCGTGCGGTCGGGCCGGCGCAGCACCCACACGTGCAGCGGGATGTTGTACGGCGGCGCCGCGCCGACCGGCAGCGCGACCACGGCCCTGAGCGCCCCCCGGCGCAGCAGATCGGCGCGGATCCGGCGCCCGGAGCGGCGGGAGGCCGCGGCCGGCGGCATCAGCAGCACGGCGGTACCGCCGTCGGCCAGCCGGGCCAGCGCGTGCTGCACCCAGGCCAGTTCGGACTCGGTGCGGGCCGGGAAGCCGTACTCCCAGCGCGGGTCGTAGGCGAGTTCGTCATGGCCCCAGTTGCGCTCGTTGAACGGCGGATGGCACAGCACCGCGTCGGCGCGCAGTGCGGGGTAGGCGTCGGCGCGCAGGGTGTCCCCGGCAGCGCCACGCACCCGGGCCGGGGAGTGCAGCGCCAGCCGCAGCGCGGTGATCGCGGCCAGGTCGGGGGCGCTGTCCTGGGCGTACACCTCCTGGTCGGGGCGGGTGCCGACGGCCCGCAGGAGGGCGCCGGTGCCGCAGGCCGGGTCCAGGACGGTACGGGCGGGACCGGCGAGGTCGGCCATGAGCCCGGCGAGTTCGGCCGGGGTGAGCGTGTACTGGCGGGGATTGGCGTCCAGGTGCCGGCCCAGCAGGAACTCGAAGGCCTGCCGCGCCCCCGCCTCCGCGGCCAGCTCCGCGGCACCGCGCAGGAGGGGGACGGAGGGGAAGAGCTGGGGGCCGGTGGGGGTGCGCAGGGCGGGGGCGGCGTGAACGGCCGGCGTGCTGTGAACAGTTGGCGGGGTGTTCACAGCCTGGCCGTCGCGGGACACGTCCACGGCCTGGGCGTCACGGGACACGTCCACAGCCTGTGTACCACCGGGCGCGTTCACAGCCGGCATCTCGGCGGACGGGTTCACAGCGGGCATTCCGCCGGCCGCGTTCACACCTTGCGCCTCACCGGATGAGTTCACAGCCGTACCGGCGTCCCCGCGCCCGCCGGTGTGAACCCACTGGCCCGGACCGCCCCCGAAGCGCGGGGTCAGCACCTGCTCCAGCGCGCCGGGCAGCATCGCGGCCAGGCGTTCGTCCGAGCCGGCGCTCGCGTCGAGCCAGACGGCGGGACGCTCATGGATCAGCAACAGGGCGCAGCCCGTGTGCGTCAGGGCGGTCAGCGGGCCCGCCGGGTGGCCGGCGAGTTGTTGCCAGACCCGTTCCCGCAGGGGTACTTCCGCGAGTTTGCCCTGCTTGCGCAGCCAGGCCTCGACCTCGGCGAGCGCGAAGGAGGGACTGGTCTCGGTGCCGCCCATCGGCTTGGGGAAGTCGGCGTGCCGGCGGCGCCAGTTGCTGACGGCCGCGCGGCCCACCCCGGCCAGCCGGGCGATACCGGCCGCGGTCACTTCTGTCGCGTTGTCCTGCACCGGCCCCGCTCCCCTCGTCCCGTGTGTGCGCCGAGCATACCGGCGCACACAGGATCGATGCATTCACGACCGTGTACACAACTGATGCCGTGAACCGTGTTGACTCGGTTCACAGGCTCTGCTCTTATTGACCCAGCGAACGAGCGGTCGCCGGAGGGGGAGGCCGCCACGTTGGGGAGGGGAATTCGCCATGGGCATGAAGGCCAGGATCGCGCTGGGCGCCGTCGTGGGGATCGCCGTCATCGGTGCCGTGTCCGCGAACGCGGGGAGTGACGGCAAGCACGGCGGTTCGGGCGGCAGCGGCAAGGGCTCCTCCGCCTCCGCCGGGCACCAGCCCGGCGCGGCGAAGGGCTCGGCCGACGGCGGGGCCGCCGCCGGGAAGAAGGCCGCCCTCGCCGGCGACGGCGAGTACCAGGTCGGCTCCGACGTGAAGCCGGGCACGTACCGCACGAGCGGCAACACCGACGACATGTGCTACTGGGAGCGCGCCAAGGACGCCAAGGGCGAGACGGACTCGCTGCTGGCCAACGACAACGTCAGCGGCACGAGTTACGTGACCGTCAAGGCCACCGACAAGATCTTCAAGTCCAGCGGCTGCAAGGACTGGGAGGCCGTCGACCCCAAGGCGAAGGGCACGCCCGCCTCCTCGATGGCCGGTAACGGCGGGATGTTCAAGGTCGGCACGGACATCGCGCCGGGCACCTACCGGTCCACCGGGAGCAAGGACGACTCCTGCTACTGGGAGCGCGCCAAGGACGCCGAGCACGGCGTGGACTCGATCATCGCCAACAACAACGTGACCGGCACGGCCGTCGTGACCATCAGCCCCACCGACGCCTACTTCAAGACGACCGGCTGCGGCGACTGGAAGAAGGCGTCCTGACCGGGCCCGTCCGGTAACACGAGCAACCGCGCGTACGCATACCACTTTGTTCTGTCTTTTCTCTCTGTTTCCTCCACTCCACCCATTCCGAAGGACTGTCATGCGCCACTCGTCCCGCGTCGCCACTCTGCTCGCCGTCGCGGCACTCCCCCTGGCCCTCACCGCCTGCTCGTCCGGTTCATCCGGTTCGTCCGGCGGGTCCGCCGGCACCGGTGCGAGCGCCGCGCCGGCCAAGGCGAAGGACCCGGCCGCCGCTCTGGCCACCGGTACGCAGCTGAGGGGAGTGCTGGCACCCGCGTCGGCGTTCCCGGCCGGGCTCACCCCTGAGGCGGACGGCGCCTCGGACAGCGGCGGCTCGCTCCTCCCGCCCTCCGGCAAGAGCGCCGGGAAGCCGGACTGCACCAGGCTGGAGGGCACGTCCTGGATCCAGGCGACCGGCCGCAAGGGGGGCGAGTCGTTCGCGCAGAACGACTACGCGAACAAGGACAAGACCCAGGAAGTGGCCCAGGAGATCGACGAGTTCCAGGGCACCACGGCGACGACGGTGATGAAGGAGCTGCGCACCGCCGCCACCGAGTGCGCCGTGTTCACGGACACCGACACCCACGCCAAGGTGAAGCTCACGGGCCGGTCCACGTCCGGGCTCGGTGACGAGGCCTACACGATGACCCTGACGAGCGGCGCCTGGCAGAACGGCACCACGCTCGTCGCGGTCCGTTCCGGCAGCGCCGTGGTCACCGTTCTGTCCACGGCGGGCACCGACAACGGCGCGGCGTCCGCACAGAAGGTGACGACCCGGATCCTGGGCTCCCTGAAGGACATGAAGACCGCCTGACCCCCGACGACCGGCGCTGAGCCGAGCCGAGCCGAGCCCTTCGGGCCGCGGCTCGGCTCAGCCGTGCTCGGCTCACTTCGCCGTGAAGCGCTCCGGCGCCTTGGTCGGGTTGCCGCCCGAGGGGAGCTTCTGGTCCGGGCAGCCGGCGAGGACCTTCTTCATCGCGGCCTTCTCGGCGTCGGTGACCCACAGGCCGTACTTCTTCTTGACGGCGACCTGGGTGGCCACATAGGTGCAGCGGTACGCCCCGTTGGGCGGCAGCCAGGTGGCCGCGTCGCCGTCCCCCTTGCCGCGGTTGGTGCTCGCGTCGACCGCGATGAGGTTGAGGGGGTCGTTGGCGAGCGCTATGCGCTTGCTCGCGTCCCAGTACTTGGCACCCTTCTGCCAGGCGTCGGAGAGCGGGACGACGTGGTCGATGTCGACCTGGCTGGCGCCGCGCTTGTAGGTGATCTCCTTGCCGGAGTAGGGGTCGGGTTCGAGCAGCCCGTACGTGACCTTGCAGGTGCCGCCGGTGGTCTTCACGTCCTTGAGATCGCGCTTGAGCACGTCGTCGCGGGTGTCGCAGGAGTTGGAGTCGGTGTCCGCCCAGGCGGCACCGAACCGGGCCCGTGAGTAACCGGTCTTCGGGGCCCGCCCCTTGACGGCCAGTGAGTCGGCGGCGGACATGACCGCGCCGTTGCCGCCGGACCGCTCGGGCCCGGAGGTCCCCTTGGTCTTGTCCGTGGTGCAGCCGGCCACGGCGGTCAGCACCACCACGGCGGCGACCGCCCCGCCCCTCAGACGTGTCACGGTACGTCCCCCCTCGCTCGCTCACCCTGGCCCGCCGGCGGGCCCAGGCGGAATCGTTCCTTCCCTTACGTTAACCGCCCGGCAGCCGACCGCAGATGGCACCCAAAGGGGCCTACCGGGGCAATTCGGCAGCCGAGTTGGGGCACGGGGAGCCCGCCGGGGGGAGTACGGCCGCGGCACGCATGCGCCCGCTCACTTCCGTGTCCCCGCGGGGGACTTGACCTTGACGCCGGTGTCAGGGTCCGACGATCCCGGCATGACACACGAGAGCGTTCAGCACCCCCGTACCGTCCTCGTCACCGGCGCGGGCAGGTATCGGCCGGGCCACCGCGCGCGTTCGCCCCCGCTCCCCTCTCCGGCCTGCTACGAGCCCAGGATCGAGGCGAGGAACTCGCCGACCCAGCCCAGCAGTTCGCGGCCGACCAGCGGCTTGCCGCCGACCTTGGCGGTCTTCGGGCGCGGGACCAGTACCTGGTGCACGGCCGGCTTGATGACCGTGCCCGGATACAGGCGCTTGACCCGCAGTTCCTGGGACTCGCGCAACTCCACGGGTGCGAAGCGGATGTTGGTGCCCTGCAGGACGATCTCGCCGACGCCGCACGCGCGCGCGAGCATCCTGAGGCCGGCCACCAGCAGCAGGTTCTCCACCGGCTCGGGCAGCTTGCCGTAGCGGTCGGTGAGTTCCTCGCGGACGGCCTTGATGTCCTCCTCGGAGTTGGCGGAGGCGATGGCGCGGTAGGCCTGCAGGCGCAGGCGCTCGCCGGGCGCGTAGTCGTGCGGGACGTGCGCGTCGACGGGCAGCTCGATCTTGACCTCGAGCGGCGGCTCCTCCTCGATCTCCCCCGTCTCCAGCTGGCGCCGGTAGTCCGCGACGGCCTCGCCGACCATGCGGACGTACAGGTCGAAGCCGACGCCCGCGATGTGCCCGGACTGCTCGCCGCCGAGCAGGTTGCCCGCGCCGCGGATCTCCAGGTCCTTCATCGCCACGTACATGCCCGCACCCATCTCGGTGTGCTGGGCGATCGTCGCCAGGCGCTCGTGCGCGGTCTCCGTGAGCGGCTTCTCCGGCGGGTACAGGAAGTAGGCGTACCCGCGCTCGCGGCCCCGGCCGACGCGGCCGCGCAGCTGGTGCAGCTGGGACAGGCCGAAGGTGTCGCCCCGCTCCACGATGAGGGTGTTGGCGTTGGAGATGTCGATGCCGGACTCGACGATCGTGGTCGAGACGAGCACGTCGAACTTCTTCTCCCAGAAGTCGACGACGACCTGCTCCAGCGCCGACTCCGACATCTGGCCGTGGGCCGTCGCGATGCGCGCCTCGGGGACGATCTCGCGCAGCCGGGCCGCCGCGCGGTCGATGGACTCGACCCGGTTGTGGATGTAGAAGACCTGGCCCTCGCGCAGCAGTTCACGACGGATGGCCGCACCGATCTGCTTCTCCTCGTACGGCCCGACGAAGGTGAGCACCGGGTGGCGCTCCTCCGGGGGCGTGGTGATCGTGGACATCTCACGGATGCCGGTGACCGCCATCTCCAGGGTGCGCGGGATCGGGGTCGCGGACATGGTCAGGACGTCGACGTTGGCGCGGAGCTTCTTCAGCTGCTCCTTGTGCTCGACGCCGAAGCGCTGCTCCTCGTCGACGATGACCAGGCCCAGGTCCTTGAACCTGGTCTCGGAGGAGAACAGCCGGTGGGTGCCGATGACGACGTCCACCGCGCCCTCCTTCAGGCCCTCCAGGACGGCCTTGGCCTCGGTGTCGGTCTGGAAGCGCGACAGGGCCTTCACGCTCACCGGGAACTGGCCGTACCGCTCGGAGAACGTCCCGAAGTGCTGCTGCACCAGCAGGGTCGTGGGCACGAGGACGGCGACCTGCTTGCCGTCCTGTACGGCCTTGAAGGCGGCGCGCACCGCGATCTCGGTCTTGCCGTAGCCGACGTCGCCGCAGATCAGGCGGTCCATGGGGACCGACTTCTCCATGTCCTCCTTGACCTCGGCGATGGTGGTGAGCTGGTCCGGGGTCTCGGCGTAGGGGAAGGCGTCCTCCAGCTCGCGCTGCCAGGGGGTGTCGGTGCCGAAGGAGTGGCCGGGGGCGGCCATGCGCGCGCTGTAGAGCTTGATCAGGTCGGCGGCGATCTCCTTGACGGCCTTCTTCGCCCGGGCCTTGGTCTTCGTCCAGTCGGCGCCGCCGAGGCGGTGCAGGGTGGGGGCCTCGCCGCCGACGTACTTGGTGATCTGCTCCAGCTGGTCGGTCGGGATGTACAGCCGGTCGCCGGGCTGGCCGCGCTTGGCGGGCGCGTACTCCACGACCAGGTACTCGCGGGTGGCGCCCTGGACGGTGCGCTGCACCATCTCGATGTAGCGGCCGACGCCGTGCTGTTCGTGGACGATGTAGTCGCCCGGCTCCAGGGTGAGCGGGTCGATGGTCTTGCGGCGGCGGGCCGGCATCCGCGCGCCCTCGCGGCCGGCGGTGCGCTGCCCGGACAGGTCGGTCTCGGTGAGCACGGCGAGCTTCAGGCCCGGGTCCACGAAGCCGTACTCGATCGAGCCGCAGGAGACGTGCACCACCGACGGGCTCAGCGCGGCGAGGTCGGCGTCCAGGCGGGCGGGGATGCCCTCGCCGCCGAGGACCTCCACGGTGCGGGCGGCGGGGCCGTGGCCCTCGGTGACGAACACCGCGCGCCAGCCGTCGGCGAGCCAGCCCTTGGTGTCGGCGAGGGCCCGCGCGGTGTCGCCGCGGTAGGCCTCGGGCGCGTGCATGCCGAGCTTGAGGGTGTCCGCGTCGAGTTCTTCGTCGGCGGCGAAGGGGGACACCGACCACCACATCATGTCCAGCTCGCGCGCGCGGTCGCGGACGTCGGCGATGGACCACAGGGAGGCCGCGCCGACGTCGATCGGGGCCTCGCCGCCGCCCGCTGTGGCCGCCCAGGAGGCCTGGAGGAACTCCTGGGAGGTGGCCACGAGGTCGGCGGCGCGCGTGCGGACCCGCTCGGGGTCGCAGACGACGGCCATGGCGCCCTTGGGCAGGACGTCGAGGAGCAGCTCCATGTCGTCGACCAGGACCGGGGCGAGGGATTCCATGCCCTCGACCGCGATGCCCTCGGCGATCTTGTTCAGCAGTTCGCCCAGCTCGGGGTGCTCCTCGGCGAGGGCACGCGCGCGTGCGCGGACGTCGTCGGTGAGCAGCAGCTCGCGGCACGGCGGGGCCCACAGGCCGTGCTCGGCGACTTCGAGGGAGCGCTGGTCGGCAACCTTGAAGTAGCGGATCTCCTCGACCTCGTCGCCCCAGAACTCCACGCGCAGGGGGTGTTCCTCGGTGGGCGGGAAGACGTCCAGGATGCCGCCGCGCACGGCGAACTCGCCGCGCTTCTCGACCAGCTCCACGCGCGCGTAGGCGGCGGCCGCGAGGGCTTCCACGACGTCGTCCAGGTCGGCGCTCTGCCCGGTCCTCAGCGCCACCGGTTCCAGGTCGCCGAGGCCCTTGACCTGCGGCTGGAGGACGGATCGTACGGGAGCCACGACGACGGAGACCGGGCCGGTCCCGGGGTCGTCGGGGCGGGGGTGGGCGAGGCGGCGCAAGGCGGCGAGGCGGCGGCCGACGGTGTCGCTGCGCGGGCTGAGCCGCTCGTGCGGCAGGGTCTCCCAGGAGGGGTACTCCACGACGCCGTCGGCGGGCAGCAGGGAGCGCAGGGCCGCGGCCAGGTCCTCGGCCTCGCGGCCCGTCGCCGTGACCGCGAGCACGGGGCGGCCTGCCTCGCGGGCGAGTGCGGCGACCGCGAGGGGGCGGGCCGCCGGCGGGCCGACGAGGTCGACATGCATGCGGTTGCCGTCCGCGGCCGCCGTGATCGCTTCGGCGAGGGCGGGGTCCTTGACGACGGCGTCGAGCAGACCGTGCAGGCTCATGGAGGGGCTTTCCGTCCGGGGGTGGGGCAACGCGAAGAACCCGACTCGTGCGAGGGCCGGGGGTTCTCCAGCCTACGACGCTGCGCTCGGCTGTGCCGGAGGCTGTGGACAACCCGGGCCGGGCGTCCCGCGACGGCGAACGACCCGGTGCCGGGAGTCCCCAGGACTCCCGGCACCGGGTTCTCCCCCGCAACCCCCGTATGCGGTGGTCGTAGGACCAGCTCCGGCGGCTAGTCGGTCGCGATGGCGTTCAGGACGTTCATCCGGCCCGCGCGGAACGCCGGGATCAGGGCGGCGAACAGGCCCACGAAGGCCGAGGCGACGAAGACGGTGATGATCGTCGGCCAGGGGATGTCGAGGATCTTCAGCCCCTGGAGCGCGAGGAGCTTCTGGGCGGTCGCGCCCCAGCCCATGCCCAGGCCGAGGCCGAGCAGGGCGCCGAAGAGGGCGATCACCACGGACTCCAGGCGGATCATGCGGCGCAGCTGGCGGCGGGAGAGGCCGATGGCCCGCATGAGGCCGATCTCCCGGGTCCGCTCGACCACCGACAGGGCCAGGGTGTTCACGACACCCAGGACCGCGACGATGATCGCGAGCGCCAGCAGGCCGTAGATCATGTTCAGCAGCTGGCCGATCTGGTCCTTCAGCGCCTTCTTGTAGTCGGTCTGGTCGCGCACGGTCAGCTGCGGGTAGCCGTCGTGCAGGGCCGACTTCAGCGCCTTGTAGGCGGCCGCCTGCTGTCCGTCCTTGGCGGTGGCGAAGACCATCTGGTCCAGCGGCATCCTGTCGGCGGGCACGTACTTGGCGAGCGTGGCGAGCGACGTGTAGTCGGCGCCCTGGTCGATCACGTCGTCGCTGCTGGTGATCGCGCGGACCGTCAGACGGGCGGTGGAGCCGTCCTTGAACGCGATGGTGTTCTTCGAGCCGAGGTGGATGCCGTGGGCCTTGGCGAACTTCTCGGGGACGGACATCGAGTCGGGCAGGTAGGCGTCCTTGAGGTTGCCGGCGACGGTCTTCTTGCGCAGGTCGGTCGCGTACGTCGGGTCGGCGGCCGTGATGTCCGTGTCCTTGAGCGTCTGGCCGTCCGGGGTGGTGAAGTCGGCCTGGGCCGGCCGGTACTCGGTGACCCGGGCGAGCCCCGGGGTGTCCTTGATGAGCCTGACCGCCTGCGGGGTGATGAGCTGCTGGTTGTCCGGCTGGACGATGAAGTCCGTGCCGACGGTCTTGTCGAGCTGGTCGGTGGCCGAGGCCACCATGGAGGAGCCGACCACCGACAGGCAGGCGACCAGGGCGAGGCCGATCATCAGGGCCGCGCCGGTGGCGCCGGTGCGGCGCGGGTTGCGCAGCGCGTTGCGCTCGGCCATCCGCCCGACCGGGCCGAAGATCCGCAGGACGATCGCGCCGAGGACGCGGACCACTCCGGCGGCGAGCAGCGGGCCGATGACGACGAAGCCGATCAGCGTGGCCACCACGCCGAGGCCCAGCCAGCCCGAGCCGGCCTTGGCCTTGTCGGCGGTGCCGGCGACGTACAGGCTGAAGCCGCCGGCGCCGGTGAGGAGCAGGCCGATCACGGCCCGGATCACACCGGACTTGGCGTCGGCCGGGGTGCCGGCGTCGCGCAGGGCGGCCATCGGGGAGATCTTGCCGGCCCGCCGGGCGGGCAGGTAGGCGGCCAGGACGGTGACCACGACGCCGAGGAGCACGCCGACGGCGGGCGTCGTCCAGGCGATGGTCAGGTCGTCGGTGGACAGGTGCATGCCCATCTGGCCCATGAGCTTCATCAACCCGACCGCGATGCCGACGCCCGCGCCGACGCCGAGCACGGAGCCGATCACGCCGAGCAGCAGCGCCTCGATCAGCACGGACCGGTTGACCTGCTTGCGGGAGGAGCCGATGGCGCGCATCAGGCCGATCTCGCGGGTGCGCTGGGCGACCAGCATGGAGAAGGTGTTGATGATCAGGAAGATGCCGACGAGGAAGGCGATCCCGGCGAAGCCGAGCATCGCGTACTTCATGACGTTCAGGAAGCTCTTGACGCTCTTCTGGTTGGCGTCGGCGACCTCCTTGGCGGTCTGCACCTTGTAGCCGTGGCCGAGGGCGGCCGTGACGTTCGCCTTCAGCTGGTCGTTCGTCACGCCCTTGGCGGCGGTGACGTTGATGTTGGTGTAGACGCCGGTCCGGCCGACCAGGGTCTGCTGGGCGGTCGTGGTGTCCAGGTAGAAGATGGCCGCGCCCGGGTTGGTGACCTTGAAGGCGGCGATGCCGGACACGCGCGCGTGGTGCGTGCCGACGACCGAGATCATGCCGATGTCGGAGCCGATCTTCAGGTGGTGCTTGTCGGCGGTGTCCTCGTCGACCATGACCTGGTCCGGGCCCTTGGGCGCCGTACCGGAGGTGATCTTCATGGTGCGGGCGTCGTTGCCGTTCCAGCTGCCCACGATGGTCGGCGCGCCGCTGCTCGGCGACAGCTTGTCCTTCTTGGCGTCGATCACGGTGACCGAGGTGGAGAACACCGTGCCCTCGGCCTTCTGCACGCCCTGGGCGCCGCGGACCGTGCCGACGACGGAGGCCGGCATGACCGGCGGCTTGCCGGTGCGGGAGGTCGTCTCGCCGGTGTCGGAGGAACCCTTCGCGCTGACCGTGACGTCCGAGGACGTGGCCTGGAAGAGCTTGTCGAAGGTGGTGTTCATGGTGTCGGTGAACACCAGCGTGCCGCAGACGAACGCCACCGACAGCAGGACCGCGACCGCCGACAGCGCCATCCGGCCCTTGTGCGCGAAGAAGTTGCGCATCGAGGTCTTCAGGACGGTCATGACGTACGCCCCCGGGCGTCGAAGTCCTTCATGCGGTCCAGGACCTGATCGGCCGTCGGCTGGTACATCTCGTCGACGATCCGGCCGTCGGCGAGGTACAGCACGCGGTCCGCGTAGGAGGCGGCCACGGGGTCGTGCGTGACCATCACGATGGTCTGGCCGAGTTCGTCCACCGAGCGGCGCAGGAAGCCCAGGACCTCGGCGCCCGCGCGCGAGTCGAGGTTTCCGGTCGGCTCGTCCCCGAAGATGATCTCCGGGCGGGCGGCGAGCGCGCGGGCCACGGCGACGCGCTGCTGCTGTCCGCCGGAGAGCTGGGTCGGCCGGTGCTTGAGGCGTCCGGCGAGGCCGACGGTCTCCACGACCCGGTCCAGCCAGGCCTTGTCCGGCTTGCGGCCGGCTATGTCCATGGGCAGCGTGATGTTCTCGAGCGCGTTCAGCGTCGGCAGCAGGTTGAACGCCTGGAAGATGAAGCCGATCCGGTCCCGGCGCAGCTGGGTGAGCTTCTTGTCCTTCAGGCCGGTGATTTCGGTCTCGTCCAGGTAGATCTGCCCGCTGGTGACGGTGTCGAGGCCGGCGAGGCAGTGCATCAGGGTGGACTTGCCGGACCCCGAGGGGCCCATGATCGCGGTGAACTGACCGCGGGCGATGTCCACGTCGACGTGGTCGAGGGCGACGACACGGGTCTCGCCGGCCCCGTACGCCTTCACGACCTGCCGCGCCCGCGCGGCAACGGCCGTAGGCCCTCCAGTACCCCCGTGCCTGGGAATGGTCACAGCCGATGTCACGGTATGTCTCCTATGTCGGTCGGCAGGTCGATGAGTGGTTGCGGTGCGCCCCGGTGGCGCGCCGGCTGACGTCGATGAGTCTCGCGGTCGGCGGCGGTGCCGCGCGCTGGTGCGAAGCCCCGTCTTTTCGGGGGGTAAACCCCACCTCGCCGGTTCGCCCGTCCGCCCCCCAGCGGCGTAAAGCCAGGTTAAGGACCGGACCCGGTCCGTCTCCTCCTCCGCCGGGACGAACCCTCCCCGGGCCGTAGTACGGAGACACCCCTAGGGGTGCTCCACCTCCGGGCGGACCCGTTCTCGGGGTCGTCTCCACCCTTCGGCGCCCCGGGCTCCACCTTTCGACGCGTCGAGCCTCCACCCTCCCGCTGCGTCAGGGTCAAGTCCCGCCGGTCGCGGAACGCTCGCGGACGCAGATAGCTGCAAGGGCCACGGGGTAGGTTCGGGCAGGGACTCGGGGAGCGGGTCGACGACTCAGTGGGCCAAGGGGAGGGGTTTGCGGTGGGGAGTACGACACCCGCGATACGCGGCGGCACCGGCACACGGCAGGAGACCCGGCGGCGCGGGGCGGTCGTCGCCGCGCTGATGCTGGCGATGGCGCTGGCGGCGCTCGACTCCACCATCGTCTCCACGGCCGTGCCGCAGATCGTCGGCGACCTCGGCGGGTTCTCCGTCTTCTCCTGGCTGTTCTCGGGCTATCTGCTCGCCGTCACCGTCTCGCTCCCCGTCTACGGCAAGCTGTCCGACACCTTCGGCCGCAAGCCCGTCCTCGTGGTGGGCGCGGCCGTGTTCCTGCTGGGCTCGCTGGTGTGCGCGGCGGCCTGGAACATGGCGGCGCTGATCGCCTTCCGGGTCGTGCAGGGCCTGGGCGGCGGCGCGTTGCAGGGCACCGTGCAGACGCTGGCCGCGGATCTGTATCCGCTCGAGGAACGCCCGAAGATCCAGTCGAAGCTGTCCACGGTGTGGGCGGTGTCGGCGATCGCCGGGCCGGGGCTCGGCGGGGTACTCGCCGCGTACGCCGACTGGCGCTGGATCTTCCTGGTCAACCTGCCGATCGGAGCCGCCGCGCTGTGGCTGATCGTCCGCCATCTGCACGAGCCGCAGCGGGTGAAGCCGAAGGACGCGGGCACCACGGCACGCGCGCGTGTGGACTGGGCCGGCGCGCTCGCGGTGTTCGCGGCCGGCGGGGTGCTGCTGACCGCGCTGGTGCAGGGCGGGGTCGCCTGGCCGTGGCTGTCGGCGCCGTCGCTGGCGCTGTTCGCGGCCGGCCTGGCACTGACCGGGCTCGTGGTCGTGGTGGAGCGGCGGGCCGCGCAGCCGGTCATCCCGGGGTGGGTGTGGCGGCGCCGGACGATCGCGGCCGTCAATCTGGCGCTCGGCGCGCTGGGACTGCTCATGGTGGCGCCGAGCGTGTTCCTGCCGACGTACGCCCAGTCGGTGCTCGGACTCGCGCCCGTGGCCGCCGGATTCGTGCTGTCGGTGTGGACACTGAGCTGGCCGGTGTCGGCGGCGCTCAGCCAGCACGTCTACCGCCGTATCGGCTTCCGCGACACCGCGCTGCTCGGCATCGGCCTGGCGGCGCTGATCCTGTTCGCGTTCCCGTTCCTGCCGTATCCCGGGTCGTGGTGGCAGCCGACGCTGCTGATGCTGCTGCTGGGCGGCGCGCTGGGCCTGTTCCAGCTGCCGCTGATCGTCGGTGTGCAGTCGACGGTGGGCTGGTCGGAGCGGGGCACCACGACCGCGTCCGTGCTGTTCTGCCGGCAGACCGGACAGACCCTGGGCGCCTCGCTGTTCGGCGCCGTCGCCAACGGGGTGCTGGCCGCACGGCTGGGCGGCGCGGGCGACCTGGACTCCGTCACGCGCGCGTTGAACGCCGGTACGGCCCCGGAGGCGACCCGGCGGGCGATCGCCGACGCGGTGCACGCGGTGTACCTCGGCGCGGCCGGCGCGGCGGCACTGGCGTTCCTGGTGCTGCTGCTCCTGGCGCCGCGGCGGTTCCCGGTCCGGGGCGAGTGAGCGGGCACGCGCAGTTGCCGGCAGAGCGCGGTTAACGCGGGTAACACCCCAGGTCGGAAACGTTTTTGCGAAGTAAGCGCATACCGACCGCCCAGTTTGGTGAAAACGCCGCACGGCTCGGGACCCGCGAGTAGCGTGCGTGGCTCCACACCCCCCACCTCCCTGCGGTCCGCCGCCACGGACCCGAGCCACGCAAGGAGCCCCGGGATGTTCCACGACCCGCCGCACCCCCCACACACGCCCTACGATCCACCCCGTCCGCCGCGCCGCCCCTCCCCTTGGCCTTACGACGCGTCCCCTTCGCCGTACGACCCGCCGCCTTCGCCGTACGACTCGTTCCCTTCGCGGTACGACCCGCCGCCGCCCCACGACCGGCGGCCTCATCCGGCGTACGACCCGCCGCGCCCCACCCCTCTCACCTACCCCTGGCAGCCCCCGGCGCCGGAACCGCCCCCGGCCCGCTGCAGGCCGTCCCGTGCGCCCGTCGGCCACCACAGCGACCTGCGGGTCCTGCGCAGCGCCTACCGCTGGCACCGGCGTACCGCCACGCTCACCGCGCTGGGCTACTTCACGCTGTTCCTGGTCCTGTCGGCGTGCGCGCCTGGCGTGATGACGCGCACGGTCGCCGACGGCATCCCGGCCGGCCTGCTGCTCGCCCTGCTCCAACTGCCCGTCACCTGGCTCGCGATCGCGCTGTACGAGCACACCGCGCGCGTGCACGTCGATCCGCTCGCGGACCGCATCCGCGCGGAGGCCGCGCTGGACGCCCGGCGCGGAGCGGTGCGATGAGCGCGGCCGCCGTCTCCCCCGCCGTGTGGGGCCTCACCGGTTTCAGCGGCCGGGCCCAGACGATGTCCCTGGTCGCCTTCTCCACGGTCGCCACGGTGACCCTGCTGCTGTGCGTGATGACCGGCCCCGACCGCGACGACCTCGACGAGTTCTACACCGGCTACGGCTCCCTGTCCCCGCTGCGCAACGGCCTCGCCATCGCCGGCGACTACATCTCGGCGGCCACCGTCCTCGGCACTGGCGGGGTGATCGCCCTGTGCGGCTACGACGGGGTCGTGCTCGCGCTCAGTACGGCGCTGTCGCTGATGCTGCTGATGTTCCTGCTGGCCGAACCGCTGCGCAACGCGGGCCGGTTCACCATGGGCGACGCGCTCGCCCGCCGGCTGCCGGGCCGCTGTGTGCGCATCACGGCCTGCGCGGTGACGATCGCCGCCCTGCTGCCGCTGATGCTGGTCCAGCTCGCCGGGACCGGGCAGCTGATGGCGTTCATCCTCGGCTTCACCGACGAGTCGCTGAAGACCGCGTGCGTCGTCGCGCTGGGCGCCCTGATGATCGCCTACGCGGCGATCGGCGGCATGAAGGGCACCGCCCTCATCCAGATCCTGAAGATCGTGACGCTGGTCGGCTCCGGCGCCCTGGTCGCCGTACTGATCCTGCGCCGCTTCGACTGGGACCCGGGCGCCCTGTTCGCCGCGGCCGCCCGGCACAGCGGGGCCGGTCCGGCCTTCCTGCGCTCCGGGCTGGAGTTCGGCACCGGGACCCGCTCCCGCCTCGACATGATCGCCTCCGAGCTGACCGTGGTCCTCGGCGGTGCCTGTCTGCCGCACATCACCATGCGCATGTACACCGCCTCCAGCGCCCGTCAGGTGCGCCGCTCGATGTCCTGGGCGGTGTCGATCGTCGCCCTGTTCGTGCTGGTCATCACGGTGGTCGGATTCGGCGCCACCGCGCTGCTCGGCCGCACCGTGATCGCCGGGGCCGATCCGCAGGGCAACACGGCCTACCTGCTGGGCTCCCGGGCGGCCCTCGGCACGGACGTGTCGGCCACGGAGACCTTCCTGTTCACCATGGTCACCACCGCGATCTTCCTGACCCTGCTCGCCTCGGTGGCCGGGATGATCCTCGCCTGTGCCAACTCCCTCGCCCACGACGTCCTCTCCGCGCGCGTGCAGGAGATGCCGCCCCGGCGCGAGATGGCCCTCGCGCGCGTGTCGGCGCTCGCCATCGGTGTGCCGACGATCCTGCTCGCCACCCTGGTGGAGCGCCACAACCTGCAGCCCCTGGTGACGCTCTCCTTCTGCCTGGGCGCCTCCGCCATCGCGCCCGCCCTGGTCTACGGCCTGTTCTGGCGCCGCTACACCCGCGGCGGGCTGCTGGCCACGCTGATCGGGGGCTCGCTGACCGTGCTGCTGCTCATGCCGGGCACCAATCTGGTCTCCGGCTCCCCCCTCGCGGCGTTCCCGCACGCCGACTTCAACTGGTTCCCGTTCACCACGACCGGCATCGTCTCCATCCCGGCCGGCTTCCTCTTCGGCTGGCTCGGCACGGTGGCCTCGGGCCGCGCGAAGGCGGAGCGGCAGCGGCACCAGTACGAGGCGGTGGAGGGATGGATCCTGGCGGGGGCGGTGCGCAGGGGCAGTTAGCCGGGAACCCGACGCCGTCTCCGTCGCCGAGCCGTGTGCGCATTCGGTGACGACCAGTTAAACACCCGCCGACGCAAGCTTGTTGATGTCATATGACTGATACGATCATGCCACTTTTCGGTAGGCTGACGGCGCGTCATGGTGACGCGCGCGGGGGCAGTCTGCAAGGCCCCGTCGCAAAGGAGTGGATGTTGGTCCGCCTGTAGGACTGGAGCCTGCTTCCCCGCGCGACGCGACTTGAAGAGAGTCTCATGACGTCATTGATCCAAGATCCACTGCTGTGGATCTTGATTGTTGTGCTCGTCGCTGCGGTGATCGCAGTGCTGCGGGCCCGGAGAACCAACCTGGCTCTCCGAAGAAAGCGGAACGACCTCGAAGCGGGCATCACCGCCGCCCGCGGCGAGGCCGGCCAACTCCATGCGCACATCGCGGCGTTGAACGAGCAGCACGACCACGCTCTCGCCGGCGTCCGCGCGGACGCCGAGTCGGCGACCAAGGCCGTGCTGAAGTCCGCGATGGGCACCCTGCAGTCCCTCGCCGAGGAACAGCAGGTCCTGCTGGACGGGCTGCTGAAGAAGTACGGCGACGACGCGGGTGTGCTCGCCGACCTGATGTCCGTCGACCACACCGGCGGCCAGTTCAGCCGCCGCGCCAAGGGCATCTCGGTGCTGTGCGGCGGCTGGCTGGGCCGTCGCGACAGCGCCGCCGGCGTCTACGACGTCGCCCGCAGCGCCCAGGGCCGGATCAAGGACTTCAGCCGCGTCGGCGTCCACTCCCAGGTCAACATCTCCATCGCGAGCAAGGCCGTGGAACCGGTGGCCGTCGTCCTCGCCGAGCTGCTGGACAACGCGACCAACTACAGCGCCCCCGGCACGCCGGTCGAGGTCAACATCCAGGCCGTGCCCACCGGCGTGTGCTTCATCGTCGACGACGCGGGCCTCGGCATGGACCAGGAGACCAAGGACCGCGCCGCCGCCCTGCTGTCCCCCGACCGCCCCGTGGACATCACCGCGCTCGGTGACCCGCCCCGGTTCGGCTTCGCCGTCTGCGGCATGCTCGCCGCCCGCTACGGCTTCGCCGTGTCCGTCGGTTCGGTCTCGCCCTACGGCGGTGTACGCGCAGTGATCCGTGTCCCGGAGGGCCTCCTGACACCCGACGTCCCGCAACCCGAGCCCGTCCAGGAGACCAGCGCCGAAGAAGCCGTCGTCCCGCAGCGGCTGGCGCCGGTCCCTGTCGTGGGTCCCTCGCACGTGGTGGGCACCACGCAGGGCGGCCTGCCCAAGCGCCGGCGGCGCAAGGGCCCCGTGTCGGTGGCGGCCGTGCCCGACGCCGCGTCCGCCGCAAACGAAGGCGCGTTCGAACCGGCCAGCGAGGTGACGGCGTCGCGCATCGGAGCGTTCGCCCGCGGAACGCAGCTCGGACGGGACACGAACACCACGGAAGGACCTCAGAAGCAGTGAACACCGACCTGTCGTGGGTGCTGAACGACGTGCTCGAGGTGCGCGGGGCCCGCCACGCGATCCTCGTCTCGGGCGACGGCCTGCTCCTGCAACGCTCGGACGGGATCAGCCGGGACGACGCGGAGACCAACGCGGCCGCGATGAGTTCGATGCAGTCGCTCAGCCGTGCCGTCGCCGGGTTCGTCGGAGCGGGTCACGGGATCTGGAAGCAGACGCTGCTGGAGTACGACGGCGGGTGGATCTTCCTCATCGCCGCCGGACAAGGCGCCTACCTGGCCGTCTCGGCCGCACTGGACGTCGACATGGAGGCGATGTCGTTCCGGATGCAGAAGACGGTGAACGCCCTCAGCAAGGCGATGAGCGTCGCGCCCCGCTCGGATCACGGTGCCCTCTCATGAGGACGCCCGGAGAGGAAGCAGTCACCAGCGACTTCGTCCGCTCCTACGTCATCACCGGCGGCCGGAGCCTGCCCACCTCCGAGGACCTGGCCCTGCACACCCTCGTCACCCTGGCTCCCGAGCGGACCCCTCCGCTGGGGGCCGGCCCCGAGGTGAGGGCGATCTGGGAGCTGTGTTCCGGGGGATACCTGTCCGTCGCCGAGGTGGCCGGACACCTCGAACTGCCCGTCGGTGTCGTCCGGCTGCTGCTGACCGATTTATCGGCCCAGGGGCACCTGCTGCTGCGCGCCGAGCCGCCCCGACACCAGAACGTAGACAGAGCGACCCTCGAAAAGGTTCTGAATGGACTCCAATCCCTCATCGGCTGAGACGGCAGGCGGATCCATCTACGTCTCCAGCGCGGTGACCAGCGCGGCGAAGATCCTGGTGGTCGGGCACTTCGCCGTGGGCAAGACGACCTTCATCGGCTCGCTGTCGGAGATCACCCCGCTGCGCACCGAGGAGAAGATGACGCAGGCGTCGCTCCACGTGGACGACCTCCGGGGCGTGACGGACAAGACCACGACCACCGTGGCGCTCGACTTCGGCCGGCTGACGCTGAGCGACGAACTCGTGCTGTACCTGTTCGGCACCCCGGGCCAGCAGCGGTTCATGCAGCTGTGGGAGGACATGGCCCGCGGCGCGCTCGGCGCCCTGCTGCTGGTCGACCCCGGCCGGCTGGAGGAGACGTTCCCCGTCATCGACCTCATCGAGAGCTACGGGCTGGAGTACGCCATCGCCGTCAACACCTTCCAGGCCGACCGGGTCTACGCGGAGGCGGAGGTCCGCGAGGCGCTCGACCTGCTCCCGGACACCCCGGTCGTCTACTGCGACGCCCGCGACCGGCAGTCCTCCGGCCACGCGCTGATCGCGCTGGTCCGTCATCTGCTGGACCGCGCGGCCTGACCGGCCTTTAGCCCACTCCCGGCCACCGGGCCGGGAACTGGAGGAATCAGTTTCATGGACAGCCCGATCGCATCCGCCGCCGTCGGTGGCAGATGCCCCATGCACGACGCCGCGTTCGCCGCCGACCCGCACCAGGTCTACGACCGGCTGCGCGCGCACGGCGCGGCCGGACCCGTAGAACTCGCGCCCGGCGTCGACGCCACCCTGGTCGTCGGGTACGAGACGGCACTGCGCGTCCTGCAGAACCCCACTCTCTTCGCCCGCGACGCACGCCGCTGGAAGGCTCTGAACGAAGGGCGCATCGGCCTGGACAACCCGGTCCTGCCGATGATGGCGTACCGGCCCAACTGCCTGTTCACGGACGGCTCCGTGCACCTGCGGCTGCGCAAGGCCGTCACCGACAGCCTCGCCCGGCTCAACATCAGCCGCATCCGCCGCGACGTCGAGCCGATCGCCGACTACCTGATCGACCAGTTCAGCGAGCGCGGCCGGGCCGACCTGCTCAACGACTACGCCAAGCTGCTGCCGCTGCTGCTGTTCAACAAGCTCTTCGGCTGCCCGGCGGACATCGGCGACACCCTCACCAGCGCCATGTCGGCGATCTTCGACGGCAAGGACGCGGTGCGCGCCAACGAGGAACTCACCGCCTGCCTCATGGCGCTGATCGCCCTCAAGCGCCGCCGGCCCGGCGACGACGTCACCTCCTGGCTCATCCAGCACCCGGCGGGCCTGACCGACGAGGAGCTGAAGGACCAGCTGGTGATGCTGATGGGCGCCGGTGTCGAACCCGAGCGCAACCTCATCGGCAACGCCCTGCTCCTGCTGCTCACGCCCGACGACGACGGCCACGGCGCCGGCATGCTCGTCGAGGAGGCCATCGACCACGTGCTCTGGCACCAGACGCCGATCGCCAACTACGCCACTCACTACCCGGTCCAGGACGTCGACCTCGGGGGCGTGGTGGCCGAGACGGGCACTCCGGTCGTCATCAGCTTCGCCGCCGCCAACAGCGACCCCGTGCTCACCGAGGCCCGCCGTGCCCACGGCAAGGGCGCCCACCTGGCCTGGGGCGCGGGCCCGCACGCCTGCCCGGCCAAGGACCCGGCGCAGGTCATCGCGGTCACGGCGGTCGAGCGGCTCCTGAACGCACTGCCCGACCTGACCCTGGCCGTACCGGAGAAGGACCTCCAGTGGCGACCGGGCCCCTTCCACCGGGCGCTCGCCACCATGCCGGTGGCGTTCAGCCCGACTCCGGCCACCCGGATGGCGGCGCAGGTCCAGAACCGGTCGGCCCACGCCCCGGCGGAGCAGCCGCACCCGATGGCGCCGGCCGCTTCCTCCGCCGGCCAGGAACCGTCCAGGAAGAAGGGCTTCTGGAGTTCGTTCCTGGACATTTTCCGCGTATGACGCGGAACCGGACGGCGAACTTGTGGCGGAAACGTGACGGCGGTCAAATCCGGCCACGGCATGTGACAGGAGCAACACGCAGAGGCGCATGATGCAGGAGGGGGGAAGGGTAGGTTCCGGCGGTATCGGTAGCGCCCAGCCACGAAGGAGCTTCGCGTGACCGCCGTCGGCGACATACGCGGCACCACCACGAACCGCCGAGCCGTCATCTCCCTTCTGCGTCGCCTGCGTTCCCCCGAGGGGCAGGCCAACCCCCTGCCCGTCTGGGACGACTTGCGCGCCCTGGGTGACGTGGTCCCCGCCCCCTGGGGCGGCTTCTTCGTCACCGGATTCGAGGCCTGCAGCCAGGTCCTGCGCGGCAGGACCTGGCTGACCCCGGACTTCGCCTGGCAGGAGCGCCAGCCCGATGCCGAACGTTGGCATGCGCCTGCCACACAGGAGATGACACGGACCCTCTCCCGCCTCAACGCACCTGTTCACACGAGTCAACGCCGGGCCCTTGGCAACCTGTTCGACCGCCGCACCCTGCAGGACATGGAGCCCCAGGTCACCGCGCACGTCACCCGGCTCCTGGACCACCTCGACGAGGAACTGCGCACCCGGGGCGAGGCCGACTTCGCCGGCCTGGTCAGCGAACGGCTCCCCATCCACACCGTCGGCCAGTGGCTCGCCATCCCGGAGGAGCACCATTCCCACATCCTGAGCTTCACCCACCGCCAGGTGCACGCCCAGGAACTGCTGCCGACCAAGAGCGAACTGGCCGTCTCGGCCGAGGCCACCCTCGAGATGCGGGCCTTCTTCACCCGCCTGATCAGCGAGCGGCGCACCCACCCGGGCAACGACGTCCTGTCCGACTGGATCCGCTACTGGGACGCCGTGCACGCCGACGACCGCGCGGCCGCCGACCAGATGCTCTACGACCTGACGATGTTCATCACCATCGCCTCCCTGGAGACCACGGCGACCCTGCTGACCAACGCCGTCTGGTTCCTGACCGGCGAACCCGCGCACGCGGAGCGGCTGCGCCGCCACCCCGAGCACCTCGACGACGCCATCGACGAGGTCCTGCGCTACGACCCGCCGATCCACCTCAACTCCCGTTTCGCCGCCGAGGACACCGTCCTCGCGGGCGTCCCCGTCCCGAAGGACACCACCGTCCACGTCCTGTACGGCGCCGCGAACCACGACCCCCGCCGCAACGCCGAACCCCACGTCTTCGACATCCGGCGCCGCGGCAGCCACCTCACCTTCGGCGGCGGCGCCCACTACTGCCTGGGCGCGGGACTCGCGCGGCTCGAGGCGCGCGTCCTGCTCACCGAAGTGCTGCGCCGTTTCCCCGCGTTGCGGCCGACCGAGCCGCCCGTCTACGCCCCTCGTATGGTCTTCAGACGTGCCACCTGCCTGAAAGTGACGACATGACGACCGCCCCGCCCCTCGCCGCGCTCCCGGCCGGCCGGATACTCAAGACCCTGCGCGCGCAGCGGCAGGGTCCCGTCCTGACCATCGAGCTGAACACCCCCGAACAGGGCAACGCCGTCACCGACGCCATGCTGGACGACCTGCTGGCCGTCCTCGACGACCAGAACCCCGCAGTTAGGGTCCTGGTGCTCCGCGCCGCCGGTGAGGACTTCTGTCTCGGCGGCGACCGGAGCGAGTTCGCCGAGCACCTCGCCGACGACCCGACGGCGAGCGGCATCCGGCTGTCCGGCACCAAGGCACGCCGCGTCTGCGACGCGCTCACCGCCAACCCGGCCGTCACCATCGCCCGCGTCCAGGGCCGGGCCATCGGCGCGGGCCTCGCCCTGGCCCTCGCGTGCGACCTGCGCGCCGGCGCCGACGACGCGACGTTCCGGCTGCCCGAACTCGCCCTCGGGCTGCCCACCGCCTGGGGCGGCCTGCTCCCGCGGCTGATCAGCGAGGTCGGCGCCGCCCGCGTCCGTGAACTCATCCTCACCGGACGCGTCTTCGGCGCCGCGGAGGCCGCGTCCCTGTCCGTCCTGCAGAAGACCGTCCCCGCCCACGAACTCGACACCGCCGTCGACGCCTGGGCCAAACCCATCGTCCGCCGCCCCTCGGCCGGCCTGAGGGTCACCAAGACCCTCCTCAACTCCCTGACCGCCTCGGCCCGCCTCGCCGACGCCTCCGCCCTCGACGCCGAGCTGATGGCAGCGGTGGTGGCAGAACAGCACCGGGCACGCGGCCGCGCGTGAACCGGCGCCGGCCGCCGGGCTCCCGTGGCGCCGGGAGAGGAGGGCGGTGCCGGGCCCGGGCCGGGCTCCCCCGGCCCGGCGCCCGTCCGCCACCGCTCCGGCACCCGTGCGCCGCCGGTCCGCCGCCGGTCCGCCGCCTCTGCACCGCTCGTACGCCGCTGGTACGCCGCTAGTCCGCCGCCCGTCCCGTCAGCATCGTCAGGCTGTTCTGCACGCTGTCCATCTGCGCGCGCACCACGTCCCAGGTCTCGCCGTGCTCGCGCAGCACCTGTTCCGTCTCCAGGGCGATGCGCTCTTCGCGCACGCGCGCGTCGGCGATGATCTCGACGGCACGCGCGCGTGCCTCCTCCAGGCTGCGGCGCGCCGCCTCCCCGGCCTCCTCGAGGGCCCGCTCGGCCTCGAACAGCGCGGCCTCCGCCCGGCTCATCCGCTCGGCGAACCCGGCGTCCAGCGCGGCGGCCCGTTCGGCCGCCACCCGCTCGGCCTCGGCCCACCGCTCGGCCTGCTTCCGGGACTGCTCGGCGAGCCTGCCGGTGGTGCGCTGCCGCACTTCACGCACCGTCGCGAGTGCCTCTGCGCGCCCTTGTTTCACCGCGCGCCGGGCACTGATACGCAGGTCGTCGGACTCGGCGTGCGCGGCGAGAAGCCTCTGGTCGGCGTATTCGTCGGCTTCCGCGCGCAGCGCGTCCGCGGCTTCCTGCGCCTCCCGGCGTACCCTCTCGGCGTACGCCTCGGCCTGCGCGACCTGCTCGCCCGCCTCGCGCCGCGTGCGCTCCCGGAGATCCGCCGCCTCTTCCAGCACGACCTGGTACATGCGCGCCGCGCCCTCACCGAGCGCCTCGTACGTCTGCGGCTCGAGCCGGGCGACGACCTCGCGCATGCGCGCGGCCTCCGTCCCCATCTCCCGGGCGAGCACGGTCAGCCGCGCGGCCCGCTCCCACGCGGCGTCCCGGTCGTTCGACAGCGCCTGCAGGAAGGCCTCCACCTGATCGGGACGGTAGCCGCGCCCCCGGACGGTCGTGAAGCCGTGCGGCGGCATCGATGCACTGCTCACCCTGGGAACCCCTCTCCACCGGAGATGCACGACAGGTTGATTTTGCGCACATCTTGATGGATCGGGTGGAAGTGTTCATAACGCGACACTCCGCACTCGCGTCACGCTCGAATACGCGCACCGCCACGCGCAACCGCCCGATCGTGCGGCAGCGATACGCCGAAGTGCCCTTCACGCACGCGTGAAGGGCACTTCGCTGCTCACTCCCGGGCGGCCCGCGCTACAGCAGGCCGTCCCACATCTGCTCCAGCAGCACCGACCACCAGCTCTCCGGCGAACCGAGCGCCGCCGGGTCCAGGGCGGCCAGCTGCGCCTGGAAGTCGACGGTCCAGCGGCCCGCCTGCTCCTGGTTCAGGCCGAACCTGAGCCGCCACATCCGGCCCAGCAGCGCCAGGCAGCGCGCGAACTCCGGCAGCCCGGTGTTCACGAACTGCGGCGGCACCGGAGCACCGCCCGGACCCGCCTCCACGGGGACGGCCACGATGTTCGCCGTGCCGTACTGCACACAGATCGCCTTGCCGAAGTCGGTGCCCATCACCAGGTACGAGCCCGCGTCCGCCGCCGGCTGCACCCCGCGCTCGGCCGCCAGCTCCGCCAGCGTCGGCACCGGCCGGCCCGGCTGGGCCTGCGCCCAGAAGAACGGGCCCATGTCCACCGGCAGACCGGCCACGACCAGCGTGTGCGCCACGACGGGCGGCACGCCCTGCCGCGACACCGCCTGCTGCTCGAACCGGAAGACCCCCGGCCCGAACGCCGCCGCCAGCTCCTGTGCGATCCCCTCCGGCGCAACCGGCGGCGCGGCCTGCACCGGCGGCAGCGGCGCCCGCACCGGAGCGGGCCGGGCGGGCCCGTCCGCCACCTGGTGCAATTCACCCTGATGCGCCAGCAACTGCTGCATGCCCTGCTGCCGGCTCGCGTGGTCCGTGCCGTACGGCGCGATGCTCGCGATCCGCGCCTGCGGCCACTGCTCCCGGATCATCCGCGCACAGTAGGCGCCCGGCAGCTCGCACGACTCCAGCTCCGTGTGCAGCTCCAGCACCTGGTCCGGCGGCACGTTCATCACCCGCAGCTCATGGAAGATCTGCCACTCCGGGTGCGGCGTGCCCGGCGCCGACCGCCGGATCAGCTGCTGCTCCGAGCCGTCCTGCGCGCGGTAGCGCAGCACGGCCTGATACCCGGGGCCGACCGTGGGCTGCCCCTGCTGCGGATACCCGTACGCCGGCTGCTGCCCGGGAACGGGTCCGCCCGGCGGCATACCGGGGGCGCCCGGCGCGCCGGGGGCGGGCGGCGGCGGAGGCGCGCCCGGCCCCGCCACCGGCGGCGCGGCCAGCACGGTCTCCGCGTGGTGCACGGCACCCCGGCCGCCACCGGGCGCGCCAGGACCGACAGGAGCGCCGGGAGGCTGCGGCGCGCCGGGGCACCAGGAGCCCCGGGAGCGCCCGGAGGCTGCGGCGCGCCGGGTGCGGGTGGCGTACCCCCGCCCAACTGGCTGGGATCGGCCAGCACCGTGGCCGCGTGGTGCACATTGCCCGCAGGCGCGGCGGGCGGGTTGGGGGTGCCCGGAGGCTGCGGCGCACCCGGACCCGCCGGACCCGCCTGCGCGCCCGGCGCGCCCGGACCCGCGATCCCCTCCGGCCCGAGCGCCGGCGCGAACTGCGTCGGCGCGTACGCACCCGCAGACGCACCCGGCGGGGGCGGCGGCGCACTCCCCGGGCGTGCACCCGGCGTTCCCGGGGCGCCCGGCGGCGGGGGCGGCGCACCCGCTCCGCCGCGCGCCCTCTTCGGCGGCGGCGCGGCCTTGCTCGTCGCGGCGTCCGCGATGTCCCCCGCGTTCGGCGCGAGCTGCCGCCCGGACGTACCCGGGTCCGCCGGGGCCTGCGGCGCGTTCGGCGCACCGCCCGGCCCCTGCGGGTAGCCGTAGCCCGGGGCACCCTGCGGATAGCCGTACGAAGGGGCATCCGCAGGCGCGGGCGGGGGCGTGCTGCCCTGCGGGGCGCCCGGAGGCACGGGGGGAGGCGTACTGAACTGCGGGGCACCCGGCGCACCCGGCGCACCGGGAGGCGGGAGCGGGGTGCCGGGCGCCGGCTGGTAGGCGGGTACGCCCGGCGCAGGCGTGCCGGGCGCGCCCGGAGCCTGCGGGTAGCCGTACGGCGGAGTGCCGGGCGGCGGGGGCGGGGGCGTGCTGCCCTGCGCAGCGCCCGGCACACCGGCCGGGGCGGACGGTCCTGCTTGCGCGCCCGGCGGAAAGCCCTGTGCTCCCGGCACGTTCGAAGTGCCGAGCGCCGGCGCGACCGCCGTGGGCGGCAGCTGGCTGCCCCCCGACATCAGCGCCGTCTTCGCGTCCGGCGTGGACACCGGCGGCCGGGGAGGCGCTGCGGATTCGCTCAGGGGCGGCGCGAACACCGTCGCGGGCAGCGGAACGGAACGGTCGTCCTCACCGGAACCCCCGTTCGTATCGGTACCGGCCCACGGCGTGGCACCCAACGGCACCTCCGCAGGAGGCGCACCCGCAGGAGCGACCGCCCCGGGCGGACCGGATACACCGGACACGCCGGGTGCACCGGACACGCCGGGTGCAGCAGGTGCAGCAGGTGCAGGTGCACCGGAGGCCCCCGTCGGCACCCCGGCCTGCGTCTGCGCCAGTGCCCCTCCACCGGACGAAGCCCCAGCCCCCGCACTGCCACTGCCACCGGCACCTGCACCGGCACCAGAACTCACGCCCCCACCGGACGCAGCACCCACGCCCTCCCCGGCGGCCTCCGGACGCCGGTCCCCGATGCCCAGTTTGTCCGCCGCCTCCTGCAACCACTCGGGAGGAGTCAGCAGGAACGACGTCTGGTTCAGGTCGACACGGGCGGGCGCCGGCGCCGCGGCCGCGTCCTGCGGGCCGTCGGGACCGCCGTACTCCTCCTCGAAGCGGCGGATCACCTCACCCACCGGCAGCGCGGGCCACAGCGTCGCCTCCCCGCTGTCCCGGGCGATCACGAGCCGCTGCGCGCCGGCGTCCGAACGCGGGCCCTCCGCCCGGTCCTCGCCCCACACCACGAAACCCAGCTCGAACTCCCGCACCCGCACCTCACGATGCTGGTACGCGGGCACGTCACCGTTGATCCACTCCTCGGCGCGCTCCTGCGCCTGCGCGTAGGTCACCATCGCCTGAAGCTCACTCCCCCACCGGACCGGACGACGCCGAACCGGAAGACACCGGGACGACATGGGCGAAACCACCGTCGACCATCAGATTCGCCACCGTCTCCAACTCCGGCGGACTGCCCGCCAGCCGGGACAGGAACGAGTCGAAGTCGTCACCCGCCGGCAGCAGCAACCGCTCCACCCGCTCCGCCGGCGACCACGACGGATCGACGTCACGCGCATCGTCGTACGCGCAGAACCACACCGAACCCAGCCGCTCGCCCTTCACCTTCACCGCGAGCAGACCGCCCTGCACGAACGCGACCCCCAGGTAGTCCTTCGTCAGATGGTCACGCAGGCACTTGTTCACGTACACCAGGTCGTTGACCGCCGCCTCGTCCCGCACCGTGAAGAACGGCTGGTCCACCAGCAGGCCCAACTCGGCGTCCAGCGCCGTACCCACCGGCGCACAACCGCCCGCCGCCTTCAAGAACGAGCGGTACGCGCCCGGCAGCCGGTAGCCGAGGTCCTCCTCGACGCCCTGCACCTGCGCCTCCGTCACCGCCACACCCGACTTCGGCAGCCCGAAATGCGCCGGCCGCGTCTCCTGCAACGGTCGCGTGCCCCGCTTGCCGTGGTCCACCGGCGCCGTGGCGATCCCGCCGTGATGCCGCAGCAACGCCTTCACCTCGACCGGAATCAGCTCCAGCCGCCGCGAACCCGGCGCGTGGTGCCACGTCCAGCCGTGCGGCGTCGCCACATCCGGCACCGTGTCCCACAACTCGTGTTCCGCCGCGGCCAAGGCCGCGTTCGCCGACACGTAGTCCGTCAGCCGCAGCTCGTCGACCCCGAACCCGTCCGGCGGCTCGGCGATCTCCACCGCCACGCGCGCGTACGGCGAGAAATCCGGGTAACCGCGCTCGTCGACCCGTACTCCTCTCGGGTGACGCGCCGCCCGGACCGGATCCGGGAAGTGCACGACCTGCCCGGCGTAGGCCGCGTTCGGTGGCGCGGCTTGCTGCCCGAGCCGACCTGTCGTCATGGCGGTTGCCCCCTGCGGCGTTCTCTCTGGCCCTAAGCGGCGGTTCGATCGCGGATGGCGACAGCCTATGCGGTACGCGCACCACGGTCACCGGCCCACCGCATCCCGGGGAAACCACCCCTCCGCTTCCGTCACCCGCCGTCACCCCACCGTGACGACCAGCCCGGACCCGGGCGTGTCGCGCCGCCCCAGCTTCCGCACCAGCCACGGCATTTGGCACTCTGTGTCCTTCGAGGGAGGCCCGGGAGGGGAAAACGATCATGAATACCTTGCACACCGGAGGTACCGACGTGCGGGCCGGCGACCCTCGTATCGGCTGGAGCGGCACCGGCACACCCGCCGCCCCCACGCTCCGTCACCGGCGCGACGGCATCCTGCCCACCGTCGCCGCCGCCCTCTCCGTCCGCGGCGCCACCCTCACCGGCACCGCCGCCCGCGGCGACACACCCCCCGCCCTGCACCCCCTCGTCCAGGACTTCCTCGACACCCTCACCAGCGCCCAGCGCGACCGCTTCACCGGCCGCTGCGCCGAAACCATCCTCATCTCCCGGCACATCAGCGCCGCCGACGCCACCCGCAGCAAACGCGCCGCCCGCAAACCCATGACCAACGGCGAAGCCCGCAAAGCCCTCAAACACGCCAAGCTCACCGCCCGCCGCATACGCGAGGACGGCGACCCCCTCCACGGCAGCTTCGCCGCCCCCTGCCGCGCCTGTACCGCCCTCAGCGCCCACTTCGGCGTCCACGTCGTCGACCCCACGGCAACCGACGGCTGACCCGCGGCAACCGACGGCCGCAAACCGCCGCCAACCCCAGTACCCCCGCCGCACCACCGCCGGCACGACGAACGAAGGGCAGATGCACCCCGACCGCGCCACCACCCCGAAGCTCGCCCAGCACGCCGAGCACGGGGCACCCGGACCACGCTTCCCCGTCCCCGTCGACGCCGCCCTGCGCGCCGCCGGCTGGCAACCCGGACGCTGGGACATAAAGCAGGCCGAGATCTGGGCCGACGCCCTGCGCGATCACGTCTCACCCGCCGGACACCGGCACACCGTCTTCCCCGCCGCCGTCGAGGCCTGGGCCGAATTCGGCGGCCTGCGCGTCACCCCGGGCGGTCCCGGCCGGCAGATCGCCCCCGCCACCCTCCACCTCGACCCCCTGCACGGCCGCCACCTCGCCCGCACCCTCGGCGACCTCGGCCGCGCCCTCGGCACCGAACTGTGTCCCCTCGGCGAGGAGACCGACACCGCCGCCGCCCTCGCCATCGACGCCGAAGGCCGCGTCTACACCCTCGACCACACCGGCGACTGGTACGTCGGCCCCGACATCGACCACGCCCTCACCACCCTCATCACCGGCATCGAACCCGTACGCCTCACTGCCGGCTGACACACGGGAGCGGGGCAGCCCCCGGGCAGGCGCCTACGCCGCCGGAATCACCGCCGACACCCGGAAACCCCCCGCATCCGTCGGACCCGACACGAACACGCCGCCCAGCGCCGCGACCCGCTCCCGCATCCCCACCAGACCGTTCCCGCCCGACGGCAGCCGTGCCGCCGACGCGGAACCCGGCTCCGGCGGCGCCTCGTTCTCCACCTGCATCGCGATCTCCGACACCCGATGCGCCAACCGCACATGCGTCTTCGCACCCGCCGCATGCTTGTGGACGTTCGTCAACGCCTCCTGCACCACCCGGTACGCCGTCTGCTCGACCTGCGCCGCATACGACCGCACCTCCCCCATCACCGACAACTCCACGACCATCCCCGCCGCCGCCGACTGCCCGATCAACTCGTCCAGCTCCGACAGACAGGGCCCGTCCTCCGCCACGGCCCGCGAAGCCGCGGCCGCGGCCGCCTCCCCCACCGCCGCCAACGGCACCCCCGCGACCGGCCTGCCGCCCGCCACGTCCTCACCGGCCCGCAACACCCCGAGCATCTCCCGCAACTCGGTCAGCGCCTGCCGCCCCATGTCCCCCACCAGCGCCGCGTTCCGCACAGCCTTCTCCGGATCCTTCCGGGCGACGGCCTGCAGAGCAGCCGCATGCACCACCATCAGACTCACCCGGTGCGCGACGACGTCATGCATCTCCCGCGCGATCCGGGTCCGCTCCTCGCCCCGCGCCCACTCGGCCCGCTCCTCCGCCCGCTCCGCGAGCAACTGGAGTTCCCGCTCCAGGCTGTCCGCCCGCTCCCGCAGGCTCTCCATCAACCGCCGCCGCGCCCCCACGTACAGCCCGAACAGCAACGGCGGAGCCGTCAGCCCCAACGACGTCGTCACCGCCGCGAACGGCACGAACCAGTCGCCGAGCGTCAGATCCCCGCGCGCCGTGCTCTGCCGCACCCGTACGAACGTCACGATCATCGTGCCCAGCAGCGACATCCCCGCCAGCCCGCCGATGATCCGCCGCGGCAGCTCGCACGAGGCCAGCGTGTACAGGCCGACGACGCCCATCAGGAAGCCCATCTGGGCCGGCGTGATCGCGATGGCGACCAGCACGACGGCGATCGGCCACTGGCGCCGCACCAGCAGCGCCGAACCGGCGATCACCCCGAACAGGACCCCCACCCACAGCGGGATCCCCGCGTCCCGGGCGAACGACACCCCCTCCGCACCGCACTCCACGGCGGACGCCAGCGCGAGACTCCCGTCGAGCACCGCACTGCGCCACCTGGCCCACCACCAGGGACCGGTCAGTCCCCTGGCATGCTCTTCCCCCGTCGTGGTCATGCGTCCAGCCTAAGGGCGACCGGTCCGCCATTTCCGGCGACTTTCGCCTACCGCGACACACCACACTGTGTGACCGAACGGCCTCGAAACGACCCGGTATCCCTCGAACTGGTGAACCACACTCGTTCACGTCCGGAACGGATCATTCCGCCAGGACGGTATGCGTATGACACATGCACACGGCAAATACGCCGACTTCGAGGGCTTACGGAAGCGGGCCGTGGCCTTGCGACGGGCGGGCCTCAGCCGACGACAGATCCGCGACCGCCTGCACGTCGACAACAACGACATCCTCAACCGCCTCCTGGAGGGCGAGCCCCCGCCGGACTGGACCAAGCGCCCGAACGCGAAGGACGACCTCCGGGACAAGGCGCGGGAGCTACGACGCCAGGGCTGGACGTACGACCAGATCCAGGTCGAGCTGGGGTGCTCGAAGAGTTCGATCTCGCTGTGGGTGCGCGATCTGCCGAGGCCAGAGCGCAAGCGCAGCACCGACGAGGCAGCGGCCATCGCGCGCAGGGGCTGGGAGGAGAAGCTGCGCATCCGGGACGAGGAGCGGCAACAGACCAAGGAAACGGCCAGGCTGGCGGTCGGCGACCTCTCGGAACGCGAGCTGTTCCTGGCGGGCGTCGTCCTCTATTGGGCCGAGGGAGCCAAGGACAAGGCCTACAGCGACCAACGGCGTGAGAACTTGCAATTCATCAACAGCGACCCCAACGTGATCCGCTTCTACCTCGCCTGGCTCACGTCGCTAGGAGTAGAACGCGACCGTATGCGATTCCGTGTCAGCATTCACGAATCTGCGGACGTCGTGACAGCCGAGGCCTTCTGGGCCGGCCTGGTCGGGGTGGACCGCTCAACGTTCCAGTCGAGCACCCTCAAGAAGCACAACCCCCGCACGAATCGGAGGAACACCGCGGACGCCTATCACGGCTGCTTGGTCATCTACGTACTCAAGAGCGCCGACTTGTACCGTCGCATGGAGGGTGCCTGGTACGGCATAGTAGGAGGCGCCGCTCGACAGCCTGACTAAATGTCCGGTTTGGTCGAGATGTTCCCCCGTGGTGTAATTGGCAGCACTGTGGCTTTTGGTGCCATCTGTCCGGGTTCGAGTCCTGGCGGGGGAGCCTTGTTCGGTTCGGGTCCTGACCGGTGTCACCACCGCCAGGGCCCGCTCTCATGTCCCCCACGAAACGCCCCGGTATCCTGCGGCTGTATCCCCACCCATCCAGAGCCGAAGGGCAACCCCGTGAGCGCCATTCGCCCGGCCGCCGTCGTCGTTCTCGCAGCGGGTGAGGGCACCCGTATGAAGTCGGCCACGCCGAAGGTCCTGCACCAGATCTGCGGCCGTTCCCTCGTGGGCCATGTGCTGGCCGCCGCCCGTGAGTTGGACCCGCAGCACCTCGTGGTCGTCGTCGGGCACGCCCGTGAGCAGGTCGCCGCGCACCTCGCCGAGATCGACCCCGGCACCAGGACCGCCGTGCAGGCGGAGCAGAACGGCACCGGGCACGCCGTACGGATGGGTCTGGAGGAGCTGGGCGGCACCGTGGACGGGACCGTGGTGGTCGTGTGCGGGGACACCCCGCTGCTCACCGCCGAGACGCTGAAGCAGCTCGCCGCCACCCACGCCGCCGACGGCAACGCGGTGACCGTGCTGACGGCCGAGGTGCCGGACGCGACCGGGTACGGGCGGATCGTGCGCGACGACGCGACCGGTGCCGTCACCGCGATCGTGGAGCACAAGGACGCGACCGAGGCCCAGCGGGCGATCCGGGAGATCAACAGCGGGGTGTTCGCGTTCGACGGGCAGCTGCTGGCGGACGCGCTGAAGAAGGTGCGGACGGACAACAGTCAGGGTGAGGAGTACCTCACGGACGTCCTGGGCATTCTCCGCGAGGCCGGTCACCGCGTCGGTGCCTCCGTGGCGGGCGACCACCGGGAGATCGCCGGGATCAACAACCGGGTGCAGCTCTCCGAGGCGCGGCGGATCCTGAACGACCGGCTGCTGACGGCCGCGATGCTCGAGGGGGTGACCGTGATCGACCCGGCCACCACGTGGGTCGACGTGACCGTGACCTTCGAGCGGGACGCGGTCGTGCACCCGGGTACGCAGCTCACCGGTGCCACGCACCTGGGCGAGGGTGCCGAGGTCGGGCCGAACAGCCGGCTGAAGGACACCCAGGTGGGTGCGGGGGCGCGGGTGGACAACACCGTGTCCGACTCCGCCCGGATCGGTCCGGACGCGACCGTGGGGCCGTACGCGTATCTGCGGCCCGGCACCCGTCTGGGCGCGAAGGGCAAGATCGGGACGTACGTCGAGACCAAGAACGCCGCCATCGGGGAGGGCACGAAGGTGCCCCATCTCTCCTACGTCGGTGACGCGACGATCGGTGAGTACTCGAACATCGGCGCGGCGAGCGTGTTCGTGAACTACGACGGCAAGGACAAGCACCACACCACCATCGGGTCGCATTGCCGGACGGGTTCGGACAACATGTTTGTGGCTCCTGTCACGGTCGGGGACGGTGCTTACACCGCCGCCGGGTCCGTGATCACCAAGGACGTGCCGCCCGGTTCGCTGGCCGTGGCCCGTGGTCAGCAGCGGAATATCGAGGGCTGGGTGGCTCGCAAGCGGCCCGGGAGCGCGGCGGCGAAGGCGGCCGAGGCGGCGTCCCGGGAGGGCGAGAGCGAGGACTGACCGGAATCGTGTGCGCCGAACACGGCGTACCGTGATAAGTGCACATCCGCACGCGTGCACCCGCACCCCTACCAGCTGGTTCGGCCTCTCATGCCCAGACGGGAGGTCGTACGAGCAGCCGGCTGGATGAGACAACCTCTGAGGAGACTGTGCTGTGACCGGGATCAAGACGACCGGCGAGAAGAAGATGATGTTCTTCTCCGGCCGCGCCCACCCCGAGCTTGCCGAGGAGGTCGCCCACCAGCTGGGTGTCGGGGTCGTCCCGACGAAGGCCTTCGATTTCGCCAACGGCGAGATCTACGTGCGGTACCAGGAGTCGGCGCGTGGTGCGGACTGCTTCGTGATCCAGAGCCACACGGCTCCGATCAACCAGTGGATCATGGAACAGCTGATCATGATCGACGCGCTGAAGCGTGCGTCGGCGCGTTCCATCACGGTGATCGTGCCGTTCTACGGTTACGCGCGGCAGGACAAGAAGCACCGGGGTCGTGAACCTATTTCGGCGCGTCTGATCGCGGACCTGATGAAGACGGCGGGTGCCGACCGGATTCTGACCGTGGATCTGCACACCGATCAGATCCAGGGCTTCTTCGACGGGCCCGTCGACCACCTCTTCGCGCTGCCGCTGCTCGCCGACTACGTGGGCGAGAAGGTGGACCGGGACAAGCTGACGGTCGTGTCGCCGGACGCGGGCCGGGTGCGGGTGGCGGACCGCTGGTGCGACCGGCTCGGTGCGCCGCTGGCGATCGTGCACAAGCGGCGCGACAAGGACGTGGCGAACCAGGTGACCGTCCACGAGGTCGTGGGTGAGGTCAAGGGGCGGGTGTGCGTCCTGGTGGACGACATGATCGACACCGGTGGGACGATCTGTGCCGCTGCCGATGCGCTGTTCGCGCACGGTGCCGAGGACGTGATCGTGACGGCGACGCACGGTGTGCTGTCCGGCCCGGCCGCGGACCGGCTGAAGAACTCGCGGGTGAGCGAGTTCGTGTTCACGAACACGCTGCCGACGCCGGGTGAGCTGGCGGCGGACCTGGACAAGATCAAGGTGCTGTCGATCGCTCCGACGATCGCGAGCGCGGTGCGTGAGGTGTTCGAGGATGGCTCGGTGACCAGCCTCTTCGACGAGCAGTGAGGTTTCTGCGCGCGGTGCGCTAGCGCTCGCTGAAGATCCTTTTGGGTGCGGCCTCCCCTCCGAGTAGACTGCTGCAGTTGCTCGGCGAGGGAGGCCGTACTCGTGTGTACGGCGGTCCGTTATCGACGCGCTCTTCGTAGCAGGCCGTTCGTGGCCGGGTGACCCCGTCCGTTCCTACCTCTACGAGGAGTGATCAGCATGTCCGAGGTGAAGATCTCCGCCGAGACCCGTACCGAGTTCGGCAAGGGTGCCGCCCGTCGCATCCGCCGTGACAGCAAGGTTCCGGGTGTTCTGTACGGCCACGGCTCCGAGCCGCTGCACCTGACCCTGCCGGGCCACGACCTGCTGCTGGCGCTGCGTACGCCGAACGTCCTGATCTCCCTGGACATCGACGGCAAGACCAACGAGCTGGCCATCCCGAAGGCCGTGCAGCGTGACGCGATCAAGGGCTTCCTGGAGCACGTCGACCTGCTGCTGGTCAAGCGTGGTGAGAAGGTCACGGTCGAGGTCCCGGTGCACACCGAGGGCGAGCTGGCCCCGGGCGGCAACCTGCTGGAGCACGTGCTGAACGCGCTGCCGGTCGAGGCCGAGGCCACGCACATCCCCGAGTCGGTCTCCGTCTCCGTCGAGGGCCTGGAGGCCGGTGCCTCCGTTCTCGCGAAGGACATCGTGCTGCCGAAGGGCACCACGCTGGCCGTCGAGGAGGACGCGGTCGTGCTGCAGGTCCTGGCCGCGCAGGCCGAGGAGACCGAGGGCGAGGCCGCCGAGGGCGCCGAAGAGGCTGCCGAGGCCTGATCGCCGTAGGCGTCGTCATCTGTTCAGCCGCTGCTCCCCTCCCGGGGAGCGGCGGCTGGCGCGTATCAAGGAGACATGGACGTGACCACCTCCGCCAGTGATCCCTGGCTGATCGTCGGGCTCGGTAATCCCGGGCCGGAGTACGCCATGAACCGGCACAACGTCGGGTTCATGGTGGTGGATCTGCTCGCGGAGCGGATCGGGGGGAAGTTCAAGCGGGCGGGCAAGGCGCAGGCGCAGGTGCTGGAGGGGCGGATCGGTCCGGCGGGGCCGGCGAGCCGTCGGGTGGTGCTGGCGAAGCCGATGTCGTACATGAACCTGTCCGGTGGTCCGGTGAACGCGCTGAAGGACTTCTACAAGGTGCCGGTGGCGAACATCGTGGCCGTGCACGACGAGCTGGACATCGACTACGGCGTGCTGCGGCTGAAGCTGGGCGGCGGGGACAACGGGCACAACGGTCTGAAGTCGATGACGAAGGCGATGGGTTCGGACTATCACCGGGTGCGGTTCGGGATCGGGCGACCGCCGGGGCGAATGCAGGTGGCGGACTTCGTGCTGAAGGACTTCTCGTCGGCGGAGCGCAAGGAGCTGGACTACTTCGTGGACCGTGCGGCGGACGCGGTGGAGTGTCTGGTGATCGAGGGGCTGGAGCGGGCGCAGAGCGCGTACAACTCCTGACATGTACTTCTACGGCGGGCACGGGAGTTGACCTGCTGTGCGGGTATGGCCAATGATCCCGGCCATGCCTGCCACAGCCACCACTGCCCGCCAGGTGTCCGTGTCCGCGTTGCGCCTCGGGCGGGTCGCGGCCATGGGCGCGGTCGCCGCGCTGATCCTGTTCGCCGGGGTGTGGGGTTCCTGGGGGACCGCGCAGCACGTGATGCTGGCCAAGGGCCGCGAGGCCGGTACGGTCCGGGTGACGTCCTGTACCGGGGGGATGTGCACCGGCCCGTTCACGCCGACGTCGGCGGGTGCGCGGGCACGCGCGCGTGTGGAGCTGACGCAGTCCGTCGCGGTGCGCGAGGGGCAGACGTACGACGTCGTGCTGAAGCCGGGTACGTCGGACGCGGTGCGTTCGGGGCCGGCGGGGATCCTGTACGCCTGGCTGCCGCTCGGCGGGGCGCTGCTGCTGGCTTCGGTGGTGGTCGCGGGCGGGATGCGGCTGACGCGGGCGGCGTGGGTGCTGGGACTGTCCGGCGCGGGGCTGCTGACGGCGGCGTTCGTGGCGCTCCAGTGAGCCCGGTGAGCTGAGGAAGCAGGGTGCCCCCGGGGTCGTACGACCTCGGGGGCACTCTTGTGCGCGGTCTGTGTCAGCCGGTGTTGCGCAGGCCGGCGGCCACGCCGTTGACGGTGAGGAGCAGGGCGCGGGCGAGCAGTGGGTCGGGTTCGGCGCCGGCGGCCGCCGCGTCGCGCTGGCGCCTGAGCAGGGTGACCTGGAGGTAGGAGATCGGGTCCAGGTAGGCGTCGCGGATGGTGAAGGTCTGCTTCAGGGCGGGCTGGGCGTCCAGCAGTTCCCGCTCGCCCGTGATCCGCAGGACCTCGCGGACGGTCAGTTCGTGTTCGGCCTTGATGGTGTCGAAGACGTGCTTGAGTTCGTCCGGGACGAGGGTGTCGACGTAGTGCTGGGCGATGCGCAGGTCGGTCTTGGCGAGGGTCATCTCGACGTTGGAGAGGAAGTTCTGGAAGAAGTGCCACTGCTGGCGCATCTCGTCCAGGACTGTGTCGAGGCCCGCCTCCCGCAGGGCCTTGAGCCCGGATCCCACACCGAACCAGCCGGGGACGATCTGCCGGGACTGGGTCCAGCCGAACACCCACGGGATGGCGCGCAGGCCGTCGAGCCCGGCGCCGGAGTCCGGCCGCCGCGAGGGGCGCGAGCCGAGGTGCAGGTCGGCGAGCTGGTCCACGGGCGTGGAGGCGAAGAAGTACGCCGGCAGGTCGGGGTCCTCGACCAGGCGGCGGTAGGCCGCGTGGGCCGCGTCGGAGACGACGTCCATGGCGGCGTCCCAGCGGGCGAGGGCCTCGTCGGACTGGCGGGGCGCGGTGTGCAGGGCGGAGGCCTGGAGGGTGGCCGCGAGGGTCAGTTCCAGGTTCTCCCGGGCGAGGGAGGGAATGAGGTACTTGTCGGAGATGACCTCGCCCTGCTCGGTCACCTTGATCTCGCCCTCCAGGGTGCCCCAGGGCTGGGCCAGGATGGCGTCGTGGGAGGGGCCGCCGCCACGGCCGACGGTGCCGCCGCGGCCGTGGAAGAGCCGCAGGCGTACGCCGTAGCGGTGGGCGACGTCGCGCAGCCGCCGCTGCGCCCGGTGGATCTCCCACTGGCTGGTGGTGATGCCGCCGAACTTGGAGGAGTCGGAGTAGCCGAGCATGACCTCCTGGACGTCGCCGCGCAGCGCGACCAGGCGCCGGTAGGACGGGTCGGAGAGCATGTCCTCGAGGATGGTGTCGGCGGCCTTGAGTTCGTCGGTGGTCTCCAGCAGGGGGACGATGCCGATCTTCGCCCAGCCGGCGTGCAGGTCGATCAGGCCGGCCTCGCGGGCGAGGACGGCGGCGGCGAAGACGTCGTCGGCGCCCTGGCACATGGAGATGATGTAGGACTCGATGACCTCGGGGCCGAAGACCTCCAGGGCCTTCTTGACGGTCTCGAAGACGCCGAGGGTCTTCTGCCCGGCCGCGTCGACGGGCGCCGGGGTGGGCGCGAGCGGGCGGCGGGACCTCAGCTCCTTGGCGAGGAGCCTCGCGCGGTACTCGCGGGGCATGTCGGCGTAGCACCAGGACTCCTCGCCGAGGCGGTCGAAGAGCTGGCCGAGGGCGTGGTGGTGGGCGTCGGCGTGTTCGCGGACGTCCATGGTGGCGAGCTGGAGTCCGAAGGCGGCCAGGGTGCGGATGACGCGGCCGAGGCGGCCTTCGGCGAGCAGGCCGCCGCGGTGCTCGCGCAGCGAGGTCTGGACGAGGCGGAGGTCGGCGAGCAGTTCGCCGGTGCCGAGGTAGTCGCGGCCGTCCTCGTGCGGGGTGCCCTTGGCGAGGCGCTCCTTGGTGTTCTCCAGCTTCTGCCGGATGCAGGTGGCCTTGAGCCGGTAGGGCTCCTCGGCGTTGAGGCGCTTGTAGCGGGGGCTGATCTCGGGCAGCCGCTCCAGGTCGGCGTCGAGGGAGTCCAGGAGTTCCCGGGTGGCGCCGGCGTAGCGGATGGAGTTGGAGAGCAGGCCGCGCAGCTCGTCGATCATCTCCAGGGCGTCGTTGATGCCGTGCTCGTGCTGGAGGATGAGGACGTCCCAGGTGACCTGGGGGGTGACGTTGGGGTTGCCGTCGCGGTCGCCGCCGATCCAGGTGCCGAAGGTGAGGGGGCGGGTGTCGTCGGGGAGCTTGACGCCGACGCGCTCCAGCTCGGCGGTCAGGTCCTCCAGGACGTCGCCGACGGCGTCGGCGTGCAGCTCGTCCAGGTAGTAGATGGCGTTGCGGGCCTCGTCGGCGGGCTCGGGCCGCACCACGCGCAGTTCGTCGGTCTGCCAGACGAGGTCGATGTTCTCGGCGAGGCGGACGTCGTGGCGGCGGCGGTCGGTGTCGGCGACGGGGGCGTCCAGCAGCGCGGCGATGCGGCGGAGCTTGTTCAGGACCGAACGGCGGGCGGCCTCGGTGGGGTGCGCGGTGAAGACCGGGCGGACATTGAGGTGCTGGACGCTCTGCTTCAGGTGCTCGGGGTCGGCGTCCTTGAGCCGGTCGGCGGTGCGGGCGAGCAGGCCGCCCTCGGCGGCGCGCCGGGCGCGCAGCTCGCGGCCGCGGTGCACCTGCTCGGTGACGTTGGCGAGGTGGAAGTAGGTGGAGAAGGCGCGGACCAGCTTGGCCGCGGTCTGCAGTTCGGTGCCGCGCAGCAGCTCGGCGGCGGCCTCGCCGTCCTCGCGGGTGAGGCGGCGGACCTTCTCGACCAGGTCGAGCAGCTCGGGGCCTTCCTGCCGTACGAGGGTCTCGCCCAGGAGATCACCCAGGCGGCGGATGTCGGCGCGCAGCTCGCTGCCGGTCGTGGTGGTCTGGTCGTCGGCACTGCTCACAGGTGCGGCTCCTTGCAGTGTTGAAGCTCGTCTGGGAGGGAACCCGGCGGTCTGCCGCGCGGCGGGAGCCGCATACGGGCCGGAGCGTCCGGGAAAGGAAACTTCAGCGGACCGCGCTGTCCGACCGAGTCCAAGGATAGGTGTCCGTCCGGACGCGCAGGCTCTCGGGCTCTTGCCGCGGCGCGACACGCTGCCATACTTACGTCGCCGTAGGTTACGGAACCGTAGGGAAGTGCCGTCCACTCCCGTCCGGTCCCGGCGGCCCGGCGACTGCCCCGACCCTCGACCCCACAGGGGACGCGCATGACCTCAAGTTCCGATGTGATCGAAGAAGCCCGTACGGCCACCGACACCTCCACCCCCTCCGCCACGCTGGGCGGCGAGCAGAAGCGTTCGATCGAGCAGATCACGCTGCTCCTGTTCATCATCGTGCCGTTCCTGGCACTGGTGGCGGCCGTGCCGCTGGCCTGGGGCTGGGGGGTGAGCTGGCTCGACCTGGGCCTGCTGGTCTTCTTCTACTTCCTCGGGTGCCACGGCATCACGATCGGTTTTCACCGGTACTTCACCCATGGTTCGTTCAAGGCCAGGCGGCCGCTCAGGATCGCGCTGGCGATCATGGGGTCGCTGGCCGTCGAGGGCCCGCTGGTGCGCTGGGTGGCCGATCACCGCAGGCATCACAAGTTCTCCGACGCCGAGGGCGACCCGCACTCTCCGTGGCGGTTCGGGGAGACGGTCCCGGCACTGATGAAGGGCCTGTGGTGGGCCCACATCGCATGGATGTTCGACGAGGAGCAGACTCCGCAGGACAAGTACGCGCCGGATCTGGTCAAGGACCCGGCGATCCGGGCGATCTCCCGGCAGTTCGTGCTGTGGACGGCCGTGTCCCTGGGGCTGCCGCCGCTGATCGGCGGTCTGGCGACGATGTCCTGGTGGGGCGCGTTCACCGGGTTCTTCTGGGGTTCACTCGTCCGGGTGGCGTTGTTGCACCATGTGACGTGGTCGATCAACTCGATCTGCCACGCGGTGGGCAAGCGGCCGTTCAAGTCGCGGGACCGTTCGGGCAACGTGTGGTGGCTCGCGGTGCTGTCGTGCGGGGAGTCCTGGCACAACCTGCACCACGCCGACCCGACCTCGGCACGGCACGGGGTGATGCGCGGCCAGGTCGACTCCTCGGCGCGCTTCATCCGCATCTTCGAGCTGCTCGGCTGGGCGTACGACGTGCGCTGGCCGTCACGCTCACGTATCGATTCGCGCCGTAACACCGGTGCCGACGGCTCCGGGCGCCGGAAGGCGAGCGCCGAGGCGGCATGATTGACGCCGTGGCGACCGACTCCAGCAGCACCTCCAGCAACGACAAACCGCGGCGGACCCGCCGGACCCGTATGACCGGCGCCGAGCGCCGCCAGCAGCTGCTGGAGATCGGTCGCACCCTCTTCGCGGCGAAGGGCTTCGAGGGCACCTCGGTGGAGGAGATCGCGGCGAAGGCCGGGGTGTCCAAGCCGGTGGTGTACGAGCACTTCGGCGGCAAGGAGGGGCTGTACGCGGTGGTGGTGGACCGCGAGATGCGCCGTCTGCTGGACATGGTGACCAGCTCGCTGACCGCCGGCCACCCCCGCGAGCTGTGCGAACAGGCGGCCTTCGCCCTGCTGGACTACATCGAGGAGTACACGGACGGCTTCCGCATCCTGGTCCGTGACTCCCCCATCCCGCAGTCCACCGGCTCCTTCGCCTCGCTGATCTCCGACATCGCCACGCAGGTGGAGGACATCCTGGGCCGCGAGTTCAAGAGCCGGGGCTTCGACCCCAAGCTCGCGCCCCTCTACGCGCAGGCGCTGGTCGGCATGGTCGCCCTGACCGGCCAGTGGTGGCTGGATGTGCGCCGCCCGAAGAAGGCCGAGGTCGCGGCCCATCTGGTGAACCTGGCCTGGCACGGCCTGGACGGGCTGGAGCAGAAGCCCCGGCTGATAGGGCACCGGAAGGCGTGAGCGGGGCCGGGCGATCGCCCGCTCAGGGTGCCGGCTCCAGGAACTCCAGGCGGTTGCCGACCGGGTCCTCGGAGTAGAAGCGCAGGTGGCCGGGGAGGTTGTCGTCCCAGGTCACCGGGGCGCCGAGGGCTTCGAGCCGGGCCGCGTACGCCTCGATCCCCGTCACCCGCAGGCCCGGGTGGGCCTTCTTCGCCGGGCGGAAGGCACGCTCGATGCCGAGGTGGAGCTGGACGTGGCCCGCCTCGAACCAGCAGCCGCCGCGCGCCGCCAGTACGGGCGGCTTGGGGATCTCCGTCATACCGAGGACGCCGGCGTAGTACGCCCGCAGCGCGTCCTCCGATCCGGGCGGGGCGGCCAGCTGCACATGATCGACCGCGAGGAGCATGCTCAGGCCCCCTTCACGGCGACGGCGAACAGCCGGCGGAACGGCATGACCGTGCCGTACGGCGCGCTCGGGTAGGCCTCGCGCAGCAGGTCCCGGTACTCGGCGAGGAAGGCCTCCCGCGCCTCGGGGTCGTCGGCGAGCGCGGTCAGGGCGGGCCTGAGGCCGGTGCCCTTGACCCAGTCCAGGACCGGGTCCTCGCCCTGAAGGACGTGGAAGTACGTCGTCTGCCACACGTCGGTGGCGCAGCCGAGGCGGGCGAGGCGGTCCAGGTAGTCGCCGGGGGTGTGCACGGAGTCGGTGCGGCGCAGGACGTCGGCGAGGCGGGCCTTCCAGCGGGGGGTGCCGGCGAGGTCGCGCATCAGGGCGTGCAGCGGGGCGTCGATGTTGTCGGGCACCTGGAAGGCGAAGGCGCCGCCGGGGCGCAGGCCGGCGACGAAGTCGGCGAACCGGTCGGCGTGGCCCGGCACCCACTGCAGGGTCGCGTTGGAGACGATCAGGTCGTACGGCTCCTCGGGCGCCCAGGTGCGCACGTCGGCGGGGGCGAAGTCCAGCCGGCCGCCCCCGGCCGTGGGGCCCTCGTGGCCGGCGTGGGCCGCGTCGAGCATCTCGGGCGAGTTGTCGTAGCCGGTGATGTGCGCGCCGGGCCAGCGGTCGGCGAGCAGGACGGTGACGTTGCCGGGGCCGCAGCCGAGGTCGGCGATGCGCGGTGCCGCCGCGGGGAGGGCGGGGACGCGGGCGAGGAGGTCGGCGAAGGGGCGGGCCCGGTGACCGGCGTGCCGCAGGTACTGACCGGGGTCCCACACGGGGTTCGCCGCGGACTGCGAGGAGTTCGGCACGGGGTTCGGCATGGGGTTCGTCATGCCTCCCACTGTCCTCCCCGATTTATCTCGATGTCAAGACACTTGAAGTCAAGAGACTTCATGTCGACACAACCACTACACTGATCGCCATGGAGGACGAGGTCGATCGGCTGGTCGCAGCGTGGCGCCGGGAGCGCCCGGACCTCGACGTGGAGCCGCTGGAAGTGCTCAGCCGGGTGAGCAGACTCGCCCGGCACCTGGACCGCGCACGCCGGCTCGCCTTTTCCGAGCACCAGCTGGAGCCCTGGGAGTTCGACGTGCTGACCGCGCTCAGGCGCGCGGGCACGCCGTACCAGCTCTCCCCCGGCCAGCTGCTGACCCAGACGCTGGTCACGTCGGGCACCATGACCAACCGGATCGACCGGCTGGCGAAGAAGGGCCTGGTGGAACGGCTGCCCGACCCGAGTGACCGGCGGGGCGTGCTGGTCCGGCTGACCGACACCGGCCGGGACCGCGCCGACGAGGCGCTCGCGGGTCTGCTGGAGCAGGAACGGGCGATCCTCGCCGAGCTGTCCCGCGCCCAGCGTGCGGAGCTGGCCGGGCTGCTACGCCAGCTGACCGCCCCGTTCGACAACATCCCCGGCTAGGTCGGCCGGGCCGACTCCGGCGCGCCGGGCGAGTGCCACGGCGGCCAGCGTGGAGTGGACGCCGAGCTTGCCGAGGACGTTCTGCATATGGGTGCGCACGGTGTGCGGGGAGAGGAACAGCCGCTCGGCGACGGCCTTCCTGCCCAGCCCGGCGACCATGCAGCGCAGCACCTCCCGCTCCCTGGGCGTGAGGGCCTCGACCAGCCGCTCGCTCTCGGTGCGGTGCCGGCGCGCGGCCGTCAGCTCCTTCAGCACGCCGGTGAGCAGGGCGGGCGGCAGGTGCGTCTCGTCGCGCAGCACCCCCCGGATCACCGTCAGCAGCCGCGACAGCGAGCAGTCCTTGGCGACCCACCCCGAGGCGCCGGCCTGGAGCGCGAGCGCCGCCCGCCGGGGGTCGTCCTTCTCGGCGAGCACGACGGTCCGTACGCCGGGCTGGGCGGCGCGCACGCCCGTGACCAGCGAGATCCCGTCGACGAGCCCTTCCTCGTTGCCCTCCTGCACCGGCACGGCCGGGCGGCTGCCGGGCACGTTGCCGCCCAGGTCGGCGTCGACCAGGAGGACGTCGTAGCGGCGGCCCTCGGCGGCGGCGCGCTCCAGACAGCGCAGCGCGGCGGGGCCGCTGCCGGCGGCGGAGACGTCGACGTCCGGCTCGGCGGCCAGGGCGGCGGCGAGCGACTCGGCGAAGATGCGGTGGTCGTCCACGACCAGGACTCGGATACGAACCACGAAACCCCCTTCCCCGGGCTCCGCGCGGAGCAGGGGACACCCAAGGTTTGGAAACGCCCGGCGGTGATCCGGGAAAAGGCGCTGGAGAACGACGACCCGCACGGGTACGACACCCACGGAGAGGACGCGCGCCGCACGGCCGCCGCCGTCGCGGAGACTGCTACCCCCACCGCGGGCGTCGTACCCGCATGTCTCGCCCCCTGATCGGCACCGGCCCCCACCGGTGCTGCTCCTCAGAGTACGGATGCGAGCACGCAGCGGAAGCCGATTTGCAGAACTGGCCGTCGGACGCGTTTATCGTGTGGCGCATGTTTCGTATTGAGGCGGAAGTCGACAAAGACCGACGTGATCTGCTCCGCTCGCGGCTGCGGGACACCAACACGGCGGCGTCCCCGGTGCTGGCCGCCCTGCGCGGCACGCCCGGGGCACGCGAAGTCCCCCTCCACGTCTGGGCGCTGGACGAGGCCGGCGAGCTGGCGGGCGGCCTGGTCGGCCACACCTGGGCGACCTGGCTGCACGTCACCTACCTGTGGGTCGACGCCGCCCACCGTGGCACGGGCCTCGGTTCGCACCTGCTGGCGAGGGCGGAACACATCGCCGCCACCGACCGCGCCTGCACCGCGTCCCGCCTGGAGACCTGGGACTTCCAGGCCCCGCGCTTCTACGAGAAACAGGGCTACGAGGTGAAGTGCGTGATCCCCGGCTATCCACCGGGGATCACGGAGTACACCTTGACCAAGCGGCTGTCGGCGCCGTGAGAGCGGCACCGCGGAGTCAGACCAGCCGCCGGGCCCCCGCCGAGGGCACCGCCTCGAAGACGCGCGGGGCCGTGAAGCCCGCCGCCGCGAAGGCCTCTTCGACGGCCTTGGTGTGCGTGTCGACGTCGGCGGCCTCCGTCAGGACGATCGCCGAGCCGCCGAAGCCGCCGCCCGTCATCCGGGCGCCCAGGGCGCCGGTGGCCAGCGCCGTGTCGACGACCAGGTCCAGCTCGGGGCAGGAGATCCGGAAGTCGTCGCGCAGGGAGGCGTGACCCTCGGTGAGGACCGGGCCGATGGCGCGGGTGTCGCCGGCCCGGAGGAGTTCCACGACCCGCTCGACCCGGTGGTTCTCCGTCACGATGTGCCGGACCAGGCGCCGTACCTCCGCCTCGTCGCCGAGCCGCTCCAGCGCCGCGTCCAGCCCGGCGTACGGGACGTCGCGCAGGGCGTCGACGCCGAGCAGGGCCGCGCCCTTCTCGCAGCCGGCCCGGCGCTTGCCGTACTCACCGCCGCTGTGCGCGTGCTTGACCTGGGTGTCGACCACCAGCAGGCGCAGCCCCTCGGCCGCGAGGTCGAAGGGGATCTGCCGCTGGGACAGGTCGCGGGTGTCGAGGAAGAGCGCGTGGCCCTGCTCGCAGCAGGCCGAGGCCGTCTGGTCCATGATGCCGGTCGGCGCGCCGACGTAGACGTTCTCGGCGCGCTGGCACAGGCGGGCCAGCTGCCAGCGCTGCAGGCCGAGGCCGTAGAGGTCGTTGAGGGCGAGCGCGATCACGACTTCCAGGGCCGCCGAGGAGGACAGGCCGGCACCGGTCGGGACCGTCGAGGAGAGGTGGACGTCGGCGCCCGTGACCGCGTGGCCCGCCTCGCGCAGGGCCCAGACCACGCCCGCCGGGTACGCCGTCCAGTTCTCGTCGCTCCCGGGGGCGAGGGTGTCCAGGCGCAGTTCCGCCACGCCGCCCTCGATGTCCGCCGAGTGCAGCCGCAGCACGCCGTCGTCCCTGCGCGCGAGCGCCGCGGTCGCCCGGTGCGGCAGCGCGAACGGCATGACGAAGCCGTCGTTGTAGTCGGTGTGCTCGCCGATCAGGTTGACCCGGCCCGGCGCCGCCCACACACCCTCCGGCTGCGCCCCGTACAGCTCGGTGAAGCGCTGCGCGACCTGCTGTGCCCCCACTAGTGCTCCTTAGCGATGTGCTGTGCGAACTCCCAGGCGTCCGCGACGATCCCGGCGAGGTCCGCGCGGGACGGGTTCCAGCCCAGTTTCTCGCGGGCCGCCTCGGCCGAGGCGACCAGGACGGCCGGGTCGCCGCCGCGGCGCGGGGCGACGGTCTCGGGGACCGGGTGGCCGGTGACCCGGCGGACCGTCTCGATGACCTCGCGGACGGAGAAGCCGTTGCCGTTGCCGAGGTTGCAGATCAGGTGCTCGCCCGGCCGGGCGGCCGTCAGGGCCAGCAGGTGGGCCTCGGCCAGGTCCGCGACGTGGATGTAGTCGCGTACGCAGGTGCCGTCGGGGGTCGCGTAGTCGTCGCCGTAGACCGAGATCGCGTCCCGGCGGCCCTGGGCGACCTGCAGGACCAGCGGGATCAGGTGCGACTCGGGGTCGTGCCGCTCGCCGTAGACGCCGTACGCGCCCGCCACGTTGAAGTAGCGCAGCGACACCGCGGCCAGGCCGTGGGCGATCGCCTCGCTGGTGATCATGTGGTCGACGGCGAGCTTGGTGGCCCCGTAGGCGCTGGTCGGCTTCGTCGGGGCGCTCTCCACGATCGGGACCTGCTCCGGCTCGCCGTACGTCGCCGCCGTGGAGGAGAAGACCAGGCGGCGCACGCCCGCGTCGCGCATGGCGCCGAGGAGAGCCAGGGAACCGGCGACGTTGTTGTCCCAGTACTTCTCCGGCTTCACCACCGACTCGCCGACCTGCGAGGACGCGGCGAAGTGCAGCACACCGTCGTAGGAGGGGTCGAGCCACTTGGCGGCGTCGCGGAGGTCGCCCTCGACGAAGGCGGCGCCGGCCGGGACGCCCTCGCGGAAGCCGGTGGAGAGGTTGTCGAGGACCGTCACCTCGTGGCCGGCCTCCAGCAGGTGCTGGGCGACCACGCTGCCGACGTAACCCGCCCCACCCGTCACCAGGTACTTCATGAACTCGCTACCTCTCGCAGTCGCTCGGCCGCGCGCTCCGGCGGCACGTCGTTGATGAACACGCTCATGCCGGACTCGGAACCCGCGAGAAACTTCAGCTTGCCGGAAGTGCGGCGGATGGTGAAAAGCTCGAGGTGGAGCGCGAAGTCGTCCCGCGTCACGCCGTCGAACTCCTCCAGCGCGCCGAACGGGGCCTGGTGCCAGGCCGCGATGTACGGCGTCGGAGGCTCACCGGTGCCGAAGATCCGGTCGAAGCGCCTCAAGAGTTCCAGATACACCTGGGGGAACTCTGTGCGTGCCGCCTCGTCGAGCGCGAGCAGGTCGGGCACGCGACGCTTCGGGTACAGGTGCACCTCGTACGGCCAGTGCGCCGCGTACGGCACGAAGGCGGCCCAGTGCTCACCCTCAAGAACGACCCGCTCACCGGCCAGTTCCCGCTGCAGGACCGCGTCGAAGAGGTTCTCCCCGCCGGTCGCCTCCTTGTGGGCGGCGAGCGAGCGCAGCATCAGGGCGGTGCGCGGGGTGGTGAAGGGGTAGGCGTAGATCTGTCCGTGCGGGTGGCCGAGGGTCACGCCGATCTCCTCGCCCCGGTTCTCGAAACAGAAGACCTGTTCGACGGAGGGCAGATGCGACAGCTCCGAGGTGCGGTCCGTCCACGCCTCCAGCACCAGGCGCGCCTGCTCCTCGCTGAGGTCGGCGAAGGAGGCGTCGTGGTCGGAAGTGAAGCAGACGACCTCGCAGCGGCCGGAGTCGCCGGCGAGGGAGGGGAAGCGGTTCTCGAAGACGACGACGTCGTACGACGAGTCCGGGATCTCGCTGAGCCGCTCGCCCCGCGTCGGGCACAACGGGCACTCGTCGGCCGGCGGGTGGTAGGTGCGGCCCTGGCGGTGCGAGGCGATCGCCACCGCGTCGCCGAGCAGCACGTCCCGGCGGATCTCGGACGTGGTCACCGTACGGTCCAGGGGACGGCGGTCGGCGGCGTCCCGCACGGTGTCGTCCCGAAGGTCGTAGTAGATCAGCTCACGACCGTCGGCCAGCCGTGTCGAGGTCTTCTTCAACGCCGGACTCCTCTACGTCCCGCACCCAATCACTCAACACAATCAAACATAACAGACCACAACCCGACAACGCCTAGGATCATCACAATCAAACAAAGAACACCAACAGAAGTGTTCAATAACTAAACGCGGAGGCGTAGGTTCCGCTCTGGATCAGTTCGCGCAACGAAGCGAGTTCTCATGCAAACCCCCACATACGACCACGCCTACCTGGCGGCGGGGCTACGGCTCCCCACCAACGGGCTGGACTACACGATCCTGGCGATCTACTTCGTCGTCGTGCTCGGCATCGGCTTCGCCGCCCGCCGCTCCGTGAAGACCAGCCTCGACTTCTTCCTCTCGGGTCGCTCGCTGCCCGCCTGGATCACCGGCCTCGCCTTCATCTCGGCGAACCTGGCGGCCACCGAGATCCTGGGCATGGCCGCGAACAGCGCCCAGTACGGCGCCTACACGGTGCACTGGTACTGGATCGGCGCCATCCCGGCCATGGTCTTCCTGGGCCTGGTGATGATGCCCTTCTACTACGGCAGCAAGGTCCGCTCGGTCCCCGAGTTCCTGCTCCTGCGCTTCGACCGGGCCGCCCACCTGCTCAGTTCGATCCTGTTCGCGTTCGCCGCGATCCTGATCGCGGGCGTCAACCTCTACGCCCTCGCGATCGTCGTCGAGGCGCTGCTGGGCTGGCCGCAGTGGGTCGCGATCGTGGTGGCCGGCGCCTTCGTCCTCGCGTACATCACCCTCGGCGGCCTCTCCTCGGCGATCTACAACGAGGTGCTCCAGTTCTTCGTGATCCTGGCCGCCCTCATCCCGATCACCGTGCTCGGCCTGAAGAAGGTCGGCGGCTGGGGCGGGCTGACCGACAAGCTCACCGCCACCCACGGCCACAACTTCACGACCGCGTGGGGCGGGACCGGCATCGGCAGCGCCAACCCGCTCGGCGCGAACTGGCTGACCATCGTCCTCGGACTCGGCTTCGTCCTCTCCTTCGGCTACTGGACGACGAACTTCGCCGAGGTGCAGCGCGCCCTGTCCGCGAAGAACCTCTCCGCGAGCCGGCGCACCCCGCTGATCGCCGCCTACCCGAAGATCTTCATCGTCTTCCTGGTGATGATCCCGGGCCTGGTCGCCGCGGCGCTGGTGCCGAAGATCGGCACCAGCGGCTCGGGCCTGCAGTACAACGACGCCATCCCGTACCTGATGCAGGAGCTGCTGCCCAACGGCGTGCTCGGCATCGCGGTCACCGGTCTGCTGGCGGCCTTCATGGCGGGCATGGCGGCCAACGTGTCGTCCTTCAACACCGTGTTCACGAACGACATCTGGGCCAAGTACGTGGTGCGCGACCGCGAGGACTCCTACTACGTCCGCTTCGGCCGCCTGATCACCGTGATCGGTGTCCTCGCATCGGTCGGCACGGCGTTCCTGGCGTCGTCGTTCTCGAACATCATGAGCTACCTGCAGACGCTGTTCTCCTTCTTCAACGTGCCGATGTTCGTCGTCTTCATCGTCGGCATGTTCTGGAAGCGCGCGTCCGCCAAGTCCGGCTTCTGGGGCCTGCTCGCGGGCACCGTGACCGCGATGGTCAACTACTTCGTCTTCTACAAGAAGGGCATCATCTCGATCCCCACCGACCAGGGCGCCAACTTCGTCTCCGCGATCGCGGGCTTCGTCGCCGGCGCGGTCGTGATGGTCGCGGTGTCCCTGTTCACCAAGCCCAAGCCGGCCGGGGAACTGCAGGGCCTGGTCTACGGCACCCGCTCCCCCGGCATGTCCGAGGCACCCGCGCCCGGTGACGAGGCCTGGTACCGCAAGCCGGCCCTGCTGGGCTGGGGCGCGGTCGTCCTGGCCGCCGCCTGCTACATCCCGTTCTCGCTCTGACGCGGAAGGACCGAGGAACCATGAGCGAAAACCCCGACCACGCAGAGCACTCCGACCACCGTCACGAGGGCTTCCACTACAGCGAGGCGGACGTCCAGCGGGAAGTCACCGAGCTGGAGAGCAAGTCCGCGACCGCGGCCCGCATCTTCGACCTGCGCCGCATCATCGGCGGCCTGTTCGTGGTGTACGGCGTCATCGTCACGATCACCGGCATCACCGACTCCCAGTCGGCCATCGACAAGGCCCAGGGCGTCAACATCAACCTCTGGACCGGGATCGGCATGCTGTTGCTGGGCATCTTCTTCCTGGCCTGGCTGAAGCTGAGGCCTGCGGCGCCGCAGCCGCTTCCTCCGGAGGGTTCGCCGGAGGAGTGAGCGTCCGCCGGGGGGCGGTTGCGCCGTTGCGCTTCGGGGCCGTCCCCCGGCCGCGGGCTCGTCGTGGCCGCGGCTGCGGGCAGTCGTGCCGCTGGGGCGGCACGGGTGGGCGCAGCGGCACCTCCCAGCGAGCAGCGCCCGAACGTGACCGGCCACAGCGCCGGTGCCCTATTCAGGGCCAGGGTTCAGTGGGCCCGCCCGGTCCAGCAACCCCGTCCGCGCGGCCAGCGCCGCCGCCTCCAGCCTCGACCCCACGCCCAGTTTCATCAGGACCCGCTGCACATGCGTGCGTGCGGTGCTCGGGGCGATGCCCATGCCGGCCGCGATCAGGCGGGTGTCCTCGCCGTCGGCCACCCGGACCAGGACCTCCACCTCCCGCGGTGTGAGCATCTCCAGCAGCCGCTGCGCCTCGTCGTCGGGCTGGGCCGCCGGATTGAGCAGTTCCCCGAAGGCGCCCTGGAGCAGCTGCGGCGCCACCGCCGCTTCCCCCGCCCGGGCCTTCATGATGGCCCGCTCGACGCCCTCGATCCGCTCGTCGTGCCGGACGTACCCCGACGCCCCCGCCGCGAACGCCGCCGCGATGCCCCGCGGCGACGGCACCGGGCCGAGCACCACCACCGCCACCTGCGGCCGCTCCCGCTTGATCTTCACCACCGGGTCGAAGACCCCCGGCTCGGCCGGTGCCGCCGTGCCCAGCAGGCACACCTCCGGCGCCCGCGCGATCACCAGGTCCGCCGCGCCCGCGGCCGGCGCCGCGGCGGCGAGCACCCGGTGCCCGCGCAGCTTGAGCGCCGACGCCAGCGCCTCCGCGAGCAGGCGATGGTCGTCGACGACCATGAGCCGTACTCCCATAGAGCAACCCCCCAGTCCCCCCCATGGATGCCCCACTATGGACGTCCACCGGTCCGCAAGGACAGAGGGCCCCCCGGCACCTCGCCCTTCATGCCCCCGGAAGCTACACGCTTGTTCGACGTATTGCTGCCCCTCTCGATGAGAAGTGCCCCGGATCGATGAACTCCGGGGCACTTCTTGGTATGTCACCCGTTCGGGCGAGAGCCGGGGCGGCGCCGGCCGGGCCGTCAGCCGTCCGTGCCGAACGCCACCACCAGGTCTTCCTTGCTGTACGACGTGGTGCCCTTGCGCTGGGCGAAGACCTGCGACATGTACAGGTGGCCCTTGGCGAAGAGGATCTCCGCGTAGTCCGGCAGCATGGTGGTCTCCACGTCACGCGAACTCTGCGCGGACGGGTTCTCCAGCAGCTTGGTCATCTTGAAGGACCCGCCGTCGATGCTGACGATCTGGCCGCCCTTGTCGTACGGCGGCCGGTCGTAGGCGATCAGGTTGCCGCCGTCCATGCGCAGCGGGGCCAGCAGATAGCCGTCGCCGGCCTCGACACGCTGCCCGGTCGGCTTGCCGGTGTTCAGGTCGAAGGCGACGACCTCGTTGGTCTTGCTGTACTGGCCCGAGCCGTCGTGCTCCTCGGTCGGCAGGTACAGCTTGCCGTTGCCCGCGACGATCTCCTTGCAGTACTCGATGCGGGTGATGCCGTCGCAGCGGCCCCCGTAGGTGTTGCCGGGCGCGGAGATGTGCGCGAGCAGCTTGCCGGTCTTGCCGTCGATGGAGAAGTAGTCCGAGACGCCGCTGCCGTCACCGGCGCCGTCGCCGACGTCGGCGGCCACCACCAGCGGGTCGCTGGAGACGATGGCGGCGTACTGGATCCCCGGGTCCATCCGGTACTCGGAGATCACCTTCCCGGTCTTCGGGTCGAGGGTCTGGATGCTGAGCTGCTCGTTGTCGGACTGTCCGCAGTGGCGCACCGCGACCAGCCTGTCGCCGCCGCCGTAGCCCGCGTCGTAGCAGTTGTCGCCCGGCTTCGGCAGCCACAGCGCCTTGCCCGAGTCGAGGTCGAAGGCGGCGCCGCCGTCGGTGTCACCGACCGCGACGGTGCGCTGAGCGACCGTCACGTTCTGGTAGTTGACCGGGGAGTCACCGGACTTGACCGACTGCGTCCACAGCTTCTTGCCGGCGTCAAGATCGAGCGCGGCGATCTGCGTGCACCCGCCGATCTTGTTCTTCGTGTCCCACTTCGGCTGGTACACGATCGCGGTCCGGTCGTCGGACGTGACGTGCTGACTGGCCGCGCAGATCGGGCCGGGCAGCTTGATCGTCCACAGCTTGGTGCCCTTGACCGGGTCGTAGCCGACGACCTCGGCGACGCCGCTCTTGGCGTACACCTTGTCGGTCAGCCACGAACCCGCCGTGCTGGTCGTGTCGTCCGAGGTGGGCAGGGGCACCTGGAAGAGCACGTGCGCGGCAGGGTTCGCGGGCACCTTCTCCTTGCCGGTGGACGTGCCTCCGGTGCCGCCGCTCCCGCCGGCCGAACCGCCGCTGGAGGAGGCGGTGTTGTGCTTCTTGTCGTCGCCGCCGGAGGACTTGGCGTACCACAGCCCGCCGCCGACGATCAGCGCGATGGCGACGACCGCCGCCACGACGATGAACAGCGTGGTGTTGTTCCGCCCGCCGCCGCTCTGTCCCGGCTGCGGCTGCATCGGCACGGTCGGCGGCTGGCCCGGATAGCCGTAGCCCGGCTGCCCGGCCTGCATGGGTTGGGTGGGCTGCGCGTACGGGTTCTGCGGCGCGGCCCCGTACGGGGCGGCCGGCTGCTGCCCGTACGGGCTCTGCTGCGGGCCGGGGTAGCCGTAGCCGGGCTGGGGCGGCTGCGGGGCCGGGGCCTGCTGCGGATAGCCGTACCCGGGCTGGGGCTGGGGCGGCTGCGCCTGCGGCTGGGGAGGTTGCTGGGCCGGCGGGGCGGGGGGCGTCGGCGGGGCGGCCGGCGGCTTGTCCAGGGAGGGGCTCGGGGGCGGGCCCGCGGGCGGGTTCACAGGGCCGAAACCACCCTGCTGCGGGGGCTGGTTGGGCGGCGGAGGGGGCGGCTGGGTCATGGCGGAGGTACCTCGGAGAGGCTCGGCAGGCCGGACGGCACTGGGGATTCGGTGACTCGGTACGAACGGGAGGGAATCGCCTGGCGGCTCAGTTGCCGAAAGCCATGATCAGCTTCTCCTTCGCCTGGTCACTGCCGGACAGCCGGCCGGAAGAGATGAAGAACCGCCCGCCGGACCAGTCGATGACGCCGTCGTAGAAGGTGTCCTCGATCTCGGCCGTGCCCGACGGGTTCTGCAGCAGCTTGGTGGTGGCGTGGGAGGAGCCGGTGACCGGGAGCGACACCACCTGGCCGCCCGCGTCGTACGACGGCTGCACGTACGCGACGAGCTTGCCGCCCTCCTCCTTCATCGGGTACATCGGCTCGTCCGCCGGGGACTTGGCCCGCCACTTCTCCTTGCCGTCGGCGAGACTGATCGCGACGATCTGGTTGGCGCTGCTGGTGGTGTCCGTCGGCAGGTACAGCGTGTCGGCGTCCGCCACGACGCCCTGGCAGCCCTGGAGATCGCGTTCGAGGATCTGCCAGCCGCAGCGGGGCCCGAACTTCTCGTCGACCTTGACCTCGGAGCGGAACTTGCCGTCCTGGGTGAAGGTGGAGATGTTCCAGGCCTTCTTGTCCTGGTTGGTCAGGTAGACCACCAGCGGGTCGACGGAGAACGTCCGCGAGACCTGCCAGCCCTTCTTCACCGGCTGGGTCCACTTGACCTTGCCGGTGGCCGGGTCCAGCTCCTGGATCTCGTCGTGCTCGCTGTCCGTGCCGGAGGCGCAGGAGGAGACCTGGATCAGCCGGTTCGTGCCGCCCGCGTACGCGGCCGGGAAGCAGGCCTGGCCGTACTTCGTCTTGTCGTACAGCTTCTTGCCGCTGTCGATGTCGTACGCCGTGCCCGACTCCGAACGGGCCACCAGCAGCGTCTTGCCGGTCACGGTCAGCTCGACGTTGAGCGCGCTGTCGAACAGCCCGCCGTCGGCGACCTGCCCGCTCCAGCCCTTCTGGCCGGTGTCCAGGTCGATCTGCTGGAGCTGGTTGCACTTGGCGCTGTCACCGGCGCCGTTCATGTACGCCACGACGACCTTGTCGTCGGCCGACTTCTGCGAGGTGACCGCGCAGATCTTCTGCGGGAAGGTGATGGGCCCCCAGGCGGGCTTGCCGTCCCCGACGCCGTAGGCGAAGACCTGCTTGTACGCCGCCTTCACCGCCGCCTTGTCCGTGATCCACATGCCGGGCGCGTCGGCGCCGGAGGCCGGGGCGTCCGGGGCCGACTGGTACCAGAGCACCTTGGCCTCGCCGGCCTTCCGGCCCGCGTTGAGGTTCTCCGGGTCGTCGCCCCCGCTGGACGCGCTCGGCGAAGCGGAGGCGGAGTGCCCCGGGCCGTCGCTCTGCTGGGCGACCGGCTTCTTCTTGCCGTCGCCGCCGCCGCTCGTGACCGCGTACACCGTGCCGCCTATGACGAGCAGCGCGGCCGCCGCGGCACCGATGACCAGCGCCGTCTTCTTCTTGCCGGCGGGCGCGGTGCCGGGAGCGCCCGGGTACTGCGGCTGCTGCGGGTAGCCGTAACCGGGCTGCGGCGCCGCCCCGTAGGGGCCCGGCTGCTGGGGCTGCTGCGGGTAGCCGTAGGGGCCCGGCGCGCCGGGCGCGGCCGGGGCGCCGTACGGGCCCGGTTGCTGGGGATGGCCGTAACCCGGCTGGGGCGGCTGCGGCTGCTGGGCCGGCGGGCCGGGAGGCGCAGGCGGGGCGGCCGGCGGCTGGGCCGGCGGCGGCGGAGTGGGGGGTATGCCGGGGCCGCCGGGGGCGGCCGGCGGGTTCTGCGGGGCGTTCGGGGCGCCGAATCCGCCCTGCGCCGGTGGCGTCTGCGGGGGACCGAATCCGCCCTGTGGCGGCTGGTCCTGCGGCGCTCCGAAGCCGCCGTGCGGCGGCTGGTTGGGTGGCTGAGTCATCAGCGCTCTTCCCCCGTTCACTGATTTTTAGCCACGTCCTCGGGGCCGTGACGGACCCAAGGTCGCTTCTCAGACAGTTGTCAGACGGCCCTTTCTATCACCCGGCACTGACAGCACACGGGCCCGGATCCGGCGCTGTTCCCAAGGGAGGACCGGCCCGTGACGCCGCCGTTATGCGCCTTCACGCCCCCTTCACGCGGCGCACGCAACAGCCCTGCGCGCGGCTTGAATCGATCCGCGCGCAGGGCTGTTCCAAAGAGGTGGGCCTTACGCGTCCTCTGCCAACTCCAGCCAGCGCAGCTCCAGTTCCTCGCGCTCCCCGGCCAGATCGCGCAACTCGGCGTCCAGCTCCGCGACCTTCGCGAAGTCGGTGGCGTTCTCGGCGATCCGGGCGTGCAGCCTGGTCTCCTTCTCGGAGATCTTGTCCAACTGGCGCTCGATCTTCTGGAGTTCCTTCTTGGCGGCGCGCTGGTCGGCGGCGCTCTTCTCCGCCGTGGCCGGCTTGGGCGCCGCGGCGGCGGCCTGCGCGGCAACCGCCTCCTCCATGCGCTGTCGCCGCTCCAGGTACTCGTCGATACCGCGCGGCAGCATCCGCAGGGCGCCGTCACCGAGGAGGGCGAAGACCCGGTCGGTGGTGCGCTCGACGAAGAAGCGGTCGTGGGAGATGACGATCATCGAGCCGGGCCAGCCGTCGAGGACGTCCTCGAGCTGGGTGAGGGTCTCGATGTCGAGGTCGTTGGTGGGCTCGTCCAGGAAGAGGACGTTGGGCTCGTCCATGAGGAGGCGCAGCAGCTGCAGGCGGCGGCGTTCACCACCGGACAGGTCCCCGACCGGCGTCCACTGCTTCTCCTTGCTGAAGCCGAACGTCTCGCACAGCTGCCCGGCGGTCATCTCGCGCCCCTTGCCGAGGTCGACGCGCTCGCGCACCTGCTGGACGGCTTCCAGGACCCGCGTGTTCGGGTTCAGCTCGGCGACCTCCTGGGAGAGGTAGGCGAGCTTGACGGTCTTGCCGACGGCGATACGGCCACCCGTCGGCTGCGCCTCGCCCTCCGTGCGGGCCGCCTCGGCCATGGCCCGCAGCAGCGAGGTCTTGCCGGCGCCGTTCACGCCGACGAGGCCGATCCGGTCGCCGGGGCCCAGCTGCCAGGTGACGTGCTTGAGCAGCACCTTCGGCCCGGCCTGCACGGTGACGTTCTCCAGGTCGAAGACCGTCTTGCCCAGCCGCGAGGAGGCGAACTTCATCAGCTCGCTGCTGTCCCGCGGCGGCGGTACGTCCGCGATCAGATCGTTGGCGGCCTCGACCCGGAAACGCGGCTTGGAGGTGCGTGCGGGGGCGCCGCGCCGCAGCCAGGCCAGCTCCTTCCTGATCAGGTTCTGCCGCTTGGCCTCCTCGGTGGCCGCGATGCGCTCGCGCTCGGCCCGCGCGAAGACGTAGTCGGAGTAGCCGCCCTCGTACTCGTACACGTCGCCGCGCTGCACGTCCCACATGCGCGTGCAGACCTGGTCGAGGAACCACCGGTCGTGGGTCACGCAGACCAGCGCCGAGCGGCGGTTCTGCAGGTGGCGGGCGAGCCAGGCGATGCCCTCGACGTCGAGGTGGTTGGTGGGCTCGTCGAGGACGAGCAGGTCCTGCTCCTCGATGAGCAGCTTGGCGAGCGCGATCCGGCGCCGCTCACCACCGGAGAGCGGTCCGATGACGGTGTCGAGCCCCTTCGGGAAGCCCGGCAGGTCCAGCCCGCCGAACAGCCCGGTCAGCACATCCCTGACCTTGGCGTTTCCGGCCCACTCGTGGTCCGCCATGTCGCCGATGACCTCGTGCCGGACCGTGGCGGCCGGGTCGAGGGAGTCATGCTGGGTGAGCACGCCGAGCCGCAGCCCGCCGGAGTGCGTCACGCGTCCGGTGTCGGCCTCCTCCAGCTTGGCGAGCATCCGGATGAGGGTGGTCTTGCCGTCGCCGTTGCGTCCGACGACCCCGATCCGGTCCCCTTCCGACACGCCGAGCGAGACGCCGTCCAGCAGGGCACGGGTGCCGTACACCTTGCTGACGTTCTCGACATTGACCAGGTTGACGGCCATTTCACTCCTGCGTGCGGGGGTCGGTCAGCCTTCTAGCGTAGGGCCTCGGGGGGTGGGGGCGGGGCGCGAGGGGGTGGTCACTCTTTGTGATGACGTGATCGGGAACGTGCCGCTACCGTGGAGGGCAGGCAGCAGGATCTTGCCCATGGGAGGAACCATGACCGCCCAGCGTGCTGAGCAGCCCGGATGGCGAATGCCCCCGCTGGACGGCTACACCGTCGACGATCTGCTCACCTTGCCGGATCTCCCGCCGCACAGAGTTGATCGACGGGAGCCTGGTCCTCGCGAGCCCGCAGCGCTACTTCCACTTCGCCACGATTGACTTGCTGGTGAGCGGCCTGCGCCAAACCGTGCCGTCCGATCTGAAGGCCGCTCGTGAGATGACGGTCGTACTGGATCGCCGCAATGGCCCCGAGCCCGACATCTCCGTGATCAAAGCCGCTGCGAAGAAGGGACCGGACCAGACGTACTTCGAGGGAAAGGACGTGGTGCTCGCCGTAGAGGTCATCTCTCCGGAGTCCGAGGCCCGCGACAGGCTCACCAAGGCGCACAAGTACGCGGCGGCAGGTATCCAGTACTACTGGCTGGTCGAGATGACCGAGCCGCACGACCACCCTGTCATCGAGGTCTTCGAACTCTCGGCGGACACAGGCACGTACCGGTCGACCGGCACTTACCGGGACCGCGTCAAGGTCGACAAGCCCTACCCCATCGACATCGACCTGACGGCGATCGACGAACTCTGAGGCCCTAGAGAACCGTAGCCCCCGCCACCGGCCCCGCCGCCGTCCGCACGGCCCTGCACGTCCTCGACGCCCGCAGGGCCGCCGCCACTTTCTCCGCCGTCTCGGCGTCACGCGCGAGGAACGCCGTCGTAGGACCGGAACCGGACACCAGCGCGGCGAGCGCGCCCGCTCCGCGCCCCGCCTCCAGCGTGTCCGCCAGCTCCGGGAACAGGGACAGGGCCGCAGGCTGAAGGTCGTTGGAGACCGCCGCGGCCAGTGCTTCGGCGTCCCCCTTCGCCAGCGCCTCCAGCAGCTCCGCCGACGCCACCGGCTCCGGAATCTCCCGCCCCTCGGCCAGCCGGTCGAATTCGCGGAAGACCGCCGGGGTCGACAGCCCGCGCTCGGCCATCGCGAACACCCAGTGGAAGGTGCCGCCGGTCTCCAGGACGGTCAGCTGCTCGCCCCGCCCCACACCGAGCGCGGCCCCGCCCACCAGGCTGAACGGCACATCGCTGCCCAACTCGGCGCACACGGCGAGGAGTTCGGCCCGCGACGCACCCGTGCCCCACAACGTGTTGCAGGCGAGCAGCGCGCCCGCGCCGTCCGCGCTGCCACCCGCCATGCCGCCGGCGACCGGGATGTCCTTGGCGATGTGGATGTGGACGTTCGGTTCGATGCCCCGGCGCCCGGCGAGGGCGATCGCGGCCCGCGCGGCGAGGTTCGTGCGGTCCAGGGGGACCTCGGCGGCGTCCGGGCCCTCGCAGGTCACGCGGAGTTCGTCGGCCGGGGTGACGGTGACCTCGTCGTACAGGCCGACGGCGAGGAAGACGTTGGCGAGGTCGTGGAACCCGTCGGGCCGGGCGGCGCCGACCGCCAGCTGGACGTTGACCTTGGCCGGGACGCGTACGGTCACGCTCACTTGCCGCTCTCCCCCTGCTGCTTGTGCTCGGCGATCCGGGCGAACTCCTCCACCGTCAGCGCCTCCCCGCGCGCCTGCGGCGAGATCCCGGCGGCGACCAGGGCGGCCTCGGCGGCGGCGGCGGATCCGGCCCAGCCGGCGAGCGCCGCCCGCAGGGTCTTCCTGCGCTGCGCGAAGGCCGCGTCGACCACCGCGAAGACATCCTTCTTGGCGGCCGTCGTCCTGATCGGCTCGGTCCGCCGGACCAGGGAGACCAGTCCGCTGTCGACATTGGGCGCGGGCCAGAAGACGTTGCGGCCGATGGCTCCGGCCCGCTTCACCTCGGCGTACCAGTTGGCCTTCACGGACGGCACGCCGTACACCTTCGAGCCGGGCGCGGCGGCCAGCCGGTCGGCGACCTCGGACTGCACCATGACGAGGGTGCGCTCGATGGTCGGGAAGGTGTCGAGCATGTGCAGCAGCACGGGCACGGCGACGTTGTAGGGCAGGTTCGCCACCAGGGCGGTCGGCGCGGGGCCGGGCAGCTCGGTGACGTGCATCGCGTCGGAGTGGACCAGCGCGAACCGATCGGCGCGCTCCGGCATGCGCGCGGCGATGGTCGCGGGCAGCGCCCCGGCCAGCACGTCATCGATCTCGACGGCGGTGACCCGGTCGGCGGCCTCGAGCAGCGCGAGGGTGAGCGAGCCGAGCCCCGGGCCGACCTCGACGACCACGTCGTCGGGCCGGACCTCGGCGGTACGGACGATACGGCGGACCGTGTTGGCGTCGATCACGAAGTTCTGGCCGCGCTGCTTGGTGGGACGTACACCGAGCGCGGCCGCCAGTTCACGGATGTCGGCGGGTCCGAGAAGGGCGTCGGAGGTGGGGCTGCTCACGGGACAAGGGTACGGGGCCGTACGAGCTGCTCAGCCGTGCAGGCGTGCCCCGCAGTGCGGCCAGGGTGTCGCCCCTTGCCGCTTGTACAGCTTCTTGGCGCGGAAGGTCTGCTCCTCGGCCGATGCGTCCTGCGGGCGTCCGCTGCCGCCGAGGCTGTGCCAGGTGTGTGCGTCGAACTGGTAGAGCCCGCCGTACGTCCCCGAGGGGTCGACCGCGTTCGGGCGGCCACCGGACTCGCAGGCGGCGAGGCTGCGCCAGTTCAGGCCGTCGGCGCCGTCCGCGGAGGCCGGCAGCGGCTTGGTGCCCACCCGCACGACCTGCGGGCGCGGCTTGCGCACCACCTCGGACGTCTCGCGGCGCGGTTTCTCGCGGACCCCGTTGACGGTGCGCAGCAGGTAGGTGTCGCGGCGCAGTCCGGTCTGCCCGGGCTCGATGACCTCGGTGCCCTTGAAGAGGGAGGGGTCCTCGGTCCGCTCGGTCGTGAACGGGATCTGCTCCTCGCGGATCTCCCGGGTGCCGCTGACCCGCAGCACGGTGATCGTCTGCCCGTCGCGCGGGAAGCTGTCGGCGGGCACGGACGTGGTGTCCTCGCCGCGCAGCGTGACCCCGGCCTCCTCGACCGCCTCGCGGACGGTGGCCGCGTTGGTGCGGATGGTGCGGGGCCGGCCGTCCGCCATGATCGTGACGGCGCGCTCGGTGCGCACGTCGAGGTCGAGCCCGGCGCGCCCGATGTTCTGGGAGCGCGAAGTGGACAGATACGCGCCCTCCGCGCGCACCCCCAGTTCGTCCAGCGCCCCCTCCACCGTGTGGGCCGTCGTCCACACCTCGCGCCGTTCACCGTCCAGTGTGAGCCGGACCGGGCGCCCGTAGCGCACGGCGACGGTGTCCCCGCCGGCGAGCACCGTGCCGGGGGCGGGTACGACCATGTCGTGCGCCCCGGTGCGTACGCCCTCGTCGGCGAGCAGTTCGTGCACATCGTCGGCGAAGGTGTGCAGGGTGCGCTGCTTTCCGTCGACGGTCAGCTCGATCGCCTTGTCGTTGGCGACGAACGCGCTGGTGCCGCCGGCCAGGAAGGCCACGACCAGCGCCTGCGGCAACAGGCGGCGCACGGCGGATTCGGGGCGCTCGGCGCAGCGCGCCTGGCGCCGGCGCGCTGCGCGCCCGCCCACCGCGGCGCGCGCCTCGGCGACGCACGCCGCCTCTTCTTCCGCCGCGCTCCCGGCGTGCGCGCCGCGGCCCTGCCGCGGTAGCACCGGCTCGGCGACGAGGTACGCCTCCGCCTCGTAGGCGGGCCGGTAGGTGTCCCTGTACGGCGCGTACGGCAGGGTCTCCGCGCCGTGCACGGACATGCCACGGCCGCGGCCGTACGGCTCGGCGGACACGTCACGGCCGTAGGGCTCGTGCGTCTCGAACGTCTCGTACTGCGACTTGCTCACGCCGACACGCTCCAGAGGTGCCAGAGGGGGTCCGGATCGGGCCCCCAGAACCTAGCGGAGCGAGTGTCACTCTCCAAAGCGACGCGACTACGTACTGTTGCGCGTACGCGCGCGTGCTCAGTAGCCGAAGGCGCGGGCGGTGTTGGCGGCGAGCGCCGTCGCCAGCGCGTCCTCGTCGATGCCGCGCACGTCGGCCATCGCGCGCACCGTGACCGGAATCAGATAGGGCGCGTTGGGCCGGCCCCGGTAGGGCGCCGGGGTCAGGAACGGCGCGTCGGTCTCCACGAGGACCAGTTCCAGCGGGGCGACGGCGAGCGCGTCCCGCAGGTGCTGGGCGTTCTTGAAGGTGACGTTGCCGGCGAAGGACATGAAGTAGCCCTCGCGCGCGCAGATCCCCGCCATCTCGGCGTCACCGGAGTAGCAGTGGAAGACGGTGCGCTCGGGGGCGCCCTCCTCCTTGAGGACGCGCAGGACGTCGGCGTGGGCGTCGCGGTCGTGGATGACCAGCGCCTTGCCGTGCCGCTTGGCGATCTCGATGTGGGCGCGGAAGGACCGCTCCTGGGCCGCCTTGCCCTCGGGACCGGTGCGGAAGTAGTCCAGGCCCGTCTCGCCGACGCCCCTGACCTGGGGCAGCCCGGCCAGCCGGTCGATCTCGGCGAGGGCCTCGTCCAGCGCCGCGTCGCCGCCCGGCCCGCGGGCGCCCTGCCGCGACCAGCCGTCGGGGTCGCCGTGGACGATGCGCGGGGCCTCGTTGGGGTGCAGGGCGACGGTGGCGTGGACGCTGTCGTGCGCGGCCGCGGTCTCGGCGGCCCACTGCGAGCCCTTGATGTCGCAGCCGACCTGGACGACGGTCGTCACCCCCACCGACGCGGCCTTCGCGAGGCCCTCCTCGACCGTGCCCGACTGCATGTCGAGGTGGGTGTGGGAGTCGGCGACGGGCACCCCGAGGGGCGCCGGGAGCGGCGGTGCGCTGTTCTTGTCGTCCTTGGCGTTCCGGCCGGCGTTCGAAGGCATGCCCCGATCCTACGAAAGGGGCATCCCGTCGGCCGCCGGCCGTCCGCTCAGCCCGCCTTGCGCTGGAACGGGTGCAGGAGATCCGACAGGTGCCAGTGGTGCGGCTCGCGGGGCACCGCGGCCACCGCGGGCACCTGCGGCGTCTCGACCGGGCCCGCCTGCGGCACGCTGTGGTGCTGCGCCGCGCCGCGCACCGAGGAGACCTGCCCCGCGCGCATGATCCGCACGACGTGGCCGTCGCAGTTGTGGCAGCCGGGCTTGCTCAGCGGCGACGGCACGACCCGGCCGTCGGCCACATACAGCACGAACTCCTGCCCTTCGGCATCCGTGTGGTGCTCTATCTCGTACGACTGCTCCCAGCCGTGCCCGCACCGCATGCAGGCGAACGAATACGATTCGTGGACGACGGCTGTGGCCGTACCGCGGAGGCCGGTCTGCCCTGCGATCTCGCTCATGCCAGCTCCTCTGGTCCGCTGGTCAGAGGGACGAATTCGTCCCTTCGACCAGTGGACGCTTCCCGCGGCGCGAATGCATCCGGCCCTGTCGAGTGTTGGAGGCGATTTGGCGCTTCCTTGCCGAATGGCCCCTGTCCGACCCGACTTCCCTTTGCCATCGGCGACAGCCTTTTGCCCTCCCATGGCCGATTCGCTCACCCGAGAACACCCCTGCTCAGAGGGGGTTTTCCGCAGTCGGGGCGCGCTCCGGAACGGCTTATCCGGCGGAGCGCTTGGCGGCGACCACGGCATCGAAAACGACCCGCTTCGGCAGCCCCGCGTCCACGGCCACCGCCGCGATCGCCTCCTTGCGCCGCTCGCCGGCCTCCTCCCGCACCCGCACCCGCCGGACGAGTTCCTCCGCGTCGAGTTCCTCGGGCCCGGCCTCGGGCGCCCCCTCGACCACCACGGTGATCTCCCCGCGCACGCCCTCCGCGGCCCACCGCGCCAGCTCGCCCAGCGGACCGCGCCGTACCTCCTCGTACGTCTTGGTCAGCTCGCGGCAGACGGCGGCCCGCCGGTCCGTGCCGAAGACCTCGGCCATGGCGGCGAGGGTGTCGTCGAGGCGGTGCGGGGCCTCGAAGTACACGAGCGTGCGCCGCTCGTCCGCGACCTCGCGCAGCCGGGACAGCCGCTCGCCCGCCTTGCGCGGCAGGAAGCCCTCGAAGCAGAACCGGTCGACCGGGAGCCCGGACAGGGCGAGCGCGGTCAGCACGGCGGACGGCCCGGGCACCGCGGTGACCCGGATGTCCTTCTCGACGGCGGCGGCGACCAGCCGGTAGCCGGGGTCGGAGACCGACGGCATCCCGGCGTCGGTCACGAGCAGCACGCGCGCGCCGCCGAGCAGCTCCTCGACCAGCTCCGGCGTGCGGGCGGACTCGTTGCCCTCGAAGTACGACACCACGCGGCCCCCCGGCGTGACGCCGAGGGCCTGGGTGAGCCGGCGCAGCCGCCGGGTGTCCTCGGCGGCGACCACGTCGGCGCCGGCCAGCTCCTCGGCGAGCCGGGGCGGCGCGTCCGCGATGTCGCCGATGGGGGTACCTGCGAGGACAAGGGTTCCAGTCACGCTCCCATCCTCGCAGGGACCGCCCGCCCCACGGGAACCCGTGCACGGTGCCCGGACCTCGGGAAACCGACCGTGATCGCACCGGTACCGCACATGCACGGGACTCGCACAGAAGGGTTCCCTACCATGGCGCGGTGACCAGTACCGCGTCCTCCATGGACCTCCGGCAGGGCCAGGCACCGCACGACCAGCGGCCGTCGTGGCAGCAGCGGCTGCGCCGATTCGGGTACGTACCGGGCAAGGACGCGCCGTCCGGCGACGTACGCGACCGGCTGGTGCCCCCGTACGCCGAGCCCGCTCCCCGGCTGTGGCAGGCCCTCGGTGTGCCGCCGGTCCTCGCCGAGCGGATCGTCCGCTGGTCGGGCTGGGGCGGCCCGCTGCTGGTCACCCTGATGGCGGGCCTGATGCGGTTCTGGAACCTGGGCAGCCCGCGCGCGGTGATATTCGACGAGACGTACTACGCCAAGGACGCCTGGGCGCTGGTCCACCGCGGTTTCGAGGTCAACTGGGACAAGAACGCCAACGACCTGGTCCTGCAGACGCACGGCCACCTCGCCATCCCGACGGACGCGGCGTACGTCGTGCACCCGCCGGTCGGCAAGTACGTCATCGGGCTCGGCGAGATGCTCTTCGGGTTCAACCCGTTCGGCTGGCGGTTCATGACCGCGCTGCTCGGCACGCTCTCCGTGTTGCTGCTGTGCCGGATCGGGCGCCGGATCTTCCGCTCGACGTTCCTCGGCTGCCTGGCGGGCACGCTGATGGCGCTGGACGGCCTGCAGTTCGTGATGAGCCGGACCTCGCTGCTGGACGGCGTGCTGATGTTCTTCGTGGTGGCCGCGTTCGGCTGCCTGGTCATCGACCGGGACCGGTCACGGGCGAGGCTGGCCGCCGCCCTGCCGGTGGGCGCCGACGGCCGGGTCCGCCCGGACGCGCAGGTCGGCGACACCCTCCGCCTGGGCCTGCGCCCCTGGCGCTGGGCGGCCGGGCTGATGCTGGGCCTCGCCATCGGCACCAAGTGGAACGGCCTGTACATCCTGGCCGCGTTCTGTGTGCTGGCGGTCCTGTGGGACGTCGGCGCCCGCAGGACGGCCGGTGCCCATCACCCGTATGCCGCAGCTCTCAAGTACGACACCGGCATCGCCTTTGTGGCGACCGTTCCGCTGGCCGTCGCCGTCTACCTGCTCTCCTGGCTCGGCTGGATCCTCTCCCCGAGCAACGGCACGGGCGGCTACTTCCGCAACTGGGCGGCCACCGACGGCAAGGGCGGCAACTGGGCCTTCCTGCCGGACTGGCTGCGCAGCCTGTGGCACTACGAGCACGAGGTGTACGAGTTCCACGTCGGGCTGACGTCCCCGCACACCTACCAGTCCAACCCGTGGAGCTGGATCGTGCTGGGCCGCCCGGTCTCGTACTTCTACGAGTCCCCGAACCCCGGGCAGGACGGCTGCCCGGCGAACGCGGGCCAGAAGTGCGCCCGGGAGGTGCTGGCGATCGGCACGCCGCTGCTGTGGTGGGCGGCCTGCTTCGCGATCCTCTACGTGCTGTGGCGCTGGGCGTTCCGCCGCGACTGGCGGGCCGGTGCCATCGCCTGCGGCATCGCCGCGGGGTACCTCCCGTGGTTCATGTACCAGGAGCGCACGATCTTCCTCTTCTACGCGGTCGTCTTCCTGCCGTTCCTGTGCCTGGCGGTGGCGATGATGATCGGCGCGATCATCGGCCCGCCGGGGTCCGGTGACACCCGCCGGGTCGTCGGCGCGTCGGCGGCGGGCGTGCTGGTGCTGCTGATCGCCTGGAACTTCATCTACTTCTGGCCGCTGTACACGGGCACCGCGATCCCCATAGACCAGTGGCGGTCGCGGATGTGGCTGGACACCTGGGTCTAGGCACGGCCGGCCCGGCGGGCGCAAAAGGGACCACGGCAGCCTCACAAGCGCGTACAGTCCCCCTCGCAACCTTTTTTGAACACGTTCAACAAGGTGCACGGGGAGGGGGAGCGCGTGATGCGCGCAGGACTGAAGGGTGCCCTCGTCGGCACCGTGTGCGTGGTCGTGCTGGGCGGCGGGGGGTACGGCGCCTACAACATCGTCTCGGCGCCGGACGGCGGCGGTGGAGCGGGCGGCCACGCGCGCGTGCAGACCGGTCCGCCCGGCGGCGCCGAGGTGACGGGGGCCGCCAGGGGCTTCTTCGCCGCCTGGGAGAAGGGCGACGCGGCGACCGCGGCGTCGTACACGAACTACCCGCAGGCGGCCCGCGAGCTGCTGACGGCCTACAGCGGCGACGCGCACATCACCGGGGTGCACGTCACACCCGGCACGGTGGCCGGCACGCGCGTGCCGTTCACGGTCAGGGCGACGGTGTCGTACGACGGGAGGTCCCGGCCGCTCTCCTACAGCAGCACGCTGACCGTCGTCCGCGGCCGGACCTCGCACCGCCCGCTGGTCGACTGGCGGCCGTCGGTCGTCCATCCGCAGTTGCGCGAGGGGGACACGCTCACCACCGGTGAGTCGCCGGCCCCGCCGGTCGAGGCCGTCGACCGGTACGGCACGGTGCTGACGAAGGACAAGTACCCTTCCCTCGGTCCCGTTCTGGATCAGCTGCGCGAGCGGTACGGCGCCGAGGCGGGCGGCACCGCCGGCGTGGAGCTGGCGATCCGTCACGCGGGCGACGACGCGGACACCCCGCTCCTCACGCTCGCCGAGGGCAGGCCGGGCAGGCTGCGCACGACGCTCAGCGCGAGCGTGCAGGCGGCGGCCGAGGCGGCCGTGCAGATGTACGCCGAGTCCTCCGTCGTGGCGGTCAAGCCGAGCACCGGCGAGGTCCTGGCCGTCGCCAACCACCGCGCGGACGGCTTCGACGCGGCCTTCCTCGGCACCCTCGCACCCGGCTCCACGATGAAGATCGTCAGCGCGGCGACCCTCATCGACACCGGACTGACCACGGCGAACGGCCCGGCGCCCTGCCCGCCGTCGGCCGTCTGGCAGAGCCAGACCTTCCACAACCTCGACGGCCTCGCGCCGGACGAGCACGCCACCTTGTCCGAGAGCTTCGCCCGGTCCTGCAACACGGCGTTCGTGAAGTTCGCCGACGAGGTGAGGACCGACTCCCTCACGCGGGAGGCGCAGGAACGGTTCGGGCTCGGCGGCGACTGGAAGGTGGGCGTCCCCTCCTTCGACGGCAGGGTCCCCGCCGCCGGCGGCCCGGACACCGCGGCCGGTCTGATAGGCCAGGGCCAGGTCCAGATGAACCCCCTGAACTTGGCCTCCGTGACGGCCACCGCGACGACCGGCGCCTTCCGGCAGCCCGTCATCGTGCCGCTCGGCCTGGACGGCCGCGAACCGGCACGCGCGCGTGGGCTGTCGCCCGGCACGGTCCAGCAGCTGCGCGCCATGATGAGCCGCGCCGCGCACAGCGGCACCGCGGCCGGTGTGATGGCCGGGCTCGGCGGCGACATCGGCGCCAAGACCGGCTCGGCGGAGGTCGACGGACAGTCCAGGTCCAACAGCTGGTTCACCGGCTACCGCAACGACGTGGCAGCCGCCGCGATGGCCCAGGACGGCGGGCACGGCGTTGACGCGGCCGGACCGATTGTCGCAAGCGTGCTACGGATTTCCGGCTGACGTCACCCTCAAAGGCGGGGACTTTAAGGTGTTTGCCGTCGTTGGGGAGTGTGAAGGGGCGGCGGGGACCCTGGGGAAGGCACGGAGGAACTGAGGCTGTGGGACAGAGAAGGCGCGTCGCCGAGCGACGGAAGACGACGAGGCCCGCCGTACTCGGCGGGATGATCGCCGTGGTGGTCGGCGGCGTCGGGTTCGGCGTGTACGCGCTGACCGGCGGCGGCGCGGCGGCCGACGAGCGCACCTCCGCCGCGGCCGACCACAAGGCCGTCAAGACCGGCCCGCCCAGCGCCGCCGAGGTCCGTACGGCCGCCACCCGCTTCCTGACGGCCTGGCAGCAGGGCCGCCTCTCCGAGGCGGCCGCCGCCACGGACGACGCCCAGGCGGCGGCCACGCTGCTGGGCGGCGTCGCCAAGGACGCCCACCTGAAGAACGTCACGCTGACCCCGGACACGGCCACGGGCGCGAAGGTGCCGTTCTCCGTCAAGGCAACGGTGTCGTACGGCAAGCTCAGCAAGCCGCTGGCGTACGGCAGTTCCCTCACGGTGGTGCGGCGGGCGAGCGACGGCGAGGCGCTGGTCGGCTGGCACTCCTCCGTCGTCCAGCCGGAGCTGAAGGACGGCGACACCCTCGTCACGGGCGCGTCCGGCACTCCGCCCGTCAAGGCCCTGGACCGCGCCGGCGGCGAGCTGACGGCCGCCAAGTACCCGTCCCTGGGCCCGGTGCTGGACGGGCTGCGGGAGAAGTACGGCAAGACGGCGGGCGGCAAGGCGGGCATCGAGCTGCGTGTGGTGCGCGGCAAGGCGTCGCAGAAGGCCGGGCTGTCCGACAAGACGCTCGTGGCGCTGAGCCAGGGCACGCCGGGCACGGTGCGGACGACGCTGGACCCCGCCCTCGAGGCGGCGGCCGAACAGCAGGTGGGCAAGCAGGCGCAGGCGTCGGTGGTGGTGCTGCGGCCCTCCACGGGTGAGATCCTCGCCGTCGCCAACAGCGGGCACGGCTTCAACGTCGCCTTCCAGGGCTCCCTCGCGCCCGGCTCCACGATGAAGATCGTGACGTCGACGATGCTCTTCGAGAAGAAGCTCATCACGCCGGACGCCTCCCACCCGTGCCCCAAGACGTACAAGCTCGCCGGCTGGACGTTCCACAACGACGACAACTCCGAGATCAAGAAGGGCACGTTCAAGCAGAGCTTCGGGGCCTCCTGCAACAACGCCTTCATCGACTTCGCGCCGAAGCTGTCCGACGACGACCTGACGAAGGAGGCCCAGCAGGTCTACGGCCTCGGCATGGACGACTGGGCCATCGGCGTCCCCTCGTTCGACGGCTCCGTGCCGGTGCAGAGCGGCGCGCAGATGGGCGCCTCGCTGATCGGCCAGGGCGGGGTGCGGATGAACCCGCTGAACATGGCCTCGGTTGCGGCGACGGTCGAGGCGGGCACCTTCCACCAGCCGTACCTGGTCTCCCCGTCGGTGGACAACCGCACGCTGGCGAAGGCCTCGCGCACGATGTCGGCGAAGACCCGGTCCCAGCTGAAGGACGTCATGCGGTTCACGGCGGACTACGGCACGGCCGCCAAGGCGATGGCGGGCATGAGCGGGGACTACGGCGCCAAGACGGGCTCCGCCGAGGTCGACGGGCAGAAGAAGCCCAACGGCTGGTTCACCGCCTACAAGGGCGACCTCGCCGCGGCGGGCGTGGTCCAGGCGGGCGGCCACGGCGGTGACACGGCCGGACCGATCGTCGCGGCCCTTTTGAAGACGGGCGGCTGATCAGGTCCCCACGGGTTCCGCGGTGTAGGTGCGGCGCAGGAATGTGAGCAGTGCCTTCGAATCGAACTGGATCACCTCGACACCGTTGTCGGAGTGGAACTCCACGACGGCCTGCACACGCCCGCACGGCCACACCCGTACGTCGCCGCTCTCGGCCGGTGCCCGCAGCCCTCGTTCCAGCAGCGCGCGCGAGAAGGTCCACTCCTCGTGGGTGCCGGGCAGATCGAACCGGACCGAGCGTGGATCGCTGTCGGGGTCGTACCGCAGTACTACGGGTACGGCCCCCGGGTCCTCCTCGTCCGTGACGATGTGGGCGCGTGCGTACTGCTCGACCACAGACATCGGAACGCCCTCTCACGCTGAGTCACCTATAAAGACGGTGCATGTCCGGTTTCTCCTCTAATGTGCCACATTTTCCGATTTGCGCTTCTTGAGGACGGCGAATCGATGCGGCGCGCGGAGTGAATGCGCGCGCCATGGCGCACGCGGTGGGTGTGCGCGGCGGGGGGTGCGGCGCGTCCGTGAGAATGGGCGCGTGACGCCTCAAGACGACCGAGACGACAAAGAGGCCGCCGGGTCGCTGCAGCTGGACGACCAGCTGTGCTTCGCGCTGTACGCCGCACAGCGGGCCGTGACCGCCGTATACCGTCCACTTCTGGACGACCTCGGACTCACCTACCCCCAGTACCTCGTCCTGCTGGTCCTCTGGGAGCACGGCGAGACCAGCGTGAAGGAACTGGCGCGCGCCCTGCGCCTGGACTACGGGACCGTCTCGCCGTTGCTGAAGCGACTGGAGGGGGCAGGCCTGGTGCGCAGGGAGCGCGCGGCGGACGACGAGCGCTCGGTGCTCGTCGCGTGCACCGGGCGCGGAGAAGAACTCAAGGAGCGTGCGGCCTGCATACCCGGCGCGCTCCTCACCACAACAGGACTCGGCGCGCAGGAGGTCGCGCGGTTGCGCGAGGAGTTGTGGAGACTCACCGAGCGTGCCGACACGGTGGCCGACCGGCGCCGGACGCACTGATCTGGCGTTACCCCCGGTTGGCCACCCCTGCCCGCATTTGCCGACGTACCGACCAGTACCTTGTGCACGATGTATTTGTGCGCCACTTGATCCGGGGAAGGCCGGCCATGACCGAGGACTCTGCCGTCGACACCCGTCCGACGAAGATCATGTACGTCGCCGAGGCCACCGCCCACGGCGGCCGGGACGGCTATGTCACCAGCCAGGACGGCCGGCTGGCACTGCAGGTCGCGATGCCCCCGGAGCTGGGCGGCGACGGCAACGGCACCAACCCGGAGCAGTTGTTCGCGGCCGGTTACAGCTCCTGCTTCCACAACGCGCTGATCCTCGTCGGCAACCGCGCGGGCTACGACCTGACCGGCTCCACGGTGGCGGCGAAGGTCGGCATCGGCCCGAACAAGCAGCGCGGCTACGGCCTCGCGGTCGCCCTCAGCGTCTCCCTGCCGGTCCTGGACGCCGACCTCGCGGCCAAGCTGGTGGACGCGGCGCACGAGGTCTGCCCGTACTCCAACGCGACGCGCGGCAACATCGACGTAACGATTCTGCTGGGCTGATCCCACCAAGGAATCGCAGGCGCGCGGCCGGTGTTGCAGGCACTGTCGCAGGCGATGGGACACCCCGGGAAAGGACGGCGGACGTGGACGTGCACGGCACTGTGGCCGAGGGCTTCGAGCCGGTCAGGGAGGCGTTCGCCGCGAACTTCGCGCTGCTCGGGGAGCGCGGCGCGGCCGTGGCCGTGTACCGCGACGGCCACCGGGTCGTCGACCTGTGGGCCGGTACCAGAGACGTCGACGGTGCGGCGGGCACGGACGGTGCCTCAGGTGCCGCAGGTACGGACGGTGCGGCCCCCTGGGAGGCGGGCACCGCCCAGATCGTGCGTTCCGCGACCAAGGGCGTGGCCGCCGCCGCACTCCTGCTCCTGCACCAGCGCGGCGAACTGGACCTGGACGCCCCGGTCGGCGCGTACTGGCCGCAGTACAAGGCGGCCGGCAAGGAGCACACCCTCGTCCGGCACCTGCTCGCGCACCGCGCGGGCACACCCGTGCTGGACCGCCCGCTGACTCCCGCCGAGGCCGCCGACCCCGATCTGGGCGCCGCAGCGGTCGCCGCGCAGGCGCCGGCCTGGGAGCCGGGCACGGACCACGGCTACCACGCCCAGACCTACAGCTGGCTCACCGGCGAGATCGTCCGGCGGGTCACCGGCCGCCCGGTGGGCGAGTGGATCGCGGACGAGATCGCGGGACCCGTCGGCGCGGATCTGTGGCTCGGCCTGCCGGAGTCGCAGCACGCGCGCGTGGGCCGCGTCGGGCCGGTCGAGGCACCTCAGGCCGCGGGCGTGCTGAAGACCCGCCCCAAGCGCGCGGTGGCCGAGGCCTATGCCGACCCGGACTCCCTGACCCGGCGCGCGTTCGCCGCGATCACGCCGCTTCCCGACGAGAACGACCCCGCCTACCGCGCCGCCGCCCTGCCCGCCTCGAACGGCATCGCCACCGCCGACGGACTTGCCCGCTTCTACGCCTCGCTCATCGGCAATGTGGACGGCGGCATACGCCTGTTCGCCCCGAAGACGACGGAGCTGGCGCGCGCGGAGCAGTCCGCCGGACCGGACCGGGTCCTGGTGGTGGGCACCCGGTTCGGTCTCGGCTACATGCTCCACGGCAGCGCGTCCCCGCTGCTCTCCCCCGGGTCCTTCGGCCACCCGGGCCGGGGCGGCGCGCTCGCGTTCGCCGACCCGGAGAGCGGCGTCTCCTTCGGCTATGTCACCAACGGCTTCAGGAAGAGCGTGACGGCGGACCCGAGGGCGCAGGCACTGGTACGGGCGCTGCGCACGGCGCTCGCACAAGGCGCGCGCTGAGAGCCGCACGCCTCGCGGCAGACGCCCGGGAGCGCACGCCCGCACACAGCGCACACTGCGCGCACAGCACCTCTCTCACACGCCGTCCGGCCCGCCCGGTGTCACACGTTGATCGGGTGCGAGGTCCGCCCGGACGCCGCGTCGATCTCCCCGTGGGCCTTGGTGAGCAGTTGCATGGCCAGTTCGTTGAGGGCACGCGCGCCGGCGATCTCCTCGCCGACCCGGGGCTGGTTGGAGTCGATACTGTGCCGGCTGGCCCGGCCGTGCGCCTTCACCTCCGTGCCGTCGGCCAAGCGCACCATGGCCACCGCGCGTGTGTGCTGATCGTCTTCCAGGAACTCCAGCTCGACATGCCATCCGACTGCGGTGTGCATCATGACGACCACCTCCGAAAACCGCTGCTTCCAGGGTGCTCCCGGGCGCCCCGGCCGTCATGTCGACGCCGGTGCCGGACCCCTTCCTTCGGCTGCCCCGTGCTCCCCGCCCTATTCGCCCTATTCGCCCCGCTCGGCCCGCTCGTCGAAGCTGGCGAAGTACGCGGCGGCCATGTCCTCGTCGGCGTGTCCCTGGGCGGCGGCGCGGGCGAGCCGTTCGGCGGTCGCGGCGGCCACATCGAGCCGTACGCCGCCGCGCTCGCCCGCCTGGACGATCAGCCGGGCGTCCTTCACCGCGGTGGCCACCGCGAACGACGCCGGGGACAGCTTGCCGTCGAGCACCAGCGCGGCCTTGGCCCGCAGGTAGCCCATGTCGAGCGGGCCGCCCTCGATGAGGTCGAAGAAGTCCTGCGGATCCACGCCGAGGGCCTTGGCGAGGGCGAGGACCTCGCCGGCCGCGGCGGTGGCGGCGAGCACCCAGCTGTTGGCGACCAGCTTCAGCCGGCTGGCACTGCCCGCCGCGCCGTCGGTCCCGGTCCACACGGTCTTCGCGCCGACCGCGTCGAAGACGGGCGTGATCGTCTCCCGCCCCTCCTCGGGTCCGGCGGCCAGCACGGTCAGCCGGCCGGCCTCGGCGGGCTGGCGGGTGCCGAGGACGGGGGCGTCGTAGAAGACGAGGCCGTGCTCGCGGGCGACGGCGGCCAGGTCGGTGACCACGTCGCTCCCGGCGGTGGTGCACTGCGCCCACACCATGCCGGGGCGCAGCGCCGGGGCCGCATCACGCATGGTGTGCAGGACGGTGGCGCCGTCGTAGAGCATCGTGAGGACGACGTCGGCGCCCTCGACCGCCTCCGCGGGCGTGCCGGCGACCCGGGCGCCCTCGGCAGCGAGCGGTTCGGCCTTCGCGCGCGTCCGGTTCCAGACCCGCACGTCCAGCCCGGCCCGGCACAGGTTGCGGGCCATGGCGGCCCCCATGATGCCGGTGCCCAGAACGCTGACGCTCGGCTTGTCGGTCATTGACGGCTCCCTGTTGTCGTCTCCGGCTGCTGCCTGGTGGTCCCAGGTCATCTTCGTGGCGCCGACGGACTCACGCACCCGCGCACGGTCTGTGAACCAGCCGCGTCGCGCACCACCCGGCGTGTACCCCGCTCCCCACCCCGCTCCCCCGCTACCCGGCGTGCAGCATCAACCCGATCCCCACCACCAGCAACCCCGCCGCCGCGATCCTCGGCGTCCCGAACCGCTCCTTGAAGAACACCGCGCCGATCGCCGCGCCGACGATGATCGAGGACTCGCGAAGGGCTGCGACGGGGGCGAGGTCGGCGCGGGTCTGGGCCCACAGGACCAGGCCGTACGCGGCGACGGACAGGGCGGAGCCGAGGAGGCCGAGGGCGGCGTAGGGGCGGAGCAGGCGGACGGTGTCGGCACGCGCGCGTGCGTACAAGTAGCCCGGGATGACGACCCCCTGGATGGCCATGAGCCACGCGATGTACCCGAGCGGGGAGTGTGCGGCGCGCACGCCCAGGCCGTCGATCACCGTGTACGCGGCGATCGTCAGCCCGGTCGCGAGGGCCGCGCCGATCGCCGCCCAGTGCGGCCGGCTTCCGCGCAGTCCCCACAGGCTGATGCCGGTGAGCCCCGCGCAGGACACGGCGACCCCGGCCAGTGCCCAGCCGCTGGGCACCTCGTGTGCGAACACGGCCGCCAGCACCGTGACCACGAGCGGGGCGGTCCCCCGCGCGATGGGGTAGGCCTGCCCGAAGTCGCCCAGCCGGAAGGAGGTCATCAGCAGGGCGTAGTACAGGATGTGCACGACCGCCGAGCTGAGCAGGTACGGCCAGGCGGGCCCCGCCGGGAACGCCACGAACGGCGCCAAGGCGAGCCCGATCAGCACCCCGCCGCCGGATATCAGGGTGAATCCGACGAGCTTGTCGGTGATGCGGTGCGCGATGGCGTTCCAGCTGGCGTGGGTCACCGCGGCGCACAGGACGGCCGCCGTGACGAGCGGGGTCACGCGGTCTGCTCGCGCACGTCCACCAGTTCGGCACCGGCATGGGACACGAGCGCCCGCGGCTCGATCGGGAAGACGGCGTGGGGCGTGCCGGCCGCCGCCCACACCTCGGCGTGGGCGAGCAGCGAGCGGTCGGCGAGGACACGCATGCGCGTGCGGTGCCCGAAGGGCGGGACGCCGCCGATGGCGTACCCGGTGGTGTCGCGCACGACACCGGCGTCGGCCCGGGTGACCCTGCCCGCGCCCAGTTCCGCACGCACCCGGTCCACGTCCACGCGCGAGGCCCCGTCCATCAGGACGAGCACCGGGACGCCGTCGGCGGCGAAGACCAGCGACTTGCAGATCTGGTTCAGCTCGCACCCGATCGCGGCGGCGGCCTCGGCGGCGGTCCGGGTGGCCTCCGGGAACCGCCGGGTGCGCGCGAGGACGTCGTCCAGACCGAGCGCACGCATCGCTTCGGCGAACCGGGGGTTGGCTCCGGACTCTCCGGTGTCAGTGGCGGTCATCGTCATGCCCGGCACGCTACGGCATCGTTCCGGCCGCGCTCACGGGGTTTTCACCCCTGCCGTCACGCCCCGCGGACCGGCGGGCACATGGGGGGGCCGGGCTTCGATGTGATCATCCGACGACTTTGTGATTTCCTGACGCGTACCGCAACAGACGTTCACGGCCGGGCCGGTGCGAGGGCCCGGTCCACGGGGGAACGGGGAAATCACTGTGAGCGAAGGCAAAGCCGTACAGGCGGACGACAAGCTTCCGGAGCCGAGTCAGTCGAAGCTGCCGCTGAGCCCGGACGAACTGCACAAGCATCATGTCGTCCCAGGCTTCGAGGGGCTCTACACGGTTCCGCCCGCCTCGAGCACCAACGACCCGCTGAACGTGACGCCCCTGCAGCCGCAGACGCCCGGGCTGCTCAAGCCACCGGGGACGCCCGGCCGGACGGCGGACATACCCGGGCTGCTCAAGCCGCCGGGACAGCCCGGCCGGTCCCAGGACCGGCTGAAGATCGCACCGTCCGTGCTCAAGAAGGCCGCGGGCAGCGTGGACGACGTCCACAACGACTTCTACAAGCCGGCCGCCTCGCTGGAGGAGCCGGCGCTGAAGGCCGTGCGGGGTCTCAGCGGTTGGCAGACCGCCTTGGCCATCAATCTCGTCCACCGCCAGTGGGAGCGTCAGGCGGGCACGGTCACGGCGTGGCTGACCCACATCGCGGAGAGCCTGCGGTCGAGCGACGACACCTACACCAAGACCGATGCCGCCGTGGGGGATTCGGCGCGGCGGGTGCGGGTGCGCTCGGCCCTGGAGGACTACTGATGCCCGCGTCGAAGTCCTTCTACGCGGAGCTGCTGGAGACGGATCTCACGGTCCTGGACGGCCTCGCGGAACGCTGCGGCACCATCCACCGTGCCGTCAAGGGCCTGGGCAAGCGCATGAACGACGAGGTCCTCGCACCGCTGCGGAACAAGGGCTACTGGGAGGGCGCCGCCGCGCCGTACGCCTGGAAGATGATCGACGACATGCAGCGGCAACTCGACGACGCCAGCGGCGTGGTGGACGCGGTGCGGCGCGTGATCGAGGACGCGGTGGGCGAACTCAAGGCCGTTCAGAAGGACCTGAAGGGCGCCGTCCGGCGGGCCAAGGGCAAGGGGCTCTACATCAGCGCGGACGGGGAGGTGGCCGCCGACGTCATCGACGGGGTCTGCAAGGCGCGTCTGACCGATGAGGAGCGCAAGACCATCGAGGGCGCCCGGCACGAGATCGCGGGGATCGTGCGGCGCGGTGTCACGGCCGACCGCAACCTCGCCTTCAGTCTGATGTCGGATGTCGGCCTCGGCACATGGTTCAACGACCACCCGAGATTCACGGACATCAACTCCACCAAGAAGATCAGCGAGGACGAGTACAACGCGCTGGATCTCGCCATGCAGGGCAAGGATCCCTATCCGGGGCTCAGTCCGGACGACCCGTACTCGCTCGGCTGGGACTGGGTCACCGGGGACGGCTCCCGTCAACGCGAGTACTACTACGGCGACCGGATGACCGAGTTGGTCCGCGGCAGCGAAAGCATGAAGAAGCTGCGCCAGGACACCCTCGAACAGTGGCAGACCGACGGTCACGCCGAGGGCACGGTGCACTACTCGATCTCGGACAGCGGCAAGCTGGGTGCGCTGAAGAAGCTCGTCACCACGGACCTTCCGGCCATCGTCACCGATGACGAGGACCACCTGGGCGAGGCGTTCACCGGCTCGTACGACCTGGCGTACACGGTCAAGGGCCAGGACCCCGACGGCTCCCTGGTCGTCGAGTACAAGCTGGAGAACACCACGAGCAACGCGTCGTTCCTGCACTACATCGGGTACTACGACTGGCTCGACAAGCTCAACCGCAAGGACGGCGCCTTCTCCAACGTGCACCAGGAGATCGTCTGGACCGAGCGCATCCCGGCGAAGGAGAAGTGACTGCCGTGTCCCGACTCGTTGTGACGGGCAGGCGTGCGCGCGCGGTGACCGCCGTGGCCGCGCTCGGCCTGCTGCTTCCGCTGGGTGCCTGCGCCTCGGCTTCCACCGCCGTCGAGGCCTGTATGGCCAAGCAGGCGACCTCCGTCAGCTCCGTCGATCTGACGGGCACCTACACGGGCAAGGACGAGGCGAAGGCGGTGACGATGACGCTGAAGCCGGCCGGCGGCAGGTCCGGCGGTACGGTCACCGTCCACAACTGGCCGACCGGCGACTGGTACAAGAGCGAACTGGGCGACACGTTCAACGGGTCGGGCACCTGGCAGGTGGACTACAGCGGCGGGCCGGGCGACCCCCCGCAGGTCGATCTGTCCTTCACCGAGCCGAGGCTCTTCCTCGACGGCTACACCATCGACAAGCTCTCGATCGCCATGGACTCCACACGCACGTACCTCTACAAGAACGACGACCCGGACGCGTGCCCGGCGTTCCGCTTGAAGAAGAGATGACGAGAAGCAGCCGGTGAGGGTGCAGCCCCGTCCCCACGGGCACCCTCACCGGCTGACCGGTACCGGCCGAGGCCGGTGCGGACTACGGGCGGTACGGACTACGGGCGGTACGTCACGCGCGTACCAGCTCCCGCTCCCCGTCCGGGTCGGCGTCCTTGCCGTCCGCGGAGGACTGCGTGCGCAGGCCCTCGCCCTCGACGTCGACGTTCGGCAGCGCGCGGTCGAGCCACTTCGGCAGCCACCAGGCCCGCTTGCCGAGCAGGGCGAGCACCGCCGGGACGATCGCCATGCGGACGATGAACGCGTCGAAGAAGACGGCGATCGCGAGGCCGAAGCCGATCATCTTGATCATCGACTCACTGGAGCCGATGAAGCCGGAGAAGACGGCGATCATGATGATGGCAGCGGCGGTCACGACCCGCGCCCCGTGCCGGAAACCGGTGACCACGGCCTGGGTGGGCTTCTCGCCGTGGACGTACGCCTCCCGCATCCGGGTCACGAGGAAGACCTCGTAGTCCATCGCGAGGCCGAAGACGACGCCCACCATGAAGATCGGCATCATCGACATGACCGGGCCGGTCTGCTCGACGTTCATGAGACCGGACAGCCAGCCCCACTGGAAGACCGCGACCACGGCGCCCAGGGCCGCCGTCACGCTGAGCAGGAAGCCGAGGGCCGCCTTCAGCGGGACGAGGACCGAACGGAAGACCACGATCAGGAGCAGGAAGGCGAGGCCGACCACGAGCGCCAGATACGGCAGCAGCGCGTCGTTCAGCTTCTGCGAGACGTCGATGTTCATCGCCGTCGAGCCGGTGACCAGGACCTTGGAGTCGGTCTCCTTGGCGATGTCCGCGCCCTTGCCGCGGATGGTGTGCACCAGGTCCTCGGTCGTCTTGGAGGACGGCTTGGACCCGGGGACGACCGTGATCGTCGCGGTGTCGCCGGCCTTGTTGGCCATGGCCGGGGTGACCGTGACGACGTCCTTCAGGCCCTTGATCTCGTCGCCGACCTTGGCGAAGGCGGCCTTGGGGTCATGGCTGTCCTTGGCGTCGACGACGACCATCAGCGGGCCGTTGAAGCCCGGTCCGAAGCCCTCGGAGAGCAGGTCGTAGGCGCGGCGCTGGGTGGTGGAGGTCGGCTGGGCGCCGTCGTCCGGGAGGCCGAGTTCGAGGGAGGCGGCCGGGACCGCCGCCGCGCCGAGGCCGATCACGCCGAGCAGCAGGACCGCGACGGGCCGCCGTACGACGAAGCTCGCCCAGCGGGTGCCCATGTTGGGCTTGCCGGGGTTCTTGGGCTTCCGGCCGCCGCCGAGCAGCTTGCTCTTCTGGCCGGCGGGCTTGACCCTGCGGCCGGCGTAGCCGAGCAGCGCCGGGATCAGCGTGAGCGCGATCAGGACGGCGATGGCGACCGTGCCCGCCGCCGCGACGCCCATCTTGGTCAGCATCGGGATGTTGACGACCGACAGGCCGACCAGGGCGATGACGACGGTCAGGCCCGCGAAGACCACCGCCGAGCCCGCCGTGCCGACGGCGCGTCCGGCCGCCTCCTCGCGCTCGCGGCCCTCGGCCAGTTCGGCGCGGTAGCGAGAGACGATGAAGAGGGCGTAGTCGATGCCGACGGCCAGGCCGATCATCGACGCCAGGGTGGAGGTCGTGGAGCCCAGGTCCAGGGCGCTGGCGAGCGCGGTGATCGTGGACACGCCGATGCCGACGCCGATGAGCGCGGTCAGCAGCGGGAATCCGGCCGCGAGCAGCGAGCCGAAGGTGATGACGAGGACGACGGCGGCGATCACGATGCCGATGACCTCGCTGGAGCCGGTCTCCGGGGTCGCGGTGAGCGCGTCACCGCCGACCTCGACGGTCAGCCCGGCGTCGCGCGCCTGCTGTGCGGCCTCCTTCAGGGCGTCCTTGGAGGAGTCCTTCAGCTGCATGCCGGAGACCTTGTACTTCACCGAGGCGTAGGCGATCGAGCCGTTCCGGCTGACGGCGTGCCCGGCGTACGGGTCCGCGACGGAGACGACCTCGGAGCCGCTGCCCAGCGCCTTGACGGTCTTCTCGACGGTCGCCTTGTTGAGCTTGTCGGTCACCTTCTCGCCGGCCGGCGCCTTGAAGACGACCCGCGCGGTGGCGCCGTCGGCGCTCATCCCCGGGAAGCGCTGTTCCAGCAGGTCGAAGGCTTTCTGCGCCTCGGTGCCGGGGATGGAGAAGGAGGTGCTGCCGGCAGGCGGCGCGGAGGCGGCGCCCACCCCGGCGAGGGTCAGCAGCGCCACCCATATGAGGGCGACGAAGTGCCGTCGCCGGAAGGCGAGACGGCCCAGCTTGTACAGAAACGTGGCCACGGAGGCGTACTCCCGGTCAGGTCGTGGGGTTGATCAGGGCAGGGGTGGTCAGCCCGACGACGTGAGCGGTGACGTCAGTTGGTGGGCTTGCTGGGGAGAAAGGTCAGTCGGTGGGGATGCCGAGGGCGGGGAGGACCACGGCATCGATGTACGACATGAGGAAGGCCTGCGTCGGCGGCAGTTCGTCGATCATCGTGCGGGCGGCGAACCCTCCGAGCATCATGTGCATCATGAACTCGATCGCCGGGTTGTCCGCCCGGACCTCGCCCCGGTCGACGGCCCGCTGCACGACGCGGCGGAACGACGCCATCTCCGGCTCGATCAGGTGATCCCGGAACGCCCGCAGGAGGTCCGGATTGCTGTGCACCGCCATGGCCAGACCCCGCATCAGGGCGGAGTTCTGCTCCATCTCGCAGTCGTCCGAACGCATGGTGAGAGCGTGCAGGTCGCCCTTGAGCGACCCGGTGTCGATCCCGTCGAGGCCCATGCCGCCCGGCTTGGTGTGCCGCACCGCCTTCGCCACCAGTTCGGCCTTGCCGCCCCACTGGCGGTAGAGCGTCGCCTTGCTGGACTTGGTGCGGGCTGCCACGGCGTCCATGGTGAGGGCGTCGTAGCCGACTTCGCGGAGCAGGTCGAGCACGGCCCCGTACAACTCGGCCTCACGCTCGGGCGTGATCCGACTGCGACGCGCCGTTGCGACGACCTCGGTCATGCCACTCACCTCCCGCTCCGGAGCCTGCTGTTCGTACCACCATGAAGATACCCTGAGAACGTGCGAAACGAAACCGTTTCGTACGTGGGTTGGGTCACGGTTGTTCGATTCCCATAAGTCCGGCTCGACGGCCGGCTCGCCGGCCCGTGTACAAGTTGCTGGCGCCGTTCACCCGGAAAAGCATAGGGAGGTGAGCTATCTGCGCCTTCCCCACCTCAGCGGCAATCTGCTCTGCTTCGTGGCCGAGGACGATCTGTGGCTGGCCCCCCTCGACACCCCGGGCCGCGCCTGGCGCCTCACCGCGGACCGCACCAAGACCGGCCACCCGCGCTTCTCGCCCGACGGCCGCCGGATCGCGTACACGACCTGGCGCAGCCTCGACCCCGAGATCCACCTCGTCGGCACCGACGGCGGCCCCGCACGGCAGCTGACGTACTGGGGCAGCTCCGACACCCGGGTCTGCGGCTGGACACCCCCCGAGGGCGGGGAGAGCGACATCCTGGCCGTGGCCTCGCACGACCAGCCCTTCTCCTACTTCACCTGGGCCTACAAGGTGTCCGCGGACGGTGACCCGGGCCGCAAGCTGCCCTGGGGCCCGGTCACCGACATCCAGGTCGCCGACATCGACGGCGAGCACAGGACACTGCTGCTCACCGGGACCCCGCCGCACGAACCGGCCTCCTGGAAGCGCTACCGCGGCGGCGCCATGGGCCGCCTCTGGCTGCACGGGCGGCAGCTGGTGCCCGACATCGGCGGCCATCTGGCCTGCCCCATGTTCGTCGCCGGCCGTGTCGCCTTCCTCTCCGACCACGAGGGCGTCGGCAACCTCTACTCCTGCGCGTACGACGGCACCGACCTGCGCCGGCACACCGACCACGACGCCTACTACGCCCGGCACGCCTCCAGTGACGGCGCCCGGGTGGTCTACCAGTGCGCGGGCGACCTGTGGCTGGTGGAGGACTTCTCCCCGGGCGCCGTACCGCGCAGGCTGGACATCCGTCTCGCCGGGCCCGCCACCGGGCGCCGCCGCTATCAGGTGCCGGCCGCGCAGAACGTCGACGGCATCTCCGTGGACGAGACCGGCCGGGCCAGCGCCGTCGTCGTACGCGGCAGCCTGTACTGGCTCACCCACCGCGACGGCCCCGCCCGTACGATCATCGACACGCCCGGCGTCCGGGTCCGGCTGCCGGAGATGCTCGGCACGACCGGCCAGGTGGCCTATGTGACGGATGCCGAGGGCGAGGACGCCGTCGAGATCTCCCAGCTGCCGCGCGCGACCGGCGACCGCGCCCCGAGGCGGCTGGCCTCCGGCGCCCTGGGCCGCGTCCTGGAGATGGTCTGCGATCCGGAGGGCGAACGGCTGGCGGTGGCCTCGCACGACGGACGGCTGCTGCTGATCGACGTCCCCGAGGAGGAGACTGCCGGGACCTCTGAGACCACTGAGACCACTGAGACCTCTGCGTCTTCTCAGTCCTCTGAGGTCCCTGCCGAAGAGGCGGACGGGGCCGCGGCCGGCCGGGTCACCGAGCTGATCCGCTCCATCAACGGACCCGTGCGCGACCTCGCCTTCTCCCCCGACGGCTCCTGGCTCACCTGGTCCCACCCGGGCATCGGCCGCTCCCTGCGCCAGATCAAGCTGGCCCGCATCAAGGACCGGCTGATCGTGGACGTCACCAACGGCCGCTTCGAGGACGAGAACCCCGTCTTCACCCGCGACGGCCGCTATCTCGCCTTCCTCTCCTGGCGCGGCTTCGACCCGGTGTACGACGTCCACACCGGCGACCTCTCCTTCCCGCTCGGCTGCCGCCCGTACCTCGTCCCGCTGAACTCGGCGACGCCGTCCCCCTTCGCCCTGAACCCCGAGGGGCGCCCGGCCGCCGGCGGGCTCGACCCGGTCGAGGAGGAGGAGACGGGCGAGGCCGGCACGGTGACCGTGGAGGTGGAGGGCCTGGAGAACAGGGTCACACCGTTCCCGGTCATCGCCTCCAAGTACTCCGCGCTGCACCCGGTCGCGGGCGGCGGCCTGGTCTGGCTGCGCTGGCCGATCTCCGGCGCGCTCGGCGAGACCTTCGTCAACCCCGCCGACATCAGCGGCCGCCCGACCCTGGAGTACTTCAACATCACCAAGGCGAAGAAGTCCGAACTGGTCGACCACATGGACTGGTTCGCGGTGAGCGGCGACGGTACCCGGCTGGTCGTCGTGGACGAGGGCGAGCTGCGCGCCGTTCCCTCCACGGAGACGGGCGACGGCGACACGACCGTCTGGATCGATCTGCGCCGCATCCTGCACGAGGTCGACCCGCCCGCCGAATGGCGCCAGGCCTACGAGGAGGCGGGGCGCATCATCCGCAGCTACTTCTGGGAGCCGGGCATGTGCGGCATCGACTGGGACGCGGTGCTCGCCCAGTACCGCCCGCTGGTCGAACGGGTCGCCTCCCCGGACGAGTTCGCGGATCTCCTCAGGGAGGTCCTCGGCGAACTGGGCACCTCGCACGCCTACGTCACCGCCGCCCGCCGCAACGAGGGCCCGCAGCACTACCAGCGCGCGCAAGGCCTCCTCGGCGCCAACTTCGTCCGCCGTGACGGCCACTGGACCATCAAGCGCATCCTGCCCGGCGACTCCTCCGACTCCAGGGCCCGCTCGCCGCTGGCCGGCACGGGCATCCGCGAGGGCGCCGTGCTGACCCACGTCGACGGCCGCCCGGTCGACCCGGTGACCGGGCCGTATCCGCTGCTCGCCGGCTCCGGGGGGACGACCGTGGAGCTGACGTTCACCCCGGCGCAGGGGGAGGCGGACCAGGTCCGGCGGGTCGCCGTCGTCCCGCTCGTCGACGACCGGTCGCTGCGCTACCAGGACTGGGTCGCCAAACGCCGTGGGGTGGTACGGGAGTTGAGCGGCGGCAAGTGCGGCTATCTGCACATCCCCGACATGGGCGGCTCCGGCTGGGCCCAGTTCAACCGCGACCTGCGCATGGAGATGTCCCGGCCCGCGCTGATCGTGGACGTGCGCGGCAACGCGGGCGGGCACATCAGCGAACTCGTCATCGAGAAGCTGACCCGGACGATCCTGGGCTGGGACCTGACGAGGGACGCCCAGCCGGTGTCGTACACCTCGAACGCGCCGCGGGGCCCGGTGGTCGCCCTGGCCGACGAGGCGACCTCCTCGGACGGCGACATGATCACCGCCGCCTTCAAACTGCTGAAACTCGGTCCGGTGGTCGGCCAGCGCACCTGGGGCGGCGTGGTCGGCATGACCGGCCGCCATCGCCTCGGCGACGGCACGGTCATCACGGTCCCGATGAACGCGGCCTGGTTCGACGCCTACGGCTGGTCCGTGGAGAACCACGGCGTCGCCCCCGACCTGGAGATCATGCGCACCCCCCTGGACTGGGCCGAGGGCCGCCACGCCCAGATGGACGACGCGATCCAACTGGCCCTGGACCTCCTCGAATCCACCCCGGCGGCCGTTCCCCCGGACTACTCCGGCGTCCCCGACCGGTCCCGCCCGAAGCTGCCGCCGAGGAGCAACGGCCAGGGGTGAAGAACGGCGCAGGGCACCCTCCGCGAACGAAGGGTGCCCCACGTCAGACCGGCCGAAGCCGAGCGCAGCGGCTACGCGGGGTAGTCCCGGTCGAACCGGTCCTCCATCTCCCGCTCCGTGTCCTCGATGTCGCGCAGGTTCTCGTGCGGGCGGCCCCGCTCGGACTGCGCCGGCTGCTGGCCCTGCCGACCGCGCTGCTGCTGCTGCTTTCCGCGCTGCCCGGCCTGCTCGCGGGACTGCTCGGGCCTGCCCTTGGCCTGCTGGGACTTACCCTGCTGGGACTTGCCCTGCGTCTGGTCCTTCATACCCATGTGGGTTCACTCCTGTGGTGAGTGAGAGGGGAATCGGCCCCTTGGTGGGGCCTCGACCAGATTCACACGGGCGCCTACGGAACGCATGTGGATCAGTTACGTTGCGTAGCCTGCGCCTTTTCGTCGGCCGCTCCGCCCGCGCCCACGAGCCCCGAGCGCATGCCGTGCAAGCGGGGCGCGAACCGCTGCATCTCGCGCTGTCCGACCGTCCCGATGAGCGCCGGCAGATATCCGCGCACGCCCTGCATGCCGCGCAGCCACCACTGTCCGTACACGTGCGCCGAGCGGCGCTCGATCCCGGCCACGATCCGGTCCACGGCGGGGCCGAGCGGATACGTCTTGTTCGACGGCCACGGCAGCCGCTGCCTCAACTCCCGCATGACGTCGTCCTGGTCGGCGCCGCGCACCATGTCGGTGTCGGTCCACGACAGGTAGCCGACGCCCACGCGCACGCCCTGGTGGCCGACCTCGGCGCGCAGACTGTGCGCGTACGCCTCCACGCCCGACTTGGAGGCGCAGTACGCCGTCATCATCGGCGCCGGTGTGATCGCGGCGAGCGAGGCTATCTGCAGCAGATAGCCCCGGCTCTCGACCAGCACCGGCAGGAACGCCCGCGCGGTCACCGCCGAACCGATCAGGTTCACCTCTATCACCCGCCGCCAGGCGTGCGGATCGGAGCCGATGAACGGACCGCCCGTCGCCACACCGGCGTTGGCGACCACGATGTCCGTCTTCCCGAACCGGTCCTTCACCTCCCGCGCGACCCGGCTCATCGCCTCGTGGTCGGTGACGTCGGCGTACCAGTACGCGCTGTCGCTGTGCAGCCGCCCGGAGACCTCCTTGAGCGCCTCCTCCTCCAGCCCGACCAGCGCGACCTTCGCGCCGCGCGCCGAGAGCTTGCGCGCCAGCAGTTCACCGACGCCACGCGCCGCTCCGGTGACGACCGCGACCTGTCCTTCGAGGCTGACCCTGCTCATGCGCCCTCCTTGGTCTGCTTGATCCGCGCCGGGCTGGAACGGTGCGTGTCCTCGGGGCCGGCCCCCGTGCCGCTGACGTACGTGCCGACGAGGTCCCGGATCCTGCCGGTCACCAGGTCCGGGGCCTCGATCGGGGTCATGTGCCCGACGCCGTGCAGCTCGGTGAGACCGACGCAGCGCGGCAGCGCGGCGACCAGCGCGCGGGCGTGCACGGCAGGCGTGAGCCGATCGGACGCGCCGTGCACCACCGCGGTGGGCATGTGCAACTCCCTTACGCCGTGGTCGAGATCGAGCGCCTCGAGCACACCGGCCCAGGCGCGGCGTACGGCGCGAGGGCAGGCGTGCACGATCCGCGCACACGCTTCCACCATGTGCGGGGCGGAACCGGCGCCCATGGTGGCGTACTTGAGGATGCTCTTCGCGACCGGCGTGACCGGACCGAGAGGGGCACTCGAACCGAGAATGCGCCCGGTGATCCAGGTGCGCACGCGCCCCGCGCGCATCGGCAGCACGCGCGCCTCCGCGACCAGCCGCGAGCTGCCCGTGCTGCACAGCAGGACGGCGGCGGCGTGTTCACGGAAGCGGGGGCGCGCGGCCGCGGCCATGATGGTCATGCCGCCCATGGAGTGGCCGACGATCAGGGCCTTCTCGCCGGGCGCGAGTGTCCGCGCGAGCACGGCTTCGAGATCGTCCGCCAGCGCCCGAGTGGTGCACGCGGGGCTCGCGGGACTGCGTCCGTGTCCCCTCTGGTCGTACGCGATCACCCGGTGGTCGGTGGCCAGGTCCCGGATCTGTGCCGCCCAGAAGGCGGTCGAGCAGGTCCAGCCGTGCGAGAGGACGACGGGGGGCGCGTTCTCGGGCCCGTGCACCTCGGCATGCAGTCGCGCGCCGTCGGCGGAGACGACGGTGAGTTCCCGGGAGGGGGCCGGCGGGGCGTAGCGGCCGTGGGCGACGGGGATGGGCCGGCTCATGCGGCGCCCTCGCTCTCCGCAACAGCGGCCACCGTCCGCTGCACGGCGGTACCGGCCTTCTGCCCTGCCGTACCGGCCGGCTTGCCGTCGGTCTTCCGGATGACCTCGTACTCCGCCAGGTCCACCCGCCGGGTCGCGCGCCGGAACTCGGACGTCGTACCGGGCCAGATGGTGGTGTTCCGGCCGCTCGCGTCGAGGTACCAGCTGGTGCAGCCGCCCGTGTTCCACACGGTCCGCTTCATGCGCTCCTGGACCTTGTGGTTCCAGTCCTCGACGGCCGCGGGCCGGGCATCGAGGGCCGTACGGCCTCCCCCAGTGCCTTGAGGGCCTGGGGGGACCCCCAGGACGTCCAACTGCCGCAGATAGTCGGCCATGTAGTTCAGCTGGGACTCGATCATGAGGATCATGGAGGAGTTCCCGAGCCCGGTGTTCGGCCCGATGACCGTCATGAAGTTCGGGAACCCGGCGGCAGTGGCGCCGCGCAGCGCCTGCATGCCGTTCTTCCAGGACTCCGCGAGCGTGGCGCCCGCCGCGCCGACCACACGCTCGGCGATCGGCATGTCCGTGACGTGGAAGCCCGTACCGAAGACGATCGCGTCGGCCTCGGCCTCGGTGCCGTCGGCCGCGACGAGCGTCGACCCGCGGATCTCGCTCAGCCCGCTGGCGACGACGTCCACGTTCGGCCTGGTCAGCGCCGGGTAGTACGCGCTGGACAGCAGGATCCGCTTGCAGCCGATGCGGTAGTCGGGGGTGAGCCTGGCGCGCAGGGCCGGGTCCTTGACGGTGCGGGCGATGTTGCGCTTGGCGAGCTGCTCGACCAGGCCGAGTTCGTCGGGGTGCTTGGTGAACGCCTGGACCTGCAGTTCCCGGATGCCCCACAGCAGCCCGCGCCGCACCTGGGTCGTGACGGGGAGCAACCGGTGCAGCCGGCGCTCGACGCCGCTGATGGCGCGGTCCATGCGGGGCATCACCCATGGCGGGGTGCGCTGGAAGAGGGTGAGCCGGCCGACCTCGGGCTGGATCGCGGGCACGATCTGGATGGCGGAGGCGCCGGTGCCGACCACGGCGACGCGCTTGCCGCGCAGGTCGTAGTCGTGGTCCCAGCGGGCGGAGTGGAACACCTTGCCCGGGAAGGACGCGAGGCCCGGTACCTCGGGGATCTTCGGGTCGGACAGCGGCCCGGTGGCGGAGACGACGACGTCGGCGGTGAGCGAGCCGCGCGTGGTCTCGATGGTCCACCGCAGGTTCTCGGCGTCCCAGGTCATCAGCTTGACCTCGGAGTCGAAGCGGATGTGCGGGCGCAGTCCGAACAGGTCGGTGACGTGCTCGAGGTAGGCGCGGATGTGCTGCTGCCCGGAGAAGGTGCGCGGCCAGTCGGGGTTGGGCGCGAAGGAGAAGGAGTAGAGGTGGGAGGGCACGTCGCAGGCGCACCCGGGGTAACTGTTGTCCCGCCAGGTGCCGCCGACGCTGTCGGCCCGCTCCAGTACGGCGAAGTCGGTGATCCCCTCGCGGCGCAGCCGCACGGCGGCCCCCAGCCCGCCGAACCCGGACCCGATCACCGCCACCCGTACATGCTCGTGCTCGGCCATCCCGAAGCCTCCACGCATCGCCATGGACTCTGCCAGTGAACACTGGCGCAATGGGACTGTAGAGCAGCTCCGTACCGAGCGGTAGGGGTCGGCGAGGGAAAGTTACCGGCGGTACAACATAGGCTTCGGGCGTGGCAGAGGACGCAGAACGCAAGGAAGGCGGGCGCGAGTACCGCATGGAGGAGCTGGCCCGGCTGGCCGGCATCACCGTGCGCACGCTGCGCTTCTACCGCGAGCGCAAGCTGATCCCGCCGCCCCGCCGCGAGGGCCGCATCGCCTGGTACGACGACCATCACCTGGCCCGTCTGCGCACCATCGCCGCCCTGCTGGAGCGCGGCCACACCCTGAACGGCATCGCGGAACTCGCCGAAGCCCTCGACCAGGGCAGGAACGTCGCCGACCTGCTCGGCGTCGGCACCCCCACCGAGGAGGAGCCGGTCCGCCTCACCCCGGAGGAACTCGCCGCGCGCTTCGAGGGCGAGGTCACCCCCGAGAACCTCGCCGCCGCCATGGAGCTGGGCTACCTCGGCACCGACGGCGACGAGATCGTCCACATCAGCCGGCGCCTGCTGGACGTCTCCTCCGCCCTGGTCCGCGAGGGCATCCCGCTCGCCGAGGTCCTCGCGGCCGGTGCCCGCGTCCGCGCACACGCCGAGGCCCTGGCCGAACTCTTCAGCGACCTGATCCTGCGCCACGCCCCCGAGGAGGACCTGCACCGCCTGCGCCCGCTGGCCCGCAGCGTGGTGGAGGCGGAACTGTCGCTGGCGCTGGACCGGCGGATCGGCAAGCGGGATCAGAGGTCGTAGACGACGGTCACCGGCGCGTGGTCGGACCACCGCTCGGCGTGCGTGGCCGCGCGCTCCACGATCCCCTTGACGGCCTTGCCGGCGAGCCCGGGCGTGGCGACGTGGTAGTCGATGCGCCACCCCGAGTCGTTGTCGAAGGCCCGCCCGCGGTACGACCACCAGCTGTACGGCCCCTCGGCATCGGGATGCAGGGCGCGCACGACGTCGACGTACCCGCCCTCCTCGGCGGCGAACACCCGGCCGAGCCACTCCCGCTCCTCGGGCAGGAAGCCGGAGTTCTTGGTGTTGCCGCGCCAGTTCTTGAGGTCGGCCTGCTGGTGGGCGATGTTCCAGTCGCCGCAGACGACCACCTCGCGCCCGTCGGCCGCGGCCCGCTCGCGCAGCGCCTGGAGATGGACGAGGAACTCGCCCATGAAGCGCACCTTCTCGTCCTGCCGCTCGGTGCCGACCTCGCCGGAGGGCAGGTACAGGGACGCGACCGTGACGCCGGGCAGGTCGGCCTCGACGTAGCGCCCGCTGCCGTCGAACTCGGCCGAACCGAAGCCGACCCGGACGCGGTCCGGCTCACGTCGCGTGTAGAGGGAGACGCCCGCCCGGCCCTTGGCGGCGGCCGGGGCGTGCACCACGTGCCAGCCGTCGGGCTGCCGGACCTCCTCGGGCAGCTGGTGCGGCTCGGCGCGCACCTCCTGAAGGCAGACGACGTCCGCCTCCGTCCGGGCGAGCCACTCCACGAAGCCCTTCTTGGCGGCGGCCCGCAGCCCGTTCACGTTCACCGAGGTCACAGTCAGCACCAGGGCACGATACCGGCACACTGGTCGGAGTCCGTCCGCACCACCCGACATCCGCCTGCATAGAAGTACGATACTTAGCATGAATATACGTCGCGTCCGCTTCGATCACCCCGACGCCGTCAAGCTCAACGACGAGGTCCAGGCCGAGTACCACCTGCGCTACGGCGAGGGCGGCGACGCCACGACCCTCGACGCCGCCGACTTCACCCCGCCGCGGGGCGTCTACCTGATCGCGTACGACGAGTACGACCGCCCCGTCGCGACCGGCGGCTGGCGCAGCCAGGACCTCAACGGCGAGGGCAACGAGGACGGCGACGCCGAACTCAAGCGCATGTACGTGATCGAGCAGATGCGCGGCCTCGGCCTGGCGCGCCGCATACTCACAGCCCTGGAGGAGGACGCGCGCACCGCGGGCCGCGTCCGCATGGTCCTGGAGACCGGCACCAGGCAGCCGGAGGCCATCTCCCTGTACACCTCCAGCGGCTACGAGCCGTGCGCCAAGTTCGGCTACTACCGCTTCCACGAGGAGAGCCGCTGCTTCGCCAAGAGGCTCTGAAGCTGTAACTCGGATCACACCGGGCCCGCTTGAGCCCCGGGCGGGCCCGGCCAAGAGCCGGCACCTACCCGCACACACGATGAAGCCCCTGTCGACTATTGCCGACAGGGGCTTCATGCTGCGTGGACCTGAGGGGATTTGAACCCCTGGCCCCCTCGATGCGAACGAGGTGCGCTACCGGACTGCGCCACAGGCCCTTGCAACGAGTGAAACTCTAGCATCCCCATCGGGGTGCTCGGAAATCCGCTCCCTGACTGGTCACGGCGGGGATCCCCGAAGGGAGCGCACGCCGTCGGGGGCGCGCTGGGGAGTGCGCGAGCGGACTTACTCGTTCGCCGCGCGCGGGCGGTCGCCGTCCTCGTACTGATCGAAAAGGGGCGTGCGTCCGCGCTCGCGTGCCCGGCGCGCGGAGGCCGCGCGGCGCGCGTCACTGCGGCCGCCCGCCGGCCTGTCCTCGTCCGCGGGCGCCTGCTCACCGGCCTCCGCCTCCGGCGGGACCGAGCTGGATCGCGCCGAACTCCAGGTGTCGGGCGCCCCCAGATCCACATCGGACGTGGCACGCGGCGCGACCGGCGCGGTCACATACGTCGGCAGGGGCACCGGCACCGGGTCCCAGCTGTCCCCGCCCGGCCGCCGCTGCCGCTCGCGCTGCTGGTCGACCCACTCGGCGTGGTCGGTCTGCTCGACCAGCGCGCGCCGGTCCGCGGCGAGCGCGGAGAGGCCGGGGTCCGTGTCCGCCTCCGGAACCTCCTCCGGTTCGTCCGCGCCGGTGCTCGCGTCGAGGGCCGCGCGCCGGCGCGGCTGACGCTCCCGTTCCCGCAGCCGCTGCGCCGCGACCTCGGCACGCCGGCGGTCCATCTGGTAGGCGAAGCGCCGGTGCTCCTGGGAGCGCAGGTACGCGATGTACGTGCTGAGCAGCACGGCCGGCACGGCGGGCACCCACAGGAAGGCGAGTCCCCCGACAGCGGCGACGATCGCGCCGAGCGTGAAGCCGAGGAAGAGCATCACGGTGGTGCGCCGACGGCGTGCGAGGACCTTCGAGCGCCGGGCGCGTGCCGCGGCCGCCTGTGCCGAGGCCGTACGCCGCGCGGCCGGCACTCGCTTCTGTGCGGGCACGGAAGCGGACTTGGGCGCCGGCGCGGCGGTCTGGTCGCGTGCCGGTTCCGCCCTCCCGGGCGCTTCGGGCCCGCCTTCCGCGTGCACCTGACGACGGGTCGGAGGCATGGCGAAGGCCCGGACGTCCACCGAATCGGTGGCGGCGTCCGGGGCGCCGGCGTCCGGCTCCCCCTCCTGGGCGGAGCGCGCCCGCAGGTCCCTGGCGTACCGGCGCTCCATGCCCGCCCGTCCGGACAGCAGCCGGATGGCGGTGCTGAAGCGTTCCGTGGGACGGGCCTCGTTCAGCTCGTCCTGCCTACGGAGCCACATAGGCACCAAGTAGGCGGCCCAGGCCCCGACAATGACTGCGTAGATGAGGCCGCTGCTGCTCACGCCTCACACGGTAGAGGGGTTTGCGTGAGGCCATCCGCCAATTGGGCCGGTGTGTCGCACGATCTGGCTGATATTTCCAGCTTTTTTTGCGATCGATGCGATCAGCGGACTGCCAAGGTCGCGAAATTCAATGCCCGGAGACGGTCAGCATCCGATCAATTTCGAACATACATTCAATTCTCCAGGGCTAGGCAGGATTCCGCGGAGCGTTCTGGGGATTCCGCGACGGATCCGCGGCCCCCGGCGCACGCGAAGCACCGGCCGCGCCCTCTCCGTCCGCCGGGCGCCCGGCGCGCCGCTCCTGCTGGGAGCGTGCCCGCTGCCAGCGGGCGAGCAACCCGTCGGGCACCTCCTCCGCGGTGAGCGCGAAGACCAGGTGGTCGCGCCAGGCCCCGTCGATGTGCAGATAGCGCGGCCGCAGGCCCTCCTCGCGGAATCCGAGTTTCTCCACGACCCGGCGGCTGGGCCGGTTCTCGGGGCGAATGCAGACCTCGATCCGGTGCAGCCCGACGGTGCGGAAGCAGTGGTCCACCGCGAGCGCGACGGCCGTGGGCATCACTCCGCGCCCGGCCACCGCCTCGTCCACCCAGTACCCGACGTGCCCCGAGCACATCGACCCCCAGGTGATCCCGGCGACCGTCAACTGCCCTACGAGCCGCCCCTGGTACTCGATGACGAACGGCAGCATCCGGCCCGCGTTGGCCTCGGAACGCAGGTGCCGGACCATCTGGCGGTAGGTAGGGCGATGCACGATCGGTCCGCTCGGCGTGGGCGGCGGAATGGTCGCCTCCCACGGGCGCAGCCAGTCCCGGTTGCGCCGGTTCACCTCGCGCCAGGCCCGCTGGTCGCGCAGCTTTATCGGCCGGAGGACGACATCGCCGTCCGCCAGCACAACGGGCCAGGAAGGGCTGTTCAGCTCGCACCCCCGCTGCTGGGTCTGGGGTGGTCGCCGCCGCGGATCTGGTCGACGGCGTGGATCAGCAGGGGCTCCAGCACGGCGAGGCCGTCCTTCACCCCGCCCGTGGAGCCCGGCAGATTGACGATCAGGGTCCGCCCCGCCACCCCGGCCAGGCCCCGGGACAGCACGGCGGTCGGGACCTTGTCCCGGCCGAACGCGCGGATGGCCTCAGCGATGCCCGGCACCTCGTAGTCGATCACCGCCCGGGTCGCCTCGGGCGTGCGGTCGGTGGGCGAGATGCCGGTGCCGCCGGTGGTGACGATCGCGTCGTACCCGGCGTCCACGCCCGCGCGCAGGGCGGCCTGCACGGGATCGCCGTCGGGGACGACCTGAGGGCCGTCCACCTCGAACCCGAAGCCTTTCAGGCCGTCGGAGATCAGGGGGCCGCCCCTGTCCTCGTAGACACCGGCCGCGGCCCTGTTGGAGGCGGTGACCACCAGAGCGCGGTAGGTCATGCCCGGCTCCAGTCGCCCGACTTGCCGCCCGTCTTCTCCTCCACCCGTACGTCCGTGATGACCGCTCCCTTGTCGACCGCCTTGACCATGTCGATCACGGTGAGCGCGGCGACCGTGACGGCGGTGAGGGCCTCCATCTCCACGCCCGTACGGTCCGTCGTCTTCACGACGGCCTGGATCTCCACGGCGTCGTCCGCGACCGACAGATCCAGTTTCACACCGGACACCGACAACGGGTGGCACAGCGGGATCAGGTCCGGGGTGCGCTTGGCTCCCATGATGCCCGCGATACGCGCGGTGGCGAGGGCGTCCCCCTTGGGTACCCCCTCGCCGCGCAGCAGCTCGACCACGCGGGGTGAGACGAGGACCCGGCCGCTGGCACGCGCGGTGCGCGCGGTCACGTCCTTGCCGGACACGTCGACCATGCGGGCCGCGCCCGCCTCGTCGATGTGCGTCAGTCCGTCCTGCACAGGGGGTCCGGAGGTCTCCCCCCGGAAAGACTCAGTCATGCTGTGGCCGCTCCCGGTCCGGGCCCGTCGCAGTGCGGTGCACGGGCCTGCTGTGCGCGCCACGGTACCGCCAAGCCGGCGCGGGCACCGGGCCAGGCCCCCCCCCATGGACCCGTCACACGCTCACGCGCGCGTGCCTCAGCCGAGCAGCACGACCTCCACCTCGGCGCCGGGCTCGAGGGACTCCACGTCCTCGGGGACGACGATGAGCGCGTCGGCATGCGCCAGCGCCGCGATCAGGTGCGAGCCCGCGCCGCCCACGAGGGTCACCTCGCCGTCCGCGTACGCGCCCCGCAGGAACTGCCGGCGTCCCTTGGGCGAGCCGAGCGCCTTGTCCGCCTTCAGGCGGGCCCGGGTGCGGGGCCGGTGGACGTCCGTGAGGCCCATCAAGGTACGGATGGCGGGACGGACGAACAGCTCGAAGGAGACGTACGACGACACCGGGTTGCCCGGCAGGGCCAGCAGCGGGGTGTGCTCGGGGCCGATGGAGCCGAAACCCTGGGGCTTGCCGGGCTGCATGGCGAGCTTGCGGAACTCCACACCGCCCCCCGCCTCGTCCTCGTCACCGGCGTACGACAGCGCCTCCTTGACCACGTCGTACGCCCCGACGCTCACCCCGCCCGTGGTCACCAGCAGGTCGGCGCGGACGAGCTGGTCCTCGATGGTCGAGCGGAGGGTGCCGGCGTCGTCCGCGACGGCGCCCACCCGGTAGGCGATGGCACCGGCGTCCCGCGCGGCGGCGGTGAGGGCGAAGCTGTTGGAGTCGTAGATCTGGCCGCCGGACAGCTCCTCGCCGGGCTGGACGAGTTCGCTGCCGGTGGACAGGACGACCACGCGCGGGCGCGGGCGCACGCGTACCGTGCCGCGGCCGATCGCGGCGAGCAGCGCGATCTGCGGCGGGCCGAGGATCGTACCGGCCTCCAGGGCGCGGTCGCCGGCCTTCACGTCGCTGCCCTTGTCGCGCACGTGCGCGCGTGCCTCGACGGGGCGGTGCACGCGCACCTGCCCCCCGGCGCCCTCGGGCGCCAGGCTGCGCGCCCGCATGCCGCTCACCGGGCCCTCACCGAGCCCGCCGTCGGTCCACTCGACGGGGACGACGGCCTCGGCGCCGGGCGGCAGCGGGGCGCCGGTCATGATGCGGGCGGCCTGCCCGGGTCCGACGCGGACCAGGTCGGCCGCGCCCGCCGCGACATCGCCGACGACGTCCAGGACGGCCGGGAACTCCTCGCCGGCGCCCGCGACGTCCGCGACCCGGACCGCGTACCCGTCCATGGAGCTGTTGTCGAACGGCGGCAGGGACACCGGCACCATGACGTCGTCGACCAGGACACAGCCCTGGGCGTCGAGCAGTTGCAGCTCGATCGGCTCGAGGGGGCGGACGGTCGAGAGGATGTCCTCCAGGTGCTCGTCCACCGACCACAGGTCGTCCGGGCCGGCGGGGCGGGTCGCGGCGCTGCTCAAGATTGCTGCATCTCCTCGGCTACATAACTGCGAAGCCAGGCCCGGAAGTCCGGGCCCAGGTCTTCACGTTCGCACGCGAGTCTGACAATGGCACGCAGATAGTCGCCACGGTCACCGGTGTCGTAGCGGCGGCCCTTGAAGACGACACCGTGCACCGGCCCGCCGACCTTCTCGTCCTGCGCGAGCTGCTGGAGGGCGTCGGTGAGCTGGATCTCGCCGCCGCGGCCCGGCTCGGTCTGGCGGAGTATGTCGAAGATGTGCGGGTCGAGGACGTAGCGGCCGATGACCGCGTAGTTCGACGGGGCGTCCGCCGGGTCCGGCTTCTCGACCAGGCCGGTCACGCGCACCACGTCGCCCGCGGCCGTCGCCTCCACGGCCGCGCAGCCGTAGAGGTGGATCTGCTCGGGCGCGACCTCCATGAGGGCGATCACGCTGCCGCCGTGCCGCTCCTGGATCTCGATCATGCGCTGGAGCAGCGGGTCCCGCGGGTCGATCAGGTCGTCACCCAGCAGGACGGCGAAGGGCTCACGGCCCACGTGCGGGGCGGCGCACAGGACGGCGTGACCGAGGCCCCTGGGGTCGCCCTGGCGCACGTAGTGCATGGTCGCGAGGTCGCTGGACTCCCGCACCTTCGCGAGCCGTTTCTCGTCGCCCTTCTTCTCGAGCGCCGACTCCAGCTCGTAATTGCGGTCGAAGTGGTCCTCGAGGGGACGCTTGTTGCGCCCGGTGATCATGAGTACGTCGTCGAGCCCCGCGGCCACGGCCTCCTCGACCACGTACTGGATAGCCGGCTTGTCCACGACCGGCAGCATCTCCTTGGGAGTGGCCTTGGTGGCCGGCAGGAACCGGGTGCCGAGGCCTGCCGCGGGAATGACAGCCTTGCTGATCCTGGGGTGCGACTGAGTCATGCCCGCCACCATATCCGGTGCCTTTGTAGGAAAACTGTGGCTCCGGTTGGTTGACCCTTTATGACCGCAATGAACAATCAAGAAGGGCGCGAGAACGACCAGTGGAACACGACGGACGCACAAGTGAGCCTGACAAGCGAACATTGCGGCGGGAGTTCCTCACGGTGAGGAACAGGTTGCCTGCCGATGACGTCGGCGCAACGGGCCGCACACTGGCGGAGCGCGCCCTGGAGCTGCCCGAACTGGCAGGGGCGCGCACGGTGGCGGCGTACGTCTCCGTCGGAAGCGAGCCGGGAACCCGGGCGCTGCTGGACGCGCTGCGCGCGCGGGGCGTACGGGTCCTGCTCCCCGCTCTCCTGCCCGACAACGACCTGGACTGGGGCGAGTACGCGGGCCCGGACTCCCTCGCGCGGGTCCAACACGGCGGGAAAATGGCCCTTTTCGAACCTCGGGGCGCGCGCCTCGGCCCGGACGCCGTGGCCTCCGCCGACGTGGTCCTTCTGCCCGGGCTCGCGGTGGACGCGCGCGGGATGCGCCTGGGGCGCGGCGGAGGGTCGTACGACCGCGTGCTGGCCCGTCTGGAGCGCGCGGGCGCACGCCCTCGGCTCGTGGTGCTGCTGTACGACGCGGAGGTCGTTGCGCACGTCCCGGTGGAGGCGCACGACAAGCCGGTGCACGCGGTGGTGACCCCCTCCGGCGTGCGCCGCTTCCCGAGCGCCTGACCGGGCGCTCGCAGCCCCCGCCGCGCCGGCCAACACCGCGCGCCCTGCTGCCCGTACGGGAAACGGCCCTCCACGCGTGCGCGTGCAGGGCCGTTCCGGGTTCCGTGCCGTCAAGGGCTCACGGTTTGAGAACGAGCGTGTCGCTCGTGCTCTTGTCGACCGCGCCGCCCGAGAAGGACCAGGGCAGCAGCTCGCCCTTGGCCCACATGCTCGTCTGGTCCGTGTAGTGCGCGCTGAAGGCGTGCCCGGAGGCGCCGGACAGGTTGATCCACTTGGACTTGTCGAAGTCGGCGAGGTTGACGACCATCCGCATCGACGGCACCCAGACGACGCCGTAGCCGCCTGCGGCGTTCCAGCCGGTCGCGTTGACCGTGGCCTCGCCGCCGCTGAGCTTCCAGGGGCCGCGGTTGAGGATGTACTGAAGGACCTTGGGACCGTCGGTGCCGAGGGTCTGGTTCTTCAGGAACAGCCGGTGCAGCCGGCCCCAGCTCCAGGTGTCGATGTCCTTGCCGAGCTTGGCGGTCAGCTCCCAGCGGGCGTCGATCATGGCGCGGGCGAAGAGCTGGTCCATGTTGTTCGCGGCGGGGCGGGTGCCCGACTTGGGCGTCTTCCACCAGTCGCTGTCCGGCTTGTCCATCAGGGTGCGCACGACCTCGAACCAGCGGTCGCCGCCGTCCGGCTGCGCCTGGTCGGTGTCGCGCTGGCCGCACTCGCGCACCTTGGTGTCGTCGTCCACGGGACCGGTGCTGTCGATCTTGTCGACCCACAGGCACTGCCCCGTGACGCGCAGCTCCTTGGGGAGCTTGTTGCCGAAGGCGAGCTTGAGGATGTTGCGCCAGACCGCGTTGAAGTAGGCGGCCGCCGCGGAGTCGGATTCCTGGGTGTAGTCCCAGCCCTCCAGCAGCTTCTGCGCCTGCCGCACGTTCTTGTCGTCGAGGTTGAGCTTCAGCAGCTTCGGCACCAGGAGCTTGGCGATCTCGCTGCTGTTGTCCAGCTGCATCTGCCGCATGTCGTCGGTGGAGATCTTGCCGCCGTCCTTGATCTTGGACTCGATCAGGTCGGTGATGCGCTGGCTGCGCGTGCCGTAGCCCCAGTCGGTGGTGAGCGTGTACGGGTACTTGTCCTTGTCGACCACGGCCTGGTTGGCGGTGACGATGTACCCGCGCTTGGGGTCGAACTCGTAGGGCAGTTCGTCCTGCTTGATGAAGCCGGTCCAGCGGTACTTCGAATCCCATCCGGGCGCCGGGACGGAACCGTCGTGCACCGAGGAACGCGTGGGGATCCTGCCGGGCAGCGTGTAGCCGATGTGGCCGTCGGTGTCGGCGTAGACCAGGTTCTGCGAGGGCACGTCGAACAGGGCGGCGGCCTGGCGGAAGTCGCTCCAGCCCGCGGCCCTGTCGAGGGCGAAGACGGCGTCCATGGAGGTGCCCGGGTCCAGCGCGGTCCACCTCAGGGCGATGCCGTAGCCGTCACCGCGGTCGGGCGCGGCGGTGTTGACCGTGGCCTTCTTGCCGACCTGGACGAGTTCGTCGTCACGGTCGGACAGCAGCGGCATCCCGTCCTGGGTCTGGCGGACGACGATCGTCTTGGACGAGCCGCCGGCGACCTTGATGGTCTCCTCGCGGGTCTTGAAGGGCCGGACCTTGCCGTCGTAGAGGTAACCGTTCGCGGTCACCTTCTCCAGGTAGAGGTCGGTGACGTCGACGCCGGAGTTGGTCATGCCCCAGGCGATGTTGCCGTTGTGGCCGATGATCACACCGGGCATGCCGGCAAACGTGTAACCGGTGACGTCGTACCGGCACTTGCTGGAGACGGTGCGGCAGTGCAGGCCCATCTGGTACCAGACGGACGGCAGGGACGCCGACAGGTGCGGATCGTTGGCGAGCAGCGGCTTGCCGGTGATGGTGTACTTCCCGGAGACGACCCAGGAGTTGGAGCCGATCCCCTGGCCGTTCACGCCGACGGCGGTCGGGACGTTGTCCAGGACGTTGTAGAGGCCCCCCAGCTGGCTCGTGAGCGACGATCCGGACGCGGTCGAGGTGGAGGAGCCGGTCGCGCCCTTCGCGCCTCCAGAGGTGCCCGTGGCGCCCGTGGCACCGCCGGTCGTACCCGTCGTGCCGGTCGTACCCGTCGTGCCGGTGCTCTGGGAGGTGCCCGAGGAGCCGCTCTGCCGGAAGGTCTTGGTCAGCTCGCTGTACTGGCCTTCCTGCACGATCGGCTTGTTACGGCTGTAGGGGTACTCCGGGTAGAGGTCCTGGATCTGCTGCGGCCCGAGACGGCTCGTCATCAGGGCGCGGTCGATCTCCTCCTGCATGTTGCCGCGCAGGTCCCAGGCCATCGCCTTCAGCCAGGAGACGGAATCGACCGGGGTCCACGGCTGCGGCGCGTAGTCGTTGGTGAAGCCGAGCGCCGCGTACTCCAGGGAGATGTCCTTGCCGTCCTTGCCCTGAAGGTAGGCGTTGACGCCCTTGGAGTACGCCTGGAGGTACTTCTTCGCGGCGGCCGACAGCTTGGTGTCGTACTCCTGCTTGGCGATCCGGTCCCAGCCGAGCGTGCGCAGGAACTCGTCGTTCTTGACCTGGCTCTTGCCGAACATCTCCGACAGGCGCCCGGAGGTCATGTGCCGGCGCACGTCCATCTCGTAGAACCGGTCCTGCGCCTGGACGTAGCCCTGCGCCATGAACAGGTCCTCGTCGGACGACGCGTAGATCTGCGGGATGCCGTTGCCGTCCCGCTTGACGTCGACCGGCCCGGACAGGCCCTGGAGCGTGATCGAACCGGTGGTCTGCGGGAAGGAGGCGCGAACGGTGCTGATCGACCAGTACGCCCCGTAGGCGATGCCTCCGATGATGGCCAGGACCAGCACGAGCACGACCAGGCGGGCTCTGCGCCCCTTCTTCCTGCCGGACTTGGCGGGCTTGTCGCCCGTTGTGGCGGTGGTATTCGGGGGCATCGCTGTCCTTGCTGTCCTAACGCGAGCGGCAGGTCGGGCTGTGACTTTGAATGAGCGCTGGAGCAACCATAGGCGCAGGGCCCTGCCGCACTTGACGCGGAGTGGGCAACCAGCTTGTACGGACGTTCGATCTTGCCCCGTCCAGCGTCAAGAAAGCGTCAAGAGTTAGGTAAGGTAACGAAGTACTTGGGTGCGGTGTGCCGCAGCCTCGGATCTTGTGCACGTGCGTTCGCGCGCCCCGCGCGCGAACCAAGGAAGGGAACCGCCGCTGACTGTCCACCACCTCAACCAGCTCCTGCTCGTCTGCTCCCTGGTCCTGCTGGTCGCCGTCGCGGCCGTCCGGATCTCCTCCCGCAGCGGGCTTCCCAGCCTGCTCGTGTACCTGGGGATCGGCATCCTCATGGGCCAGGACGGCATCGGGCACATCCACTTCGCCAACGCCGCGATGACCCAGGTCATGGGGTACGCGGCCCTGGTCGTGATCCTCGCCGAGGGCGGTCTCGGCACGAAGTGGAAGGAGGTCCGGCCGGTCCTGGCGTCCGCTTCCGTCCTCGCGACCCTCGGCGTCGCCGTCAGCGTGGGCGTCACCGCGGCGGGCGCCCACTACCTGGTCGGGCTGGGGTGGCGGCAGGCGCTCATCATCGGCGCGGTGGTGTCGTCGACGGACGCGGCGGCGGTCTTCTCGGTACTGCGGAGAATTCCCCTCCCCGCGCGCGTGACGGGCACGCTGGAGGCCGAGTCCGGCTTCAACGACGCCCCCGTGGTGATCCTGGTCGTCGCCTTCTCCATGGCCGGCCCCGTCGAGCACTGGTACATCCTGCTGGGCGAGATATTCCTGGAGCTGGCCATCGGCGCCGCCATAGGGCTGGCGGTGGGCTGGTTCGGGTCCTGGGGACTCAGGCGCGTGGCGCTGCCCGCCTCCGGCCTCTACCCGATCGCCGTGCTGGCGATCGCCGTGACGGCGTACGCCGCCGGCGCCCTGGCGCACGGCAGCGGCTTCCTCGCCGTCTACCTGGCCTCGATGATGCTCGGCAACGCCAAGCTTCCGCACTGGCCCGCCACGCGCGGCTTCGCCGACGGGCTCGGCTGGATCGCCCAGATCGGCATGTTCGTCCTGCTCGGCCTGCTGGTCACCCCGCACGAGCTGGGCGACGACGTCTGGCCCGCCCTGGTCATCGGACTGGCCCTGACCATGGTGGCCCGCCCGCTGAGCGTGGTCCTCAGCCTCGCGCCGTTCCGCGTGCCCTGGCAGGAGCAGACGCTGATGTCGTGGGCGGGACTGCGCGGCGCCGTACCCATCATCCTGGCGACCATCCCGATGGTGAACGGCGTCACCGGAAGCCACCGCATCTTCAACATCGTCTTCGTGCTGGTCGTGGCCTACACCCTGGTCCAGGGCCCGACCCTGCCCTGGCTGGCGCGCACGCTGCGGCTGGGCGAGGAGGGCGAGGCCGCCGACCTGGGCATCGAGTCGGCGCCCCTGGAGCGGCTGCGCGGGCACCTGCTGTCCGTCTCGATCCCCGAGGGCTCCCGGATGCACGGCGTGGAGGTCAACGAGCTGCGGCTGCCGACCGGAGCCGCCGTCACCCTCGTCGTACGCGATGAAAAATCGTTCGTCCCGCTGCCCACGACGGTGCTGCGCCGGGGCGACGAACTCCTGGTCGTCGCGACCGACCCGGTGCGCGACGCGGCGGAACGGCGCCTTCGCGCGGTCGCCCACGGCGGCAAGCTGGCGGGGTGGCTGGGCGCGAACGGGGCGGGTGCCGCGCGGTGAGCGCCGGGTGAGCGGCGGGACGCGGGTGTCCGCGTGCGGGGGCGGGCCACGCGTGCGAGCTGGGAAAGCACGCGTTACGGGTGCATTTCACGCGATTCACACCCGCGCCAATCACAGGTGAACAGGTCCGACCGTGCTCATTTTCACAGGTGCACAAGCCTTTGCCCCCTGTAGGATGAAGGCACCCTGATCGAACCAACTCTGCCTGATGCAGAGCTGGCGCGACCGTATGGCGGCCGGAACGCCCTCCGCAGTGGCACCGGTATCTACCGCAGTTCCGCGCAAGAGGACAGCTCTCGGCGCCCCCGCACGGGCGCGCTACCAGGCGGTAGAAAGGCACGGGCCGTGGAGTCCACGGTCACCACCGAGCCGGCGGAGAACCCGTCGGCGTCGTCCCGCCCGGGATACGGACAGCTGCTGCGCACCCGCGGCGCCTGGACGTTCCTGCTCCCGGGTTTCGCCGCGCGCCAGCCGTTCGCGATGCTCACCCTCTCCATCGTGCTGCTCGTGCAGCACACCACCGGCTCGTACGGTGCCGCAGGCGCCATCGCGGCCGCCACCGGCGTGTCCATGGCGCTGTTCGCTCCGTACAGCGGCCGCCTCGCCGACCGCTACGGCCAGCGTGCCGTGCTGGTCCCCGGCGTTCTGGTGCACACGTTGTCGGGCCTGTCCCTGACGGCGCTGGCGCTCGCACACGCACCGCTGTGGGCGCTCTTCCTGGCGGCCGTCCCCACGGGTGCCTCGGTGCCGCAGGTGGGCCCGATGGTGCGGGCGCGCTGGGGCGTGAAGCTGCAGGGCTCCTCCCTCATGGCCACCGCGGCAGCGTTCGAGTCGGTCACGGACGAGCTGACCTTCGTCTTCGGTCCCCTGCTCGCGACCGCGCTGTGCACCGCCGTGACGCCGGCGGCGGGCCTGGTCACGGAGGGCGCGCTGACGCTCGTGGGTGGTCTGCTGTTCGCCGCCCAGAAGGGCACGCAGCCGCCGGTGAGCACCGATGGCGGGCACGCGCGCGTGAAGCACGATTCCGCGCTGCGCGTGCCGGGCGTGCGCGTGCTGGTCGTGACGTTCCTGGGTATCGGGTCCGTGTTCGGCGGCATGCAGGTGTCGCTGGCGGCGTTCACCGAGTCGATCGGCGAGCCCGGCCTGAACGGCGTCCTGTACGGCGTCTTCGCCGCCGGAAACATGCTGTCGGGCATCGTCTGCGGCGCGATCGCCTGGAAGGCCGCCCCCCAGCGCCGCCTGGTCGTCGGCTACACGGCGCTCGCGATCGTCGCGTCCGCCCTGTGGACGGCACACTCCGTGCTGCTGCTCGCCGGGCTCGGCCTGCTGGTCGGCATGTGCATCGCACCGGCGCTGATCACCGGCTACACGCTGGTCGAGGGCCTGGTCCCGGCCGGCTCCCGTACCGAGGCCTTCACCTGGCTGACCGGCGCGGTCGCGCTCGGGCAGGCGGCCGCCGTCACCGTGGCGGGCCAGCTCGAGGACCGGCTGTGGGACGGCGCGGGATTCCTGGTGCCGATGGCCGGCACCGTGCTCGCGCTGGTGACCCTGCTGGCGCTGCGGTCGCGGCTGGTCTCGCGGCAGCGGAACCTGACCGTCGCACGTGGCGTCGGTCACCGCGTGCCGGTGACGGTGGACTGATCCCCGGGAATACGTCACTATGGATCGTCGTTAGCACTCATCGAGTGAGAGTGCCAGGAGGAAGACAGTGCCGACCTACCAGTACCAGTGCACCGAGTGCGGCGAGGGCCTCGAGGCGGTGCAGAAGTTCACCGATGACGCCCTGACCGAGTGCCCCAACTGCGGTGGCCGCCTGAAGAAGGTGTTCTCCGCGGTCGGCATCGTCTTCAAGGGCTCCGGGTTCTACCGCAACGACTCCCGCGGCTCCACGTCGAGCAGCAGCCCGGCGTCGAAGTCGTCCGGCACGTCTTCGTCCAGCACGTCTTCGTCCGACTCGAAGCCGTCGTCGTCCTCGTCCGCCTCGTCGTCGTCGAGTTCCGCCAGCAGCTCCGCCGCCTGACATCTCTCGCACCGGACCCTGCCGTCGCACGACGGCAGGGTCTTCGGCGCTTCCGGGCACCGGCTCCCCCCGGGGTCCCTCCGCCGGTTAGTGTGCTGGTCATGGCGAACGCAGAGATCGGCGTAATCGGCGGCTCGGGCTTCTACTCGTTCCTCGACGAGGTGAGGGAGGTCCAGGTGGACACCCCCTACGGGCCGCCCAGTGACTCCCTCTTCCTCGGTGAGATCGCCGGCCGGCGGGTCGCCTTCCTGCCCCGGCACGGCCGCGGCCACCACCTGCCGCCGCACCGCATCAACTACCGCGCCAATCTGTGGGCGCTGCGCTCCCTCGGTGTCCGGCAGGTCCTCGGCCCGTGCGCGGTGGGCGGGCTGCGCCCCGAGTACGGCCCGGGCACCCTGCTCGTACCCGATCAGCTGGTCGACCGTACGAAGGCCCGGGTGCAGACGTACTTCGACGGGCTGCCGCTGCCCGGCGGCACGGTGCCGAACGTCGTGCACGTCTCCATGGCCGACCCCTACTGCCCCGCCGGGCGGGCCGTCGCCCTGAAGGCGGCGCGCGGCCGGGACTGGGAGCCGGTGGACGGCGGCACTCTGGTCGTGGTCGAGGGGCCGCGCTTCTCCACCCGTGCTGAATCGTTGTGGCACCAGGCGCAGGGCTGGTCGGTCGTGGGCATGACGGGCCACCCCGAGGCGGCGCTCGCCCGGGAACTGGAGCTGTGCTACACCTCGCTGACCCTGGTCACCGACCTCGACGCGGGCGCCGAGACCGGCGAGGGCGTCTCGCACGAGGAGGTGCTGCAGGTGTTCGCCGCCAACGTGGACCGGTTGCGCGGCGTGCTGTTCGACGCGGTGGCGGCGCTGCCGGAGACCGGGGCGCGGGACTGCCTGTGCGTGAACGCGCTCGGCGGGATGGACCCGGGCTTCGAGCTGCCGTAGAACACCCGTCTGTTCCCGGCCGGACCTGTGGACAACCGAGCGGAATTTCCCGTTCGAGTGGCCGGGTTATCCACAAACCATGGGTCATCCACCGGCTCCGACGGAATTCGGCGCGATGCCCGATCGTGGGCGTCGCAAGCCGAAATTCCTCGCCGCAGGCGGTGATCTCCCATGCCTTCGTCCCCGTCGTCCCCGTCCCCGCCTCCCCTCCGGATCCCGCGTCCGCTGGGGACGGATGCCCCCGCGACCTGTGAGGTCCCGCGGTTCCCTCCGGTGCGCGTGCGCGGCGGGCGGTATCAGCTGCAACGGCTCGTACGACACCGCAGGCGGGCCATCGCGGCCGGTCTCGCGGTGACCGCGGCCGCCCTCGTCGCCGCGGGACCGCGCGCGACCACCGCACCGCATCGCACGGAGCAGGCCCGCAAGCACCCGGTCACGGCTCCCCTGCGACCGCGACGGCACGCGGCGGTGGACGTGGTGACGGCGCCGGTGCGGATCGCCGACGCGGCCACGGTCCGGCTCCTGCGGCCCGGCGACCGCGTCGACGTCATCGCCGCGGAGGATCCGTCGGCCGGGGGCACCGCCCGCGTGCTCGCGCGCGGTGTGCGGGTGACCGGGGTGCCGGAGCCTGTGGAGGGCGGGGCCGAGAGCGGGGCACTCATCGTGCTGTCGGTGCCGCGCGCCACGGCGGCCCGGCTCGTCGGCGCGAGCGCCACGGCACGCCTGGCGGTGACGCTGTGCTGAACCGACTGGGACACTTTCCCGGCGGCTTGCTGTCCAGTCGCCGGATCGAACGACGGGACTGGACACAAGGGCCTCACCGTGCCGTAGGTTGCGGAGCGTTTCATTCCACGACCTGTGCATGCGAGGAGAGTCCCCGAGGTGAGCGAGAAGAAGGAACCGAGCGTCTGGCACGGCTTCAAGGCCTTCCTGATGCGCGGCAACGTCGTCGATCTGGCGGTCGCGGTGGTCATCGGCGCGGCCTTCACGAACATCGTGAACTCGGTGGTCAAGGGGGTCATCAACCCGCTGGTCGGAGCGATCGGTACGCAGAACCTGGATCACTACAGCTCCTGCCTGAAGGCCCCGTGCCAGGTGGCCGCGGACGGCACGGTCAAGAGCGGTGTGCCGATCCTGTGGGGCTCCGTCCTCGGTGCCACGCTGACCTTCCTGATCACCGCGACGGTGGTGTACTTCCTGATGGTCCTGCCGATGTCGAGGTATCTGGCCCGGCAGGCGGCACAGAAGGCCGCGCGGGAGGGCACGAAGGAGGTCATCGAGGTGACCGAGCTGGAGGTGCTCAAGGAGATCCGCGACGCGCTGGTCGCCCAGCGTGGGTCGGGGCACGACGAGCGCTAGCGGCGCTGCTGCGGACGGCTCAGAGGTGGTGGGGCGGCTTCTCGTCGAGGAAGCGCCTCAGTTCGGCGGCGCTGTCGCCCTCCGTGCGCTCGCCCCATCCGCGATCGGTGTCGTCCGAGGACTGCTGGTCCAGCGGGTCGTCGAAGACCAGCGCGGGCTTCGGGGCGCGTGACTCGGATTCGGGGGCACTGCTCATGCCCCAAGAGTACGGCCCCGTGTCCGGCAGCCGGCCGGGATGCCCGCCCCGCGCGCAGCCGGACCCCGTGCCCGAGCCGTCCGGGCGGGCCGGCGAGGATGCCGGTGTCGTGGGCGACAAGGACGGTGTCGCGGCCGAGGCGCTCGCCGGTGACCCGTGCCGGGCCCTCGACGCGGGCACAGAAGCCCGCTCTGACCTGGGACTTTTGTCGGATCTTCGGACCCCGTCCGTGTGGGGATCCGCTCACAGGATTTTGGGCCGGTTTTCTGCTGTCCTGGGAGGCATGACGTCGAGTTCCGATCCGGCGCCCGCTTCCCCGGGCGCGCCCCACTCCCCCGGAGTCCTGCGGCGGCTCACCGCGCGCGGGCGCGACGAAGCGCACCGGGTCTCCTCCCCGCTGGAACTCTTCTTCGACCTGTGCTTCGTCGTGGCGATCGCACAGGCGGGCGTGCAGCTGGTGCACGCCGTCTCCGAAGGACACGCGGGCGACGGAATCCTCAACTACGCCATGCAGTTCTTCGCCATCTGGTGGGCCTGGATGAACTTCACCTGGTTCGCCTCGGCGTACGACAACGACGACGCGCTCTACCGGGTCGTCACCCTGGTGCAGATCGCCGGCGTCCTGGTGCTGGCCGCCGGCATCTCCCGGGCCTTCCAGCAGCACGACTACCTGGTGGTCTGGATCGGCTATGTGATCATGCGGCTGGCGATGGCCGCGCAGTGGCTGAGAGCCGCGGGATCGGCCTCGGGCACGGAGAGAAGCACGGCGCGCCGCTACGCGTGCGGTGTGCTGCTGTGCCAGGTCGGCTGGGCCGGGCTGGTGGTGCTGCCCGGGCCCGCACGGCCCTGGGTGTTCCTCGTGATGGCGGTCGCGGAGATGTGCGTACCGCTGTTCGCCGAGAAGGACCACGAGACCTCCTGGCACCCGCATCACATCGCCGAGCGGTACGGCCTGTTCACCATCATCGTGCTCGGCGAGACGGTCTCCGCGGCGACGGTCGCCGTGAAGTCGGCCGTGGACGAGCACAACGCGCTGGGTGAGCTGCTGCCGATCGCGGCGGGCGGCCTGCTGATCGTCTTCTCCGCCTGGTGGATCTACTTCGCGGTGCCCATCCATGGCCACCTGCGTTCCAACGGGCAGGCGTTCCTGTGGGGCTACGGTCACTACCTGATCTTCGCCTCGGCCGCGGCGATCGGCGCCGGCCTGGAGGTGGCCGTGGAACAGGCGGTCGGCAAGGCCCACATCTCCGTGCTGGCAGCCTCGGCGGCCGTGACCCTGCCCACGGCGCTCTACCTGCTGACGGTCTGGGCGCTGCACTCGCGGCACTTCAAGGTCGGTATCGCCCAACAGCTGGTGCTGCCGGTCACGGCACTGCTGGTGATCTGCTGCACCTTCCTCGGCCACTGGGCGGTGCTCGCGGCAGGGCTCGTGTCCGCGGCCGCGGTGGCGACCGGGACGGCGCTGACGGCGCGCACGGCCGGCAGAAAGCGTACGGCGAACGCCACGGAGCCGGCCGGCTGACCCTCGGCGGCAGCCTGGGCGGGCCAGACTTGCCCCCATGACAGTTGACGCATTGACGGACGTCGCCGGGGTACGGGTCGGGCACGCCACCCGCCGCGAGGACGGCTGGCTCACCGGCACCACGGTCGTCCTCGCTCCCGAGGGCGGCGCCGTCGCCGCGGTGGATGTGCGTGGCGGCGGCCCCGGCACGAAGGAGACCGACGCCCTCGACCCGCGCAACGTGGTGCAGCGGGTCGACGCGATCGTGCTGACCGGTGGCAGCGCGTACGGGCTCGACGCGGCCTCCGGGGTGATGGCCTGGCTCGAGGAGCAGGGCCGCGGAGTACGGGTGGGACCGGACCCGGCGCACGTCGTGCCGGTGGTGCCCGCCGCGTGCCTCTTCGACCTGGGACGCGGGGGGAACTTCCGCGCGCGGCCCGACGCGGCGACGGGGCGCGCGGCGGTGGAGGCCGCGGCGGTGGCCCTGCCGGGTGCCCGGGTGCCCCAGGGGTGTGTCGGGGCCGGCGCGGGCGCCGTGGCGGGCCGGATCAAGGGTGGGGTGGGCACCGCGAGCACGGTGCTCGATTCGGGGATCACCGTGGCCGCGCTGGCGGTCGTGAACGCTGCGGGAGCCGTGGCGGATCCCGGAACGGGAGCGCTGTACGGGGAGTTGTTGCTGGACGGGCGGGTGGAGTACCCGCAGGAGGACGTGGTCGAAGCCGCGCGCCGGCGCCTCGACGAAGCTGCCGCCAAGAGCGCACCGCCCCCGCTCAACACGACGCTCGCGGTGGTGGCCACTGACGCGGACCTCTCCAAGGCGCAGGCGCAGAAGCTGGCGGGGACGGCGCACGACGGGATCGCGCGCGCCGTACGGCCGGTGCATCTCCTGCACGACGGGGACACGGTGTTCGCGCTGGCGACCGGCACGCGTCCGCTCGACGGGCACGCCTTGGCGCTCAACGACATCCTGGCCGCCGGTGCGGATCTTGTGACGCGCGCGATCGTCCGGGGTGTGCACGCCGCCGAGTCGGTCGACGGGCCGGGCGGAGTGTGGCCGTCGTACGGGGAGCTGTACGGACAGCGGTAGGGGTGGTGCGGGTCGGTCGCATCCCCTCGTGTGCAGTCCGTCCGCGCTCCTCGCCAACCTGCGGATTCCCGTGCGCTGTTGGGGCCGGAGTGCGCCGCGGAGGCAGGCGCGAGGCGTCTGCCGGGGCTGAATTGTCGCGGTTCTGTCACGTGATGGCGTTCACCGGAGCTGGAGGGAACCTTCCCTTGCACCCTCGCACTCTTTCTTCACGCACCGGAACGGACCACGCACATCACATGAACCTGGAGCAGCTCGTGACAACGCCGGACATTGCAGCGCGGCGCGCACTGGGGGCCTGTGCCGCCTTGATGGTCGGCGCCCTCACCCTGACCGCTTGCGGCGGCAACGCCAGCGCCGGCAACGACAAGGGCGGCAAGGACTCCCCCAAGACGTCGACGGCGAAGATCGCGATCTCGGCGAAGGACGGTTCGACCGGCGCGTCCATCAACGCGACCGGCGTGAAGGTCAGTGACGGCAAGCTGACCGACGTGAAGATGACCGTGGCGGGGTCCGGGCAGAGCGTGGCCGGGGCGATATCGGCGGACGGCAGCAGCTGGCGGCCGAAGGCGCAGCTGGAGCGCGGGACGAAGTACGAGGTAGCCGCGACCGCGAAGGACGCGAACGGGCGCACCGCGGCGGCCAACTCCATCTTCACCACCGTCACCTCGGCGAACAGCTTCATCGGCACCTACACACCGGACGACGGCAGCACGGTCGGGGTGGGCATGCCGGTGTCGTTCACCTTCGACAAGGCGATCACCGACAAGAAGGCCGTGCAGTCGCACATCACGGTGAACGCCAGCAGCGGTCAGCAGGTGGCCGGGCACTGGTTCGGGGACCAGCGGCTGGACTTCCGGCCGCAGGAGTACTGGAAGGCCGGGTCCAAGGTCACGATGAAGATCGACCTGGACGGGGTCCAGGGCACGAGCGGCGTCTACGGGGTGCAGAAGAAGACCGTCTCCTTCACCGTCGGGCGCTCGCAGGTCTCCACGGTCGACGCCAGCACACAGATGATGACAGTCGTGCGGGACGGCAAGACGATCAAGACGGTGCCGATCTCCGCGGGCAGCGCGCAGCACACGACGTACAACGGGCAGATGGTGATCTCCGAGAAGTTCGTGCAGACCCGTATGAACGGCTCGACGGTCGGCTTCGGCGGGGAGTACGACATCGCGGACGTGCCGCACGCGATGCGGCTGACGTCATCGGGGACGTTCATCCACGGCAACTACTGGTACGACAAGGGGAACCCGCCCTTCGGCAGCGCGGGCACCAGCCACGGCTGTGTCGGGCTCGCAGACGTGCAGGGGGCGCAGGGCGACACCTCGGCCAAGTGGTTCTACGACAACTCGCTCATCGGGGACGTCGTGATCGTGAAGAACTCCCCCGACTCGACGGTCGCCCCGGACAACGGGCTCAACGGCTGGAACATGCCGTGGAGCGCCTGGACCGCGGGAAGTGCCGCCTGAGCGGCGGTTTTTGACCCGGCATGAGGCCGCGCGGGAACTTCTCGCGCGGCCGAGGCGTTTTCCCGGCGTACGTTTTCTCGGTTCCCGGACATGATGTCCGACCGAGGGGCTACGGTATGCACCCACAAGGTGACATGCAGCAACGCCGGGAGATGCCTTGAGCGTTCCGTACGAGACAGCAGCGTACGAACCAGCCGAGTCGCCCGAGTCTCCGGAGGAGCATCTCGCGCGGCTCCTCGGCCGTGCCCTGAACTCCTTCGAGTTGCCGGACGAGGTGGTACAGCAGCTCGACTGCGCGCTGGCGCAGGACAGTTCGCTGCACTCCGCGTACCACAGCGCGGGGCTGCACCGGGAGACGTACCGGCACACCTGGCTGCTCGCCGACGGCTCGGCCCTCACGCTGTGGGAACTCGTCCACAACCCCACGCCGGGCGGCGCCCCGGAGCACGAGGTGTATGCCGACGAGGAGGAGTTGCAGACGGCCACGGCGCGGCTCGGACTGCCGCCGGACGCCCCGGAGTTCGAGCTGCCCGCGCTGATGCGGCTGTGGGCGATTCCTGAGCCCCGGCATGTGTTCGCCTCCGACGACTCGGCGGACCACGCGCGCCGGCTTCTGCGCCGCGCGGAGAATCCGGACCGGCCCGGCGCGGAGACGGCGGCGCTGCTGGCGACAGCGACCGCACACGAGATCACGCAGGCGTTCGGGCGCCCGGGGCGGGCCGGGCGAGTGGGGCTGAGTTACGCGCTGTACGAGCACGCGTTCCTGCTGCTGGACGGGCGCGAGGTCTCCCTGTGGGAGGTGGAGCACACGGCCACACCGGACGGGCGGCACATGTGCGAGGTCTACATGTCGGAGGACGCGGCACGGGACGCCATGGAGCGGCGCGCGGCGCGACAGGGGTAGCGGGGCGCGGAAACGGGGGCGCGCGTTGGCGCGAGGGTGTGCGCCCGGCCTCCGGGAGCGTTTCGGACGCCCTTCCGCCACCGGCCACCGGCCGTCAGCCACCAGTCGCAGTCGCCAGTCGCCAGTCGCCAGCCATTGGCCGTCAGACGTCAGCCGTCAGCCGTTGACCGTCAGTCGTCAGTCGTCAGCCGTTGGCGAGTCGTCGGACCAGGCCCGCGAACGCGTCCTGTTCCGCCGGGGTCAGCTCGACGGACTCCAGCGGGGGGCCGACCCGGCTCTGGTGCGGCAGGGCCGGGAGGGGAGTCATGGTCCGCCGGGCGGGTGCCTGGAGGCCGGTGCGGCCCAGCAGGCGCAGCAGGACGGCGGCCCAGACGACGGCCGCCACGGCAAGGACGGCCACGCCGATCAGCTGGAGAGTCGCGACGTGCTCAGGCATGCGTTCCAGTACACATCACGGTCCGGGACTTTGGTCCCGGACCGTGATGTATCTCGCAGGTGCCGTGAACAACTCACAGCGAACTAAAGGGACAAGGCGCGGCGTGCAGGCGGTGCGGCGGTCAGGCCGCCACCGGCTGCTTGGTCTCCTTCGAAGACGCGGCCGCGTTCGCGGCGCGGCCGGTGGCCGTGGTCTCGGCGGTCTGCTTGCGCATGCCCTTGAGGAAGACGACCAGGGCCGTGGTGACGCAGACGCCGGCCGCGATGGCGATCAGGTACAGGAACGGGTTGCCGATCAGCGGGACCACGAAGATGCCGCCGTGCGGGGCGCGCAGGGTGGCGCCGAAGGCCATGGAGAGGGAGCCGGTGAGCGCGCCGCCGACCATGGCGGACGGGATGACCCGCAGCGGGTCCGCCGCGGCGAACGGGATCGCGCCCTCCGAGATGAAGGAGGCGCCCAGCACCCAGGCGGCCTTGCCGTTCTCGCGCTCGGTCTGGGTGAAGAGCCTGCCGCGCACGGTGGTGGCCAGGGCCATCGCCAGCGGCGGGACCATGCCGGCCGCCATCACCGCGGCCATGATCTTCATCGCGGAGTCGCTGGGGTTGGAGACCGCGATGCCGGCGGTGGCGAAGGTGTAGGCGACCTTGTTGACCGGGCCGCCCAGGTCGAAGCACATCATCAGGCCGAGCAGGGCGCCGAGCAGGATCGCGTTGGTGCCGGTGAGGCCGTTCAGCCAGTCGGTGAGGCCCTTCTGGGCGGTGGCGATGGGCTTGCCGATCACGACGAACATCAGGAATCCGACGATCGCCGAGGAGATCAGCGGGATCACCACCACCGGCATGATGCCGCGCAACGCCGGGGGGATCCGCACCTTCTGGATGCTCAACACCACGCCACCGGCGGTCAGACCGGCCGCCAGGCCGCCGAGGAAGCCCGCGTTGATGGTCAGTGAGATCGCACCGCCGACGAAGCCGGGCACCAGGCCGGGCCGGTCGGCCATGCCGTAGGCGATGTAGCCGGCCAGGACCGGGACCAGGAAGCCGAAGGCCACGGCGCCGATCTGGAAGAGCAGGGCGCCCCAGCTGTCGGCCTGGGTCCACACGAAGTGGTCCATCACCGACGGCGCCTTGTTGATCTTGTATCCGCCGATCGCGAAGCCCAGGGCGATGAGGAGACCGCCCGCGGCGACGAACGGGACCATGTAGCTGACGCCGGACATCAGCCACTTGCGGAGCTTGGTGCCGTAGCCCTCGGTGGAGTCGCCCGTGCGCTCGACCGGTGTGCCGCCGGTTGCGGGCGCCGGCGCGCTCGCCTCGCCGCGCGCCGCCTTCCCGCGCACCTCGCCGATGAGTTCGGCGGGGCGGTTGATGCCCGCCTTCACCCCGACGTCGACGGTCGGCTTGCCGGCGAAGCGGTCCTTGTCGCGTACGGGGACGTCGTGGGCGAAGATCACGCCGTCCGCCGCCTCGATCACCGCCGGGTCGAGCCGGGTGAAACCGGCCGAGCCCTGTGTCTCGACGACCAGTTCGACACCCGCTTCACGGCCCGCTTTCTCCAGGGACTCGGCGGCCATGTAGGTGTGTGCGATGCCGGTCGGGCAGGAGGTGACGGCGACGATACGGAAGGGGCGCCCGCCGGGCTCGGCGGCGGATTCCGTACCGGAGACGGCACCTGCGGGGGTCGCCTGCGCGGGGGCGGACGCGCCCTGTTCCTCCGCCTGCGCTGCCGTAGTACCCGCTGCGGCGCCGGCGGAGGCCGCCACCGGCGTCGCAGCGGTGTCCTTGGAGGCGCTCACGGCGCCCTCATCGGCGCCCGAAGCGCTCGCCGCGCCCCCGGCACCAGCACCAGCACCAGCACCAGCACCACCGGCATCGGCACGGGCACCGGCACCGGCCTGCGCACTCCCGCCGCTCGCCGCGGCGGCGTCCGAACCGGCCGTGTCTGCCGTGCCCTTCCCCGAAGGCTCCGCCGACGCAGTTGACGCCGACGGCGTCTCGTCGCCGCGGATCAGCGCCGCCGCCGTCCGCGCGTCGGCGACCGCCCGCAGCGACGAGGTGAACTCGGTGTTCATCAGCTGGCGGGCCAGTGAGGACAGGATCGTCAGGTGGGCGTCGTCGGCACCGGCGGGCGCCGCGATCAGGAAGATCAGGTCGGCCGGGCCGTCCGGGGCGCCGAAGTCGATGCCGGCCGCGCTGCGGCCGAAGGCCAGGGTCGGCTCGGTGACATGGGCGCTGCGGCAGTGCGGGATGCCGATGCCGCCGTCGAGACCCGTCGGCATCTGGGCCTCGCGGGCGGCCACGTCGGCGAGGAAGCCCTCCAGGTCGGTCACCCGGCCCTCGGCCACCATGCGCTCGGCGAGGGCACGCGCCGCCGCTTCCTTGGTGTCGGCGGACAGGCCGAGGTCGACCAGGTCCGGGGTGATCATGTCGCTCATCGCGGGCTCCTATGCACGCGTATCGCCCGGGGGGAGAGGCGGGCGGAAATGGGGACGGGGGTGCGGTGCGGGCGTGGGGTCGGGCGGGAGGCGGGGCCGGGGAAACTCCGCCTCCCAGAGGCAGCACCGTGGCTCGGCCGGTGGTGCCGCCCGGTGGCCGCGGCGAGTAACGGGGGGTTCCGCCGCATCGGGGCCGGTCGGGTGGATGCTTCCGGGCGCGGGGGTGCGGGGCGCGCGCCCAGTCGCCGGGTGCCGGGGCGTGCGCTGCGGAGCGCGAGGGCCGTCATGACACCGGCTCCGTCAGTTCGCGGTCGAGGGGGATCTCGGCCGTGACGGTCACCGCCGTCGGGTCCAGGTCGGCGGGGGTCGGCATCACGCTGCCGGGGAGCTGGACGGCGGCGGCGCCGTGGGCGACGGCGGAGGCGAGGGCCTCGGGGCCACTGCCGCCGGCGATCAGGAAGCCGGCGAGGGAGGAGTCGCCGGCGCCGACGTTGCTGCGGACGGTTTCCACGTGCGCCCGGGCGAACCAGGCGCCCGTGTCCTCCACGAGGAGCTGTCCGTCGGCGCCCAGGCTCGCGAGCACGGCGCGTGCGCCCATGCCGCGCAACTCCTCGGCCGCCTTCAGCGCGTCGCCCACGGTCGCGAGGGGGCGCGCAACGGCTTCCGCAAGCTCCTCGGCGTTCGGCTTCACCACGTCGGGCCGCGCGCGCAGCGCTTCGAGCAGCGCACGCCCCGAGGTGTCCAGGGCGATGCGCGCGCCTCCAGCGTGCGCCCGCGTGACGACATCGGCGTACCACGAGGGCGCGAGCCCCCGGGGCAGGCTGCCGCAGCACGCGATCCAGTCGGCGTCGTGCGACTGGGTGCGCACCGTGTCCAGGAGGAGTTCCTGTTCCGCGGCGGACAGTTCCGGGCCCGGCGCGTTGATCTTCGTGAGCACCCCGTCGGCCTCCGCGAGCGCGATGTTGGAGCGGGTGGCTCCGGCGACCGGGACCGGCGCGACCTCGATGCCCTGCGCGTCGAGCAGATCGGCGATGAGCGCCCCCGGCGCACCACCCAGGGGCAGAACGGCGACCGTGCGCCGTCCGGCGGCCGCGACGGCGCGCGACACGTTCACGCCCTTGCCACCCGGGTCCATGCGTTCGCCGGTGGCGCGGATGACCTCGCCGCGTTCCAGGGTGGGGACCTCGTAGGTGCGGTCGAGGGACGGGTTGGGGGTGACGGTGAGGATCATGCGCGCACTACTTCCGTGCCGCCGCGTTCGATGGCGGCGGAGTCTTCGGGGCTCAGCCCGCTGTCGGTGATCAGCAGGTCCACGTCGCTCAGGTCGCCGAAGCGGGCGAAGTGCTCCTGGCCGTGCTTGGAGGAGTCGGCCAGCAGCACGACGCGGCGGGCGGCCGCGATCGCGGCCCGCTTCACCGCGGCCTCGGCGAGGTCGGGAGTGGTCAGACCGTGCTCGGCGGAGAAGCCGTTGGCCGCCACGAACAGCACGTCAGCCCGGATCTCGCCGTACGCGCGCAGCGCCCAGGCGTCCACGGCGGCGCGCGTACGGTGCCGTACGCGCCCCCCGACCAGATGGAGCTGGATGCCCGGGTGGTCGGCGAGGCGGGCGGCGATGGGCAGGCTGTGTGTGACGACGGTGAGGGAGGCCTCCAGCGGGATGGCGGCAGCCAGCCGCGCCACCGTCGTACCGGCGTCGAGGACCAGCGTGCCCTCGCTCGGCAACTCGGTGAGGGCCGCTTTGGCGATGCGGTCCTTCTCGTCGGCGGACGTGCCCTCGCGTTCGGCGAGGTCCGGTTCGAAGTCGAGGCGGCCGACCGGGATGGCACCGCCGTGCACCCGGCGGACCAGGCCGGCGCGGTCGAGGGCCTTCAGATCGCGGCGGATCGTTTCCGCCGTGACCTGGAACTCCTCGGCGAGCGACAGCACGTCCACCCGGCCGCCGTCACGGGCGAGCCGGAGGATCTCCTGCTGCCGTTCCGGTGCGTACATTCCGCTCGCCTCCGCCTTGATGTCCGTTCACTTCTGCCTGATGCCCGAACGTGTGGTTTCACTGGGAGGCTACGCCCGGATTTCCGGAAAGTAAACAGGTTCGGATTCGAATCGGGCACGAACGGACTTCCGGCGCCGTAGGCAGCACGCGGGCCCGGCACCTGGTCGGTGCCGGGCCCTCGCCGCGCCTGGTCATGCCTGGCCGTGCCCGGTCAGGAGACCAGCTCGGGCTGCCTCTCAGCCGCCGGAAGCTCCTCGTCGGCCGCCCCTTCCACATGCTGTGCGGGCCGCTTCGGCAGGGCGGACATCAGCAGGAAGATCGCGGCCATGATCCCGGCGACCCACCACAGCGCGTGCTGGAAGGCGTGCACGAAGGCCGGGCCGACCTGCGCCGGGGCCGGCCGGTCGCCGATCTCGCCGAAGAACACCACCGACACGAGTCCCAGGCCGAGCGCGTTGCCCATCTGCTGCACCGTGTTGATCAGCCCGGACGCGGAACCGGCGTGCTCGCGCGGCACCTCCGAGAGCACCGCGTCGGTCAGCGGGGCGACGATCAGACCCATCCCGGCGCCCATCACGACCAGCGGCAGGGCCATCTGCCAGGAGGCGATGGCGAGGCCGTAGCGGTGGGCCTCCCACAGATAGAGCAGTACGCCCGCCCCCATCACCAGCGCGCCGGCCTGGAGCACCTTGCGGCCGAAGCGCGGCACCAGCTTCTGCACCGACATCCCGGCCGCCACGGACACCGCGATCGAGAACGGCACCCCGGTCAGCCCGGCCCGCAGCGGGCTCCAGCCCAGGCCGATCTGCATGTACAGCGTCCAGACCAGGAAGAAGATGCCGAGCGCGACACCGAAGACGGTCTGTACGGCGATGCCCGCGGCGAAGCTCTTCACCCGGAAGAGGGACAGTTCGATGAGCGGGGAACCGTCCCGGGCCGCCTTCCGTTTTTCGTACGACACCAGCGCGGCGAAGACGACGAGCGCACCGGCCATACAGACGTACCCCCACAGCGGCCAGCCCAGCTCACGGCCGCGGGTGAGCGGGTAGAGCAGCATCAGCAGGCCCAGCGAGACCAGGGCGACACCGACGAGGTCCAGCTTCAGCGCCTTCGGGGCCTTGGACTCGGTGATGAAGCGGCGGCCGAGGAGGAAGGCCGCGATACCGACGGGGAGGTTGATGAGGAAGATGGGCCGCCATTCGAGGCCGAACAGGTTCCACTCCGTCAGCAGCGCGCCGAGCAGCGGTCCGGAGACCGCGCCCAGGCCGACGATCGCACCGAACAGACCGAACACCTTGCCGCGTTCGTGGGCCGGGAAGGTGGCGTGCACGATCGACAGGACCTGCGGCACCATCATCGCCGCCATACCGCCCTGCAGAATCCGAGAGGCGACGAGCATCTCCGGGTTCGCGGCGAAACCGCACAGGGCGGAGGCGAGCGTGAAGCCTCCGATACCGATGAGGAAGAGGCGCCTGCGCCCGTGGATGTCGCCGAGGCGGCCACCGGTGATCAGCGCTGCCGCGAAGGCCAGGGCGTAGCCCGCCGTTATCCACTGGATCTGGCTGACCGACGCGCCCGCGTCCCGCTGGATGGAGGGGATGGCGATATTGACGATCGTCACGTCCACCAGGTCCATGAAGGCCGCGGTCATGACGATGGCCAGGGCGAACCAGCGTCGCCGGTCGGCGGAGGCCGGCCCGCTGTCCGGGGCCTGCCGAGAGGTGAGGGTCTGTTCCGTGGAGGTCATGTCCGCCAAGCTAGGACTCCATTAGGTCAGATCATGTCCTAGTCGTACGGCATTCTCGTCTGCATGACTACCGACACACCGGCCCGGCTGCTGCAGTTGCTCTCGCTCCTCCAGACTCCGCGCGAGTGGCCCGGCGGTGAGCTGGCCGATCGGCTCGGAGTGTCGCGCCGTACGGTGCGACGGGACATCGACCGGCTCAGGGAGCTGGGCTATCCGGTGCAGGCGACCAAGGGAGCGGACGGCGGATACCGGCTGGTCGCGGGCAAGGCGATGCCACCGCTGGTACTGGACGACGAGGAGGCGGTCGCGATCGCGGTGGGCCTGCGGGCCGGTGCCGGGCACGCGGTGGCGGGTGTGGACGAGGCGTCGGTGCGGGCCCTCGCCAAGCTGGAGCAGGTGCTGCCGGCCCGGCTGCGCCACCGGGTGTCCACCTTGCAGGCCGCGACCACACCGCTGACCAGCGGGGACGGGGCGAGCATCGCGCCGGAGACGCTGACCGTGATGGCGTCGACGGTGGCGGGGCACGAGCGGCTGCGGTTCGCCTACCGCGACAAGGAAGGGGGTGAGTCACGGCGGCTGACCGAGCCGCACCGGCTGGTGTCGACGGGACGGCGGTGGTACCTGGTCGCCTACGACCTCGACCGCGCCGACTGGCGCACGTTCCGGGTGGACCGGGTGCGCGAGCCGTTCGCGACCGGAGTGCGGTTCGCGCCGCGGGAGTTGCCGACGGGGGACGCCGCCGAATACCTGCGGCAGTCCATCAACCGACGGCAGGAGACGTACGAGTTCGCGGTGCGCTTCGCCGCGCCGGCCGAGCGGGTCGCCATGCGGGTGCCCGGGTGGCTCGGGGCGCCGGAGGACGACGGCGAGGGCGGCTGCGTCCTCCGGGGCACCTCGGGCGGCCCCGCGGAGTGGCTGGCGGTACGGCTGGCGATGACGGGGTACGAGTTCACGGTACGAGAGCCGCGAGAACTGGCGGAATGTGTACGGGAGTTGGGCGGCCGGCTGAGCCGGGCGGGGGGTGCGCAGCCGCAGTCGCAGCAGGGGGGCGCAGGAGAAGGGTGACGACAACGCGGCAGATGTGCGTGCCAGGGCCCGCGACGCCGGCATGATCCAAACGCCGCCCCCTAGCCCTCGCCGCCCCAGTCGAACCCTCGCAAGGCCCGGAGGTTGTGCAGTGCCAGGGACGCGGGTCCCTCCGGGCCGGTGGGCGGGGCGGAGGTGGCGGCCCAGGATTCCACGGCCACGCGGACGGCCGCGCCGGCGACGGCCGCGGTGAAGCGGAGGGCGGGGGTGGCCGGACGGGGCCCGGTGGGGGTGGGGCGGGTCGCGAGGATCTCGCCCAGGACCGTCTCCGACGCCTGGCACACCTCGGCCCAGACCTTGCGCAGGGCGGGACTGGTGTCGGCCAGGCGGATCAGGGTGCGGACCCACTCCCAGGACGCCGCCGAGACACCGATCCCGGGGGTGAGGGTGTGGTGGACGGCGTGTTCCAGGGCTTCCGGGACAGCGAGGTGGGCCGGGGCCGCGCGGACCGCTTCCGCCCAGCGCTGGGCGCCGGCCGCGTAGAGAGGGGCGACCGCTTCCTCCTTGGTGGCGAAGTAGCGGTAGAAGGTGCGGGGTGCGATGCCCGCGGCCTGGGCGATGTCCTCGGCGCGGGTCGCCCGCAGGCCCTGGCGGACGAACAGCGCGCCCGCCGCCCGGGCGATCTCCATCCGGGTCTCGGCCTTCCGGCGTTCCGTCAGCGAGACCGGCGCGGAGGCGGAAAACGGCTGGTGGGCGGCGCGCGGGGTGGTGCTCATCCCGGCAGGCTATGCCCATATGGCAGAATCTGCCATCCGGCGGTCCACCCCGGGGTTCAGGTACGGGGTGGGCCGCCGCTCCAGCATGTCCGCCGTGGTCAGGCGCGTGCCGGCGGCGCCCACGGCCTCCGTCACCACCGCATGCCTACGCCTCTGCCACCACCACATAGAAGGTGACGGTCGCGAGGAACGGTCCCCGCGTGAGGTGGCCCAGCCAGGATTCCGCCGCCTCGTCGGTGAAGTAGCCGGCGGCGACGGCGCGGCGCGTCGTGCGTTCCAGACCGAGGATGCGGTCGGCGGCCTGTACGTCGCGGAAGACCGGGGTGACGGGGACGACCTCGGGGACGGTGAAGCCCGCGTCGGTCGCCAGCCGGGCGAGCTGCCGGCCGATGGCCGCGTTGCGTACCACGCGTTCGGCCACGTGGCGGGTGTAGGCGCGGGTCAGTTCGCCGTCCGGGTGGTCGACGGCCAGGGTCTCCCAGTCGGGTTCACCCATGACGAGCCGGCCGCCCGGCCGCAGGACACGGCGGATCTCGGCGAGCGCCGCCCGGGGGTCGGCGACATGCTGCAGGACCCGGTCGGTACGGGCCCGGTCGGCGAAGTGACCGGGCAGCGCCAGGTCGTGGATGTCGCCGGGGCGTACGTCCACCACGGGCAGACCGGCGGTACGGGCGCGGGCGGCGTCCACCATGGCGGGGTCGTGGTCGACGCCGATGACGGAGCCGGCCGGGGTGACCGCCTCCGCGAGGGCCCGCAGATCGGTACCGGGACCGCAGCCGAGGTCGAGCACGGTGTGCCCGGTCTGGAGGCCGAGTTCGTCGAGCATGCGTGCCTTGTACGACCGGCCGAGGTCGGTAGCGGCGATCCGGTCGAGGTAGGTGACCGAATCGGGCCTGGCTGTCTCGAACGCGGATGACGTCATGCGGCCCAGTCAATCAGCCGGGCCTTCGGACGCGGGCGGCCGATCGGCTGCTTCAGGCCACGGCACGGACACCCGGACACCCCTCGGACTCCCGTCGGACCGGCGCCAACGGACATACGGCGAAGGCGAGTTGCCGTCAGGTGCGGACAAGAGGGCCGGGCTCCGGCGCCCAGGGGGGATGGGTGCCGGAGCCCGGCTTGGGGAAGTCCCGGCGCCGGGGGGGGATTGTGCGTCGGGACCTGGTTCACGTGGGGACGGCCGGCGGTGCGCTGCCCGCCGTGCGGTGCGTGGCTGGCTGGCTGTGGTCTGTCGCGATGCGGTGTGGCGGTGCACTGTGCGGTGGTGCGGTGGTGCGGTGTGCAACGGTGCGATGTGCGGCGGTGCGGTCTGTCGCGGTGCGGTACGGATCCGCGGTACGGATTCACCGCGGCGCTGCGGCGCTGTGACACCCTGGCGCTGTGGCGCCGCTGTGGCTTGGTGCGGTTGGGGAGTGCGGTCGCGGTTCCCGGGCCCGGCGCTGGGCCCGCAAGGGTTTTTCCCGCGGGCCCGGGCGTTGAAGCGACTGGACCACGCCATGTTTGCGCCGTCTTTCGCCACCGGCGTGCGCGGTCCCGGGCATCGCACGCCCACAACCACGCACACCCCTCACCCCCACCACGGCGGCCGTCCCCAGGCACCCCCGGGAGACCGGCTACGCCGCGGCGTCGAACCCGGTGTCCCGGGCCAGCTTCTTCAGCTCGAGCAGCGCGTGCTTCTCGATCTGACGGATGCGCTCGCGGGTCAGGCCGTGCTCCTTGCCGACCTCGGTCAGGGTGCGCTCGCGGCCGTCGTCGATGCCGTAGCGCATCTTGATGATGGAGGCCGTGCGCTGGTCCAGGCGGCCGATCAGGTCGTCCAGTTCCTCACTGCGCAGCAGGGTCAGGACGGACTGCTCCGGGGAGACCGCCGAGGTGTCCTCCAGGAGGTCGCCGAACTGGGTCTCGCCCTCGTCGTCCACCGACATGTTCAGCGAGACCGGGTCGCGGGCCCAGTCGAGGACGTCGATGACGCGCTCCGGGGTCGCACCCAGCTCCTTGGCGATCTCCGCGGGCTCCGGGTCGCGGCCGTGCTCGCGGTTGAACTCGCGCTGGACACGGCGGATGCGGCCCAGCTCCTCCACCAGGTGGACGGGGAGCCGGATCGTGCGGGACTGATCGGCGATGGAGCGGGTGATGGCCTGACGGATCCACCAGGTGGCGTACGTCGAGAACTTGAAGCCCTTGCGGTAGTCGAACTTCTCGACGGCGCGCACCAGACCGGCGTTGCCCTCCTGGATCAGGTCCAGCAGGGGCAGGCCGCTGCGCGGGTAGCGCCGGGCGACCGCGACGACCAGGCGGAGGTTGGAGCGGATGAAGACGTCCTTGGCCCGCTCACCGGCGGCGACGAGCGCCTCCAGCTCCTCACGGGTGGCGTCCGCCCTGGACTCCTCCTCGCCGTCGAGGACCTGCCGCGCGAACACACCCGCCTCGATGGTCTGGGACAGCTCGACTTCCTTTGCGGCGTCGAGCAGCGGCGTGCGCGCGATCTCGTCGAGGTACATGCCGACCAGGTCGCGGTCTGCGATCTCGCCGCCGTGAGCGCGAACACTGCTTGCCGAGTCGGCCGTCTCGCCGGAGGCGGACTGACGACGGGCGACGGCACGGGTTGCCATGCGTGCTCCCTTGAGATGTGGGCTGGCGGGTGGTCCTTGAACGCTCGGCACTCCGGGGACCGTCTCCGGGACTCCTTCCGAGTCCTAGGTGACTCTCTCCAGGTGCCCTGCATCCGTGGGAAACAACGACTGGAATCCGGACAGAATTCCCAACCCGCCCCTCAATTTTTCTGATCATGCAGTACCCTGTTCCGCCACATGGGGGGCAGGATGCCATCGGAAGACACAGAGGTGCAGGTCAGGCCGGGAGTCGAGAGAATCCTCGGCTCCCTCGGCTCCCTCGCGGAGATCTGTCACCGACGCGGTCGCGAGACGGCCGTCGCACTCGACACCGCGATCTTCACTCCGGACGAGCCGGGAGTGCGCCGCCCTTGGCTGCCCTCCCGACACGGAAGACGGCCCGCACCGGCCGATGGTTGCCAAGGAAACGGAATCACAGCAAACCCAGAGCTACGCCATATCCGTCCCTTACCAGGCGAAGCCCGCGCACAAAGGCCCCGGGCACACTGGCCCAGAGCACCCCGAGCGCAGGGGCCCCGCCCGCAAGAGGCCGCCCCGGGCACAAGCCCAGCCGCCCCGCACACGAACACCTGCGCACCAGGCCCGGCCCAGCCGTGGATCCCGGCTCAGCCGAACTGCACCGACCGCTTCGCCATGCCCATCCAGAAGCCGTCGATCACGGACTTCTGCGCGTCCAGCTCGCCGCCCGCCTCGGCCGCGCCCATGGTGACGAAGAGCGGGGCGAAGTGTTCGGTGCGCGGATGGGCGTAACGGCCGGCCGGGGCCTTGTCCAGGAAGTCCAGCAGGGCGTCCCAGTCGCGGGTCTCCAGGGCGCGTCGGCCCCAGTCGTCGAACTCGGAGGACCAGCTCGGTATGCCGCCTCCGGTGTGGCGCAGGGCCGCGAGATTGTGGGTGAAGAAGCCGGAGCCGACGATCAGCACGCCCTCGTCGCGCAGCGGGGCGAGCTTGCGGCCGACGTCCATGAGGCGGACCGGGTCGAGGGTGGGCAGGGAGACCTGCAGGACGGGGATGTCGGCGTCCGGGTACATCTCGACGAGCGGTACGTAGGCGCCATGATCGAGGCCGCGGTCGGGGATGTCCTGGACCGGGACGCCGGGGGCGCGCAGCAGCTTGCGTACGGACGCGGCCAGCTCGGGGGCGCCGGGGGCGGCGTACCGGACGCGGTAGTAGTGCTCGGGGAAGCCCCAGAAGTCGTAGACGAGCGGGACCGTGCGCACCGCGCCGAGGGCGAGCGGGGCCTCCTCCCAGTGGGCGGAGACCATGAGGATCGCCTTGGGCCGGGGCAGGTCCGCGGACCAGGCGGCGAGCTGGCCGGGCCAGACGGGGTCGTCGGCGAGCGGCGGGGCGCCATGGCTGAGGTACAGGGCGGGCATGCGCTCCTGGGTGGTGGCGGACATCGCGGCGGCTCCAAAGATGCTCAACAGCAAATGCTCAACAGCAGATGCCCGACAGCAGATGCTTTAACTCTCAAGCTCTTTCCCGAGCAGCATACGTCTGACTTGTTCAAGTTTCAAGGAGATGCCTCGTACAGTGGGACCCATGAACCCGGCTTCCGATCCCGCCGCCGCACAGCACCGCTGGCTCACCGACGGGGAACAGCGCGTCTGGCGCGCATACATGCACGCCACCACCCTGCTGGAGGACCACCTCGACCGGCAGCTGCAACGTGACGCCGGTATGCCGCACATCTACTACGGCCTGCTCGTCGGCCTCGCCGAGGCACCGCGCCGGCGGCTGCGGATGACCGAGCTGGCGATGAAGTCGAAGATCACCCGCTCCCGGCTGTCGCACGCGATCGCCCGCCTGGAGAAGAACGGCTGGGTGCGCCGCGAGGACTGCCCCTCCGACAAGCGCGGCCAGTTCGCGGTGCTCACGGAGGAGGGGCTCGACGTGCTGAAACGCACCGCGCCCGGCCATGTGTCCGCCGTGCGGCAGGCGATGTTCGACCGGCTCACCCCGGAACAGCAGAAGGCCCTCGGCGAGATCATGGAGATCGTCGCCGAGGGCCTCCAGCCCAACGAAGCGGGTGCGGACCTGCCCTGGCTCCGCTGACTCAGCTGAATCAGCGCACGGACGGGGTCAGTGGGCCACCACCGGCACCGGCACCTCGTCCTCGACGCCCTCGCCGCTGACCACTTCGCTGCCGCCCGGGCGGCCGGCGTTGACGAAGGTGAAGGCGATCAGGGACGCCAGGGCCAGGATGCCGACGGCGAACCAGATCGCGCTGCTGTAGCCGTGCACCATGCCCTGGAGCTTGACCAGCTCCTGCTGCGGCTTGGCGGCGGCACCGGCGATGTGGCCCTTGATGTACGACGTGGTCGCCGAGGCGGCGATGGTGTTCAGCAGGGCGGTGCCGATCGCGCCGCCGACCTGCTGCGAGGTGTTGACCATCGCGGAGGCGACACCGGCGTCCCGGGGCTGCACGCCCTGGGTGGCCAGGGACATCGCCGGCATGAAGGCCGTACCCATACCGAGGCCGAGCAGCACCATCGCGGGCAGCAGCTGGGTGCCGTACGAGGAGTCGGTCTTCAGCTGGGTCAGGATCAGCATGCCGAGCGCGGCGACCAGGAAGCCGGGACCCATCAGGAAGCGGGCCGGGATCCGGGTCATCAGCCGGGTGCCTATCTGGGTGGAGCCGGTGATCATGCCGGCCACCATCGGCAGGAAGGCGAAGCCGGTCTTGACCGGCGAGTAGCCCTTCACGACCTGGAGGTAGTAGGTCAGGAAGAGGAACAGGCCGAACATGCCGATGATCGCGAGGCCGAGGGAGAGGTAGATGCCGCCGCGGTTGCGGTCGGTCACCACGCGCAGCGGCAGCAGCGGGGCCTTGACCCGGGACTCCACGACCACGAAGGAGAGCAGCAGCACCGCGGAGGCGACGAACATCGCGACGGTCACGGAGTCGCCCCAGCCGTCGGACTCGGCGCGGGTGAAGCCGTAGACGAGGGCGACCAGGCCGAGGGTGGACAGGATCACGCCGGGGATGTCGAGCGGGGAGCGGTTGCGGCCGCCCTCGGGCTCACGGATGACGAAGTAGGCGCCGGCCGCGGCGACGATGGCGAACGGGATGTTCACGAAGAACGTCCAGCGCCAGTTCAGGTACTGGGTGAGGAAGCCGCCGAGGATCAGGCCGACGGCACCGCCGCCGCCCGCGATCGCGCCGTAGATGCCGAACGCCTTGGCGCGCTCCTTGGCGTCGGTGAACATGACGGCGAGCAGGGAGAGCGCGGCCGGGGCGAGCAGGGCGCCGAAGACACCCTGGAGGGCGCGGGCGCCGAACATCATCGGGCCGGAGGTGGCGGCGCCGCCCAGTGCGGAGGCGAGGGCGAAGCCGGCCAGGCCGGTGACGAAGGCGCGCTTGCGGCCCCACTTGTCGGCGATCCGGCCGCCGAAGAGCAGCAGACCGCCGAAGGCGAGGGCGTAGGCCGTGACGACCCACTGCCGGTTGCCGTCGGATATGCCGAGGTCGGTCTGGGCGTGGGGCAGCGCGATGTTCACGATGGTGGCGTCGAGGACGACCATCAGCTGGGCGAGCGCGATGAAGACGAGCGCCTTCCAGCGGTTGGCGTCACCGCTCGGGGCGGCGGCGCGGGGAGCCTTGAGGGCTGTTTCGGACATGGGGTTACCCACTTCGGGACTTTCGTGACGGAAAAAGCGACGGAAAACGTGACGGCTGCGGCTTTACGGCATGGCGGCTTGGCGGCTTGGTGGCTGGACAGCTCGGCGTACGGCTCGTCGGCGGTGACGGCCGCCTCGTCGGCGACGACAGCCGCGACGGGACACGAGGAAGGAAGGACGTGCGGGCGGAAGGACGTACGGGCGAAAGGACGAAAAGGCGTGAGGTCGTGAGGTCGTGAGGTCGTGAAGGTGGACTGGGCCCGGGGGCCGAACTAATCGGTCAGGGCTTGCGCAGCTCCTTGATGCTCACGGCCTCCCCCGGCAGGGTGGAGCGGGCGGGTGCCCGCAGGCCGTCGAGGAACAGCTGGAGATGGCGGTGGACGAACCGGTCGCCGTGCAGACAGTCCGTGCCGGCCGGGGGCCGGCTCAGCTGCGCCACGGCGATCATCACATCGCCGACGCCCACGTCCGGCCGGAGCTGCCCGACCGCCCTGGCCCGGCCCATGACCTCCTCGATGAGCTGCTCGACGCGCTCGCGGGAGGCCTCCAGGTCGGGGTGGTGCTGGTCGAAGGTGCTGGAGATCATCGGGCACAGCGCGCTGATCCGCTCGTCGGCGGAGGCGTGCACGAAGCGCTCCAGCGCGGCGAAGGCGTCCCCGGTCTCGGCGAGGGCCACCTCGGCCGCCTCGGCCGTACGGTCCATGACGGAGCAGACGACCTCGCGGACGAGGGCCTCGCGGTCGGGGAAGTTGCGGTACACCGTGGCGTTGCCGACGCCGGCCCGGCGGGCGATGTCGTCCAGCGGCACGTGCGGGCCGTACTCGACGAACATCTCCCGGGCGGCGGTGACGATCCGCTCCCGGTTGCGCACGGCGTCGGCCCGGGGCCGGGGCACCTTGCGCGGCGCGGGGGTGGTTGCGGTCGGCACGGCATACTCCTCGAACTCGAAGCGATGGAGCCCCAGCGGGGCGGTGATCACGATCCGGGGAAGCCGTCCCCGTTTCGCTCGGACACAGGGCTAAACGGGGAGAGGGTCCCCGGATATTTCCCACCCACAAAAAGAACCGCTGTGACCTGAGACACACTCATCTCCGGTCAGGATTCACCCTTGTGCGGACCGGCTTTCCCACGATCGGTCTCCTCCAGCGCGCGCCCCCCTCCCTGCCGACACAGGGTGATCGCAAGGGTGCAGCCGGAGACCGGCGGCTGCCGTGGAGCGGAAGGTCCATGCATGCAGCCGAAGCCGCCCCGCCGCATACGCCTCCCCCGCGAGCGGGTCTCCGACGGGTATCCGCCGTCCCCCGGCCGCGCAGCCGCCGACCTCACCGACGAGGACGTCACCGACGAGGCCGACGGAGCTTGGTCCGGTGGGGGCGTTGGTGGGGGTGGGGGCGAGGGGATCGGTGCGGGCGGCGGACGTAGCGCAGGTGGCGGGCACGGCGCAGGCAACCGACTCGGCGCGGGCAGCCGGGTCGGCGCGGGCAGCGGATGGGGCGCAGACGGAGGGCAGGGCACGGGCAAACGGCTCGAGGCGGCCGGACGATTCGGCAGCGGCGGCGGCACCAGCCCCGGATTCGGTTGGGTCGGCGGGCCGGGAGCAGGTGGCGAGTTCGGCACGGCGGGCGGTCGGGGAGCGGGTGGCGGGCGAGGAGCGGGCGGCGGGTTCGGCACGGGTGAAAGGCGTCGAGGGGGAGGGGGTGGTGGTACGGGCGGAGGGAGTGGCCGCCGTCGGATACGCCCGCGCCGCGTGGCCGCTCTCGCCGCGGTGACCGCGCTGACCCTCGCGGTCAGCACCTCGGCCGGGACCGGGCACCTGGCGGCGCCCACCACCGCCGGGCCGGGCGGCCTGGCCCGCTCCCCCCTCGCACCCTGCATGATCCACGGCAGCAACGACGTGCAGATGACCGAAGGCATCCCCACCCCGCACGGCTACTCCCGCTCCACGGGCACGGTGCACGCCCTGACCGTGATGATCGACTTCTCCGACGCACCGGGCCAGGGCAGTGCGATGGACCGCTTCCACGAGTTCTTCCCGCAGACCCAGGAGTGGTTCCGCACCGCCTCGTACGGCCGGCTCGACTACGTGCCGGAGACCCCGATCACCGGCTGGCTGCGGATGCCAAAGCCCTTCAAGGGGTACGGCATAGAGCGCGGCGCGCCCTTCGATCCCGGCTACCGGCAACTGGTGCAGGACATCGTGGCCGCGGCCGACGGCAACGTGGACTTCCGCTCGTACGACCTGCTCAACGTGCTGGTCACTCCGAACGCCGGCCCGTCCGCCCTGGACACGGTGCTGTCCGTGACCTTCGCCGGGAACGGTGACGCCCCGGTCGCCGACGGCGTCCCTGTCGCCAACGCGTCCTTCATCTACTCCCGCCAGGACGACGGCTCCGGCTCCTACGGCCGCACCGGCTACCGGGTGCTGCCGCACGAGAACGGTCACACCTTCGGCCTGCCCGACCTGTACACGCAGGACGGCGGCGGCGCGGTCGGGCACTGGGACATCATGAGCGAGGACTGGGGGGCCGGCAACGATCTGCTCGGCTGGCACAAGTGGAAGCTGGGCTGGCTGGACGCCGCGCAGGTCAGCTGCGCGGTGCTGTCCGGCAGTGCCGACTACACGCTGACGCCGCTGTCGCGGAAGGGCGGCGAGAAGCTGGTGTTCGTGCCGACCGGCTCACACAGCGGGTACGCGCTGGAACTGCACACCCAGGACGGCAACGACGAGGCGGTGTGCCGACCGGGCATCCTGATCTACAAGGTCGACGCGACGGTGGACACCGGCCGCGGACCGATCACGGTGTACGACGCCCGCCCCCACAGCGGCGGCTGCACCCGCAGCCCCAACGTCCAGACAGAACTCTCCGACGCTCCCTTCTCCCTCGGCGAGACCTTCAAGGACCCTCGAGCCGGCATCACGGTCCAGGTACTCGACACGGACACGGAGGGGAATTACCGGGTGCGGGTGACACGGAGGTAGGGGTTGGGGGCGGACGAGGATTGCCGGACAGGGATTGCTGGACGGGGGTCTACACCGGACGGGGTTTACCGTAGGCGTGCCCGATTGCCGTACCGGAGAGCCGATGCCCGCGAATCCCGCACTGGATGCCGACGTCCCTGCCGAGGCCGGGCCGCCGGACGAGGCGGTCGGGCCGCTGATCCGCGGTGTCGGTGTGCTGAGGCGGCTGACCGAGGCCGGCGGCGCGCTGAGCCCGAGCGCGCTGGAGCGGACCACCGGGCTCGCGCGCTCCACAGTCGACCGGATCGCCGCGACCCTGGCCCACATGGGCTACGTCCGCCTCGACGGCCGGGACGTCGTCCTCACCCCGCGTGTGATGGAGCTGGGCAATGCCTATCTGGCCGCCCTGCGCCTGCCCGCGCTGCTCGGCGCACGCGCCGACGCCCTCGCCGACGAACTGGACGAGTCGGTGTCCCTCGCGGTCGCCGACCTGGACGGAATCCGCTTCATCCACCAGGCCACCCGTCGCCGCGCACTGTCCGTGAGCTTCCGCATCGGCGACCTGCTGCCCGCCGAACGCACCGCACCCGGAGCGCTGTTCGCGACCGAGTGGACCGAGCAGGACCGGGCCCGCAGGCGGGCGCGCCGGGCCGCGGACCCGCAGGACGCCGCCTTCCCCGCCGTACCGCCCCGGCGGATACCCGCGGACGAGGCCGCTTTCACGCAGCGGGTGGAGCGGGCACGCCGGGACGGCTGGGCACTGGACGACCAGCTGATCGAACCGGGCCTGGTCGCGGTCTCCGTACCGGTCCGGGACCCGCAGACCGGCCGTCCGGCGTGCGTGGCCAGCGTGGTCAGTCACACCAGCCGGCACTCGGCGGCCGACCTGCGCACCAGCCTCCTGCCCCGGCTGCGTACGGCGGTGGCGGCGATGGAGTCGGACCTGCGCACGGCCCCCGCGCCCGAGCCCGGCCCGCCGCCCTCGGGCCTGGCGACCTGGACGACGGCGTCCAAGCACCAGCTGGGCCGCGACTTCGTGGAGTCACTGGCCCGGGGTCTGACGGTGCTGACCGCCTTCGGCGCGGGCCGCTCGGCGCTGCCGCTGACCGAGGTGGCACGGGCGACCGGACTGTCCCGGGCCACGGCCCGCCGCGCCCTGCTCACCCATGAACACCTGGGCCTCGTGTCCGCCGGTCCCGACCGCGCCTTCACTCTCACCCCCCGCGTCCTGGACCTGGGCTTCCCTCCCCTGTCCCGCACCACGCTCCCCCGCCTTGCCGAGCCCCACCTGCGCGCTCTGGCGGACGCGTTGCACGAGCCGACGGCGCTGGCGGTCCTCACCCCCGACGGCACGGAGATCCAGTACACGGCAGGGGCGGGCGCGGGCCGCGTCCTCACGGTCCACATCACGGTCGGCGCCCGCCTCCCCGCCGCCGCGACCTCCCTGGGCCGCGTCCTCCTGGCGGACCGCTCGCCCGCCTTCCCGGAGGCCCGCGCGCAGGGCTACGCCCTGGCCGACGAGGAGTTGGAATCAGGCCTGCGCTCCATCGCCGTACCAGTACGAGACCGCACCGGCCGCGCTGTCGCCGCGGTATGCGTGGCCACCCACGCGGCCCGCCGCACCCTGGAGTCCTGCGTACAGGACCTCCTCCCGGAGCTGCGCCGGACCACCGACCACATCCAGACCGACCTCCACACGGCCTCCCGCTTCACCCCCGTCCCCCCAACCTGACAACCCTGCCACCGCCCCGGGCACCATCCGGTACTCTGTTGATCGAGTACCACGCCTTCGTAGCTCAGGGGATAGAGCACCGCTCTCCTAAAGCGGGTGTCGCAGGTTCGAATCCTGCCGGGGGCACAGAGGAACACCAGGTCAGGAGCCCTTCGGTCCAGGGGACGGGAGGGTTCCTGCGCTTGCAGCACGCCTGTGGCACACATGCCGTGCGCGCGGATGGTGGAAGCTGTGCAGGATGCCCGGTCAAGGATGAGCTGGCCCTGCGGCGGTACGCGAAGCTCATCGATCAGCTTGAGTCGCTGATGCGGGCGGCCCTGAAGCCGCGGTACAAGGGCTACTACGGGCAGCTGATCCTGAGCGGCGACGATCTGGCGGAGCTGGGCGAACTCAAGGACGCCCGGCATGCCGCTCGGGAAGCGGGGCGCCGTCTCGGCTGGAAGACGACCACTCGTCTCATCGGTGACCGGCCCTTCGGTCACCGCTCCCCGGCACGGATCAGGCACGCGTCACGCGGCATCGTCCTCCAGGGCGGTCGCCGACTCAGTGGCCTTGCGGGCCTTCCGCTCCGCCTTCTCCAGCTTGGCCTTCGCCTCGGCCGACTGCTTGGCGTGACGCTTGTGCATCTTCTTCGAGACCTCGTCCAGGCGGTCTCGGAAGAGGTGCCCGTTGACGTCCGCTCCGCTGGCGATGGCCGGCGAAGCCGCCGTGTGCCGCAGCTTGTGCGGGGTGACCTTGAGGTGCCCCGGTCCCGCCTTCACGACCGCTGGCGTGAAAAACGGCTGACGGAAGGTGCGGGCCCGCAGTGGCCCGCCCTGCGGGGCGGTGAAGAGCAACTCCTCGTCTCCTCGGCCCTGGACGCGGGGCTTCAGCTCCTCGGCCAGGGACCGCGGATTCGGCACCGGCCGGCGTGTCCGTTCCGCCTCGGCGTCGGGCATCGCGGGCGGAGCTGGTGTCATGCCGCGGGGTCCCGTCGGTGGAGCACGAGGACGGCGGCGCAGGTGGCCACGGCGATCGTGGCGATCTGGACCACGATGCCGGTGCTGAGGCGGGCGGTCCCGGAGGGGTCGAACAGGTGGGTCCAGTCCTGCCAGTAGTGCACGGGCAGGACGAGCTGCACGGCGTGCAGGGCGTGCGAGCCGTTGAGCAGGCTCGCTGCGATCACGAAGGCCACGGCGGCGCCGAGGGCTTCGACGCCGCGAGGCAGCAGGAGCCCCAGTGCGAACGCGATCGTTGCGATGCTCAGCATGCACAGCAGGCAGTAGCCGGTCCCCGCCAGGACCCGGGTGGCCGTCTCGCCGCCGGTGAGATTCGGGGCGCCGACGATGTGGAACGGGTGCCAGCCGTAGACGGCAACGCCGGCGAGCAGGCCGGCCGTCAGCACACACAGGGTGGCGATCGCGGTCACCAGGGCCAGGGCTCCGAGCTTGGCCGCCAGCAGGCGTGCTCGGCTCACGGGCGCGACGTACAGGTAGCGCAGGGTTCCCCACTCCCGGTCGGAGGAGGCGATCGCGGCGGCCGGCAGAGCCACCATGATCGGCAGGAGCAGCGGTTCGATGAACGCCATGCTCGCCATGGCGTGGTTGAGCGCGGAGTAGGGGGAGGCCCCGAACAGGCCGGTCTGGCGGCCGTTGCGATGCCCCGCCTCGGATGCGTACGAAAAGGCGGACAGCACGGGGACGGCGGCCAGACAGGCGAGCACGACGAGGGTGCGGATCCGCAGTAGCTGGGTGGCCAGTTCAACGCGCAGCATGCTCGCCGGCTCCTTCGGTCATGGTCAGGAACGCCTCTTCCAGGGACTTGCTCTCCTGCTGCACGGACGTGACACCGATGCCCTCCGTGACCAGCGCGCGTACCAGGTCACGGGAGAGCACGCCGGGCGCGGTGACGACGATCTCGTCCCGCTGCGTCGTGGCCGACGCGACGCCGGGCAGGGCGCGCAGCACGGCGGCCGCCTTCTCGCCGTCGTCCACCTGGAGGCGGTAGGTGCCGGCGGCGCCGAGCAGTTCGTCCATCGGTCCTGCGGCGACCAGCCGGCCGTGGTTCATCACGACGACATGGGTCGCCAGTTGCTGCACCTCGGCGAGCTGGTGGCTGGAGACGAGCACGGCGGCCCCGCGCCGGGCCGACTCCCCCAGGTACTCGCGCAGAGCCCGGACCTCGCCAGGGTCCAGTCCGTTGGCCGGCTCGTCCAGGATCAGCACGTCCGGCTTCCGCATCAGGGCCTGGGCCAGCATCAGCCGCTGCTTCATGCCCATCGAATAGCCCTTGGCCTTGCGGTCGAGCGCCTCGCCGAGCCCAGCGAGGTCCAGCGCGTCGTCCAGAGCGGGGGGCGGCCATGCCTGCCCGGTCGCCGACCACAGGAGCCGCAGGTTGGCCCGGCCGGTGAGGTGCGGCACGAACGCCGGGCCGTCGATGAGAACGCCGACCCTGCGCAGCACGTCCGCGCCCAGGCCGACCGGCTCGCCCAGGATGCTCGCGCTGCCGGTGTCCGGGGACGAGAGGCCGACCAGCATCCGCATCGCGGAGGTCTTGCCCGCTCCGTTCGGGCCGAGCAGCGCGCAGATCTGGCCGGCTTCCACGGCGAAGCCGAGCCCGCTGACGGCCTGCCTGCGTCCGTACCGTTTGGACAGCTCGCGGGCGCAGATCGTCGGTGTCGCCTGTTCCCGCGCTGTGGGCGGTTGCATCGTCACGCCTTTCACCGGTGCGTACCTGGTCGTCGGAGGTGGGTGGCGGCCGCGCCGAAGCGGCGGCGCGGGCCGGAGGAGTCGTACGGGAAGCACGCGAGCAGGAGAGCAGCCGTGACGAGGGACGTGACCAGACCCGCGCCGAGTGTGAGGGCGGCCAAGGCCGGTACGGACGTCAGCGGTCCCGTCCCGAACACGGGCCACAGTGCGTCGCGGAATGCCGTCGCCGCACTGATCGCGACGCATCCGGCGACGGCCGATGCCTCGGCGATACGGCGGGGCCGGGCGCGCGGCGGCCGTGCGATGAATCCGGCGACCGCGTTGCTGATCACGCAGAAGGCGAGATTGGAGGTCGCCGCCACGACCAGAAACCAGGCGGTGAGCAGCGGGTCCGTCCAGCGTTCGCCGATGGCCTGCCCACCGGTGAGGGCCACCGCGGCCAGCGTGCTCAGCGTGACGAACACCGTCATCGCGCGACGGCGCACCCAGTCCGTCGCGTCCGGACCGGCCCAGCGCCGCAGTACGGGAATACGTCGGCAGAGGAAGACGGCGTCGCCGAGCCAGTCGTTGCGCCGGCCGCCGGCCGAGCGGCGCGGGCGGCGACAGCGCCCGAGCCACACCGCTGCCACCGCGGTGAGCAGGGAGTTGACGACCAGCCCACCGATCAGCACCGATGCCCAGGGCCCCGAGGACGAGGCGGACGTCCTCGCGATGACCGCGGCCCACTCGGACACCACCGCGAGCCCGACCAGCGTGACCATCGCCCCCGCCGCACGCACCGTCTGCTGCACCCTGTCCCCACCCCCCGGCGCCCGCCATGCGAACAGCCGCAAGGTGATGACCAGCGCGAGCATCGGCACCGTGAACTGAGCCAGGGACACCATCACGTCGTACGGGTCGTCCTGCCACGGGCTGGCGGCCCTGACGGTCTTGTCCTGGGTTTCCAGCACCGTCAACGCCTCGAACACGACGGCGAGAGCGAGGCTCCCCCTGACCACAGCCGGGGACACCCCACCGTTCTCCTTCATGACTTCCATGGGACGTCATAGTACGCGCCTCGTACTACGTGACAAGTAGTAACGCGCCTCGTAATATGCGAGCGGAGGCAAGGAGACCCATGCACAGCAACGACGCCCAGATGCTCGTGCTCACCGTCCTCGCGGACGGCCCGCTGCACGGATACGCCATCAACACCGCGATCGAAGAACTCACCGGCCGCAAACTCGGCCCCGGCAGTCTCTACGGAGCACTCTCCCGGCTGGAGGCACGCGAACTGATCCAGCCTGCGGACCAGGCGGCAGAAGCCCAAGAACGCCACCGCACCATGCAGATCACGGACGCGGGCCGCGACCAACTGCGCACCGAACTCCAGCAGATGGCCCGCATCTCCGCCGCCGGCCTGCGCGCACTCGGGATCACCCCGGCATGAACGCGGCCACCCTGCTGACCCGGCTCTACCCACCGGCCGTGTGCGAGCGGTGGGGGGAGGACATCCGTCACGAGGTGTCCGCATCGGGAATCCGCTCCTGGCCCGACACCCTCGTGGGGGCGGTGCGGCTGTGGCTGCACCCCGGCGACTGGCCCGAGACGTTCACCGGCCAGACCCGCCGCGTGCTGACCGTCGCCCTGTTCGCACTCACCGCGGCCACCGGACTGCTGCTGCGCTCAGCCGAACCCTCCACCACCCTCACGGCCGGCCTCCACCACCCCGCCACCAGCCTGTGGCTGATCCCGCTCCTGCTGGGCGTCGTCCTCGCCGCACCCCTTCCACCGCTGAGCGGCGAGGCCCTCCGTGGCCTGACCGCCGCAGCGGTCCGCACCCTGGCCGCCCCCGTCGCGGCGTTGGTCATCCTGTGCCTGACGGCATGGAGCGGCGTGGCCGAACACCTCACAGGCTTGGCCGAGGCCGTAGCGGTCACCTACTACTGGCTCATGCTCGGGTTCGTCGCACTCCGCCTGTGTGTTCTCGTCGCCCGCGTCTGCCGCACCGCCCACCTGCCGACCACACGGCGGCTGTCCACGGCCCTCCTGCACATCGGCGCAGGACTGGCCCTCGCCGCCGGCCAGAACCTCCTCGCCGCCGTCCGGACCGCTCCCCACCCAGCGTCCCTGGCCGAGAGCGCGGCACTGGGCCTCCTGGCCGCCGCGGCCATCAGCGCCGGCCACGATCTACGGCAGAAGAGGTCGTAGGCACCGGCCCATTGGAGTACGGCCGGCACTCCGCGAACGCCGAACGCCGGGTGCCGAACGCCGAACGCCGAACACCGGGTGCCGGGTGCCGGGTGCCGGGTGCCGGTATCGCTGAACCGTTCCGGGCCCCTGACCCAGGAGTTGCCGATGACCGCCGTATCCCCGAAAGCCGCTGCCAGCGTGCCGACCTGCAGCGCGCTCGCCGCCTCGGCTGTGAAAATCACTGTCCGATTGTCGGAACACAGTGATAAAGAGTCCATGTGACAACGACACTTGCGTTCCCCGCTCTGTTGCGACTGATCGACGAACGGTCGAGCGCCTTCCGCGCCGCGGTCGCCTCCGCGCCCAGCCTCGACGTACAGGTGCCCACCTGCCCCGAGTGGACGCTGTTCGATCTGGCGCAGCACATCGGCGAGGGGCGCCGCGACTGGGCCGCCACCGTCGCCGCAGGGCCTGCTCCGGCCAAGTCCGCAGCAAAGGGCGCCCCGGCTGCACCTCGGGAGCGCGAGGCCCTGCAGGCCTGGTTGGCGGAGTCCACGGAGCAACTGCTGGGCGCACTGCGGGAGGCCGGCCCGGATCGCGGTTGCTGGACGTGGTGGGGTGCGTCCCAGTCGCCGCAGACCTGCGGCGCCGTCGCCCGGCACCAGCTCCAGCAGTTCGCGGTGCACACCTACGACGCCCAGGTCACTGTGGGTGCCCCGGAGCCGCTGCCGGATGAGGTGGCACTCGACGGTGTCGAGGAGTTCCTGTCCACCTGCATCGCAACGACGAGTGCCTGGCCGCACAAGCCCACTGCCTTCGACTTCCACGCCACCGGCGGCCACTCCTGGCGCCTCACGCTCGACGGCGACGGCGCACGCGTCACCCGTATCTCCGCGCCCGGCACGACACCTGTCGTCGCTGCCGACGAGGGCCCGAACGCGGTCGGCGTCTCCGTTCACGGCACGGCCAATGAGCTGGTTCTCTTCGTGTACGACCGTATCCCGGCGGACTCCCTGCAGATCGAGGGAGACGCAGGTTTGTTCGACCTGCTCCGCGCGTGGGAGCCGGAGGAGTAGGACGGGTGCCGCAGAGCGGCGAAGTGAGCCTTGCCAAGACTGCGTGCGGCGTCTGACACCAGCGGCTGACAACACCGGTGGTTTTGTGCTGCGTTCCAGTGGTGTGCCATGGATCAGCTCGGAGGATGTGAGTGCACGACACTGCGACGGACGTCGTTGTGGATGATCTGCCGAAGTTTCATGAGTTTTTCGCCCCCGCACTAGCCGTCCTGGCAGCCGGGGAGACGATGCAGACTCGTGACATCATCGCCGAGGTCTCCGACCGGCTTGGGTTGACCTCCGAGCAGCGCAACCAGGTCATACCTAGCGGACAGCGACGTCTCGACAATCGCGTGACGTGGGCGTTGAGCTACCTGTTCCATGCTGAAGCCGTCCGGAAGCCCCGCCGTGGTCTGTTCGAGATCACGGAACGGGGACACGAGCTGGCCGAAGTACATCCTGATGGGTTCGGCCTTGAAGTGCTGCGGCAGTTTGAGGAGTTCCGTGCTTTCCAGGCGCGATCCAAAGGATCCGCAGGGGCGCAGGCCGACGGTCCGTCGAGCCCTGGGGGAAACAGCGATCAAACACCTTTCGAGCAGATCAGCGCCGCAGTCGAACAGCTTGATGCCGACGTCGCCACCGAACTGGTGCAGCGTCTTCACGCCGCCCCGCCGGAGTTCTTGGAGAAGGCAGTCCTGCGCCTGCTCGTCGCCATGGGATACGGCGGCAGTGATGAGGCAGCCGTCCATCTCGGCGGTCCCGGGGACGGCGGTTTCGACGGCGTCATCAATCAGGACCCTCTTGGTATCGGCCGTATCTACATCCAGGCCAAGCGTTACAAAGCCGACAACTCCATCGGCAGGCCCGACGTCCAGGCGTTCCTGGGCGCGCTGCACCACGCCGGCGCGGCTGGCGGCGTCTTCATCACCACCAGTCGGTTCACGCCCGACGCCGTCGGCTTCGCCAGGTCCATCACCCCGCGCGTCATCCTCATCGACGGCGCACGTCTCGGACGGCTCATGGTCACTCACGGAGTCGGAGTACAGGAGCGGCAGACGTTTCGGGTAGTGGAAACGGATGAAGACTTCTTCGAGACCGCGTGAGCATCGTCGCTGCCTGCAGCAGGTGACGCACTTTCCCGGCACCGGCTAAGGAGATCGTGCGGAAGCCTCAGGCGTGCATCTGTTCGCCGGTGGCCGAGCGGCGGCCTCCGTACGAGGTGACCAATGCGTCGGCGACGGCAGCCGCGTCCGCGTCGGCTACGTCCGCCGGGTACTCCGGCAGCAGGTCGTCCCAGACCGGCAGCCACGACCCATACAGCTGCGCCTGCCCCTCGGGCCGGGCGAAGAACCAGATGTGCAAGTGTGCGGCTCCGTCCCCGATTCGGTAGACGTGGGCTCGGGAGATGTGCGGTAGTTCCTGCACGTGGCGGACGATATGAGTGGTGAGCACCCCGAGTTCGGCGGCCATGTCGTCGGACAGATCCGCCATGTCGTAGTGGTCGCGGGAGTACAGCATCAGCACCAGGGGCACACCGACGCCCGTGACCCGGGCCAGTCGCCAGCGTTCGTTGAACCAGATGCCTTCGTCTCGGGCGCGGCAGACGTCGCAGTTCGACGGGTCCTCGCCGTGTCGTTCCGGCTCGGGCAGAACAGGTGGTCGCAGCGGTGCGACGCGAAGTCCATCAGGCTCGAACGGACTTATGTCCCAGCTGGTCATCCGAGCCAGCGGAAGCCGCAGCTCACCATCCGCGGCCGCACGTGCGTGGCCGTAGAACTCATCAGGTCGCAAAGCCATGATCGGAGACTAACCTGATCTGTCACCTCCTGACCGTGCCAGGGGCGTGCCAGATCGTGCGGCGAGCCACGGGTGTCGACACACGGGGAAGCTCGCCCGGCGCGCCAGGGATGAATCTCCGTGAGGTGCTCGCGGGCCCTTGCCTGCGGTCGTCTGCCGGAGGAAGATCCTTCCGGATCGAGGGAGATGTGATGCTGCGGTTCATGGACTGGTCCGTGGTCGCGACGGGGTTTGTGCTGGTTCTCGTCGGCCTCGGCAGCCGCCGGTGGGAGCGGGTCCGGGGGCGGAGGGACGAGCGCGTCGACCAGGGCATGCGCTTCCTCTGGGCTTGGCTCCCCCTCCTCCTGGGCCTGGGAATGATCTGCGCCAGGGTGCCGGGCCTGTTGCACGCGCCCCACTTCGTCGTCGAGGTCTTCGACGCGCTCAACTTCGGGCTGGCGCTCACGGTTCTGGGCTTCGTCCTCAGGCTGGGGTGTCGCTCCCTCCGGGCACGCAGCACCACGTGATGCGCGCAGGAGCCCTCCGCCCGCGGACTTCGTGCGGGCGGAGGGCTCCTGTGTGGTGCGGCCGGCCGGTCAGCCGATGGTCGTGATGCCGTCGGTGGTGACGGCCGGGCGGCCCGAGGTGCCGACCACGACGATCTTCAGGGTGTGTTGGGCGGAGCTGGACCAGGTCTTGGTCCAGATCGCCTGGCGGTAGAGGGTGGTGGAGGACTTCAGGTCCACGGTGGTGACCTTCGTGCCGTCGACGTAGATGTACGCCTGGCCCGAAGTGGAGGCCCGCGAGACGATCCAGGCCACCGAGCGCCCGGTGAAGGTCCAGCTGATCGAGGCCCCGGCGGACGAGGAGCTGTAGGAGTAGCCGCCCAGGTGGCTGGTGCCGCTCCGGTGTGTCCAGGTGCCGGTCCGGGTGGTGGAGGTCTCCTGGATGATGTTCGGCGTCCGGTAGACGGAGGCTCCAGCGGTGTTGCCGGCCGCGTCGTACACCTTCAGCGCGAACAGGTCCGACGAGCCGGGCTTGGCGCCGGTCGGCCAGGAGGTCACCGCCGGGCCGAAGGTGGCCGAGGACGGCGAGGCCGCCATGACCTTGGCGAGCGCCGCGTTGTCGGCGGCCTTCCAGGTCACCGTGACCGGGACCGCGGTGGAGGTCACCGTGCCGGTGCGCAGCTGCACGCCAGGAGCGGTCGGGAAGGTGGGCGCCGTGGTGTCGCCGGCCAGGGTGACCGGTGAGCTGGACGACGGCCATGCCGTCCGCGGTGATCTCCGGCTTCGACGTCCTGGTCGACGGCAAGGCCGTGGCGCACACCTCCGGCTCCGCTCGCTCCGCCTCGGTCTCGGTCGCCTCCGGCAGCCACACCGTCCAGGTCCGCGCCACCCACGTCCGCGGGTCGAACACGCTGTCCGGCTCTCCCCCATGGTCATTCCCTATCTCGCGACAGCACGGGTCTACGGGTCTGACGCAGCCCGAAAGCGCGACGGCGGCCTCGGGGCCATCAGCCCACGGCCGAAGGGGGAGGTGTGCGGGGACAGTTCGCCCCGCCCGCGCTTCCGCGAGGGTGAGCACGGGCGGACAGCGGAGTGGACGCCGGGGACGGTTCGGTCAGGAGCGGCCACCACCGCCGGCGGCGCGGTGGCCGGTCCCACCGACGGATTCACGGGCGCCGCCGCTCTGCGCGGCCGCGTGCTGCGTCAGCACTTTCATGATCTCCGAAGCCAGCACATCCGCCAGAGCGGGTGCGAGAGAATCTGCCAGTGCGGTCGCGAGGGTCTGCGCGAACAACACCCTTTCCAGTTCCGAGGAACGGGAGGGCGGCTGGGCCAAAGACGCCACGGTCGCTTCCATCAGGGCTGCCGCCAGCGGGTCCTTTCCATGCCTCACACCGGTGCCCGTATGCGAAATCCCGGCATCGCGCACAATTTCCTCGAAGACCTCGTCGACGAAGGCCTCCAAGGGGTCCCGTTCCGATTCTCCGCCGGATTCAGCTGCCATTGTGGTTCCTCAAGTCTTCGATTGCCGTACGGGGCCTGCCCCCCGATTCCGACGAATGCGAGGATCGGAGGGCAGGGGTGTCGCCATGTACTGTCAGCGCCGCATGAGTGCGGCCAGGAGCAGGGGGTTCTCGATCAGCGATTCACCGCGCTCCTCACGGCGGCGGCGCGCGAGCGCAGCGAGAAGGAGCGGGTGCTCGATGATCGACTCCTCGCCCCGCTCCTCCCGACGCCGCATCAGCGCGGCCAGGAGCAGAGGGTGCTCGATCAGCGATTCACCACGTTCCTCACGGCGGTGCCGCGCAAGCGCAGCGAGAAGGAGCGGGTGCTCGATGATCGACTCCTCGCCCCGCTCCTCCCGACGCCGCATCAGCGCGGCCAGGAGCAGAGGGTGCTCGATCAGCGATTCACCACGTTCCTCACGGCGGTGCCGCGCAAGCGCAGCAAGGAGGAGCGGGTGCTCGATGGCCGACTCCTCACCCCGCTCCTCACGACGGGCCAGCAACGCCGCCAGCAGGAGCGGACCGAGGCCGGATTCCTCGCCGAACTCTTCCTGGCCTGCCTCGGCCTTCTCCCGGGTGGGAGTCTCCGTCGTTGCCGTCATGTTTCCCTCTTTCTTCGGTGCATGACTCATGCGGGGCGCCCAGCCGTTCACCGGCTCTTCGCGCTCCGCCTTTCAGCGCCATCATCGAGTCGTGCGCCAATGACCGCATTTCGATCATGCGCCATATGGCCAGGGACAGGAGTGAATACCTGATTGGGCTCACGGCGTCACACCAGGGGTTTGCCTGGAATGCCGGGCGTGCCGGGTGTCGGTACGTTCGTCGCAGGTCGGTCGCCCGGCCGACGTCCGTGAGACAGAGAGAAGTGACATGCCCCCACGTACTTTTGCTGTGGTCGGCACCGGAGTGGGCGCGACCGCACTTGTCGTCGCCGGCATCACCTGCGCCTCGACCGCTGGATCCGCCTCGGCGTCCCCGTCGGTCCACCGGGCGGCGTCCCCGACCGTCCACCGAGCCGCCCGGCTCGTGCGGCGAGCCGTTCCCGCCGTGGCTCCCCTGGAGAGCAGGGGCGTAGGCGGAGAGAGGAACGAGGCGCGCGACGGCGGTGGACGCGGCCACGGCCGTGGCGGGGGCGAAGGCGGGAGGATCTACTTCAACGAACGTGCGTACTCCGCCTCCGCCGAGGGCTGCATCACCGCGACCGGCTCCAGCAGCTTCAGTGTGTTCAATGACAGCCGGAAGACCGTAGAGGTCTTCCGGGGCTTCAGCTGTGACGACGGTGCTCCGGTCGCCACCGTGGGCCCCCACGGCGAGACGTTCGGCGCTGTGACCCGTACCGACTACGGGGGCGCGACCGCCGCGGCCGGCTACGGGGGTGTATTCGGCGACGACGGTGTCGTGGGCAGCTTCCGGGTGTTCTGCGACCGCGGCGAGTGGTGACCATGTGCCCTCAGTACCGCTGTGCCTTCGCGACCTCGGCCTTCAGCTTCGGCTCGGGAGGCTCATGGCTGATGACGACGGGATGCACCGTCTCACCGGGCTTGACGTCGGAGGCGCCGACGTAGCGGGTCTCCACGACCTTCCCGCCGGAGTCGCGGAAGTCGACCTGGACCGCGAAGGACGCCTTCCCGGGCGTCGAGTTGCGGATGTTGACGTGCAGCGCGAGCAGGCCGCCCGTCTCCGACCGGGGCATGCCGGTGAGCGAGACGTCGGTGGCCGCGTTGCCCCGGCCCTGCACGTTGGCCAGCTCCTTGCGGGCCGCCGCGTTCGCCCGTTCGGTCGCGGCCGACACCGAGGCCTCGAACTCCGAGGCCCTGGCCGAGGCCGAGGAGGCCGCGGCGGAGGCCGACGCCCGGGCCGACGCCACGGCGGAGGAGGCGGCCGAGGACAGCGCGGAAGGCGGCGTACCGGAGAACGACGCCGTGACGGGCGGCGAGGGGCGGGGGCTGAACGACGTACTCCCGCTGCTCTTGCCGCCGCTGCCGCCGCCGCACGCCACGAGGGCCAGGCTTCCCGAAGCGGCCAGCACGACCGCCGCCGCGACGCCCGCGCCGCGGCGGCGTTGCTTTTGCCACGGTTGCCGCTGTTGCCGCCGCTGCCACCGTCCGCCTCGGGACATGCCGTCGACCATGGCATCACTTCCTTCGCCTTAGTACCGATATGTCTTGATCATCACGATTATGCCGCCGCACGGCTCACGGCCCCGCGACCGGACACGCGTCGGAGAGTCTTGACGCAGTCGTGACGCGGGGGCCGGATCCGTTCGGCCGTCCGGGGTGTCCTTGCCGTTGTCCGTGCTGGATGTGAGGAAGGGGATGCCATGGAAGGCACCGTGGTGGCGGTCGTCGTGGTGGCCGTGCTGGCGCTGCTCGTGCTGAAGAGCGGGATGCGGGTCGTCAACCAGGTGGAGCGCGGCGTGGTGTTCCGGTGGGGGAAGGCGCTGCCGGGCCATCGGCAGCCGGGGATCACGTTCCTCATCCCGTTCGCCGACCGGATGCGCAAGGTGAATGTGCAGGTCGTGACCATGCCCGTGCCCACCCAGGAGGGCATCACCAAGGACAACGTGTCGGTCAAGGTCGACGCGGTCGTCTACTTCCGGGTGGTCGACCCGGTGCGCGCCGCCATCGAGGTGCAGGACTACGTCTTCGCCGTCGGGCAGGTCGCCCAGTCCTCCCTTCGGTCCATCATCGGCAAGAGCGACCTGGACGACCTGCTGAGCGACCGGGAGCGGCTGCACGAGGGGCTGGCGCTGATGATCGACAGCCCGGCCGCCGGGTGGGGCATCCACATCGACCGCGTCGAGATCAAGGACGTCCAGCTGCCCGAGTCGCTGAAGCGGTCCATGTCGCGGCAGGCCGAGGCCGAGCGGGAGCGGCGGGCCCGGGTCATCACCGCCGACGGTGAGTTCCAGGCCGCGCAGCAGCTCGCCAACGCCTCCCGGATCATGTCCGACTCACCGGAGGCCATGCAGCTCCGGCTCCTCCAGACCGTCGTCGAAGTGGCCGCCGAGAAGAACTCCACCCTCGTGATGCCGTTCCCCGTCGAGCTGCTGCGCTACTTCGACCGGGCCGCGCAGAAGATCGACGCCGATCTTCACCTCACCCCGCCTCAGCCGACGCCGCCCGCGCAACCGGCTCAGCCCGCTCAGCCGGCTCAGAGCGCCGCGGCTCCGGCCGCGGAGAGCGACGGGCGGCCGTAGCCAGCGCCAGGGTCACCAGGACCGAGCCCGCCGCCATCGCCGTCATTCCCGCGGCGGGCGAGGTGGCCTGGGCCACCGTGCCGGCCAGCGCCGCGCTCACGCCCTGCAGGGTCAGCATGCCCGCCGAGTGCAACCCCAGTGCCTGACCGGCGAGTTCGCCCGGGGTCAGCTCCATCAGCCGCTCCTGCTGGACCAGACTCGCGCCGAAACCGGCCGACGCGAGCGTCACGCACACCATCGCCACCGGCAGCGGCGGGTACGCGGCGAACACCAGGTACGGCGTCGCCAGCAACAGCAGCAAGGGGGTTGCCATTCGGCGCCGCACCGCCCGCGGCAGCAGGCGGCCGACCGTCACGTCCCCGGCGAACATGCCGAACGCCCCGCAGGCGAACAGGGTGCCGGCCGCGTGCGGGGCGTACGACACGTACAGCGACTCGCAGCCGACCACCAGGCCGTTGGGCAGCCACAGGCCCAGATACGTGAGCCGGCGCGAACGGGACGACCACAGCAGGGCGTTGGTGCGCCAGGTCGCCGCCGCCGACGGCCGGCCCGCGGTGCGCGGCGGGCGGGCGGTCAGGGCGAGACGCAGCACCAGCGCCGCCGCCAGGTACAGGGCCGCCGACAGCAGCAGACAGACCCGTGGGGAGAGTGTGGTGAGCAGGACGCCGCCGGTGGCGAAACCGGCGATCTGCATCAGCCCGCTCATCATGTTGAACAGCGAACGCCCGGGCAGATAGGCGTTCTCGGCAGTCCCCTGCTCGGTCAGGATCTCGTTCAGCAGGCCCCAGCGGACCCCGCCGCCGAGCGACGCCACGAGCCCCAGCGCGAGGACGACCGCGAAGACGGCGCCGACGGGCAGGCCGGGCAGCGCCTGCACCGCCGTACCGGCCGCGAAGACCAGCGCGATCGCGGACAGGGCCGTACGCGGTGGCAGCCGGTCCGCGCCGGACAGCAGGACGGTCGCGCCCAGCACCTGGGCGAGCGAGGGGCCGAACATGCTCACCGCCGACAGCAGCGGGGAGCCGGTCGCCCGGTACACGAGCGTGGCGAGGGCCAGGCCGCCGACGGTCTGTGCGGCGGTCTGCGCGGCCGAGCCGAGGAAGAGCGGGGTGAACTCCGGGGTACGGAACAGGGATCGGTAGCCGGTCATGCCGGGAGTCTCGGTCGGCCCGCCACGGAGTCGCTATCGTTTCGCCGTCACGCGAAAGGCCGTACCGGCCGGACGGGGCGTACGACGGCGGTCAGGGGGAGGCGCTCGTGGGATGGTGGCAGCTCAACGCGGACACCCTGGCCCGGAGCCGGTTCGTGATCTCGCCGTTCGCCGAGACCTTCGCGTCGCTGAAGCTGCTGCATGCCGGTGCGGCGGCGCACCCGGGCGAGCACGCGTGGCTGAGCCGTCATCTGCCCGGCTACCGGGCGCTGCTGGCGGCGGATCCGGTGACCGGGCTGCTGGTGCGGGCCGGGCTCGGCCGGTCGTGGATCGCCGACTTCCTGACCCCCACCCCGCGCGGCGCGGAGCCGTTCGCCGACGAGGTCGCCCGGGTCCGCTCGACCGCGCCCGACGCGGCCCGCGCCCAGCTGCGCACCGCCGTCGCCGGCCCGCTCCCCGCCGGGCTGGACCGGGACGACCTGCCCGAGCGGGCGGCCGTGCTGCTGGAGTGGGTGTGGGAGGAGACCGTACGGCCGTACTGGGAGCGGCGCCGGCGGGTGCTGGAGGCGGATGTGGTCGCGCGGACGGCGCAGGTCAGCCAGGGCGGCTGGGCGAGCGCCCTGGACGCCCTGCGGCCGGGGCGGACGCGCTGGCTCGGCGACAACCGGCTGCAGATCAATCTGCACGAGTACCCGCCCCGCGAGATCTCCGGCGCCGAGCTGCTCTTCGTGCCGGTGACCGTGCAGCGGGCGGGGTGGGTGGCCTGGGAGGACGGGGTGCGGTACGCGGCGGTCTACCCCTGCTCCGGGGTCCTCGCCGACACCGGTGCCCGCAGCGTCCCGGCCGCCCTGAGCGCCCTCCTGGGTCCGGCCCGCGGCGCCGTCCTGGTCCTCCTCGGCTCCCCCATGAGCACCACCCAGCTGACCGCCGTGACCGGACAGGGCCTGGGCTCGGTGGGCCGCCATCTGAAGGTGCTGCGGGAGGCGGGGCTGGTGGCGCGGTGGCGGGCGGGGCGCTCGGTGCTGTACGGGCGGACGGCGGCGGGGGACGTCCTGGTGCGGGCGGCCGGTCAGGAGGGCCCGGAGGGGCAGCACGTAGCATCCGCTCATGACTGACGTGCTGAATGTCGAGATCGGAGCCCTCAGCGGTGGCTCCGCCAATCTGCCGCAGTACGAGGGCACGGCCGTGCTCATCGTGAACGTGGCCTCCAAGTGCGGCCTGACCCCGCAGTACTCGGGCCTGGAGCAGCTCCAGGAGCGCTACGCCGGGCAGGGCTTCACCGTGCTCGGCGTGCCCTGCAACCAGTTCCTCGGGCAGGAGCCCGGCACCGCCGAGGAGATCGCGGAGTTCTGCTCGGCGACGTACGGCGTGACGTTCCCGCTCACCGAGAAGGTGGAGGTGAACGGCGAGGGCCGGCACCCGCTGTACCAGCGTCTGGTGGGCTTCGCCGACGCCCAGGGGCACAGCGGGGACATCCGGTGGAACTTCGAGAAGTTCCTGATCGGCCGGGACGGCCGGATCGTGGCGCGCTTCTCGCCGCAGACCGAGCCGGAGTCGGCCGAGGTCGTCTCGGCGATCGAGGCCCAGCTGAGCTGAGCCGGGGCCAGCAGCGAGCCCTCTCGGCAAGGACGGCGACCGGTCGAGAGGGCCCTCTGGAGGTGTTGCTTTGCAGTTGTGCGTGTCGGTGGGCTCTGCGGACGCTGCGATTCCCGTCAGCGGCGCCGAAGGTCAGGGAGAGCCCCCTAGGCCTTGACCGAGGCCACGAAGGCGTTCCAGGCGCCGGCGGGGAAGTCCAGGACCGGGCCCTCGATGTCCTTGGAGTCGCGGACGGCCAGCTCGGCGCCGGTGGCCGTCTTGACCTCCACGCAGGCGCCGTTGCCCGCCGAGTAGGAGGACTTCATCCACGTCTCGGAAGCGCCCTGAATCAGTGCCATGTCCACTCCTGTTGCGAGTTTCGGTAGTGCGGTTCACGCCAACCTTGTCGACTGATTGGCGTGATCGACGCTACCGGGCAACTGCCCCTGCTGGAGTAGTCGTTCACTCGACCGGATGGCATATTCCGGGCGGGTCTTCCACTGGAGCGGACAGACGGTGTACGATCCGGCGCCTTCTGTGACGCAGGCTCAGTCCGCGTACTTTTTCGCCACGTCCGCAATGTATTGCCGGGATTGCTCCACATTGAGGGACTGTGCCCGCAAGTGCTCGTACATCACGGCGTACTTCTGCACGTCCTGCGCCTTCTCCAGGTACAGGTCGCTGGTGACGCCCTCCAGGTAGACCACGCTGGAGTCGGCCGCGTCGGTGAACTCCAGGATCGCGTACTGGCCGTTGAGCCCCGGATGGGCGCCCACCTCGAACGGCAGCACCTGCACGGTGACGTGCGGCAGCTGGGACATCTCGATCAGGTGGTCGAGCTGCTCGCGCATCACCAGCTTGCTGCCGACGACCCGGCGCAGCGCCGCCTCGTCGAGCACGACCCACAGCCGCAGCGGGTTGTTCTCGGCGGTGATACGTTCCTGTCGGCGCATGCGCACCTGGACCCGCTTCTCGATGTCGGCCGGCGAGGTCTCCGGCAGGGCGCCCTGGACGAGGGCCTCCGCATAGGCGCGGGTCTGCAACAGGCCGGTGACCAGCTGGGGTTCGTACACACGCAGCGACTCGGCGTCGGTCTCGAGCCCGATGTACACGCTGTACGGGATGTCCCCGAAGGTGTGCCACCACCCCTGTTGCCGCGAGTCGCGGGCCATCTCCATCAGCGAGTCGACGATCCGCTGGTCCTCGACCTCGTACACCCCGCACAGGTCGCGCACGTCGCGCTGGCTGATGCTTCTGCGGCCGTTCTCCAGGCGGCTGATCTTCGACTGCGAAACGAGCAGCCGTTCCGCAACCTCCTCGGCCGTCATGCCCTTGAGCTCGCGGAGCCTGCGCAGCTCCTGGCCCAGCCGGCGCCGCCTGACGGTGGGATTGACATTGGACGCCACGGGACGTGCACCTCCGGCTGCCTGCCTGTTGCTTAACACTTTCCGTATCTGCTGTTGAGCAGACTGCCACCAAGGTGCTTTCTACCGCTGGGAAACGAGGGATATGCGGCGCGTGCACGTCAGTTCGCCACCGTCCGCCACCCATTGGGGTGCCGCAGCCGCCACAGGGGGCGCGGACGGCACGGACGGCACGGACGGCACGGACGGCACGGACGGCACGGACGGCACGGACGGCACGGACGCAGTCGAGCGGGGCGGTGAGACCACGAGGATCTCACCGCCCCGCTCGAACCAGCGGCTCCCGAACCCGGCCTGGGGGACCGGAATTACAGCTCGTACGGCCCGTTGCGGCTCAGTGGGCGACGGCGCGTGCCATGGACCCGCGGTGCGGCTGCATCGGAACCCCGCGTGCGGGTTCCGCCGCGGCCCTGGCGCCGGCCGCGCCCTGCCGTCCGGTGGCGGCGGGTCCGCGGCGCGGCTGTGCGACCGCACCGTTCTGCACGTCCATCACGGCGTGCGCGACGAGCCCGCCCATCGGATCGTGCCGGATCAAGTCCCGCAGCCGGGAACGGGACGAGCGTCCCTCGTTGCCCGGATACAGGTGCTTGCCGAGTCCGACGGCGTGCGCCAGCGCGGCGAGCGCCGCGGTCCGCGGGTCCGGCGGTACGCCGGTGCGGATCGCGGAATCCAGCCGGGACCTGATCTCCCGGCTGATGGCGGTGTCCGTCGCCTGGTAACGCGTCGTCGGCAGCACCCCGCACATCTGACCCGGTACGGCGGCGACCATGCCGCACCGCTCCAGGTGCGAGAGGTACGTCTGACGGAGCCCCAGCCGGGGCCCGCCGATCCAATGGACGGCACGCACCGGAGCGCCGCGCCTTCGCAGCAACTCCAACGCGCAGTCCAGAGTCGGATCTCCTGTCGGCCGTGGCACCACCACGGCGATACGATCCCCGTCTGGGGCTATCCGTCCGGCCAGCGCCAGCTCCACTAGCTGTGCTCCGGCCAGACCGAGGTCGAGCGACTGCGGCTGTGCAGTGGTACCCGTGGCCGGGTCCAGTGCCAGCAGCAGAAGCTCCTCCGGAAGTGTTCTGCGGCTCCTGCCCATCCATGCCTCCCCGCGTGGATGAATGACAGGGTGACCCCTCTCACATTGGTCTGTCGAGGGCGCGTGACCGGTTCGTGAGGGAACCGGTAGGTATGTCGTTCTCGTCTACCGCAGGGGCCAAGCCCTCACACAGGACACTGGTACATGGTTCGGACAGGGCGCGCCGATGGGCGTGCGGCGCATGAGGAGGCATCGGTGGCGGGCGAGTCCCCCGACAGGTCGAAGCAGCGCGAGTCGTCGGTGGAACCGACGTCGGGGAGCGGGGGTTCGGTTCCCGAGGGCCGTGATCCGCGCCTCGCGGTCTCGCGGGAAAAGGATTCCTCGGAGTCCCCGGGCGGCGGCGTGGACACGGCGACGAAGACCCTGACGGTACGGGACGTCGCGAAGCCCGGCGAGAAGACCGACGAGAAGACCGACGAGAAGACCGACGGGGTCAGGGCCGACGCCGGCACCGAGGACCGCGAGACCCCCGAGGAGGACGCCGCCCTACGGGAGGCGGTCTCGGCATGGGTACGGGGGACGCCCGCGAAGGGCGCCGATGACGCCGACGCGGACGCGGACACGGACGCGGAGGCCGACGCAGTTGCGGGCGCGAAGGAGTCCGACGGCTCGAGCGCTGCCGCCGAGGCCGACACGGAGGCCACGGCGGACTCTGACGACGGTGCGGAGGCGAAGGCCGCTGCCGACGGCGACACCGACGCGGACGCCGACGCCGACGGTGACGCGGAGACGGACGGCGCCATAGACACGGCCGCCGACGGGAAGGCGGAGGCAGAGTCGGAGGCCGACGCGGAAGCCGAGCAGGCTGATGACGAGGCTGACGCCGAGGCCGCTGGGCAGGCCGAAGCAGAGCCCGGGACTTCTGACGCCGAGGGTGGCGAGGACGCAGCCGAGCCGGCGGCGGACGGTGACGAGCCGGGGGCCGCCGACGGTGGGGACGACCCACAGGGGGCGCCCGCAGCCGACGACGCAGACCGCACGGGTGGTGCGGGTGAGAGCGAGGAGACCGAAGGCGGAGCCGAGGCGGGAGCCGATGGCGTCGATCAGCCGACCGCCGTCTTCAAGGCCCTCCGGCGGCCTCAGGTCGATCAGCCCACGACCATGCTCAAGTTGGGCGGCACCGCCAAGGCTCCCGAGTCCCCCAAGTCCTCCGAGTCCTCCGAGTCCCCCAAGTCCTCCGAGTCGGACCCCGAGCGCACCAGCAAGTTCGTCGCGCTCAAGCCCGATCTGAGGGAACCCAAGGCTGACGTCACCGCCCCCGTCCCCCAGGTCGGCCCCGAGCGCACCACCCAGCAGCCGCTCCCGCCCAAGCCGCCGCTGGACCTGCTGGCGGAGCTGACGAACACCCCGCCGCCCCCGGAGACCCCGGTCCGCACGATCGTGCGCCGGGTCAAGATCTGGACCCCGCTGGCCCTGCTCCTGGCGGTCGTCTTCGCGGTCGTCCAGGCGGTGCGCCCGCTGCCCTCCCCCACCCTCGCGCTGACCGCCAAGGACAGCTACACCTTCGACGGCGGCACGGTGAACCTGCCGTGGCCGGGCGAGGGCCAGGGCTGGATGGACGGCGACGGCGTCGGCACGATGGGCCGCTTCGGCACGCAGACCCCCGTGGCCATCGGTTCGGTCGCCAAGACCATGACCTCGTACATCATCCTCAAGGACCACCCGCTGAAGCCGGGCGAGGAGGGCCCGAGGATCAAGGTGGACTCGCAGGCGGAGAAGGAGGGCGGCTACGACAAGAGCGGCGGCGAGTCCACCCTCAACACCGTCAAGGCCGGCCAGTACCTCACCGAGAAGCAGGCCCTGTCGGCCGTCATGATCCCCTCCGCGAACAACATCGCCCGGCTCCTGGCGCGCTGGGACGCGGGCTCGGAGGCGGCGTTCGTCAAGAAGATGAACGCCACCGCCAAGGAGCTGGGGATGACGCGCACGACGTACACCGACCCCTCGGGCCTGACGCCGTCCACCGTCTCCACGGCCGAGGACCAGGTGAAGCTCGGCCGCGCGGTCGTGAAGAACCCGGCCCTGGTCGCCATCACCAGCGCGGCCAGCTGGACGGACCCCTCCGGCCGCAACTGGTCCAATGTCAACGAGCTGCCGTACAAGATCGGCGCGATCGGCATCAAGACCGGCAGCACCACCGCGGCCGGCGGCAACCTGCTCTTCGCCTCCCGCAAGACGGTCGGCGGGCAGACCGTGACGATCGTCGGCGCGATCCTCGGCCAGCACAAGGGGCCGTCGATCCTCGACACGGTCAACGCGGTCAGCAAGACCGCGCTGCTCGCCGCCCAGGACGCGCTGACCTCCTCGACGATCCTGAAGAAGGGTGACGTGGTCGGCTACGTGGACGACCAGCTCGGCGGCCACACCCCGGTCGTGATCACCAAGGACGTCACCGCGGTCGGCTGGTCCGGCCTGAAGGTGAAGCTGTCCTTCGCCTCCGGCACCGTCCCGCACACCGCGAAGGCCGGCACCACGGTGGGCACGCTCACCGTGGGTGACGGTTCGGCCGGATCGGTGAAGGTCCCGGTGGCCCTGCAGCAGGACCTGGCCGAGCCCGGTTTCGGCGCCAAGCTCGGCCGCCTGGGCTGACCGCGTCCCTTCCGGCACACCCCCGCACCCCGTCGACGGAGCCCCACCCGGGAGCCCCGCGGCGGGGTGCGTGCTAGCGTCACGAATCGGGGCAGGTCGCCGGTCACGGACACGGCGGCGAACTGGACGAGAAGCGGCCGGGAACACTCAGGGACACGGCCGAGAACAGAAGACGGGACACGGGGAGTGCCTTCAGGTGGCCACAGCGGAGCCGACACGCGCCGACGACGCCGATCCGGGCCCGGGGACCGCCCCGGGAGCCGGGCCGGGGTCCGGCCCGCGAATACGCGTGTCCACGACCGGCACCGGTAGCCGTAACGGCAGACTCGCGCGGCTCCTCATCGCCGCCGAACCCCTGCGGCAGCGCATGCTCCGGCATCCCGTGCTGTCGGTCACGGCTCTCGCGGGCATCCTGCACATCCTCTGGGTCTTCACGTTCGCGAACAGCGGCGGCGATCTCGCGGCGCAGGACGCCTGGGCGGAGTTCGTCGGCCGGCACCCGGACTCGGCGTACAACCTCGCCTGGTACGGCGGTATGCACCCGGTGTCGTACAGCGTCGTCTCGCCGTATCTGATGGCCGTCCTCGGCGTCCGTACGACGATGATGATCGCCGGGACCGTGTCGGCGGGCCTGCTGACGCTGGTCCTGATCCGCAGCCGGGCGGTGAAGAACCCGCTGTGGGCCTCGCTCGCCGGGGTCCTCGCGTTCATCGCCAACGCGGTGTCCGGGCGGGTGACCTTCGGGCTCGGCACGATGTTCGCGCTCGGCGCGGTCGCGGCCGTGTTCTGCTGGCCGTACCGGTGGCGGCACAGACGCTGGGCGAAGGCGGCCGTGGCCGGCTCGCTGGCCGGGCTGTCCACCATGGCCTCGCCGGTCTCGGGGCTGTTCGTGGGTCTGGTGGCGGTCGCGCTGTTCCTGCAGAAGCGGCGGCCGGGTGCCTGGGCGCTGGGGCTCGCCCCGACGGTGGTGGTCGCCGCCTCGTACTTCCTGTTCCCGTTCTCCGGCACCCAGCCGATGACGTTCGGCTCGGTGATCATGCCGCTGCTGTACGGCCTGCTGTGCCTGTTCCTGGTGCCGAGGCAGTGGGTGACCGTCCGGCTGACGGCGGCCGTCTACAGCGTCGGCGTGGTGCTGGTGTGGCTGATCAACTCGCAGATCGGCTCGAACATCTCGCGGCTGCCGATGCTGTTCGCGGGTGCGGCGCTGATCGCGGCGCTGCCGTTCACGGTGCCGAAGTCGCGCAAGTGGTACCTGACCGTGCTGGCGTTCCTGGGATTCGTCGGCTGGATCGGCTTCAAGTCGGTCGACGACATCATCCACACCACGCCGGCCGCGTCCTGGGCCCGGGAGCTGGCGCCGCTGGTCAACCAGCTCCAGAAGGTCGGCGCCGAGAAGGGCCGCGTCGAGGTCGTCCCGGCCCGCTCGCACCGCGAGGCCTCCGCGCTCGCGCCGTACGTCAACCTGGCGCGCGGCTGGAACCGGCAGGCCGACATGGAGCGCAATCCGCTCTTCTACGACGACACGCTCAACTCGGCGAACTACCACGAGTGGCTCCAGCGGTGGGCCGTGCACTTCGTGGTGCTGCCGAAGGACAACCCGGACGGGGACGGCGGTGAGCGGGAGCGGGCGCTGCTGCAGCGCGGGATGCCGTACCTGAGGCAGATCTGGGGCGACGCCAACTGGCAGCTGTTCAAGGTGACCGATCCGACGCCGCTCGCCGAGCCGAACGCGGTGGTGGACCGGGCCGACCAGGGCGAGATGACGCTGGAGGTGCACAGGGCCGGGCGGATCCTGATCCGGATCCCGTACTCGCCGTGGCTGAGCATCGTCGACGAGCACGGCAAGAGCGTGAAGCCGCCGCAGGAGACGAAGGCCTCCAAGCACCGGGCCGACGGCACGCCGAAGTCGTACGACAACGTCAACGGGTGTCTGATGGAGACGCCGCAGGACGCCAAGGGCGACAAGTGGACGGTGCTGCTGGCGCCGAAGGCGGGGACCTACCGGCTGGCGGCGCCGTACCAGCTGCCCCGGGGCACGCCGTGTCCGGACGAGCTGAAGACTCCGTGAGGTTCAGCGGAGCCGGTCGACGTACCTGTCCGTCCCCGGCACCGTCGGGATGAACGGGGCCAGCAGTTCCAGGCGGCCGAGGCCCGAGGCGGAGATGTCCGTGTCCCGGCCGGTGAAGCGGGTCTGCCAGCAGTCCCGCGGGTCGCTCTCCAGGAACCACAGCAGGGTCAGCCGGGTGTCGACGCCCTCGACCTGCTTGACGTAGGTCATGCGGTCGCCGGGCAGGGGCGTGGGCCGGAAGACGGTCACCATGGCGGCCTCGGAGCCCGCGAGGCGGCGGGGCAGGTCGCGGGTGCGCAGCCACCGCAGGAGTTCCGTGCGCTGCTCGGGCGAGTCCGCGTCGATGACCTCCAGGACCAGGCCGGCGTACGGATGGTCGAGGGCGTGGAAGTCGCGCGGGCCGGCCGCGCCGTCGCGGTAGACCGTCGTCTCGTGGTCCTGGAAGGCCGTGAAGACGTGGGTGCGGGCGTGGTGGACGCGGGCGTCGCGGTTGAGGCGCTTGTTGATGGCGACGGTCCACTTCATGTGGTCGTCGTAGCGGCCGGCGGTGATCCAGTAGGTGGAGAGGTAGCAGCCGGCCGTCACCGGCTGGGCGACCGCCGACTTCTCCGGGAGGCGCAGCAGCTGCAGGTCCCTGGTCGCCACCCACCGCCGTCCCGCGTACATCCAGGGCATGGCCATCGCGCCGGCGTAGTAGTGGTCGTCCTCGTACCAGCGGTTGTAGGCGTACTCGTGGCCGGGGTGCGGCTCGACCATGGTGATCAGGGCGTGGCCGGGGCGGACTCCGTAGGGGCCGACGGCGGCCAGTTCGGCGTACAGCTCGCTGCGGGTGTCCTCGCTCATGCGGATCCCCTTCCGTCCTCCTGCGGTCGCCCATACTCTGACGCTCCGTCAGGTAATGCGCCATAGCCCGGGAGGTACGGATGTCCCTGCTCACCGGAAAGACCGTCGTCGTCTCGGGGGTCGGCGCCGGGCTCGGCCACCAGGTCGCCGCGGCCGTCGTACGGGACGGCGGAAACGCGGTCCTGGGCGCCCGCACCGAGGCGAACCTCGCCAAGAGCGCGGCGGAGATCGATCCCGGCGGTGCGCGCACGGCGTACCGGGCGACGGACATCACCGACGAGGGGCAGTGCGAGGCGCTGGCGGCGCTGGCGAGGGAGCGGTTCGGGGGGATCGACGCGGTGGTGCACGTGGCCGCTTGGGACTCGTACTTCGGGGGGCTGGAGGACGCGGACTTCACGACGTGGCAGTCGGTCATCGACGTGAACCTGCTCGGCACACTGCGGATGACCCGGGCCTGCCTGCCCGCGCTGCGGGAGGGCGGAGGCGGGTCCGTCGTCATCATCGGGACGCAGTCGGCCGTCGCCGCGCCCTCGCAGGTGCGGCAGACGGCGTACGCCGCGTCGAAGGGGGCGCTGACGAGCGCGATGTACTCCCTGGCGTGGGAGCTGGGGCCGCACCGCATCCGGGTCAACACCGTCCTGCCGGGCTGGATGTGGGGCCCGCCGGTACAGGCGTACGTCAGCTTCACCGCGCAGACGGAAGGGGTGCCGGAGGCGGAGGTGCTGGGGCGGCTGACGGAGCGGATGGCACTGCCGGAGCCGGCGACGGACGGGGATGTGGCGGACGCGGCGGTGTTCCTCGCCTCGGACCGGGCGCGGGCCGTCACGGGTCAGTCGTTGCTGGTCAACGCGGGTGAGCTGATGCGGTGATCCGAGCGGTCGGCGACCCTGTCGACAACGTTCATGTAGATGAACCATAGTCATCAAGCAGAACAATTTTGCTGTGACTTGACCTTACGCTTGCTTGTCGTGTTCATGTGGCCGCACCCACGATCGAGCACATGAACAGTCTCGACTGGGCCGTGCTCATCGGCTACTTCGGTGTGATGGTCGCGATCGGCGTCTGGTCGCACAAACGCGTGGACAACGTCTCCGACTTCTTCACGGCCGGCGGCAAGATGCCCTGGTGGCTGTCCGGCATCTCGCACCACATGTCGGGCTACAGCGCGGTGATGTTCACCGGGTACGCGGGGATCGCCTACACCTACGGCGTCACCTCCTTCGTGACCTGGTCCTTCCCCATCGCGCTGGGCATCGCCATCGGCTCGAAGCTGTTCGCGCCCCGCATCAACCGGCTGCGCTCCCGCCTCCATGTGGCCTCTCCGCTGGAGTACCTGAAGAACCGTTACAACCTCTCCACGCAGCAGGCCCTCGCCTGGTCGGGCATGCTGCTGAAGATCGTCGACGTGGGCGCCAAGTGGGCGGCGATCGCCACCCTGTTGTCGGTGTTCACCGGCGTCACGCTGAACCAGGGCATCCTCATCACCGGCGCGATCACGGCCGTGTACTGCACGATCGGCGGCCTGTGGGCGGACGCGCTGACCGAACTCGGCCAGTTCGTCATCCAGTTGCTGGCCGGTGCCTCGATGTTCGTGGCGGTCGTCCTGAAGCTGCACGACAAGCACATCGGGTTCTTTGACGCGTGGCACCAGCCGGCCCTGCACGGCCACGGCAAACCGCTCGTCGGCCCCTACGGCACCGTCTTCCTCCTCGCCTTCCTCTTCATCAAGCTCTTCGAGTACAACGGCGGCATGCTCAACCAGGCCCAGCGCTACATGGCGACGGGCAGCGCGCACGAGGCCGAGCGCTCGGCGCGGCTGTCGGCGGCCTTGTGGCTGGTCTGGCCGGTCGTCCTCTTCTTCCCCATGTGGATGTCCCCGCTCCTGGTGCACGCGCACAAGCCGGACGGCTCCGACTCCTACGGCCTGATGACCGAACAGCTGCTGCCGCACGGCCTGCTGGGCCTGGTCGTCGTCGGGTTCTTCTCCCACACGATGGCGATGTGCTCCTCCGACGCCAACGCGATCGCCGCCGTCTTCACCCGGGACGTGGCGCCGGTCCTGTCGGCGCGGGCACGGGCGTGGGGCGAACGCTCGGGCCTGATCGCGGCCCGTGTGACGACGGTCGTCTTCCTCGGCCTGTCCATGGCGGTGGCGACCCAGGTCAACTCCCCCACCTTCAAGGACATCATCACGGTCGTGATCAAGTGGGTGGCCGGTCTCATGGGCCCGATCGCGATCCCGATGATGCTCGGCCTGCTCCGCCCGTTCCGCCGTTCCGGCCCGACCGCGGCCCTCACCAGCTGGGCGGCCGGCCTGCTGGCCTTCTGGCTGGTCAACTACCCCGTCAACTGGCACGTCTCCGGCGGCGTCCCCCTCCAGTACCAGGTCTCGGTCCCGCTGGCGGTGTCCCTGGTCCTGTACATCGCCATCGGTTACCTGAAGCCGGAGGACACCCCCGATCGCCTGGCGGTCATCGAGAGGGTCAACGGCGACGGGGGCACGGTGGCGGCCGTGCCGGTGCCGGCGGGGGCGGGGGACGACGCGATCGGGGCACCGGTGACGGACTGACCCCCAGTGACCTGGGGCCTAGTGCCCCGGCAGGCAACGTTTGCCCGTCAAGGAGCGGCGTCCGGTGCGTGCTCTCGGTGTGCCGGCCGGATGCCCTCGTACTGGACGTACTTGGGCTTCCGGGCGGTGCGGCGAGAGTGCGTGCCGGGCGTCGCGACGGGGCGAACGTTGCCTGTTGGGGCACTAGCGCGGATACCGGGCCAGCCACCCCGGTGACGACCCCGCCGGGCCGTGCAGTGCCGGGCCCTGGGTCATCTCCATGGCGAAGTCGTCGGACAGTTCCAGGATCGTCGGGCGGCCCTCCAGCTCGGTCAGCCAGGCCGGGGGGAGGGCCGTTTCGCCGTGGAGGGCGCCGAGGAGGCCGCCGGTCAGGGCGCCTGCCGCCGCCGACGGGCCGCTCTGGTTGACCGCCAGGCACAGGCCGTGGCGCACGTCCTCGCCGACCAGGGCGCAGTACACCGAGGCCGCCAGCAGGCCGTCCGCCGTGCCGTCGCCGGCCAGTTCCTCCACCCGGGTCGGGCTCGGGATGCCCTGGCGCACCGCGCCGAGGGCGTGCTGGAGGGCGTCCGCGACCGGCTGGTGGCCGGGGCGGGCGGACAGTAGGGCGAGGGCGCGCTGCACGGCGCCGTCGAGGCTCTCGCCGCGGGCCAGCGCGTGCACGATCACCGCGTACGCGCCCGCCGACAGGTAGGCGATCGGATGCCCGTGGCTCTGCACCGCGCACTCCACCGCCAGTTGCGCGACCAGCTGCGGCTCCCAGCCGACCAGCAGCCCGAACGGCGCCGAGCGGGCGAGTGCCTCCGGGCCCAGTTCCCCGGGGTTCTTGGGCTTCTCCAGCGTGCCCATGGCCTCGTCGCCGAAGCCGGCGAGCAGGGCCCGGCTCGGCTCACGGCGGGCGTACAGCCACTCCTCGCGGGCCAGCCAGCCGTCGTCCTTGCGGCGCTCGTCGGGCCCCCAGTCCCGCTGGGTCGCCGCCCAGCGCAGATACGCCCGGTGCAGATCGGTCGGCGGATGCCAGGCGCCGGTGTCCCGGCGCACCTGGGCGCGTATCAGACCGTCCACGGTGAACAGCGTGAGCTGGGTGTGGTGCGTGACCGTGCCGCGCCGGCCCTGGCCGAAGGCCAGGTCCAGCAGTCCCTCGGGACCGTAGGCGGCCCGGATCTCCTCCAGGGACAGCCCGTCGGCGGGGCCGCCGAGCGCATCGCCCACGGCGGCCCCCAGCAGGGTGCCGCGCACCCTGCTGCGGAAGTCCTGCTGCTCTGCTCGACCCCAGACGGCGCCGGATGTCGTACTCATCGAGACCTCCTCACGGCACCGTCCGTCCGTACGACGCTCAGCACTGTAATCGACCGGGAACGGTCCGTTCAGCGGGGCAAAATGACCCCTAAGGGTCATTCCCGCCCAGTCATGAGCGCTTCGACCCCGTCAAGAATCCGGTCGAGACCGAACTCGAGCGGATCGATGCCGTCCGGATCGAAGACACCGTCGGCGACGGCCTTGGTGAGCGCCGGGTAACGGTCGGCGTGCCGGGCGAGGACCTCGGCGGAGAGCCGGCCCCACTCCGCGTCCCCCTCCTCCTCGTAGTCGCCCCGCTGCTGGGCGAGGTTGCGGACGAGCCCGATCAGCAGCAGGAAGACCTGGTGGCGCTCGGCGGCGCCGAGCCGGGTGGGCTCCAGGGCGGCGAGCGCCGAGTCCAGCCAGCGCAGCTCACAGGGGCCCATCAGCCTGCGGCGCATCGCGGTGGCGCCGAGCAGCCACGGGTGGGCCGCGTAGACGCGCGCGCACCGGCGGGTCCACTCCCCCGCGGCCGCCCGCCAGTCCCCGGCCGGCACCCCGGCCAGGTCCGGGGCCTCGGCCAGCACGGACTCCACCATCAGCGCGACGAGTTCGGTCTTGCCGGGGACGTACCGGTACAGGGCCATCGCCGAGACCCCGAAGCCGCCCGCCACCCTGCTCATCGAGACCGCGTCCAGACCCTCCGCGTCGGCGAGTTCGGCGGCGGCCGCGGCGATGCGCTGCGGGGACAGCTTCGGCTTGGGCCCGCGGCTGGGCTTGCCCTGCTCGCCCCACAGCAGCGCGAGGCTCGCCGCCGGGTCGCGCGGCCTGTCCTGCTTCTCTTCGCTCCGTCCGGCCACAGGGCCCCTCCCGCTCACTCCGGCGAAGCCCGTTGACTTCGCCCACCAACTGTATATACCGTAAACCCAACAGCTGACGGCATAAACAGTTTAGGGGGACCACCATGCTGCTGACCTACCGCGCCCTCAAGCGCCGCACCCACGCGAAGAACCTGCGCATCACCACCCCGAACGGCATCGACGAGTCCTCGTTCGTCCGCATCGGCGGCATCGACCAGTGGATCTCGGTCCGCGGCGAGGACCTGGCGAACCCCGTGATCCTGGAGATCCACGGCGGCCCCGGCGCCTCCAACCTCGTCTTCACCCCGCGCACCCGCGCCTGGGAGCGGCACTTCACGATCGTCCGCTGGGACATGCGCGGCGCGGGGAAGACCTTCGCGGCGGGCGGCCCGGACGGCCAGGGCGAGATGACGCTCGACCGCGTGTACGCCGACGCCCTGGAGGTGACGCACCACATCCGCACCCGCCTCGGCGTGGACAAGGTGCTGCTGGTCGCCAACAGCTTCGGCACGGTCACCGGGCTGCGACTGGCCCGTAACCACCCCGAGCTGTACTCCGCGTACGTCGGCACCGACCAGAACATCATCGACGGCGGCCGGGACAGCGCCTCCTACAAGGCACTGCTGGCCCGGCTGGAGAAGGCGGGCAAGCGGAAGGAGCGGGCGAAGATCGCGGCGATGGGCCCGGACCGCTCGGCCTGGTCCGCCGAGCAGTGGTCGGAGTACGCCAAGACCGTGGTCACGACCGACCCGCTCACCTACGACACGATGAAGACGGTCGTGATCCGTTCCCTGTGGTTCTCCCCCTTCCACAACCTCCGAGGCCTGCGCTCCTACCTGAAGGGCATGAACTTCTCCGAGCGGCTCGGCCCGCAGGCCATGACGATCGACGAGTACGCCGAAGGCACCGGCTTCCGCATCCCCTTCTTCGTCTTCCAGGGCGACAGCGACGTCCTCACCCCGCCGGAGCCGGCCCGCCGCTTCTACGAGGAAGTCACCGCCCCGGTCAAGGACTTCGCCCTCATCCGGGAGGCGAGCCACTTCGCGTCGTTCCGGCACCCGGAGCAGTTCCTGGACCTGATGCTGACGAAGGTGCGGCCGGTGGTGACGGGGGAGGGGGTCAGCCGTACCACGTGACGTTGCTCGGGTTGTAGTCCCAAGCCCAGTCCGTCACAGCCCGGCCCTCCGGTGCGGGTGGCTCGGTCCTCGTACGGTACCCGTGGAATCGGCGACAGGCCGAGGACACGGTGCTCACGCCACGGCCACGGACGATGCACGGCAGTCGCGGCAGCGACCCGGGCGGGTGGCGCGGAAGGCCCGGTCGCAGCCGTCGCAGGTCTGGAGGGGGTCCGGGCGGGGGGCCGGGGCGCTCTGGGGCGGGGCGAGGAGGTGCGAGGGCCGATGCATGTCTGGGCCTGTCGTCGCCGACGTTGCACCACAACTGCCCCTCCGTGCCAGTTGCGTTGGGCATATTCACTCCGGCGAGTGAGCGACGGGGGCGGTGGGGGTGGGTTGGTTCTTTCCCCGGTTCTTTGGTCTTTGGCGTCTGGCGTCTCCGGGTCATGGACCGCCGCGTCCCGGTACGAGTTCCGCCCAGACGGTCTTGGCCCCGGCCGGCGCCTGCGCCACGCCCCAGCAGGCCGCGTACGCCGACACGATCCGTAAACCCCGGCCGCCTTCCGTGTCCTCGGCCACCGGATCCGGGGCGCGCGGGATCCGGTCGCCCCGGGCGTCGGTCACCTCGATGCGGAGAGTGCCGTCGTCGCGCAGCGCCAGCGCGAGGCGGAAGTCCCGTCCCCGCACCCGCCCGTGCAGTACGGCGTTGGACGCCAGCTCTGCCACGACCTGCGTCGCCTCCTCGAACGGCACACCCCACTCGTCCAGTTGGCGCTCGGTGAGGAGGCGGGCCAACCGGGCGCCCCTTCTTGTCGCCGACAGCTGGATCCGGAGGTGGTTTTTCTGATTCATGTCACCCAGCGTGGCCGCGCCTCCCTACTCTGAACAGCGACGACCACGGTACGCAGCGTGACTGTCCGGGCGTCCGGCGTGGTCGTACGGTTCGTACGTCGCAAGGGGGCAACGTGGAGGACGAGGAGGCCGAGGCCGTACTCAAGGCGGTCGGACGGCAGATCAAGATGTGGCGGGAGGCCGCCGGGCTGAAACAGGGAGAGCTGGGCGCGCGGATCAAGTACAGCGAGGAGATGGTCTCGTCCGTGGAACGCGGGCGGAGGTCTCCCAAGCCGGACTTCCTGGACGCCGCCGATGAAGTGCTGTGCGCGGGCGGAAAGTTGTCCGCGATGAAGGAGGACGTGGAGAAGGCCCGGTACCCGAAGAACGTCCGGGATCTGGCCAAGTTGGAGGCAGAAGCAGTCGAGTTGGGAGCCTACGCAGCCCTGCACATCCATGACCTTTTGCAGACGGCGGAGTATGCGCAAGCGCTGTATGCCATGCGACGGCCCGCCTACACGGAAGAAGAGATCGAACGCCTCGTCTCCGCGCGCATGGCCAGGAAGTCGGTCTTCGAGCGCGTGCCCCGGGCGCTGATCACGTTCGTCCAGGAAGAGGCGACGCTGAGGCGACCGATCGGCGGCAGACTGGTGTTGCGTCAGCAGCTGGAACGCCTGCTGGAAATGAGCAAGTTGCGGCACGTGGCGATCCAGGTGATGCCCACGGACTGCGAGGATCACGCCGGCATGATGGGCTCGATCCAGATGCTGAAGCTCCGGAACGGCAAGACGCTGGGCCACACGGAAGGCCAGCTGTACAGCCGAGTGATCAGTGACCCCCGTGAAGCCCAGGTCATGGAAATGCGCTATGGAATGATCCGAGCACAGGCGCTCGCGCCCCGAGAGTCACTGGCCTTCATCGAGAAAGTACTGGAGTTGGAGACATGACCGCCCTGGAGTGGTTCAAGAGCAGCTACAGCGGCAACGACGGTCCCGAGTGCGTCGAGGTTGCCATATCCCCCGCCACCGTCCACGTCCGCGACTCCAAGAACAAGGACGGCGCCCGGCTCACCGTCAGGGACACGACCTGGGCGCTGTTCCTGGACTTCGCCGCTCACTCGGCATAGCGCGCCCGCATCGCGTCCCGCGCCGCGATCGCCCGCGTCAGCCGGGGCGCGAGCCGGGTGCGGTCCGTGGCGGGGCTCAGGCGGAGGATGTCGAGGGCGTCGGCCAGATCCGCCAGGTCCGGCCAGGGGTGCGGGGCGGTCAGGAAGCGGTGCAGGTCGCGGTCCAGTTCGGGCCAGTTCTGGAGGGCCGCACTGGTCACCGGGCGTACCCAGGCCTGGCCGTTCGCGTGGGCGAGGCTCGCCCACAGCGGGCGGGCGGCGCTCACGCTCTCGGCTCCGCTCACCGCCAGGGCCCGGCGCACGCCCGGGGACGCCGTCTGCCGGGCCAGGGGCCAGTTCCGGGCCCTCAGCGCGGCGGCGCAGCGGACCTCGGCCGTGTCGAGGGCGGCCACCGCCTCCTCGTACCGGCCGCTCAGAAGATGCACCGTGGCCAACTCGCGGTGGGCCCAGTCCGCGTCTGCGCCAGCCAGCGTGACGTACCGTTCGAGGTCCGACCGCGCCCGCTCCAGCCGGCCGACGCTCATATCCGTGTGGATCTTGTTCGCCAGGGCCCACGCGCCCTGGGGATCCAGTTCCACGGCGCGGTGGGCATGGACGAGCGCCCTGTCGTATCTGCCTTGGCGGCTGCGCACCTTGGAGCGGTGCACCAGGGCCCAGGAGTACTCCGGGGCGAGGCTCAGCGCGCGGTCGAGGTCGGCCAGCGCCTCCTCGTCACGGCCGTACCTGCCGTGCAGGGCGCCCCGGCTGGCGTAGGCGGAGGCGTACTGCGGGTCCAGCGCGAGGGCCTTGTCGTAGTCTGCGAGGGCCTCCGCCTCGCGGCCCACGGCGGCGAGCGCGTCGCCCCGCTCGCACAGCACCCAGGGTGCCTCCGGGTCGAGCGCCACCGCCCGGTCCAGGTCCGCCAGTTGGTGCTCGCGGTCGCGCAGCGCGCGGTGCAGCCGGGCCCGGCGGACCAGGCTCCACACGAAATCCGGGTCGATCTCCAGTGCCCGGTCCAGGTCGGCGAGTGCCTGCTCGTAGCGGCGCAGGGCGTGGTGCGTGGCCCCGCGTGCGGCCCAGGCGCCGCTCAGCGTCGGGTCGAGCGCGACCGCCCGGTCCAGGTCCCGCAGGGCGGCGTCGTAGTGTCCGCACACCCGCTGGTAGTCGCCGCGGGCGGTCAGGTGCCCGGCGTTGTCCGGGTCGTGGGCGATGACCTGGTCCAGGTCGGCGATGGCTCCCGGGTAGTCGCGCAGGGCGGCGCGGGTGAGGGCGCGGCCGTGGCGGGCGAGCATCAGCTCGGGGGTGAGGGCGAGGGCCCGCTCGTACTCGGTGAGCGCGCGTTCGGGGGCCTCGGCCAGCCGCAGGAGGGAGCCGCGGTTGGCGTGGGCGATGGCCCGGGACGCGGTGTCGAGCGGGGCGTGGTCCAGGAGCAGGGTCAGCGCCTGCTCGGCGGTACGGGACTCCAGCGCGTGCAGCAGGTCCTCGCCCCAGCGCGTCACGTCCTCGGCCCGGGTGTCCGCTCCGGCCTCCACCAGCATCCGGGCCCAGCGGCGGCCTTCCTCCTCGCGCCAGCCGCAGGCCCGCGCCACCCCGCCGAGCACGAACGCCAGCGCGCTCTGCTCCCCCGCGCACAGCCGGTGGTAGGCCTCGGCCAGCCGCAGCTCCCGCCACTCCTCGTCCGCCCAGGGATCGACGAGACCGTCCTGCCGCTCGTGGCGCCATCTGCCGAAGGTCTCCGCGAGCCGCTCCTGCCGCTGCGCCCATCCCCGCGGCGACCGTCTGCGCTGCATCCGCAGCATCGGCGCGCGGACGACGTCGTGGTACTGCACCTGCTCGCCCCGCTCGCTGACGAAGGGCATGCCCCGCAGCCAGTCGTACAGGGCGTCGGCCTCGTCCTCGGCGCACTCCGTCGCCGCGCGGAACACATCCGCGTCCAGGCGCCGGGGCAGCGCACAGGCCAGGGCCACCTGCCGGCGTGCCGGGTCCGGCTCCCACTTCAGGAACCGTTCCACCGCCGTGGCACTCGGGTCGCCCACGTCGTCCGGGTCGGCGGGGCGGGCCTCGGCGAGGGTGGAGACGAGGACGGGCAGGCCCCGGGTCAGCCGCAGCACCTCCGCGACCACCGGCTCGGCCACCACCCCGCGGTCCGCCAGCAGTCCACGCGCCTCCGCCTCGGTGAACGGGCCTAGCGGCAGATCGGTCATGAAGTCGGCGAAGCCGCCCCAGCGGGCGGTGTCGAAGGGGCGCTGACCGGCGGTGACGACGAGGACGTTGGCGGGCAGGGCGCCGTAGCGGTCGGTGGTCATCAGCTCGTGCAGCCAGCCGTCGAGGAAGGGGCCGGTGCGCTCGTAGGTGTCGAAGAACAGGACCAGCCAGGGGACGCAGGACGTCACGTCCGCCAGCTCGTCCAGCAGCTTCGGGGTCAGCACCCGCTCCGGGGACAGCACCAGCTGCACGTCCTCCTGGTTGCGGAAGCGGGCGCTCAGCCGGGCCTTCAACCGGGCTGCCCCGTCGGCCAGTTGGCCCGCGTCCACCGCTCCGACGAAGGCCCCGGCGCCGGGCACGAGCGCGCCCACGCCCGCCATCCCCAGCCTGAGGGCCGTGGTGGTCAGCAGGGAGGGACCGCCGGGGGCGGGCTCCAGGGCCGCGGCCTCGGCCTCCGCCTCGTGCCGCCGCTCCCGGTGGGCGACCAGCGCCTCCTCCAGCTTCCTCAGCCGGTGTCCCTGCTGGGCGAGTTGGCGGCACAGCGCGGCCATCGCCTCGGGCACGCTGCCCACGCTCTCGTCGACGTACACCGTCGGCGCCCCGCGCTCGCGCGCGACCTGCTCCAGTTCCCTGAGCAGGAACGTCTTTCCGACACCCGAGTTGCCATGGACGTGGAAGAGGAAACGGTGCCGCTCATCCTCGGGCGGGAGGTCCAAGTTGGCCCGGAACGCGGCCCGTTCGCCGCCGCGGCCCACGAAACCCGCTCGTCTGCGCCGCCCGATCAGGTCCTGCATCGACGGCCGTTCCCGCGTCATGCGTACGTTCCTCCCCGCCCGGCCCGGCTTTTCATTCTGGCGCAATGACCACGCGAGAAGTGGGCTTGTGCCGGGGGAGAATTCAGCCATGACCACCACCCCCACGCGTAACTCCAGCCTCAGACTGGCCGCCGGTGTGCTCACCGGCATACTCGCCCTCTACATCGCCCTCGTCGCCCTCGGGAACATCACCGACTTCGGGACGAACCAGCAGTTCGTCCGGCATGTGCTGGCGATGGACACGACGTTCAAGGACCACGATCTGATGTGGCGGGCCATCACCAGTACGGGCCTTCAGGACACGGCGTATGTCGCGATCATCGTGTGGGAGACGGTGGCGGCCCTCGTACTGATCTGGGGGACCTGGCTCTGGGCGTGGCGCAAAGACGACCTCGCCCGGCGTTGGTCCGCCTACGGGCTGCTGATGTTGCTGCTGCTGTTCGGCGCCGGGTTCATCGCGATCGGTGGTGAGTGGTTCTCGATGTGGCAGTCGAAGACCTGGAACGGGCTGGAGGCCGCCACCCGGATCTTCCTGCTCGCCGGGGTCGCCCTCATCGTCAATCTGCTGCCCGGCGGGCGGCCGGAGGACGCTAGCTGACCACGGCCACCGACGTGCCCTGATCGCCGAACGCCCACAGGGCGGCTCCGTCGTCCTTGTGGACGCGGATGCCGCCCAGTTTCTTTCCGTCGGCGGGCGGCGGCGAGGAGCCGTCCAGGGCGTTGGAGAAGGCGATGTTCACGCCGGACGCCTTGGTGAAGTACATGACGTGCTCGATCTCCACGCCGTCCGAGCCCTTGAGGGACTGGATGCGCAGGGTGACCGAGTAGTGGCCGGGCTGCGGGGCCACCGTGCCCGGCCACACCGTGAAGGTGCGGGAGGCCTTGCCGGTCGCGTCGACCAGCCACACCCGCTTCGCACCGATCGAGTACACGATCCGCCGGCCCTCGCCCGACGCGCCCGGCAGCGCGGGCGGCGCCGGGGCGTGCGGCGTCGTGGAGGCGGGTGCGCTCGCCGACGCCGACGGCTTCTGATCGGCCACGGCGGCCGTGGGGTGCGGCCCGTGGTCCGCCTGTACGGCGAGCGCGACGACGGCCGCGGTCGCCCCCGCCGTCAGGCCGGTGACCCAGGCCCAGGAGGGCAGTCGGGCAGCCACGGGTACGCATCTCCTCCGCTATGGGGCCCCGTCTCGGATCCGGGGTCGGATCATCGTACTCAGTCTCTTACCGGGCCCATGACGTCCGCGCCCTCAATCCAGGACCGGCAGCAGTACCGGCAGGTGGCCGTCGGAGGCCTCGGCCGCCCGCTGCCGCTCCGTGGGCACCTCGCCGTAGAGCGTGGTCCGGGGGCGGGCCGGGCGGCCGGCCGCCTCGGCCACGGCGACGAGGTCGCGGACCGACTTGTACGAGCCGTACGACGAGCCCGCCATCCGGGAGATCGTCTCCTCCATCAGGGTCCCGCCGAGGTCGTTGGCCCCGGACCGGAGCATCTCCGCCGCACCCTCGGTGCCCAGTTTGACCCAGCTCGTCTGGATGTTGGGGATCCAGGGGTGGAGCAGGAGCCGGGCCATGGCCGTCACCGCCCGGTTGTCCCGCGTGGACGGACCCGGCCGGGCGATGCCCGCCAGGTACACCGGCGCGTTCGTGTGGATGAAGGGGAGCGTGACGAACTCGGTGAAGCCGCCCGTCTCGCGCTGGATCCGGGCCAGGGTGCGCAGATGGCCGAGCCAGTGGCGGGGCTGGTCGACATGGCCGTACATCATCGTCGAGGACGAGCGGATGCCCAGCTCATGGGCCGTGGTGATCACCTCGATCCAGGTGGCCGTCGGCAGCTTGCCCTTGGTCAGCACCCAGCGGACCTCGTCGTCCAGGATCTCCGCCGCCGTGCCGGGGATGGTGTCCAGGCCGGACTCCTTGGCGGCCGTCAGCCACTCGCGGACGGACATGCCCGTCCTGGTCGCGCCGTTCACCACCTCCATCGGGGAGAAGGCGTGCACGTGCATGCCCGGGACGCGGGACTTCACCGCCTTCGCGATGTCGAAGTACGCCGTGCCCGGCAGGTCCGGGTGGATGCCGCCCTGCATGCACACCTCGACGGCGCCGACGTCCCAGGCCTGCTGGGCCCGGTCGGCGACCTGCTCCAGCGAGAGGGTGTAGGCGTCGGCGTCCGTCCTGCGCTGCGCGAAGGCGCAGAAGCGGCAGCCGGTGTAGCAGACGTTGGTGAAGTTGATGTTCCGGGTGACGATGTACGTCACGTCGTCGCCGACCGCCGACCTGCGCACGTCGTCCGCGACCCGGCACAGCGCGTCCAGCGCCGGCCCGTCCGCGTGCAGCAGGGCGAGGGCCTCGGCGTCGGTCAGCTTCGTCGGGTCGTCGGCGGCGGTGCGCAGCGCCTGCCGGACGTCGGTGTCGATGCGCTCCGGCGCCATCCCGGGGGCCGCCGCCTCGCGCAGCGCCTCCCAGTCGCCGTAGACCTCGTCGAAGTCGGCACGCCGGTCGGCGGTGCGGCCCTCGGTGTCGATCGCCGCGTGCAGATCCGTGCGGCCGACGGCCACGAACGCCTCCTCGGGCTCCTGCCATGGGCGGCCCTCGACCGGCGCGTCCGCCCGGGCGAGCCCGGTCTCCGGGTCGGCCAGCGCGTCGACGTGCGGCCGCAGCCGCGGGTCCAGCCAGGGCTCGCCGCGGCGCACGAACTCGGGGTAGACGCAGAGGCGTTCGCGCAGCTCGAAGCCGGCCGCCGCCGACTTCCCGGCCAGCTCCTCGAGCCGCGGCCAGGGACGCTCGGGATTGACGTGGTCGATGGTGAGCGGGGAGACCCCGCCCCAGTCGTCGATGCCGGCGCCGATCAGCCGCTCGTACTCGGCGTCGACCAGGTTCGGCGGGGCCTGCAGGCAGGCCGAGGGGCCCATGATGTGCCGGGCCACGGCCACCGTGGCGACCAGGTCGTCCAGTTCGGCGTCCGGCATGCCGCGCATCGCCGTGTCCGGCTTGGCACGGAAGTTCTGGATGATCAGCTCCTGGATGCCGTGGTAGGCGCGGGAGACCTTCCGGAGCGCGAAGAGCGACTCGGCCCGTTCCTCGTACGTCTCGCCGATGCCGATGAGCAGGCCGGAGGTGAAGGGCACCGAGGAGCGGCCCGCGTCCTCCAACACCCGCAGCCGTACCGCCGGTTCCTTGTCCGGGGAGCCGAAGTGCGGGCCGCCGGGCTCGGACCACAGGCGGGTGGCCGTGGTCTCCAGCATCATGCCCATGCTCGGCGCCACCGGCTTCAGGCGCTGGAAGTCCGTCCACGTCATCACGCCCGGGTTGAGGTGGGGCAGCAGGCCCGTCTCCTCCAGGATGCGGACGGAGATGGCGCGGACGTAGGCGATGGTGTCGTCGTAGCCGTGCGCGTCGAGCCACTCGCGCGCCTCGGGCCACCGGTCCTCCGGCTTGTCGCCGAGGGTGATGAGGGCTTCCTTGCAGCCGAGGGCGGCGCCCCTGCGGGCGATGTCCAGCACCTCGTCCGGGGACATGAACATCCCGTGCCCGGCCCGGCGCAGCCTGCCGGGCACGGTGACGAACGTGCAGTAGTGGCACTTGTCCCGGCACAGCCGGGTCAGCGGGATGAAGACGCTCTTCGAGTACGTGATGACGCCGGGCCTGCCCGCCTGTTCGAGGCCCGCGTCCCGCACCCGGGCGGCCGACGCGGCGAGGCCGGTCAGGTCCTCGCCGCGGGCCTGGAGGAGCACCGCCGCCTCGGCCACGTCCAGGGCGACGCCGTCCCGGGCACGTTTGAGGGCGCGACGCATGGAGTTCTCGGTCGGGCCGGTTCCGGAGGTCGCGGAAGTCGTCATCCCTCAACCTTACGTTCGGCGTGATCAGGGCCTACGGCTCAGACCGGCCTGGGCGAAGCCCGCGTACTCGTCCAGCACCCGCAGCACCTCCGGCTCCCCGGCCGGCGGCAGCTGGAGCACGACCTCCTCGATACCCAGCTCGGCGTAGTGAGCCAGCTTGCCCGGGCTGGGCAGGACCGCGTACGGGACGATCTGGAGGGCGGCCGGGTCACGGCCCGCGTCCGCCCACACCGAGCGCAGCACGGGCAGGGACTCGGTGAGGCCCCGGCCGCCGATCGGCAGCCAGCCGTCGGTGTACTCGGCGATGTGCGCGAACAGCTTGGGGCCGGCCGCCCCGCCGAGAAGCGTGCGCGGGCCGGTGACCGGTCCGCGCGGCTTCTGTACCGGCTTGGGGTGGGCATGGCTGGCCCGTACGCCCCCGAACTCGCCGTCGTAAGGCGTCGGTTCCCCGGCCCACAGCGCCTGCATCAGCCGCACCCGGTCCCGGACCAGCTCGCGCCGGGCGCGCCACTCGACCCCGTGGTCGGCGGCCTCCTCGATGTTCCAGCCGTAGCCGAGGCCGAGCGTGAAACGGCCGCCGCTGAGGTGGTCGAGGGTGGCGATCTGCTTGGCGAGGGCGATGGGGTCGTGCTGGGCCACGAGGGTGATTCCGGTGCCGAGCGCCAGCCGCGAGGTGACGGCCGCCGCCTGGCCGAGGGCCACGAAGGGGTCGAGGGTGCGGCCGTACTCGCGGGGCAGATCGCCTCCGGCGGGGTACGGGGTCGTCCGTTCCACCGGGATGTGGGTGTGCTCGGGGAGGTAGAGGCCGGCGTAGCCGCGCTGCTCGAGTTCGCGGGCGAGTCGGACCGGAGCGATGGTCTCGTCGGTGAGGAAGATGGTGACGGCGATACGCATGCCCCATCTGTAGCGGGCCGGGGCTCCCCTGTCCATACCGACTGGTCGGCATTTCCCGGCCTTCCCCCGGAGTGTCGCGCGCATGACACGCACCCTTTCGCCAGCCCCCTTCTGTCACTTCCCTTGTCTTCCACGGGAGTTCACACCGCGACGGAAGGCTGAGCACCATGTGTGACGACTCGCACGGTCAGGCCCGGGGAATCGGCAGACGCGCACTGTTCGTGACGGGCGCCGCCGCCGCCGTTACGTTGGGAAGCGTGAGCTTCGCAGCGGCGGACGGCCAGCGGCAGGAGACCCGGACGGTGAACGGCACCCTGCCGCCCGGCTCCCCCGACTTCGTGTACGTACCGGTCGAAGTCCCCGCCGGCGTACAGGAGATCAAGGTCTCCTACACCTACGACAAGCCCTCGGTCCCGGCCGGCACCATGGGCAACGCGCTCGACATCGGCCTCTTCGACCAGCACGGCACCGAGCTGGGCGGCCGGGGCTTCCGCGGCTGGTCGGGCGGCGCCCGCACGGAGTTCTTCGTCCGCGCCGACGACGCGACCCCCGGGTACATCCCGGGCCCGGTGCGGGAGGGCACCTGGTACGTCGCGCTGGGCCCCTACACGGTGGCGCCGCAGGGGCTGGCGTACGAGCTGACGATCACGCTGACCTACGGCGCGGCGGGCGAGACCCCGCGCCCGGTGTATCCGCCGTCCCGGGCGAAGGGACGGGGCCGGGACTGGTACCGGGGCGACTGCCACCTGCACTCCTGGTACTCCGACGGCCGCCGGACCCCGGCCGAGATCGCGGCCCTGGCGCGGGCGGCCGGCCTGGACTTCATCAACTCCTCGGACCACAACACCCACTCCGCCCACCCGCACTGGGCGGACCAGGCCGGCGACGACCTGCTGATCATGCTCGGCGAGGAGATCACCACCCGCAACGGCCACGTGGTGGCGCTCGGCACCGAGCCCGGCACGTTCGTGGACTGGCGCTACCGGGCCCGGGACAACCGCTGGGCCCGCTTCGCCCGGGAGATCCGCGGCGCCGGCGGACTGGTCGTCCCCGCCCACCCGCACGCCACCTGCGTCGGCTGCGGCTGGAAGTTCGGCTTCGGCGAGGCGGACGCCGTGGAGGTGTGGAACGGCCCGTACACCCCGGACGACGAGGTGACGCTGGCCGACTGGGACAACCAGCTGGTCGCCTCCGTGCGGCAGGGGCGGGCCTGGCTCCCGGCGATGGGCAACAGCGACGCCCACCGCGATCCGGACGTGGTCGGCAGCCCGCAGACGGTCGTCCTCGCCGACGACCTGACCCGGGAGGCGATCCAGGAGGGCATCCGCGCGGGACGCTCGTACGTGGCCGAGTCGAAGAACCTCGCGCTCGGCTTCACGGTGACGGGCGGGCGCGGGCAGCAGGCGGGCATCGGGGAGCGCCTCGAGGTGGCCGCCGGCACCCCGGTGACCGTCCGGCTGGAGGTCTCGGGGGCCCCGCGCTGCTCGGTGCGGTTCGTCACCGACCAGGGCGTGCTCTTCACCAGCGATCCGCTGCCGGTGTCGGGCACGGGCACGGTCGAGTGGCGTACGACGCCCTCCTACGCGGCGTACGTGCGTGCCGAGGTGCGGCACGAGACGGCGGCCGGGCCGGTGCCGGGCGCGCTGGCGGCCTTCACCAACCCCGTCTTCCTCGGGGCCGCCCGTCCCGCCTGACCTGCTGTGCCGCCCGCTCGGCCCGGTCGCGGCGCAGCGCGCTGGACGACCGGGCCTATGGCGTGCCTTGGCGCGTGGCGCGGCGCAGGGCGATGATCTCGGCCACCGCCTCCAGCCAGCGGGCGGCGCGGGCCTCCGCGGCGGGGGTGGCCGCGGTCTGCGCGGCGCCGGTCAGCCAGTCGCGCAGCAGCTCGGCCGGTTCCGGGGACGGCAGCGGCTCGGGCAGCCCGGCCGCGTAGGCCAGGCCGCCGGCCCGGACGATCCCGGCGACGAACACCAGGGAGCGCGGCAGCACGCCGAGCCGGTCGAGGGTGACCGCGGCGGCGATGGCCCCGTCGCCGAACAGGGCCGTGCGGAAGGCGTCCTGGGTCAGGCCGTAGCGCAGCAGCACGGCGACGTCGGTGGCGGCCAGGACCTCGTCGTCGGTGCGGCTTTCGGGGGCTGGGGGCATGAAGGCCTCGGTTCGGGTCGTCCGGGTCAGCGGACGGTGACGGTGAAGACGTAGTAGCCGGCCCGGGCGCGCGGGGTGGCGGTCAGGGTGGGGTACGGCGACGGGGACGCTGCTTTGCCGGAGGACGCCGTGCCGGTGGGGGTGGGAGCCAGGGTGGACCGGTCGTGGGGGCCGGGGCCGGTGCACGTGTACAGCGGGCAGTACAGCAGCCGTACCGTGGCCCTGCCCTTCGCCCGGGCGGTGAAGGCGAAGGACTCGGTGCCGCCGGTGCCGCCGACGAGACCGCTGCCGTCCCCGGTGGCCTGCTCGCCCCGGTACGTCAGCACGGCCGCGTCCGGCCGGGGGGTGGCGAGGTACCAGTGCTGGCCGAGGGTCGCGGCCGACGGAACGGTGAGGGAGAACTCCTCGCCCGGCCCCGCGGTGACGCTCCGGTGCCCGATGCCGTACTCGGCGCCGGCGGTCCTGCCGGGCGTGGCCGAAGCGCTGGGTGTGGCCGAGGTGCTGGGTGTGGCCGAGGTGCTGGGTGTGCCGGTACGGCCGGTCCCACCGCTCGTGCCGCCGCAGCCGGTGAGGGCGAGGAGGCAGGCGAGGGCGGCGGCGCCGAGGAGCGGGGTGCGTGCGGTCATCGTGGATCCTGAGCTGTTCTTCAGTCCTGGGGCAGGTGGATGGCGTAGGGGTCGTGATACCGGTTGTCGCTGGCCTTCGCCATGCCGCCGTTGACGAAGTCGTCCTCACTGATCCACGTGGTCTGGCCCCACGGATTGTAGATCTCCAGCTTGTCGCCCTCCTGGCCGACGATCATCATGGAGTGCCCGTTCCACTTGCCGTTCGTGGTCCCCTCGGCGTCGAAGGGCACCGGCCTGCCTTCCGCCACCGACTTCTCGATCTGCGGCAGGATGTCACGCCGGGAGTCCGCGTCCCCGACCCGGTGCACGCTGTAGGAACTCCCGGTCTCCGGGCTGATCTCCTTGTTGGAGACGACGGACTGGTTGTCCGTGTTCATGCCGTCCCAGTTGGCACCGCCGTGACCCTCCAGGTGCACCCGGTGCTGCTCGGCCACCAGACGCTGCCGGAAGGCCGTCGGGTCGTCCTCCTGCCCGCTGGGCCCGCCGGTGAGCGAGAGGGCGTAGACGGGGTCTACCAGGGCGCGGGCGGCGACCGTGGTGGAGGCGACACAGGTGCCGTCCTGACCGTCGCCGCCCTGGGCCCACTGCTGGCCGTCGAAGCTCTGCAGCTGGGTGTTCATGTTGGAGCCGTAGAGGGGGTCCGTCCCCTCGTCCTTGAGGCTGTCGGCCTTGGTGACGATCGGGGTCAGGTGCCGCTGCAGCCAGGCCGGGTCCTTGCCGTGGATCTTGCCGTCGAACGTCCCGATGTCGTCGACGCTGTGGCCCGCGGCGAGGGCCTTCATCAGATAGGCCTTCTCCTGCGGGGTCTTCGCGCCGGCCAGGAGCTGGTCCATGCGGGCCCGGTCGGCGGGCGAGAGCTGGTCCATGGCCCGGCCGGAGCGTTCCAGGTCGTTCGCGGTGAGGATCTCGTTGAGGTCGGCCGCGCCGTCCTTGCCGCTGGTGTCGGCGAGCATCAGCCGGTCCAGCGCGGTGAGCCCGCCGGTGTGCATCTTCCCGGCGCGGGCCTCGGCCGCCCACTTGTTCAGGTCGCGGGCGGCGGCGCGCACGGCGTCGTCCGCGGCGGCGGCCGCCTTGTGCATCAGGTCGGCCCCGTCGGCGGCGAGGGTCCGGCCCGCGGCGAGGTCCGCCTTCCTCTCCGCCTTCTCCTGGTCGGTCAGGATCAAGCTGCCGATGTCGAAGAAGCTGTCCCTGGGGCCGAGTTTCTGCTGGGCCTGCCGCATCTTGGCGCGGCCGTCGGCGTCCTGCTTCTTCGCGGCGCTGAGCGCGTCGGCGAGGGCGTGCAGCGCCTTCGCACCGCCCTGGAACGCCTCGGACATCTTCGTCGCGGCCCGCGCGGCGGCGGCCACCCCGTCGGAGGCGAGGGTGCTGGTGTCGCCGACCCAGACCTCCGGCAGGCTCGTGTGGGCCACCCGGTTCACCCGGTCGTGCAGCTCACCGGCCTTGTCGACCTGGTCCCGGTACCGCTTGCCGAGCGATTCGAGCGTCGCCGTGTCACCGACCGGCGCGCAGGCCAGGAGCGCGTTGTCGATCTGGTCCAGCAGATCGTTCTTGTCCGCGGCCCTGGGGATGCTCGCGCACAGGTCGGCCAGCCAGGAGCGGCGGCCGGCCGGGGTGTCCAGGGCGGCCAGGGGGTTCAGGTCCCACAGTCCCATCGGTCCGCCCTCAGTACTTCGTCAGGGCCGACGGGCGGTCGGCGTACACCGGCATGGTGGTGACGTACTCGTTGCCCACCGGCGTCGGCATCGTCGTGAGGTACGGGCCCGAACGCTGCGTCGGCATGGTGGTGACCCCGCGGCCGATGCCGGCCGCGGCGCTGGACACGGCGGCGGAGCGCGCCGCGGCCGTGTGGTCGCCTCCGGCGTACGCGCCCTTGGCGAGGCGGACCTTGCCCGCGAGTTCGTGCAGCGCCGACTCCAGTGTGGCGGCGTCGTCCAGCCAGGCCGCCGAGAACGCGTTGAAGGCGTCGCTCGACTCGGCGCCGCCGAGGGCGTCCTGTGTGTAGCACTCGGTGGGCTGGACGGCCTGGTGTATGTGCCCGGCGTCGTCGCCCGCGCCGTCGAGTTCGTGCGCCTGCCCGGACATGCCGGACGTCACCGTGTAGCCGTCCGAAGACGCGCCCATCACGCCCCCCGTTGCGTAGATAAGGACCGCAGGGGAGGCTAACACGCGGCAGTTGTAGGAACGTCCAGGCATCACATGCCCCGCACGGAGCCGACACATGTCCTCGCGGTCCGCGGGTGCGGGCGGATCCCGGTATCAGAACATGGCCTCGCGTATGATGGCAGCATGACGATCAACATGACGATGAGCCTCCCCGACGACGTGGCCGCATTCGTCAAGGCCAAGGGCAACGCCTCCGCCTATACGGCGCGGATACTGCGCCGCCAGATGCTCGCCGAAGAGCTGGAGCGGTCCGCACGGCTGCGTACGGAGGCCGGGATCGTGACGACGGCCGGCGCACCGGGCGAGCACGAGGAGGACACCCTGGAGCGGTGGGGCCGGGTGGCAGGCCGGTGAAGCGCGGACACGTCTACGAACTGACCTTCGCCGGCGGCCCCGCGCACGTCCTGGTGATCTCATCCGACGCGCTGAACGCGCAGAACAAGTGCGCGACCTGCGTACTGGTCTACCCGCAGCAGGTACGCGAGGCCACACTCGTCGACATCCCCGTCGCCTCGCCCTCGACCGGCACGATCGTCCTCGGCGAGTTCCGCACGCTGTCCGAGCCTCGCTTCGACCTGGATCTGGGGCCGGTGGACGAACGCGTCATGGAAGCCGTCGAGATCGGGCTCCGCGCCGTGTTCGACCTGTAGCGAGGCGGCACACCCCTCAGCCCGGCCAGACGATGGCCTGCACCTCGCTGTAGGCGTGCAGGGCGTAGGAGCCCACGTCCCGCCCCACCCCGCTCCTCTTGAACCCGCCGAACGGCGCCTCCATGTTGCGGCCGACGGTGTTGATCCCGACCCCGCCGGCCCGCAGCCGCCGGGCCACCCGGAAGGCGCGGGCCACGTCACCGGACCAGACGTAGTCGATGAGCCCGTAGTCGGAGTCGTCGGCGAGGGCGATGCCCTCGTCCTCCTCGTCGAAGGGGATGACGCAGACCACCGGCCCGAAGATCTCCTCCCGGGCCACCCGCATGTCGTTGGTGCAGTCGGCGAGCAGGGTCGGAGCGACGTAGAACCCGCGTTCCAGCGGCGGCCGTTCGCCGCCCGCGGCCACGGACGCGCCCTCTTTGCGGCCGAGTTCGACGTACGACTCGACGCGCGCCCGGTGCTCGGCGGAGATCACCGGCCCGACGACCGTGTCCGGCCGCGCCGGATCCCCCACCGTCAGCCGGCGGGCGTGTCCGGCGAGTTGCTCCACCAGCCGCTCGTACACGCCCCGCTGGGCCAGCACCCGGGTCGGTGCCGTGCAGATCTGCCCGCTGTAGAAGGAGAAGGTGGTGCCGATGCCGGCGACGGCCGAACCGAGGTCGGCGTCGTCGAACACGAGGGCCGCGCCCTTGCCGCCCAGCTCCATCAGCTGGCGTCTCATGTCCCGCCCGCACACCTCGGCGATGCGCCGGCCGACGGCCGTGGACCCGGTGAAGCTCACCATGTCCACGTCCTCGCAGGCCACCACCGCCTCGCCCACGGCCACGTCCCGCCCCGACACGACGTTCACCACGCCCGGCGGCGCCCCGGCGGCCTCGAGCGCCTCCGCCATCCGGTAGACGGACAGCGGATCCTGCGGGGCGGGCTTGACGACCACCGTGTTGCCCATGGCCAGCGCCGGCGCGACCTTCCCGGCCGGGTTGGCCCACGGGTTGTTGTAGGAGGTGATGCAGGTGACGACCCCGACGGGCTGCCGCACGGCCAGCGCGCCCAGCACGGCGGCCTTCCCCATCGGCCCGGCCTCGTTGATCTGCGGGGCGACGGCCCACTCGGCGCTCTCCACGCGCGCGTACCGGCGGAAGCGGGCGGCGGCCACCCCGACCTGCATCGCGCGGGCCGTCCCGGTCGTGGCCCCGGTCTCGGCGCGGGCGAGATCCGCGTACGGCACCAGATGGCTGCGGATGATCTCCGCCGCCCGTCCCAGCACCGCCGCCCGCTCCTCGGGCGGGGTCCGCGACCACGCCCCGAACGCCTCCCGGGCCGCCGCGCAGGCCGCCCGCGCCTGCTCCGGCGAGGCCTCGGGCGCCCAGCCGACGGTCTCCTCGGTGGCCGGGTCGGTCACCGGGTAGTGCCCGCCGTCCGGCTCCGCCCACCGCCCGCCGACGAACAGCCGCTGTCCCTCGCTCACCGTGTGCTCACCGTGCGCGTGTCCCGCCCCGAGCGCAGCACCTTGCCGGGCACGGCCCCGCTCACGGCGTCGTCCCGGATCGCCTCGGCCCCGTTGACCCACACGGCCCGTATCCCGATCGCCCGGGAGTCCAGGCGGGGGCTGTCCCCCGGCAGGTCGTGCACCAGGCGGGCCTGCCCGGCGTCGATCCGCTCGGGATCGAGGAGCACGAGGTCGGCGTGCCAGCCCTCGCGCACCTGCCCGCGCTCACGCAGCCCGAAGAGCCGGGCGGGGTCGTCGGTGAGCATCTTCACCGCCTGCTCGAGCCCGACCAGCTTCCGGCCCCGCAGACAGTCGCCGATGAAGCGCGTCGTGTACGGCGCCCCGCACATCCGGTCCAGATGCGCCCCGGCGTCGGACCCGCCCAGCAGCACGTCCTCGTGCTGCCAGGTCTCGGCGCGCAGCGCCCAGGAGGCGGGGTCGTTGTCGCGGGGCATCGGCCAAAGGACCGTACGCAGCCGGTCGTTGGCGCAGATCTCCACCAGGCAGGCGAAGGGGTCCAGTCCCCGCTCCCCGGCGATGTCCCGCACCACCCGGCCGGTCAGGCCGCGGTTGGCCTCGCTGTAGGTGTCCCCGATGACGTACCGCCCGAAGTCGGCGAGCCGCCTGAAGACCCCGGCCTCCTTGGACGTGGCCCGTCGCAGCAGTTCCGACCGGACGGCAGGATCCTTCAGCCGGGCGATCCGCTCCGGCACCGGCAGGGCGAGGACCGGCCCCCACCCGGGGATGAGGTTGAGGGCGCAGAAGGTGCCGAGGGACATGTTCATCGGGGTGAGGATCGGCATGGTGAGGGCCACCACCCGGCCGCCCGCCTTCCGGGCCCGCTCGCTCGCGCTCAGCTGCCGGGGCACCCGCTCCGGGACGGCCGCGTCGACGGTGAGCACGTTCCAGTTGAGCGGCCGGCCGGCGACCGCGCTCATCTCCACGAGCAGGTCGATCTCGTCGTCGCTGAACTGGTCCAGGCACCCGGCGACGATCGCCTCGATCTGTGTGCCCTCGTGCTCGCCCACGGCCCGGGACAGGGCGAGCAGTTCGGCGGGCCGGGCGTGCCGGGAGGCGACCGGCTGGCCGTCGCCGTCGGAGTGGGTGCTCGACTGGGTGGTGGACAGGCCCCAGGCGCCGGCGTCCATCGCCTCGTGCAACAGCCCCGCCATGCGGGCCAGTTGCTCCTCGTCGGGCTGCCCGCCGACGGCGTCGGGTCCCATCACGTGCCGGCGCAGCGCGCAGTGCCCGACCATGAAGCCGACGTTGACGGCGGTCCGGCCGTCGAGGGCGTCCAGGTACTCCCCGAAGGAATGCCAGCTCCAGGGCGCCCCCTCCTCCAGCGCCACCAGGGACATCCCCTCCACCTTGGCCATCATCCGCCGGGTGTAGTCGGCGTCCTCGGGCCGGGCGGGGTTCAGCGGGGCGAGCGTGAACCCGCAGTTCCCGGCCGCGACCGTCGTCACCCCGTGGTTCAGCGAGGGCGTGGCGTACGGGTCCCAGAAGAGCTGGGCGTCGTAGTGGGTGTGGGGGTCGACGAAGCCGGGGGTGAGGACGAGGCCCGTGGCGTCCTCGCTGGTGCGGGCCTCCTCCGTGACCTCACCGACGGCGGCGATACGGCCGCCGCGCAGGCCGACGTCGGCGGTGAAGGCGGGCGCGCCGGTGCCGTCCACGACGGTGGCGCCCTTGATCAGGTGGTCCAGCATCCCTGCGCACCCCTCTCAGACGGCCTGCCGGAACCGGGACGTCCGGTGCACGGGATCCGTGTCGATCTTGGGGATGACCTGCTCGCCGATCAGCCGGATCGTCTGCAGGGTCTCCTCCTTCGGCACCCCCACCGGCAGCCCGAAGCTCAGCTGGTCGGCGCCCGCCTGCTCCCACCTCTTGCACTGGCGCAGCACCTCGTCCGGATCGCCGCAGATCAGCAGCTCCTCCTCGACGAGCAGCTCCACGAACTCCGGCGTGTACTCGGGCAGCGTCTCGGGCCACACCGGAAAGCCCTCGGGCCGGGGGAAGGTGTCGTGGTACCGGAAGACCAGCGAGGGCAGGTAGTGCAGTCCGCCGTTCACCGCGATCTCGATCGCCTCGGCGTGGGTCGGCGCGCAGATCGCCGTCGTCGTCACCATCACGTTGTCGTTGACGAAGTCCCCGACCGGCTCGGCGTTCACGACCGCCGTCTTGTACTGCTCCAGCACCCACTCCATGTCGGAGACCTTCTGGATGCTGAAGCCGAGCACGCCGAGTCCCTTCTTCGCGGCCATGGCGTACGACGCCGGCGAGCCGGCCGCGTACCACATCGCCGGGTGGGACTTCCCGTACGGCTTCGGCAGGACCTTGCGCGGCGGCAGCTGCCAGTGCTTGCCCTGGAAGCCGGCGTACTCGTCCTGGAGCCACATCTTCGGGAACTCGGCGATGGTCTCCTCCCAGATCTCCTTGGTGTAGTTCATGTCGGTCACACCCGGTATGAACCCGAGGATCTCGTGGCTGCCGGCGCCCCGCCCGCTGCCGAACTCGAAGCGGCCCTCGCTGAGGTGGTCGAGCATGGCGACCTTCTCGGCGACCTTCACGGGGTGGTTGACCTGTGCGAGGGGGTTGAAGATCCCGGAGCCGAGATGGATCCGCTGCGTGGCGTGCGCCAGGTAGCCGAGGAACACGTCGTTGGCGGACAGGTGCGAGTACTCCTCCAGGAAGTGGTGCTCGGAGGCCCACGCGTACTTGAAGCCGGACCGGTCCGCCTGGATGACGTACTCGGTCTCCTCCATCAGCGCCTTGTGCTCGGCCAGCGGGTCGGTCTCGGCGCGCTTTCCCACGTATCCCTGTACAAAGAGGCCGAATTCCACGGCGGTTCACCGTCCCCGGTTCCAAGGTTTCTGACGTTCCGTCAGTTTTCGAAGACTGTCGCACCGGCGGCACAGGGGGTCAATAGCTGATGATGCGTCAGATGACCGAGACGCCCGCCAGCCAGCCGCCGTCGATCACGAACGGCTGCCCGGTGATGTACGAGGAGTCCCGCGAGGTGAGGAAGAGCGCCAGCTGGGCCACCTCCTCCGGCTGCCCGACCCGGCCGAGCGGCACGAGTCCCCGGTACAGCTCGTCCAGGGCGCGGCTCATCTCCTCGGGGTCGGTGTCCGGGTCGAGCCGCGCCGGGTTGGACATGGGGGTGTCGATGGCGCCGGGACAGATCGCGTTGACCCGGATCCCCCGGCCCGCCAGCTCCAGCGCCGCCACCCGGGTCAGCCCGAGCACCGCGTGCTTGGTGGCCGTGTACGTGCCGACGGCCGCCATGCCGGTGAGCGCCGTGTAGGAGGCGGTGTTGACGATCGTGCCCCCGTCGGCCAGTTCCGGCGCCACCGTCTTCATTCCCAGGAAGCAGCCGACCTGGTTGACCTGCACGACCTGCATGAACTCGTCCAGCGGGGTGTCCACGAGGGCGTTGAAGCGCAGGATGCCCGCGTTGTTGACGAGCCCGTCGATCCGCCCGTACGCCTCCTTCACGGCCCCGACGGCCCGCCGCCAGCCGTCCTCCTCGCGCACGTCGAGACGGACGTACAGCGCGCCGATCTCCTTGGCCAGGGCCTCGCCCTGCTCGTCCAGCACGTCGGCGACGGCCACCCGGGCGCCCTCCGCCCGGAAGAGCCGTGCCTCCTGCTCGCCCTGCCCGCGGGCCGCCCCGGTGATGACGACGACCCGCCCGTCCAGCTTGCCCATGTCCGCCCACTCCTCTTCCTCAGTCCAGCCGGGGCGCGACCTCCGCCCCGAACGCGGTGATCTGGTCGATGAGTTCGGCCCGGCTCCGGCTGCGGAACCGCACCTGGATCTGGTCCACGCCCATCGCCCCGTAGGCCCGCAGCGACGCGGCGATCTCCTCGGGCGCCCCGGTGAGGGTCCGCCGCCCGACCTCCCAGCCGGCCCGCCCGACGTACAGCGGCTCGGTGATGGCCCCGACGGTGAACGGCTCCGCCGCGCCCCGGTTGGCGCGCAGCCGGCGGATGCGGGCGATCTGCTCGGGCAGCCGGTCGCGCGGATCGCCCTGCGGCAGCCAGCCGTCGCCCTTCAGCGCGGCCCGGCGCACGGCGGGGGGCGAGGAGCCGCCGACCCACAGGGGGATCCGCGGCTGCGCGGGCCGGGGCCGCTGGCCGAGACCGGAGAAGTCGTAGACCTTGCCGTGGTGCTCGGGGAACTCCTCGGGCCCGAGCGCGGCCCGCAGCGCGTCGATCGTCTCGTCCAGGACGGCCCCGCGCCGCTCGAAATCCGCGCCGAGCACCTCGAACTCCTCGCGCACGTGCCCGGCCCCGACCCCGAGGACCAGCCGGCCGCCGCAGAGATGGTCGAGGGTGGCGTACTGCTTGGCGGTGATCAGCGGATGCCGCAGGCCGACGACGGCCACATGGCTGAGCAGGCGCACCCGCTCGGTGACGGCGGCGAGGTGGGCGAGGGTGGCGACGGGGTCGTACCAGACCGTGCCCATGGCCGGGGCGAGCCGGCGCGGGACGGCCACGTGGTCACAGACGGCGAGGTAGGCGAACCCGGCCCGGTCCACGGCCCGCGCGATCGCCACCAGGTCCTTCGCCCCGGCCCCGGCCTCCCAGCGCTCGGCGTAGAGGGTGCTCTGCGACTGGACGGGCAGCTGGATGCCGTACGCCAGGCTCACCTCGCCCCCTTCCAGAGGCCGTCCGGCGTCAGCCCGAGCAGCTCGATGGCGTTGCCGCGCACGATCCGCTCGACCACGTCGGCCGGCAGATGTCCCATCTGCGCCTCGCCGACCTCGCGGGACTTGGGCCAGGTGGAGTCGGAGTGCGGGTAGTCGGTCTCGTACAGGACGTTGCCGGCACCGATGGAGTCGAGGTTCCGGAGCCCGAAGGCGTCGTCGAAGAAGCAGCCGTAGACGTGGTCGGCGAACAGCTCGGACGGCGGCCGGCGCACCTTGTCGGCGACCCCGCCCCAGCCCCGGTTCTCCTCCCAGACCACGTCGGCCCGCTCGAGGATGTACGGGATCCACCCGATCTGGCCTTCCGCGTACATGACCCGGAGGTTCGGGAAGCGCTCGAACTTGCCGCTCATCAGCCAGTCGACCATCGAGAAGCAGCAGTTGGCGAAGGTGATGGTGGAGCCGACGGCGGGCGGGGCGTCGGCGGAGGTGGAGGGCATCCTGCTGCTGGAGCCGATGTGCATGGCGACGACCGTGCCGGTCTCGTCGCAGGCCGCGAGGAACGGGTCCCAGTCGTCGCCGTGCACGGACGGCAGGCCGAGGTGCGGGGGTATCTCGGAGAAGGCGACGGCCCGCACCCCGCGTGCCGCGTTGCGCCGCACCTCCTCGGCGGCCAGGCGGGCGTCCCACAGCGGGATGAGCGTGAGCGGTATCAGCCGGCCGTGCGCCTTAGGCCCGCACCACTCCTCCACCATCCAGTCGTTGTAGGCGCGCACGCACAGCAGGGCCAGCTCGCGGTCGCGGGCCTCGGTGAAGGTCTGGCCGCAGAAGCGGGGGAAGGTGGGGAAGCAGAGGGCGGACTGGACGTGGTTGACGTCCATGTCGGCGAGCCGGGCGGGGACGTCGTACGACCCGGCCCGCATCTGCTCGTAGGTGATGACCTCGAGCCTGACCTCGTCGCGGTCGACCCCGACGGCGGTGTCGAGCCGGGTGAGGGGCCGCCGCAGGTCCTCGTAGACCCACCAGTCGCCGGGGGGGCCGTCGGTGCTGCCGGGCTCGCCCATGACGGGCCTGAACCTCCCGCCCAGGAAGGTCATCTCCTTCAGCGGGGCACGCACGATCCGGGGCCCGGTGTCCAGGTATTTCTTCGGCAGCCGCTCCTGCCAGACGGCGGCGGGCTCCACGGTGTGGTCGTCGACGGAGATGATCAGCGGGAACTGTGGTGTCTCCATGAGCCTCACGGTAGCGCCGATCTGACGGTCCGTCAGCTAGTGCGTTCCGGTCCGCTGTGTGCGAAGACCGTGTGAGGGCCTTGTGTACTCAGGTGTGCCGGTCTGTGATCGGCGTCTCCCACGGCTGACGCAACCGCCCGGAACAAGGCAAACTGACGGGGTTGTTCGTGATGCCGAGGGGGACGAACGCATGGACGGTGGGCCGCGAGTGCCTGAGCAGCGGCGTCCCGGCTCCGTGGCCGTCACGGAGCCGGAGGCGCTGCGGTTCGGCGTGCTCGGTCCGGTGCGGGCCTGGCGCGGCGCGGAGCAGATCGGCACGGGTTCCCCGCAGCAGCGCGCCCTGCTGGCCACCCTGCTGCTGCGCGAGGGCCGTACGGCGACGGCGGCGGAACTCATCGACGCCCTCTGGGGCGACGAGCCCCCCTCGCAGGCCCTGGCGGCGGTGCGCACGTACGCCTCCCGCCTGCGCAAGGTCCTGGACGCCGGCGTGCTGGTCAGCGAGTCCGGCGGCTATGCGATCCGGGGCCTCGGCGAGGGCGCCCTGGACCTTGCGCGGGCCCAGGAGCTGGCGGCGCGGGCGGAGAAGGCCCGGGCGGCCGGCGACCTGTGCCGGTCCCGCGACCTGCTGAACGAGGCCCTCGCCCACTGGGACGGGGAGCCCCTGGCGGGCGTGCCCGGCCCGCACGCCGAGACCCAGCGGGTCCGCCTGGAGGAGTGGCGCCTCGGGCTGCTGGAGTCCCGCCTGGACATGGACCTGGAGCAGGGCTGCCACGCGGATGCGGTCTCGGAACTGACCGCCCTGACCGCCGCGCACCCCCTGCGGGAGCGCCTGCGCGAACTCCTGATGCTGGCGCTGTACCGCAGCGGACGGCAGGCGGAGGCCCTGGCGGTCTACGCGGACACCCGCCGCCTGCTGGCCGAGGAGCTGGGCGTCGACCCCCGCCCGGGCCTGCGGGAGCTGCAGCAGCGCATCCTCCAGGCGGACCCGGCCCTGGCGGAACCGTCGTCCCCGGCGGCGGAACCCGCGGTGGTCCCGGTCCGCCCGGCCCAGCTCCCGGCGTCCGTCCCCGACTTCACGGGCCGGGCGTCCTTCGTGTCCGAACTGAGCGAGGTACTGGCCTCGGCGTCGCAGTCCCCGGACGCCGGGGGCCGGGTGATGGCGGTGTCGGCGCTGGCGGGCATCGGCGGGGTGGGCAAGACGACCCTGGCGGTGCACGTGGCCCACCGGGCGCGCGGTGCCTTCCCGGACGGCCAGCTGTACGTCGACCTGCAGGGCGCGGGACCGAGACCGGCGGAACCGGAGACGGTGCTGGGCTCCTTCCTGCGCGCCCTGGGTACGGCGGACTCGGCGATCCCGGACTCCCTGGACGAACGGGCGGCCCTGTACCGCTCGGTCCTGGACGGCCGCCGGGTCCTGGTGCTGCTGGACAACGCGAAGGACGCCGCGCAGATACGCCCGCTCCTGCCCGGCACGGAGGGCTGCGCGGCGCTGGTGACGTCCCGCGTGCGCATGGTCGACCTGGCCGGGGCGCACCTGGTGGACCTGGACGTGATGTCGCCCGACGAGGCGCTGGCCCTGTTCACGAAGATCGTGGGCGAGGAGCGGGTGGCGGCGGAGCGGGAGTCCGCGCTGGACGTGGTGGCGGCCTGCGGCTTCCTGCCGCTGGCGATCCGCATCGCGGCGTCCCGGCTCGCCGCCCGGCGTACGTGGACGGTCTCGGTCCTGGCGGCGAAGCTGGCGGACGGGCGCCGCCGCCTGGACGAGTTGCAGGCCGGCGACCTGGCGGTGAAGGCGACCTTCGAACTGGGCTACGGGCAGCTGGAACCGGCGCAGGCGAGGGCGTTCCGCCTGCTGGGCCTGGCCGACGGCCCGGACATCTCGCTCGCCGCGGCGGCGGCGGTGCTGGACCTGCCCGTGGAGGAGACCGAGGACCTGCTGGAGTCCCTGGTGGACACGTCCCTGCTGGAGTCCGCCGCCCCCGGCCGCTACCGCTTCCACGACCTGGTCCGGCTCTACGCGCGTGCGTGCGCCGAACGGGACGAGCAGCCGCCCGGCGAGCGGGAGTCCGCGATGTCGCGGCTGCTGGACTTCTACCTGGCCACGGCGGCCCAGGTGTACGCGATCGAGCGGCCGGGGGACCGGCTGGTGGACCACCTGGAGCCCGCGCAGTATCCGGGGCTGCGGTTCGAGGACCGGCACCAGGCGCAGGACTGGCTGTTCGCGGAGGCGGTCTCGCTGCTCGCGTGCGTACGGCAGTTCGCGCGGCCGGGAACGCTGCCGCGCGCCATCGACCTGCTGTGGGCCGCGGTGGACCTGACCGAGTCGGGCGCCAACTCGAGGGAGTACGACGACGCCGCCCTCGCCCTGCTCGACGCGGCCCGCTCCTGCGGGCAGCAGCGCGCCCAGGTGCGGGCCTCGGCCGTCCTGGCCAACGCCCACCAGCTCTCCGGACGCTTCGCCGAGGCGGACGAGGCGGCCCGGGCGGCACTGCGCCTCGGCGACTCCTCCATCGACCCGCTGGCCCGCTGCTGGGCGGCCAACATCCGTGGCGCCATCGCCTTCTACCAGCGTCGCTACACGGCGGCCGAGGAACTCCTCAAGCAGGCCCTCGCGGACTTCCGGGACTGCGGCGACCGCGCCGGCGAGGCCAGCGTCCTGTGCAACCTGTCCCGCATCCACGTCGTGACGGGACGCCCGCAGAGCGCCGTGGAACTGGCCCAGCAGGGCGTCGACATGTACGAGTGCCTGGGGCACGCCGTGCGGACCGCCAACGGGCGCTACGCCCTGGGCATGGCCCTCACGCAGAACGGCCGGCCGGCCGAGGCCGCCGAGCGGCTGCACGAGGCGCTCGCGGTCTTCCGGGAGAGCCGTCAGCGGCTGTGGGAGGGAATGACGCTGTTCCGGCTCGCCGAACTCGATCTGGCGGCCGGCCGGCACGCCCAGGCCTCGGTCAGCGCCGAAGCGGCCCTGACCGTGTTGCGCGGGATCGGCGGTGCCTGGCGGCGCGGCAACGTCCTGACCGTCCTCGGCCGGGCACTCGCGGGCATCGGGCAGTCCGGCCGGGCCCACGTGTGCTGGCAGGAGGCCCTGTCCATCTACGAGTCGCTCCAGTCCCCGGAGACCGAGACCGTCCGCGCGCTGCTCACGCCGTCCGCCGCGGCCTGAGCCGGCCCGCCGCAGGGGCGTTCATCGTTCGTTTATCGCGCCACGGCAGTCTCGTCCTGTCGGATCCGTCGCGTCGGGGGGCAGGCGGACCGCTGTGCGCTCGCCCGTGCGAACGATCTAGGGTTGGGCGATCGCGGCCCCGTCCGGCCGTCCATCGGGGGAACGGCCGGACGGGCACGACACGTCGAGTACAGCGCCAATGGGGAGGAAGCACCATGAGCGACAGCACGAAGAACGGGCAGGCCGTCACCCCGGACAACGTCCACATCACCGACGCCCCGGCCCAGGCCGCGGGCACGGTGAACCCGGACAACGTCCACATCACCGATGCCCCCGCCCAGGCCGCGGGCACGGTGAACCCGGACAACGTCCACATCACCGACGCCCCCGCCGGCGGGACCGGCACGGTGAACCCGGACAACGTCCACATCACGTCCGACCCCAGCTGAGCCACCTCCCGGACGGGGGAACCGGCCGCGACGGCGCCGTGGGGGGAGCCGTCGCGGCCGTGGTGCGTCCGGCGTCACCGCTGCCACGGCGGGCGCCGCTGATCACCTGCCGCGCAGGACCCCCTTCACCACCTTGCCGCCGGCGTTGCGCGGCAGCTCGGCCACGAACTCCACCGCCCTCGGCACCTTGTAGTTCGCCATCTCACGGCGGGACCAGGCGATCAGGTCGTCCTCCGTCAGCACCGAACCGGGCCTGCGGACCACGAAGGCCTTGCCCACCTCGCCGAGGCGGGGGTCCGGGACGCCGATCACGGCCGCCTCGCGGACGTCCGGGTGCAGGCCGAGGAGTTGCTCTATCTCCGCCGGGTAGGCGTTGAAGCCGCCGACGATGAACATGTCCTTGATGCGGTCCGTGATGCGCAGGTTGCCGGACGCGTCCAGGACGCCCACGTCGCCCGTGCTCAGCCAGCCGTCAGGGGAGATCGCCTCGGCCGTCGCCGACGGGTCGTCGTAGTAGCCGCGCATGACGTTGAAGCCGCGGACCATGACCTCGCCCGCCTCGCCGGGCCGTACCGGCTCGCCGGCCGCGTCCACCACCCTCACCTCCGTGCCGGGGATCGCGCGGCCCGACGTGGACGCGATCACCGACGGGGCGTCGCCCCTGCGGCACATCGTGACGACCCCGCTCGCCTCCGACAGGCCGTACGCCGTGAGGACCGTCTCCACGCCCAGTTCGCCGCGCAGGCGTTCCACCAGGAGCAACGGCACGACCGCCGCTCCCGTCACCACCAGGCGCAGTGCCGACAGGTCATGAGTGCCGCGCGCCGGGTGGTCCAGGAGCTGCTGGTGCAGGGTCGGCGGGCCCGGGAGCACCGACACCCGTTCCGCCGCGATGTTCGCCAGCGCCGTTCCCACGTTGAACACCGGCTGCGGGATCATCGCCGCCCCGCGCATCAGGCACGCGATCACGCCCGCCTTGTAGCCGAAGGTGTGGAAGAAGGGGTTGATGATCAGGTAGCGGTCCGTGGCGCGCAGGCCGGCCAGATCCGCCCAGATGCCGTACGCCCGCAGCGTCTGCGCATGGGTGATCACCGCGCCCTTGGGGCGGCCCGTCGTACCCGAGGTGTAGATGATGTCCGATACGTCCGCCCCGGCCAACTCGGCGGCGCGCGCCTGGACTTCGGTCTCCCGCACGCCTTCCCCGGCCGCCAGGAAGTCCTTCCACGTCCGGAAGTCCGGCGGGGCGTCGTCCGACAGGACCACCACCTCCTGAAGGGCCGGGAGGCCGGGGAGCGGGGCCCGGCCGGCCGGCACCCCCTCCCCCGCCGCCCTGCGCAGGGACGCCACGTACGACGTGCCGAGGAACGTGCCCGTCACGAACAGCAGCCGCGCCCCGCTGCGGCGCAGCACGTCCGCCGCCTCCGTGCCCTTGAAACGGGTGTTGAGCGGGACGAGGACCGCGCCCGCCGTCACCGCGCCGAGGGCCGCCACGATCCAGTCCAGGCAGTTGGGGGCCCAGACGGCCACGCGGTCGCCGGTCTCCACCCCGCTCGCCAGGCAGGCCGCCGCCGCCCGCTCGATGCGGGCGCCGAGTTCGGCGTACGTGATCCTCGTGCGGCCCTCGACCACGGCCTCCGCGTCCGCGTACCGCCGAGCCGACCACCGCACCAGCTCCGGGATGGTGTTCCACTCGCTCACCACAGCCCTCCCCGCCGCTTCCCGAACGCCTAGCTGACTACTCGTCAGATTAGCTGTAATCTGACGCACTGTCAGGACGCTATGAGGGGGACGCCATGGCAGCAGCCGGGCTGAAGGACGCCACCGCCATCGTCGGGATCGGGCAGACCGCGTTCGCCAGACACCTTCCGGAGGACGAGAGGACGCTCGCCTGCCGGGCCGTGCTCGCCGCGCTCGAGGACGCCGGGATAGCGCCCGGCGAGGTCGACGCTCTCGCCTCCTACACCATGGAGGAGACCGACGAGGTCGAGCTGGCCAAGGCCGTCGGGTTCGGGGACCTGACCTTCTTCAGCAAGGTGGGGTACGGAGGGGGCGGGTCCTGTGCCACCGTCGCGCACCTCGCCGCCGCCATCGCCTCCGGGCAGGCCTCCGTCGGCGTCGCCTGGCGGTCCCGCAAGCGGGGCAGCGGGCCGCGGCCCTGGACCAGCACCACCGTCCAGCTGCCCACGCCCGCCCAGTGGACCCGCCCCTTCGGGCTGCTCCGGCCCGCCGACGAGATCGCCATGCTCACCCGTCGCTACATGCACGAGTACGGCGCGAGTCGCGACCACCTCTTCAACGTCGCCCTCGCCTGCCGCAACCGCGCCAACCAGAATCCCGCCGCCGTGATGTACGAACGGCCGCTGACCCGCGAGATGTACATGACCTCCCGGTGGATCAGCGAGCCGCTCTGCCTCTTCGACAACTGCCTGGAGACGGACGGCGCCCTCGCCTGCGTGATCGTCAGCAGCGAGCGCGCCCGGGACTGCCGGCACACCTCCGTCTACGTCCACTCCGCCGCCCAGGGGCTGCCCGCCCAGCACCACGGCATGGTCAACTACTGGACCGACGACCCGCTCACCGGGCCCGCCTGGACTGCCGCCCGGCACCTGTGGAAGCACGCCGACTTCACCGCGGACGACGTCGACGTGGCGCAGATCTACGACGCCTTCACCGCCCTCGTCCCGCTGTCGCTGGAGGGGTACGGCTTCTGCGGGCGGGGCGAGGGAGGCGCGTTCACGGAAGGAGGCGCCCTGGAGACCGGGGGGCGGCTGCCGCTCAACACCTCCGGCGGCGGGCTCTCCGAGGCCTACGTCCACGGCTTCAACCTCCTCAACGAAGGGGTCAGGCAGCTGCGCGGCAGCAGTACCGCCCAGGTCCCCGGCGCCGCCACCTGCCTGGTCACCGCCGGTGAGGGCGTTCCCACCTCCGCCCTGCTCTTGAGGAACTGAGGAGTTGAGACCGGCATGCTGACCCCCGTCACCGACACCGACGGCGCCCCCTTCTGGGAGTACGCCGCCCGGGGCGAACTGCGCGTCCAGGCCTGCGCCGACTGCGGCGAACCCCGTTTCCCGCCCCGGCCCTGCTGCCCGCACTGCCAGTCGTTCGCGAGCCGGTGGCGGGCGGTGCCCGGGCGGGGGCGGATCTGGTCGTACGTCGTCGCGCATCCGCCCCTCCTGCCCGACTACGCGCGGCAGGCGCCGTACAACGTCGTCGTCGTGGAGCTGGAGGACGCCCCGCGGATCCGGCTCGTGGGCAATGTGGTCGCTCACGCCGGTGCGGCGCTCGACTCCCTCGATCCGCGCCGGCTCCGGATCGGTGCCCGGGTCCACGTCGTCTTCGCCGACGGGCTGCCGCAGTGGGTGCTCGCGTGAACACGGTCCGGGCCGAGACCGGCAAGGACAGCGGCGTCGCCGTCGTCACGCTGGACCGGCCCGAGCGGCTCAACGCGATCGACCTGGAGATGGTGGATGAACTCCGCGGTCTGTGGCGGGAGTTGCGGGCCGACGACGCGGTGCGGGCCGTGGTGCTCACCGGGAGCGGGGAGCGGGCGTTCTGCACCGGGATCGACCGGGACGTCGTCGTACCGCAGCCGTCGTCGCCGTACGCGCAGGACGACCCGCTGCTCGGGATCGGACCGAAGGCGAACGACCTGTGGAAGCCGGTGGTGGCCGCCGTGCGCGGGATGGCCTGCGGGGGCGCCTTCTACCTGCTCGGGGAGAGCGACTTCGTCGTCGCCGACCCCACCGCCGTCTTCTTCGACCCGCACACCTCCTACGGCATGGTCAGCGCCTACGAGTCCCTGCTGATGGCCGCGCGGATGCCGTACGGGGAGGTGGCGCGGATGATGCTCATGGGCACGGCCGAGCGGATCTCCGCCCGGCGGGCCCTTCAGACCGGGCTGGTCAGCGAAGTCACCGAGGAGGGCGGGGCGTTGGCCGCCGCCGTGCGCTGCGCGGCGGTGATCGCCGGGTATCCGACGCAGGGTGTGCAGGGGACCGTGCGGGCCCTGTGGGCGGCACGGGAGGCCGCGCTGGCCCAGGCGTTCGCCCAGGCGCCGCACCTCATCGCCCTCGGCAACCTGCCGCCGAAGCGGCAGGCGGAGCTGTTCGCCGGGCGGCGACGGGAGTTCCGGGTGCGGTGAGCCGGAGACCACCGGGTGGGCGTGCGCGTCCGCGCGGGCACGCGCGGACCGGCCGCCCGTCCGGCGGGCCGCCTGCGTGGCGGGCGTTCGGCGGCCGGGGTAGCGTCAGGCCTGGGACGGCCGCCGTCTGGAGCCCTTTCCGTGACAACCGGTACGACGGCCGTCACGCCGTCCGTGCCGTGCCGGTGCCCTTCTCCGCGTCCAGCGCGTACACGCAGCGGTCCTTGCTGCACGCGTACACCACGCCGTCCTGGACCACCGGGGAGCCGGTGATCTCTCCGCCCGTCGCCAGCTTCCAGCGCAGCCGGCCGTCGTCGGCCTTGAGGGTGTAGAGCAGGTGGTCGGTGGAGCCGAAGTGGATGCGGCCCTCGGCCACCGTGGGCGCGCCCACGACGTCACCGCCCGCCTGGAAGCGCCACTTGGGGGTGCCGGTGACCGCGTCCAGCGTGTACAGGGCCTTGCCGCTGCCGACGTGCACGTGACCGGCGGCGACCAGGACCGGCTCGATCGAGGAGCGGGCCTCCGTCGCGATGCGCCAGCGGTCGCGGCCGTCGGTGGCGTCGAGGGCGTAGACGGTGCCCAGGTAGTCCGCCAGGTAGACACCGCCGCCCGTGACCGCCGGGCCGGGGGCGAAGGCCGGCGGGCTGAGGAAGACCGCGGGGGCCTCGAAGTGCCAGCGGACCATGCCGCTCGCCGCCTCGACGGCGAGGACGCGGGTGCCGGCGCAGACGTAGACGTAGCCGTCGGGCGCCGGGGCGAGGCGGACGGGCACACCGCCGCAGGAGGCCGCGTCGCCGACCGGGTACGACCAGCGCTCCTCGCCGGTGCGGGCCTCCAGGGCGCGCAGCCGGGCGTCCTGCCAGACGTAGACCGTGCCGTCGTGGACGAGCGGGCCGGCCTCGGGGGACTCGAAGTCGGTCTGGCAGCCGCTGATCTCCCACAGCTTCTGCCCGCTCGCGGCCTCCCAGGCCTGGACGCCGCCGCCCCGGGTGCCGGTGACGACCGTGCCGTGGTCGGCCTTCAGGGAGTACACCCAGGCGTCCGTCGACAGCCGCCACAGGTCGGTGCCCTCGCGGGCGTCCAGGGCGAACAGGGTGGGACCGTCGGAGGCGTGGACCCGGCCGTCCGCGACCGCCATGGACCAGGCGACGTCCCGCGTCTTGAAGCGCCGGCGGCCGGTGGCCACGTCCAGGGCGTGCACCTCGAAGGAGGTGACGTAGACCAGGTCGCCGAAGACCGAGGGGGTGCCCCAGACGTCGTTGGACATGCGGAACCGCCAGGGGCGCCAGCCGGCCGCCGTCTCCGGGGGCGCCGCCGGCACGGGCGGTACGGCGGGGTCGACGCCCGCCAGGCCGGGGCGCGGGCGGGACCAGGTGGCGACCAGGCCGGCCTCCGGCGGGGGTGCCTTGACGGCGGCGGCACGGGCGTCGGCGACGCGCGGCCCGGGGCCGATGGGCACCTGGGCCCCGGCCAGCCGGACCGGGCCGTTGTCGGCGGTGCGGCGCCGCCGTGGCGGACGGAGACCGGCGGGGCGGGCGGCTCGTAGGGGACCGGCGGGTCGTACGGGGGCTGCGGGGGCACCGGCGGGCGGCCGCCGCCGCGCGAGCCGCCGGCGGAGGTCTGGGCGGGCTTGGCGGCGGGACGGCCGCCGCCGCGCCGGGACTCGATGAGGGCGACCGCCTTCTCGGGCAGCCAGGCCGACGCGGTGCCGCTGTCGTCGGAGCCGGAGCCGAAGAGGTGCGGCGCCAGCTGGGCCTGGAGGTCGGCCGGGGAGGGGCGGCCCGCGGCCTCCATCTGCATGCAGACCTCGATGAGCGGACGCAGCTCGTCGGGCAGGCCGGTGAGGTCCGGGCCCTCGCGCAGCAGCATGAAGACCGTCTCGACCGGGTTGGCACCGTGGAAGGGCGGATGCCCGGTGGCCGCGAAGACCAGCATGGAGCCGAGCGAGAAGACGTCACTGGCGCCGGTGACGCTGCGGGAGTCCTTGGCCTGCTCGGGGGACATGTAGGCGGGGGTGCCGACGGCGACGTTCGTCATGGTCAGGCGGGTGTTCGAGACGCCGGAGGCGATACCGAAGTCGATCACCCGGGGGCCGTCCTCGACCACGAGCACGTTGGAGGGCTTCAGGTCCCGGTGGACCAGGCCCGCGCCGTGGATGGACTGGAGGGCTTCCGCCACGCCCGCCGCGAGCCAGCGCACGGCCTGGGCCGGGAGCGGCCCGCAGTCGTTCACTATCTCCTCGAGGGAGGGCGCGGGGACGTACGCGGTCGCGAGCCACGGCACGGCGGCGCGCGGGTCGGCGTCGACCACGGCCGCCGTGTAGAAGCCGGAGACCGCGCGGGCCGCCTCCACCTCGCGGGTGAAGCGGACCCGGAAGAGCTGGTCCTCGGCCAGCTCGGTGCGCACCGTCTTGATCGCCACGCGCCGGCCGGACGCCGAGCGCGCGAGATAGACCAGCCCCATGCCGCCGGCGCCCAGCCGGCCCAGCACCTCGAACGGCCCAATCCGTCGCGGATCGTGCTGTGTCAGCTGATCCACTTGCCTGCCACCTCCCCGTACTGGCCGCGCCACCCCATATGTACGCGACCGACGTGCAGCGTCTCACCACCGCACCGCCGTGGCGGCACGCACCCTGATTCTTCCTGGCCGGGCGGCTGGTTGCGAACCCGGTGATAATCAGGGTGTCTCACCATCAATATGACCAAAGCGGACGGTTCAGCGCCGCAGGAGCGCGAACGACGCCCCCTGATTGTCGGTGACGACGGCCACCCGTCCGTACGACGTCTCGAAGGGTGGCGCCTGCACCCGGCCGCCGAGCCGCTGAACGGCCCCGAGGGCGTCCTCCAGATCGGCGACCCGGAAGTGGGTGAGGAAGTGCGGGGGCATCTCGGCGGGGAAGACCTCGGTGACCTCGGCGCGGCCGAAGTCGGGCTCGGCGTCCGAGCCGAAGAGGGCGTCGTGGAAGAGGCCGCCGTAGAAGGCGTTGGCGGCGCCGGTGTCGCGGGTGTAGAGCTGGGCCCAGACGAAGGTGCCGGCCGCGTGCCGGCGTCCGAAGCCCCGGTGGCTGCCCGGCTGCCACAGCCCGAACACCGCGCCCTCGGTGTCGGCGGCGAGGGCGGCCGTGCCCAGGTCGTCCAGCGGGGTGGGGGGCATCACCACCTGGCCGCCGGCCGCCGTGATCCGCCGGGTGAGCGCCTCGGCGTCCGGCGTCGCGAAGTACACCGTCCAGACCGTGGGCAGCCGGCCGTCCGCCTTCGGCGCCAGCGAGGCGACGGGCTCCCCGTCCAGCTCGGCCAGCGCGAGCGAGCCGTGCGCCCGCTCGAAGGTCCACCCGAAAAGCCCACCGTAGAACCGCTTGCCCGCCTCCACGTCGTTCAGCTGGGCGTCCACCCAGCAGGGCACCCCCTCCCCGTACACCACTTCCACCTCTTGCGTCTCTTCGTTCGCGGATGCCCTGTTTTCGGCCATGCCGTCAAAGTAACCGGGCCGCGCGCACCGCGCAGACCAGGCACACCACCCTCAGCACCCCCGTGCACCCCATTTGCACTCGGCCGAATCGCGCTTCGATCACCCCTCGGTAAGCTGACGGCATGACAGGACAAGTGCGTACCGTCGACGGCCGCGTGGCCGGTCGGCGCGGGCAGGCGACCCGGCAGAAGCTGCTCGACTGCCTCAGCGAGATGCTCAGCTCCTCCCCGTACCGGGATGTCAAGGTCATCGATGTCGCCCGGAAGGCGGGCACTTCGCCCGCGACCTTCTACCAGTACTTCCCGGACGTCGAAGGCGCCGTCCTGGAGATCGCCGAGCAAATGGCCGCCGAGGGCGCCGGGTTGACCGAGCTGCTCGAGGGCCGGTCCTGGGCCGGGAAGTCCGGATGGCAGACCGCGCAGGAACTCGTGGAAGGGTTCCTGGAGTTCTGGCGCAAGAACGACGCGATCCTGCGGGTGGTCGACCTCGGCGCGGCCGAAGGGGACAAACGGTTCTACAAGATCCGGATGAAGATCCTGAATTCGGTGAACAACTCCCTCGCGGACTCCATCGCCGAACTGCAGGCCAAGGGCAGGGTCGACAAGGACGTGAACCCGGCGGCGGTGGCCGGCTCGCTGGTCGCGATGCTCGCGGCCGTGGCGGCGCACCAGAAGGGCTTTTCGACCTGGGGCGTGAAACAGGCCGAACTCAGGCCGAACCTAGCGCTGTTGGTGCACCTGGGCGTGACCGGCAAGAAGCCGAGCAAGTAACACACGCCTTTTTCCCGGTCCCCAAGTCCTGTCTGGCAGGCGGTGGTTCACCCAGCGGTGAGCCGCCGCCTGCGCTGCTATGCGGGCAACGGCCGGTCCCGTACGACGTGCTTCATCACCAGCGTCGACGTCAGCCGCTGCACGCCGGGCAGGGCCGTGAGCCGGTCGTCGTACAGCCGCTGGAAGGCGGCGAGGTCGGCGGTGGCGATCCGCAGCAGGTAGTCGGGCTCGCCGAACAGCCGCTGGGCGTCGAGGACGTGCTCCAGCTCGCTGACCGCCCGCTCGAAGCCGGCGACCGTGTCCCGGTCCTCCTGCCGCATGGACACGAAGACCAGCGCCTCGAAGTTCAGCCCGAGCGCGGCCGGGTCCACCACCGCCCGGTAGCCCTCGATGGCGCCGGAGCGCTCCAGCTCGCGCAGCCGCCGGTGGCACGGCGAGACACTGAGGCGCACCCGGGCGGCCAGCTCGGTCACGGTCAGCCGCCCGTCCTGCTGCAGCTCGGCAAGGATTTTCCGGTCTACGTCGTCCATGAGGCAGATCTTCCCCCAGCACCCGGGATCATGGGCAAACTTCGGGAACACTTTCGGGCCAGTCGCGCCTAATGTCCCCGGTATGAACTCCGGGCTGCTCCTCTCCTTCCTCGCCGTGGACCTGCTGCTGGTGTGCGTGCCGGGCGCCGACTGGGCGTACGTCATCGCGACCGCGCTGCGCGGCCGCCCGGTGCCGCGCGCGGTCGCGGGCCTGGTCTCGGGGTACGCCCTGCACACGGTTCTGGCGACGGCGGGCCTGGCGGTCCTGGTGGCGGGCTCGCCGAAGCTGCTGACCGCCCTGACCGTCACGGGCGCCGGGTACCTGCTGTGGCTGGGCTGGGGCGTGCTGCGGCGGCCGGCCTTGCCGGGGCCCGACGAGGCGCCGGAGGCGGGCGAGGGGCGGCTCTTCCTGCGGGGCGCCACGATCAGCGGCCTGAACCCCAAGGGCCTGTTGCTCTACCTCTCCGTCCTCCCCCAGTTCCTCACGCTGCGCGGCACCCATCTGCCCGTCCCGGCCCAGACGGCGGCCCTCGGCCTGCTCCACATGGCGCTCTGCGCCGCCGTCTACCTCACCGTGGGCGTCCTCGCCCGCGCCCTGCTCTCCGCGCGGCCCGTGGCGGCCCGGGCGGTGACGCGGACCTCGGGGGCGGCGATGCTGGGAATCGGAGCGTTCTTGCTGGTGGAGCGGCTGGCTACGCTGTAGCCCCGTCGGCAGCCGCAGTCAGCCGGAACAGGCGGATCTGCCTAGTCACCCGGTCCTGGTACGCGGCGTACGGCGGCCAGAAGGCGAGGACCGCCCGCCACGCCTCAGCCCGTTCCTCTCCCTCGAGCAGCCGGGCGGTGACCGGGATGTCCCGGCCCTTCCAGCTGATCGACGCCTCGGGGTGCACCAGCAGGTTGTGGGTCCAGGCCGGGTGCCCCTCCCGGCCGAAGTTCGAGCCGACCAGCACCCAGCTCTTCCCGTCCGCCTCCGGCATGCAGGCCAGCGGGGTCCGGCGGAGCAGTCCGCTGCGGGCACCGGTGGACGTGAGGATCACCCCGGGCAGCATCCGGGCGCTGAGCAGCACCTTGCCCCGGGTGAGGCGGTGGACGGTACGGTCGAGTGCCGGGACGACGTGCGGGGCGACCCTGGCGAAGGCCCGGGTGGACGAGACCCGCTGGACGAGGCGGACACCGAAGGCGGCCATCAGACGGTCGCCTCCCCGTGCGCGAAGAGCCCGGAGGTCTCGGCGGCCCGGTCCCGCAGCCGGTGCGGCGGCCCGAACAGCAGCTCGTCCCCGGCCGCCCGTTTGAAGTAGAGGTGGGCGTCGTGCTCCCAGGTGAAGCCGATCCCGCCGTGCAGCTGGATGCCCTCGGCGGCGGCCGTCCGCAGCGCCTCCAGGGCCTGGGCGAGCGCCAGTGCGCCCACGTGCTCGCCGTGTGCCGTCCCCCAGGCGGCGTAGTACGCGGCCGAGCGCGCCGCCTGCACCGCCACATACACGTCGGCCAGCCGGTGTTTCACCGCCTGGAAGGAGCCGACGGGCCGCCCGAACTGCTCGCGCTGCCGGACGTACTCCACGGTCCGCTCCAGCACCCGGCCGGCCGCCCCCACGGCCTCGCAGGCGAGCACGGTGGCGGCACGGTCCCCGAGGGCGGCGAGGGCGGACCGGACGGCCCTGTCGTCCGCCTCCTCCTCGCCCAGCAACTCGGCGCGCACGTCCCGCAATTGGACGCGGGCCTGGGAGCGGGTGGCGTCGAGGGCGGTCTGCCGGGTGCGCACGACACCTGACGCGTCCGCCGGGACCAGGAACAGCCGGGTCCGGGACCGGGCGAACCCGCCGGTGTGCGCGGCGACGAGCAGCAGGCCCGCGCTGTGCCCGTCCAGCACCTGGTCGGCCTGCCCGTACAGCAGCCAGCCGTCCGCCGTCCGCCGGGCCTGGACGCCCCCGGCCCGTCCGCCGCCGGCGGCGTACCGCTCGTTCCCGCCGCTCAGGGCGAGCGCGGTGGCGAGGTCGGTCCCCGGTACGGCGAGGGCCGCGGTGCGGGTGCCGGCGGCCAGCGGGGGCAGCAGTCCGGCGCGCTGGGCGTCCGTCCCCAGGGCGAGGATCAGCGGGGCGGTGAGGACGCAGGTGGCGAGCAGCGGGGAGGGGGCGAGGGCCCGGCCGGTCTCCTCGCAGGCGAGGGCCAGTTCGGTGACCGAGCAGCCGACGCCGCCGTACCGCTCGGGCAGGGCGAGCCCCGGCAGGCCGAGCTGGTCGGCGAGGGCGGACCACAGCTGGGGGTCGTACCCGGCCGGGCCGTCCACGGCCGCCCGCAGCTCCGGCGAGCCGCAGCGCTTGTGCAGCAGCTCGCGCAGGGTGCGGCGGATCTCGTCCTGCTCGGCGGTGAGGCGCGTGTCCATGGCCGGCCCTGCCCTTCCCTGCATATCTGACGGGGCGTCATATTAGGAGGGACACAGCGAGATGCCCAGGGGGAGGAGCCCTTCCATGAGTCGCGGGAGCCGGAAAGTCGCCGTCGTCGGTGTGGCCCTGTCGGACTGCGGACGCGTGGCCGACGCGACGGCGTACGCCCTGCACGCGCAGGCCGCCCGCCGCGCCCTCGCCGACGCGGGCCTGGACCGCGCGGTGGTCGACGGTCTCGCCTCGGCGGGGCTCGGCACGCTGGCCCCGGTCGAGGTCGCCGAGTACCTGGGCCTGCGCCCGACCTGGGTGGACTCCACCTCGGTCGGCGGCTCGGCCTGGGAGGTGATGGCGGCGCACGCGGCCGACGCGATCGCGGCGGGCCACGCGAACGCCGTCCTCCTCGTCTACGGCTCGACGGCCCAGGCGGACATCAAGGCGGGCCGCAGGACGGGCGACCTGTCCTTCGGCGCCCGCGGGCCCCTGCAGTTCGAAGTCCCCTACGGCCACACGCTGATCGCCAAGTACGCGATGGCCGCCCGCCGCCACATGATCGAACACGGCACGACCGTCGAGCAGCTGGCCGAGGTCGCGGTGCAGGCCCGGGCCAACGCGGCGCTGAACCCGGAGGCGATGTTCCGCGACCCGGTCACGGTGGACGACGTCCTGGCCGGCCCGATGATCGCCGACCCCTTCACCAAGCTGCACTGCTGTCTGCGCTCGGACGGCGGGGCGGCGGTGCTGCTGGCGGCCGAGGAGTACGTACGGGACTGCCGTACGGCCCCCGTCTGGGTCCTCGGCACGGGCGAGCACACCTCGCACGCGACGATGTCCGAGTGGGCGGACTTCACGGTGTCACCGGCGGCGGTGAGCGGACGGCTGGCCTTCGAGCGGGCCGGTGTGGGCCCCGCCGAGATGGATTTCGCGGAGATCTACGACGCCTTCACCTACATGACCCTGGTGACCCTGGAGGACCTGGGCTTCTGCGCGAAGGGCGAGGGCGGGGCGTTCGTGGGCAAGGGCCGGCTGCTGGTGCGGGGCGGGGAGCTGCCGGTGAACACGGACGGGGGCGGCCTGTCGGCCCAGCACCCCGGGATGCGCGGGCTGTTCCTCCTGGTGGAGGCGGTACGGCAGCTGCGCGGGGAGGCGGGCGAACGGCAGGTGCGGGGCCGGGACGGGGACGTGCCCCGGCTCGGGGTCGCCTCGGGCACCGGCGGCTGGTTCTGCTCGTCGGGCACGGTGGTGCTGGGCCGCTGACCCGCAGGCCTCCTAGTCGTCGTCGCGCAGGCTGCGCCAGATCCGGGTGCGGTACAGCACGTACAGGGAGCCGAACAGGACGAGCACCTGAAGTCCCACGGCGAGCAGCCAGAACTCGTCCCGGCTCTCCAGCTCGTCCGCCAGGAACGTGAAGTTCATGCCGAAGAACCCGGTCAGGAACGACAGCGGCAGGAAGATCACCGAGACGATGGCCAGCCGGTTGATCACGCCGTTCTGCTCGCCCGCGACCAGGGCCGAGTAGCCGGCGAGGGCCCGGCGGACGGCGTCCTGGAGGGCCTCGATCGCCGTGAGGACCGTACGCCCGGCGTGCTGGAACTCCCGGGCGGGCCGCCGCCGCTCCGCGGGGAAGTCGCGGCTCATCAGCCTGCGGGTGATGACCTCGTCCACCACGTGGAGGCAGGGCAGCAGCGAGTGGTGCAGCAGGGCCGCGCGGCGGCGCAGCTGCACCAGCCGGTAGACGTGCTCGGGGCGCCGCCGCTCGAACATGGCGTCCTCCAGCTCCTCCACCTCCAGCAGGGTCGCGACCGCGGCCCGCCGGAAGGTCGCGAGGGCCTCCTGGAGCATGAGGAAGAGCACGGCCACGGAGTCATGGGCCTCTCCCGTCGCAGGTGTCCCCCGATGCGCGCCGCCAGGCCGAGGACGTCCCCCAGGAAGTCGGCCCGTACCGGCTCGTCCATCCGGCCGAACCAGGCCAGCTCCTCCTCTCCCAGGCCTGGCCGCCGGGCCAGCTGCTCGTCCTGCGCCGGGCCCCCTCCGGCATCGACACCACCGTTACGATCATCGCCCCTCACCCTGCGTCCCGTGGTCCCGAGGCCCGTGCCCACCAGCGTCCGCGCACCGCGGCGCTCGCGCACCCGGAGCCACCTGTGCGCGTCGGCGGGCGGCACCGAACGGATGACTCAGTGGTGATACTCGGGGCATGGAAACGGATCTTCACGCGCTGCTGAGGTCACTGCGGGTATGGGACCCGAAGGTCACGGACCTGCGCCCGTTCGACCCGGACACCGCCCCGCCGACACCGCTGCTGCTGTTCACGGACTGGTTCGCGGACGCGGTGGCCGCGGGGCAGCCGGAGCCGCACACGATGTCGCTGGCGACCGTCGACGAGGCGGGCGAGCCCGACGTACGGATCGTGATGCTGCACGGCGCCGACGCGGACGGCTGGACCTTCGCCACGCACCGCACCAGCCGCAAGGGCCGCGCCCTGACCGCACACCCGTCCGCGGCCCTGGCCTTCTACTGGCCGGTGCTGGGCCGCCAGGTGCGGGTGCGCGGGCCGGTGACGGCGGCACCGGCGGGCCAGAGCCAGGCGGATCTGCACGCCCGCTCGACGGGCGCGCTGGCCGCCGCGCTCACGGGCCGCCAGAGCGAGGACCTCTCCTCGGTCGAGGAGCTGCGCCGGGCCTCGGAGGCGGCCTGGGAGCGCGCGCGGGCCAACCCGGCCGAGCCGTCCCCGACCTGGACCCTGTACCGGCTGCGCCCCGAGACGGTGGAGTTCTTCCAGGGGGACCCGGACCGCCGGCACGTACGACTGGAGTACCGGAGCACGGAGTTCGGCTGGAGCAGGACGTTGCTCTGGCCTTAGTGCCCAACAGGCAACGTTCGCCCTGTCGGTGCGCCGACCCGCCGTGGGGCATGCGGCTCACCCGGCGGAGTCCCCGAACCTCCACACCGTGGAGTCCGCCACCGGCCGGTAGCCGATCCGCTGGTAGAGGGCGTTGCTCGTCGGGTTGGCGAGGTCCGTGAAGAGCAGCACCTCCGCGGCGCCCGCCTCCCGCGCGACCCGGCTCGCCTCCGCCGTGGCCGCGCCCGCGTAGCCCCGGCCGCGCAGCCCGGCCGGGGTGTAGACGCGGGCGATGCGGACCTGGCCGGCGATCTCCGGGGTGGTGCCGGCCATGGAGACGGGGGTGCCGTCCGGGGTCTCCCAGAGGGTGACGCCGTCGTGGGCGATGCGGGTGTCGGCCCACTCGGCCGGGTCCATGCCGGCCTCCTGTGCGGTGGCCCCCGCGAACTCCCGGTACCAGCGGGCCAGCAGCTCGCGGTCCCCGCCGACCGCGAGCCGGGCCCGCCCCTCGGGCGCCGGCTCCGGGACCGTCAACTCGGCCAGCCGGTACAGCCGTTGCCGCTGCTGGACCGTGCCCGCCGCGCCGGTCCTGCGCTGCCAGGCCGCCGCGAAGGCCTGCGCCGTCTCCTGCGGCCCGGAGACCCCCGGGACCGCGCGGTCCAGGTCCGCGAGCCGGGCCGCCAGGGCGTCCGCCCCTGCCGGGGTGAGCGCGGTGACGTGCAGGGGGAAGGGCGGGGTGTGCAGCAGGACCGCGCGGACCGCTCCGGCGCCGCCCTCGTCCGGTGCGTCCTCCAGAACTCCGAAGACGGGGTCCTCGGGGCCGAAGACGTGGGGGCCGCGGCGGCGCAGCGCGTCCGTCACCGTCAGGGCCACCGTGTGCGGCGCCGGGCGGGAGTGCAGGAAGCCGCCCGCGCGGGCGAGGAACTCGTCGAGGTCTTCGGTGAGATACCAGTTCTCGGGGCTCATGCACCCCTATCATCCGGTCCGGCGTCGGGCTCGAACACCGGATTTCCGTCCCGGTACGCCACCCGCAGCGCCATCCCCGCCGTCAGGGCCCCGTCCGCGCAGTTCACGATCTGCGTCATCATCCGCGGTCCCTCGGCGAGGTCGACCACGGCGGCGACGTACGGCGTGCGCCCGGCGAAGGGCGGCAGGTCGTTGCGGTGGACCGTGGACCAGGTGTAGAGCACGGCCCGGCCGCTCGCCTCCTGCCAGGTCACGTCCTCGCTCCAGCAGTGCGGGCAGAACTCGCGGGGGTAGTGGTGGGCCCGGCCGCAGGCCCCGCAGCGGCGGATCAGCAGCCGGCCCCGCGCGGCCGCCTCCCAGTAGGGGCGCGTGAGGGCGTCGGGCTCCGGAAGGTCGTGGCGCGCCGCCCCCATCAGAACCACCCCAGCCACGCGTCCAGCGACCAGGTCTGCCACGCCATCCCGAAGAACCCGACGAGCGAGATCAGCGCCATCATCGAGTTCTGGCCCTGCTCCGCCCAGTCGTGGATCATCAGCACGAAGTAGATGACGTTCAGCAGCAGGCCGCCGATCAGCGCCACCGGGGTCAGGAAGCCGAGGATCAGGCCGAGCCCGAGGGCGAGTTCGGCGTAGGCGACGACGTACGCCATCAGCTTCGGGTGCGGTCTCACCATCGTCTCGAAGCCGGTGCGTACCGGCGCCCAGCGGTGTTTCTCCGCGATCCCCGCCGCCCACGCGATGCCGCTGCCCCGCTCGAACCAGGCCTTCTTGTCCTTGTGCCGCCAGCTCTCCAGCCACCACAGACCGAGACCGATCCGCAGCACCGCCAGCCAGTGGGGGCCGGCCATCCCTATGGAGTCCATGGATCTGACGGTACGTCAGAAGTCGGGGGAAGCCCACTCGCGGGACCCAGGATGTGGAACCAGTACGCGGGGCGGGGCCGAACGCCGTACCGCCACAACCAGGTGTCCTACGTCACCGGCCCCACCCACTCCTCCTACATGCGTGATCAATCCGCAACCAATTCCGGTCTTGACCGAGACCCATCAACCTGGCCAGTGATTACGCTCCGAGCATGGCCGACTCACGCTCCGCTTCCGCGCAGTTCTCCCCGACCTCCGACGGCCGCCCGGTCTATGTGATCGGTGCGGGCCCGGGCGGTCTGGCCGCCGCGTACGCGCTGCGGGCGCGGGGCATACGGGCCGTGATCCTGGAGAAGGCCGACGCGGTGGGCGCGTCCTGGCGGGGCCACTACGACCGTCTCCGGCTGCACACCACCCGGCGGCTGTCCGCCCTGCCGGGCCTGAAGATCCCCCGGAGGTTCGGGCGCTGGGTGGCCCGGGACGACGTGCTGCGGTACCTGGAGAAGTACGCCGAGCACCATGAGCTGGAGATCGTCACCGGGGTCGAGGTCTTCCGCGTCGAGCGGACCGGGGACGGCACCGGCTGGCTGCTGCACGCCTCCGGCGGGCGCGAGCTGACCGGCAGCGCGGTGGTCGTCGCCACCGGCCACAACCACACCCCGCACCTGCCCGACTGGCTGGGCCTGGCGGCGTACGGCGGGGAGTTCCTGCACGCCGGCGCCTACCGCAACGCCGAGCCGTACGCCGGCCGGGACGTGCTGGTCGTCGGCGTCGGCAACACCGGCGCCGAGATCGCCGTGGACCTGGCGGAGAGCGGGGCCGCGCGGGTGCGGCTGGCCGTGCGGACCGTCCCGCACATCCTGCGCCGCTCAACGCTCGGCTGGGCCGCCCAGTACACGGGCGTGCTGGTACGGCGGCTGCCGGTGGGACTCGTGGACCGGCTCGCCGGACCGCTCGCGAAGGCGACCGTGCCGGACCTTGCGGCACACGGGCTGCCGCGCCCGGACACCGGCCTGTACAGCAGGGTGCGGCAGGGGGCGATCCCGGTGCAGGACGTCGGCCTGGTCGACGCCGTGCGCGGGGGCGCGGTGGAGATCGTGGCCGCCGTCGAGTCGTTCGAGGGCGGCAGCCCCGGAAAGGTCGCCCTCGCCGACGGCACCCGGATCTCACCGGACGCCGTGATCGCGGCGACGGGATACACCCGGGCACTGGAGAGCCTGGTCGGGCACCTCGGGGTGCTGGACGGGCACGGCAGGCCGGTCGTGCACGGCGGCCGGGCGCCCGCGCAGGCGCCCGGGCTGTACTTCACCGGGTTCACCAACCCGATCAGCGGGATGTTCCGCGAGCTGGCGCTCGACGCCGGGCGGATCGCGAAGGCGATCGCCGGGCACCTTCGATGACAGGGGTTCGCACCCGCCGGTAACTTTGAATGTCCGACCAGTTCCTGACCGTGCGTCAGTTCAGTAATCTGACACAGCGTCAGTTTACTTGTGCTGTCTCACAGGAGCGGGCGGACCGATGCTTGGATCAACCCACGGCACCCTCACCACCGACTCCCGCCGGGCCCGGGTCATCGCCTGCGGCGAGCAGCGGCCCGGGCCCGTCGTCCACGACCGGGTCGACGACCTCGACGTCGGCGGGCGGCCGCTGTACGCGGACGTACCGGACCTGACCCGCTTCTTCCGGCCCGAGTCGGTCGCCGTGATCGGCGCCTCGGACGCGGACGGACGCCCGAACACCGGGATCACCCGGCAGCTGCTGGACTGGGCCGGGCGGGTGGGGGCGCGGGTGCATCCGGTGCATCCGACCCGCCCCTCGGTCTTCGGCGTCCCCTGCGCCGCCTCCGTCGCCGAACTGCCGCCCGGGCAGGTGGACCTCGCCGTCCTGCTGGTCGCCGACCCGTTGCCGGTGATCGAGGAACTGGCCGACGCCAAGGTGAAGTTCGCGGTCGCCTTCGCCTCCGGGTTCGCCGAGACCGGCGAGGCGGGCGCCGCGGCCCAGGAGCGGCTCGCGGACGCCGTACGCCGCTCCGGCCTGCGCCTGCTGGGCCCGAACACCAACCTGAACGCCTTCGAGCGCTTCCGGGACGACCTGACCGGCCCGGCGATCGCGCTGATCACCCAGTCCGGCCACCAGGGCCGCCCGGTGTTCTCGCTCCAGCAGCTGGGCATCCGCCTCTCGCACTGGGCACCCACCGGCAACGAGGCCGACCTGGAGAGCGCCGACTTCATCTCGTACTTCGCCGAGCAGCCCGAGGTCGGCGCCATCGCCGCCTACGTGGAGGGCCTGAAGGACGGCCGCGCCTTCCTGCTGGCCGCCGACCGCGCCGCCCGCCGCAGGGTGCCGGTGGTCGCGGTGAAGGTGGGCCGCACCGAGGCCGGCGCGCGCACGGCCGCCTCGCACACGGGCAAGCTCACCGGCGCCGACGACGTGGTGGACGCGGCGATGCGCCAGTACGGGGTGGTGCGCGTCGACGGGCTGGACGAACTCCAGGACACAGCAGCCCTGTTGGCGCGGGCGCGGGCACCGCTGGCGGACGGCGTGGCCGTCTACTCGATCTCCGGCGGCACGGGCGCGCACGTCGCCGACCTGGCCACGGCGGCCGGACTCCGCCTCCCCCGCCTGTCGCAGGCCAAGCAGGCCGAGCTGCACCAGTGGATACCGGAGTACCTGAGCGTGGCCAACCCGGTGGACAACGGCGGGCACCCGGTCGGCGACCGGCGCGGCCGGAAGATCATCGACGCGCTCCTCGCGGACCCCTCGGTCGGCGTCCTGGTCTGCCCGGTCACGGGCCCCTTCCCGCCCTTGAGCGACAAGCTGGTGGCGGACCTGGTGGCGGCGGCCGAGGAGACGGACAAACTGGTCTGCGTGGTGTGGGGCTCCCCGGTGGGCACGGAGCCCGCGTACCGCGAGGTGCTGCTCGGCTCCTCCCGGGTGGCCACGTTCCGCACGGTGGGCAACTGCCTGACGGCCGTCCGCGCCTGGCTGGACCACCACGCGTTCGTGAGCGGCTACCGCTCCCCCTTCGACGAGGCCCCGCGCACCCCCTCCCCCTCCTTCCGCAAGGCGGAGGCCCTGATGAGCCCGGGCCGGCAGCTCAGCGAGCACGCGGCCAAACAACTGCTGCGCGCCTACGGCATCCGGGTCCCGCGCGAGCAGCTGGTGACCAGCGCGGCGGCGGCCGTCCGCGCGGCCGCCCAGATCGGCTACCCGGTGGTGATGAAGGCGTCCGGCGCGCAGATCGCCCACAAGACCGAACTCGGCCTGGTGAAGGTCGCCCTGACGTCGGCCAGCCAGGTCCGGGAGGCCTACCGCGAGCTGACGGACATCGCCCGCTACGAGGGGGTCTCGCTGGACGGGATCCTGGTGTGCCAGATGGTCGAACAGGGTGTGGAGATGGTCGTGGGGGTCACGCACGACGACCTGTTCGGTCCGACCGTGACGGCGGGCCTCGGCGGGATCCTGGTCGAGGTCCTGCGCGACACGGCGGTCCGCATCCCGCCGTTCGGCGAGGACCAGGCCCATGCCATGCTCGCCGGACTGCGCGGCCGGGCCCTGCTGGACGGCGTCCGGGGCCGGCCGCCGGCCGACCGCGACGCCCTGGTCGAGGTGATCCTGCGGGTCCAGCGCATGGCGATGGAACTCGGCGACCACATCGCCGAGTTGGACATCAACCCGCTGATGGTCCTGCCGAGGGGGCAGGGCGCGGTGGCGCTGGACGCCCTGGTGGTGTGCCGGTGACGGGCATCGGGGTCGCGCACGAGGTCAGGGACCGCGTCGCGTATGTGACGCTGTCCCGCCCGGATTCCCTGAACGCCCTCACACCCCCCATGCGGGACCGGCTGACCGAGCTGTTCACCGCGGCCTCGGCGGATCCGGAGACCCGGGCCGTGGTCCTGACCGGCACCGGCCGCGGCTTCTGCGCGGGGGCGGACCTGCGGGGCACCGACACCGGCTCCGGCTCCGGCTCCGGCTCCGGCTCCGGCTCCGGCTCCGGCTCCGGCTCCGGCTCCGGCTCCGGCTCCGGCTCCGGCTCCGGGGAACGGCTCCCCGGGGACGTGGCCCGGATGCTGCGCCTGGGCGCCCAGCGGCTGATCGCGGCCGTACTGGACTGCGAGAAGCCGGTGATCGCCGCCGTGAACGGCACGGCGGCGGGGCTCGGCGCGCACCTGGCCCTGGCCTGCGACCTGGTCCTGGCCGCCGAGTCGGCGCGCTTCATCGAGGTGTTCGTACGCCGGGGACTGGTGCCGGACGCCGGCGGCGCCTATCTACTCCCGCGTCTCCTCGGCCCGCAGCGCGCGAAGGAGCTGATGTTCTTCGGGGACGCGCTCTCGGCGGCGGACGCGGAGCGGGCGGGACTCGTCAACAGGGTCGTGCCCGACGACGGCCTGGAGAAGACGGCCCACGCCTGGGCCACCCGCCTGGCGGCCGGCCCCACCAGGGCCCTCGCCCTGACCAAGCACCTGGTGAACACCTCCCTCGAAGCGGACCGTGCGACCGCCTTCGCGGCCGAGGCCTGGGCCCAGGAGATCAACATGACGACCCAGGACGCCCGGGAAGGGCTGCGGGCGTTCGTGGAGCGGCGCGGGCCTCAGTTCCGCGGGCGGTGAGGTACGGGGCCGTCACCGGGCTTCCCATCTGACGATCCGTCAGCTTCAATGGAGGACGTGATGGGACACGCAGGGGCGGCGGCAGCCGCCGTCCGGTATCTGGGGCGAAGGGCCGTGGAGCCGTTGCCGCGGCCGGAATTGCGGTGCGTCCGGGAGGACGAGCGGGCACCGGTGGAGCCGGGCGAGTTCCGCCGGGTGCTGGGCCACTTCGCGACCGGGGTCACGGTCATCACCGCCCCCGGCGCCGAGGACGAAGCGGGCCCCGCCGGCTTCGCCTGCCAGTCCTTCTCCTCCCTCTCCCTCGAACCGCCCCTGGTCTGCTTCCTGGTGGGCCGCACGTCGGCCACCTGGCCGCGGATCGCCCGGGCCGGCGTCTTCTGTGTCAACGTGCTCGGCGCAGGCCAGGCCGAGCTGTGCCGGGCCTTCGCGGTGAGCGGCGCAGCCAAGTTCGCGGGGGTGGCCTACGACGCGGCGCCCGTCTCCGGGTCGCCGCGCCTGGCCGGCACCGCCGCCTGGATCGACTGCACCGTCCACGCCGTGCACACCGGCGGCGACCACCTGATCGTCGTGGGCCGGGTGGACGCCCTGGGCGCGAGGGGCGACGGCGAGCCCCTGCTGTTCCACCGGGGGCGGTTCGCCTGGATCGGTTCCTAGGGCAGGGCGGGTGGTTCAGGCTGCCGCCGCCGGCGGGGCCAGTGCGGCCGGGCGGCGGATCACCAGGGACATCAGGGCCGCCGCGGCGCACAGGGTGCCGGCGGCGTACCAGACGAGGTCGTAGGAGCCGAAGACGTCGCGGGCGAGGCCGCCGAGGTAGGCGACCAGGGCCGCGCCGATCTGGTGGGAGGCGAGCACCCAGCCGAAGACGATGGCGCTGTCCTCACCGAACTGCTCCCGGCACAGGGCCAGGGTGGGCGGGACGGTGGCCACCCAGTCGAGGCCGTAGAAGACGATGAAGAAGAGCATCGGGGGGTGGACGGCCGGGCCCAGCAGCATCGGGAGAAAGAGCAGGGAGAGGCCGCGCAGGGCGTAGTACACCGCGAGCAGGCGGCGCGGTTCGAAGCGGTCGGTGAACCAGCCGGAGGCGATCGTGCCGGCCACGTCGAACACGCCGATGACCGCGAGCAGCGAGGCCGCCGTGGTGACCGGCATGCCGTGGTCGTGCTCGGCGGGCACGAAGTGGGTCTGGATCAGGCCGTTGGTGGAGGCGCCGCAGATCGCGAAGGTGCCGGCGAGCAGCCAGAACGTGCCGGTGCGGACCGCGGTGGACAGCACGGTGAGGGTCCGGCGGGCGGCACCGGTGACCGGCGGCGGCTTGGGCAGGAACTCCCGTGCGCCGTAGGGCTTCACACCGATGTCGGCCGGGTGGTCGCGGAGCAGGATCCAGACGAACGGGACCACCGCGAGGGCGGCCAGGGCGACCGTCACGGCGGCCGGACGCCAGCTGTGGTGCTCGACGATCCAGGACAGCACCGGCAGGAAGATCAGCTGGCCGGAGGCGGACGCGGCGGTCAGGATGCCGCTGACCAGGCCGCGCCGCTCGGTGAACCAGCGGTTGGTGACCGTCGCCGCGAAGGCGAGCGCCATCGAGCCGGAGCCGAGGCCCACCAGCAGACCCCAGCACAGCCACAGCTGCCAGGCCGCCGTCATCCACACGGTCAGGCCCGAGCCGGCCGCGATCACGGTCAGCGCGACGGCGACCACCCGGCGGATGCCGAACCGGTCCATCAGCGCGGCGGCGAAGGGGGCGGTGAGGCCGTAGAGCGCGAGGTTGATGGAGACCGCCGCGCCGATCGTGCCGCGCGACCAGCCGAACTCCTGGTGCAGCGGGTCGATGAGCAGGCCGGGCAGGGAACGGAAGGCGGCCGCGCCGATGATCGTGACGAAGGTGACGGCGGCGACGAACCAGGCGCGGTGCACACGGTGGTGCCGCGCGGGCGGGGCGGCCTGGGCGGGGGCTGCGGCTGGGCTTGTCTGAGTCACGTCATAAAGCCTCCGTTCTCCGGCCCCGCACAACGAGTGGCCCGAGGGACAGCATTCGCTAGGATCGGGCCATGGCCGATGTCGCTGAGCGATCCGGGCGTTTCCGTCCGCACCGGGTCGCCGTCCTCGCCCTGGACGGCCTCCTCCCCTTCGAACTGGGCATCCCGCACCGCATCTTCGGCCGCCCCAAGGACGAGCGGGGGCGGCACCTGTACGAGGTCGTGACCTGCTCGGTACGGCCGCCCGGACCCGTCGAGACCGACGCCGACTTCGCCGTGCACGTCCCGCACGGCCCGGAGGCACTGGCCGAGGCCGACACGGTGATCGTCCCGGCGTCGTACGAACTCGGCCCGGTCTTCGAGGAGGGCCGGCTCACCGGCGATCTGGCCGCCGCCCTCGACCGCATCCGCCCCGGCACCCGGCTCGCCTCCATCTGCACCGGCGTCTACGTCCTCGCCGCTGCCGGCCGCCTCGACGGCCGGCCGGCGACCACGCACTGGGCCGACGCCGAGCGCTTCCAGCGGATGTTCCCGCGGATCAAGGTGGACGCGGACGTGCTGTTCATCGACGACGGCGACGTGCTCACCTCGGCCGGGGTGGCCGCCGGGATCGACCTGTGCCTGCACATGGTGCGCCGCGACTTCGGCACGGCGGTCGCCAACGACGTGGCCCGGCGCACGGTCGTACCGCCGCACCGCGACGGCGGCCAGGCCCAGTACATCGAACGCCCCGTCCCCGACCCGCAGATGGCCTCCACGACCGCCGCCCGCGCCTGGGCGCTCGGCCGCCTGCAGGAGCCGATCCAACTGCGCGACATGGCCGAACAGGAGGCCATGTCGGTGCGCACCTTCACCCGCCGCTTCCGCGAGGAGGTCGGCGTCAGCCCGGGCCAGTGGCTCACCCAGCAGCGCGTCGAACGCGCCCGCCATCTCCTCGAGACCACCGGCCTGTCCGTCGACCAGGTCTCCCGCGAAGCGGGCTTCGGCACCGCCCAGTCCATGCGCCAGCACCTCCAGCAGGCCCTGGGCGTCACACCGACGACGTACCGGCGCACCTTCCGCACGGCCGTCGGCGGACCGGCCGGGGTGAACGGGACGCTCTAGGTGTGCTGGCCGAACCAGGGGGCTCAGAACGTCAGGACCGCCCGGGCCACCCGCCCCGCCTCCGCGTCCGCCCGCGCCTTCTCGAAGTCCTCCACCGGACAGGCGGCCGTCACCAACTCGTCCAGCAGCAGCCGCCCTTGGCGGTACAGCTCGGCGTACAGGGCGATGTCCCGCTGGGGGCGCGAGGAGCCGTAGCGGCAGCCCAGGACGGACTTGTCGAGGTAGAGCGAGGAGACGAGGAAGGACGCCTCGGCCGTCGCGGGGGGCACCCCGAGCAGGACCGCCTGGCCGTGCCGGTCGAGGAGGTCGATCGCCTGCCGGATCAGCTCCACCCGGCCGACGCACTCGAAGACGTGGTCGGCGCCCGTGGGCAGCAGCTCCCTCACCCCCCGCGCCGAGGTCAGGAAGTCGGTCGCGCCGAACTGCCGGGCCGCCTCCTCCTTGGCCGGGTTGGCGTCCACGGCGACGATCCTGAGCGCCCCGGCGAGCCGCGCGCCCTGCAGCACGTTCAGCCCGATCCCGCCGGTGCCGATGACGACGACGCTGTCCCCCCGGTCCACGCGGGCCCGGTTCAGCACCGCCCCCACCCCCGTGAGCACCCCGCAGCCGATCAGCGCGGCGGACTCCCAGGGGATGTCCTTCGGGATCGGCACCGCCTGTACGGCCTTGACGACCGTACGTTCCGCGAACGCCGAGTTGGAGGCGAACTGATGGACCGGTTCCGAGCCCCGTGTGAACGGCTTGCCCGGGCGCCCGATCGCCTGCCGGCACATGGTCGGCCGGCCCCGGTCGCACTCCGGGCACGTACCGCAGTTCGCGAGCGTGGACAGCGCGACGTGGTCGCCGGGCGCGACATGCGTGACCCCGGCGCCGACCGCCTCGACCACCCCGGCACCCTCGTGCCCCAGCACCACCGGCACCGGGAACGGAATGGTGCCGTCCACCACGGACAGGTCGCTGTGGCACAGCCCGGCCGCCTTGATCGCGACCAGCACCTCACCGGCGCCCGGCGCCCGCACCACCAGGTCGTCCACCACCTGGACCCGCTTGCCGTCGAACACCACTCCACGCATCACACGGCCCCCTTGGGCTCTTTGGGCAGACCGAGCACGCGCTCGGCGATGATCGTGCGCTGGACCTGGTCGGAGCCGCCGTAGAGGGTGTCGGCCCGGGAGAAGAGGAACAGGTGCTGGTCCGCGTCGAGTCCGTACGGCGCCGACGGCGACCAGTCCGCCGGCCCCACGGAGGCCGCCGCACCCCTGACGCGCACCGCCAGTTCGCCCAGCCGCTGGTGCCAGCCGGCCCAGAGCAGCTTGGCCGCACTGGGCGCGCCCGGGTCGCCGGAGCCGCCGAGCGTGCGCAGGGCGTTCCAGCGCATGGTCCGCAGCTCGGCCCACTGCCGTACGAGCCGCTCCCGCACGACCGGATCGCGCAGCGCACCCGAAGCGACGGCCGCGCGCACCACCCGCCCCAGCTCCTCGGTGAAACCGATCTGCTGGGCCAGTGTCGACACTCCCCGCTCGAACCCGAGCAGGCTCATCGCCACCCGCCAGCCCTGCCCCTCGCCCCCGACGACATGCTCCGCGCGCGCGTACGCCCCGTCGAAGAAGACCTCGTTGAAGTCGCTGGTGCCGGTCATCTGCCGGATGGGCCGGACGTCGATGCGGCCGGGCTGGTCCATGGGTACGAGCAGGAAGCTCAGCCCGTGGTGCCGGCGGGAGCCGGGCTCGGTGCGGGCGAGCACGAAACACCAGTCGGCCTCCTGCGCGAGCGAGGTCCAGATCTTCTGCCCGCTGATGCGGTACCGCTCCCCCTCCCGTACGGCGGCGGTCCGCACCCCGGCCAGGTCCGACCCGGCACCGGGCTCGCTGTACCCCTGGCACCACAGCTCCGCGCCCGCGGCGACCGGCGGCAGGAACCGCTTCTTCTGTTCCTCGGTGCCGTGCGCGACGAGGGTGGGCGCGAGCAGGTTCTCACCGATGTGCCCGGACCGCGCGGGCGCCCCCGAGCGCGCGTACTCCTCGGCCCAGACGACCTGCTGGGTGAGCGTGGCGGTGCGGTTCCCGTAGCCCGCCTCGGCCCAGCCGATCCCGATCCACCCGGCCGCGCCGAGGCTGCGTTCCCAGCCACGCCGGTCCGTCGCGCTGTCGACGTGCCCCGCCAGCCATTCCCGCGCCTCCCGGCGAAACGCGTCGTCCTCTTCACCGAACCCGAAATCCATGAAGCCCACCTGAGGTCATGCGCCCCGGAAGGGGCGCGGGGAACTGCGCGAGAAGCCACGGCGGACCCGCAGCCGCGAGACGTCAACACGCCCCGTGCTACCGGGCGTTAGGGCGGTCCCCGGCCCGTGCCGCGGACTCCATCGCCACGAGCTGGGACAGCATCGGCATCGGATCCACCCCGACGGACCCCGGCAGGAACTCCGCTATCCGCTCCGGCGTCCAGGAGCCCTCGGCGTAGGCGGAGCGCAGCTCACGCGGCTGGGCCCACACCGCGATCTTCGGCCCGGCGATCGTGTACACCTGCCCGGTGATCCCCGCTTCCGCCGCCCCGTCGGACAGCAGGTAGACCACCAGCGCGGCCACGTCCTCCGGCTCGCCGATCTCGGCCAGCTCCATGGGGACGCCCGCGGACATCCGCGTGCGGGCCACCGGTGCCACCGCGTTCGCCGTCACCCCGTACTTGTTCAGGCCCAGCGCGGCGCTCCGCACGAGCGAGATGATCCCGCCCTTCGCCGCGCTGTAGTTGGCCTGCGAGACGGAGCCCTGGTGGTTGCCGCTGGTGAAGCCGATCAGGGTGCCCGAGCGCTGCCTGCGCATGACCGCCGAGGCCGCCCGGAAGACGGTGAACGTGCCCTTGAGGTGGGTGGCGACCACCGGGTCCCACTCCTCCTCGGTCATGTTGAACAGCATGCGCTCGCGAAGGATCCCGGCCACGCACACGACCCCGTCGATGCGGCCGAACGCCGCCACCGCCGTGTCCACGACCCGCCGGCCCCCGGCCATCGTGGAGATGTCGTCGGCGACCGCGACCGCCTCGCCGCCCGCCGCCACGATCTCCTTGACGACCGCTTCGGCGACCTCGCTGGTGGGCGAGGTTCCGTCCGCGGCGACCCCGTAGTCGTTGACGACGACCTGCGCGCCCTCGGCCGCCGCCGCGAGCGCGACCGCGCGCCCGATGCCCCGTCCGGCACCGGTCACGGCGACGACCTTGCCTGCCAAGAAGTTCCCCACGTCCGGCCCCTTCCCGCGGTTTCTGACGGTCCGTTAGATTTTATGGCCCGTCGTACACACGGACACAAGCCCCGGGGAGGCACCGGATGACGCTGCCGGAGGAGTTCCACGAGATCGCGGGGCGCGTGAACAACTGGGGGCGCTGGGGGGCGGACGACGAGACCGGCACCCTGAATCTGATCACCGACGAGGTCGTACGGCAGGCCGCCGCCGAGGTCCGCACCGGCCGCCGGGTCCCGCTCGCGCTCCCCCTGCGGCAGGACGGTGTGCAGAGCGGGATGATCCCCGGCCGGGTCAACCCCCTGCACGCCATGGTGCAGATCAACCAGGAACTCTTCGGCCCCGGCACGGTGGCGTGCAGCGACGACGCCGTGACCATGGGCCTGCAGGCGGGCACCCACTGGGACGCGCTGACCCATGTCTCGCACTCCGGCAGGCTCTACAACGGCCGCCCGGCAGACACGGTCACGGCGCATGAGGGCGCCGGGTTCGCCGGCATCGACAAGGCGCGGCACATCGTCTCGCGCGGGGTGCTGCTGGACGTGGCACGCGCGCGGGGCGTCGACCGGCTGGCGGGTGGCCACGCGGTCACCCCGCAGGACCTGGACGCGGCCGAGGAACTCGCCGGGGCCACGGTCCGCTCCGGTGACGTCGTCCTCGTCCGGACCGGTCAGGTGCAGGTGTATCTCACCGGGGACAAGCACGGGTACGGCTATCCGTCGCCGGGGCTGTCGGTGCGCTGCCCGGAGTGGTTCCACGCGCGCGATGTCGCGGCGGTCGCGAACGACACGCTCACGTTTGAGATATTTCCGCCCGAGATCGACAATCTATGGCTGCCCGTGCACGCGCTGGACCTGGTGGAGATGGGGATGCTCCAGGGCCAGAACTGGAATCTCGAAGAGTTGTCCACAGCCTGTGGAGAAGAAGGGCGGTACGCCTTCCTGCTGTCGGCGACACCGGAGCCGTTCGTCGGCGCGACGGGCTCACCGGTGGCGCCGGTGGCGATCCTGTGACGGGACCGGATGGCGGCGCGCCTCCCCCACCGGCGTGCCTGCACGCCGCCATCCGGTGCGACCCACACTCGACGAGGGCCACCGTCGCCCGGGCCCTCGCCGTCCCCTCGCGGCGAATCGACGCACACCAGCGTGTTCAGCCGGTCACGCGACGTCAACGCCGGTACGGGGATTTCTTGCATACGCCCGGTTCACGGCACCCGCGCACGGATGCACCCCCGGCGCACCGCCGCACCGGGATCTACACCGCCTCGAAAGCCAGCCCCTCGTACGCGGACAGCCCGCCCCCGTACGCCAGTTCCGCGCCTTGCCGGGGCTGTGAACAGCGGTCCAGTTCGCACCAGATGCTCTTGCCGGCGCCGTCCGGGCTCCAGCCCCAGCGGTCGGCGAGGCAGTCCACGAGGGCGAGGCCCCGGCCGCCGGTGGCGTCACCGCGGGCGCAACGCGGCACGGGGGCGCGGGAGCTGGCGTCGGCCACCTCCACCCGCACCGTGGCCGAGGGGGCGGCCCCGGTCTGGGTGCCCGGCAGCGAGAGCCGCAGCACGGCCGGACGGCCCGTGTGCACCACGGCGTTGGTCACCAGCTCGGAGATGAGCAGGATCACGGTCTCGGCCAACGGTTCGTCGGCCGCTATGCCGAGCCCGGCGAGCCGCGAGCGCGCCCACCGCCTCGCCCGCCCCACCTCCGCGGGGTCGGGCCGGATCTCCAGCTGCACTTGAAGCACCTGCACCGCTCACACCATCCGAACCGGCGGACACATGACCCCGCGCCATCCGGCCGTCACGGCGGGGGCCGCGACGACGATCACGACGAGGGCCACGATCGTAGCCATTTTCTGCATGGCCAGAACAACGGCCAGAGCAGGGGTCACGGAACGTGATTCCCTTATGAGACAGCATGGTTGACGTACAGTCACGCCAACAAGCGCTTCGGGCATATTCCAGCGCGAAGGAGTACGCGTGCGGCATACTGTGCGACGCTCGTGCCGGGAAGTCGAACAGGCGGCGTCCGAAGCGGCATCCGAAACCGCGACCGCCTTGCGAGCAGCGACGCACACCGCACCGCCCGGCACCGCCCCAGGGGCATCGCCGGCCCGGCTCGCGCTCACCGCCACTCGCATCTCACACAAGGTACCGGAGCGGACCCCCGACTCCAGGCTGTTACGAGTCAAGCGAAGGACACGACCGGATATCGACGCTCCGTAATCCCGGTACGCCACGATCCGCGACATCGTGGGCCATGGCTTTTCCGGCGGCGCAGTCCAGGGCGGTGGCGGCCGGTCAGCCGGCCAGCCGCGCGGCGAGCAGTTCCTCACTCTGTGTGCCTCCGCCACCGCGCTCGGCCCGCAACCAGGCGCGTTTCAGGTGCAGGTGGACGTCTGCCTCCCAGGTGAAGCCCATGCCGCCGTGCACCTGGAGGCAGTCGCGGGCACCGCGTACGGCGGCCTCGTCGGCGAGCAGGCGGGCGGCGGCGATGTCCGCCTCGTCGGCGGTGACGGCCGCCGCGTACACCGCCGTGCGGGCGATTTCCGTCCGCACCAGGAGGTCGGCGCACAGGTGCTGGACGGCCTGGAAGCTGCCGATCGGGCGCCCGAACTGCTCACGCGTCCGGGCGTGTTGCACGGCCAGCTCGCACACGCGGTCGGCCGTGCCCAGTTGTTCGGCGGCGCTCAGGAGGTCGGCCACAGGGCCGGCGGGAGTGGCGCCGCGGACCCGGTGCAGCGGCGTCAGCGGGTCCACCGACCGCATCGCCCGCGCCCCCGTCACCTCCCCCAGCACCACGTCGGCCGCCTCCAGCCACTCCACCAACTCCCCGTCCACGCACGTCACGACCGTCTCGCCGGTGGCCGCGCCCGGTACCTTCCCGGCCGCCAGGTGCGTGGCGATCAGCGGGCCCGGCAGCAGGGCGCGGCCCGCCTCCTCGAAGAGCAGGACCGCCTCCGGCATGCCGAGGCCCACCCCGCCGTCCGGCTCCGGCAGCCTCAGCGCGAAGAAGCCCGCCTCGCCGAGGGAGCGCCACAGGCCCCGGTCGAGCCGGCCCGGTGCCTCGACGGCAGCCCGCAGGGCCTGCCGGCCGAAGCGGCGCTCCAGCAGCTCCCGCACCCCGGCCCGCAGCGCCCGTTGATCACCGGTGAGTTGGAAACGCACGCTCATCTCCCCCTGGGCAGACCGAGGACGCGCTCGGCCACGATGGTGCGCTGGATCTGCGAGGTGCCGGCGGCGATCGTGTACGACAGGGACGACAGGCGGTCCAGGACCCAGCGCCGGTCCAGGTCGAGACAGTGCGGGCCGAGGACGTCCGCCGCCGCGTCGTACAGCTCCTGGCGGGCGTGCGAGTAGCGGAGTTTGAAGACCGAGGCGCCCGTGCCCGGCACGCCCCCGCCCGCCTGCGCCGCGCTGACGTTCCACTGGGTCAGCCGCCACAGCGCCCGGAACTCCGCCTCCAGCCGGCCGAGGCGGCGGCGCAGCACGGGGTCGTCCCAGCGGCCGTTCTCCCGTGCCGCGCGGGCGAGTTCGCCCAGCACCCGGCGGCAGGCCACCACCTCGCCGACGAAGGCCGTGCCCCGCTCGAAGGACAGGGTCACCATGGTCACGCGCCAGCCGTCGTTCTCCGCCCCGACCCGGTTGGCCACCGGCACCCGGACCTCGTCGAGGAAGACCTCGGCGAACTCGGCGGACCCGGCGAGGGTGCGCAGGGGCCGTACGGTGATGCCCGGCGCGTCCATGGGCATCGCGAGCCAGGTGATGCCCCGGTGCCGGGGCGCGTCCGGGTCGGTGCGCACGAGCAGTTCGCACCAGTCGGCGACCTCGGCGTGCGAGGTCCAGATCTTGGACCCGCTCACCACGTAGTCGTCGCCGTCCCTGCGCGCGCGGGTGCGCAGCGCGGCGAGGTCGGAGCCGGCGTCCGGCTCGCTGAACCCCTGGCACCACACCTCCTCGCCACGCAGGACCGGCGGCAGCCAGCGCGCCCGCTGCTCCGCCGTGCCCTCGGCGGCGATGGTCGGGCCCGCGTGCAGCAGGCCCACGAAGTTCGCCCCCACGTACGGCGCCCCCGCGCGCTCGGTCTCCTCCAGGAAGATCAGCCGGATGGTGGGGGAGGCGTCCCAGTGGACGTCGGCGTACCCGGCGTCGTGGAGCATCCGCTGCCAGCCGAGGTCGTAGGCGCGGCGGCCGGGCCAGTCGTCGGGCGAGGGCGCGGCGGGCAGCGTGGACAGCACCTTGGCGAGCCACTCCCGCAGCCGGGCCCGGAAGTCCTCCTCCTCCGGCGTGTACGAGAGGTCCACTAGCGGTCCAGGTCCAGGCCGAGCATGCGGATGGCGTTGCCCCGCATCAGCTTGTACACCGTCTCGTCGTCCAGGCCCTTCACATGCTCGAGGGCGACCTCCTTGGTGTGCGGGAAGGTCGAGTCGACGTGCGGGTAGTCGGTCTCGAAGGTGGCGTTGTCGCGGCCGACGACGTCGATCGAGGCCACGCCGTGCCGGTCGCGGAAGAAGCAGCAGAAGATCTGCCGGTAGTAGTACGTCGACGGCGGCTCGGGAATCAGCTCCCTGACCCCGCCCCAGGCCCGGTGCTCCTCCCACACGTCGTCGGCGCGCTCCAGGGCGTACGGCACCCAGCCCATCTGCCCTTCGCTGTAGGCGAGTTTGAGCTGGGGGAACTTCACCAGGACCCCGCTGAAGAGATAGTCCATCATCGAGGCCATCGCGTTGTTGAAGCTCAGCGAGGCCTGGACGGCGGGCGGGGCGTCGGGCGACGCGGCCGGCATCTGCGAGCTGCTGCCGATGTGCATGTTGACGACCGTCCCCGTCTCCTGGCAGACCGCGAAGAACGGGTCCCAGTGACCGGAGTGGATGGAGGGCAGCCCGAGGTGGGTGGGGATCTCGGAGAACGTCACCGCCCGGACCCCGCGCGCCGCGTTGCGGCGGATCTCCGCGACCGCCAGCTCCACGTCCCACAGGGGGATCAGGCACAGCGGGATCAGCCGCCCCCCGCTGTCCCCGCACCACTCCTCCACCATCCAGTCGTTGTAGGCGCGCACGCAGGCGAGGGCGACCTCCTTGTCGTGCGCCTCGGCGAAGGTCTGCCCGCAGAAGCGGGGGAAGCTCGGGAAGCAGAGGCTGGCCTCGACGTGGTTGAGGTCCATGTCCGCGAGGCGCGCCGCGGGATCCCAGCAGCCGCGCCGCATCTGCTCCCTGGTGATGCCCTCCAGTGTCATCTCGTCCCGGTCGAAGCCGACGGCCGCGATGTTGCGCTTGTACGGGAACTTCAGGTCCTCGTAGATCCACCAGTCCGTCGGCTGCCCGGCCGGATCCATGGTGATCTGGTACTTCCCGCCGACGTAGGCGAGCTCCCCGATCCCCGCGGTCAGCGGCTTGGGTCCGCGGTCCCGGTACTTGGCCGGCAGCCAGGTCTCGAAGAGATGGGCCGGCTCGATCACATGGTCGTCGACGCTGATGATGCGGGGCAGTTCGGTCATGGTTCCCCTCGCGTTCCCCTCCGCCGGACAGGACCCGGACGGTACTTATCTGATGACCCGTCAGATAGCATGGCACCTGACGAGTCGTCAGCCAAGCAGGGGGCACACGTGAACGAGACCCCGCACTCCCTGAGTTCCGCTCGCACACTGTGGGACCTGGCCGTCCGCCGGGCCGCCGCGACCCCCGACCGCCCCCTCCTCCTCCAGGGCGAGCGGCGGCTCACCTTCGGCGGGCTGCGCGCGCGTGCCGAGCGGGTGGCGGCCGGGCTGTACGGGATGGGCGTACGCCCCGGCTCGGTGGTCGCCTGGCAGCTGCCCACCCGCATCGAGACCGTCCTGCTCTCCTTCGCGCTGGCCCGCCTGGGCGCCGTTCAGTCCCCGGTCATCCCCTTCTACCGGGACCGTGAGGTCGGCTTCGCGCTGCGCGAGTCGAAGGCGGAGTTCTTCGCGGTGCCGGGGGTGTGGCGGGGATACGACCACACGGAGCTGGCCCGGCGGCTGGCCGCGAGGGGAGTCTTCGAGGCGTACGCCGACGCGGCCCTGCCGGACGGCGACCCGTCGACGCTCCCCGCCCCGCCCGCCGAGGGCACCTCGGTCCGCTGGATCTACTGGACCTCGGGCACCACCTCCGACCCCAAGGGCGTGCTGCACACCGACCGCTCGCTGATCGCGGGCGGCTCCTGCCTGGCGCACGCGCTGCGGCTCACGGCGGCCGACGTCGGCTCGATCGCCTTCCCGTACGCCCACATAGGCGGCCCCGACTATCTGGTGATGCTCCTGCTCCACGGCCTCCCGGCGGTGCTGTTCGAGCACTTCGCGATGCCGGAGGCGCTCGCCGAGTACCGGCGGCACGGGGTGACCGTGGCCGGCGGGTCGACGGCGTTCTACTCGATGTTCCTCGCCGAGCAGCGCAAGCAGCCGGGGACGAAGGTCGTCCCGACCCTGCGGCTGCTCGCGGGCGGCGGCGCCCCGAAGCCACCGGAGCTCTATCACTGCGTCGTGCGCGAGCTGGGCGTGCAGCTCGCGCACGGGTACGGCATGACAGAGGTCCCGATGATCACCATGGGCGACCCCGAGGACACCCCGGAGAACCTGGCCACGACCGAGGGCCGGCCGCCCGCGGGCATGGAGATCCGAATCGTCGACGGCGAGGTGCGGCTGCGCGGCGAGGCCGTCTGCCGGGGCTATCTGGACCCGGCTCAGACAGCCGCCGCCTTCGACGCCGAGGGTTTCCTGCGCACCGGCGACCTGGGCCGGGTGACGGACCGCGGGCACCTGGTCCTCACGGGGCGCCTGAAGGACGTCATCATCCGCAAGGGCGAGAACATCTCCGCCAAGGAGATCGAGGACCTGCTCGCCGCGCATCCGGCGGTCGGGGAAGCGGCCGTGATCGGACTGCCGGACGCGGAGCGGGGGGAACTGGTGTGCGCCGTGGTGGAACAGGCGCCGGGCGCCGGTGAGTTGACCTTGCCGGAGGTGGTCGCGCATCTCCGTGCGGCGGGCCTGTCGGTCCACAAGCTGCCGGAACGGCTGGAGGTGGTGGAGGCGCTGCCGCGTAACGACACGCTGCGGAAGGTGCTCAAGTACAAGCTGCGGGAGCGGTTTTCACGGCCGTTGCCTTAGGGAACGAGCCTGTCGAGTTGTTGAAATGCCAGATCCAGGTCCTCCAGGGCACGTCCGTCCGTCCGGTCGAACACTCCACGGATTCTCTGCCAGACTGCCGCGTATCGCGTGCAGAGTTCGTGAATCTCGTCATCACCCAGCCGGCCACCGGACGCATCCACCCGCCCGCACATGGCCACGCTCTTATCGCTGGCCCAGGCGGGCGGGAGGGATTCCCGCTTCAATATTCGGTCGTCGAGTTCCTGCATGATGCGGTCGAACTCCCTGCGCACTTCGTCCACGCAGCTTTCGGCATCCTCGGGGTCATGCAGCTTTCGAGCAGTGCGCGGCACCTCGTCATACTCCGGCACAGCAGGAGGAAACCCGAACTTGGACAGCATCACGAGATGGTCGGCCTGTCGGACCTTCTGCAGCAGCCGTTCGCGGTCGGTCCAGGTCAGGGCCCTGCCTTGGATGACTCTGGAGAGTTCCCGCCATATGTCGCGTTCGGTTTGCAGCCAAGCGGTCAGGGCGTGGATATCGGTGGCGGACTGCATTGCCCTGAGGTGCCAGATCCCTTCCATCACCGCGGCGCAACTCTCAATAAGCCTTTGACAGTACGCAGCCATTTCGAATTCGACCGGATCGGCGAAACGTGAGAGATCCGGATCGCCGCTGGGGAAAACCTGCCGCACGAGATGACGGAATTGCTCTTCTTCGCGCAGTGGGTCCAGGTCCGGGTCTCCGGAGAGCAGCCATGAACGCTTGATCGTCAGGAATCCGCTCTCGGCACCGTGCACCGCGCTCTCAAGTTCACGGATCGCCAAAGAGGCGAACTTCGGTTTTCTACGCTCGTCAGCCGCGGCCATCGCAATGGAGTAGGTACACGCCATATTGTACCTGTCCTGCCACGGCAAAAATTCGCGATAGACCCACAACCGTGCTTGGTTCATCAGCACTTCCACATTGCCGGGGAGGGCACACCGCCCTTCCTGTACACCCGCGCGATGAAGCAGACAACGCCATCCCAGGCAGAGAGCGGGCGGGCCCAGCTTTGACCGGTCCGATCTCTTGCAGTTCTCTTTGTAATCAGCCCAGGCTCTGGCCCACTGCAACGGGGCCCACACATCCCGGTTCAGCCGTCGAGAAACCCAGGAGAGTTTCCAGTCGGTCAGCCTGGCGTTGGAGAAGTGGTATCCGATGGGATAATCCTCGGCCAGTCGGCACATCTCGTACACACATGCGGACGCGAACAGGAGGCGAACCGCTGCTTTGTTTTGGTCATCTTGGGTTCGGTCATCGAGGGCGCTTCTGACCCAGCCCTTCGCAGCCTCCGTCGTGGACTTGCCCCCTGTATCAAGCCAGGGGAAGAGGTCCGCGATCACCGGTCCGTAGCGCTCCTCAAAATCAGGCGCCAGCGCCCGCCGTATGCGATCTCGCGCATCAGCACTACGACCGGGCCGCCCGTCGCACCATTGCTCGACGGCGGTCGTACCCGAATACCCGAGGGCCACGGCGTACCGGAAGCGTGCCTGCAGTATCCCTGGCCGATGGCACATGTCCCACAGATGGAAAAGGCGCGGCAATCCCAGAGGGGAGAGCGTAAGCCTTTTGTCCTCGCTCTTGGTGCTCATCCGACCCAGGCGAATTGCACCGTAATACGTCTCCAATCCATCGAGATACGATCCCAATTTCTCTTGATAGGCGGCTGCCTGAAGGCGTAGGTACACGTTTGTCGGATCGAGTCTGACTGCCTGGTAGCAACGATCCAGGGCGTCATCGAATCTTCGCTCTTCGGCCAGTTCCTCGGCCTCGTGATAGGCGGTGAACAGGTCGACCGGCAGCTCCCGCCCGTGCCAGCCCTGCCATGGCGGTTTCTTACCGGCGCGTGTCACGGACAACAGCGCCGCAATCACGGAGTGCCCCGCCTTGTCCACCACGTCCTGCCACGTTTCCGCCCACACCGTGTCGGCTCGGCTGCCCGGGATCCCGTATGACGTGATTGTCACCGTCATTCCGAAGCGCGGCTTCTGCTCCCGCAGCCGCAGCACACCACTGACCTTGTACGCAACTTTCGGCTTCAGTCTGCTGGCGAACCGCAGAAGACTGGTGGCAAGTTTCTCAGGCTCAAGGCTGACGTCGCCGACAAGGTCGAGAAATGTCTCCCCGGATGACTGGGCCGGCAGCGCGGTGGGCGGATAGAGACTGGTTTCGGACAGCTGCTTCCGGAACTGTGCGGTGAGATCCTTCACCGCGGGAGAGGCCCCGGCCTCCACCGGGACACCGTCTTTGAGTTCCTCTACATTGATGGGGCCGGGCAGGTAGGAATTCTTGTGAATCAAAAAGCGGCGCAGCACCCAGGCGAATGCGATCACGATCGCGAGGGCAAGAAGTCGTATGCTCAATTTCGCCGGACTACCGGGTGAAACCAGCCGCGCGATACCGCCGAAGAGTCTCGCCACCCAGGGAAACTGGTACCAGTGACTGCCGTTCCAAGGCCTGTACTTCGAAGAGCCTCCCTGCCACCCGAGAAACGCCCCGAGGCCCAGAAGGGTGACGAGGAAGGCCACACGCCACCGCCGCACCCGGGGCATGGGCAGCGACGACCGGGAAACCCGTGGAGTTCTCGCCCTCGACGTCATCTCAGCCTTCCAGACCAGACTGCGTCCGGTTGGCAAGCCCTACAGACTGCCGAGTTCGTGGAGCAGCTTCTGGCCGTCCGGAGTGCCGAGACCGGTGCACGGGTCCCAGCCGGGTCCGGCGGCGTAGGAGCCGTTGCTGCCGAACGTGACGTCGCGGACGGCGTCGCGGGCGACTTTGGTGTAGAGCAGCGGGTTGAGGAATCCCACAGGTGCGCCGAGGGCCTGGTTGACGCACGCGAGCAGGGCCGACCATTGCGGGGCGGCGGCGCTGGTTCCGCCGGTCACCGCGTAGCGCTGGCCGTCCGCTCGGATGACGTAGACGCCCGTGACGGGATCGGCGTCCGCGGCGACATCGGGGACTCCGCGCCCTGACCGGTGCGGCAGGTTGACGGAGGGCGGCACGTGGGCGCCGCTCTGCCAGGGGGGAACGGGGAAGTAGCGGCTGATGCCGCCGCCCGTCGCGGAGCCCGGTCCGTCGTCCCACACGGTTTCACTCGCGATGCCGCCGTTGCCGGCCACGAGCCGGGTGCCGCCGACACCGAGCACGTAAGGGCTGGAGGCGGGGAAGTCGGCGTGAGCGCGCAAGCTGGTGCCGTCGTCCCGCGAACCGTCGTCACCGGAGGCGCAGCAGACACTGATGTTGCGCTGCGCCGCGATGTCGAACGCGTCGTTCACGTGGTTGATGGCCATGCGCGTCCAACGGCTCCCGGCGACGTCCTCGGGGTTGCCGTAACTGCAGGACACCACGGTCGGCCGGGGGTCGGTTGCGGTGGCGATCTGGCTGAACAGGTCGACCCAGCCCTGTTCGCTGAACACGCTGAAGTAGACGACGATCTTCGCCTTGGGGGCGAGTGCGCCCACGACCTGGAGGTCGAGCATGATCTCGCCCGTGCTGTCCCCGCTCTGCAGAGCCTGCTCGGAATCGTCTCCCGGCTCGTTCCCCGGACCGTGGACCACCACGTCGGTGATGTCCGGAGTGGGCTGGTGGAGGATCTGCTCGAAGTAGTGCTGCAGCGCCTCGATCCGGTAGCCGCCGGATGGCGTTCCCGGTCTCGTCTCGCCGTTGAACGCCAGAACGGCGATGCACTGTCCGGTGCCGTCGGTGTCCTTGGGGAAGTCGTAGAGCGCACCGAGCTGGGTGGGCAGGAATGTGCCTGCGGGCTGCGCGGGGGCCGCCGCCTGCGGCACGGCGAGGTCCGCGGCCCGCCGGGTCAGCAGATTCGCACCCAGGGGGCGGTTGTCCAGACCGAAGACGCCGGTGATGATCCCCTGAAGCTGTCGGGGGACGTTCACGGCGCCTTCGCGGCCGTGGTAGGTGCGGGGGCGGTTGTCCCGCCCCGTGTAGCCGTACCGGGACAGGGTCACCTGAAAGGCATCGCATATGTCGGCGGCGGTGCCGGAGAGTTGCACACTGCGGGCCGCCGGATTGACGTCGGCTGTCCGAAGGCCGTGTGCCCGGCCGAATTCGGACACCGCGTCGAGGTCGCTCTGCTGCGCGCCGTGGGCCCTGAAGACGGCCCTGTCGGAAACGGTCTGACGGTCCTTCGGAGGCGTCATGGCCAGCTGCACGGTGTCGGGCACGGGGGGTGCGGCAGGATCCCGCCGGACGTACACCGTGACGGTCATCGGCTGGTCGGGGGGAACCGGGTCCAGCGCATGGGCTCCGCGCAGAGCCACGCGGTCGCTGTCCGGGAGAGGAACGTAGTGGTCGTGACGGTCGGACATGCTTTCTCCCAAGGAAGCAAGCAGAGATTGCACCGCGCTCAGTGGCGTTTTCGCATCTCGTCAGGAAGAAGAATGAAGCAGTAATAGCGCACTTGGTATGCAGCCTCACTGCTCACCGCACGGGAGATGATTCGGGTTGCCTTCAGTTCCAGCTTGTCACCGTGTCGCCGATTGTCAAGGAACGCGAAATTGATGCAAGCTTCAATTGCGAACGCTTCAAGTACTGGGCGGCTTTGACTTCGAAAAGGCTCACATGCGGCTCAGCCCCGCCACCGCGAACAGCACGTCCTTGATCGCCTGGCGGTCGCCGACCTGACCGGCCGCCGCCTCCTGTGGCGGGATGTGACCGGCGGCCAGCCGGCAGAACTCCACGCCGTCCAGCGCCACATGGGCCACCTCGAACTCCGCCGAGCCCACCGCCGCCGGTGAGTCCAGCGGGATCAGCCACTCGCCGCCCGCCGTGCCCTCGATCTCCAGCCGGAGGCTGCGGCCGGGCGCGCCCGCCGCGACCAGGTGCGGGGTCGGGCCCGGCGCGGACCGGCCGGCGCGGCGCCGCTCGGCGAGCGCGGCCGGCAGCATCCGGGCCGCGAGGTCGATCATCTTGTTCAGATGGCGTGGCGCGGGCGGCTCGTAGGGGTAGTCCACCGCGTCCGCGATGTCCTCGGCGTGCACCCAGCACTCGAAGGCCCGGTCCAGCATCGCGTCGTGCAGCGGCAGCGCGAAGTCGCCGTACGACACGGGCAGTCCGCCCGCGTGGCTGCCGGTGAAGGACACCGTGCGCACCAGGCCGTGGCTCTGCTCCCGCCAGGGTCCGCGCACCGAGCGGGTCGGCGGGAAGCGGGAGGTCCGCCAGAACGCCTCGGTGCGACCGGCCGGGCCCGCCGCGTCCGGGTCGTCCGCCCCGGCGATCCCGGCCAGCGGATCCTCCAGGCCGAGCGCGACCGCGATCATTCCGTCCACCGACAGCAGATGAGCGATCACCCCGGCCACGGTGGTACGACGGCTCGTCGGCTCGTCGTCCTCGAACCAGTGCAGCCGGACCGGCGCATGCCACTCCGCGTCCCCGAAGTCCTGGAGCAGGGCGTCCAGCCGCGCGGCCTCGGCGTCGTACGGCGCCGCCCACGGGGGCAGCGGGATGCGCGGCGGCCGGCGCTCAAGGCAGCTCTCCAGGACGCGGGTGCGCAGCCCCGGATCCAGGTCGAGGGTCTCCGGCTGGTGCAGCAGGCCGATCGCCTCGCGCAGCCGGCGGGCCTCGTCGGCGCAGCTTCCGCACGAGCCCAGGTGGTCCTCGACGGCCGCCGTCTCCGCCGCCGAACAGGCGGCCAGCGCCCAGGCGCCGAGGAGCGACTTCAGGACGTCGTGCGGCAGATCGAGCGGCACGGGTGCGAGGTCCCCGAGGGCGGCGGGATCGGGCAGCGGCCGCCCGCTGTCCTCGGCGGAGGCGCGGGGCGTCGGTATCCGGGGCCGGTCCGGCTCGGGGTCACCGGATCCGTGCGGCGCGTCTCCCGGGCCACCGCCGTCGCCGGAGCCGTCGCCGGGGCCGTCGCCGGGGCCGTCACGGAAGCCGTCACCGGGGTGCTCCTTCTCACCCGGCCCGCCGCCCTCTCCGTACCCCGCGCGCTCCTGATGTCCCTCGCGCCCTTGGCGCCGGGTCTCCTCCTCAGGGCCCTCGTGGTCGTCGCGTTCGTCGTGTTCGTCGTGGGCCTCGAAGCGTCCCGCTCCGCTCACACCGCACCCCCGTGTCCCGGAGGCGCGCCGGCGTCGTAGGCGGTGGCGAGCAGTTGCAGGCCGAGGCGGAGCCGGCGGCGGGCCTCGTCCTCGGTGACGCCGAGGTCGGCCGCGGTCTGACGGTAGTCGCGCCGCTGGAAGTAGGCCAGCTCGAGCGCGGCGCGCAGCGGGGCGGGCATGGAGTGGACGATGAAGTCGGCGCGGGCGGCGACCGAGGCGCGGCGCACCTTGCGCTCCAGTTCCTCGGCGGCGGCGCCGGACCCGCGGGGCAGCGCGGCGGTCTCGCTGTCACGCAGCCGCTGCACGGCGAGCCGGTGGGTCACGCCGGCCACCCAGGAACGCAGCGGGCCCTGCTTGGGGTCGTAGCTCTCGGGGTGCTCCCAGACATGCGTGAAGACCTCGCGGGTGACAGTGTCGGCGGCCTTCTCGTCACCGAGGACGCGGTGGGCGAGGCTGTGCACGAGCGAGGCGAACCGGTCGTACAGCTCGCCCAGGGCGGCCGCCTCTCCGCGGGCGAGCCGCTGGTGCATCTTGCGGTCCCAGCGGGGCGGTGCGTCCTTCGTGGCCATGCGGTCCCTCCCCTCACCTGTGCTCCGGCCCTCAAGCTGTGCTCCGGCCCGTCCAGCGTGGCTGCACCGTCTTGTCGAATGTAGTCGGCACCTCTGACCGCGCACGCCCCTTTGTGTCAATGAGCGCCCCCTGAGGCGCCGCAGGTGATAGTGCCCTCTTCACATAACCTTCACACGGATCGCGCGCGACTCTGATCGAACAGGATCGATAGTGACCAAAACAAGCCCCTTGTCGATCACGTCCGGTTTGCTGCCCGACGTTTCAGGGAACGGCCGCTGGGCAGCCGCGCGGAAGCAAGCGTAGGAACTGCTTCCGTTTCCGGGCGGTTCCTGAGTTCCGGCGAGCGGAGGGGCTAGGCCGTGGCATTCAAGGTGACCGGCGTCGAGCGGGCCGGGTGGGCCGTGCTCCGGGTGTCCGGAGAACTGGACCTGATGACCTCGCCGGTACTGCGACAACGCGTGCACGACGTCGTCGCCGAGGGGCACCACAGCCTCGTCGTGGATCTCTCGGACGTGTTCTTCTGCGACTCCAGCGGGGTCGGCGTCCTCATCGCCGCCCGCCGGCTGATCCGCTCCTGCCAGGGCCGGCTGCGGCTGATACTGCCGGACCGCGGCGCGGTCGACGGCTCGCACGTCAACCGGGTGCTCGGCGCGCTCGGGGTCCGGCGCCTCTTCGACGTCTGCCCGGACGTCGACTCGGCCACGTCCGAGGACGCCGGTCCGCTCTCGGCCTGACACCCGCTGTCATCTCTGCGACAAGCCCACACGCTTGTCGCAGTATTCCCCCGGTCTTGGCACAACAGCCGGTTTCCCGCCATCTCGCGGCCACCCGCGTCGTACGCTCCGTGCGAGATCGACCCACGCACACGTAAGGCGGCCCCCACAGACATGGTCAGCACCGAGTACGAGCGCAGGATCGCCGCCCGGTTCGCCACCCTCGACCAGGACGGCAACGGCTGGATCGACCGCGAGGACTTCAGCGCGGCGGCCAAGGCACTGCTCGCCGAGTTCACCGTGCCCGCCCGCTCCGCCGAGGGGCAGGCCCTCTACGCCGGGGCGGAGGCGTTCTGGCAGGGCATGGCCGGCATCGCGGACCGCGACGGCGACCAGCGCATCACCCGCGAGGAGTTCGTCACCGGCGCGGTCAAGCGCCTGCGCGACAACCCGGGCCGCTTCGCCGAGATCGCCCGCCCCTTCCTGCACGCGGCGCTGGCGGTGGCGGACACCGACTCCGACGGCCGCATCACGGTCGCCGACACCGCGCGGGTGCTGGGAGCCCTGCACGTACCGGACGCCGTGGCCGCGACGACCGCCGCCGCCCTCGACTCGGACGGCGACGGCGTGATCGGCGAGGCGGAGATCGTCCCGGCGTTCGCGGAGTACTTCACGATCACCGAGTGACCACGGCGCCCCGGAAGGGGTGCCGGTCAGGCGAAGACGACGGTCCGCCGCCCGTTGAGCAGGATCCTGCGCTCGGCATGCCACTTCACGGCCCGCGCCAGCGCCTGGCACTCCACATCGCGCCCGATGGCGACCAGCTGGTCCGGGGTCACGCCGTGCCCGACCCGCTCGACCTCCTGCTCGATGATCGGCCCCTCGTCGAGGTCGGCGGTCACGTAGTGGGCCGTGGCACCGATCAGCTTCACGCCCCGCGCGTGCGCCTGGTGGTACGGCTTGGCGCCCTTGAAGCTCGGCAGGAAGGAGTGGTGGATGTTGATGATCCGGCCGCTGAGCTGCTTGCACAGGTCGTCCGAGAGCACCTGCATGTAGCGGGCGAGGACGACCAGTTCGACGTCCTCCTCGCGGACGATCTCCAGCAGCCTGGCCTCGCCCTCCGACTTGGTGTCCCTCGTCACCGGGATGTGGTGGAAGGGGATGTTGTAGGAGCCCACCAGCTCCTCGAACTCCGTGTGATTGGAGACCACGCCCACGATCTCCACGGGCAGCGCGCCGATCCGGGCCCGGAACAGCAGGTCGTTCAGGCAGTGCCCGAACTTGCTGACCATGAGCAGGATGCGCATCTTCGCGTCGGCCTGGTGGATCTGCCAGTCCATGTGGAAGGAGTCGCCGATCGCCGCGAAGCTCGCCCGCAGCTTCTCCAGCGTCACGGGCTCCCCGGCCGAGAAGTGGACGCGCATGAAGAACAGACCGGTGTCGTGGTCGCCGAACTGCTGGCTGTCCTCGATGTTGCAGCCGGTCATGAACAGATAGCTGGACACGGCGTGCACGATGCCCTGCTTGTCCGGGCAGGAGAGGGTGAGGACGTACTGGGCCGCCGGTGCTGCGACGGGCGCGGACTGCTCATTCATGCACTACAGGTTCCCATACGGCCGCCCCGCCGTGGGGCTTCGTCCCGCAACGCGGGACGGGCCTGCGCGGCGGGCCTGCGGGACGGACCTGCAGTGCGGCGGGCCCTGCGGGGCGGCGGGCCTGCGCGGCGGGGCGGGGCCGGTGGGGTCCGGCTAGGCGGTGCGCGTCAGGATCCGCAGGACTTCCAGCGTCTTCGGCGGCGCCTCCGGATCCTCCCCGTCGCTCACCGACATCCGTACGTGCGCGTCCCGGGCCGCCCGCACCGCCTCCGGCCAGCCCTGGTGGTCGAGGTACGCGGACACCGGCGCGTCGGGGCCGACCTGGTGCATGATCTTCAGCACCCGCAGCACGGCGGTGTCCACGAGGGCCGCCTCCTGCGAGTCCCGGAAGATCGTGCCGACGTACTTCTCGGCGGACCAGTTGTCCAGCCAGGTGTCCTCCACCAGGCGGTACACGGCATCGGTGACGTCGCCGTACCCGTCCACGCCGGCCAGCCAGACGTCCCGCTGGAACACCTGGTCGGAGAGCATGTGCAGCGCCGAGCGCACATTGCTGCGCCAGCGCCACCACGGCATGTCGCTTAGAGGCATGCCGCCCATGGTGGAGGAGCGACGGCCGCGACGGGAAGAGTTCTCCGAACCTTGCACGGTCATCGATCGTACGTTCCGCGCCACACCAGCCTCACCGGCCCCTGCAATTCACCCGTGCGTCACCTTTCGTTGACCGAGGGTCACTCCCGGGTTAGTGATGTGAGGGAAGCGTGGTCACACATGACCGGCAGGCCACGCACGCGCACCGTCCTCCACCGCTCCTTGTCCCGGCCCGTCAGAGCCACGGCTCTGTCCCTGGGTGCCGTGGGCCTCTGTGCGTCGCTCACCGCCGGATGCGGGGTCATCCCCGGTGCCACGGGGGGCTCCGGGGATGACCCGATCAAGGTCATGACCTGGGCGCCCGAGAACACGGGCGCCACCAACAAGCCCGGCATGCCCGCGATGGCCCGGGCCTACGGCAAGTGGATCAACGACCACGGCGGGATCAACGGCCGCAAGCTCGAGATCCTGACCTGCAACGACCACAACGACAACGTGGCGGCCGCCAAGTGCGCCCAGCAGGCGGCCGCCGAGAACGTCGTCGCGGTCGTCGGCTCCTACAGCCAGTTCGGCGACTCCTTCCTCGCCCCGCTGGAGAGCGCCGGCATCCCCTACATAGGCGGCTACGGCGTCACCAACGACGAGTTCACCGGCCAGATGTCCTACCCGGTCAACGGCGGCCAGCCCGTCCTGCTCGCCGGTCTCGGCCGGGCCCTCGCCACCACCTGCGGGACCGTCGCACTGGTCCGCCCCGACAACATCGCCGGCGACGAGCTGCCCCCGCTGCTGAACTCGGGCCTGAAGGCGGGCGGCCACTCGAAGGCGGACGACGAACTGGCCGCCGAGGACGCCACCTCGTACGGCGACCAGGCCGACCAGTCCCTGCGCAACGCCACCAAGGACGTCCTGCACAAGGGCTGCGTGGTGCCCGCGCTCGGGGACCGCACGGACACCTTCATGGACTCCTTCCGCCGGGCCCGCCAGGAGTACCCCGAGGTGCGCCTGGGGACCGTCCTCGGCGACGTCGACCAGACTGTGATCAACGCCACAGGCGGGGCGTCGGGCCCGTACGAGGGGTCGTACATCACCAGCTGGTACCCGCCGGCGTCCGACGCGCGCTGGAACGAGATGAAGAAGGTGATCAACGAGGAGGCCTTCGGCGACAACCGCATCGACCCCGCGGACGCCGGAGTGCAGACCACCTGGATCGCCTACACCGTGCTCAAGGCCGTCCTGGACAAGATCGGCTCCGGCGAGGTGAGCGCCGACGCCGTGCGGCGCACCCTCGACGGCGGCATCCAGATCTCCACCGGCGGCCTCACCCCGGCCCTGCGCTGGACCTACGAGGGCAAGCTCGCCTCCGTCGGCTTCCCGCGGCTGGTCAACGCCGACGTCACCCTCCAGGTCGTCCAGAACGGCGAACTGGTCGCGGCCCGCAAGGGCATCGGCGGCATCAGCGGGATCGCGGACATGACACAGACACTGGAGAACGCCGACGTGCGGTGACGCGTCGTGCGGCACCGCCGCCGGCACCGATGGGGGTGCCGGCGGCGGTGCCGGTCACAGCTGGGTGGGCTGGCGCTGGGTCAGTCCGTACTTGCTCGCGATCGCGTTCCACAGCCCCGCCGCCTTCACCTTCTGCGCGCTGGCGGTGCCGCTCTCCCGGTTGCCGGCCTGGGTCTCCCCGGTGATGCGGGCGTGGCCCTTGCGGCAGCCCTTGCGACCGCCCTTGACCTGGTCGGCCCAGGCCGCGTAGTGGCTGTCGGCCGCGGCGGAGGCCTGCCAGGCCTTGGTCAGCGCGTCGGTGAGCGCGCTGTTGTCCGGCAGCTTGTCGACGGACAGCGTGCCGAGCCGGGTGACCAGCTGGTTGCGCTGCTTGGCCGCGTCACGCAGGTTGGAGGCGGACTGGTCGAGGTTGCCGCACCCCTTGACGTCGGCCACCGCCTGGATCACCGAGGCGCGGCTGCTGCCGCTGTCGGCGAGCAGTTTGTCCAGCTCGACCGCCTGCTGCCGGGCGGGGTCCGCGCCGGCCGCGGAACCCTGGTTCACGGCCGGGGACGTGGCGGCGACCGTCTTGTTGTCGGCGCCCTGGTCCTTGCCGCCACCGCCGCTGAGCAGCGCGCCGGCGCCCACACCGATGACGACGATGCCGACCCCGATGGCCGCGATCAGCGGCACTCGCGACCGCCCCCGGGGCCGGTCGTCGTCGTGCGCCCCGTCGTACGCCGGTTGTGCCTGGCCGTACTGCGACTGCGCCGGGGCAGGCGCCTGTGCTCCGGCGCGCGCCGGGCCGGGGTAGGCGTCCGGCTGCTGGATGCGCGGCAGCTGCTGGGTGGACCCGGCCGGGCCGTCACCGCCCGCCGGGCCGTTGCGGAAGAGGTTGTCGAACTCGGCCGGCGGCTGCCGGTCCGCGCCCTGCGCCTGCGCGGCGTACGGCGGGATGTACTGAGTGGCCTCGGCGTCCGACGACGCGGGTGCGGGCGGCCCCTGCTGCGCGGTGATGCCGAGGTAGCGGGTCTCCTCGCCGTTCGACTCGGGCGGCAGCGCCCCGGGCGTCACCGGCGGGATGTACTGGGTCGCACCGTCGGCCGGGGCGGCCGGGACCGGCGGCAGGTACTGGGTCGCGCCGTCGGCCGGGGCGGCCTGCACGGGCGGTATGTACTGGGTGGCGCCCTCGTCGGCCGGGGCGGCCGGGAGCGGCGGTATGTGCCCGCCGGCCGCGTCGGCAGCCGGAGGCAGCGGCAGCGCACCGGGCACCGGGGCGGCGTGCGCCGGGGCGGACGCGGGCGGCTGCGGGTACTGCGGCTGCGGCAGCTGGTGCTGCTGGTGCTGCTGCTCGTACGGCGCGGGTGCGCCGTGGCCGTCGCCGCTGTAGCCGGGCGTCCGACCGCCGTACGACGGGGCCGGGGCGCCCTCCGGGGGCAGCGGGCCGGGGTGCGCCGGGGCGTCCCACTGCGGGGCCGGCGCCGGGGGCCAGCCCTGGCCCGGCTGGGACTGCTGCTGCTCGGGCCCCCAGGAACCACCCCAGGCCTGCCCGCCGGCCGGGGCGGCGGGAGCGGGCGCGCCGCTCATGCCGGGCAGCACGGGCTCGCCTCCGTCGGAGGGCAGCACGATGCCTTCTCGCGCGGGCTGCGCCGAGGGCTCCTCGCGTTGTCCACTCTGCGTCACCGGGACTCCTACTAATGGGGGACCTTGTGAATCGTCGGGTCACGCTACCGGGTCCCGTGAGCCGCGTGCCATGCAGCTCAGTGCGCGATCTTCGTCCCTGTGAGAGTGGTAACAAATCCGCCCCGCGATGCGCTGTATACGGCGTATCCACGGCCCCCGTCCCGCGCTCGGGTTCCGTTTCCCGTGTGTTCACCACATCGCGGGGCCGGCGTTCAGGCGGCCTGCTGGAGATCGAGGCGCGCCCCGAACTCCCGTACCACCGCCTCCTCCCGGAAGGGTTCCAGGCGCTGCTGGAGATCCTCCAGATACTCGGCGCCCCGGTTGGAGCGGAGCGTCTCCAGCAGTTCGACCGCCTTCAGGCCGGTGGTGCAGGCCTGTTCGACCTCGCGCTGCTGCACCTGCGCCGTGGCGAGCAGCACATAGCCGATGGCGCGCCGGCGGGCCCGGGACTCGGGATGCCCGGCCAGCGACTGCTCGGCGTACCGGGCCGCCTGCTCGGGCTGCCCGAGGTCGCGGTGGCAGTGCGCCAATTCGTCGGCCAGATAGGCCTCGTCGAAGTGCCGGATCCACGCCGGGTCGTCCCCGCGGGAGTCGTCCGCCCGCTCCATCGCCGTGACCGCCCGCCCGGTGGCCGCCTGGGCCGCGCGCGCGTCGCCGAGCAGGGCGTGCCCGCGTGCCTCGGCCGCGTGGAACATCGCCTCCACGCGCGGGGTCGCATGCCCGCGCGCCCCTTCCTGCGCGGCTCGCGCCAACTGGGAGATCTCGCGCGGGTTTCCGAGCTGCGCGGCCAGGTGGCTCATGGACGCGGCCAGCACGTAGCCGCCGTAGCCGCGGTCCCCGGCGGCCTGCGCGAGCCGCAGCGACTGGATGTAGTACCGCTGGGCCAGGCCCGGTTGGCCGGTGTCCACCGCCATGTAGCCGGCCAGCTCCGTCAACCGGGCGACGGCTGCGAAGAGTTCACGCCCGACCGCCTCGCGGTACGAGCCCGCGAGCAGCCCGGAGACGACGCTGTTGAGGTAGTGCACGACGACCGGCCGGACATGCCCGCTGCCGTACTGGTGGTCCAGGTCGGTCAGCGCCTGGGTCATGGACCGCACGGCGGCCACGTCGGCCGGGCCCACGCGCGGGCCCGCCTGCCGGGCCACCTGGGCGTCCGGCGCCGAGATCAGCCAGTCGCGGCTGGGCTCGACGAGGGCGGAGGCGGCGACGGAGGAGCCGGTCAGGAAGTCCCGGCGCCCCACGTCGCTGCGCCACAGCTCGCAGACCTGCTCGATGGCCCCCAGTACCGTCGGCGAGAACTGGAGACCGACTCCCGAGGCGAGGTTCTTGCCGTTGGCCATGCCGATCTCGTCGATCGTGACCGTACGGCCGAGCTTGCGGCCGAGTGCCTCCGCGATGATCGCCGGGGCCCGGCCCCGCGGCTGCTGTCCGCGCAGCCAGCGGGCCACGGACGTCTTGTCGTAGCGCAGGTCGAGGCCGTGCTCGGCGCCGCACATGTTGACCCGTCGGGCCAGCCCGGCGTTCGAGCACCCCGCTTCCTGGATGAGCGCCTGCAGCCGTTCGTTCGGCTGCCTCGCCACGAGAGGCCTTGCGGCCATGTAACTACCCCCTGCGGTGCGTTGTGATCCCCTGCTTGCGATCCCGTGCTGCGATCCCCTGAAGCAAAGATCCGGCCGAGTCGAGCCGTTCGGAAAGATCACTGCCCAGCTGACATACCGTCAATGCGCGACATGTGCGGTTTGCCGGGGTAAAGATGGATGCCAACCCCCTTCCTGGCTACCCACCCCACGCCCCGCTTCCCCCCGCGCGCCCCCGGACGTGCACCCATGCGCCCCGACTGCGGAATCGATGCTCCACCCCCGCGCGCGGTACAGCCGTAACTACAGGTGGGTGCGGGAGTTGAGAGGAGCGTGGAAGAGACGATCGTGGGCGCCGAGAACAGTCAGATTGCCGGTCAGATTCCGCAGCAGCGCGGGGAATCGCTGCTGGAGACCGCCGTACGGTACGCCGAGGAACGGCACTGGGACGTGTTCCCGGGCACCTGGCTGGAAGCCGCCGACGGGATGCAGCGCTGCTCGTGCGGCGACGCTTCCTGCCCTGCGCCGGGTGCGCACCCCACGCGCCCCGACTGGGCGACCCAGGCGACCGGCAGTGCGACCGTCGCGCGCCGGGTGTGGCAGAAGCAGCCGACCGCGTCGATCCTGCTGCCGACGGGACGGACCTTCGACGCGCTGTCCGTCCCGGAGAGCGCGGGGTTCCTGGCGCTGGCCCGGATGGAGCGGATGCAGCTGACGCTGGGGCCGGTGACCTGGACCCCGGACCGGCGCATGCAGTTCTTCGTGCTGCCGGGCGCTTCCGCGAAGGTCCCGGAGCTCGTGCGCAAGCTGGGCTGGGCGCTGCCGTCGCTCGACCTGGCGGCCCTCGGCGAGGGCGCGTACGTGGCCGCTCCCCCGACCCGCTTCGGCTCCCGCGGCGCCGTGCAGTGGGCCTGCCGGCCGACGCCCGCCAACCGGTGGCTGCCGGATGCGGAGGAGCTGATCTCTCCGCTGGCTTACGCGTGCGGGCGGGATCGGTAGCCCCGAAGGGGGCGCGGGGAACTGCGCGAGCGACCAGAGACGGCCCGTAGCCGCCGACGAAACACCAGCCGGGCAGACGACCAGGCGACTCAATCCCCGAGCAACGACTCAAGAAACGGCAGCACAGCCCCCCGCCAAGCCACCGGCAGGTCGTAGTGGGCGAGATGCCCCGCGTCCGTCACCTCCGCGTACGCCCCGCGCGGCAGCACCCGCACCATCTCCTGCGCCTCCGCCCGCCCCAGCTCGCCGTCCAGGCCCCGTACGACCAGCGTGGGGCACTGCACCTGGGCCAGCTCCTCCCAGTGCGCGTCGTACACCCAGGTCTCGCGGGAGCTGAGCATCTGCTCCGGCTCGAAGACCGGGCGCCAGCCGTCGGCGCACTCGTGCATGACCTCGGCGTAGAAGGCGCCGCGGGCGGGGTTCGGCCGCTCCACCCAGGGATCGTCCTCGCCGAACCACTTGCGGACGTCGGCGAGGGTCGCGAAGGGGACGGGCCAGGAGCGGAACCACTCGGCCCACTCGCGCTGCGAGGCCGCACCGAGCGCTGAGGCCCGCATGTCACAGATGATCAGGCCCCGCACCAGGTCGGGGCGTCTGGCGGCGAGCTGCCAGGCGGTCAGCGCGCCCATGGCGTGGCCGATGAGGACGACGGGGGCGAGGCCGAGCTGCTCGACGGCGGCCTCGGCGTCCTCGACGTAGGCCTCCCGGGTGTAGGCGGTCTGCGCGGCCTTGTCGCTCTGGCCGTGGCCGCGCTGGTCGAGGGCGACCGCACGGTGGCGGGCGGCCAGCCAGCGGGCGGTCGACGCCCAGTGGGAGGCACGGCCCATCAGGCCGTGCAGTAACAGCACGCCCGGCGCGTGGGGCTCCGCCTCCGCCCGGTCCGGATCCCGCTTGGGGGGATCGGCGAACTCCCAGGCCGCCAGGCGCACCCCGCCCGCTCCCGTCACGTCGATGCGCCGTGCCATCGGCCCGCCACCCCCAGCTCCGCCTGCCTCGTACCGGTGTACTGCCGTTGTACCGCCGTACTCGTACTCGCTGCTGTCGCTGTCGTGCTTGCCCCGCCGCCGCAGGCTATCGAATGTCTATTCGAAAAACCTCCCTCGGCGGACAACACCCCTCATTCGAGTGACATCCCTCGAGGCATGATCGCCGCCGCCCAGGGGATCTTTCTGGCGGGAGGCGGACCACTCGGGGAAAAGCGGTCCGAGGGGATGACCCTGAGAGCTCGGGGCTCCGGGTCAGCACAGGGGAGGACAGGCCCCGGCGCCAGCAGGCGCCGGGGCCCTTCTCTGCTCAGCGCTTGGCGACGAAGACATGGGAGGCGATGTCCGCCTCCAGCTCGGCCGCCTCACCGCCGCTGCCCACCAGCACCCCGCCGGCCGACTCCGTCACGCTCACCACGGAGCCGGGCTGCACGCCCGCGCGGCGCAGCGTGTACATCAGCTGGGCGTCCGTCTGGATCGGCTCGCCGATCCGGCGGACGACGACCGTCTTGCCGTCCGTGCCCGGGTCCAGGTCGGCCAGCGAGACCATGCCCTCGTCCAGGAACGGGTCGGCGCCGTCCTTCTCGCCCAGCTCCTCCAGGCCCGGGATCGGGTTGCCGTACGGCGACTCGGTCGGGTGCCGCAGCAGCTCCAGGACCCGGCGCTCCACGGCCTCGCTCATCACGTGCTCCCAGCGGCAGGCCTCCGCGTGGACCTGCTCCCACTCCAGGCCGATCACGTCGACGAGGAGGCACTCGGCCAGCCGGTGCTTGCGCATCACGCGCGTGGCGAGCCTTCTGCCCTCGTCGGTCAGCTCCAGGTGGCGGTCGCTGGCCACGGACACCAGGCCGTCGCGCTCCATGCGTGCCACCGTCTGGCTCACCGTCGGCCCGCTCTGGTCGAGCCGCTCCGCGATGCGGGCTCGCATGGGCACGACGCCTTCCTCTTCGAGCTCGAGGATGGTGCGGAGATACATCTCCGTGGTGTCGATCAGTCCGGACATACGTGCCCCTCGATTACCTCTGCCGGAAGCCCGGCGCGTGCGCTGGCCCTGCAACCAATTCTGCCGGATCCCACTGACAAGCGGGGGCCGCCGGGAAAACGAGGGCCGCAACCGCACCTCCTCCCGCCCGGACGACGGCACGAGGCGGCCGTCCGGTACTCATCGGCCGTATTGACACCGCACTGGTCCAGACCGCACGGTGATCCGCGACACAGACGCTGCGAAGGGGCACCGCATGAGCGACGGCACGCCTGCCGACCTGTTCTTCGACGCCGCCATCAACCTGCTGCAACGGGTCCGCGAGGAGGAGGCCGAGCCGATCAGGGCGGCCGGCACCCTGCTCGCCGACACCGTCGCGGCCGGCGGCCGCCTGTTCGCCTTCGGCGCCGGGCACTCGTCGCTGGCCGCCCAGGACGTCGTCTACCGGGCCGGCGGCCTCGCCCTGATGAACCTGCTCGCTGTGCCCGGTGTCGTCGGCGTCGACGTCACCCCGGCCACCCTCGGCTCCGCCCTGGAACGCGTCGACGGCCTCGCGGGCGCCGTCCTCGGCACCTCCCCGGTCCGCGCCGGCGACGCCCTCGTGATCATCTCCCTGTCCGGCCGCAACGCCCTGCCCGTGGAGATGGCCCTGAACGCCCGTGCCCTCGGCGTGAAGGTCATCGGCGTCACCTCGGTGGCGTACGCCTCCCAGACCACGTCCCGGCACTCCTCCGGCACCTTCCTGAAGGACCACTGCGACCTCGTCCTCGACTCGAAGATCGCCGTCGGCGACGCCGAACTCACCCTCGACACCATCCCGGCCCCCTTCGCCCCCGCCTCGACGGTGGTCACCACGGCCCTGATGCAGGCCGTCATGGCCACCGCGGCCGCCGCTCTCGCCGAGCGCGGCATCGAGCCGCCGCTCCTGCGCTCCGGGAACGTCGACGGCGGCCATGAGTGGAACGGCCGCGTGATGCGGGAGTACGGCGACCGGATCTTCTACCGGCACTGAGCCCCGCGGGCCGCGCGTGTCCGCCGCCTACGCACCGCCCTTGCCGCCGCGCACCGCCTCCGCCAGGTCCAGCGCGGCCGCTATGCGCACCGCCACGTCCTCGGCGTAGGCCGTGTCGGACCGCTCGAAGCGGCTGCGGCCCGGCCCGCGCAGGAAGGTCACCACGCCAAGGGTCCGACCCCGGCTGCGCAGCACCGCGCACAGGGCGTGCACCGCGTCGCCGGGCCACTGCCGGGCCAGCGCCCACTCCCGCGCCAGCTCCGGCGGGATCGCCCCGGCGTCCGCGCGCACGGGACCGGCCCGCTCCACGCACTGCACGGCCGGATGCCCCGCCTCGTAGCGCACGGGCAGCCCGGCCGCCCCGGCGAGCTGGCTCGGCCCCGGCCCCCCGGCGGGCGTCGCGGCGAACCGCACCAGCCGTACGGCGCTCTCCTCCCCGTCCGGGTGCGCCGGGGCGCGCGGGGGGCGTGCCAGCCGGTCGATCAGCGCGTGGTCGGCGAAGCCGGCGAGGGCGAAGTCCAGGTGGACGGTGGCCACCTCGGCCGGGTCCTCGCACTCTGCGGCGGCGCGGGCGGCGCGGTGCAGCTGGTTGGTACGGAACCGCAGCAGGGCCGCCTCCTGCTCGGCCTGCTTGGCCTCGGTGACGTCCTGGAACAGCCAGCCCACGCCCAGCGGGACCGGTTCCTCCGCGAGCGGCGAGGCCAGTCGCACGAAGCCGCTGCGCCAGCAGCGCCGCTTCTCGCCCTGCGAGGTCCGCAGGGAAAGCCACATCTCGGCGGGCGCGGGCGGCGCGCCCTCGGCCAGGACGTGCGTGAGCGCGGCCTCCAGCTCCTCCACGCCCTGCGCGAGCAGTTCACCGAGCGGCCTGCCCAGCGCGGACATGCGTCCGACGCCGAGCGCCCGGGCCGCGTGCGCGTTCACCACGGCCGGCCGCAGATCGGCGTCGATGAGGACGACACCCCAGGCCGCGTCCTCGAACAGCGCCTCGCTCAGCGCGATCGACCGCTCGAGATCGATCTGCGCGTGCACCTCGCTGAACGCGCAGTACAGCCCGGCGGGCTTGCCGTCCGGGCCCCGTACGGCGGCGGACTGCGTGCGGACGAGGACCCGCCCGCCGTCCTTCGTGACCAGTGCGAACTCGTGCACCTGCCGGCCCGGCGCGTGCATAGCCGACATCAGCCGGGACTGGACCTCCTCGGCGTCGGCGCTGCGCACCGCCCAGCCGGCGAAGCCGTGCCGCCCGACCGCCTCGGCGGCCGTCCAGCCGAGGATCCGCTCGGCCTCCCGGTTCCAGTGCGTGACGACCCCGTCGGCGTCGAACGCGCACAGGGCCGCGTCCATGCCGTCGAGCAGCGCGGCGAGCAGGTCGGATCCTCCGGACTCACCGGGATCTCCGGGCTCGTCCGGCCCCAGTTCATCGGTGGTCCCACTCCGCCGGGAAGCACTCACCTGGACCCCCTGGAGGCTGCGTCGGCGCCCGTACGGCGCACGGTTCGCTCACTGGGCTTCATTCAACTGGAACGTGACACAGCCCACAGCCTGTTCCCACAACTTCCCGGCAATCAATCCCCGCGCGCGTCCCGGCCAAAAAACGCTTGAACGGTTTCCGGCGGCTTCTTAGGGTGTGGAGTACACGAGAAGGGAGGTGGTTCGGCAGATGTATGAATACCGGACGCGTGAGGTGGCTGCGGGCTAGCGGTCCGCCACCACATCCAGTGCGGTGCCGGACCAGCACGTGACAGACGCGTGCAGCCGGCCCAATCCCAAGCAGTCACCCGACCCGCGAGTTCGCCGGTACGTCCGGCCGGCTCCTCCGCCGAGAGGCGAAGGACCCGAACTCGCGGGTCGTCTGCGTGTACGGGCCGGTGCCCCGACCGGTCTCAGGGGCTCAGGCGCTCCACCTTCCAGGTGCCGTCGGGCTGTGCCGTGTAGCGCAGGCGGTCGTGGAGGCGGTTCGCGCGGCCCTGCCAGAACTCGACCGTCTCGGGGGTGACGCGGAAGCCGCCCCACTGCGGGGGCACCGGCACCTGCTCGCCCTCGGGGTAGCGGGCCGCCAGGTCGGCGAAGGCGGTGTCCAGTGCGGCGCGGGAGGCGATCACCGAGGACTGGGCGCTGGCCCACGCGCCCAGCTGGGAGCCGTGCGGGCGGAGGCGGAAGTAGGCGGCGGTCTCGTCGCGGCCGGTGCGGCGGGCGGTGCCCGTGACGATGACCTGGCGGGAGAGCGGGTGCCAGGGGAAGAGCAGGCCGATGTGCGGGTTGGCCGCGAGATCGCGGCCCTTGCGGGAGTCGTAGTTGGTGTAGAAGACGAAGCCCTCGGTGTCGAACTGCTTCATCAGGACCGTGCGTGAGCTGGGGCGGCCCGTGGCGTCCGCCGTGGAGACGACCATCGCGTTGGGTTCGTAGAGGGTGCCGTGCAGGGCGGCGCGGGCGGCGTCCTCGAACCAGCGGGCGAACTGGTCCATGGGGTGGCTGGCGAGGTCCTGCTCGGCGAGGCCTCCGGCCTGGTACTGCTTGCGCATGGCGGCGGGGTCGAGGGCGGGATCCAGGAGGGGTTCGCGGTCGGTCACGCGGTCATCTTGCCGTACGTGCCCCAGAGGCTGTCTCGAACAGTCGTGGCACTCAGTGTCGTTCGGACTCCCGATATATGACACTGGGGGATATCGTGCTGGTTCCCCCGCGGTTTGGGTGACCACCGGATGACCGCCGGATGACCGGGGCATCACCGGGGTGTCCGCCGCCGACACATCACTAGGAGCCGCTGATGTCCGATTTCGTACCCGGACTCGAGGGAGTCGTCGCGTTCGAGACGGAGATCGCCGAACCGGACAAGGAGGGCGGTGCCCTGCGCTACCGGGGCGTCGACATCGAGGACCTGGTCGGGCACGTCTCGTTCGGGAACGTGTGGGGGCTGCTGGTCGACGGCGCCTTCAACCCCGGCCTGCCGCCCGCCGAGCCGTTCCCGATCCCGGTGCACTCCGGTGACATCCGCGTGGACGTACAGGCTGCCCTCGCCATGCTCGCCCCCGTGTGGGGGCTGAAACCGCTGCTCGACATCGACGAGCGGCAGGCGCGCGACGACCTCGCGCGGGCCGCCGTGATGGCCCTGTCGTACGTCGCCCAGTCCGCGCGCGGGCAGGGGCAGCCGATGGTGCCGCAGCGGGAGATCGACAAGGCGCAGTCGGTGGTCGAGCGGTTCATGATCCGGTGGCGCGGGGAGCCGGACCCCAAGCATGTCGCGGCCGTCGACGCCTACTGGACGTCCGCCGCCGAGCACGGCATGAACGCGTCGACGTTCACGGCGCGCGTGATCGCGTCCACCGGGGCGGACGTCGCCGCCGCGCTGTCCGGCGCGGTCGGCGCCATGTCCGGGCCGCTGCACGGCGGCGCGCCGTCCCGGGTACTCGGGATGATCGAGGAGATCGAGCGCACCGGGGACGCGGCGGCGTACGTCAGGCAGGCGCTGGACCGGGGTGAGCGGCTGATGGGCTTCGGGCACCGGGTGTACCGGGCCGAGGATCCGCGGGCGCGGGTGCTGCGGCGTACGGCGCGGGAGTTGGGGGCACCGCGGTTCGAGATCGCGGAGGCGCTGGAGAAGGCGGCGCTGGAGGAGCTGCACAACCGGCGGCCGGACCGGGTGCTCGCCACCAACGTGGAGTTCTGGGCCGCGATCATGCTGGACTTCGCCGAGGTGCCGGCCCACATGTTCACCTCGATGTTCACGTGCGCGAGGACCGCCGGCTGGTCGGCGCACATCCTGGAGCAGAAGCGCACGGGTCGCCTGGTGCGGCCTTCTGCGAGGTACGTGGGGCCGGGGGCGCGCGGTCCGCAGGACATCGAGGGGTACGCGGACATCGCCCGCTGAGGGGCGTACCTCATACCTGAGGGGTACGCCCCCGTGCCCCTGAGGGCGTTCACGCCGCCGGTGTCAGCAGCTTCCCGTGGTGCCGCTCCGCGACCAGCGGGTGCGCCCTGAGCTTGCCCTTCAGTTCGTTGTAGCCGTACTCGGCGTACAGGGGGTTGGAGGGGTCGGTCGTGATGCCGGGAGCCGTTGCCGCGTGCGGGAAGGGCAGCGGCTCGATCCTCGCGTCCAGGCGGGGGTTGTAGAAGAACGGGACCGAGAAGCGTTCCGTCGCTCCGGGCGGGCTGACCACGCGGTGGTTGGTGGCGAGGAGGTAGCCGTCGGTCGCCACCTCCAGCAGTTCGCCGAGGTTGACCACGAAGGCACCCTCGAGGGGCGGGACGTCGTGGAAGTGGCCGTCCTCGCGCTGGACCTGGAGGCCGCCGACCGTGTCCTGCAGGAGCAGGGTCAGGAAGCCGTAGTCCTTGTGGGCGCCGACGCCCTGGTCGGTGCCGTCGCCCGCGCTGCCGGGGTAACGGACGAGCTTGAGGTGCGGGTGGGAGTGCGCGCCGAAGATCGGGTCGTAGAAGCCGGCCGGAGCGCCGATCGCCGTGAGCAGTTCACGCAGGAGGCGCTCCGCGACCGCGCTCAGCCTGTCGATCCAGGCCAGGGCCGCCGTGCGCAGCTCGGGGAGCGCGGCCGGCCACTGGTTGGGGCCCTGGAGCCACCAGTACGGCGGCTCGCCGGGGCCGGGGACGCGGGCGGGGCGTTCGGCGCCGATGTCGAGCTGGTCGCGCCAGTCGCGGGCTCCCGCGGTGCGCTCGTCGCCGGTGCGGGTGTAGCCGCGAAAGTGCGGGGAGTTGACGTTGTCGAGGGCGAGCCGGTCGGCCTCGGGCAGAGCGAAGAAGGCGCGCATGGCGGTGAGCAGCGCGTCGGTCTCGGCCCGGGTCACACCGTGCCCGACGAGCTGGAAGAAGCCGACGTCGTGGGCGGCGCTGTGCAACTGGGCGTGCAGCAGGGCGCGGGCCTGGGGGCCGCGGTCGACTGCCGACAGGTCGATGATCGGGAGCTGGTCGTACGACGGGGTCGCCGTCGGGGTGTGCGAAGTCATGGGTGCGTCCACAGGGTGTGTGGGCCACGGGCAGGCCGCCGAGGGTAGGGCGGCGCCCAGGATGCCGTAAGAAGGGGGAGAAGAAAGGGGCTGAATCAGGCCGAAGGCCGACAGCCCATGCTCGTGACGCGCACGTAGTCCACGTGGCGTCGGCGAACGAGCATCGGAAGCATGCGGCAAGGGTACTGCGCCCCGCCGGATTCGGATGCGGCTTCGGATGTGGCCCGCTTCACCTGCTCAGCGCCCGCCCCCACCGGCACCGTGCAACGGGCGCCCGGCCCCGCACGACGGCTCAGCCCAGCGCCGCGTCCAGCAGGGCGCTCCACTGGGTGACGACCTTCTCGCGGCGGGCGGTGTCGTCGGTGAGGAGGTTGGCGAGGCCGAGTCCGCGGGCCATGTCCAGGAGGCCCTGGACGGTCTCCCGGACGCCGGGGCGGCTCTCGTCGGCGCCGAGCAGTTCGACGGCGATGCGGTGGGTCTCGCGGCCGACCCGGGCCTCCAGCTCGGCCACCCGCGGGCCCAGCTGTTCCTCGTTGGAGGCGGCGACCCACAGGTGCAGGGCGGCGCGGAAGAGGGGGCCGGTGTAGAGGCCGACGAGGGCCGCGACGACGGCCCGGCGGTCGGCGGCGCCGCCCGGGAAGAGCGCCCGCAGCGCGGTGGAGCGCTCCTCGGCGACGTACTCGACGGCCGCGGTGAACAGGTCCTCGCGGGTCGGGAAGTGATGCTGGGCGGCGCCCCGGGAGACGCCCGCGCGTTCGGCCACGGCGGAGACGGTGGAGCCCGCCCAGCCGTGCTCGGCGAGGCAGGCCACGGCGGCCTCCAGGAGCCGCTGCCGGGTGGCCCGGCTGCGGTCCTGCTTGGGCGCGCGGTCGCGTTCCGCCGTCATGTTCATCCGGTCACACCACCCATGCCGCGTCCCGCTTCTCCAGGAAGGCCGTCATCCCCTCCCGGGCCTGGCCGGAGGCGAACAGCCGGGCCGAGAGCGCGGTCAGGTGCGCCGCGTCCCGGTCGAATGTCTCCAGCACCCTAGCCGTGAGCAGCCGTTTCGTCTCGGCCAGGGCCTGCGGGCTGGAGCGGCGCAGGCCGTCGAGGATCGGGGCGAGTGCCTCGTCCACGTCGTCCGCCGTCGTGGTCAGCAGGCCCAGGCGCACGGCCTCGGCCGGATCGAAGCGCTCGCCGGTGAGGTAGTGACGGGCCAGGGCACGCGGGTCGGCGCGCGGGATGACCGGCAGGGAGATCACCGCGGGCGCGACCCCGATGCGGACCTCGGTGAAGGCGAAGGTGGCGGCGGCCGACGCGGCGGCGATGTCGCAGGCGGCCAGCAGGCCGAGCCCGCCCGCGCGGACGTGGCCGGTCACCCGGGCCACGACCGGCTTGGGCAGCTCCACGATCTGCCGGAGCAGGCCGACGAGGGCGTCCGGGGCGGGAGGGTCGCGCAGGTCGGCGCCCGCGCTGAAGGTGGTGCCGGTGTGGGTGAGGACGACGGCCCGTACGTCCTCGTCCTCGGCGCACCCGGCCAGCGCGTTCGCCAGGCCGGAGACGAGGGACGCGGAGAGAGCGTTGCGGGTGCCGGTGGCGTCGAGGCTGAGGGTTTCGACGCCACGCGCGCGCGTGCGTCCGATCGGTGTGCTCACGTGTGCTCCCTGAGTGCGCGGAGTTCGCGGCGCAGGATCTTGCCGGAGGCCGCGCGCGGGACGGTGTCGATGAAGGTGACCAGCCGGACGCGTTTGTAGGGGGCGACGCGTTCGGCGACGTGGAGGAGGATCTCGTTCTCGGTGAGGTCCCCGGCGGTGGGCCGGCGGACGACGAAGGCGTGCGGGACCTCGTTGCCGTCGTCGTTGTAGGTGCCGATGACGGCGGCGTCGGCGATGCCGGGGTGGGTCAGGAGCAGCGCCTCGAGTTCGGCGGGCGCCACCTGGAAGCCCTTGTACTTGATGAGTTCCTTCACCCGGTCCACGACGAAGAGCCAGCCGCCCGGGTCGACGTACCCGACGTCGCCGGTGTGCAGCCAGCCGTCGGTGTCGATCATTGCGGTGGTGGCGTCGGGTCGGCCGAGGTAGCCCTTCATCACCTGGGGGCCGCGGATCAGGATCTCGCCGGACTCGCCGGTGCCGAGGTCCTTGCCGGGGTCGTCCAGGGCGACGATCCGCATCTCGGTGCCGGCGATCAGCCTGCCGACGGTTCCGGCGGGGGCGTCGTGCAGGCGGTCCAGGGGGACGACGTGCGTGCCGGGTGACAGTTCCGTCATGCCGTAGGCCTGGCCGATCGGGGGCAGGCCGAGGCGCTCGGCGCACGCGCGCGCGAGGTGGGCGTCCAGCGGGGCGGCGGCGCTGATGACGTACTTCAGCGAGGACAGGTCGTAGTCGGCGACCGCCGGGTGCTTGGCGAGGGCGAGGACGATCGGCGGGGCGACGTACAGCCCGGTGATGCGGTGGTTGTGGATGGCGGCGAGGAAGGTCTCCAGGTCGAAGCGGGGCAGGACGACGACGGTGGCGCCCTTGCGCAGCGGCGCGTTCATCAGGGCGGTGAGGCCGTAGATGTGGAAGAACGGCAGGACGGCGAGGATGCGGTCGCCGGGGCCGGCCGGGACGGCGCTGTCCAGCTGGGCGAGGTTGGTGGCGATCTGCCGGTGGGTGAGCATGACGCCCTTGGGGACGCCGGTGGTGCCGGAGGAGTACGGCAGCGCGGCGACGTCCCGGGCCGGGTCGATCCCGGGCCGCGGCTCGGGGGCGGTGCCGGTGAGCATGCCGGCCAGGGAGCGGTGCCCGTCCGCGCTGTCGCAGACGAAGATCTCCCGTATGCCGCCCGCGACTTCGGCGGCCCGGCGGGCGACCCCGAGCAGGGGCGAGACGGTGACGATCCAGCGGGCGCCGCTGTCCCGGAGCTGCCCCGCGAACTCCTCGGGGGTGGCGAGCGGGTGCACCGTGGTGACGGAGGCACCCGCGCGCGTGGCCGCGTAGAAGGCGGCCGGGAAGGCGATCGTGTTGGGGCTGTGCAGGGCGAGGACGTCGCCCTTGCGGACGCCCGCCTCGGCGAGCCCGGCGGCGGCGCGCCGGTGGAACCGGTCCAGCTGCGCGTACGTGAGCGTGGTGCCGTCCGTGCCGTCGACGAGGGCGGGCTGGTCCCCGAAGCCGGCGGCGTGGCCCAGGACGGCCTCGTGGATGGGGAGTTCTACGGGCGGGACGTCTGCGTACTCGCTGCGGAACACGGTTCCTCCAGGCGGAAGCGGCGGCTCGGTGCGGCTCGGCTCAGTACGACTTGGGCAGGCCGAGCGTCTGGTGGGAGACGTAGTTGAGAATCATCTCCCGGCTCACCGGAGCAATACGAGCCACACGTGCGGCCGTTATCAACGAGGCGAGCCCGAACTCGCGCGTGAGGCCGTTGCCGCCGAGGGTGTGCACGGCCTGGTCGACGGCCTTCACACAGGCCTCCCCGGCCGCGTACTTCGCCATGTTGGCGGCCTCGCCCGCGCCCATGTCGTCACCGGCGTCGTAGAGGCGGGCGGCCTTCTGCATCATCAGCCGGGCCAGCTCCAGGTCGATGTGCGCCTGTGCCAGGGGGTGCGCGATGGCCTGGTGGGCGCCGATGGGGGCCTTCCACACGGTGCGGTCGCGGGCGTACTCGACGGCCTTGGCGAGCGCGTAGCGGCCCATGCCGATCGCGAAGGCCGCCGTCATGATCCGCTCCGGGTTCAGGCCGGCGAACAGCTGCAGCAGACCGGCGTCCTCGTCGCCGACGAGCGCGTCCGCGGGCAGCCGTACGTCGTCCAGGACCAGCTCGAACTGCTTCTCCGCGGCGTTCAGTTCCATGTCGATGGGGTGCTTGTGGAAGCCCTCGGCGTCCGTCGGGACGATGAACAGGCAGGGCTTGAGGCGCCCGGTGCGGGCGTCCTCGGTGCGGCCGACGACGAGGACCGCGTCGGCGATGTCGACGCCGGAGATGAAGACCTTGCGGCCGGTGAGGAGCCAGTCGGTGCCGTCGCGGCGGGCCGTGGTGGTGATGCGGTGGCTGTTGGAGCCGGCGTCGGGTTCGGTGATGCCGAACGCCATGAGGCGGGTGCCGTCGGCGATGCCGGGGAGCCACGCGCGTTTCTGTTCCGCGGTGCCGAAGCGGGAGATCACCGTGCCGCAGATGGCGGGTGAGACCACCAGCATGAGCAGGGGGGAGCCCGCGGCACCCAGCTCTTCGAGGACTATGGAGAGTTCGGTGATGCCACCGCCTCCGCCGCCGTGCTCCTCGGGGAGGTTGACGCCGAGGTAGCCGAGCTTGCCTGCCTCGGACCAGAGTTCGGCGGGGGGCCTGCCCTCGGCGACGGTGCGGACGAGGTAGTCGCGGCCGTAGCGTTTGCCGAGGGCGGCTACCGCGGACCGGAGGGCCTTGTGTTCTTCGGATTCGATGACGGACGTCATGGGGCTCCTAGGAAGAGAATTCCTCGACTACGGCCAGCAGCGTTCCTGGCTGCACTTGCTGTCCGGCGGACACCGGGAGAGCGGTCAGCGTGCCCGCCGCCGGTGCCGTGATCCGGTGCTGCATCTTCATCGCCTCCAGCCAGATCAGGGGCTGGCCCGCGGTGACGGGCGCCCCCTCCACGAGGCCCTCGGCGACGCGGACGACCGTGCCCGGCATCGGGGCCACCAGGGACCCCGGGGCCAGCTGGGCGGCCGGGTCGGGGAAGCGGGGCAGCGCGGTGAGACGGGTGGCGCCCACGTGCACCTCGTCGCCGTACGCGAAGACCTCGAACCTGCGCTGTACGCCGTCCGCTTCGAGTACGACCACGCGCGCGTCCGCGTGCACGACCCGCACGCCCTCCGCTGTGAGGCCGTCACGCGTGTGCGTGTAGTGGACCTCATGCTCCTCGCCCGCCATCTCGTACCGCTTGACCTGCGGCCGCGAGGGCAGGTTGCGCCAGCCGCCGAAGCGTGAGCGGCCGTGGGCGTCGGCCAGGGCGGCCGCCAAGGGAGCGTACGGGTCGGGGGCCGGTGCGGTGAGGGCGGCGAGGTGACGGGGGTAGAAGCCGGTGTCCATGCGGGCCGCCGTGAACTCCTCGTGGCGCAAGGAGCGTACGAGCAGGTCGCGGTTGGTGACCGGGCCGTGGAGTTCCGCCCGTTCCAGCGCGCCGGCGAGCCTGCGCAGCGCCTCCGCGCGCGTGGGGGCGTGGGCGACGACCTTGGCGAGCATCGGGTCGTAGTGGACGCCGATGGTGTCGCCGTCCGTGTAGCCGGTGTCCAGGCGGACGCCGGCCGGGACGGCGAGCCGGTGCAGGGTGCCGGTCTGCGGGGCCCAGTCGCGGGCGGGGTCCTCGGCGTACACGCGGGCCTCGATCGCGTGGCCACGCGCGCGTGGCGGCTCCTTCTCGAGTGCGTGGCCCTCGGCGACACGGATCTGCTCGGCGACCAGGTCGATGCCGAACACGGCTTCCGTGACGGGGTGTTCGACCTGGAGGCGGGTGTTCATCTCCAGGAAGTGCGCGCGGCCGTCGGCGACGAGGAACTCGACGGTGCCGGCGCCCACGTACGAGACGGAGCGTGCGGCGCGCACGGCCAGCGTGCGCAGCTCCTCGGCGAGCCCCTCGGTGAGGCCGGGCGCCGGCGCCTCCTCGATGACCTTCTGGTGGCGGCGCTGGAGGGAGCAGTCGCGGGTGCCGAGCGGCCAGACGGTGCCGTGGGTGTCGGCGAGGATCTGCACCTCGACATGGCGGCCGTGCTCCAGGTACGGCTCGACGAAGACCTCGCCGTCGCCGAAAGCGCTCGCGGCCTCGGCGCGCGCGCCCTCCAGCGCGGCACTCAGCTCCTCCAGACGGCGTACGATCCGCATCCCGCGCCCTCCGCCGCCCGCGGCCGCCTTCACCAGCACCGGCAGATCGGCCTCGGTGACGTCGGACTCGGCCAGGGCCGCGATCCCCATCAGCTCCTTCGCCCGGGTCTTGGACGCCATCGCCTCGATGGCCGCGGGGGACGGGCCGATCCAGGTCAGGCCGGCGTCGCCGACGGCGCGGGCGAAGTCCGCGTTCTCGGAGAGGAAGCCGTAGCCGGGGTGCACGGCGTCCGCGCCGGCGGCCAGGGCCGCCTTCACGATCAGGTCGCCGCGCAGATACGTCTCGGCGGGCGCCGCCCCCGGGAGCCGTACCGCCGTGCCGGCCACGCGCGCGTGGAGCGCGTTCTCGTCGGCGTCCGAGTGCACGGCGACCGTCCGGATTCCCAACTCGTCGCAGGTGCGGAAGATCCGGCAGGCGATCTCGCCCCGGTTGGCCACGAGCAGTGTCGAAATCACGTGATCCCTCACATCCGGAAGACGCCGAAGCCGCCGCGCGCGCCCTCGTAGGGGGCGGTGTGGATCGCGGACAGGCACAGGCCGAGAACGGTGCGGGTGTCGCGCGGGTCGATGACACCGTCGTCGTACAGCCGCCCGGACAGGAACATCGGCAGCGACTCGGACTCGATCTGCTGCTCCACCATGGCGCGCAGGCCCGCGTCCGCGTCCTCGTCGTAGGGCCGGCCCTTCGCCGCCGCCGACTGGCGGGCCACGATGGACAGCACGCCGGCCAACTGCTGCGGGCCCATGACGGCCGACTTGGCGCTGGGCCAGGCGAACAGGAAACGCGGGTCGTAGGCGCGCCCGCACATCCCGTAGTGCCCGGCGCCGTACGACGCCCCCATGAGGACCGACAGGTGCGGGACGCGGCTGTTGCTGACCGCGTTGATCATCATCGCGCCGTGCTTGATGATCCCGCCCTGCTCGTACTCCTTGCCGACCATGTAGCCGGTGGTGTTGTGCAGGAACAGCAGCGGGATGTCGCGCTGGTTGGCGAGCTGGATGAACTGGGCGGCCTTCTGCGACTCGGCGCTGAACAGGACTCCCTGGGCGTTCGCGAGGATGCCCACCGGATAGCCGTGCAGGGCGGCCCAGCCGGTCACCAGGCTGGTCCCGTACAGCGGCTTGAACTCGTCGAAGTCGGAGCCGTCGACGATGCGGGCGACGACCTCGCGCGGGTCGAAGGGGGTCTTGAGGTCGCCGGGGACGATGCCCAGCAGTTCCTCCGGGTCGTACTTGGGCGGCTCGGCGGGGCCCGGATCCGGGTACGCCTTGCGGTGGCCCAGCCGGGCGACCACCCGCCGGGCCTGGCGCAGCGCGTCCGGCTCGTCCACGGCGAAGTAGTCGGCGAGGCCCGACACGCGCGCGTGCATCTCCGCGCCGCCCAGGGACTCGTCGTCGCTCTCCTCGCCGGTGGCCATCTTCACCAGCGGCGGCCCGCCGAGGAAGACCTTGGCCCGCTCCTTGACCATGATCACGTGGTCCGACATGCCGGGGACGTAGGCGCCGCCGGCGGTGGAGTTGCCGAAGACGACCGCGACGGTCGGGATGCCGGCGGCGGACAGCCGGGTGAGGTCGCGGAAGATGGCGCCGCCCGGGATGAAGATCTCCTTCTGGGAGGGCAGGTCCGCGCCGCCCGACTCCACCAGGCTGATGCAGGGCAGCCGGTTGGCGAGCGCGATGTCGTTGGCACGCAGGGCCTTCTTCAGGCTCCACGGGTTGCTCGCGCCGCCGCGCACGGTCGGGTCGTTGGCGGTGATCAGGCACTCCACGCCCTCGACCACGCCGATCCCGGTGACGAGCGAGGCGCCGACGGTGTAGTCACTGCCCCAGGCGGCCAGCGGGGACAGCTCGAGGAACGGGGTGTCGGGGTCGAGGAGCAGCTCGATCCGTTCCCGGGCGAGCAGCTTGCCCCGCTCCCGGTGCCGTTGGACATATTTCTCACCGCCGCCCGCGAGCGCCTTGGCGTGCTCGGCGTCGAGTTCGGCGAGCTTGGCGAGCATGGATGCGCGGTGGGCGCGGTGGTCGGGGCTGCCCGGGTCCAGGGCCGAGGTCAGGGTGGTCACAGCAGGGCCTCCGGGATCTCCAGGTGGCGGGAGCGCAGCCATTCGCCGAGTGCCTTGGCCTGCGGATCGAAGCGGGCCTGCGCGGCGACGCCCGCGCCGAGGATGCCCTCGACGACGAAGTTGACCGCACGGAGGTTCGGCAGCAGGTGCCGGGTGACGGGCAGGTCCCGGCTCTCGGGGATCAGCCGGCGGAACCTTTCGGCGGTCAGCTCGTGCGCGAGCCACCGCCAGGCGTCGTCACTGCGCGCCCAGACACCCACGTTGGCGTTCCCGCCCTTGTCCCCGCTGCGGGCCCCGGCGACCAGGCCGAGCGGTGCCCGCCGGGTCGGCCCGGGCGGGAGGGGGTCCGGGAGAGCCGGTTCCGGTACGGCCTCCAGGGGCCGGGTGTCCTGGGGCGGTGCCACAGGGACACGACGTCCGTCGTGGAGGACCGCCACATGGTCTACGGCACCATGGGGGACGTACACATCCTCGAAGACCCCATACGGAGAGCCCTTTCCGGGTGGGGCGAGCACATGGAAGCCCGGGTAGCTGGCCAGCGCCAGCTCCACCGCGGCTCCGCCCAGCGCCCGCCCGACGAGCCGCTCGTCCGGATCCCGTACGACGAGCCGCAGCAGGGCGCTCGCCGTCTCCTCCGTGTCGGCGTCGCCCCGGTCGGTCCGTACCAGCTCCCACCGGACCTCGGCCGGCGGCGACTTGGCGAGCGCGTCGGTCATCTGCTCGCGCGCCAGGCCGGCCTTGGCCTCGATGTCGAGTCCGGTCAGGACGAAGACGACCTCGCCCCGGAAGCCGCCGAGCCGGTTGAGCCCGGTCTTCAGCGTCGGCGGCGGCGCCTCACCGCGCACGCCCTCGATCCGCACCCGGTCCGGCCCGTCCTGGCTCAGCCGTACGGTGTCCAGCCGGGCGGTGACATCGGGCCCGGCGTACCGGCCGCCGCCGGTCTCGTACAGCAGCTGGGCGGTGACCGTGCCGAAGTCCACCAGGCCGCCGGTGCCGGGATGCTTGGTGACGACGCTGCTGCCGTCGGCGTGGATCTCGGCGAGCGGGAATCCGGGCCGGCGTACGTCCCCCTCCCGGAAGAACGCGTAGTTGCCGCCGGTGGCCTGGGTGCCGCACTCCAGCACATGTCCGGCGACGACGGCGCCCGCGAGCCGGTCGTACTCCCCGGGGCCCCAGCCGAAGTGGGCGGCGGCGGGCCCGGTGACGAGGGCCGCGTCGGTCACCCGCCCGGTGACGACGACGTCCGCACCGCCGCGCAGGCACTCGGTGATCCCGAAACCGCCGAGGTAGGCGTGGGCGGCGAGAGCGCCGGGGTGGGCCGCGGTGAGGTCGTCGCCCTCGACGTGCGCGACGCGGACGGGGATGCCGAGCCGGGCGGCCAGGTCCCGCACGGCGTCGGCGAGTCCCGCCGGATTCAGTCCGCCGGCATTGGTGACGATCCTGACACCGCGTTCGTGGGCGAGGCCGAGGCAGTCCTCCAGCTGGCGCAGGAAGGTGCGGGCGTATCCGGCCGAGGGGTCCTTCAGCCGGTCGCGGGCGAGGATCATCATGGTGAGTTCGGCGAGGTAGTCACCGGTCAGGACGTCGAGTTCGCCGCCCGTGAGCATCTCGCGCAGGGCGGCCGCGCGGTCGCCGTAGAAGCCGGAGAAGTTGCCGATGCGCAGGGCGTTCACCGTTCTTCGGTTCCCTTCGGCGGGCGGCCGGTGCCGGGTGGGCCCGCGAAGGCCTGGGCGATGTCGAGCCAGCGGTCGGCGTCCGGGCCGGTGGCGGTCAGGGCGAGGTCGGCGCGGTGGGCGCGCTGGGTGACCAGGAGGCAGAAGTCGAGGGCGGGGCCGGTGACGCGCTGCGGGGCGTCTTCGGGGCCGTACGCCCACAACTCACCTGAAGGGGCGGTCAGTTCGATGCGGAACTCGTCGGCGGGCGGGGTGAGCCCGTGGACGGTGTGGGCGAAGTCGCGGGTACGCACCCCGAGCCGGACCACATGCCGGAGCCGGTCGGTAGGTGCGCGGACCACACCCAGCGCGTCGGCGATGTCCAGGCCGTGGGCCCAGGTCTCCATGAGGCGGGCGGTGGCCATGGAGGCGGCCGACATGGGCGGCCCGTACCAGGGGAAGCGGGCGCCGGGCGGTGCGGCGCGCAGTGCCTGCTCGAGGGCCTCGCGTCCCGCGCGCCACGTCCGCAGCAGCTCGGCGGGCGCGAGCCGGGCACCTTCCTCCGCGCCCTCGTCCACGAAGGAGCCGGGGGCAGCAAGGGCCTTCTCGACCCGCGCGTGGAAGGCGTCCGGGTCGGTCACGGCGAGCACGGCCGAGCGGTCGGTCCAGTGCAGGTGCGCGATCTGGTGGGCGACGGTCCAGCCGGGCGCGGGAGAAGACAGCCTCCATTGCGCGGTGCTCAACTCGGCCACGAGCAGGTCGAGTTCCTCGCTCTCGGCACGCAGGTCGTCGATGACGGGCGTCGGGTCGGCCATGGGGGGAGCATGGCAGCGGAGGCAGAAACAATCAAGCGTGCTTGCATGAATTCATGACAGTGTGCCGGGGAGGTACGGCTTGCGCAGGCGGAGTACCCGTCAGGCCTCCGGTGCCGGTTCCACGCGGGCCCTGCCCCGGCCCACCTGGGTGCGGACCGCACCGATGCTCGCCGCGATGACCAGGGCGATCGCCGCTGCCTCCGTGGCGGAGAGGGACTGGCCGAGGATGAGGAAACCGGCCGTGGCCGCGATCGCCGGCTCCAGGCTCATCAGGATCGCGAAGGTGGAGGCGGGCAGGCGGCGCAGCGCCAGCAGTTCGAGGGTGTAGGGCAGGACCGAGGAGAGCAGGGCCACCGCCGAACCGAGAGCGAGGGTGGTGGGGTCCAGCAGGCGAGTGCCCGCCGAGGTGATGCCCAGGGGGAGGAAGAGCAGCGCGGCCACCGCCATGGCGAGGGCCAGGCCGTCCGCCTGGGGAAAGCGGCGGCCCGTGCGGGCGCTGAAGACTATGTAGGTCGCCCACATGGCACCCGCACCCAGGGCGAATCCGACACCTGTGGGGTCCAGGTCGCTGAAGCCCCCGCCGCCCAGCAGGAACACGCCGAGCAGCGCAAGCCCCGCCCACACGACGTTGATCGCGCGGCGGGAGGCCAGCACGGACAGGCACAGCGGGCCGAGGACCTCGAGGGTGACCGCCGGGCCCAGCGGGATGCGGGCGACCGCCTCGTAGAAGAGGCCGTTCATCGCGCCCATGGCGATGCCGAACGCGATCACCGTGCCCCAGTCGGCGCGCGAGTGGCCGCGCAGCCGGGGGCGGCAGACCACGAGGAGGACGGCCGCCGCCGCGATCAGGCGCAGGGCGACGACGCCCAGCGCACCCGCCCTCGGCATCAGGGTCACGGCGAGGGCGCCGCCGAACTGGACCGAGATGCCGCCGGCCAGCACCAGCCCGACCGGACCGAGCGAGCCGAGCGAGCCGAAGCGGCGTGGGCCTCCGGCCGGGGCGGCCGGGGTCGGCGTGGTGGCGCCGGAGGCGTGGGAGGTGCTGGGGGCGGCGGTCACGGGCAGTCCTGGGCTTGATCGAGTACGTCCATCGCGATGTACTACCAGGTCCAGGGTAATGGACTTCGACAGGAGCGTGAACCCCTTAAGGAGCTGTCCCGGATGCTGGGACTCCTACGGCGGTCATATCCCCGGCCAGGCCTCCTCGTCCCGGAACAGGGGGCGGCCGTCGGGGAGGTACCCGGGCACGCTTCCGTGGGACTCGTAGGCGGGCTGGACGGGCTGGGCGGGCCGGGCCGTCGCCGTCCAGGCCCCCGCGGGGGCATAGGCCCCGTGGTCGTACGCCGCCGGCGACGCCTCGGTCCCGCCCTGGGCGGCCGCCCCCGGTGCGCCCGTCCCCTGGATCTCCTCCCACAGCGGCATGCGCAGTTCACCGGTGTCCATCACCGCGTTGTTCTGCGAGCGGTGCAGCCGGGCGTACGCCCCGCCCCGGGCGAGGAGTTCCTCGTGGCGGCCCCTCTCCACGATGCGGCCGCGGTCCACCACGAGGATCCGGTCGGCGTCGGGGGCGAGGTTGAGATCGTGGGTGATCATGATCGTCGTACGGCCCGTCATCAGGCGGCGCAGGGGTTTGACGACGCGACGGGCGGCCATCGCGTCCAGGCCCGTCGTCGGCTCGTCCAGGACCAGGACCGGGGCGTCGCGCAGGATGGCGCGGGCGATGGCCAGCCGCTGGAGCTGGCCGCCGGACAGGCGGGCCGAGTTGGGGTCGACCTTGGTGTCGTAGCCGTCGGGGAGCCGGACGATGAAGTCGTGCGCGTCGGCGGCCCTGGCCGCCTCCTCGATGGCCTGGTCGCTGGCGCCGGGGCGGCCGCAGGCGATGTTGGCGCGGACCGTGTCGTGCAGGACGAGGGTCTCCTGCGGGAGCAGGGTGATGTACTCGCGCAGCCGGGCCAGCGGGAAGTCGCGCAGGGGGACGCCGTCCAGCAGGACCTCTCCGGAGTCGGGGTCGTAGAAGCGGAGCAGGAGCTTGGAGACCGTGGACTTTCCGGCGCCGCTCGGGCCGGTGACGATCACCAGCTCACCGGGGCTGACCGTGAAGGACAGTCCCTGGAGGGCGGCCTTGCCGGCCTCCGGGTAGGTGAAGGTGGCCTCCCTGACCTCGACCGTTCCGTCCGGGCGGCCGGTCCGCGTCGGCGTGCGGGGGTCGGTGACCGAGGGGTGCACGTCCAGGATCTCGATGAGCCGCTCGGCGCCCGCCGTGGCGGCGGTGACCGTCAGGCCCAGCTGGGCGAGGCCGCGCACCGGCGGGTAGAGGTAGCCGAGGAACGCGGCGAAGGCGAGGAGCTGGCCGAGGGTCATCCGGCCGGTGGAGATCTCCCAGGCGCCGATGCCGGTCACCGCGAGCACGCACACCGTCTCGATGACCTGGACGAGCTGCTCGTAGGCCTCGTTGAGACGGGTGGAGCGGACCGAGGCACGGAACCAGGCGTTCGCCTCCTCGCGCAGCCGGCGGCGCTCGGCGTCGCGGCGGTCGTAGGCCTGGGTGAGCACGATGTTGCCGAGGGACTCCTCCACCACGGAGGTGATCGCGCCGTCGGCGGCCCGGCCCTCGCGGGAGACGTCCTTGATGGAACCGGAGAAGCGGCGGGCGGCCAGCCAGAACAGGGGCGCGAGGACGAAGGTGGCGGCGGCCAGGTCCCAGCGCAGCCAGAACGCGGCCACGGCGTAGAAGAGGGCGGAGAACGCGGCCGAGGCCGCGCCGACCAGACCGGAGACGACCATCGTCTCGATCGCCTCGACGTCACCGGTCAGCCGGGAGAGCAGATCGCCCTGGCGGTGGCGTTGGAAGAAGTGCGGCGGCAACTGCTGGACGTGGTCGAAGACGTGCTCGCGCAGCCGCATCACGAACCGCTCGGTTGCCCATGCGGCCAGGGAGTTGCCGGCGTACGCGACGAGCGCACCGGCCACGGCGATGCCCAGCCACTTCACGGCCGGTGCCCAGAACGCGGCCAGCGAGCCCTTCTCCAGGGCGTGGTCGGTGAGGTCGCCGAACAGCAGGATGGCCTCGGTCTCGGCGAGCGCGGCGATCACCGTGCACAGCCAGACCATGAGCAGCCATTTCCTCAAGCCCTGGGTCAGCGGCCAGAAACGGCGGAACGCCGTCCGGGCGGGAATCGTCGGGGTCTCGTACTCGAACTCGTCGCTCTCATCGCTCTCGTCACTCATCCGGTGCCCCTTTCGAATCACCTTCCCGAACGAAAAAGAAAAGGGGCCGACAGCGCACCATCGACCCCTTTTCTATTCAGTCTCGGATTACTGGTCCCGGCCGGGCAGCGGCTTCGGGAACGGCTTCGGCGCGTGCTTCTTCGGCTTCGGCTTGGGCTGCGGCGGCGGGGGGAGCTGCTTCTTGGGCTTGGGGGGCAGCGGGACAAGCTTGTTGAAGCCCATTTCTTACTCCTAGTGTTTCGCAGTTCTTGTTGTCTCGAGAATTCCGCGTCCGGCTCCCGACACCGGAGAACTTACACGCCACCCGAGAGCCCGAACGGCAAAATTGGCAAAGGGGTGCTGTGAATACCTAGGTGATTCCTGAGAGACCCATGCGAAGCCCATGCGAAGCTGGGAGTTCTCTCATGAACCTGAGAGCGGCCTTATGATCCGGCGTCAGGCCGCCGTACGGCGAGCGCCTCCGCCAGGACCTCCGCCAGGTGCCGTCCGCGCACCCCGGCCAGCTGCTCCAGCTGGGTGCGGCAGGAGAAGCCGTCGGCCAGGACCACCGTCTGGTCGGGGACTTCGCGGACCGCCGGGAGGAGCTGCTCCTCCGCACAGGCGCGGGACACCTCGAAGTGGCCTTTCTCGAAGCCGAAGTTGCCCGCGAGGCCGCAGCAGCCCCCGGCCAGCTCACCGGTGAGGCCCGCGGCCTCGCGCAGGCGGCGGTCGGGGGTGTCGCCGAGCACCGCGTGCTGGTGGCAGTGGGTCTGGCCGACGACCGGGCGGTTAACGGCCGGCGGGGTCCAGTGCGGGGCGTGCCGCTCGAGGGCCTCGGCGAAGGTGAGGACGGCCCGGGACAGCTCTCCCGCGCGCGGGTCGTCGGGCAGCAGCTCGGGCAGGTCGGTGCGCAGGGCCGCCGCACAGCTCGGTTCGAGGACGACGACCGGGAGCCGCGCCCGCAGCACCGGTTCCATCAGGTCCAGCGTGCGGCGCAACACCACGCGGGCGCGGTCCAGTTGGCCGGTCGAGACATAGGTCAGGCCGCAGCAGACGCGGGCCCGGCGGGCGGTGAGCAGCGCGGCGGCCGACCTGCTGCGCCCCGTCCCGAGGGCTCCCGCGCGCGGCAGCAGCGTCGGCGGCAGGGTCACCCGCAGCCCGGCTGCCTCCAGCACCCGGACGGCGGCCCGGCCGACGGACGGGGACAGATGCTCGGTGAAGGTGTCGGGCCACAGCACGACCAGTTCTCCCGTGGGCGCCGGGGCCGTCCGCCTGGCGCGCCACCAGGAGGTGAACGTCCGCGTCGCCAGACGGGGGATCTCCCGCTCCGGTGCGATCCCGCCCAGGCGTTTGCCGGCCGCGGCGAGCGGCCGCAGCGAAGCCAGCGCGTTGAGCAGCGGGGCCGTGCGGGTGCGGGCGACCACGCGCAGCCACTTCGGCAGCCGGCCCATGCTGTGGTGAGCCGCGGGACGGCGGCGGCCGGCGTAGTGGTGGTGCAGGAACTCCGCCTTGTAGGTGGCCATGTCGACGCCGACCGGGCAGTCCGAGCGGCAGCCCTTGCAGGACAGGCACAGGTCGAGGGCGTCGCGGACCTCCGTGGACCGCCAGCCGTCGGTGACCAGGCCGCCCGCCAGCATCTCGTGCAGCAGCCGGGCCCGGCCGCGCGTGGAGTGCTCCTCCTCGCCGGTCGCACGGAAGGAGGGGCACATCACGGCCGGTCCGGTCGCCGTGGTCGTACGGCACTTGGCGACGCCGACGCAGCGGCGGACGGCCGCGCGGAAGTCGCCGCCGTCGGCCGGATAGCCGAAGGCCACGTCGACGGGCTCGGCCGGAAGCACGGAGAAGCGGAGGTTCGCGTCCAGCGGGGCCGGGCGGACCAGCATCCCGGGGTTGAGCAGGTCGTCGGGGTCCCAGAGCGCCTTGGCCCGCTCGAAGAGCCGGACCGTCTCGGCGCCGTACATGCGCGGCAGCAGCTCCGCGCGGGCCTGCCCGTCGCCGTGCTCCCCGGACAGCGAGCCGCCGTGCGCCACCACCAGGTCGGCCAGCTCCTCGGAGAAGCGGCGGAAGCGGCCGATGCCGGCCTCGGTGAGCAGGTCGAAGTCGATACGGACATGGATGCAGCCGTCGCCGAAGTGGCCGTACGGCGTGCCGCGCAGGTCGTGGGCGGACAGCAGGGCGCGGAAGTCGCGCAGATAGGCGCCGAGCCGGACGGGTGGCACCGCGCAGTCCTCCCAGCCGGGCCAGGCCTCGCTGCCGTCGGGCATCCGGGTGGCCGTACCGCTCGCGTCCTCGCGGATGCGCCACAGGGTCCGCTGGGCGGCCGGATCCGTCACCACCAGGGAGTCCACGACGTCGGCCGCGCGGACGATCTCCTCCGCACGCGCGCGTGCCTCGCCCGCCGACTCCCCGCCGGTCTCCACGAACAGCCACGCGCCCGCCTTCGGCAGCCCGGCCGGTGAGCGCACCAGGTCGGCGGCCATGCCCTCCACCGTCAGCGGGCCGTACCCCAGCAGGCCCGCGGCGGCCTCGGCGGCGGCGCTCTCGTCGCCGTACCCGAGCACGGCGAGGGCACGCGCGCGGGGTGCCTGAACCAGCCGGACGACCGCCTCGGTCAGCACGCCCAGCGTGCCCTCGGAGCCGCAGAACGAGCGGGCGACGTCGGCGCCCTTCTCGGGCAGCAGCGCGTCCAGCGCGTACCCGGAGATGCGGCGGGGCAGGTCCGGGAAGCCGGTGCGCAGCCGGGCCAGCTCCCCTTCCGCCAGCTCGCGCAGTCCCTCGGGTGCGCCCGCCCAGCCCTGCCCGAGCCGCAGCCGCCGTCCGCGCGCGGTGACGACGGACAGCTCCCGCACGCTGTCCGCGGTGGTGCCCCAGGCGACCGAGTGGGAGCCGCACGAGTTGTTGCCGATCATCCCGCCGAGCGTGCACCGGCTGTGCGTGGAGGGGTCGGGGCCGAACCGCAGGCCGTGCGGAGCGGCGGCCTCCTGGAGCCGGTCGAGGACGAGCCCGGGCTGCACGACGGCCGTGCGGGTCCCGGGATCGACCGCCAGCAGGCCGTTCATGTGCCGGGTGAAGTCCAGCACCACGCCCGCGCCCGTGGCCTGTCCGGCGATCGACGTGCCGCCGCCGCGCGCCACCACCGGCACCCCGTGCGCCCGGCACACCTCGAGCACGGCGGCCACGTCGTCGGCGTCTCTCGGGGCCACGACGCCGAGCGGGACCCGGCGGTAGTTGGATGCGTCCATGGTGACCAGCGCCCGGGAGGTGACATCGAAACCCACCTCGCCCCGGACGGCCCTGCGCAGTGCAACGGCAAGCTCTGTCATGCGTCAAGGATGCATCCGCTCACACTCAGTCACCGCGACTTTTCCACAGCCTCGCCCATATCGTCGTACTTATTTACAAGTCCACGGCTCGGTGATCTCGTCTCATCGGACGGACATGGTTTCCGCCCGGTTTCGCCCACCCGATACCCTCCGACTCGTGGCCGACATCCAGATTCCCGCTGACATCAAGCCCGCCGACGGACGTTTCGGCGCGGGCCCCTCCAAGGTGCGCACCGAGGCGCTGGACGCCCTCGCCGCCACCGGTTCGTCCCTGCTGGGCACCTCCCACCGCCAGGCGCCCGTCAAGAACCTGGTCGGCAAGGTCCGCGAGGGCATCTCCGAGCTGTTCTCCCTGCCCGAGGGCTACGAGGTGATCCTCGGCAACGGCGGCTCGACCGCCTTCTGGGACATCGCCACCCACGGCCTGATCGAGAACAAGTCCCAGCACCTGAACTTCGGCGAGTTCTCCTCCAAGTTCGCCAAGGCCGCCAAGCTGGCGCCCTGGCTGGCCGAGCCCACCGTCATCTCCACCGACCCCGGCACCCACCCGGAGGCGCGGGCCGAGGCCGGTGTCGACGTCTACGCCTTCACCCACAACGAGACCTCGACGGGCGTCGCGATGCCCATCAAGCGTGTCGAGGGCGCGGACTCCGGTTCCCTGGTGCTCGTGGACGCCACCTCCGGCGCGGGCGGCCTCCCGGTCGACGTCGCCGAGACCGACGTGTACTACTTCGCCCCGCAGAAGTCCTTCGCGTCCGACGGCGGCCTGTGGATCGGCGTCTTCTCGCCCGCCGCCGTCGAGCGCGCCGAGCGCATCCACGCGTCCGGCCGCCACGTGCCGGAGTTCTTCTCGCTCCCCACGGCGATCGACAACTCCCGCAAGAACCAGACGTACAACACCCCGGCCCTCGCCACGCTCTTCCTCCTCAACGAGCAGCTGGAGTGGCTCAACGGCCAGGGCGGCCTCGCCTTCTCCACGGGCCGCACCAAGGACTCCTCGACCCGCCTGTACAGCTGGGCGGAGGAGTCCAAGTACGCCACCCCGTTCGTCACCGACCCGGCCAAGCGCTCGCAGGTCATCGGCACGATCGACTTCGCCGACGAGATCGACGCCGCCGCCGTCGCCAAGGTCCTGCGCGCCAACGGCATCGTGGACACCGAGCCTTACCGCAAGCTCGGCCGCAACCAGCTCCGCATCGCGATGTTCCCGGCGATCGACCCGGCGGACGTCGAGGCGCTGACGAAGTGCATCGACTACGTCATCGAGAAGCTCTGACCGCTCGGCGAGCGGGACGGTGAGGGGCGCCCGGTGCCAACCGGGCGCCCTTCGTCATGTGGTCCCCGGGACCACCCGTCAGCCGGCCGGCACCGGCACAGGTTGAGGTTCGCGGGGCGGGCGGTGTCACCGGTGCCGTACCACATGTCGATCTGCCGGTAGCCGTCCATGGAGACGCGGATCCCGTCGGTGGCGGAGACGGCGAGCGTGAAGGGGCCGCCGGAGCCGAAGTCCCGGGTCACCGACCAGCGGACACCGAAGTTGTCCTTCGGTACGCCGGTGACCGGGCTGCCGGACCAGCTCTCGCCGATGGCACCGTCGCAGTCCGTCCTCACCGGGGAGCCGGAGAACGAGGTGTTCTTGCAAGATCGCGGACAACTGCCCGGCCCGCCCCTCCGGGAAGCCGTCGGCGACGTGGTACGGCCGTACGTGCAGGGGGAACACTCCATGGAGATCAGGATTCCGGTTCCTGTCGATTTTCCGTGACAATTCCGGCACCGGACCATGCAGTTCGATCAAATACCGTCGTTCCGTCGCCACCCCCCCGTCTCACCAGGCATCCGAAGCGCTGCGCCACCGTACGGTGACGTCGAAGCGCCGGACCGGTGAGGAGCGGCACGCAGCCGTCCTTCCGGTGTTTCCGGTCGTCGCGTCGAGGAGTTCTCCCATGCCAGCCGTATCCGCACGTCGCCGCCGTTCCCTGCTGACCGCCTCGGTGCTCCTGGGCGCCGTCGGCGCCACCGCGCTCCTGCCGGTGGCGACCGCCTCGGCCGCTCCCGCCGCCGACCCGGCCGCCCGCTACGCGGGCGAGGCCGTCCCCATCGGCCGGCACATGGTGGCCGTCCTGCGCAACGATCCCCACGCCGGCGGCCCCGAGGCCTGGATCCGCGCGGTGCCGGCGCACTGGCGGCAGGGCGACGCCTACATGTACCGCGTCCTGGGCAAGCTCGACCGCGACCACACCACGGCCGAGCAGAGGGGCCTGTCCCTGCGCCTGACGGGCACCCTCGGCTCCGCCCCCGCGCTCCGCGTGACGGCCGAGGGCAGCACGCACGTCATCGCGCTGCCCAAGGCCGGCACCGCCGACGCACGGGGCTGCACCGTCATCGCGGAGCAGGACATCGGCGCCGGCGCGGTGGCCGTGCTGAGCAACGGCCTCCACGGGCCGTCGGCGTTCTTCAAGGACGCGGGTGACGGCACGCGCTTCGGCGGTGTCGTCAACCGCGCGCACCCCTCCCTGCCGAAGAGCGCCGGCTTCATCGCCCGGATCGTGAACCCATACGGTCCTGCCCCGAAGCTCCGCACCGACATGGAGGGCGGCGGCCACCCGGCGAGCACGACGCCCTTCCCGGCACCCGGGTGCGTGAAGTGACGCAGCAGGCCCGGCTTCCCGGCCGCTGACGGACGTATGGGAGCCCGGAGCCGCACGAGAGTGCATGGGAGCGTTCCCATGCACTCTCGATACCGCGGCCCGGGATGTCCAGCGCTTGAGAAGCCGGGCGTGCGGTGCCTCCATGGAGGCATGACCAGTGCGCGCACGAGCCCCGCCCTCGCCCCGTTCGTCAAGCAGTACGCCGCCCTGCTCACGACCCACAAACGGGACGGCACCGGCGTCGGCACCCCGGTGAACATCGCCGTCGAGGGGGACCACGCCTACTTCCGGACCCCGGGCACCACCTGGAAGGTCAAGCGCCTGCGCAACAACCCCGAGGTGGAGCTGGCCCCCTCCACCCTGCGCGGTGCCCCCACCGGCCCGGAGATCCACGCACGGGCCCGGCTGCTGGAGCACGGCAGCCCGGAGGACCGGCACGCGGCGCAGCTGCTGCGGCACAAGTACCCGGTCATGCATGGGGTGTTGGTGCCGCTGTCGCACAAGCTGATGCGTGCGCCGACGCTGCACTACGAGGTACGGCCCGTGCAGGAGGAGCCGCCCGCCGGGAAGTGGGCGGAGCCCACCGACCGGTGAGACCGGTGAGACCGCTCAGCCCCGCCGCCGCAGCCGCCACAGCCCGAGGAGGGCGGCCGCCGCCGCGGCGGCGATCACGGCACCGGTCCTGAAGCCCCCGCCTCCCGAACCGCCCGCCCGACTCACGCTGCCGGAGGGCGACTTGGCGGCGGCCGGGCCAGGGGTGTCCTTCGCCTCGACCTGGCTGCCGACGCCCTCGGAGCTGTAGAGCAGCTTGGTGCCGTCGACGGAGTACGTGACGCCCTCCCCTTGGCCCTGCAAGGGCACGTCGAGCTGCCCTGCGCGTTTGATCCGGCCGCCGTTCCAGTCGTAGTAGATCCCGCCGAAGTAGCCGCGCACGGCGAGCTGCCGGCCGTCCGGCGAGAAGGCCGCGTCCGTGGCCCAGAGGTCGACGGGGGCGATCGGCCTGAACACGTTCGTGCCGGAGGCGGAGAGGGTGGCCGGGCCCTCGTACAGGTGCCCGCCGTCCTCCTTCTTGTCGATGATGTAGACGCGCCCGGTCTTCGGGTGGACGATCAGCGACTCGGCGTCGCGCGGCCCGTTCGCGTACTTCACGACGTACTGCGCCGCCGTGACCGTCTCGTCCTTCAGCACCTTCGGCTCGGGCAGCCGGTAGATCCACACGTACGGCCACTTGCCGCCGAGGTTGTCGCCGATGTCGCCGAGGTAGATCTGGTCGTCCGGCCCGATGGAGATGGCCTCGACGTCGCGCGGGGAGCCGATGCCGCGCAGGGTGAGCCGGGCGACGGTCTTCCCTGTCGCGCTGTCCACGGCGTAGACGTACGGCCCGTCGCCGCTGTCGTTGTGCGTCCAGTAGACGCCGGGGTGGAGGCGGGAGGCGGCGAGCCCGCTGGACTCGGTGATCCGCGGGTCCTTGAAGGTGAAGCCGGTGTCGCCGGCCCTGCTGTCGGCGGACGCGGGCAGCGCGCAGGCGCCGGTGAGCAGCATTCCGGCGAGACCGGTGAGACCGGCGAGGACGGCGGACGATCGGCGCATGCCCCAAGCCTGCCACTGCCCGCGGGTGTTCGGCGCGGACGCCCTGTGGGCCCCCCGGGGGACGTGGTGGGCCTCACACCCCATGCGTGCGGGTGATCGTCCATCATGAGCGGATGCTCAGATTCATGCCCGTAGGTGACTCCATGACGATCGGGAGCGCGGGCGAGCACACCTGGCGCTACCGGTTGTGGCGGCACCTGTGCGACACGCACGGCGGCCCGTTCACGTTCGTCGGCCCGCGCGAGGAGCTGTACGACAAATCGTCCGACGCGCCGACGTCGTACGCGTACGCCGAACCCGGCTTCCCCCGCCGCCACCTGGCGGGCTGGGGCGAGGGCTGGCTGCACATGGCCCCGCTGATCGGGGACGCGGTACGCGCCCACCGGCCGGACGTGCTGCTGGTCTCCCTCGGCCTGATCGACCTGGGCTTCTACACGAACGCGGAGCAGACGGCACAGAACGTACGGGCGTTCGTCGCCGGCGCCCGGGAGGCCGCCCCGCGCATACGCATGGTCGTCCTGCCGGTGATACCGAACATCCGGGCCGCGGCGGACGAGCCGTTCGCGGCCCAGGTGGACCTCTTCAACGTTCTGCTCGCGAAGGCGGTCGCCGACCTGGACGAGCCCCGCTCCCCGCTGCTGCTGGCCTCTGCGCCCGAGGCGTACGACATCCACTCCGACACCTACGACGGCACGCATCCCAACGCGAGCGGGGAACACCGGATCGCGGGCGCGTTCGCGGGGGCGATGTGGGAGGCGTGGGGGGTCGGACAGGCGTACGCGGCCGGGACAAGCTGACCTGAATCCGGCGAGTCCTGGTCACCGTGCGTATCGTTGTACTGCGCGGCCGCACCTGTCCGTGGGGCGGCCGGGGAGGAGCGCCACGATGACCGTCCTTGAAGACAGGATCGAGATGGCCGACGCCGACGCCAACACCAGGCATTTGGACGAGTGGTTCGAGCGGCTTGAGCGTATGCCCGTCCCCGAAGGATTCAGGGTCGAGATCGTCGGGGGCAACGTCCACATGACGCCGCAGCGGGCCACTCACTGGGGAATCATTCGCCGAATCGTGCGGGCACTGGAGGACAAATTCGGGAGGGACGTCCAAGCGTTCTCGGACGTCCGCATCGACTTCCCGGGCTACCAGAACGGCTTCTGCCCGGACGTCGCCATGCTCAAGGAATCGGCGAAGACAGACAACAACGGCCGCTGGCGGTACCAGGACGTCGAGTTCGTCGCTGAGGTCATCTCCCAGGGCACTGCCGCCAACGACTACGGCCCGAAGAAAACTGCCTACGCGATCGCCGAAGTCCCCCTCTACATCGTCGCCGACCCGTATCAGGGCCGCTGCTTCGTGTACACCGACCCCAAGGACGGCGACTACGAGAACAGGACACCGGTGGACTTCGGCACCGACATCGACCTCACCGGCACAGTGGTCGACCTCATCCTCAAGACCGACAGGTTCCCCCGCGACTAGCCCAACCCCGCTTGCCTAGAGCGCACTTCAAGCCGTTGGCTAGAGAACCATGAAGTACACGCAGCTTGGACGCACGGGCCTCAAGGTCAGCCGACTCGTCCTCGGGACGATGAACTTCGGGCCGCAGACCGACGAGGCCGACAGCCACGCGATCATGGACGCGGCACTGGACGCGGGCATCAACTTCTTCGACACCGCCAACGTGTACGGGTGGGGTGACAACAAGGGGCGGACCGAGACCATCATCGGCAACTGGTTCGCCAAGGGCGGCGACCGGCGCGACAAGGTCGTCCTCGCCACCAAGGTCTACGCCAACATGGCCCCCGACGGCCAGGGCCCCTGGCCCAACCACGACAAGCTCTCCGCGCTGAACATCCGGCGGGCCGTGGACGCCAGCCTGAAGCGGCTCCAGACCGACCACATCGACCTCTACCAGTTCCACCACATCGACCGGGACACCCCCTTCGACGAGATCTGGCAGGCGATCGACACCCTGGTCCAGCAGGGCAAGATCCTCTACGTCGGCTCCTCCAACTTCCCCGGCTACAAGATCGCCCAGGCCAACGAGGCCGCCGCCCGGCGCGGTGGCACCATCGGGCTGGTCAGCGAGCAGTGCCTGTACAACCTCTTCGAGCGGCGTGCCGAGATGGAGGTCATCCCGGCCGCGCAGGACTACGGCCTCGGGGTCATCCCCTGGTCGCCGCTGCACGGGGGCCTGCTGGGCGGGGTCATCAGGAAGGAGGCCCAGGGCGGTCGCCGTGCCTCCGGACGCGCCGCCGACACCCTGAACGACCCGGCCGCCCGCGCCCGGATCCAGGCCTACGAGGACCTGGTCGACAAGCACGGCCTGGAGCCCGGCGAGGTGGCCCTGGCCTGGCTGCTGACCCGGCCGGGCGTGACCGGGCCCATCGTCGGCCCGCGCACGGCCGGGCAGCTCGAGTCCGCCCTCCGGGCCGCCGAGCTGGAACTGGGCGAGGAACTGCTGGCGGGCCTGGACGAGGTCTTCCCGGGTCCGGGGCCGTCCCCCGAGGCCTTCGCCTGGTAGCACCCGGGAGTCGGCCGGCCCAGGGGCGGCGGGGCCGCATGTGATGTGCGGCCCCGCCGCGCGGGCGAGACCGGCCACGAACGGACCGCGGCCGGAGAACCGGCCGGCCGCGGTTGCCCCGCTCCAGGAAACAGCTACCTGACAGCCGCCGAGACGGCCACCACGACGAACATCAGCACAAGCACACCGGCCATGATCCGGTTCCGGGTTTTCGGGTCCACGCCATCGAGCCTAGCTGTCCCCGCGCAGCGGCCAGCGGCCGACCACCTCGTACCGCGGCTGCTCCCCCGCCACCCCGGACCTCGGCAGGTTGCTGCGCACCAGCACCAGCTCGCCCACCGTCCAGGTACTGCTGGTGAACTCCGCGAGGGCGTCGACGTACGGCCGTGGACCGACGCCGTCGCGTCCCCGCGCCACCGTCAGGTGGGCCTTGTACCGGCGGTGCTCCCCCATCGGCACGCCCGCCTTCCGCGCCGCCGACTCCGCCCGGTCGGCCAGCCGCCGCAGCGCCTCCACCTCGCCGTAGGCGCCCGTCCACAAGGCCTTGCCGTGCCCGAACTGGCCGCCGCCGGACAGGGCCAGGGCGAAGGGGGCAGTGCGGTGGGCCGCGCGGGCCAGGCGGTCCGACAGGTCCGGTACGACGTCGTCCGCGACCTCGCCGTAGAAGGCCAGGGTGAAGTGCCAGCCCGGGCGGTTGGTCCAGCGCAGCCGTTCCGAGCCGGGCAGCCTCTTCAACTTGGCGACCTCGGCGGCGAGTTCCTGGACGACGTGCTCCGGGGGGAGCACCGCGGCGAAGAGTCTCATGCCTTCACCTTCGCAGACGGCGCCGGGCATGATGGCCGCATGAAGATCACCATTCGTGAGGGCGGGCCCGAGGACCTCCCGGTGATACTCGGCATGCTCGACAGCTGTGTGGAGTGGCTGGTGTCACAGGGCCGCACCGGCCAGTGGGGGGACAAGCCGCTGTCGGAGAACCCGAGGGTGGCCGAATCGGTCCTCCGTCACATGAAAGAGGGCACGGCGTACATCGCGGAGGTCGACGGTGTGCCGGCCGCCACGCTCACCGTCACCGACGCGCCCGGCGCCTCCCTTTCGCACCTGCCGCCGCCCGGCGAGCCCGAGCGGTACATCCACTGGCTCGCCTCCGACCGCCGGTTCAGGGGGCGGGGCGCCGGTGCCGCCCTGCTCGAGCACGTGGCCGAGGAGACCCGGCGGGCCGGGGTCGCCCTGCTGCGCGTGGACTGCTACGCGGGTGACGACGGCAAGCTCGTCGCCTACTACGAGGCCAACGGGTTCGTCCCGGCCGAGACCTACACCTCCGGTGAGAACGGCGACTGGCCGGGGCAGGTGCTGGCCCGGAGGGTCCGGTAGCGGGCACCGGGACCCTCCGGGGCGACGGCCCCGGAGGCGCTCACGCGGCCGTCGCCAGCTCCTTGCGCTCGCGCGGGACGAAGCGGAGCCGGGGGTGGCCGTGGTGCCAGCCCACCGTCAGGCGCAGGCCGCCGATGCGGGCCAGGACCAGGCCGATCACCCCGGACGCGACGGCGGAGACGATGCCGCCGAGGGCGAAGCCGACGCGGGCTCCGTAGGTGTCGGTGATCCAGCCGACGACCGGTGCGCCGAGCGGCGTGCCGCCCATGAACACCATCATGAACAGGGCCATCACCCGGCCGCGCATGGCCGGGTCGGTGGCCATCTGGACCGCGGTGTTCGCCGTGACGTTCACCGTGAGCCCGAAGATCCCGATCGGGACCATGAGCAGGGCGAACAGCCAGTACGACGGCGCGAGCGCGGCCACGGTCTCCAGCGTGCCGAAGGCGAGCGCGGCGGCGATCAGGATGCGCAGCCGGGCCGTGCCGCGCCGGGCGGCCAGCAGGGCGCCGACCAGGGAGCCGACGGCCATCAGGGTGTTGAAGAGGCTGTAGCCGCCGGCACCGGCGTGGAAGACGTGCTGGGCGTAGGCCGACAGCCACACCGGGAAGTTGAAGCCGAAGGTGCCGATGAAGCCGACGAGGACGATCGGCCAGATCAGCTCCGGCCGCCCGGCCACGTACTGCAGGCCCTCGCGCAGCTGGCCCTTGCCCCGCGGCGCGCGCTGGACGACGTGCAGCTCACGGGCGCGCATCAGCAGCAGGCCGGTGATGGGGGCCGCGAAGGACAGGCCGTTGGCGAGGAACGCCCAGCCGGTGCCCACTCCGGTGATCATCAGGCCGGCGACGGCCGGGCCGATCAGCCGGGCGGACTGGAAGTTCGCCGAGTTCAGGCTGACCGCGTTCTGCAGTTGCCCGGGGCCGACCATCTCGGAGACGAAGGACTGGCGGGCCGGGTTGTCGACCACCGTCGCCAGGCCGACCGCGAAGGCGGCGAGGTAGACGTGCCAGACCTGGACGTGGCCGGTGAGGGTCAGGGCGGCGAGCGCGAGACCGGACAGGGCCATGGCCGACTGGGTCACCAGCAGCGTGGGGCGCTTGGGGAGGCGGTCGACCAGGACACCGCCGTAGAGACCGAAGAGGAGCATCGGCAGGAACTGCAGGGCCGTCGTGATGCCCACGGCCGCGGAGGAGCCGGTGAGGCTGAGCACGAGCCAGTCCTGGGCGATGCGCTGCATCCAGGTGCCGGTGTTGGAGACGACCTGGCCGACGAAGAAGAGGCGGTAGTTCCTGACCCTCAGCGAGCTGAACATCGAGGATCCCCGCGAAGGGGTGGGGGTGGTAGTGACGGCCGGTGCGGGGGCGGAAGGTGTTCCGGATCCCGTACTCAAAGGGGTTCGCCTCCTCTTACGGTGTGCTTTACAGGTGTGCGAGCTTCTCCAGCACGGGGGCGGCGGCGCGCAGCTTGGCCCACTCGTCCTCGTCGAGACCCTCGACCAGGCCGGCCAGGAACACGTTGCGCTTGCGGCGGCTCTCCTCGAGCATCGCCTCGGCCTGTTCGGTCTGGGTGACGACCTTCTGGCGCCGGTCCTCGGGATGCGGCTCCAGCCGGACCAGCCCCTTGGCTTCGAGCAGCGCGACGATGCGGGTCATCGACGGCGGCTGGACGTGCTCCTTGCGGGCCAGTTCGCCCGGGGTGGCCGAGCCGCAGCGGGAGAGGGTGCCGAGCACCGACATCTCGGTGGGGCTCAGCGACTCGTCGACCCGCTGGTGCTTGAGCCGACGGCTCAGCCGCATCACGGCCGAGCGGAGCGAGTTCACGGCGGCAGCGTCGTCGCCATGGGTGAGGTCCAGGTCCGGCATGTTCTTTAGAGTAACTCATTACTCTCGCTAAAGACCACCGCGACACCCGTGCAATGCCCGTGACCCTCGCCACTGAACCCTTCGATCACCCATATGAGTGAGCCGATTCCGGAAAGTGACGCGCGGGGCGGCCGGATGTGGCGACCCTCGTAGCCATGGGGACCACTGTGCTCAGCCTGCGGATAGACGGGGAGCTGCTCGAGCGGCTCCGGCGGCACGCGGCGAAAAGAGGAATGAGCGTCCAGGACTATGTCGTCCGGACGCTCATTCGGGATGACTTCGACGAGCGGTTCCAGACCGCCGTCGAGGAGACGGAGAAGTTCTACGGGGTCACCTGACCCGAGGTTCTACGGGGTCAGGTGACGCCTCGGCCGGCCCCGCGCAGGGGCAGGGCTCAGGTCAGGCCCAGGGCCGGCATCAGGTAGTAGAAGGCGAAGACCGCCGAGACGATGTACATCGCGGCCGGGATCTCCCGGAACCGGCCGGCAGCCAGGCGCAGCACCACGAAGGTGATGAAGCCCATGCCGATGCCGTTGGTGATCGAGTAGGTGAACGGCATCATCAGCATCGTCACGAAGGCCGGGATGGCGATGGTGTAGTCCGCCCAGTCGATCTCCTTGACCGAGTTCGACAGGATCAGGAAACCGACCGCGACCAGCGCCGGGGTGGCCGCCTGGGACGGCACCATCGTGGCGACCGGGGTGAGGAACAGCGCCACGGCGAACAGGCCGCCCGTGACGACGTTCGCGAGACCCGTGCGGGCGCCCTCGCCGACACCGGCCGTGGACTCCACGAACGCGGTCGTGGCCGAGGAGGAGCTGGCACCGCCCGCCGCGACCGCGAGGCCGTCGATGAACAGGACCCGGTTGATGCCCGGCATGTAGCCCTCGGCGTCGGTCAGCTTGGCCTCGTCGCTGACGCCCATGATCGTGCCCATCGCGTCGAAGAAGCACGACAGCAGGACCGTGAAGACGAAGAGGACGCCGGTCAGCACTCCGACCTTGGAGAAGCCGCCGAACAGGCTGACGTGGCCGACCAGGCCGAAGTCGGGGCTGGCGACCGGGTTGCCCGGCCACTTCGGCACGGTCAGGCCCCAGGACGGGATGGTGGTGACCGCGTTGAGGATCACCGCGAGGACGGTCATGCCGACGATCGAGATCAGGATCGCGCCCGGCGCCTTGCGCACGATCAGCGCGAAGGTGAGCAGCACACCGAGGATGAAGACCAGCACCGGCCAGCCATGCAGGTGGCCGCCGACGCCGAGCTGGAGCGGGACGGTGGTCTGGGCGGCGTCCGGCATACGGGTGACGAAGCCGGAGTCGACCAGGCCGATCAGCATGATGAACAGGCCGATACCGATCGAGATCGCCTTGCGCAGCCCGAACGGCACGGCGTTCATCACGCGCTCGCGCAGACCCGTGGCGACCAGCAGCATGACCACGAAACCGGCCAGCACGACCATGCCCATGGCGTCCGGCCAGGACATCCGGGGCGCGAGCTGGAGCGCGACGACCGAGTTCACGCCGAGGCCGGCGGCGAGCGCGATCGGGACGTTGCCGATGACTCCCATGAGGAGCGTGCTGAAGGCGGCCGTCAGGGCGGTCGCGGTCACCAGCTGGCCGTTGTTCAGGTGATGCCCGTACATGTCCTTCGCGCTGCCGAGGATGATCGGGTTCAGCACGATGATGTACGCCATGGCGAAGAAGGTGGCGAAACCGCCGCGGATCTCCCGGGCGACGGAACTGCCACGCTCGGAGATCTTGAAGTAGCGGTCGAGGGCGCCATGCACGGGCGCACGCCCCGGCTTTTCGGGGGTGGGGGCCTTGGCGGGTGCCGAGGTGGACATGCGGGACCTCATCACCGAAGGGGTTCCCCCGAGCCCCTTTGGAGTTTCATACGAGCAGAAGTGGTCAAAGACAAACGGTTTCAGTATGAACGTATGAGTGCTAGATCGCTATCTCCGCGCGTAGACCTGATCGCCTCGTAAGCTGTGCCCATGGCTAAGTGGACCCCCAAGCACGAGGCGCCGGAGCCCCTGGAGGGCCCCGTGGTCGCCACCATCACCGGCGGCACGATCGTGTGGTTCGTCCTCTTCCTCGTCCAGCTGCCCTTCTACGGCTGGTTCGACAGCCACGGCCATCTGTGGTGGCTGTGGACCTGCCTGGCCGGGGGCGGGCTGGGGCTGATCGGGATCTGGTACGTGCGCAGGCGGGACGCGGCGATCAAGCGGGCGGCCGCGCCGAAGGCGGCGGCGGCCGGATAGCAGGCGGGTGGGCAAAGCCCCACGTACCGTCGATTACATGACCCACATAGACGCGGGTGCCGAACTCGATCCCGTGCATCCGGTGGCGCTGCCTGCGTCCAGGCCGGCCGGGCTGTCCGCCGCCGAGGTGGCCGAGCGGGTGGCGCGGGGGCAGGTCAACGACGTCCCGGTGCGCAGCAGCCGGTCGCTCGGGGAGATCGTCCGGGCGAACGTCTTCACCCGGTTCAACGCGATCATCGGCGTGCTCTGGGTGATCATGCTGTTCGCGGCGCCGGTCCAGGACAGCCTGTTCGGCTTCGTGATCCTCGCCAACACCGGGATCGGCATCGTCCAGGAATGGCGGGCCAAGCAGACCCTCGACTCGCTCGCGGTGATCGGCGAGGCCCGGCCGACGGTACGCAGAGCCGGCACGGCCGTCGAGATCGCCACCGGTGAGATCGTGCTCGGCGATCTGATCGAGATCGGGCCCGGGGACAAGATCGTCGTGGACGGGGTGTGCGCCGAGACCGACGGGCTCGAGATCGACGAGTCGCTGCTGACCGGTGAGGCCGACCCCGTCGTCAAACACCCCGGCGACCCGGTCATGTCCGGCAGCTTCGTGGTCGCGGGCGGCGGCGCCTTCACGGCCACCAAGGTCGGCCGCGAGGCCTATGCCGTCCAGCTCGCCGAGGAGGCCTCCCGCTTCACCCTGGTCCACTCCGAGCTGCGCACCGGTATCTCCACGATCCTCAAGTACGTCACCTGGATGATGGTCCCGGCCGCGACCGGCCTCGTCATCACCCAGCTCGTCGTCAAGAGCAACGACTTCAAGGACGCCGTCGCCCGCACGGTCGGCGGCATCGTCCCGATGGTCCCCGAGGGGCTGGTGCTGCTCACCTCCGTCGCCTTCGCGATCGGCGTCATCCGGCTGGGCCGCAAGCAGTGCCTGGTGCAGGAGCTCCCGGCCATCGAGGGGCTGGCCCGCGTCGACACCGTCTGCCTGGACAAGACCGGCACGCTCACCGAGGGCGGCATGGACGTCACGCAGCTCAGGACCCTCGACGGTTACGACGAGGCGTACGTGCACAAGGTCCTCGGCGCGCTCGGCGAGTCCGACCCGCGCCCCAACGCCTCCCTCCAGGCCATCATCGACGCCTACCCCGACAGCGACGAGTGGCGCTGCGTGGAGTCGCTGCCCTTCTCCTCGGCCCGCAAGTACAGCGGGGCCGCGTTCAGCGAGGGCGACGGCGAGACCAGCACCTGGCTGCTGGGCGCCCCGGACATCCTCCTCGCCCCCGGCGCCCCGGCCCTCGCCGACACCGAACGGCTCAACGAGCAGGGGCTGCGGGTCCTGCTGCTGGCCCGCGCGAGCCGCGACCTGGACGACCCCGAGCCGGCCCATGGCGCCCGGGCGGCCGCACTCGTCGTCCTCGCCCAGCGGCTGCGGCCCGACGCGGCGGACACGCTGCGCTACTTCGCCGAGCAGGACGTCCGGGCCAGGGTCATCTCCGGGGACAACGCGGTCTCGGTCGGCGCGGTCGCGGCCGAGCTGGGCCTGGAGGGCACGGCGGTGGACGCGCGGCAGCTGCCCGCCGACCCGGCGGAGCTGGCGCAGGCACTGGATTCCGGGACCGTCTTCGGGCGGGTCACCCCGCAGCAGAAGCGGGACATGGTCGGTGCGCTGCAGTCGCGCGGGCACACGGTCGCGATGACCGGCGACGGAGTGAACGACGTGCTCGCGCTGAAGGACGCCGACATCGGTGTCGCCATGGGCTCGGGCTCGGAGGCCACCCGGGCGGTGGCGCAGATCGTGCTGCTGGACAACAGCTTCGCGAGCCTGCCGTCGGTCGTCGGCGAGGGCCGCCGGGTGATCGGCAACATCACGCGGGTGGCGACGCTGTTCCTGGTGAAGACCGTCTATTCGGTACTGCTGGCGGTCCTGGTGGTGTGCTGGCAGGTCGAATACCCCTTCCTGCCCCGGCACTTGACCATGCTGTCCACGCTCACCATCGGCGTCCCGGCCTTCTTCCTGGCCCTCGCCCCCAACAAGGAGCGCGCGAAACCGCATTTCGTGCGGCAGGTGATGCGGTACTCGATCCCGGGCGGCGTGATGTGCGGGGTGGCGACCTTCGCGACCTACCTGATCGCCCGTCACCACTACACCGGACCTGGGCAGTTGGGTGCCGAGACCAGTGCGGCCACGCTGACGCTGTTCCTGGTCTCCATGTGGATCCTCGCGATCGTCGCCCGCCCCTACACCTGGTGGCGGGTGACGCTCGTGGCCGCGATGGGCGTGGCGTTCGTGGTGGTCCTGGTGGTCCCGGCCCTGCAGAGCTTCTTCGCGCTGAAGCTGGTGGGGGTCACGATGCCGTGGACCGCCGTCGGCATCGCGGTGGTCGCGGCGGCCGCCCTGGAGTTCCTGTGGAAGTGGGTCGACCGCCGCTTTCCCGACTAGATGGGGCCTACTTCACGCCGACGTACACGCCCGTGGCGCTGGCGCCCGAGGTGGTGGAGATGCCGGCGTAGCTGTAGCGCCAGTAGCCGGCGGCGCTCGCGGTCGCGGTGGCCTTCACGTTGCCCGAGGTGTCCGACGTGACCGTCTTGACGGTGGTGTACGTGCTCGTGCCGGACTTGCGGAACTGGAGCCTGACCGACTGGCCGCCCACCGTGTTGTAGGTGTGCTTCTCCCAGTCGGCGCGGGTCAGCTTGCCCGAGACCGTGAACGTCCTGCCCTTGTGAACGGACGTCGCGCTCACGGTCGTCGTCAGCTTGGAGTTGCGCTGCACCAGGGTGGTGCCGAGGCCGAACTGGGCGGCGGAGTCCGTGGTGCCGTAGGTGAGGGCCAGCGCGCCGGCGTGCCAGGTGCCGGCGTCGGAGTTGACCAGCTCGTCGTGGTTCGGGCCGGGGTAGATGTCGATCAGGCCCTTGCAGCTGGCGGTGGTCGCCGAGGTGGCGGTGCAGGTGGCCGGGTTGTCGTGGTGACGGTGGTGGAGACGTGGTTGGTCGTCCCGACCGTGACCGCCTTGGCGATCTTGAGGTTGGCGAAGGTGACGTCCAGGTGCGCGGCCGCGGTGGCGGCACTGAAGGCGGACCTTCCGGACGCGGCGTGCGAGAGGACCTTCGCGGCGTCGGCGCGGAAGGACGGAGAACCGGCGTCGGCGGCCTGCGCGGCGGGCACGACGAGGGCGGTGAGGGCCAGGGCGCCGGAGACGGCGGCCACAGTGGCACGAATGCGCATGCGTTCCCCTGATGGAGAAAGGTGGACACGGGGTCCAAGTGATCAAGGAGTCAGTCGACTCGGGTGATCAGACCCGTGAATCAGGCGGGTGGTTGCACCGGTGATGTGGTGAATCACGGGCGGTACCACATGTCCACCTTCGGACATTCCGTGAGGGGATCAGGGGATCAGGGAATCGAGGCCCTAGTCGAACCACCGGTCCCTGGCCAGTTCCTCCGTCCTGGACGGGTCCTCCAGCAGGGCCGCCACCTCGAACCGGCGTGGCCACTGGCCGGCCGCCCAGGCGAGGCCGGCCGCGACCCCTTCCAGCGTGGCCGCGTGCAGCACCCCGTCGTCGGTGAGCCGCCAGTCGATCTCCACGCCGTCCACGACCAGTTCCTCGTGCTCGACGTACGTCCCGGGTGTGCGCGGTCCGAGCAGCACCCGCACCGGCTCCGGTACGTCGTGCTCGGTCCCCTCGGAGTGCACCTCGCCGGTGACGGACTCGCTCAGCCGCCGCACCTGGAACAGCTCCGCCAGCTCGGCGGCCCGGGCCGGCCGGACCGGCAGCAGCGGCACACCGGAGGTGAAGGGCAGCAGGTCGGGCGAGTCGACCACGACCGCCTCGGCCGCGTCCACGACCTCCACCCGCCCGTCGGCCACGGCCCGCAGCTCGTCCGGCAGGGTCACCTGCTCGGGGTCCAGCTCGGCCAGCGCGCCGTACAGCCCGTGCAGTTGGGCCGGGGACACCGGCCGATCGGGGTCGGCCAGCCGGTCCAGCAGCTCGGCGGCGCCGCCGGGCTCGTCCAGCAGGGCCGCGACCGAGGTCCGCACGCCCAGGGCCCGCAGCACCTGTTCGTCCTCGAACCCGGTCGCGTCGGCCTCGTCGTACAGGCCGCGCAGGAGCCGGTCGCCGCCGGACGCGAGCAGACCCGCGGGCCGGCGCCCGTCGAGCACGGGGTGGCCGCGCAGCCACCACGCGGTGTAGGGCCGTACGACCTCGTGGGTGCCGTCGGGCAGCAGGATGCGCACCGGCTGGGTGAGGGCGTCCCGCAGCGGCGGCTGGGCCAGCAGGGCGAGCGCCTCGGGCCAGTGGTCGTCGTCCACCAGGTCCAGGTCGCGTACGGCGACCAGTTCGGTGGCGACCGGCGGGACGGGGCTGTCGGGGAAGCGGTCGAGGATGTCCTCGCACCACACGTCGACGGCGTCGAGCAGTCCGGCGTCGTCGGGCTCGGCGAAGTCGCTCTCGCGGGGCTCCAGTTCGTCCGGATCGAGGACGACGTCGGCGGCGCGGACCAGCGCGAAGTTCGCGAGCACTCCGCAGGCGGTCAGCGGCTGTTCGCCCCACTTGTCCGCCAGCTCGCGGTCCACGGCGGCCAGTTCGCCCTCGCGGATCACCCGGGCGAAGGGGCTGCCGGGAAGGACCAGTTCGCCCGCCGGGGCCGGCTCCCCGTCCTCGTCGGGCAGGGCGAGGGCGCCCAGCCAGGGCTCGTCCCCGGGCTCGAGCCCGGCGTCGCGCACCAGCCCGAGGACGGTGTCGGCCAGCTCCTCCGCGTCCGGCGCGTCGTCCTCCCAGCCCAGTGCGCCCTCCTCGTCCAGGGAGGCGGCGACGGCGGCCCGCACCTGCGGGGTGGTGAGCACCGCGCGCGGGGTGGCGGGCAGCGCGCCCAGCTTCTCCAGCAGCGGGTGCGCGGCGTTCTCGTGGGCGACCTTCAGCCCGAGCCGGCCGAGGACGTCCGGGTCGATCAGAGCGGCGTCCTGAGTGGGCAGGAGGACCTGCCGGGGTCCGATGGTGGTGCGCCCGTCGGCGAGCGGCACCGGCAGCCCGGAGAGCCGGTCGGGGTCGACCCCGGCGAGGCTGTCGTAGAGCCGCCACCACCAGTCGGGGTCCTTCTCCAGCCCGGCGAGCCGGTCGACGGCGTCGGCGAGCGAGAGCCGGGCGACGCCCAGGCCGCGCAGCTCGGCGCGGCGCTCGAGACCTGCGGGCAGCAGGGTGGGCAGCACCTCGGCGAGCACCCGGACGGTCCCGGCGCCGGCGCCCTCCACCAACTCGGCGTCCCGGGGCCGCAGTACCTCGGGCAGCTCGTCGTCGCCGGCCGCCGGGTGAACGGCCGGGGGCAGGAAGGCGGTGCGCGGCAGCCGCTCGAGCACGGCCTGGCGCAGCGCGCCGTCCAGCTCGCCCTTGCCCAGCGGCCCGGGCACGAGGTCGATGATTCCGTCCGTCACCGGCCGCCATGCGGAAAGGAGTTCGGCGTAGAGGCCGGCCGCGCGCTGCACCAGGAAGTCGGTGAGGGGGCCGGGGGCCGTGTGCCGGCGGGTGGTGTCGAGGGGGAAGGAGGCGATGAGCAGCGCCGGGACGCCGAGGGGCTCGTCGCTGGGAGTGGGCGCGTGCACGACGGACGCGGTCCGGGGCCGCACCGGCCGCCCGGCCTCGTCCTCGGGCACCGCCCAGGTGACGGACCAGTGGGGCCGCAGCCGCTCCTCCACGGGCCGGTCGGCGAGCAGGTCGGGCGTGAGCGGCCCGTGCGCGGAGACGGTGCGCCACCGGGTGGTGCCGGCCCGGGAGTCCTCCACGACGGTGACGGCGCCGTCGCCGCGACGGCGGAGCACGCGCGCGCTCTGCCCGTCGATCTCGATGGCGACCTCCTCGAGCCCGGGAAGGGCGAGGAGCAGGGCGTCGTCCACGGCCTCGAGGAGCCGCTCGGCGAGATCGGCGGCGGCCGTGTCGCGCAGGGGCAGGATGACGGCGGTGTCGTACGGCTCCGGGGCGGTGCCCTCGGCGGCGAAGGGCAGCCGGAGCAGGGGCACGTGCCCGTCCCGCCGCCGGACCTCGTCCCCGAGCCCGGGGCTGTGCCGGGCGGTGCCGGCGGCCAGCTCCCGCGCCTCGGCGAGGGACCACCGCACGCCCCCGTGCCGGCCCACGATGGCGGGCTCGTCGGTGACGGCGAGTACGGCGGCGAACCCGACGCCGAAGCGTCCGACGGCACCCTGGGCGCCCTCGGCGTCCCGCTTGGCGGAGGCCCGCAGCGTGGACAGCGACTCGACCCCCGCCGCGTCCAGCGGGGCACCGGTGTTGGCGGCGACGAGCACACCGTCGCGCAGGGTGAGCCGCAGCCGCCCGGGCACCTTCGCCCGCGCGGCGGCATCGGCGGCGTTCTGGGCCAGCTCGACGACGAGCCGGTCCCGGTAGCCGCCGAGGACCAGGTCCTCCTCGGCGTTGGCGTCCTCCCGGAACCGGGCGGGGCTGGTGGCCCAGGCGTCGAGCACACCGCGCCGCAGCCGGGCGGTGCCGAAGGGGTCGGCGCCCTCGGCCGCCGGCCACACGAACTTGCTGCTCACGTTCACACTCCTCGTCGACGTGAGGACGAAGGTACAGCGGGCGGGGGTGGGGGCGCTGTCGACGGGGGGTGCGGTGGCCGCCGGGCCGGTGAAGAGTCCCGTCCCGGGCTGCGGTGAAGCGAGGTGTCCCGGGTTCCGGGCCGCCCCCTACGGGTGAAGGCGGCCCTTGCGCACCCGGTGCCGAAACCGGGGCCGGGCTCGGTGCCGAAACCGGGACCGGACCCGGGGCCGAAACCGGTGCCGCTACGAGTGACCCAGTTCCGCCGTCTCCTCGTCGCCCGTCTCCGGGACCGAGCCGGAGTCGCGGGCGGGGCGCAGGGGGAAGTGGTCGACCTTGGTCTCGTCGACGACCGGCGGGGCGGGCTGCGGGGGCTTGGGCATGACCGCGGCCTCCGAGTGGGCGCCGCAGCCGTAGGCGAGGGAGACCACACGGCCGTCGGCCGGGGCGAACTCATTGGCGCACACGCCGAAGGCCTGGCCCAGGGAACCGCCGATCGGGGCGAGGAAGCCGCAGGTCATACAGGTGGCCGGGGCCGCCTGGGCCATCGCGGTCTTCGGGCCGAAAGCCTCCTCCCAGCGGTCGGCCGCGACATGCAGGCCGTAGCGGGACAGGACACGGGCGCGGCGCATGCCCAGTTCCTCGGCGACGGCGGCGATGGAGCCCCGGGAGGGCACCGTGGGCTGGGCCGCCGGGGCGCCCGGGGTGACGTCGGCGTCCTCCGCCTCCGCCAGCTCCGCCATCTCCTGCGAGACCGGTGACTTCGGCGACGGCTCCTCCTCGCCCGTGTAGCCGGGCTCCAGTCGCAGGTCCTCCTGGTCGGTGGGCAGGAGGTCGCCGGGGCCGAGGTCGCCGGGGCGCAGGCGTTCGCTCCAGGGGACCCACTCGGGGGCGAGGAGCGCGTCGGGGCCGGGCAGCAGGACCGCCTCGTCGAGGGTGACGACCTTGGCGCGGGAGGCGCGGGCCACCGTCACCGCCCAGCGCCAGCCGCGGTAGCCCAGTTCCTTGCACTCGAAGAAGTGCGTGACAACACGGTCGCCCTCCGAGACCAGGCCGGCGTGCTCGCCGACCACGCCGGGCGCGGCGGCCTCCTCGGCGGCACCGCGGGCGAGGTCGACCGCCTCCGCGCACAGACGGTCGGGGGTGCGGCTTCGCGTTGTCGCTGCGCTCACAGGTATCGCTTCTCTCCTACGCCGTCTCACGAGTGCGGCTGCCTTTGGCGGGCCTGCCGACGGAGCGGACCGGAGGACCGCATCGACGTCTGCATCCGCGCGCTCGGGCGCACCTCTGCCATCCATTCTGCGTTATGGCTGAGATACGCACGCTACACCGAACAGGATTCGTCACCGCTACGCGGCATTCTCTCCCGACCGGCCACCCGTCGGTAAGGGCCCGGTCCGCGGTCCGTGCACGGCAGTGCGCGCCGTACCGCACTATCCGGCCGCTTCTCGGGGCACTATGAAGCACGTGGCGACCGCGGACAGGCGTGGTGTTCGGGGTGGCGGTGCGAGCCGGGTCGGTGGCGCCGTCCGCTCCGTCGGCCGTGCCCTGCACTTCCCGGTCACCGGTGCCGCACGCGGGATCCGCAAGGCCACGCACGCCCAGGGTGCGGGCGAATCGGGGCTGGGCAAGCTGATCGAGCTGCACGCGGTGAACGGCGCCGGTGACGTGATGGTCACCGTGGCGCTCGCCTCCACCGTGTTCTTCTCCGTGCCGACCGACGAGGCGCGCGGGCGGGTAGCGCTGTATCTCGCCATCACGATGGCGCCCTTCACGGTCCTCGCCCCGGTCATCGGGCCGCTCCTGGACCGGCTGCCGCACGGGCGGCGCGCCGCCATGGCCGCGGCCATGCTGGCCCGGGCCCTGCTCGCGCTGATCATCTCGGGCGCGGTGGCGAGCGGCAGCCTGGAGCTGTATCCCGCCGCGCTGGGCGTGCTGGTCGCGTCGAAGGCGTACGGCGTGGTCCGCAGTGCGGTCGTGCCGCGGCTGCTGCCGCCCCGGTTCTCGCTCGTGAAGGCGAACTCCCGGGTCACCCTGGCCGGGCTGCTGGCCACCGGGGCCGCCGCGCCGGTCGCGGCGGGGCTGCACAAGGCCGGCGATCCGTGGCCGCTCTACGGCGCCTTCGTGATCTTCGTGGCGGGCACGTTCCTGTCGTTCACCCTGCCGCCCGAGGTCGACTCCGCCAAGGGCGAGGACGTGGCGCTGCTCGCGGCCGACGCGGAGCACCTGCACGGGCCGCGCAGGAAGCAGCAGGCGAAACGGCCGGGGCTGCGGACCGTGGGGCCGGCCGTGACGCACGCGCTCGGCGCCAACGCCGCCCTGCGCTGCCTGTCCGGCTTCCTGATCTTCTTCCTGGCCTTCCTGCTCCGCGAGCACCCGCTGACCGGGGAGAGCGCGGCGGTCTCGCTGGGGATAGTCGGCGTCGCCGCGGGGGTGGGCAACGCGCTCGGCACGGCCGTCGGGAACTGGCTGAGATCGCGCGCTCCGGAGATCATCATCGTGACCGTCGTCGCGGTGGTGCTCGGTACGGCGGTCGTGGCCGCGGTGTTCTTCGGCGCGTTCCTGGTGGCCTGTCTCACCGCGGTCGCCGGGTTCGCCCAGGCGCTGGCCAAGCTGGCCCTGGACGCGCTGATCCAGCGGGACGTGCCGGAGCAGGTGCGCACCTCCGCGTTCGCGCGCTCGGAGACCCTGCTCCAGATGGCCTGGGTGTTCGGCGGCGCCGTCGGCATCGTGCTGCCGCTCGACGGCACCGTCGGCCTGTTCGTCGGCGCCGCGTTCGTGGCCGTCGGCTGGCTGGCCACCCTGAAGGGACTGCTGGCCTCGGCCCGGCACGGCGGCCGCCCCCGGACCCGTGTGGCCTGACGCGCCCGGCATCCGTCACCACTCGCGCGGCATAACGAAGTGGACACGGTCTGCCGGGCCGGGGCACGCCTGGCGTAACGAACCGGGCACGCCGCACCCCACGTGGGCGGACGGCTCCGGGCGCCCGATAGCCTTCGGCCATGACCACGCTGCAATCCGCTGTGCGACGCCGCCGCGCCGTCGCCGCTGCCGGCGCCGTATCCGCCGGACTGCTCCTGCTCTCGGCCTGCGAGAAGCCGACGCCCGTCGCGACGGTCACCGTCGGCCGAAGCTCGGTCAACTCCGAGGCCCTGTGCTACAACGACGGCAACGCGCTCGACGCCAAGTCGCTGGCGAAGTGCGCCAAGAAGGTGAACGACGTCAAGTCGATCACGGTGGACACGGACGACACGGTCCGCTTCGGCGTCGACCCGAAGATCGCTGACGCCGGCTGGGTCATCCTGGTGAACGGCCGCCAGTTCACCGACTCCAGCAAGAAGACGTACCGCACGATCCCGGGCAGCGCGTTCTTCAACGCCCAGTACGGGACCCAGGGCGACACCAACACGGTCACCATCCAGATGGGCGCCAGCAGCCCGGGCAAGGGCCTGTGGTCCTTCAAGCTGAAGAAGGCGTCCTGACCACGTCTTCCCCACGCGTCCTCGTGGCCACCGCGGTTCCCGCCGAACGGGACGCGGTGGCACGGGCGTTCTCCGGAACCGGCACGAACACCGGAGCCGGGACCGATCCCGAAGGGCACACGGAGACACGGCTTCCCGGAGCGGCCGTGCGCCGCGCCGCTCCCGGCTGGGACCTGCTCGCCGCCGGCGTCGGCCCGGCCCGCGCCGCCGCCTCCACCGCGTCCGCCCTCACCGCCGCCGCGCTCGGCGGCACCCCCTACGGCCTGGTCGTCTCGGCCGGGATCGGCGGCGGCTTCGCACCGCACGCGCCCGTCGGCTCGCTCGTCGTCGCCGACGCGATCACCGTGGCGGACCTGGGCGCCGAGACCGCCGACGGCTTCCTCACGGTCACCGAACTCGGCTTCGGCACCGTCACCCATCGCACGCCGGAATCACTCGTCCGGGTCGCGGCCGCGGCCACCGGCGCCCGTACCGGCACGATCCTCACCGTCTCCACCGTCACCGGCACCGCCGCCCGCGCCGACGCCCTGTGCGCCCGGCACCCCGGCGCGCTCGCCGAGGGCATGGAGGGATTCGGGGTCGCGGAGGCCGCCGCCGCGCAGGGGGTGCCGGTGCTGGAGATCCGCGCCGTCTCCAACCCGGTCGGCCCGCGCGACCGCGCCGCCTGGCGCATCGGCGACGCTCTCGGCGCCCTCACCGAGGCGTTCGGGAACCTCGCCCCCGTACTGGAGAGTTGGAACGCACATGACGCACACGACGCACACGCCCGGTGAGCCTGTGAAGATCGCGTACTCCCCCTGCCCGAACGACACCTTCGTCTTCGACGCCCTCGCCCACGGCCGGATCCCCGGCGCCCCCGCGCTGGACGTGACCTTCGCCGACATCGACATCACCAACGGCATGGCCGAGCGCGGCGAGTTCGACGTGCTGAAGGTGTCGTACGCCGTCCTGCCGTACGTCCTCGGCGAGTACGCGCTGCTGCCGTGCGGCGGCGCGCTGGGGCGGGGCTGCGGGCCGCTGGTGCTCACGAGGGAGCCCGGGACCGACCTGACGGGCCGTACGGTGGCCGTGCCCAGCGAGAAGTCGACCGCCTATCTCCTCTTCCGGCTGTGGGCGGCGGACACGCTGCCGGGCCGGGTCGGCGAGATCGTCGTCATGCCGTTCCACGAGATCATGCCGGCCGTGCGGGACGGCAAGGTGGACGCCGGACTGGTCATCCACGAGGCCCGCTTCACGTACCAGAACTACGGGCTGCACAAGCTCGCCGACATGGGCGAGCACTGGGAGCGGACCACCGGGCTGCCGATCCCGCTGGGCGCGATCATCGCCAAGCGCTCACTGGGCGCGCAGGCCCTCACCCAGCTCGCCGACGCCATCCGCGCCTCCGTACGGGCCGCCTGGGACGACCCGGAGGTGTCCAGGCCGTACGTCATGGAGCACGCCCAGGAGATGGACCCGGCCGTGGCGGACCAGCACATCGGGCTGTACGTCAACGAGTTCACCGCCGGCCTCGGCGAGGACGGCTACGCGGCGGTCCGCGGACTGCTCACCCGCGCGGCGGCCGAGGGGCTCGTACCCGCCCTCGGGCCGGACGCCCTCGACTTTCCCTGAGGCCGGGCGGCCCGGCGGGCTCAGCTCCGCCCGTCGCCGTCGGTGAGGTGGTCGGCGGACGGCCACCGGGCCAGCGACAGCATCCCCAGGACCTTGCGGATGAGGAAGCCGCCCAGGGGCGGTTCGACGAAGACCGCGAGCGCGGCCGACAGCCACACGTCCGGGGTGCCGAGGCTAGTGCCCCAACAGGCAACGTTCGCCCCGTCGCGACGCCCGGCACGCTCCCCCAGCCTTCGGCCGGGAGGTGCCCCCACTCGCCGCACCGCCCGGAAGCCCAAGTACGTCCAGTACGAGGGCATCCGGCCGGCACACCGAGAGCACGCACCGGACGCCGCTCCTTGACGGGCGAACGTTGCCTGCCGGGGCACTAGCGACACGTCGAACCACGCGTCGCACACCAGCAGCGCCCCGGTCGCGACGGCCGCCACGACGACGGCCCGGTGCCGCCACCGGCCGAGCACCGGGGTGGACGCCATGGCGAGCACCAGCAGCACGTCGAAACCGACCCAGGTCGCACGCCACTGGCGGGCCGTGCACCCGCTCGGCAGCGTGAACGCCACTCACGTGGTCCGCTCCCGGCGGATCAGACGTCCAACTGGTCGGCGACCGCCCGCAGCAGGCCGGCAATCTTCTTGCCGGAGACCTTGTCGGGGTAGCGGCCCTTCTCGAGCATCGGGGTGATGTTCTCGAGCAGGGTCGTCAAATCCTGGACGATGGAGGCCAGTTCGTCCGGCTTTTTGCGCTGGGCGGCGGCGACGGACGGCGTCGGGTCGAGAACGGTCACCGAAAGCGCCTGGTCACCGCGCTGACCGGCGACGACACCGAACTCCACGCGCTGTCCCGGCTTGAGTGCGTCGACTCCGGCGGGGAGAACCGAGGAATGGACGAAGACGTCACCGCCGTCGTCGCGGGAGAGAAAGCCGAAGCCCTTCTCGCTGTTGAACCACTTGACCTTGCCGGTAGGCACGTCTGTCCTCGTCCTCGTATCTCGTCGGGAAAACTCACGGAAACGGCTCTTGATAGCACTGGAGCGGGTCGTCCGTGACCCGCCGCTACCAAGCGCTACCAAGGCTAATGGTCTTCGAGCGGGTGACAAGACGTCCCCCGGTTGTTCTCTGCCGCTGGGAACTACCCTGGTCCGGTGCGTGACAAAACCCAAACGAATTCCGCCGCTCCCGGTGACCGACTGATCCGCACCGGTGCCGTCGTCTTCTTCATCGGGGCCGTGGCCACCCTCGTCACGGTGACCCCGCTGTTCCTCGGCGCGAAACCATTTCCGACGTACATGTACCTGCTGAGCATGCTCATGGGCGTCGGTTTCCTGCTCGCGGGCGCCGGGGTGCTCGTGTCGGTGACGGCCGGCCGGCGTCAGGCGCGGGCCGCCGCCGAGCGGTAGCCGTCGAGCCAGCCCGGGAACGCGCGCAGGTCGTCCAGCACGACGTCCGCCCCGGCCGCGCACAGGTCGCCGGCCGGGCAGGGACCGGTGGCGACGGCGACGGACAGGGCGCCCGCCATGTGGGCCCCGCGCACGTCCCCGACGTGGTCGCCGACGTAGACGGCCGCGCCGTACTCGCGCAGCGCCTGCGCCTTCTGCTCCGCCCACAGGTCGCCCACGACCACGTCGGGCTCGAGGCCGAGGTGCGCCAGGTGCAGCTTGGCGTTGGGCTCGTACTTCGCCGTGACGACCATGGTCCGGCCGCCGACCGCCCGCACGGCGGCTATGGCCTCACGGGCGCCGGCCATGGCGGGGGTCGCGTCGATGGCGATCGTCGGGTACATCTCCCGGTACAGGTCGACCATCGCGGGGATCCGCTCCTCGGGGAACCAGTTGATCAGCTCCTCGGCGAGCGGCGGCCCCAGCCGCGTCACCGTCAGATCGGCGTCGATGTACGTCCCGGTCCGCTCCGACAGGGCCTGGTAGCAGGCACGGATGCCGGGGCGGGAGTCGATGAGGGTCATGTCGAGGTCGAAGCCGACGGTGAGAGTCATGTGCGTCATTGTGCCTGGGGCCTCCCGGCGGTCCGGCCGGGCGGACCGGCGCCGAAGGACTTCCGGCCGGTTGCCGGGTGCGCGTCCGCGGGTGGCCGGTCGCGCGGTTCCCCGCCGCCCCGCGGGGCGCTCTACCTCCGTCTCTGGGATCGCCACACCAGGTACAACGCCGACGCCACCGCCGCGCCCCTGACCACCCACGGCCACGTCCCCGCCACCGCGTCCGCCATGTGTCCCTGCGCGATCGGCCGGCCCCACCGCCCGTTGTCCCGCCCCCACAGCCACACCAGCCCCGCCGCCACCGCCGTACCGGGCAGGATCATCACGGCCGTCTTGGTCTCCGCGGCGGTGAGCCTCCGCGAGCCGTACGCGATCACCCAGCCGAGCAGGAGCGCGAACCAGTTGCCGAGCACCGCGCCCGCGACCAGCGCGGCGGCGGCCAGCAGCAGGAGGGGGTTGGTCCAGCCGGCGGCGGGGCGTGGCAGGAGCCGGCGGCGCCGGCCGGGCGCTGCCTCGGTGGCGTCCGCCTCCGGCTCGGCCGCGGCGGCCTCCGGGGCCGCCTCCTTCGCCTCCCTCGCCTCCTTCGCCGCCCTCGTCTCTCTCGACTCTCCCGTCTCCTGCGTCTCCTTCGGCGGGCGCCTGAGCAGTTCCGGGATCTCCACGCCGCCGACGAACCCCGGCACCGAGTCCGTCTCGGCGCCGCCGCCGAAGGGGCTGCCGCCGACCCGCCACCAGTCGGGCTGGGTCACGCTGTCGCCGAGTTCGTGCGCGGATGCGAGATGCGGCGGGGACGGTGCGTCGCGCGGGGTGGCCGGGCCGGGCCCGGGATCGGCGGGGCGCGGGCGGGGCACGACCCGGCGCAGGCCCTTCCTCGGCCGGTCGCCGCTGTCCGCGGGCTCCGGCTCGCGCTCGCGCGGCGCGGGCTGCCCCGGCTGTTCGGGCACGGCGGCGGACGGCCGCGGGAACCGGCCGGTGGTGCCGGAGGCGCCGCCCGCCGCCTCGACGACCTCGTCCGGGGTGCCGAGCCGGTCCAGGATGCGGCGGACGGCGGCGGGCGAGTCCACCGTCACCTTGGCCCGGTGCCGGTCGATCTCGTTGCGCAGCTCCGACACGAGCCGCATCCGTGTGGCCGACGGCAGCTGCCGCTGCTGAGCGATGTCCCCGACACGGCTCAGGTACTCGTAGACGACCTGGTCGCTCTCGATCCCCAACGGAAACCCCTCCGGGGCGACGGCGGTGAAACCCCGTGAGGACGGTAGCGCAGAGCGGTGTCGAGAAGCCCATGACCAAGGTGCGGGGGCAGGACCGGCGGGGGTGGCACCCGCTACCGTGGGTCAGATGAGCCAAGCGGCCCAACCAGCTCCCCGTTCCCTCGCGGAAGCGCTGCGCGCCAGGGACGACGTCTCGCTGTCCGCGCTCCTGCGCAGCCGGCCCGACCTCATCACGCCCGTCCCGACCGACCTCACCCAGCTGGCCACCCGCGCCGGCACCCGCGCCTCGGTGCTGCGCGCGCTGGAGCGGCTGGACCGGTTCGCGCTGCAGACGGCGGAGGCGCTGGCCGTGGCCCCGGACCCGGCGCCGTACGGCGCGCTGCTCGGGCTGATGGCCGGTGACGCGGGGGACGAGACGGTGGCCGCGGCCCTGCCGCGTGCCCTCGCCACGCTGCGCGAGCAGGCGCTGGTGTGGGGCGACGACGAGCGGCTGCGGCTCGTGCGCACCGCCCGTGAACTTCTCGCGCCCGCCCCGCAGCACCCCTCCCCGACCGGGCTCGGCCCGACCGTGCAGGAGGCGTCCTCGGGCATGTCGCCGGGCCGGATCCAGGAGATCGTGGCGGCGGCCGGGCTGCCGTCGACGCATGACGCGGTGTCCGCCGTGGCCGCGCTCACCGCCCTGTTCGGCGATCGCGCGAAGATGGCCGAGCTGCTCGCCGGGGCCCCGGAGGGCGCCCGCGAGGTGCTGAACCGGCTGGTGTGGGGGCCGCCGTACGGGCAGGTCACCGCGGATCCGGCCGCGCATCTGCGCTGGCTGCTCGACCGGGGCCTGCTGCTGCCGACCGCGCCCGGCACGGTGGTCCTGCCCCGCGAGGTGGCCCTGCACCTGCGCGAGGGCCGCGCGCACCGCATGCCCGAACCGCAGCCGCCGGCCGTGGAGCCTGCCGCGGCCCACAGTCCGCAGGTGGTGGACGCGACGGCGGCCGGGCAGGCGTACACCGCGCTCGCGACCGTCGAGGAGCTGCTGAAGGACTGGGACGAGGGCGGCCCGGCGGTGCTGCGGGCCGGCGGGCTGAGCGTGCGCGACCTGAAGCGGACCGCCGTCGCCCTCGGCGTGGCCGAGCCGGTCGCCGCCTTCTGGGTCGAGCTGGCGTACGCGGCGGGCCTGATCGCCTCCGACGGCGAGGCCGACGAGCGGTACGCGGCCACGCCCGCCTACGACGAGTGGCTGGAGCGGTTCGCCGCCGAGCGCTGGGCCCGGCTCGCCGAGGCCTGGCTGGCGGCGACCCGCACGCCGGGGCTGGTCGGCGGGCGGGACGCGAAGGACCGGACGCTCTCCGCGCTCGGCCCGGGCCTGGACCGCTCGGCCGCCGCCGAGGTACGGCACCGGGTGCTGACCCTGCTGGCCGGGCTCGCGACCGGTACCGCACCGGACACCGAGTCGGTCCTGGCCCGGCTGCGCTGGGAACGGCCGCTGCGCGGGCCCCAGCGGGGCGGCGAGGAGGACCTGCGCTCCCGGCTGGCCCGCTGGTCCCTGTCGGAGGCGGAGCTACTGGGGATCACCGGCCGGGGCGCGCTGTCGGCGCACGGCCGCGCGCTGCTCGGCGCCTCGACGGCGGCCGCCGCCACCGCACCCACGGCCGAGGAGGCGGGTCCGGGAGCCAAGCTTCCGGTCCACCACCACCGCGCGCCCGTCCCCGCCCCGCTCTCCGCCCCGGAGCAGGCGGTGGCGACGGCGGCCGCCGCACGCGTCCTCGCCCCGCTCCTGCCCGAACCGCTGGACCACGTCCTCCTCCAGGCCGACCTGACGGCGGTGGCGCCGGGACCGCTGCAGCGTCCGCTCGCCGACACCCTCGGCGTGCTCGCGGACGTCGAGTCGAAGGGCGGGGCGACGGTCTACCGCTTCACGCCCGCCTCGGTCCGCCGCGCCCTGGACGCCGGCCGCACCGCCGCCGACCTGCACGCCTTCCTCGCCGGGCACTCCCGTACGCCGGTCCCGCAGCCGCTCGCGTATCTGATCGACGACGTGGCCCGCAAGCACGGTCATCTGCGGGTGGGCGCGGCCTCGGCGTACGTGCGCTGCGACGACGACGCCGTGCTGAACGAGATCCTGGCCGACAAGCGCTCCGCCGCCCTGCGCCTGCGCCGGCTCGCGCCGACCGTGCTGGCCGCCCAGTGCGACCCCGCGGCGCTGCTGGAGGGCCTGCGCGCGCTGGGCTACGCGCCGGCCGCCGAGTCCGCCGAGGGTGACGTCCTGATCGCCCGCGCGCACGCCCACCGCACCCCGCCGCGCACCGCCCCCGAGCCGGTCCCGGAGGGTCCGCCGCCGCCCGACGCCATGCTCCTCGCGGCGGCGATCCGCGCGATCCGGGCGGGCGACCTCGCCGCGACCGCTCCGCGCAAACCCGCCGCGGCCGGCGCCGGCGCCCCGGCGGCGGGCGGCGAGCTGCCCCGCACGTCCTCCGCCGAGACCCTGGCCACCATGCAGGCCGCCGTCCTGACCGGCGGCTCCCTCTGGATCGGCTACGTCAACGCCGAGGGCTCCGCCACTCAGCGCGTCATCGCCCCGGTCCGCGTCGAGGGCGGCTTCGTCACGGCGTACGACCACACGGCGGACGAGGTCCGCACCTATCCGCTGCACCGGATCACGGGAGTGGCGGAGCTGGCGGAGGACTGACCCCGTTCGGCGGCCGATGCGGCACACTGGACGTTTGGCTGCAATGGAAAGGGTGTGCCGCGCGTGAACGGTCCTCTCATCGTCCAGTCCGACAAGACCCTGCTCCTGGAAGTCGACCACGAGCGGGCCGACGACTGCCGTCGGGCCATCGCGCCGTTCGCCGAGCTGGAGCGGGCGCCGGAGCACATCCACACCTACCGGGTCACACCGCTCGGGCTGTGGAACGCGCGGGCGGCCGGGCACGACGCCGAGCAGGTCGTGGACGCGCTGGTGCAGTACAGCCGGTATCCGGTGCCGCACGCGCTGCTGGTCGACATCGCCGAGACCATGGACCGCTACGGCCGCCTGACCCTGTCCAAGCACCCGGCGCACGGACTGGTCCTCACCACCACCGACCGGCCGGTGCTGGAGGAGGTGCTGAAGTCCAAGCGGATCGCGCCGCTGGTCGGGGCACGGATCGATCCGGACTCGGTCGTGGTGCACCCCTCCGAGCGCGGGCAGATCAAGCAGGTGCTGCTGAAGCTGGGCTGGCCGGCCGAGGACCTCGCCGGGTACGTCGACGGCGAGGCGCACCCGATCGAGCTGCTGGAGGACGGCTGGGCGCTTCGGCCTTACCAGAAGCAGGCCGTGGAGAACTTCTGGCACGGCGGCAGCGGGGTCGTCGTCCTCCCCTGTGGCGCCGGGAAGACGCTGGTCGGTGCCGGGTCCATGGCGCAGGCCAAGTCGACCACCCTGATCCTCGTCACCAACACCGTCTCGGCCCGGCAGTGGAAGCACGAGCTGGTGAAGCGGACCTCGCTGACCGAGGACGAGATCGGCGAGTACAGCGGGACGCGCAAGGAGATCCGGCCGGTCACCATCGCCACGTACCAGGTGCTGACGACGAAGCGGAAGGGTGTCTACCCGCATCTGGAGCTGTTCGACTCCCGGGACTGGGGGCTGATCGTCTACGACGAGGTGCATCTGCTGCCGGCTCCCGTCTTCAAGTTCACCGCCGATCTGCAGGCGCGGCGTCGCCTCGGGCTGACGGCGACCCTGGTGCGCGAGGACGGCCGTGAGTCGGACGTCTTCTCCCTCATCGGGCCCAAGCGGTTCGACGCGCCCTGGAAGGAGATCGAGGCGCAGGGGTACATCGCGCCCGCCGACTGTGTCGAGGTCCGGGTGAACCTCACCGAGTCCGAGCGGCTGGCGTACGCCACCGCCGAGACGGAGGAGAAGTACCGCTTCTGTGCGACGACGGACACCAAGCGGAAGGTGACCGAGGCGATCGTGCGCCGCTTCGCCGGGCAGCAGATCCTCGTCATCGGGCAGTACATCGACCAACTCGACGAGCTGGGCGAGCACTTGAACGCCCCCGTCATCAAGGGCGAGACCTCCAACGCCCAGCGCGAGAAGCTCTTCGACGCCTTCCGTGAGGGCGAGATCAGCGTGCTGGTCGTCTCCAAGGTCGCGAACTTCTCCATCGACCTGCCCGAGGCGACGGTCGCGATCCAGGTGTCGGGCACCTTCGGCTCCCGGCAGGAGGAGGCACAGCGCCTCGGCCGGGTGCTCCGCCCGAAGGCCGACGGCCACCAGGCGCACTTCTACTCGGTCGTCGCCCGCGACACCATCGACCAGGACTTCGCCGCCCACCGCCAGCGGTTCCTGGCCGAACAGGGCTACGCCTACCGGATCATGGACGCCGACGAGATCCTGGCGGAGGGCTGAACCCCCGGGGCGGTCACCGGCGGCGTATGCCCGCTTCCTCGCCGTACTCGCCGAGGATCACGACGTTGAACGCCGCTTCCGCGAACACCTTGATCGCGCGCAGGGCGTTGCCGAGCGGGTGGTGATGGGGGCCGTCCGTCGCCGTGGCCCCGGACGGGGGCCTGGCGGGGGCCGGGGAGATGGTTGCTGCGCTCATGTCTCCATGGTGGCTCCGGGGACACCGCAATCGCATCGGTCTCCAGAGCCAATCCCAAACGCCTGGGGCTAGGCCTCGGGGTGGATCCCGGCCCCTACGCCGGGGACCATGTGTCCCCTAGGGGACAGGAAATTCAGGGACAGGAAATTCATTGGCCCGGTCCTCAGCCCCTCGCCTAGAATCTCCGCTCTTGCCCGCCTCCCCAGCGGAGTGCCGTCGCCCGGTCGGAAACCGTGCGGCAACGTCGTAGCCACCCAGCAGGTCTACCGGAGGCACCCCCTTGTCCACGCCCGCCCAAGAGCCGCTCGACGCCCCGTCCGCCGCCCCGCTCGACGACCCGCTCGACGACCTGCTCGACGACCCGCTCGGCCGGGAGCGTGCCCATCTGGCCTCCTCCCGTGCCGCACTGCGCGCCATGCGCGAGGACGTGGAGGCGCTGGACATCAAGGACGTCGCCGCGAACTGGGTGAACGCCCAGGTGCTGGCCCGCCAGATCGACGACCGGATCAAGGCGCTGGCCGACCTCAGCGACACCCCGCTGTTCTTCGGCAGGCTGGACTACCTGCACGCGCCGGGTGCGGACCGGGCCGAGGGCGCGGAGGGCGAGCAGTTCTACATCGGGCGCCGGCATGTGCACGACGCCGACGGCGACCCCATGGTCATCGACTGGCGCGCCCCGGTCTCGCAGCCGTTCTACCGGGCGTCCAAGAAGGACCCGATGGACGTCGGGCTGCGCCGCCGATTCGGCTACACCGGCGGCGACCTCACGGCGTACGAGGACGAGCACCTCTCCGACCCGCAGGAGACCACCAGGACCAGCAGGCTGCTCCAGCAGGAGATCGAGCGGCCGCGCGTCGGCCCCATGCGGGACATCGTCGCCACCATCCAGCCCGAGCAGGACGAGATCGTCCGCTCCGGGCTGGGCGGGACCGTCTGCGTCCAGGGCGGGCCGGGCACCGGGAAGACCGCCGTCGGCCTGCACCGGGTCGCCTACCTCCTCTACGCCCACCGGGAGCGGCTGGCCCGCACCGGCACCCTCGTCATCGGGCCGAACCGGTCCTTCCTGCACTACATCGAGCAGGTCCTCCCGGCGCTGGGCGAGTTGGCGGTGCAGCAGGCCACCGTGGACGACCTGGTGGCGCATGTGGAGGTACGCGGCACGGACGAGGCGGCCGCGGCCGTCGTCAAGGGCGACGCCCGGATGGCCGAGGTGCTGCGCCGGGCCCTGTACTCCCATGTGACCCTGCCGGGCGAGCCGGTCGTGGTCGTGCGCGGCTCGCGCCGCTGGCGGGTGCCGGTGTACGAACTCGAGGAGGTCGTACGGGAGCTGCTGCAGCGGGACATCCGCTACGGCGCCGCCCGGGAGGCGCTGCCGCAGCGGATCGCGCACGCGGTGCTGGTGCAGATGGAGCGGGCCGGGGAGGCGCCGGACGACCGGGTGCAGGACGCGGTGGCCCGCAACAGCGCGGTCAAGGCGGCCGTGAAGGCCCTTTGGCCGGCCGTCGACCCGGCGAAGCTGGTGCTGCGTCTGCTGACGGACGCGGACTTCCTCGCCGAGCACGCCGAGGGGATCCTCGACGAGGACGAGCAGAAGACGATCCTGTGGGTCAAGCCGGTGCGCAGCGTGAAGGCGGCCAGGTGGTCGCCGGCGGACGCGGTGCTGATCGACGAGGCGGCCGACCTGATCCAGCGCACCCACTCGCTCGGCCATGTCGTCCTGGACGAGGCGCAGGACCTGTCCCCCATGCAGTACCGCTCGGTCGGCCGCCGCTGCACCACCGGCAGCGCGACCGTGCTCGGCGACCTGGCCCAGGGCACGACCCCGTGGGCGACCCGGAGCTGGGACGAGGCCCTCGCCCACCTCGGCAAGCGCGAGGGCGTGATCGAGGAGCTGACGGCCGGTTTCCGCGTGCCGACGGACGTCATCACGTACGCCTCCCGGCTCCTGCCGCACATCGCGCCCGGTCTCACCCCGGTCGCCTCGGTCCGTGAGAACCCCGGTTTCTTCGAGGTCCGTGCGGTGACGGAGACCGCCGAAGTCGTCGCGGCCTGCGAGGAGTTGCTGCTGAGCGAGGGCTCGACCGGCCTGATCGCCGCCGACGCCCGCATCCCGGCCCTGGCCGAGGCCCTGACGGCGGCGGGCCTCACCCACCTCGCCCCCGGCGAGGAGACCACCCGCGAAACCCGCCTCACTCTGGTCCCGGCGTCCCTCGCCAAGGGCCTCGAGTACGACTACGTGGTCCTGGACGAGCCCCAGGCGGTGGTGGACGGCGAGCCGGACGAGCGGACGGGCCTGCGGCGCCTGTACGTGACGCTCACTCGAGCGGTCTCGGGTCTGATCGTGACCCACACCGCACCGGTGCCCGCGCAACTCGCGGAAAGGGACGGTGAGTAGGGTTCTGCTCCGTTCCGCCACGTCCCCATGGAAAGGCCTCCGTTGAGCACACCGCCGTCCCCGCATCCCGGTTACCCGCAGGCGCCGGGGCCGTACCAGCAGCAGCCGGGTGCGTACCCGCAGCAGCCGGGTCCCTACCAGCAGGCCCCCGGGCCGTACGCGCAGGCGCCCGGCGCGTACCAGCAGCCGGCCCCCGCGCCGTACCAGCCCCAGCAGGCGCCCGGCGCCTACGGCCAGCCGCAGGCGCCGTACCAGCAGGGACCTTTCGACCACAGCCAGCAGGCTCCCTACCAGCAGGCGCCCGCCGGGCCCGGCTGCGACGTGTGCGGGGCCGGGCCGGCCACGCGGGTGACGATCCGTGGCCACCAGGGCTTCCTGATCGTGATGCGGAACCTGTGGCGGAAGGGCACCTTCTGCCAGACCTGCGCGCTCGCCGTGTTCCGCAAGATGCAGTCGGACACGATGGTGCAGGGCTGGTGGGGCCCGATGTCGATGTTCATCACGCCCATCACGCTGCTGATCAACCTCTTCACCCTGTCCAAGATCCGCAAGCTGCCCCCGCCGATGGCCGCCATGGGCCCCGGCCTGGACCCGGGCAAGCCGGTCCTGCGCCGCCCGGCGGGCATGTTCGGGCTGTTCCCGCTGAGCACGTTCGTGCTCTTGGTCCTGTTCGTCCTGGTCGCGATCGCGGCAGGGTGACGTGGTGGGCGGGGCCGGTCCTACTCCCCGTCCACCACCCTCCGCCACTCCCGCACAGCCTCCTCGGAAACGGGCCCGGCCCAGCCCGCGGAGCGAGCCGCGCCGCCGATGTGGAACGCGTCGATCCCCGCGTTCCGCAGCGGGCGGACATGCTCCAGGCGCAGCCCGCCGCCGACCAGGAGCGTCTGGTCGTACCCGGGCTCGCCACGGCGGCCCGCCTCCGCGACCAGCGTGGGCAGTCCCTCGTCCACGCCGGCGGCGGCGCCCGCCGTGAGGTAGGCGTCCAGGCCGGGCAGGTCGGCGAGCTGTTTGCGCAGGGCGTCGCGGTCGGCGGCGTGGTCGATCGCCCGGTGGAAGGTCCAGGCGCAGCCGTCCAGCGCGGCGACCACCCGCTCCACCGCCGCCAGGTCCACCGCGCCGGTCGCGTCGAGGAAGCCGAGCACGAACTGGTCGGCCCCCGCCTCCCGCATCTCGCCCGCCGCCCGGACCAGAGCGGCGACGTCCTCGGCGGCGCCCGCCGCGAACCCGTCCGACAGCCGCAGCATCACGCGCAGGTCGATGTCGACGGCGGCCCGGATCCCGGCGACGGTGGCGGTCGCGGGGGTGAGCCCGTCGGCCGCCATCTCGGTCACCAGCTCCAGGCGATCCGCGCCTCCGGCCTGGGCGGCGACCGCGTCCGCCACGTCGAGCGCGATCACCTCCAGGACTGCACGCTTGCTCATGGCACCCCATTCATCGCGGCTACAGATCCAGGTTTCCAAGTACGGCTCTAGAGGTCTAGTCCAATCGAAAGGGTACGCCCTGCCCCGCCCCGCGGCCGACCGCACGCGGCAATGAGCCACCCGCACGCCACAATGGGCCCATGGCCGACCTCGACGCCCTGCGCCTCCGCTTCGCCCGCGCCCTGGAAGCCGCCCGCGCCCCCGGCGGCGGCCCCGACCCGGCGCCGTACGCCGACAACCTGCTCGCCCGCTGGCAGGAGCCGCAGCGCCGGTACCACACGGTGGCCCACCTGGCGGCGGTGCTCGAGCACATCGACGTGCTCCAGGGGCATGCCGCGGACGCGGACGCCGTACGTCTGGCCGCCTGGTTCCACGACGCCGTCTATCTGCCGGAGCGGTCCGAGAACGAGGAGCGCTCGGCGCGGCTCGCCGAGCGCGCGCTGCCGGAGGCGGGCGTGCCGGAGGCGAAGACGGCCGAGGTGGCCCGGCTGGTCCGGCTCACCGTCACACACGACCCGGCCGCGGGCGACCGCGACGGCCAGGTGCTGTGCGACGCGGACCTCGCGATCCTGGCCGCACCCCCGTCGGCGTACGCCACCTACACCGCCGAGGTCCGCGAGGAGTACCACTTCGTGCCGAACGACGCCTTCCGCGAGGGCCGTTCGGCGGTTCTTCGCCAACTCCTCGGTCTGCCGAGCCTGTTCCACACCCCGTACGGCCGGGAGCACTGGGAGGCCACCGCCCGCTACAACCTCGCATCCGAGCTGGAATTGCTGTCGACCTGAGACCGCCGCTTCCCTAGAGTGCGCCTCATGCGAACGATCAGCGGGGACGATGTGAACAAGGCCGTCGCGGGCTGCACGGCGGCGCTTCGGCCCGCGGTGGACCGGGACTGGACGGCTGTGGGCGCCGGGCGGCTGGAGTGGAGCTGCCACGCCACGGCGTTCCACATGGCCGAGGACTGCGTGGCCTACGCGGCCAACCTCGCGGGGCGGGCCGAGGACGCGTACGTCCCCTTCGCCATCACCCTCGACGAGGGCACCGGCAACGCCGGTCTCCTGCACGTGATCGAGACGGCCGGCGCGCTGCTCGCCGCCGCCGTCGGCACCGCCCCACCCGGCGTGCGCGCCTTCCACCCCTACCCGTTCCGCAGCGCCGACCGCGAGGGCTTCGCGGCGATGGGCATCGCCGAGGTGCTGCTGCACACGCATGACATCGCCGAGGGCCTCGGTCTCGCCTACACACCGGACGAGGAGCTGGCCGAGTCCGTCCTGACCTGGCTCTTCCCGCAGGTCCAGCCCGGCCCCGCGGCCTGGCCGACCCTGCTGTGGGCCACCGGCCGCGGCGAGCTGCCCGGCCGCGCCCCGGTCACCGACTGGCGCTGGCACAACAACCTCGTCCTGCCCGCCGACCGCGTCACGCTCACCGGCCTACGCCCGGCCGTCGCCCGCGACCTGCGCCTCGGCGGCGACGGCGGCCTGGACTGGGCCGAGGGCGGCCCCTACCAGGGCACCCGGGACGCCTGCGGCTCCCTGGTCAAGGCGTACGAAGCGGGGGTGCACCGGCCGGAGTTCGGCGTCTTCGCGCTCGTACGGCACGAGGACGGCCGCGCGATCGGCGGCATGGGCTTCCACGGCGCCCCGAACGAGCACGGCTGGGTGGAGATCGGCTACGACCTCGTCGAGGAAGCCCGGGGCCAGGGCTACGCCACCGAGGCGCTGCGCACGCTGACCAACTGGGCGCTGGCCCGCGACGACGTCCAGATGGTGTTCGCGACCATCGAGCCCGCCAACCTCCCCTCCCAGCGCGTGGTCTCCCGGGCCGGGTTCACCCGGGCGACCGTGGAGGAGGGGGAGCGCATCGCCCACGCCGAACAGGGCCTGGAGGACGGGCTCCAGCTCTACGTCCGCCGGGCCTGAGCCCCCCTGCGCTTGCGCCGGCGCAGGCCGGAGGCATGCAGCAGCCGCACCACCTCGCGGCTGCCGACCTCGACCGCCCCGGCCCCCACCGCGTCCGCGTACCGGTGCGCCGGGAGGTCGTAGTGGTCGCGGTCGAAGGCGCGCCTGGGCACGTCCAGCTTCTGGGCGAACGCGTGCAGTTCGTCGTAGGACACGTCGCTGACCAGGTGCGACCACATGCGTCCGTGTCCCGGCCAGGTGGGCGGGTCGATGTACAGGGTCACGACGAGGCCGTTCCTCCGGTGGCCGAGCCCAGTGAGCCCACCGCCGCGACCTTCACGCCCGCCTTGTGGCAGACCCAGTGCGGATCGGGACCCAGCTCCGGCTCCACGTCGAGCGCGTGCGGGTCGCCCGAGCGGCACACCGGGCACAGCGGCCAGCGGCCGTACCGCTCCAGCAGCGCGTCCTGCACGTCCTGGGCGACCAGTCCGGCGACGTAGGCCACGCCGTCCGGCCACTGCTCGACCCACCAGCGCCGCTCCGTGACCGAGTCCTCGACCAGCGAGACCACGTCCGCCTGGGCGACCTCGCCCGCGACCAGATCGGCGAGCACGAGGGCGCGCGCGGCATGCAGGGCCTGCTCAAGGGGACTGATGGGCTCCATGGAACCCATTGTGCGCACTCTTGACCGCCACACCGAACCGAAAATATCTTTCACATGTGACCCAGGACGTGAAGGAAATTTTCGGCAGTCCGGGCGGCTCCCTCGCCGCGAAGGTGCGCACCCTGGCTCCTTCCATGACCCGGTCCATGCAGCGCGTCGCCGAGGCCGTCGCGAACGACCCGGCCGGCTGCGCCGCCCTCACGGTCACCGGCCTCGCCGAACTGACCGGCACCAGCGAGGCCACGGTCGTGCGCACCGCCCGCCTGCTCGGCTACCCGGGCTATCGGGACCTGCGCCTCGCCCTCGCCGGGCTGGCCGCGCAGCAGCAGTCGGGCCGGGCACCGGCCATCACGACCGACATCGCGGTGGACGACTCCATCGCCGACGTCGTCACCAAGCTGGCCTACGAGGAGCAGCAGACCCTCGCCGACACCGCCGCCGGACTCGACACGGTCCAGCTGGGCGCCGCCGTCACCGCACTGGCCGGCGCCCGCCGCACCGATGTCTACGGCATCGGCGCCTCCGGCCTCGTCGCCCAGGACCTCACCCAGAAGCTCCTGCGCATAGGCCTCATAGCCCACGCCCACAGCGACCCGCACCTCGCGGTGACCAACGCGGTGCAGCTCCGCTCGGGCGACGTGGCGATCGCGATCACCCACTCCGGCACGACGGGGGACGTCATCGAGCCGTTGCGGGTCGCGTTCGAGCACGGGGCCACGACCGTGGCCATCACCGGCCGGCCGAACGCGCCGGTCACCCAGTACGCCGACCACGTACTGCCCACGTCCACCTCACGGGAGAGCGAGCTGCGACCGGCCGCGATGTCCTCGCGGACCAGTCAACTGCTCGTGGTGGACTGCCTGTTCGTGGGAGTGGCCCAGCGGACGTACGAGACGGCGGCGCCCGCGCTGGCCGCGTCGTACGAGGCCCTGGCTCACCGGCATCGCACCAGTCCCAGGTGAGTACAGCACGCGAACCCGAACCTGAGAGAGCCGTCCCCCATGACCTCCCATGACCTGCGCAGCCAGCTGGCCTCGCTGACCACCGAGGCCTTCCGTCCCGAACTCGCCGAGATCGACCGCCTCCCCACCCTCGACATCGCCCGCCTGATGAACGGCGAGGACGCCGCCGTGCCGACCGCGGTCGCCCGGCGCCTTCCCCAGATCTCCGCCGCCATCGACGCCATGGCCGAGCGGATGGCCCGCGGCGGCCGGCTGGTCTACGCCGGTGCCGGTACCGCCGGACGGCTCGGCGTCCTGGACGCCTCCGAGTGCCCGCCCACCTTCAACACCGACCCCGCCCAGGTCGTCGGCCTGATCGCGGGCGGTCCGACCGCCATGGTCACCTCGGTGGAGGGCGCCGAGGACTCCAAGGAGCTGGCCCGCCAGGACCTGGACGCGCTGAAGCTCACGGCCCACGACACCGTCGTCGGCATCTCCGCCTCCGGCCGCACCCCCTACGCCATCGGCGCCGTCGAGCACGCCCGGACGGTGGGCGCGCTGACGATCGGCCTGGCCTGCAACGAGCACAGCGCGCTCGCGGCGGCGGCCGAGCACGGCATCGAGGTGGTCGTGGGCCCCGAGCTGATCACCGGCTCGACGCGCCTGAAGGCCGGCACGGCGCAGAAGCTGGTCCTGAACATGCTCTCGACGATCACGATGATCCGCCTCGGCAAGACCTACGGAAACCTGATGGTCGACGTCCGCGCCTCGAACGACAAGCTCCGCGCCCGCTCCCGCCGGATCGTCTCCCTCGCCACGGGCGCGGGCGACGACGAGATCGAGCGGGCCCTCGCCGAGTCCGGCGGCGAGGTGAAGAACGCGATCCTCTCCCTCCTCGCCGGCGTCGACGGCCCGACGGCCACCCGCCTTCTGGAGGAGTCCGGCGGCCATCTGCGTGCCGCGCTGGCGCACGCGCCGCGCTGACCCGCACGCTCGGGGCGTGCGCATCGACCCCGCCTCCACCGCGACCGCCGTCCTCGCCCGGGTCGGCGGCCCGGCCAACGTCACCTCCGTGACCCACTGCATGACCCGCCTGCGGCTGACCCTCGCCGACCCGGCGGCGGCCGACGAGCAGGACCTGCGGGCGCTGCCCGGCGTGCTGGGCCTGGTCTCCGCCGGACAGAGCTGGCAGATCGTGCTCGGCCCCGGGGTGGTCGAGGAGGTCACGGAGGAGGTGGCCCGGCGGGTCACCGCCCGCCCGCCTGAGGAGCCCTCGGAGGGCAGGCCCCTCAAGGCCGCCCTGCGCCGGGTGGCGAACGTCTTCGTCCCGCTCATCCCCGCCCTGATCGGCTGCGGCATCCTCTCCGGCCTCGGCGGCCTGCTGCTGAACGCCGGCTGGCTGCCCGGCCTGGCCCCCGCCCTGTCCGCCGTCGCCTCCGCCTTCCTCGCCCTGATCGCGGTGTTCGTCGGCATCAACACGGCACGCGAGTTCGGCGGCACCCCCGTGCTCGGCGGGGCGGTCGCGGCCGTGGTGGTGTACCCGGGCGTGGCGAAGGTGACGGCGTTCGGGGCGCACCTGGCACCGGGGCAGGGCGGAGTGCTCGGCGCGCTGGCGGCAGCGCTGCTGGCGACCCGCGTGGAGAAGTGGGTACGGGGCCGGGTCCCCGGTCCGCTGGACGTCCTGCTCACCCCCACGCTCACGGTCCTCGTCCCCGGCCTGGTGACGCTGTACGGCCTGATGTACGCGGCCGGCGCGGTGGCGACGGCGATCGGCGCGGCGGCGAACTGGCTCCTGAGCACGGCCGGGGCGGGTGCCGGCCTCCTCCTGGGCGGACTCTTCCTCCCCCTGGTCATGCTGGGCCTGCACCAGGCCCTCATCCCCATCCACACCACCCTGATCGAGCAGCAGGGCTACACGGTCCTGCTCCCGCTGCTGGCGATGGCGGGCGCGGGCCAGGTGGGCGCGGCGCTCGCGCTCTACGTCCGCCTGCGCCACGACACGTCCCTGCGTACGACGATCAAGTCGGCCCTCCCGGCAGGCCTGCTGGGCGTGGGCGAACCCCTGATCTACGGCGTCTGCCTGCCGCTCGGCCGCCCCTTCCTGACGGCCTGCGCGGGCGGGGCGGCGGGCGGGGCGTTCGTCGGCTTCTTCGCGATGCTCGGCACCAAGGTGGGCGCGACGGCGATCGGCCCCTCGGGCTGGGCCCTGTTCCCGCTGCTGACGGGCAACAGGGGCCCGGGAGCGGCGACGGCGATCTACGCCGGCGGCCTGCTCACCGGTTACGCGGTGGGCTTCGCGGCGACGTACCTCTTCGGCCTGCCGCGCCGCAACCCACCGGCCGCCGCCGCGTGACGCACGGCCGTGGCCGGTCGTTCCCCAGGCATGACGAAGATGAAGCTCCTGACCACGGCCGCCCTCTCCGCCGCCTCCGCCGCCGTCCTGGCCGCCCCCGCCCACGCCCGCCCCGTCGCCCCTCCCGCCGTCCACGACACCGGCAACTGGACCATCTCCGGCACCGCGAAGTGCGCCGACGACCTCGCCGTGGTCCCGGTCCTCAAGGAGGTCTCGCCGCTGCCGCTGCGCGACACCGCCCCCGCGTGCGGGGAGGGCAGCCTGATCCACCAGGGCCCCCGGGGCCACCAGGGCTCCCACGCCCACCGCTGAATGAACACGCGGGAGTTACGGGGGCTCAGGGGGCGCGCCAGACCAGGGTGTAGCGCCAGAAGAGACCGCGCCTCAGGCGGACCCCGGGAAGAATCCGGCGGGCCTCGCGCCCGATCTCGGTGAAGGTCGGCTCCGGTTCACGGACGGGGGCGGTCATGGACACGGGCCGCTGTGCGGTGGACCGCCCCCGGTTCTTCACCCACCCCGTGAGCGGGTTGAGCAAGAGGGAGACCAGCGAGAGCGCGCGATCGGCAGGCCCTTCTTCCCGCGCACAGCCGACGACCACGAGGGTGCCGCCGGGCGCCAGCTCCTCCCGGAACCGGGTGAGGGTCTCGGCGAGGGGGAGGTGGTGGAGCACGGCGACACAGGTGATGACGTCGTACGGGCCGGGCGGCAGACCGCGCGGGGCGGAGGCGAGGGTGTACGTGACGGGGGCGCCCGGAGCCGTCAGCTCCCGCGCCCGCTCCACGATCCCCGGATCGGCGTCCACCCCTACGACCGACTCCGCCCGCCCGGCGAGCCGCCGCACCAGGTCCCCGCTGCCGCACCCCACGTCCAGCGCACGGCCGACCCTGCGCGGCAACCGCCGCAGCAGCCAAGGGTGGTAGTGCGCGTTGTGGTCCCAGGGGTGGGCGGCGTTGAAACGGTGCAGGGCCTCTATCAGTCCGCTCAACGGTTGCGCCTCTCCCGGTTCACCTGTCGCACTTTGACCCGCAGCTCCTCGCCGACGGGCATCGTCCTCAGCACGTCCGTCAGCCGCTCGGCGGTACGGACATTGCAGCGCCCCAGGTCGACCAGCGCAAACGGCTCGTCACTGGCACCGGTCACCGGGTCGACGCACAGGGACGGCAACACGACCCCGACCCCGGCGAGCGCACCCCGCAACGACTCCACGATCTCCTCGGTGCTGCGCAGCATCTTTCTGCCTCCACGGTGAGTTCCGGATTTGCTACACAGAGTGGTCGACACGTGGCTAACCTGGCCAGATACGGCATCCCAACAAGCTCGACTGTGGAACAGGGAGTGGCCATGCCGGGACCGAAGGACCTCGATCCGTCGTCATCACCACGAGCCTTTCTGGGCGCCGAGTTACGCCACGCCCGCGAGAAGGCCGGGCTGAGCCAGGAGGAGCTGGGCCAACGGCTGTTCGTGAGCGGGTCGTTCATCGGGCAGCTGGAGTCGGGTACGCGGCGGATGCAGCCGGAGTACGCGCGGCTGCTGGACGAGGTGCTGGGGACGGGGGACTTCTTCCAGCGGAACTGCCGGGCTGTGGCGAAGTCGAAGTATCCGGAGCACTTTTCGGAGGCGGCGGAGGCGGAAGCGCACGCTACGGCGATCAGACAGTACACCCCGCTTCTCATCCCGGGGCTGCTCCAGACGGCTGCGTACGCACGGGCCGTGTGCCGGGCCTATCAGCCGACGGCACCGGAGCAGGTGATTGAGGAACTGGTGGCGGCTCGAGTGGAGCGCGCCCGCATCCTCGACGATCCAACAGAGCCGTTGTTGTGGGCGGTGGTTGACGAGGCGGCACTGCATCGAGTGACGGGCGGGCCGGAGGTGATGGCGGAGGCATTGGGTCACATCGCGGGTCTGATCCGCCAGGGGCGTGTCATCGTGCAGGTGCTGCCGTTCGACGCAGGGGCGCATGCGGCGATGGAGGGTTCCATCAAGCTGATGGACTTCGACGGCGCCCCTCCGCTGGTGTACTTCGAGGGAGTCGGCACCGGACGACTGGAGGACGACCCGGCCGTCGTCCGGCACCAACGGTTCACCTACGAACTCCTCACGGCCTCCGCGCTCTCCCGCGAGATCTCCCTGGCCCGGATCGAGGGCATGGCGCAGGATTACGCACATGAGGAACATCTCTGAGTACGACCTGGACGCGGCGATCTGGCAGAAGTCCAGTTACAGCGGTGGCAGCGGCGGGGACTGCCTGGAGGTCACTCACGACTTCCCGGCCCTCGTCCCCGTCCGGGACTCGAAGAACCCCCGAGGCTCAAAGCTCTTCTTCAGCTCGGCCGCCTGGGCTTCCTTCACCGCGTCCCTCAAGTGACCGCCCGAAGCTCAAGCCCCGAGTTCCCAGGTCCGAGCGCCCTTTTCAAGGAATGGGAGGCGGGCCTCAACCCGCCCTCCCACCCTGCGTGTTGACCTGACGCGTTCGGCTTGCAACGCAGCGTCACATGCCTCTAACGTGCGGCCATAAGCAAACGGCCCCCGCTGGTGCGCCAACACCGGTGCGGGGGCCTGACCTACAAGATCGAAGGACGAATTCGATCCCATGGCTGACGCCAACTTTAGTGTCGCCCCCACCTCTGCGCACCCTGCCCCGCACCCGATGGCCAACCCTGGCTACGGCAAGCGTTCGGTGCCCGGACAACGCCCCCGGACGAACCACGACTTCGCCCACCTCCCCGCCCGCGAAGCAGCCATCGCGTCCTACCTCGACCGCCTCCCCGACGGCGCCGACATCTCCGTGAAGACGCTGGCCAAGGTGCTGCCGTACGGGCAGTGCGCCCTCGGCACGGCCCTCAACCGCCTGCAGAAGGCAGGGCACTTACGGCGGGGCCGGGAGCGGCTGGAGACGGACTCGGGCGGCTCGCGTTGGATCACCCGATCGTGGTGGTCCCGTACCGCACGTGACGACGGCTGGTGGGCGACGTTCGCGCGCGGCGACGTACCGCAGCCGGAGCCGCCACCGGCGGCCCGAGCCAGCCCGGCCCCGACCCGCTCCCGCGCCCACATCCTCCTCGCCGCCCTGGGGCGTACGGCCCCGGTCCTGTCCCTCTCCGCCGCCGACTGCGCGGAACTCGCCCCGCTGGTGGCGGAGTGGTTCGCGCGAGGCGCCACCGACGAGGCCGTACTCCACGCCCTGACCGCCGGCCTGCCCAGCCCCGTCCACCACCCGGCCGCGCTGGTCCGCAGCCGCCTGACCAGCAAGCTCCCACCCGAACCCGTACGTCAGCCACCCCGCCCGCCCCGCCGGATCCTGGAGTGCGCGGAGTGCGGTGTGCCGGGGCGGCCGGAGGCACTGCCGGGCGGGCTGTGCCGGGCGTGCCGGGGTGCGCTCCCGTCGGATCAGGCCCACTCCAATGCGCCCCTCTCCCCGTCTGCAATCCACTCCTACGCAGCTGAGATGCGTGCTGCGATCTCCCAAGGACGACGAGAAAGGGCATCCGTATGACCGCTCCTCCGGTCCAACGACAACGCCCCGGGGCACGATGGAGGGGAGGAGGCGACGCCATGACCCCCAGCACCGCCCAACGCCCGCAGATGTCCGCCGAGGACTTCGAGGAGCTTGCCCGCAGGGCACCGAAGAACGTGCAGCTCGAATTCATCAACGGGCGGCTGTACGTGAAGGGCGACCGAATTTCGCCCGAGGACTTCGAGGACCTGGCTCGCAAGGCTCCCGAGGGCGTCAAGCTCGAACTCATCGACGGAAAGCTAGAGGTCAAGCCGATGCCGGACCAGCGTCACCGGGGCATCGTCATGTGGCTCCTCCGGCTGTTCATGCAGTTGCGCCCGGAATTGGCTCTCTATCCCGAGCAAGGCCTCAGGGTCGGCGCCTACCGCAAAGGGCACGCCTGCGCAGACGGTGCCCTGGCACCGTTCAACCACTTCATCGCCCAGGAAGGAGACTGGGCGGATCCCGACGGTGTCCTCATGGTCCTGGAAGTCACCTCTCGTGACCGTGACACCGACCGACGCGACCGCATCGACAAGGTCCGTGGTTACGCCGAGGCCGGTATCCCCGTCTACCTCCTCATCGACCGGGACAACGACACGCTCGTCGTCTACAGCGAACCCAAGGACGGCCGCTACCAGCAGTCCCCGTCCTACCCCTGGGGCGCTACCGTCGAACTGCCACCCCCGGTCGGCATCACACTCGACACCGAGGAACTCAAGGACTACGCGGACTGATCATGAACCACGCCCAGCTCACCGCCCTCGGACGGGCCCTGCGCCTCGTCGGGGAGCACGGGGAGGCCCTGACCGGCGACACCCCGGACGCCCGGCTGCACGAGATCAAGGCCGATCTGCGCCGGGCGCTCGACCTCGTGGAGGAGAGCGTCGGCAGCAGCGCGCCCGCCACCCGGTGCCCAGAGCACCCGCAGGGACCCGTGGACGAGAGCGCGCCCGATCTGTGTCTGCTGTGCGAGACCCGGCGCCGGGCCGCCCGCCGGTCCGAATTCCAGGGCGGGAGGAGCGAACCCGCTCCCGCCGCCACCGCACCCTCCCGGTACGGCGTCCGTGCCGACCGGCCCCAGCCGCAGCAGCGCTGGCTGCCGGAGGCGTGGAACGGCCAGGAGTGGCAGCTGTGCGGCACGCCCCGGCGGGACCGGCGCGAGGCCGAGGCGTATCTCGCCGCCCAGCGGCGCTCGTCCCGGCCCGCCATGGCCTACCGGCTCGTGCACGAGTTCACCGACTACGAGGTCCTCCGGGTCTGGGGGACACCCGTACGCGTCGACATCGAGCCCATGAACGGTCCCCTGGGCCATCTGTAGAGCGCCGGGATCAGCGCAGCAGCGGCAGCGGTGCGAAGTCGTACCCCTCCCAGATGCGCCTGCTCTCCTCCTGCGGGTACGGCGCCACTACCGGCTCCGCGTCCAGGACCTGCACCAGGCGCTCTTCCGTGTCGTACACCGGCCAGCCCGGGTCGCCGGTGCGGGCGTACGCCGTCCAGGCGCTCTGGATGAAGGACGAGAGCCGCTCGGCCTCGGGGGTGGGTTTGCCGTCGGGGAAGAGCAGGCCGCCCAGGTCGGCGCCGAACGTGCCGAAGAGCAGCGGGATGTCCAGGCCGTGGCAGGCGCCCAGCCGGCCGATGGTGCTGGGGGCGGGCCAGGTCAGTTCGTAGACGTGGGCGCGGCCGCCGCCCGTCCGCTGGGCCTCCGCCAGGCGCAGGCTCGGCTGGCCGAACAGCCAGTCCGTCTGGACGCGTTCGAAGAGACCCTCGGCGTCCGCCTCCGGGAAGGCCGCTCGGTACGCCGCCTCGCCCGCCTGTCCGCCCGGCGCGTACAGGCGCAGGGTCCCGGCCGCCGTCTCGTCCGTGATCTTGTCGGACAGGCCGCCCATGACCATGAAGAGGCGGAACTCGTCGCGGTTGTGGCCGACGAGGAGGTCCACGTCCCGTGCCGCGCCCGAGGCCAGGGCCGCCCAGGGGGTCGTCGGCAGTATCTCGCCGTCGACCACCGGGGCGAAGGGGACGGCCGTCGGCGCCACCTGGCCCCAACGGCCGGTGTGCCTAAGCATCTTGGTGCCCAGCGCCGTGCCCGCCTCGGTGAGCCGCCGGGGGTCCAGCGCCGCCAGGTCGGCCGCCGCGGGCGGGCTGCCCGCCTCGGCCGCCAGGGCCGTGGCGATGTCGCGGGCCAGGTCCGCGGAGAAGAACGTGCCGGGCACGCTCTGGGCGATCGCGCGCCGGAACAGGCCGCGGGCTCTGGGCATGGCCAGCAGTGAGGCGATGCAGCCCGCGCCCGCCGACTCGCCGAACACGGTGACCTGGGCCGGGTCGCCGCCGAACGCGGTGATGTTCTCCTGGACCCACTCCAGGGCCGCCACCTGGTCCAGCAGGCCCCGGTTGGCGGGGGCGCCGGTCCAGTGGGCGAAACCCTCCATGCCCAGGCGGTAGTTGAAGCTCACGAGCACCGCGTCGCCCTCGCGGGCGAGGTGCTGGGCGTCGTAGCCCGGCTGGCCGCCGTGGCCCACTTTGAACGCGCCGCCGTAGAGCCACACCATCACCGGACGGGCGGCGGACGGGTCCGGGTCGGGGGTCCAGACGTTGACCGTCAGCCATTCGTCGCCGGGTGCGGCGGGGAGCTTGGCCCTGCTGAGGAGGCCCGCCTCCTGCGGGGGCGGCGGGCCGAACGCGTACGCCTCGCGGACGCCGTCCCAGGGCCGGGGCGGGCGCGGGGCCTGGAAGCGGTCCGGGCCGACGGGGGGCGCCGCGAAGGGGATGCCCCGGAACACCGACAGGCCCTGCTCGCGCAGGCCGCGCACCGCACCGGACGCGGTGCGCACCACAGGGCCGTCCGGGCCGTCGGTGTCCGGGGCCGTCCGGGACTCGGTCGTCGTCATCGCGCGCTCCTCGCTTCCGCTCACTGCCTGACCGCTCATCAGGGGAACGGACGACGACGATCACAAGTGCCCGGTACGAGCCGTCAGCTGAGGGTCTTCACCGCGGCGGCGTCGTAGGGCTTCAGCTCGTCGAAGCGGTCGGCGAGGACCTTGGCCGCCCACTCCGGGTCCTGCAGCAGGGCGCGGCCGACGGCGACCATGTCGAACTCGTCGGCCTCGAGGCGGTCGAGGAGGTTGTCGATGCCCTTGACCGGGGAGCCCTCGCCCTGGAAGGCGTTGATGAAGTCGCCGTCGAGGCCGACCGAGCCCACGCTGATGACCTGCTTGCCGGTGATCTTCTTGGTCCAGCCGGCCAGGTTCAGGTCCGAGCCGTCGAACTCGGGCACCCAGTAGCGGCGGGTGGAGGCGTGGAAGACGTCGACGCCGGCCGCGGCGAGCGGGGTCAGGATGGCCTCCAGCTCCTCGGGGGTCTCGGCGAGGCGGGCGGTGTAGTCCTGCTGCTTCCACTGCGAGTAGCGGAAGATGACCGGGAACTCGGCGGACACCGCCTCGCGGACCGCGGCGACTATCTCCGCCGAGAACTGCGCACGGGCCACCGGGTCGCCGCCGTAGGCGTCGGTGCGGGTGTTGGTGCCGCCCCACAGGAACTGGTCCAGGAGGTAGCCGTGGGCGCCGTGGAGCTCCACGCCGTCGAAGCCGATGCGCTCGGCGGCGGCCGCGGCCTCGGCGAACGCGGCGATGACGTCGTCGACGTCCTGCTGGGTCATCGCCTTGCCGGTGGGCTCGGCGCCCGCGGTGACCAGGCCGGAGGGGCCGACGGCCGGGGCGTCGGCGAAGGGCGGGTCGCCCTGCTTGCGGACCATGCCGATGTGCCACAGCTGCGGGACGATCGTGCCGCCGGCCGCGTGCACGTCCTCGGCGACCTTCGCCCAGCCCGCCAGCTGCTCCTCGCCGTGGAAGCGGGGGACGCGGTCGCTCTGACCGGCCGAGTCGTGGCCGACGTAGGTGCCCTCGGTGACGATCAGTCCGACACCTGCGGCGGCGCGGCGCGCGTAGTAGGAGCGCACGTCCTCGCCGGGGATGCCGCCCGGGGAGAACATCCGGGTCATCGGCGCCATCACGATCCGGTTGGGGACGGTGAGGCCGTTGAGCGTGATCGGGCGGGACAGGATCTGGGCCGCGCGGGAGGCGGAGGGCGTGGCGGTCACGTGGGGGGCTCCTCGTGAGTGCGGTGGTGTGCGGTCGGCGGGTGCCAACCGGCCGGTATGTGTTCGCGCATTGTTGCAGCTCTTTAAGTAACCGCCTATGCGCCGCCCCACATTCCGGGACCGCGGTCCGCCCTTGTGTGATGCACGCCACCCCGGAAACGCCCGAGGGCGGCACCCCCTGCCTCACGACAGGGGGTGCCGCCCTCGGTAAGGACGCGATCGGCCGTCAGGTCGATCAGAAGTCCATGTCACCGCCCGGCATGCCGCCCGGAGCGGCCGCGGCGGCCTTCTCCGGCTTGTCGGCGATGACGGCCTCGGTGGTGAGGAACAGCGCGGCGATGGAGGCGGCGTTCTGCAGCGCGGAACGGGTCACCTTCGCCGGGTCGATGATGCCCTCGGCGATCATGTCGACGTACTCGCCGGTGGCGGCGTTCAGACCGTGACCGACGGTCAGGTTGCGCACCTTCTCCACGACGACGCCGCCCTCGAGACCACCGTTGACGGCGATCTGCTTCAGCGGGGCCTCGAGCGCGAGCTTCACGGCGTTGGCGCCGGTCGCCTCGTCACCCTCGAGTTCCAGCTTCTCGAAGACACCGGAGGCCTGCAGCAGGGCCACGCCACCACCGGCGACGATGCCCTCCTCGACGGCCGCCTTGGCGTTGCGCACGGCGTCCTCGATGCGGTGCTTGCGCTCCTTCAGCTCCACCTCGGTGGCGGCGCCGGCCTTGATGACCGCGACACCGCCGGCGAGCTTCGCCAGGCGCTCCTGCAGCTTCTCGCGGTCGTAGTCCGAGTCGCTGTTCTCGATCTCGGCGCGGATCTGGTTCACGCGACCGTTGACCTGCTCCGAGGAGCCGGCACCGTCGACGATGGTGGTCTCGTCCTTGGTGATGACGACCTTGCGGGCGCGGCCGAGGAGGTCCAGGGTCGCGTTCTCCAGCTTGAGGCCGACCTCCTCGGAGATGACCTCGCCGCCCGTGAGGATGGCGATGTCGCCGAGCATGGCCTTGCGGCGGTCACCGAAGCCCGGGGCCTTGACGGCGACGGACTTGAAGGTGCCGCGGATCTTGTTGACGACCAGGGTCGACAGGGCCTCGCCCTCGACGTCCTCGGCGATGATCAGCAGCGGCTTGCCCGACTGCATGACCTTCTCCAGGAGCGGGAGCAGGTCCTTGACGGAGCCGATCTTGGAGTTGGCGATGAGGATGTACGGGTCCTCGAGCGACGCCTCCATGCGCTCCATGTCGGTCGCGAAGTAGGCGGAGATGTAGCCCTTGTCGAAGCGCATGCCCTCGGTGAGCTCCAGCTCCAGACCGAAGGTGTTGCTCTCCTCGACGGTGATGACGCCTTCCTTGCCGACCTTGTCCATGGCCTCGGCGATCAGCTCGCCGATCTGGGTGTCGGCGGCGGAGATGGACGCGGTGGAGGCGATCTGCTCCTTGGTCTCGACGTCCTTCGCCTGCTCCAGCAGGGCGGCGGAGACGGCCTCGACGGCCTTCTCGATACCGCGCTTCAGAGCCATCGGGTTGGCACCGGCGGCGACGTTGCGCAGGCCTTCCTTGACCAGGGCCTGGGCGAGCACGGTCGCGGTGGTCGTACCGTCACCGGCGACGTCGTCCGTCTTCTTGGCGACTTCCTTGACCAGCTCGGCGCCGATCTTCTCGTACGGGTCCTCGAGCTCGATCTCCTTGGCGATGGAGACACCATCGTTGGTGATCGTGGGGGCGCCCCACTTCTTCTCGAGGACGACGTTGCGACCCTTGGGGCCGAGCGTCACCTTGACGGCGTCCGCGAGCTGGTTCATGCCGCGCTCGAGGCCGCGCCGCGCCTCCTCGTCGAACGCGATGATCTTGGCCATGTGAAGTGGTCCCTCCAGGACTGGGGGTGATTCCTTCGGACCGCGCCCGCGCCCGCGACGGACGGCTCGCCGGCCTGTGGTTCCTTGCCCCACATGGCCTGCGGGCCTCACCGACCCGGTCCTTCTTTGTCACTCTCACCTTCAGAGTGCTAACGCAATGATTAGCACTCGGCATGGTCGAGTGCAAGCGCCTCTCGCCGTCCGGCAGGGGCCGTCAGCCGCCCGCGAACAGAGGCCCGGGGACGGCGAAGGGCCCGCACCCCTGCGAGGTGCGGGCCCTTCGGACAAGAAACGTTCAGGCGCTGAGGCGAACCATGTCGGCCTGCGGGCCCTTCTGGCCCTGCGAGATCTCGAACTCCACCCGCTGGCCCTCTTCCAGGGTGCGGTAGCCGTCCATCTGAATGGCGCTGTAGTGGACGAAGACGTCCGCACCACCGTCGACCGCGATGAAGCCGTACCCCTTCTCCGCGTTGAACCACTTGACGGTGCCCTGAGCCATGCCTAACTCCCCTATTACTGGCCCTTGCACAGATCCACACTTCGCGGACCCGGGTCAGACCTCACCCCCCATTGGTCGGGGGCGTGCGCCGGAACGCGTCGACCGCGGCTGAATGTATCTGTCCAACTGCCGTCTGCAACAGGTCAATCGGACGAGAAATCTGGACGAGCCCAGTCCGGAATCTGCCTAAACTTCGGCTGAATTCAGGGCAAGTCGGGCTGTACAAAATGGAACGAAAGCCGCAGAAAGCCCGCACACTTTGGCTGCTTCTTATCGGGCCCGCGGTGAGGAATCCGGGGCCTGTGACCTTCGGGCTCGGAACGCGTTCCCCAACTGTACCGCGCTCAATCACACTGAATGGCCCCCTCCGTTTCTCTCACGGAGGAGGCCATTCGATGAACAATCGGTAACCGCGGTTACCGAGGGTATCAATCAGCCGCCGGCGACCGCCGGAATGATGGAGACACCGGCGCCCTCGGGGGTCGCCGTCTCGAGGCCCTGTTCGAAGCGGACGTCGTCGTCGTTGACGTAGACGTTGACGAACCGGCGCAGCTTGCCCTGGTCGTCCAGCACGCGGGCGGAGATACCGGTGTGGTTCTTCTCCAGGTCCGCGATGACCTCGGCGAGGGTCGCCCCCTCGGCGGCGACCTCGGCCTGGCCGCCGGTGTAGGTGCGCAGGATGGTGGGGATGCGAACGGTCACGCTCATGCGAGGCCAGCCTCTCGGAAGGAGTCCAGGGTCGGGCGGATGGTGGCGGTCAGACCCGTGCCGGCCACGGCGTCCAGCGTCTTCAGGCCGTCGCCGGTGTTGAGGACCACCGTGGTCTTCGTCGGGTCCAGGACGCCGTCCTTGATCAGCTTGCGGGTGACGCCGACCGTCACACCGCCCGCCGTCTCGGCGAAGATGCCCTCGGTGCGGGCCAGCAGCTTGATCGCGTCGACGACTTCCCCGTCGGTCACGTCCTCCACCGCACCGCCGGTGCGGCGCGCGATGTCCAGCACGTACGGCCCGTCGGCCGGGTTGCCGATGGCGAGGGACTTGGCGATGGTGTTCGGCTTCTGCGGGCGGACCACGTCGTGCCCGGCCTTGAAGGCGGCGGACACCGGCGAGCAGCCCTCGGCCTGCGCACCGAAGATCTTGTACGGCCTGTCCTCGACCAGGCCCAGCTCGATCAGTTCCTTCAGACCCTTGTCGATCTTCGTGAGCTGGGAGCCGGAGGCGATCGGGATCACGATCTGGTCGGGCAGCCGCCAGCCGAGCTGCTCGCAGATCTCGTACGCGAGGGTCTTGGAGCCCTCCGCGTAGTACGGCCGCAGGTTGACGTTGACGAAGCCCCAGCCCTCGCCGGCCGGGTCGCCGATCAGCTCGGAGCAGAAGCGGTTGACGTCGTCGTAGTTGCCCTCGATGCCGACCAGCTCGCCGCCGTAGACCGCGGCCATGACGACCTTGCCCTGCTCCAGGTCGTGCGGGATGAACACGCAGGAGCGGAAGCCGGCGCGGGCCGCGGCGGCGCCGACGGCACCGGCCAGGTTGCCCGTGGAGGAGCAGGACAGGGTGGTGAAGCCGAAGGCGCGCGCGGCCTCCAGCGCCTGGGCGACGACGCGGTCCTTGAAGGAGTGCGTCGGGTTGCCGGAGTCGTCCTTCACGAACAGCCCGCCGGTGACGCCGAGTTCGCGGGCGAGGTTGTCGGCCTTGACGAGCTTGGTCCAGCCGGGGTTCAGGTTCGGCTTGTCGGCCACGTCCGCCGGGACGGGCAGCAGGGGCGCGTACCGCCAGATGTTCGCCGGGCCCGATGCGACCCGCCGGCGCAGTTCCTCGGTGTCGTAGCCGGAGAAGTCGTAGGCGGCCTCCAGCGGGCCGAAACACTCCTCGCACGCGAAGACCGGGCCGAGCGGGACACGGTGACCGCACTCGCGACAGCTCAGCGCCACGGCGGGACCGAGGTCGACGGTGGAGGTGCTGGAACTTGCAACTGTCTGCACAGCCATGGAGGCGAGGCCCTTTCTCCTCATCTTCCTCACGGCGCATCTCGCCGCGAGACGGATTTGGCACCTTCCCTAGCCGGGAGCCTCGCTTGTGAAAAGACGAGACCGGCTGGAGGGTTGCCGGGGCTTCACCGGGCCGTTTCCCTCTGCCCCTCTGGATGAGCTGTATGCGGTTGTGGAACGCGCGCGACCCCCGACATGCGATGGTCATCGGCGTTGTTCAAGACTGTAACCGACGGCCACGACAGTTGAGATAGTCGTCCGAACCGCGAGATGGATCACACCGTGACCCCATGTGATCACGAACAGTGAGGAGTCGCAGACCGTGCTGGAAGAAGTCGAACGCTGGCTGGCCACCCGCTCCTGGTCCGTGACCGACCGCCCGCTGCACCGGATCGTGGCCGCCAAGCAGCGCACGGGCCAGACGATCAGCGTCGTGCTGCCCGCGCTCAACGAGGAGGAGACCGTCGGCGACATCGTCACGGCCATCCGCCGCGACCTCGTGGAAGAGGTCCCGCTCGTCGACGAGATCGTCGTCGTCGACTCCGGCTCCACCGACCGCACCTCCGAGGTCGCCGCCGCCGCGGGCGCGCGGGTCGTTCACCGTGACGAGATCCTGCCCCGCATTCCGGCCGTCCCCGGCAAGGGTGAGGTCCTGTGGCGCTCTCTCCTCGTCACCGCCGGGGACATCATCTGTTTCATCGACGCGGACCTGAGGGAGTTCTCCTCGGACTTCGTCTCCGGAATCGTCGGCCCGCTGCTCACCGACCCCGAGGTGGCCCTCGTCAAGGCCATGTACGACCGCCCGCTCACGGTGTCCGACGGGCACGCCTTGGGCCCGGCTGCCGCGGGGCAGGGCGGCCGGGTCACCGAGCTGATGGCCCGCCCGCTGCTGAACATGCACTGGCCGCAGCTGGCCGGGTTCGTGCAGCCGCTCGGCGGCGAGTACGCGGCCCGCCGCGGCCTGCTGGAACAGCTGCCCTTCCCCGTCGGTTACGGCGTGGAGCTGGGCATGCTGGTCGACGCCCTGCACCTGGTGGGACTCGACGCGCTGGCCCAGGTGGACGTCGGCGTGCGCAAGCACCGCCACCAGGACGGCCAGGCGCTCGGCCGGATGGCCGCGGCGATCTACCGCACCGCCCAGCTCCGGCTGGCCCGAGGCCACCTGGTGCGCCCCTCGCTGACCCAGTTCGAGCGGGGCGAGGACGGCTTCGAACCGCGCACCTACTCGGTGGACACAGAGGAACGGCCGCCGATGGTGGAGATCGCGGAGTATGCCGAGCGGAAGGTGGCGTGAACCGGCCGCGGGGTCGTATACGGCGGCGTGGCCGTACGTTTGAGCGTTTCCGGGCTGGGCTAGGTTGAGGACCATGGCTTCCACGCACGGTGCCGAGGTGCTGGTCGCGTCCAATCGCGGCCCGGTTTCGTACACGGTGTCCCCCGACGAGGGGGAGGGCTCGCTGCGCGCCAAGCGGGGCGGCGGCGGGCTGGTCTCGGGGCTGTCGGCCATCGGGTCGGACGCGGACTCGGTGTGGGTGTGCGCCGCGCTGGGCGACGGCGACCGCGAGGCCGTACGGCGGGCGGACGGCAGGCTGCTGCCGGCCGCGGACACCGGCGGTCAGCGGGTGCGGATGCTGGACATCGACCCGGACGTCTTCGCCGAGGCGTACAACGGCATCGCCAACTCGGTGCTGTGGTTCGTCCACCACATGCTGTACCAGACCCCGCTGGAGCCGGTCTTCGACGCCCGGTTCCGGCAGCAGTGGGCGTCCTACCAGGCCTACAACCGGGCGTTCGCCGAGGCGCTGGCCGAGGAGGCCGCCAGGGGGGCGGCGGTGGTCGTGCAGGACTACCACCTGGCCCTCGCGCCCCTGATGCTCCGGCAGCTCAGGCCCGACCTGCGCATCGGCCACTTCTCGCACACCCCGTGGGCCCCGCCGGACTACTTCCGGCTGCTGCCCGACGACATCGCGGCCGAACTGCTGCACGGCATCCTGGGCGCGGACCGGGCGGCCTTCCTGACCGGGCGCTGGGCGGAGGCGTTCACGGCCTGCTGTGACGCGGTGCTCGGGCCCGGGGTCACCACCGGTACGGCGATCGGGGTGCACGGGCTCGGCGCGGACGCGGACTTCCTGCGCGCACGGGCGCACGAGCCGGACGTCGACGAGCGGATGGCCGCGCTGCGCGAGGAGATCGGCGAGAGCCGCAAGACGATCGTCCGCGTGGACCGCACCGAACTGTCCAAGAACATCGTGCGCGGGCTGCTGGCGTACCGGCAGCTGCTGGACGACCATCCCGAGTGGCGCGAGCGCGTGGTGCACGTCGCGTTCGCGTACCCCTCCCGGCAGGATCTCGCCGTGTACCGGGACTACACCGCCGAGGTGCAGCGGGTCGCGCAGGAGATCAACTCACGGTACGGGACGGCCGGCTGGCGTCCGGTGGAGCTGCACGTCAAGGACGACTTCGCGCGCTCGCTCGCCGCGTACCGGCTCGCCGACGTCGCCCTGGTCAATCCGATCCGGGACGGCATGAACCTGGTCGCCAAGGAGGTGCCGGTCGTCTCCGACGAGGGGTGCGTGCTGGTGCTGTCCCGGGAGGCCGGGGCGTACGAGGAGCTGGGCGAGGACGCGATCGTGGTGAACCCGTACGACATCGGGGGTACGGCACAGGCGCTGCACGCGGCGCTGAGCATGCCGGCGGGTGAGCGGGCGGAGCGGTCCAAGCGGCTGGCCGCGGCCGCGACGGCACTTCCGCCGGCGAAGTGGTTCCTTGATCAGCTGGCCGCGCTGGAGCGGTGATCGATCCCGGCCGCCAGCGACCGCAGCAGCGCCACGACGCCGGCCGGGCCGTCGACCACCACGTCCGCCCGCTCCGCCAGTTCCGTGACCTCCGTGCTGCCGCTGCACACCAGCAGGCCGGGGACCCCGTCACCGCGGAGCTTGTCCACGGCGGCGTAGGCGGGCAGGTCGCCGAGATCGTCGCCGGCGTAGAGGACCGCGCCGGCGCCCGTCCGGCGGACGTACTCGCCGAGGGCCACGCCCTTGTCCATGCCGGGCGGGCGCAGTTCCAGGACCAGGCGGCCGGGTTCGACGATCAGCCCATGGCGGGCGGCGAGGTCGGTGAGGGGGCCGCGCAGGGCCTCGAACGCGGCCTCCGGGTCGGCGGCGCGGCGGGTGTGGACCGCGACGGCCCGGCCCTTCTCCTCGATCCAGGTGCCGGGCCAGGCACCGGCACGGTCCAGGACGCCCGGCAGCTCCGCGCGGACCGCGGCGACCCCGGGGTGCGGGGCGGGGGCGGTGACGGTGCCGGTGACGGCGTCCCAGCGTTCGGCGCCGTAGTGGCCGAGGACGGTGAGGTGGTCCAGGCCGGGGACGCCGGCGAAGCCGCCGTAGCGGACCGCGACGCCGGCCGGGCGGCCGGTGATCACGGCGATGGAGGCGACCTTCGGGGCGAGCGCGGCGAGGGCCGGTACGGCGTCCGGGTGGGCGCGGGCCTGTTCGGGGTCGGCGACGATGGGGGCCAGTGTGCCGTCGAAGTCCAGGCCGACGATCGCTGTGGCCGGCTTCGCCAGGAACGCGGCGAGGCCGTCCCGGCCGGACTGGGTCTGCGGTGTCGGCAGGGGGTCCATACAGCGACAGTATCCAGCGCGGGTCGCCCTCACTCCTGGGGCCGTGCCCCAGGAGCGGAAAGTCAGCGGTCCGAGCGGTGGGACTGCCTGATTCTGCGCAGGCGGTTCACCGTCACCGGGTCGTGGGCCAGGGCCCGCTCGTCGTCCAGGAGGGCGTTGAGGAGCTGGTAGTAGCGCACCGGGGCGAGGCCCAGCTCCTCGCGGATCGCTCGTTCCTTGGCGCCGGGGCCCGCGAAGCCCCGGCGTTCCAGGGCGAGGATGGCTTTTTCCCGGGTGCCCAGTTCCATGGCAGCCACCGTAGCGCCGGGCACCGACAGCCGCCGACGGCCCGTCCCGGCTCAGCTCGCGTTGCTGCTGTCGGCCGCCGTGGCCGTGGCCTGGAGCCGGGTGAGGACGCCGGAGGGGCTGCCGCCGGGGGCGACGGCCTGGCCGATGTTCTGCTTCACGGCCGCGGCGACCGCCGCCCAGGAGGTCTTGCCGACCGGATACAGCTCGGAGGTGGGCAGCTGGTCCAGGAAGGGGTGCAGGGCCTTGTCGGCGGGCGCGTCCGAGTCGCTCATCGCCGTCGAGGCGGAGCCGGTGACCGGGAGGAGGCCGTAGTCGCGCGAGAACTCCAGGACGTTCTTCTCGCTGTACACGAAGTTCAGGAAGTCGCCGATCCGGTCCCGGTGCCCGTTCTGCTTGAAGGCCATCATCCAGTCGGCGACGCCCATCGAGGCCCGGGCCTTGCCGGTGCGGCCCGGCATCGGCACCATGCCGAACTGCACGCCCTTCTTCTCGGCCTGCTGGATCAGCGTGGGGTGCCCGTTGAGCATGCCGACCTGGCCGTCGGCGAAGGCGGCGAAGGCGTCCGCGCGGTTGAGCTTGCCGGGCGCGACCGGGCCGGTCAGGCCCTTGCCGACCAGGTCGTCCTTGAGCCAGGTGAAGGTGTCGACGTTCTGGGCGGAGTCGATGGTGTAGGTGCCGACGTCGTCGGTGTAGCCGTTGCCGCCGCTGGTGGCGCCGGCGCCGCTGAGCAGCCACTGCATGGTCTCGGCCTGGGCCTCCTCGGGCCCGAGCGGCAGCGCGACCGGGTACTTCACGCCCTTGTCCTTGAGCGCCCTGGCGTCGGCCGCCAGCTCGTCCCAGGTGGTGGGCGGGGTGATGCCGGCCTTGGCGAACAGGGTCTTGTTGTAGAAGAGCACGCGCGTGGAGGCGGCGAAGGGTATGCCGTACTGCGTGTGGTTCCACTGGCCGGCGTCGGACAGCTGGGACAGGAAGTCGGCCTGGGTGCGGATGGAGAGCAGGTCGGAGGCCGGGTAGAGCTTGCCGGCGGCCGCGTAGTCGGCGTAGGCGCCGATCTGGGCCAGGTCCGGGGCGTGGCCGGCGGCGACCATCTCCTTCACCTTGGCGTCGACGTCGTTCCAGGAGTAGACGCTGACCTCGATCTTCACCCCGGAGTGCGTGTCCTCGTACGCCTTGGCCAGGGCGTCCCAGTACTTCTTGGAACTGTTGGCGGCGGAGTCGCCGTAGTCGGCGGCGACGAGTCTCAGGGTCACGTCCGAGGAGCCGGTGCTTCCACAGCCTCCGAGAACCGCCGTCATGCCCAGTGCGGACACCACCGCGATCGTTCCTGCCGTACGCCGACGCACGCTCAAAGCCCCAACCCTGCTGTCTGACCGTTCAATATATGGACACATAAGGTCTACACCACGTGAGTGGACTAGACCTCTCGCGGGTGCGAGGGCCACACTAGGGCCGTGGTGAGACATGTCATCGCCCTGGACGTGGGCGGTACCGGGATGAAGGCCGCCCTCGTCGGCGGCGACGGCGAACTGCTCCACCGCGCCCGCCGCGCCACCGGCCGCGAGCGCGGTCCGGGCGCGGTGGTCGACACGATCCTCGGCTTCGCGGCCGAGCTGCGCGCGTACGGCGCCGAGCACTACGGCGCCCCCGCACTCGCCGCCGGCATCGCGGTCCCCGGCATCGTCGACGAGGAGCGGGGCATCGCCGCCTACGCGGCCAACCTCGGCTGGCGGGACGTACCGCTGCGCGCGCTGCTCGCCGAACGGCTCGGTATCCCCGTCGCCCTCGGCCACGACGTGCGCACCGGCGGGCTCGCAGAGGGCCGGATCGGCGCGGGCAAGGGCGCCGACCGGTTCCTGTTCGTGCCGCTCGGCACCGGGATCGCGGGCGCCATCGGCATCGACGGCCGGGTGGAGGCGGGCGCGCACGGCTTCGCCGGCGAGATCGGCCACATCGTCGTACGGCCCCGCGGCACCCCCTGCCCGTGCGGCCAGCACGGCTGTCTGGAGCGGTACGCCTCCGCGGCCGCGGTCAGCGAGGCCTGGGCGGCGGCCTGCGGGGACGCGGACGCGGACGCGGCCGACTGCGCCGAGGCCGTGGCCTCGGGCGACCCGAAGGCGGCCCGCGTCTGGCAGGAGGCGGTGGACGCGCTGGCCGACGGCCTGGTCACCGCGCTCACCCTGCTGGACCCGCGCACGCTGATCATCGGTGGCGGTCTCGCCGAGGCCGGGGAAGTCTTGTTCTCACCGCTGCGCGACGCCGTCCGGCGCCGGGTCACCTTCCAGAAACTGCCCGCCATCGTCCCCGCCGCCCTCGGCGACACCGCAGGCTGCCTGGGCGCCGGCCTGCTGGCCCGCGACCTGCTCACCACCACCACTTCTACGACTCCGGAGGTAGGCGCCTGATGGCTCCCAGCTTGGTTCTCACAGGTGCCCGGGTGGTGCTGCCCGGCGCGGTGGTGGACGACGGGCGCGTGTGCGTCGAGGGCACGCGGATCGTGGCCGCGGCCGCCGAGAGCGCCGAGGTCGTCGACCTCACCGGCCACTGGCTGGTGCCCGGCTTCGTCGACATCCACAACCACGGCGGCGGCGGAGCCTCCTTCTCCGGCAGCGCCGAGGAGATCCTCAGGGCCGTCCGTACGCACCGCGCGCACGGCACCACCACCCTCGTGGCCTCCACCGTGACCGACGAGATGGACCTGCTGGTCCGCCAGGCCGGGCTGCTGAGCGAACTGGTCGAACAGGGGGAGATCGCCGGCATCCACTTCGAGGGGCCGTTCATCTCGCCGTGCCGCAAGGGCGCGCACTCCGAGGAACTGCTGCGCGACCCGGACCCGGCCGAGGTCCGCAAGCTGATCGACGCCGCGCGCGGCAAGGCGAAGATGGTCACCCTGGCCACCGAGCTGCCCGGCGGCGTCGACTCCGTACGGCTGCTCGCCGAGCACGGCGTGATCGCGGCGATCGGGCACACCGACGCGACGTACGAGCAGACGGTGGAGGCGATCGACGCGGGCGCCACGGTCGCCACCCACCTCTTCAACGCGATGCCCGCGCTCGGCCACCGCACGCCCGGCCCGATCGCGGCCCTGCTGGAGGACGAGCGGGTCACGGTCGAGCTGATCAACGACGGCACCCATCTGCACCCGGCCGCGCTGGAGCTGGCGTTCCACCACGCGGGCGCGGACCGGGTCGCGTTCATCACGGACGCGATGGACGCGGCCGGCATCGGCGACGGCCGCTACATGCTCGGTCCGCTGGAGGTCGAGGTCAGCGACGGGGTGGCCCGGCTGGTGCACGGCGGTTCGATCGCGGGCTCCACGCTGACCCAGGACCGCGCGTTCAAGCGGGCGGTGAGCGTCGACCGGCTGTCGGTCGAGGACGCGGTGACGGCCCTGTCCGTCAATCCGGCCCGGCTGCTCGGCCTGTCCGACCGCATCGGCTCGCTGGAACCGGGCAAGGACGCCGATCTCGTCGTACTCGACGCGAACTTCGACCTCAAGGGCGTGATGCGGCGCGGCGAGTGGGTGATCACTCCGCAACTGGCCTGATCTGCCCGTCTTTTCCGGTGACGGTGGCCTGCCCGCGACTGGGCCGGCCGCCGTCTCTTTGGCATGATCGAGCCCCTGAAACCGATGACGGGCGCGACGGCAGGCGCGGAACTTCGAGGGAGGTCGTCCCGGGTGATCCTCACGGTCACGCTGAACACCGCTCTCGACCTCACCTACCGGGTCCGGTCGCTGCGGCCGCACACCTCGCACCGGGTCTCGGAGGTCATCGAGCGGCCGGGCGGCAAGGGCGTGAACGTGGCCCGGGTGCTGGCCGCGCTGGGGCACGAGGTGACGGTCACCGGCTTCGTGGGCGGCGGGACCGGGCGCGCGGTCCGCGAGCGTCTCGCCGGCGTCCCCGGGCTGACGGACGCGCTGCTCCCGGTCGCCGGGGCGACCCGGCGCACGGTCGCCGTCGTGGACGAACTGTCCGGTGACACCACCCAGTTGAACGAGCCGGGCCCGCAGGTCGCGCCGGCCGAGTGGGGCACCTTCCTCGACCGGTACGAGGAACTGCTGCCCGGCGTCTCGGCGGTGGCCCTGTGCGGCAGCCTGCCGCCGGGCGTGCCGGTGGGCGCGTACGCGAACCTCGTCCGCGGCGCCCGCGCCCACGGTGTTCCGGTGCTGCTGGACACCAGCGGCGAACCACTGCGCCGCGGGGTGGCGGCCCGCCCCGACATCATCAAGCCGAACGCCGACGAGCTGTCCGAACTGACCGGCTCCCACGAACCGTTGCGCGCCACCCAGGACGCCCGCCGGCGCGGTGCCCACGCGGTGGTCGCCTCCCTCGGCGCCGACGGCCTCCTGGCCGTCACCTCCGAGGGCCGCTGGCGCGCCGCGCCGCCCGCCCCCGTGCACGGCAACCCGACGGGCGCGGGCGACTCGGCGGTGGCCGGCCTGCTGTCGGCCCTGGCGGACCGGCTCCCCTGGCCCGACCGCCTGGCCCGCGCGGTGGCGCTGTCGGCGGCGACCGTACGGGCCGCCACGGCGGGCGAGTTCGACCGGGCGGCCTACGAGGAGCTGCAGGACCGGGTGACGGTGACCGGGGTGGCCGGCGCGGCCCAGGTCCTGTCCTAGGTCCCTGTCCTAGGTCCTGTCGGGCCTAGCCCTTCAGCGTGTGCTCGCCCTTCTGGAGCCACAGCTGGTCGATCAGCGCGTTGCACTGATCGCCGGGCTGGCAGGAGATGGAGATCGTGTTGGCGCCCTGGTTGAGGGTGGGGTACACGAACGTCGTGGTCCAGCCGTTGACGAAGTCGCCGTTCTTGGCGTGCGCGTAGTTCTTCAGCGGCAGTCCGGTGGCGAACGGCTTGCCGTTGATGCTGACCGTCATCTTCTGGTCCTGACCGGGCACGCTGAAATGCGCGAACAGGGTGTATTCGCCGCCCGAGGGAACATTGTTGACGGTCCAGGTGATCGAGGCACCGGCCTGGTTCAGCCCGCCCACGTAGGAGCCGTCCGAGGTCTGGGCGCCCTTGACGTCCGTGGCCTTCGCCGCGCCGCCGGCCAGCTGGAGGGCGCCGGCGTCCGTCTTCAGCTCACCGCTCGACGCCGAGCTGCTGCTCGACGGGCTCGGCCGGCTGCTCTGGGACTGGGTCGGGGTCGTGCCCGCCTGGCTGTTGGTCTTGTTCTCGTCCGAACTGCCGTCCGTCATCGCCACGCTGATGCCGATGACGACCGCCGCGACCACAGCGATCGCGCCGATCAGCAGGCCCTTGGTGTTGGGGCCGCGCCGACCGGGCGCCGGCTGTACCGGCTGACGGCTCGTCGGGGCGCCGCCGGGGAGGGTCTCGGGGGCCTGGTAGTGGGCGTTCGGCTGCCCGTAGGCGCCCTGCTGGGGCACGTTCTGGCCGTAGGCGGGCTGCTGCTGCCCGTAGGCGGTCTGCTGGGCGTACGGTGCCTGCTGGCCGTACTGGCGCTCGCCGACGGCACGCACCCTGCTGACCGAGTTGGGGTAGCCGTAACCGCCGGACGGCGGCTGGGCTCCTCTGGCCTGGCCGTCGGCGTACAGATAGCCGAACGGGTCGTCGTCCTCGGGCGTGCTCGCGCCGTTGTCGCCGGGCGTCATCGCTCGTGTACTCCTCAGCAGGTGCGGGCGGATGCGATAGGGGTATGGAGTAGCGAGCCTACCCGCTCTGGCTGAGCCAAACGGGTGACTCAGACCGCATCAACTCGCTGACCTGCGATTCATCCGGCGCGTCGATGTTGTTTGGGACGAGATCGTTTCTCTACGTACATCCGCTCGTCGGCAGACTTCAACACCTCGTCCGCAGTCATCCCGCAGTGTGCCCACCCGATGCCGAAACTCGCGCCCACCCGGACGGCCCTGCCCTCGGCCCGGATCGGCTGGATGATCTCGTTGCGCAGCCGTACGGCGAGGTCCTGGGCGTCGGCCCGGCCGAGACCGTCGGCGAGGATCACGAACTCGTCGCCGCCGAGCCGGGCGACCGTGTCGCCGTCGCGCACGCCCCGGGTCAGCCTGCGCGCCACCTCGATGAGCACCGCGTCGCCCGCGTTGTGGCCGAAGCGGTCGTTGATCGACTTGAAGCCGTCGAGGTCGCAGAAGAGGACCGCGAGGCCCTTGGTGCCGTCGTCGCGGTCGTCCTCGGGGGCGGCGGTGTGCACATGGTGGTCGAAGGCGTCGTACCCCTCCGTGCCCGGCCGGAAGTCGAAGCCGTGGCCGGCCGGGCCGTCGAAGACGGGGTGGCCGTAGGCCGCGTCCAGGGACTCCAGCGCGCCGGAGTGGGCGGGGCGCTGGCACAGCCGGGCCGACAGGCGCGAGCGCAGCTCGGCGGAGTTCGGCAGGCCGGTCAGGGAGTCGTGGGAGGCGCGGTGGGCGAGCTGCAGCTCGCGCCGCTTGCGCTCCTCTATGTCCTCGACGTGGGTGAGCAGGAAGCGCGGGCCGTCGGCGGCGTCGGCCACGACCGAGTTGCGCAGCGACACCCAGACGTAGGTGCCGTCGCGGCGGCCGAGGCGCAGCTCCGCGCGGCCGCCCTCGGCGGAGGTCCGCAGGAGCGTGCCGATGTCCTCGGGGTGGACGAGGTCGGAGAAGGAGTAGCGGCGCATCGCGGAGGCGGGGCGGCCCAGCAGGCGGCACAGGGCGTCGTTGGTGCGCAGGATCCGGCCGTGCTGGTCACCGCCCATCTCCGCTATGGCCATGCCGGAGGGGGCGTACTCGAAGGCCTGCCGGAAGGATTCCTCGCTCGCGCGCAGGGCCTGCTGCTCGCGCTCGAGGCGGACCAGGGCACGCTGCATGTTGGCGCGCAGCCGGGCGTTGCTGATCGCGATGGCGGCCTGGAAGGCGTACATCTGCAGGGCCTCGCGGCCCCAGGCGCCCGGGCGGCGGCCGTTGCGAGGCCGGTCGACGGATATGACGCCGAGCAGCTCGCCGGAGGAGCCGCCCTGCACGCCCGGGGTGTACATGGGGGCGAAGAGGCGGTCGGAGGGGTGCCACTCGTCCTCGAAGCGGGGCGCGGGGCCGTCCGTGTACCACTGGGGGACGTCGTCGTCGTCGAGGACCCAGCCCTCGGTGTGCGGTATGAAGATCAGGTCGCCCCAGCACTCGCCCATGTGCAGCCGCCGGTCCCAGGACTCGCGGGAGCCGACCCGGCCGGTGATCAGGGCCTCGGCGGCGGAGTTGCCGGAGAACGCGGCGACGACGAGATCTCCGTCAGGGCGGACGAGGTTCACGCACGCCATCTCGTACCCGAGAGCCTGCACGACGCCGTCGGCCACGGTCTGCAGGGTGTCCGCCAGGCTGCGTGCCGTGTTCATGTCGGCCATGACCTGGTGCAGCTGCCGCAGGGACGCAAGACGGACATACGGCTCCGACTCGGTCTCCATGCTCACCCTCCCCCGAGACCTCGCAGTGCATCAAAGGGTCGTCGTCGGCGTTCCCCACTGTGCCGTTTCACGGTGCTCTTCAGCTTCCCTGCCACTGAATCACAGCGCGCTGCTCACTCGGTACACAGGGTCAACAATTCCTATCCCTTGTGACTCAAGTCACAGATTAACGTGAACAATTGAGTGGAGTTTCTGCGTTTTCCACGTGCGAATACTGAACGCAAGCTTTGTGAGCGTGCGCACACGATGCCCGTAGTTGTCGTAACGGCCATCTCCTGGTCCCCTGTCCCCTGTCCCCTGGTCCCTGGTCCTAGGACCCGGCTCGGGCGAAGGCCCGATGCGGACCGCGCAGGGCGGAGACTAGCGTTTCCGGCGTGCTGAAGACCGCCTCCCCCACCGCCCTCGCCGCTTCCGGGCATGCTGAGGGCGTGAGCAACGACGAGTTCCGGGCCGCGATGTCCCGGCTGGCCGCGGGCGTGGTCCTGGTGACCGCGCAGGAACCGCCGCTCGACCCGGACGACCCGCACGCGCCGGGCATGGAGGACGTCGGCATGACCGCCACGGCCTTCATGTCGGTCTCGCTCGACCCGCCGCTGGTCCTCGTCAGCCTGCGCGAGGGCTCCCGGATGGACGACCTGCTGGACGAACAGCCCCTGTGGGCCGTGTCGGTGCTCACCGAGAGCCAGCGGCACATCGCCGGCCGCTTCGCGATGAAGGGCCGCATCAGCGACCGGCTGCTCTTCGAGGGCCTCCCGTGCGACCGCGGCGAGGCCACCGGCGCGCCCCTGGTGGGCGGCGCGCTGGCCACGCTGGAGTGCCGCACCGAGCAGCGGGTCAGCGCCGGGGACCACACGCTGGTCATCGGCCGTGTCCTCACCGCGCGGGTACCGGGCGCCGAGGGCGGGCCACTGCTGTATTTCCAGGGCCGGTACCGGCAGTTGGGCTAGACCCGGTCGTCAGGGCCGTCAGGGCCGTCAGGCCGGCGACGCCGGCGCTGGCCGTGCTCGCTCATGGGTCGTCCCGGCCCCTCCGCCTCACTGCCAGTCGCGGCCCGAGCGGCCCCGCTTCGTGTCCGAGCGCTGCTTCTTCTCACGCAGCCGGCGTTCGTTGATGCCGCGCGGGATGCGGGTCGGCCTGCGGGGCTTGGGCGGCGGCGCGCTGGCCTCCGCGAGGAGCGAGGCGAGGCGTACGGCGGCGGTCTCGCGGTTGCGCCATTGGGAGCGGTGCTCGGAGGCACGGACGGTGACGACTCCGTCGACGAGCCGGCCGGCCAGCCGCTGCAACGCCCGCTCCTTCCACACCGGAGGCAGCGCCTCGGTGCCCGCGAGGTCGAAGCGCAGCTCCACCTGCGAGTCACTGGTGTTGACGTGCTGTCCGCCGGGCCCCGACGACCTGGAGAAACGCCACATCAGCTCGGCCTCGGGCAGCGAGACGGAGCCACGGATGAGGTAGGGACCGGACATGTCCACCATCGTCGCGCGACTGACCGGTCCACGTCACGCGAAATATCCGGGTGGGGGAATCGGCAGCGACGGGTAAAGAAAGTAAAGAGACCTGGAACCTTCCCCGCCCCCCTTGGCGTTCATAGGGGTAGCTGTAGCTTTTCCGCCGTACCGAACCAAAGGAAGGGACTCCCAAGAATGGCTGTAAGCCTGTCCAAGGGTGGCAACGTCTCGCTCACCAAGGAGGCTCCGGGCCTGACCGCCGTCACCGTGGGCCTCGGCTGGGACGTCCGCACCACCACCGGCACGGACTTCGACCTGGATGCCTCCGCCATCGCGGTCAACGCACAGGGCAAGGTCTACTCGGACGCCCACTTCGTCTTCTTCAACAACAAGCAGACCCCGGACAACTCGATCGTCCACACGGGCGACAACACCACCGGCCAGGGCGAGGGCGACGACGAGGCGATCAACGTCAACCTGGCCGCGCTCCCGGCCGACATCGACAAGGTCGTCTTCCCGGTCTCCATCTACGACGCCGAGAACCGCGGCCAGAACTTCGGCCAGGTCCGCAACGCGTACATCCGCATCGTGAACCAGGCCGGCGGCTCCGAAATCGCCCGCTACGACCTGTCGGAGGACGCCGCCACCGAGACGGCCATGGTCTTCGGCGAGCTGTACCGCAACGGCGCGGAGTGGAAGTTCCGCGCGGTGGGCCAGGGCTATGCCTCGGGCCTGGTCGGCATCGCCCAGGACTTCGGCGTGAACGTCTGACACACGTCGCACCGAGCGGCAGCCCCGGGCGGTGGCCGGCCACGGCCCGGGGCTGCCGCCGCACCGGGCACCACGTCACGGGCACGGACGGCGGATTCCCCGGTGTTCCCCGAACCCCCGCCTCCCGAAGGGGACTTGCCGCCCGGCAGCCCGGCGGGCCGGTGTGGTGCTACGGATGCTACGGATGCGCCGGTTTGCCGTCGCCGTACAGCCAGGTCTTCCAGATGTCGGCGAAGTCCTTGCCGGGGCACTGTGCCTGGACCCAGGCGGTGAAGTCGGCCGTGTCCGCGTAGGCGTGGCGACGGGCGGCGGGCCAGGCGCGCAGGAGGGCGAAGAAGGCCTTGTCGCCGATCCTCTGCCGGATCTTGTGCAGGACCATCGCGCCGCGCTGGTAGACGGGGCTGTCGGAGATGTGCGCCGCGCTCGACGGCTTCGCCGGCGGGTAGGCCCAGATGGAGTCGTCGTCGCCGTTGTACGTGTCCATGAAGGTCTGCTGGGCGCTGGAGCCGCCGTGGTCCTCCGTCCACAGCCACTGGGCGTAGGTGGCGAAGCCCTCGTTGAGCCACATGTCCCGCCAGGACTTGGGGGTGACCGAGTCGCCGTACCACTGGTGGGCCAGTTCGTGCACCACGGTCCCGGTGTCCGGGGCGCCGGGGAAGGTGGGCCGGTTCTGGGTCTCCAGGGCGTATCCGGAATCGCCCGGCCCGGCCACGATGACACCGGCGGAGGAGAAGGGGAACGGCCCGAAGATGTCCTCCTCCCACTTGATGATGCCGGGGAACTGCGCCAGCACGTCCGCGCTGTCCTGCGCCTCGCCGGCGTGCACGGCAGTGAGGATCGGCAGCCCGTGCGGGCCGGTGCTGCGCGCGATGTCGAAGTGGCCTATGGCAACCGTGGCCAGATAGCTCGCCATCGGCTCGGCGGTGTGCCAGTGGTACGACGTACGCCCGCCCCGCGTGCTCTGGCCCGTCAGCTCGCCGTTGGAGACGGCCTGGAGGCCCTTGGGGACGGTGACCGTGATGTCGTAGGCCGCCTTGTCGGAGGGGTGGTGGTTGCCGGGGAACCAGGCCATGGAGCCGGCGGGCTCGCCGAGGCCGAGGGCGCCGTCGGCGGTGGGCAGCCAGCCCTCCTTGGAGCCGTCGGGGTCGGTGAGGGTGCCGGGAGTGCCCGAGTAGCGCACGGTCGTGCGGAACGTCTCGTCCTTGCGCAGATCGGCCCGCGGGCGGACGGTGAGTTCCTGCCCGGCCCGGCTGAAGGGGGCGTCCTCGCCCTCGACGGTGACCGAGTCGACGTGCAGCCCGGCGAGGTCGAGGTCGAAGGCGGACAGATCCCTCGTGGCCGTGGCGGTGATGACCGCCGTCCCGGTGAGGTGGCGGGTGGCCGGGGTGTAGTCGAGGGTGAGGCCGTAGTGCCCGACGTCGTAGCCGCCGTTGCCCGCCTTCGGGAAGTACGGGTCGCCGACGCCCGGGCCGCCCGGAGTGCCGTGCACACCACCGTCGCACGCGGTGCCCGTGAGTACGAGGCTGAAGGTGAGCATGACCGCGGCGGCCGGGACGAGGCGTACGGATCGGGACACCCCGTGATCCTAGGACGCACCGGTCTTACTAATGGGGACCCGAAATCAAGAGGCGGTCAGGGACCGCGCCCACCGCGTGACACCATCTCTGCGTGCTCGACATCGGCTATGCCCTCTCCAACAAGTTCCCGGACCCGCCGCAGACCGACTACCGCCGCGCGGACGTCCACACGCTGCGGCACGACCTGTTCTGCGGCGACGTCTACCTCGCGGACACCGAGACGGACCGGGAGCTGTCCACAGCCTGGGGATGGGTGCCCGTGCTGGACTTCGCGTGGGCGCTGTGCGACATCGTGGAGCAGCTGGACCGGGACCCGATGGGCTCCCGCGCCTCCCGGCCGCAGCACGCGGAGCTGGACTTCACCGAGTCCACGGACCGGATGCTGTTCGAGCGCCGCTTCGGCTGGGTGGACATCGAGGCCGACTGGATGCCGGCCGAGGAGGCGCCGCTCACCTTCTCCCACGCCGCGCTGCGCCGCGAGGCCCGCGACTTCCTGCACGACCTGATCGCGGACCTCACCGACCTCCACGAGGACCTGGCGGAGAACCCGGCGATCTGGACCCTCCAGGCCCGCTTTCCCCGCCTGCCGTAGCGCCTACTCCACCCTGATCCCCAGCTCCGCGGCCAGCGCCGGGGCCAGGTCCAGCAGCTGGCCGGTGCTGATCACCGCCCCGGACATCCGGTCCAGCCCCCGGCTGATCCCCAGCGGGGCGGCCCCGCGCAGGTCGACGTCCGTCAGCGTCGCCCCGCCGAAGTCGGCGTCCTTCAGGGAGCAGTTCACGAACTCGACCCGCTCCAGCCGGGCGCCGGCGAAGTCCGGCTCGACGAGCACGCAGGAGTCGAAGACCACGTCTCTGAGACGGGCCATGCGGAGGTTGAGGAAGTCGATCTTGCCGCCGCGGACGACGACCCGCTCCAGGACGGCGCCGTGCAGCTGGGTGCCGCCCAGGCGGGGGTCGGCCAGCTCGACGTCGCGGAAGGTCGCCTCGGCGAGATCCGTGCCGACCCCGCGCAGCCCGTGCAGGACGGTGTCCAGGAAACGGGCGTTGCGCAGCCCGGTCTCGTCCACCGCGCACTGTCTGAGCGCGCAGTCCATGAACCGGGCCCCGGCGCCGTCCTGCCCGGCCAGGTCCGCCTCCCGGAACTCCAGCCCGTCGTAGTCACCGTCGGGCGCCAGCTGCCCGCCCGGCCACGGCTCCAGGGGCGGCAGCCGCACCTGCGGCCGCCGCGCGCCCTTCACCCTGCTCACACCCGCACCCGCACCCGTCGCTCGCCTCGCCATGACCCCATGCTGCACCCCGCCACTGACAATCCGCCCGGCCTGGGAGAACGGGACGGGCGCACCGGTGGCGCAGGAGTCAGTGCGCCGGACCGCCCAGCTTCTCGAGCGCCTCGTCGGTCAGCCGGTACACCGTCCACTCGTCCTGCGGGCGGGCGCCCAGGGACTCGTAGAAGCCGATCGCGGGCCGGTTCCAGTTCAGCACGGCCCACTCCAGCCGCCCGTAACCGCGCTCCACGCAGATCCGCGCCAGCTCGGTCAGCAGCGCCCGGCCGTGGCCGCCGCCGCGCGCGCTCGGGCGCACGTACAGGTCCTCCAGGTAGATGCCGTGCACCCCGCGCCAGGTGGAGAAGTTCAGGAACCACAGCGCGAGGCCGACCGGCTCGCCGCTCGCGTCGTCCACCGCGAGGTGCGCGTACGCGGCCGGCCGCGCCCCGAACAGCGCCTCGCGCAGCTGCTCCTCGGTCGCCCGCGCCTCCTCCACGCACTTCTCGTACTCGGCCAGTTCGCGGATCAGGGCGTGGATGACGGGGACGTCGGCAGAGGTCGCGGCACGAATCATGAGGCGAGGCTAACGGCACCGCGCTCACGGCCCGCCAAGGGACCCGTTCAGTGCCGCCCCGCCACCTTGTCCGCCACCCTCGCCAGGCGGGAGGACTCCGTGCCCGGGCGCAGGCGTTCGCGCTGGTCGGCGGCGCGGTAGGTGGCGTACATGCCGTGGACGCCCAGCCAGCGCAACGGCTCCGGCTCCCACTTGCGGACCTTGTGGTTCACCCAGGGCAGCTCCGTCAGCTCGGTGCGGCCGCTCTGGCCGGAGTCCTGCTGGACCAGGTCGCGCAGGGTTCGGGCGGCCAGATTGGTGGTGGCGACACCGGAACCGACGTAGCCGCCCGCCCAGCCGAGGCCCGTCGAGCGGTCCAGGGTGACGGTCGCGCACCAGTCGCGCGGCACCCCGAGGACGCCCGACCAGGCGTGCTCCACCCGCACCCCGGCGAGCGACGGGAAGAAGCGGGTCAGGATCTCGTGCAGGGCCTCGACGGTCGCCGCCTGCGTCCGGCCGTCGTTGTCCGTCCTCGACCCGAAGCGGTACGGCATCCCGCGCCCGCCCAGCGCGATCCGCCCGTCGGCCGTGGCCTGCGCGTACATGTAGGCGTGCGCCATGTCGCCGAGGGTCTCCCGGCCGTGCCAGCCGATCGAAGCCCACTGCTCCTCGGTCAGCGGCTCGGTCGCGATCATCGAGGAGTTCATCGGCAGCCAGGTGCGCTTCTGCCCCCTCAGGCAGGCCGTGAAGCCCTCCGTGCAGCGCAGCACGTAGGGGGCGCGGACGGTGCCGTAGGGGGTGACCGCGTGCTTGGGGCGGATCTCGGTCACCGGTGTCGACTCGTGGATGGTGACGCCCAGGGCCGCCACGGCCGCCGCGAGCCCCTTCACCAGCTTCACCGGGTGCAGCCGGGCGCCGTGCGGGGTCCAGGTCGAACCGACCGCGTCCGCGACCCGGATCCGCTCGGCCGTCTCCCGGGCGCCGTACAGCTCCCGGTCCTTCTCGCCGTACGACAGCTCGTGCGCGTGGAAGGCCTTCAGGCGTGCCAACTGGGCCGGGGTGGTGGCGACTTCGAGGACGCCGCCGCGGTGGATGTCCGCGTCGATGCCCTCCGCCCCGGCCACCGCGATCACCTCCGCCACGGTGTCGTTCATCGCCTTCTGCAGGCGCACGGCGGCCTCGTGGCCGTGCAGCTTCGCGTACCGGTCGCGGCCGGCGATGCCGTTGTAGAGCCAGCCGCCGTTGCGGCCGGAGGCGCCGTACCCGCAGAACTTCTGTTCCAGGACCGTGATCCGCAGGAAGGGCGCGGCCTTCTTCAGGTAGTACGCCGTCCACAGCCCCGTGTACCCGCCGCCGACGATGACGACGTCCGCCGACGCGTCCCCGGACAGCGGCTCGCGCACCACCGGCAGACCGTCGTCCGCGTACCAGAAGGAGATCCCGCCATTGACGACGCCGCCCGCGCCGCCGCCCACGACTCTGCTCACCGAGCTGCTCATGGCCGGACGTTAGCTCCTCAGAGCGGCCAGTGTCTCCTTCGGATTCCATGCTTTTCCGCAGCCCCTGACCAGCGGATAGCAGGCCAGTCCGATCAGCGCCGAGACGAAGTGGCCGAGATCGGTGAAGCTGCGCCCCTCGATCAGCGGCAGCGCGAAGACGGCCAGCACCGCCGGCAGATACACGTAGCGCCAGGGCGCCGCGATCCGGTAGGTGAGCACCGCGATGACCCCCGCCAGCGCGTAACTCACCCCGATGTCCAGGGTGTTGACCGCCGAGTGCGGGGCGATGCCGTCGCGGACCGCCTTCAGCAGGGCGCCCTCGCTGATCAGGGTCGCCAGGACGTGCGCCAGCGCGCACACCGCGAGCCAGCGGGCCGTGCCCAGCCAGCGCTCGACCGGCGCGTGGAACACCGTGTACAGGAAGGCGTACGGAATCCAGTGGCCGCCGTCGATCCAGAACGCGCTCGCCACCAGCACCCGTACCGGGTTGTGCGACAACTCGTGGATGTTGGTCGAGCGCTGCCGCAGGAAGTGCTGCTCGAACTGAGGCGACATGTGGTGCAGGGCGACGGTCGTGATGAACAGGACCACCAGCCACACGTAGGTGCCGGGGGCACTGCGGATCCACGCCCCCACTCTCCTCAGGCCCCGGTTGATTCGCATGAGCCGATTCACGCACGCCGGCAGCGTCCGGTCCGTGATTGACATCCCCGCCGGACCGGCCGGGGCCCGGGCCCCGGCGGCGGGTTCGAGGCGCCCCGCCCGGACGCGGGCCGGCCGCGGACGCACATCCGAAACCTGATCAAGGATTTACCTGCTTGTCCTTGTCCGGCGTGACGCGCATCGGCAGCATTCCGCTGTCATGGGCAGACCACTCGGTCTTCGCCACCACACCAGAAGGGCCCTTCCTTGCTCTCAGGGAGACATCGGGCGGCATCCACCGCCCTGCTGTCCACCACGGCACTCATATCCACCGCACTGTCGACCGGATGGCTCACGGCGGCGGCGTCCGCCGCGCCGGCCACCGCGCCGGCCAAGGGCGCGGCCCACGTCAAACACCTGTGCGCCCACGCCACCACTCCGGGCCACGTGGCCTGCCTCGCCGAGGCCCGGACCGACATCCTCCAGCGCCTGACCGTCAGCCCCAACACCACCCCGTCCGGCTACGGCCCCGCGGACCTGCAGAGCGCCTACAACCTGCCGTCCGCCACCGCCGGTTCGGGCCGGACCGTGGCCATCGTCGACGCCATGGACGACCCCAGCGCCGAGTCCGACCTCGCCGCCTACCGGTCCCAGTACAACCTTCCGCCCTGCACCACCGCGAACGGCTGCTTCCACAAGGTCGACCAGACCGGCGGCACCGCCTACCCGAGCCCCGACGCGGGCTGGGCCGGCGAGATCTCCCTCGACCTCGACATGGTCAGCGCCGTCTGCCCGCAGTGCCACATCACGCTCGTCGAGGCCTCCTCCACGAGCACCAGCGACATCGGCAAGGCCGAGAACGAGGCCGTCGCCCTCGGCGCCAAGTACGTCTCCAACTCCTTCGGCGGCACCGAGGACCCGAGCGAGACCACCGCCGACGTCCAGTACTTCAACCACCCGGGCGTCGCCATCACGGTCAGCTCGGGCGACGGCGGCTACGGCGTGGAGTACCCGGCGTCCTCCCCCTACGTCACCGCGGTCGGCGGCACCTCGCTCAGCCGGGCGGCGGGCACCCGCGGCTGGAGCGAGTCGGTCTGGTCCACGTCCAGCACCGAGGGCACCGGATCCGGCTGCTCCGCGGACGAGGCCAAGCCCACCTGGCAGACCGACACCGGCTGCTCCCACCGCACGGTCGCGGACGTCTCCGCGGTCGCCGACCCGGCCACCGGCGTCGCCGTCTACGACACCTACGGCGCCTCCGGCTGGGACGTCTACGGCGGCACCAGCGCCTCCGCGCCCATCATCGCCGGCACCTACGCCCTCGCCGGCACCCCGGCCGCGAACAGCTACCCGTCGTCGTACCCCTACGGGCACACCTCGGCGCTGAACGACGTGACGACGGGCAGCGACGGCTCCTGCTCCACGAGCTACTTCTGCACCGCGCGCACCGGCTACGACGGCCCGACCGGCCTCGGCACGCCCAACGGCCCCGCCGCCTTCGCCGGCGGGGCGAGCGGTGTCAACTCGCTCCAGCCGGGCCAGAAGCTCACCTCCGGCCAGAAGCTGAGCAGCGCGGACATCACGCTGACGATGGGCAGCGACGGCAACCTCGTCGCCTCCCTCAAGACGAACGGCACGAGCGGCAGCGGCCCGGCGATCTGGTCCAGCAACACCTCCGGCCACTCCGGCGCGTACGCGTACATGCAGAGCGACGGCAACCTGGTCGTCTACTCGAGCAGCGGCAGCGCGCTGTGGTCCACCCACACCAATGGCCACAGCGGCGCCTACTTCCTGGTCCAGGACGACGGCAACCTGGTGGTCTACGGCTCCGGCGGCGGCCCGAGCACCGGCGGCTCGCTGTGGGCGGACGGCACCAGCGCACGCTCGACGAAGATCGCCTCGGGCCAGAAGCTCCAGGGCGGCTGGTGGGCCCAGACCCAGTACGTCCGCCTGGTGATGCAGCCGGACGGCAACTTCGTCATGTACCGCAAGCGCGACGGCAAGGCGATCTGGTCCGCCGGCACCTACGGCCACACGGGCGCCTACGCGTACATGCAGAGCGACGGCAACCTGGTCGTCTACTCGAGCAGCGGCAGCGCGCTGTGGTCCACCCACACCAACGGCCACAGCGGCGCGTACGCCCTCCTGCAGAGCGACGCCAACTTCGTCGTCTACACCTCCACCGGCGGCCCGGGCAAGGGCGGCGCCCTGTGGGCGAGCAACACCCGCTCGCTGGTGCCCTGACCCGCAAGCTCTCCTGAAAACACCGATGACCTGGGGAAAACCCCAGGTCATCGGTTTTTGCGGAGCCCCCTGTCGGATTCGAACCGACGACCTTCGCTTTACAAGAGCGGCGCTCTGACCAGCTGAGCTAAGGAGGCCTGCGCATGGGCGCCCGTGCAGTGTACCCAGGTCTGAGCCGCCTCCTGTCGAAAATTTCCGCGAAGTTCACAGTCGCCGGGGTACTGACAGACCGCGTGAACGCCAGGTACCGTCCAGAGCCAGTTCGCGCAGTTCACCTGTGTGGACTACACCAACCACCTTCCTACAACGGATCGTCCGGCACGTTCCTGCCGGTAGAAGGGGGCCCTTCACCATGGCCACTGTCACGTTCGACAAGGCGACCCGGATCTACCCGGGTTCCACCAAGCCCGCCGTCGACGGTCTCGACATCGCGATCGAGGACGGCGAGTTCCTCGTCCTGGTCGGCCCGTCCGGTTGCGGAAAGTCCACCTCCCTGCGAATGCTCGCGGGCCTGGAGGACGTCAACGGCGGCGCCATCCGCATCGGTGACCGCGACGTCACCCACCTGCCGCCCAAGGACCGGGACATCGCCATGGTGTTCCAGAACTACGCGCTGTACCCGCACATGACGGTCGCCGACAACATGGGCTTCGCCCTCAAGATCGCCGGCGTCAACAAGGCGGAGATCCGGCAGAAGGTCGAGGAGGCCGCGAAGATCCTCGACCTCACCGAGTACCTCGACCGCAAGCCGAAGGCGCTCTCCGGCGGTCAGCGCCAGCGTGTCGCGATGGGCCGCGCGATCGTCCGTGAGCCGCAGGTCTTCCTCATGGACGAGCCGCTGTCCAACCTGGACGCCAAGCTCCGCGTGTCGACCCGTACGCAGATCGCCTCGCTGCAGCGCCGTCTCGGCATCACCACCGTCTACGTCACCCACGACCAGGTCGAGGCCATGACGATGGGCGACCGCGTGGCGGTCCTCAAGGACGGTCTGCTCCAGCAGGTCGACTCGCCGCGCAACATGTACGACAAGCCCGCGAACCTCTTCGTCGCCGGCTTCATCGGCTCCCCGGCCATGAACCTGGTCGAGGTCCCGATCACCGACGGCGGCGTGAAGTTCGGCAACAGCGTGGTCCCGGTCAACCGCGAGGCCCTGAAGGCCGCCACCGACAAGGGTGACAAGACGGTGACCGTGGGCGTGCGCCCCGAGCACTTCGACGTGGTCGAGCTGGACGGCGGCGCGGCGGCCTCCCTGAGCAAGGACAGCGCCGACGCCCCGGCCGGTCTCGCCGTCTCCGTGAACGTGGTCGAGGAGACCGGCGCCGACGGCTACGTCTACGGCACCGTCGAGGTCGGCGGCGAGCGCAGGGACCTCGTGGTCCGCGTCAGCAGCCGCGCCGTGCCGGAGAAGGGCTCCACGCTGCACGTCGTGCCGCGGCCGGGCGAGATCCACGTCTTCTCCACCTCCACGGGAGAGCGCCTCTCCGACTGATCCGGCTGGTCCCGCTGGGTCCGGCTGGTCCGGCAGAGCGGACTGAGCTGCGCGTTCGCGCCTGAGTTGACGAATGGGGTCCCGCGGAGTGCCGCGGGGCCCCTTTCGTACCTGGATGTCCCTACGGACATACCCCGGCGCAGCGATCATTTCGGGTGGACGGCGTCAACCCCCTACCCCGAAAACGGCACGGTCTCATCCCCCGTACGGGTGACTCAATGTCGCCAAATCATTACCGGGCGCTACCCTCACACGCGTGAAGCACTCCACCACCCCTCAGACGCGACGCGGCCACCGGGGCGGCCCTGCCCGCCGGATCGGCCGCACTCTCGCCCTCGTCCTGCCCGTCGTCCTGGTGCTCTCCGGGACCCTCGCCGTCACCCGGGTCAACTGGACCCGGAGCCCCTCCGGCTCCGCGCTGACCGCCTCGGACGTCACCTCGGCGGAGATCCCCTCCAAGGCGGTCCCCGAAGCCCCGCAGGACGTGCTCCGTGACCGGCTGATCGGCGAGCTGCAGAACGAGAACCCGGGGGTGGTCCTCACCCACCTCCAGCAGGCCGTCAACGGACACCCGTCCCTGGCCCGGCACTGCTCCTCCATCGCCCACGCCCTGGGCCAGGCCGCGGAGCGCATCTACGGCGCCACGCGCGCCCAGTCCTACGCCCGCCCGGTGTGCGACACGGCCTTCGCCTCGGGCGTGCTCGCCGCACGCAGCTGAGGACTGAGGACACCGGGACACCGCCCGCGGCAGGCGCGGCGTTGCCGGCCGGCCCGGGCGGGGCGCCACGTACAGTGCGGGCATGACCCATCCCAACGCCGCGTCGCGCCCCACCCAAGCCGTGGTCCTGGCCGGTGGCCAGGGCTCCCGGCTGCGTCCGTACACCGACGACCGGCCCAAACCGATGGTCGAGATCCCCGGCACGGGCACCCCGATCATCGGCCACCAGCTGACCTGGCTCGCCGAGGAAGGCGTGACGGACGTGGTGGTCTCCTGCGGCCACCTCGCCGAGGTCCTGCAGAAGTGGCTGGACTCGACCGACCTGCCGGTCTCCGTCACCACCGTCGTGGAGACCGAGCCCCTCGGCCGCGGCGGCGGCCTCAAGTACGCCGCCGCGCGCCTGCCCCGCCCCGACCGGCCGTGGTACGCCACCAACGGCGACATCTGGACCCGCTTCTCCCTGCGGGACATGGCCGACTTCCACACCGAGCGGGACGCCGTCGCGACCCTGGCCCTGGCCCGGCCACGCATCCCCTGGGGCGCGGTGGAGACCGACGGGTTCGGGCACATCACCGACTTCATCGAGGCCCCGCCGTCGACGTTCGAGATCAACGCCGGTGTCTACGTCTTCTCGCCCGAGTTCGCCGAGATGCTTCCCGAGCGAGGGGATCACGAGCGGACCACGTTTCCCCGGCTGGCCCGGGAGAGGCAGCTGTTCGGGTTCCCCATTCCGCAGGGGGCGTACTGGCGGGCCATCGACACCGCGAAGGATCTGACGGAAGCGGCCAAGGAACTGGCGGCACTGGGCCGTTAGCAGTCTGCGGGTCGCGAAGGGCCCCGTACCTTCCCGGTACGGGGCCCTTCGTGCGGCGGATGCGCTAACCCAACAGGCCGCCCACCAGCCCCGGCTCGCCGGAGGACGAAGAGCCGCCCGCACTGCCGGTGCCGCCCGAGGACGAGCCACCCCCGGTCGACGCGCCACCCGTGCTCGTCGGGCCCGCCGAGGTGCTCGGGGCGCCGCCGGTCGGGGCGGACTGGCGGGGCGGGAGCTGGCCCGTGGTGCCCTGGGTCTGGCTCGGGGCCGCGGTCGTGCCGCCGGCGCTCCTCGTGGCACCCGGTGTCGCCGCGCCGGACGGGCTCGCGCCGGCCGTGGCACCGCCCGTGGGCGCCGTGGAGGCCGACGGGGTGCTGCGGTGCCGCTTGCCCGGTTCCTGCGCGAGCGGGGAGCCCGGGAGGTTGTTGCGGGGGGCCTCGCCGGGTCCGGGGACGACCACGCGGCTGGAGTCGCGTACGGCGCCGCCCAGCAGGGAGCCGGCGAGCAGGGTGACGCCGACCGTGACCGTCGTGATCAGCGCGCCACGGCGCAGGACGTACCGACGCAGCTCCCAGATGTCGGAGCGGGGGCCGAGCCGGCGCCAGGCGCCGGCGGCGAGTCGGCCGTCCACCGAGTAGACCGGGGCCCCGGCGATGATCAGCGGGGACCAGGCGGCCATGTAGATGATGTCGGGGGCGTCGTAGGCCGGGACCGTCTTCCAGCTGACCGTGACGATCAGGGCGGCGGAGAGCAGGGCGCCGACGACCGCGGCCACGCGCTGCCAGCAGCCGAGGATCGTCAGGACGCCGACGACCACCTGGAGGAAGGCGATGACCAGGCCCGAGCCGACCGGGTGGTGCAGGGCGAACTGGCGCAGCGGCTCGGCCACGTCCCACGGGTGCAGGGTGTTGAGCCACTTGACCATCGAGCCGCGCTTGCCGCCGTCGAAGTAGACGGGGTCGCACAGCTTGCCCATGCCGGCGTAGATGGAGATGAAGCCGAGGAAGATGCGCAGGGGGAGCAGGACCACGCCGAGGTTCATCCGGCGGCCCGGGTAGTAGGCGTGCCGGGCCGGGTCGTCGCCCTGGCGCCGGGTGGCGCGCGGGGTGACGTCGGGGGCGGCGGAGTCCTCGTCGTCCGGATAGTCCGGGTAGTCCCCGTATTCGTCGTACCCGTCGTATCCGTCGTATCCGTCGGGGCGGGCGAAGTCGGCTTGCGGGTGCGGGGGTTCGTCGTAGGCGCCGCCGACCGTGCGCATGTGCGGCAGGAGGCGGGTGCCGTCGGCGGCGTCGGGGGCGGTGCGCTGGTGGCCCACGACCGGGGTCTCGACCGTCTGGTCCAGGTCGGCGTAGGCGTCGGCGTAGCCGGTCCCGACGCGTGGGATGACCTGGGTGGCGCCGGCCTCGGGCTCGTCGGCCCGGCGGACGCTGCCCCGCACGGCCTGGAGGAGCCGGTGGGCGCCGGTGTCGTCGGGGGCGGACCTGCCGCTCCACACGACGGGGCGGCGGCGGCCTGCGGCTCCGGCCCGGCCCGCGGTGCCCATCGCGGGCATCCCGGCGGTGTCCTGGGCGGCACTCAGATGCCGGGCGATCCGCGGGGATCGGGTGCGCTTCGCCGACGCTCCCAGCTGCACGCGGAAGCTGGCGTGATTGACGATGACCTGCGCCGGATCGCTCGGCACCTTCACCATGCTCAGCGCGGGAGCGTCGTCGGGTCCGGACTGGAATCCCGACGAGCGGTCCCCCGTGGGTGTGCGGGGTGTTCTGGTGTCCACACTCATCTAACCGAGTGACCCGGAGTTAGGACACTGCTTTGACCGGGCGGATGTGTCCGGACCCCGTCAAAGGGGCCCGGAACACCTCACGGACGCCGGTATTAACCCGAACAGGTGAGAATCCGGACGGGTGTTCAGTCCCGCCTGCGTGCCGCCTCGTAGAGGACGATCCCCGCCGCCACACCGGCGTTCAGCGACTCCGCCCCACCGGGCATCGGGATGCGCACGCGGAAGTCGCACGTCTCCCCGACCAGGCGGGACAGGCCCTTGCCCTCGCTGCCGACCACGATGACGACAGGACCCTCGAGGGCTTCCAGGTCGCCGAGTTCGACATCGCCGTCCGCCGCCAGGCCCACGACCGTGACACCGGCCTTCTTGTAGGCCTCCAGGGCGCGGGTCAGGTTGGCGGCGCGGGCGACCGGAGTGCGGGCGGCCGTACCGGCGGAGGTCTTCCAGGCGCCGGCGGTCATGCCGGCCGAGCGGCGCTCGGGCACGACGACGCCGTGGCCGCCGAAGGCGGAGACCGAGCGGACGACCGCACCGAGGTTGCGCGGGTCGGTGACCCCGTCGAGCGCGACGATCAGCGGGTCCTCGCCCTCCTCGTGGGCCGCGTCGGTGAGGTCCTCGGGGTGCGCGTACTCGTACGGCGGGACCTGCAGGACGAGGCCCTGGTGGTTGAGGCCGTTCGTCATGCGGTCCAGCTCGGGGCGCGGGGCCTCCATCAGGTTGATGCCGCCGCGCTCGGCGGCGAGCTGGAGGGCCTCGCGGACGCGCTCGTCGTTGTCGATGAACTGCTGGACGTAGAGCGTCGAGGCGGGGACGCCTTCGCGCAGCGCCTCGACGACCGGGTTACGGCCGACGACCATCTCGGACGCCGACTTGCCGCTGCCCCGGCGCTGCTGCGGACGGCCCTGTGTGCGGCGGGTCTTCGCGGCGGCGGCACGCTGCTTGGCGTGGCCCTTGCGCATCTCGGCGGGCGGGGTCGGGCCCTTGCCCTCCAGGCCCCGGCGCCGCTTGCCGCCGCTGCCGACCTGCGCGCCCTTCTTGCCGGACATGCGGCGGTTGTTCGCGGCCATGAGTCACTCGTCTCCGTGAGCTTCGTACGTACGTCTTATGCAGTGTGCCGCCCGGAGGACCGGGCGGCACAATCGATCAAGCAGGACGGTCAGCGCTGGCCGAGGGTCCAGCGCGGGCCCTGCGGGCTGTCCTCGATGACCAGGCCCGACTGGCCCAGCTGGTCGCGGATGGCGTCGGCGGTGGCCCAGTCCTTGCGGGCGCGGGCCGACTCGCGCTGGTCCAGCACCAGGCGGACGAGGCTGTCGACCACGCCGTGCAGGTCCTCGCCGCGGCCCGCGTCGTCGCCGGACCAGAACGCGTCCAGCGGGTCGAGGCCGAGGACGCCGAGCATGGCCCGCACTTCGGCGAGCCGGGCGACGGCGGCCTCCTTGTCATCGGCGGCCAGTGCGCTGTTGCCCTGCCGGACGGTGGTGTGCACGATCGCGAGGGCCTGCGGGACGCCCAGGTCGTCGTCCATCGCCTCGGCGAAGGCGGGCGGGACCTCGGCGGCCGGCTCGACCACTCCCCCGGCCTTCTCCACCACGCGTTGCACGAAGCCCTCGATCCGCGCGAACGCCGACTCGGCCTCACGCAGGGACTCCTCGCTGTACTCGATCATCGAGCGGTAGTGCGGGGTGCCCAGGTAGTAGCGGAGCACGATCGGCCGCCACTGCTTGACCATCTCGCTGACCAGGACGGAATTGCCGAGCGACTTGGACATCTTGTCGCCCGCCATGGTGACCCAGGCGTTGTGCACCCAGTACCGGGCGAAGTCGTCGCCGTAGGCCTTGGCCTGGGCGATCTCGTTCTCGTGGTGCGGGAAGATCAGGTCCAGGCCGCCGCCGTGGATGTCGAAGGCGGTGCCCAGGTACTTGTGCGCCATCGCCGAGCACTCCAGGTGCCAGCCCGGGCGGCCCGGACCCCACGGGGTCGGCCAGGTCGGCTCGCCCGGCTTGGCGGACTTCCACATCGCGAAGTCACGCGGGTCCCGCTTGCCGGTCTCGCCCTCGCCGGACGGCTGGAGGAGGTTGTCCAGCTCCTGCCGGGACAGCTCCAGGTACTGCGGGAAGGACCGTACGTCGAAGTAGACGTTGCCGTCGGCCGCGTAGGCGTGCCCGCGCTCGATGAGGCGCTGCATCATCTCGACCATCTCGGTGATGTGGCCGGTGGCGCGCGGCTCGTACGTCGGCGGCAGGCAGCCGAGCGCGGTGTAGCCGTCGTTGAAGGCGCGCTCGTTGTCGTACCCGATCGACCACCACGGGCGGCCCTGTTCGTGGGCCTTGGTGATGATCTTGTCGTCGATGTCCGTGACGTTCCGGATGAACGTCACGTCATAGCCGCGGTACGCGAACCAGCGGCGCATGATGTCGAAGTTGAGGCCCGAGCGGATGTGCCCGATGTGCGGTGCCGCCTGCACGGTGGCGCCACACAGGTAGATCGAGACACAACCCGGCTTGAGCGGGGTGAAGTCACGGATCTGCCGGGCGCTGGTGTCGTACAGGCGAATGGTCACCACTCCAGGGTAGTGGGCGCGGGGTGGTGCCCAGTGCCGCATGGCTCAGAACATGCCCACCACCTTCTCCGGCGTGATCCTCACGATCACCCGGTCGGCATCGTCGACGGACGCCGGGTTGAACTCCGCGTACTTCTTGCCGGTGTACTTCAGGGACAGTTCGTCGATCAGGTCCTCGGCGCCCTGGGTGGCGACGTCCGCGGTGCCGCGGATCTCGGCGTAGACGTACGGCATTTCGGGGTCCTGGACGACGACGCTCACCCGGGGGTCGCGGTCGAGGTTCTTCTTCTTGCGGCGGTCGACGGTCGTGGAGAACAGGATCTGGTCGCCGTCCCGCTTCACCCACACCGGGGACAGCTGCGGGCGGCCGTCGGGCTGGACGGTGCCGACCACGATGAAGACCGGACCGTCGAGCAGGGACTTGAGCCGGTCGGGCAGGGTGGCGGGCATGGGTACCTCCTCGGTCGGCAGTGACTCTCCGGGTACCCTCGCACGCTCTCCGCTCACCCGCACCACGGAAATCCCGGCGGCGGGCTCAGCCCGTGCGGACCACCAGGGCCGTCGCGATCGCCATCAGTCCCTCCTCGCGCCCCGGGAAGCCGAGGCCGTCCGTCGTGGCACCGGAGACGGAGACGGGGGCGCCGGCCGCCGCGGAGAGGACCTTCTGGGCCTCGTCGCGGCGCTTGCCGATCTTCGGGCGGGGGCCGACGACCTGGACGGCGATGTTGCCGACCGTGAAGCCGGCCGCGCGGACGATCCGGGCGGCCTCCGTGAGGAGGGTCACGCCGGGCGCGCCGGACCACTCGGGGCGGCCGGTGCCGAAGTGCTGTCCCAGGTCACCGAGCCCGGCGGCGGAGAAGAGGGCGTTGCAGGCCGCGTGGGCGACGACGTCCGCGTCGGAGTGCCCGGCCAGGCCCGGCCCCTGGCCCTCCCACTTCAGGCCCGCGCACCACAGCTCGCGGCCCTCCTCGAAGGCGTGGATGTCGGTTCCGATGCCGACCTGCGGCAGCGGCAGCATGAAACCGGCCTCAGAAGCCATCGTTCAGCCTCCTGCGGGCCAGGACCGCCTCGGCGAGGACCAGGTCGAGGGGGCGGGTGACCTTGAAGGCCTCCTCGTGGCCGGGGACGGTCACGACGGGCAGGCCGAGCTGCTCGGCCATGCTCGCGTCGTCCGTGACGTCGCCGGTGACCGTCTCGTGGGCCCGGATCAGGGTCGCCCGGTCGAAGCCCTGGGGTGTCTGGACGGCACGGAGGCGGGCGCGCTGCGGCGTCGCGACGACCGGCTCGGGGTCGCCGGCGACGGCCGCGGGCTCGACCTCCTTGACGGTGTCGGCCAGCGGCAGTGCGGGGACGACGGCGGGGGCGCCCGCGCGTACGGCCTCGATGACGGCGTCGACCGTGTCGACCGGGACGAGCGGGCGGGCCGCGTCGTGGACGAGGACGACGCCGTACTCGGGGGGAAGCGCGTCGAGGCCGAGCCTGACCGATTCCTGGCGGGACTCCCCGCCGGGGACGACCAGGAAGTCGGTGCGGTCGGGCAGGGCGTGCGCGTCGAGCAGGGACTTGACCTCCGCGGCGCCGTCGGACGGCGCGACGACGATCACCAGGGAGACATGGCGGGACGCGGCGAGCGCCCGGACCGCGTGGATGAGCATGGGCGTGCCGTTCAGCGCGCGCAGTGCCTTGGGGGCGCCCGGACCGAGGCGTACGCCCCGGCCGGCGGCGGGAATCACGGCGGCGACGGGGGTCTGCGCAGGTGCGGGGCGCGATTCGTCAGACATCGGTTCCTGTCAGGTTTGTGTGCTCGACCTAGGTGGGTATGGCCTGGAGGAGTGCCGGGCGCGACGCCCTTGACCGGACCCTTCCGTGACCCTGGTCGAGGCCATCAGCCCGGGCCCGGCACACCAAGCAGGGGGCCCGCTTTCATCATCAAGGTTTCCCGACCGCCGCGCGGTCAAGAAGCGGGTGCGAACATGCCGCAGCGCCCGGCGACGGGATCCGACAGGGTGAGTGTCGGATCCGGGTCATCGGGCACCGCGGCATTTCACTGTGCTGAGCGTGCTGCGCGAGCAGGAGGCTAGGGATCGCCGCCGTGGCGCGTCAGGAGGCGAGCACCTCGTCGAGCAGGGCCTCGGCCTTGTCCTCGTTCGTGTTCTCCGCGAGGGCCAGCTCACTCACCAGGATCTGGCGGGCCTTGGCGAGCATGCGCTTCTCACCGGCGGACAGTCCGCGCTCGCGCTCGCGACGCCACAGGTCACGCACGACTTCCGCGACCTTGATGACATCGCCGGAGGCGAGCTTCTCCAGGTTTGCCTTGTAGCGTCGGGACCAGTTCGTGGGCTCCTCGGCATACGGTGCGCGCAGCACCTCGAAGACCCGGTCCAGCCCGTCCTGACCGACCACATCACGCACGCCCACGAACTCAGCATTGTCCGCTGGCACACGTACCGTCAGGTCACCCTGGGCGACCTTCAGCACCAAGTAGGTCTTGTCCACGCCTTTGATCTGGCGAGTTTCGATGGCCTCGATCAGCGCGGCCCCGTGATGGGGATAGACCACGGTGTCGCCAACCTTGAACGTCATGTGACAGGTACCCCTTCCGTGGCTATCCAGGGTAACACGGATACGGCGTCTTCTGAATGGCGTTTTCGCAGGTCAGGGCATATCTCGGGGCTTGACAACAGCAACAGGAACGTGCTTCGAGAGCCCCGCGGAAGCGGGTATTCGCAGGTCGGAGGGGCTCTTCGGGCGGGGTGAAACGCGTACGTTACAGACGTCGAGCGCCCTCTCCAAGTGGCTTAACGTCCCGATATGTCCTGTTCCAAGCGTACGACTTCCGCTACTCCGTTCGGTGCGTCCGGGTGGATCCGGAGGCGGATGGGACGCGAATCCGGAATTGATCAACGGCTGCCGGAGGGGTGCTCGGTGATCAATATCGAGGGGGACATCGAGGCAGTCATCGAGGCAGTCATCGAGGCGGTCATCGAGAGGCCGCGCATTCCTTCACGGAAATTTTGCGCGCGGTTATGTGAATGGCGGACGAGCGCTCGGCAAAGTGACTGCGGGGTCACTTGTGACTGGAGTGACGGGGCGGGCGCAGTACCCCCAGCCGGAGGGAAGCCGGACGCTTGGGGAGGGTCGGGTGCGATGGCTCGGGAACGGCTCGGTAACCTAAGGCCGCTGACAGACACTTAGGGTGGCTTTATAAGGGGAGCTGCCCGCGCGTTCAAGGAGTTGCCGCCGCCGTGAGCAGCAGCCTTCGACGCGGCGCCCTCGCCGCCGCCGCCATCGCCTTCTCGATCGCCTCGCTCGCCGCATGTGGCGCCGGCAACGACTCGCAGACGCTGGGGATCAAGCCGGACAACGCGGCGACCGCCGTCGGCGACATCAAGGTCCAGAACGCTCTGGTCATCACCCAGCCCGACCCGCAGTCGACCGGGCCGGCCGTGATCTCCGCGTTCCTGTTCAACGCGGGCATCACGGACCAGACCCTGCAGTCGATCACGCTCCCGGGCACCAACGAGACGGTCAAGCTCACCGCGGCCAAGGGCCAGAGCCTGACCGTCCCGGCGCACGGCTCCCTGACCCTCGGCGGCAAGGGCAACTCCTCCGCTCAGCTGCCGAGCGGGCGTCAGGCGGTCCAGGACGGCAACGTCCAGAAGATCACCTTCACCTTCAGCAAGACCGGTGACGTGACCCTGGACGCCTTCGTGGTCCCGGCCACCAGCTACTTCGACATGTGGGGCCCGAGCCAGATCCCGTCCGCCCCGGCGACCCCGACCGGCGTCCCGGGCGCGCCCGCCTCCAGCAGCGGCAAGCCGGCCAAGGGCAAGGGCAAGGGCGGCAAGGCGACCCCGTCGTCCAGCCCGACCGGGTCCGCGTCCACGGGCGCGACCCCGAGCGGCTCGGCGTCCCCGTCGGCCTCCGGCCACTGACCCTCCCGCCACGCACGAGGGCGGCACCCCCGCGGGGGTGCCGCCCTTCGTCGTACAGCCGGTGCTCGTGGTCGTACGGCCCTGCTGGTGGTCCGCGCGGTGCGTCCGGTTTACGGCTCGAACTTGTAGCCCAGGCCGCGGACCGTCACCAGGTAGCGCGGCGCCCCGGGGTCGGGCTCGATCTTGGCGCGCAGGCGCTTGACGTGGACATCGAGGGTCTTGGTGTCGCCCACGTAGTCGGCGCCCCAGACGCGGTCGATCAGCTGCATGCGGGTCAGGACGCGGCCGGCGTTGCGCAGGAGCATCTCGAGGAGGTCGAACTCCTTCAGCGGGAGGTCGACCTTGGAGCCGGCCACCGTCACCACATGGCGGTCGACGTCCATCCGGACCGGGCCGGCCTCCAGCGCGGCCGGGGTGACCTCCTCCGGCTCGCCGCGGCGGCGCAGCACGGCGCGGATGCGGGCGACCAGCTCGCGGGAGGAGAAGGGCTTGGTGACGTAGTCGTCGGCTCCTATCTCCAGGCCGACGACCTTGTCGATCTCGCTGTCCTTCGCGGTCACCATGATCACGGGGACGTTGGAGCGGCCGCGCAGCTGGCGGCACACCTCCGTGCCGGGCAGGCCCGGCAGCATCAGGTCGAGGAGGACGAGGTCGGCGCCGTTGCGCTCGAACTCGTCGAGTCCGTCGGGCCCCGTGGCCGCGATGGCGACCTCGAAGCCCTCCTTGCGGAGCATGTACGACAGGGCGTCGGAGAAGGACTCCTCGTCCTCGACGACGAGCACTCGGGTCACGGAAGGACCTCCGGGGCGGGAAGCGGTTCGTACGGGGATGAGTCGGTGGTGCCCGCCTCTTCGTCGAGGTCGGGGTGCTGGCCGGCGCGGTCGCGGGCCGCGCCCGCCTCCGGCAGTCTGAGGGTGAAGGTGGAGCCCTGGCCTTCGGCGCTCCAGACCGTGACCTCCCCGCCGTGCGAGGCGACCACGTGCTTGACGATCGCGAGACCCAGACCGGTACCCCCGGTGGCCCGGGAGCGGGCCGGGTCGACGCGGTAGAAGCGCTCGAAGATGCGCTCCTTGTCCTTCTCGGAGATGCCGATGCCCTGGTCCGTGACGGCGAGTTCGATCATGTCGCCGCCGGGTGCGGGGACCCGGCGGGCGGCTATGCCGACGCGGGTGCGGGCCGGGGAGTAGTTCACGGCGTTCTCGACGAGGTTGCCGAGGGCGGCGGCCAGCTGGCCGCGGTTGCCCCAGACGTGCAGGTCGGCCGTGCCGCCTGCGGCCATGGTGATCTGTTTGGCACCGGCCTGGTGGCGGCAGCGGTCGACGGCCTCGGCGACGAGTTCGTCCACGCGGACGGGCTCGGCGTCCTCGAGCGGATCGTCGTTCTGCACGCGCGACAGATCGATCAGCTCCTGGACCAGGTTGGTCAGCCGGGTGGCCTCGATCTGCATGCGGCCCGCGAAGCGCTGGACGGCCTCGGGGTCGTCCGAGGCGTCCATGACCGCCTCGGACAGGAGGGACAGCGCGCCGACGGGCGTCTTCAGCTCATGGCTGACGTTCGCCACGAAGTCGCGTCGTACGGCCTCGATCCTGCGGGCCTCGGTGAGGTCCTCGACCAGCAGCAGGACCAGGCGGGAGCCGAGCGGGGCCACGCGCGCGGACACGGCGAGGGCCTCGCCCCGTCCGGTGCCGCGCCGGGGCAGGTCCAGCTCGACCTGGCGTATCTCGCCGTCTCTTCTGGTGTCCCTGGCCATCTGGAGCATGGGCTCGACGGCCAGCTTGCCGCCGCGCACCAGTCCGAGGGCGTAGGCGGCCGAGCTGGCCTTGACGACGGCGTCGGCCTCGTCGAGGACGACGGCCGAGGAGCGGAGGACCGACAGAACGGTGTCCACTCCGGGCGGGAGTACGGGATCGGTGTGCAAGGAAGTCCTGGTCGGTCGCTTCTGGTCGCGTTCGCTCCAGCGGAACGCCAGCATGGCGATGACGCCGGTGAGCACCCCGGCGATCGCTGCCGCTGCGGCGACCGCCGCGTTCACGTCCATGCATCCAGGTTAAGCAGGGGGTACGACATGACCACAGCCGTCCAGGTGCGACCTCGAACACTCGTCGCCCAGAGTTCACCTTGGAGCCAGTATTGGTTCATTTGAGGTGGCAGAAACGGACGCGTACGGGGCCGACGGTGAGAGCGTGGGGTTCGCACCGCCGGTTTTCGCCACGGGGCGTCTGGTGTCGATGCGTCGTCGATCGGTCGTCGATCGGTCGTCCGATCGGTGCCACAGCCCCCGGAACCCACAAGAACACGCACGTAGGAGAGGTAACCCTGATGCGGGACGCGTACCACGAGGAACTTGACTCGATCGGCGACGGTCTGGTGGAGATGGCCCGGCTGGTCGGGTCGGCGATCGGGCGCGCCACGACCGCCATCCTGGACGCCGACCTGAAGCTCGCCGAGAGCGTGATCGAGGCGGACCAGAAGGTCGACGAACTCCAGCACGACCTGGAGGCGCGGGCGATAGCCCTGCTGGCCCGGCAGCAGCCGGTGGCCACGGACCTGCGTATCGTCGTCACCTCGCTCCGTATGTCCGCCGACCTGGAGCGCTCCGGTGACCTCGCCCAGCACGTGGCGAAGCTGGCCCGGCTGCGCTTCCCGGAGCGCGCGGTCCCGAACGACCTGCACGCCACGATCCTGGAGATGGGCCAGCTCGCGCAGCGCCTGATGGCGAAGGCGGCCGAGGTGATCATCACGAAGGACGTCGACCTCGCGATGCAGCTGGAGCAGGACGACGACGAGATGGACCTGCTGCACCGCACGCTCTTCCAGCACCTGATCGACGAGCGCTGGAAGCACGGCATCGAGACGGCCGTGGACGTCACCCTCCTCGGCCGCTACTACGAGCGCTACGCCGACCACGCCGTGGCCGTCGCCAAGCGCGTGGTCTACCTGGTCACCGGCGAACACGCGGACGAACTCCAGGCGGACATCCAGCCCGTGACGGGCGTCGAGGGAGCCTGACCGAGGGCGGAAGGTTCCGACCGGGGCCGTACGGCAGCGCCGCTCGCCGGCAGCAGCCGTGCGGCCCCGCGGCATGGCCACGGGGTATGACCGTGGGGCATGACCATGGGGTATGGCCGTGGGGCTTGCGGGGGTTGGGGCTCGCGGAGGTTGGTGGACCGGCGTGTGTCGGCGCCACTGTGCGCCGTTGATGCGCCCTGAGAAGCGGGCATGAAATGGGCGAGGGCATCCCTGCCCCAGCGTCTAGGAGGGACCCATGGCCGAATCCCCCAGCACCACGCCCGACCCCACGCAGGAGCGCGAGACCGACCAGCCCGCCGAGACCAGGAGCCTTCCGCTGTTCGGCGCGTGCGGCTGCGGCTCGGGCTGCGGCTGCGGCTGCCAGTCGGGCAACCCCTGCCAGTGCGGCTGACGAAAGACCCGGCACCACCGGGGCCGGTGTGAACTCGCTTCACACCGGCCCTTTGTCGTGCCGGATGCATCGGAAAACCGAATCTGCACAGTGCGTACGCAACTGCGGAGCAGAGGGTTCCGATAGTGCCGAGTTGTCCTGGTCGGCCTGATCTTGGCAAGAGCTGTGGTCCGCCTGAGTGGCAGAGCCTGTGGAGAAGTTTCCCTCAATACGTGACCACGTCCGCACGGATGAGTCACCCGGCCCAGCCAACTGACCGGATGCGGAGGCCGGTTGACTGGATGCCCGGCGCGCTCCGTGGTTTGATCGCTCGCGCCGCCGGGATCGCGCCAAGGTGTCCTGAAAAGGATGGCGCAGGCCCGTGGCTGCGGCCCTCCGTCTGTCCCCAGCGAGGCCGCTCCCCCTTGTGGATCACCATGCGAAGGGCAGTCTCCCCATGAACTCCGCTCACCAGGTTCAGACCGTCGAGATCTCCGACGCCGAACTCGACAACGTCTCCGGCGGCTTGAGCCCTGAGGCCAGCCTCACCCTCGGCGCCACGACGCTCAGCAGCGCCGACCTGCTGTCCCAGCTCAACGGCGTCACGGGCGAGGCCCAGGGCCTCCTCGGCCAGTACGGCCACGTCGGCTTCAGCGCCTCCCTCTGATCGCTCTGATCGCCGATCGCTGATCGCTCTGATCTCTGATCACTCCGATCGCTGATCACTCCGATCGCTGCACCGAGCCCCCTGCCCGCGGAGAATTCCGGGGCAGGGGGCTCGGCCATGTGCGGGGGTGACATTTCTCCTGCCCGCCCCCACCGCTCAGGCGGCACGGGCCTCCGCCTCGGTGCCCACCGCCGGAACGGGCACCGTCGGCGTCTGCTTCGACAGCCCCCGCATGAGCAGCCCGTACCCGAGCCCGGCGACCGTCCCGATCACGGCACACATGCCCCACAGCCACTGCGCGCCCAGCCGGTCGATGACCGCGCCGGACATCAGCGGGGCCACCAGCGCGGCGACGGACCACGACAGGGTGTACACGCCCTGGTAGCGGCCGCGCCCGTGGACCGGGGACAGGCGGACGACGAGCCCGGTCTGGGTCGGCGCGTTGACGATCTCGGCGAGGGTCCACACGCAGACGGTGACCATGAAGACGCCGACCGATCCGGCGAAGGCGGTAAGCCCGAAGCCGTACCCGGCGAGCAGCGATGAGACGACCAGGAGGGTGCGCGGATCGCGGTGCTCGATGAACCGGGTGACCGGGATCTGCAGGGCGACGATCAGGATGCCGTTGACCGCGATGGCGAGGCCGTAGTCGGCGGGCGAGAACCCGGCCCGGCCCATGGCCACCGGCAGTCCGACGGAACCCTGCTGGAAGACCAGGGCGACCAGGAAGGACAACCCGACGACGGCCATGTACCGCCCGTCGCGCAGCACGGCCCCGAGGCTGACCGCGTCGCCGGCGCCCTTGGCCGCGTCCGGGACCGCCGGCCGGGACTCGGGGACCTTGAGGAAGACGACGAGCTCGCAGACCAGAGTCATCCCGGCCTCGATCAGGAACCCGGCGCGATAGCTGACCTCGGCGATGAACCCGGCGGCCATGGAGGAGACGGCGAAACCGAGGTTGATGGCCCAGTAGTTGAGCGAGAAGGCCCGTACCCGGTCCTCGGGCCGGACGATGTCGGCCATCATCGCCTGTACGGCCGGCCGGGAGGCGTTGGAGGCCATGCCGACGAGGAAGGCGACGGCGGCGATGGTGACGGGGTTCGTCATGAAGCCGAGCAGCGCGACCGAGGCGGCGGTGGCGGACTGGGCGATGAGCAGGGTCGGCCGCCGTCCGAGCCGGTCGGCCATCACCCCGCCGCCCAGCGAGGAAACGACGCCGCCGAGCCCGTGCAGCGAGGCGACGAGGCCGGCGTAGGAGGCGGAGTAGCCGCGGTCGAGCGTCAGATAGAGGGCCATGAAGGTGGCCACGAAGGCGCCGAGCCGGTTGACCAGGGTGCTGGTCCACAGCCACCAGAACTCACGGGGGAGCCCGGCGACGGTTTCCCGGGCGGCTCGTCTGAGACGGGCGGCGGACATGACAGGAGACCCCCATGGATGGACGACGCCCGGCTCGGGCGATGTAAGCGGTGCAAGCGGTATGCACAACTTACAGAGATGGGGCTGTCGGTGGCCACTCAATTAACAGACTCCGTCAACCGTCCACCCATCGGCCGGGCAGGGCGGTGCCCCGAACGCGTGGATTACGCTCTTTCCCATGGCCGACGCACCGTACAAGCTGATCCTCCTCCGCCACGGCGAGAGCGAGTGGAACGCGAAGAACCTGTTCACCGGCTGGGTGGACGTCAACCTCAACGAGAAGGGCGAGAAGGAGGCAGTCCGCGGTGGCGAGCTTCTGAAGGACGCCGACCTCCTCCCGGACGTGGTCCACACGTCCCTGCAGAAGCGCGCGATCCGCACGGCCCAGCTGGCCCTCGAGGCCGCCGACCGCCACTGGATCCCGGTCCACCGCAGCTGGCGCCTGAACGAACGCCACTACGGCGCCCTCCAGGGCAAGGACAAGGCGGCCACGCTGGCCGAGTTCGGCGAGGAGCAGTTCATGCTCTGGCGCCGCTCGTACGACACCCCGCCGCCCCCGCTCGCGGACGACTCCGAGTTCTCCCAGGCGAACGACCCCCGCTACGCCTCCATCCCGCCGGAGCTGCGCCCGGACACGGAGTGCCTCAAGGACGTCGTCGTCCGCATGCTCCCCTACTGGTACGACGGCATCGTCCCCGACCTCCTCGACGGCCACACCGTCCTGGTCGCGGCCCACGGCAACTCGCTGCGCGCCCTGGTCAAGCACCTGGACGGCATCTCCGACGCCGACATCGCGGGCCTGAACATCCCGACGGGCATCCCGCTGTACTACGAGCTGGACGAGAACTTCAAGCCGGTCACCCCCGGCGGCAAGTACCTCGACCCCGAGGCGGCCGCGGCGGCGATCGAGGCGGTCAAGAACCAGGGCAAGAAGAAGTAAGCCCCACCGATCAAGCCCTCCGCCCGCGGGATGTCTGCTGGTGGAGGGCTTGTTCGGTGAGCGGGGCGGGAAATTCGGGTTTCCGTGGTGTAAGAGGCTGGTGAAGATCGACGGGGCGGAAGTATGATCAGCCGCCTTCTTCGATGCCACCCCCCCAGCATCTTCACCACAGGAGACATGAGTGTCCTCTGCCCACAGAGGCGGGAAACACCGTCGCCGGGGCCGGATAGCCGTACCCGCCGCTGCCGCCACGCTGCTCCTCGGCGGCGCGGGTGCGTTCGTCATGGCGCCCGCCAACGCGGCGCCGCTACCGACGGGCATCGGCGTCAAGGGCCACAGCAGCGTCGGCAAGTCGCAGCTCACCGCCCGCGTGCACGGCGCGCTCAGCGCGCCGGCCGGCAACACCCCCGCGATCCTGCGACCCGCCGCGAGCACCGGCGCGCCGTCCGGGACCACCACCAGCCCGAAGCCGCAGCCGTCGGCCTCCGGCACCGCCGAAGCGCAGGTCATCGGCGGCACGACCACCAGCATCTCCACGGCCCCGTGGATGGTGCAGCTGTGGTACTACGACGACAAGGGCACCACCGACAAGAGTGACGACGTCGGCTTCTTCTGCGGCGGCACCGTCGTGTCGCCCACGAAGATCCTCACCGCCGCGCACTGCGTCTCGGGCTACGACTGGCACAACAACGGCGCCATCATCTACGGCACCGACCAGTTGCCGACCACCGACTCGACGACCAACACCACCGACTTCCACGGCGGCACGGTGTCGGGCGTCTGGCGGCAGTGGAACGACTCGTCGTTCACGATCACCCCGCACGGCACCGCCGTCAACGACGTCGCCGTGCTGACGCTGCCCAACCCGATCAGCGCCAAGCCGCTGCCCATCACCACCTCCGACGACACCACGTCGTACAAGGCGGGCACCCAGGCGCAGATCTACGGCTGGGGGCGCACCAGCTCCACCAGCCAGGACATCTCGCAGACCCTCCGCAAGGCCACCGTGCCGGTCAACGGCGACCCGACCTGCTCGGGTTACTACGGCAGCGACTTCGTGGCCGGTGCCATGACCTGCGTCGGTGCGCCGGCCAGCGGCTCCGACAGCGGCACGGTCGCCACCTGCAACGGCGACTCCGGCGGCCCGCTGGTCGTCGGCGGGCGCGTCGTGGGTGTCGTGTCGTGGGGTGTGCAGGACTGCGTGAGCCAGGGCTCGTACAGCGTCTTCACCAAGCTGAGCAAGTACGTCGGGGCGACCGAACCGCGCATCGACGACACCGACCTGAACGGTGACGGCCGCGCCGACATGTTCGCGATCGCCTCCAACGGCCAGGGCTACGAGTACGACTCGCGGGGCAAGTCCTTCGGGTCCCGGGTGTCGCTCGGCGACTGGAGCGGGGTCAACCTGGTGCGCCAGGCCGACCTGGACCGCGACGGCTACGCCGACCTGCTGGTACGCACCAACGACGGCACCCTGTACTGGCAGCACTACAACCTGTCCACGGGCAACACCGAGGTCACCAGGCTCGGGACCGGCTGGAACGGCATGAAGGTCATGCTCGTGCCCGGCGACGTCACCGGTGACGGCCACCAGGACCTGCTGACCGTGGACTCCAGCGGCAACTTCTGGCTCTACCCGGGCACCGGCCACGGCAACTTCAGCTCGCGCGTCAAGCTCGGCTACGGCTGGAACATGTACGGCGCCGACGTCCTCGGCAAGGGTGACTTCACCGGCGACGGCAAGCTCGACCTGCTCGCCCAGGACTCCTCCGGGAACCTGTGGCTGTACAAGGGCACCGGCAACCCGTCGGCACCGCTGGCGTCCCGCGTGAAGATCGGCTACGGCTTCCACTACACCGCGTACGTGATGAACGGTGACATGACCGGCAACGGCCACTCCGACCTGATCGCCCGCGACAGCGGCGGCAGCCTGTGGCTGTACGAGGGCACGGGCAACGTCTCGCACCCGCTGGCCTCCCGCGTCAAGATCGGATACGGCTACAACGGCTACCGGCTGAGCTGACCGGCCCTGCGTCAGCGGCAAGCCGACCTGATCAAGCCCCCTGCCTGCGGTTTCTCCGCCGGCAGGGGGCTTGCTGCCGTTCTGGAACCGCCTTTGGGCGGGGGCGGAGCCGCTGTCGGCCGGGCGGAGACCGCCGGGGCGCCCTCGCGTTGCGGGCCCGCTCCGGAGGGGTCGATCCTGAGGAGGAGGCATGCCGGCCGATCGTATGGACGAAGCGCAGAGGGCCGCGGAGCCGCGGCTACCGCGGCCCGTGCAGAGAGCGGGTTCCAGATGAGGCTTGTCGTCGATCTCAACCGGTGCCAGGGATTCGCGCAGTGCGTCTTCCTCGCCCCGGACGTCTTCTCCCTGCACGGGAAGGAAGCGCTGCTGTTCTCCCCTCGCTTCGACGAGGCACAGCGTGACCGGGTGGAGAAGGCCGCTGCCGCCTGCCCGGTCCAGGCCATCCTCCTCGACTGCTCCGACGAGCCGACGAAGCAGGTGGAGCCCCATGCCGGCTGACACGGACGCCGAGGTCCTGCGGCGCCAGGGCCGCATCGTCGTCGTCGGTGCTTCGCTGGCCGGCCTGCGCGCGGCGGAGACCCTGCGCGAGAAGGGCTTCACCGGATCACTGACCATGATCGGTGACGAGCCGTACGAGCCCTACGACCGGCCGCCGCTGTCCAAGCAGGCGCTGCTCGGGCGGGCACGGCCCGAGGACACCGCGCTGCCGCGGCGGCGCGACATCGACGCCGAATGGCGTCTGGGCGTCGCCGCCGAGGGCCTGGACCGGGACGCCAGGCGGGTACGGCTGGCGAACGGCGACACCGTTCCCTACGACCGCCTGCTGATCACCACCGGCACCAGAGCGCGCCCCTGGTTCCACCCGGAAGAGGCAGCGCTGGACGGGGTGTTCGTGCTGCGTACGCGCGACGACTCCGCACGTCTGACCCGGAAACTGGCCGCAGGCGTGTCCCGGGTGCTGGTGATCGGCGCCGGTTTCACGGGCTCCGAAGTGGCTTCTGCCTGCCGGGAGTTGCGCCTTGAGGTCACGGTCGCCGAACGCGGCCCGGCACCGCTGGTGGGCGCACTCGGCGGAGTGATCGGCGCGGTCGCGGACCGGCTGCAGCGGGCGCACGGAGTCGACCTGCGCTGCGGCATCAGCGTCACCGCCCTCGAGGGCGACGATGTGGGACGGCTCAGACGCGCCCATCTGTCCGACGGTTCGGCGATCGACGTGGAGGTGGCGGTCGTCTCGCTCGGTGCCATGCGGAACACGGAATGGCTCGCCGGCTCGGGCCTGGCCGCGGGTCCCCGGGGGATCGCGTGCGACGCCGGGTGCCGGGTGTTCGACGTCAACGGCATCGTCACCGACGACATCTACGCCGCCGGTGACGTCGCACGCAGCCCCCACCCGCTGTTCGACTACCAGTTCCTGGCGCTGGAGCACTGGGGCAACGCGGTCGAGCAGGCCCAGATCGCCGCCCACAACATGATCTGTGCGGGTCCCGAGCGCCGTCCGCACCTGTGGCTGCCGATGTTCTGGTCCTCCCAGTTCGGCGTCAACATCAAGTCGGTGGGGGTGCCTTCGCTCGGCGACCAGTTGGTCGTCGCCCAGGGGGCGCTCACCGAGGAGCGGTTCGTCGCGGTGTACGGGTACCGGGGCCGCGTCATCGCCGCGGCGTCCTTCGACGGGGCCAAGTGGCTGGGGTTCTACGAGCAGCAGATCGCGGCCGGCGCGCCGTTCCCGCCGGAGTACCGCGCGGTCGACCGCCGCACCGAGACGCTGCAGCCGGTCGACCCGGCCTTCCCCGACCCGCACCTGCCCACCCACGGGGCCACGGTCACGCTGACGGGTCACTCACCGAGCGAACGGCGTGTCGAGTTCGTTCCGTCGCATGCCTGATCACCGGCCCTGTGCCGCCCGGAGCCCCGCAGGAGACACCATGACGCCCGACCCCATCTCCGCGCAGATCACCGACTACGCCAACCGGGCCGATCCGTACCCGCTCTACGCGGAACTGCGAAAGACACCGGTGCGGCGGGAGGACGACGGCACCTACCTGGTCAGCACCTACTACGAGGTGCGGAGCCTGGCCAACGACCCGCGGCTGAGCAACGACACGAGCAACCGCCCGCCCGGCTACGCCCGCCCCGGGCAGCCGACGGAGGAGAGCGGTCTGCCGCCCAGCTTCATCTTCACCGACCCGCCCGCGCACGACCGGCTGCGCGACACCGTCAACCGGCCGTTCGGTCCCCCGCACAGCCCCGGATTCCTCGACGGCATGCGCGGAGAGCTGGCCAGGGTCGTCACCGAGCTGCTCGACGCCTTCGAAGGCAAGGACCAGGTCGACATCGTCGAGGACTTCGCCTACCCCCTTCCCGTCACCGCGATCTGCAAGGTCCTCGGGGTGCCGCGCGAGGACGAAGCGCGCTTCCACGTCTGGGCCGATGCCCTGGCGTCGGCGCTCGATCCGCACCCCGGCGCCGACGACGGCCAGGAAAAGGGCATGCGGGCACGCCAGGAGCTGGGCGCCTACCTGTCCGACCTGATCGAGACCAAACGCCGCCACCCCGGCCCCGGGATCCTCAGCGCGCTCGCCCCCGACATGACACCGGCAGATCTGGAATCCACCGCGGTGCTGCTGCTGGTCGCCGGCCACGAGACCACCGTCAACGCGATCACCAACACGACCCTCACCCTGCTGCGCCACCCCGACATCCTCGAGCGGTTCCAGAAGGAGCCGGAACTGGCCGTCCCGCTCATCGAGGAAGTGCTGCGGTACGAGCCCCCGGTGCAGTTCGTCCCGTGGACCACGGCCCTGGACGACATCGACATCGCAGGCACCAGCATCCCCAAGGGCTCACCGGTCTGGCTCATGCTGGCCGCGGCCAACCGCGACCCCCGGCGCTTCGAGGACCCCGACCGGTTCGATCCCGACCGCAAGGACAACGAGCACCTGGGCTTCTACACCGGCATCCACTACTGCTTCGGCGCCTCCCTCGCCCGCATAGAACTGCACCTGGCCGTGCCCGAGTTGTTCCGCCGGGTCAAGTTCTCCGGGCTGCTCGAGGACCCGCCGCCGTACCGTGCCAACGCGGTGCTGCGCGGCCCGCGCCACCTTCCCGTGGCGATCGAGGGCCTCACCGCCTGACCAACGCCGCCCTTGCCACCGCCGTCCCCGTCACCGCCGTCCCCGCCGGGGCCGGCACTTCGACGAGAGGTGTGACGGCCGTCACATTCGACCATGTCACATCCTGGCCGCCCCGCGCGTCAGAGCTGTGAAGCAAGCCAGCAACACACGGGAGCAACAGATCATGGAAGCGCGTCTGAACGTCTTCGCCAACCCGCTCGCCGGCCAGGTCATCAAGCACCTCAACGCGGTGGGCCAGGTGGTCGCCGAGTCCGGCCTGCCCGCCGCCACGCAGGAGCTGGTGAAGATCCGGGCCAGCCAGATCAACGGGTGCGGATTCTGCACCGACATGCACACCAAGGACGCGGCCGCCGCCGGTGAGACCGTGCAGCGGATGAACCTGGTCGCCACCTGGCGGGAGGCCAAGGTGTTCACCGAGGAGGAGCGGGCCGCCCTGGAACTGGTGGAGGAGGGCACCCGGATCGCCGACGCGGCCGGCGGTGTCCCGGACGACGTGTGGATGAACGCCGTCAAGCACTACGACGAGAACCAGCTCTTCGGCCTGATGACGCTGGTCGCCCTCATCAACGCGTACAACCGCATGAACGTCATCCTCCGGATGCCCGCCGGCGACTACCAGCCGGGGATGTTCGAGCACTGACCCGGCCCGGGGGTGCCGGGGCGCAAGGCCTCAGGGATGCATCCGCGCCCCCTTCAACACCTTGTCCACCCCGCCCCGCGGCCCGTACACCGCCAGCCCCACCAGGTCCAGCCCGGCCGTCGGCGCGGCGCGTACCGCCGCGCGGTTGTCGCGGTCGTTGCCCGTCGTGAACAGGTCCGCCGTGAAGACCGCGCGGGGCAGGGCGCGGCTCAGCGCCCTGGCGTGGGCCGCCTTCAGGGTCTCCTTCGTGCCCTCGAAGACCAGGACCGGCTGGCGGAACATGGGGAGGTACGGCACACCGTCCGCGTCCTCGTACGGCTCGCCGATCACCTCGGGGATCTGGCTGCCGAGGCCGCTGACCAGGAACGCGGTGACGTTGAGGCGCTGCCAGGGCTCCAGGTCCTCGCGCAGCAGTACGGCGATCTTCGTGTCGAAGCGGATCGGTTCGGTGTTCATGCACCGAGACTGCCGGGCGGCCGGGCGGCGGGTCTTGTACGTTCTTTGCGTGGCCGCCGACCAGCAGGAAGTCTCCGCCTGGCGCCCGCGCGTCCCGGGCGTCGTGGAGGTCTTCCACGCCCACTTCACCGAGTACGCCTACCCGATGCACGTCCACGACGTGTGGACGCTGCTCATCGTGGACGACGGGGCCGTGCGCTACGACCTGGAGCGGCACGAGCACGGGACCCCGCTCGGCACCGTCTCGCTGCTGCCGCCGCACGTCCCGCACAACGGCGCGCCCGCCACCCCGCACGGCTTCCGCAAGCGGGTCGTGTACCTGGACACCAGCCGGCTCGGCGCCGACCTCATCGGCGCGGCCGTCGACGGGCCCGACCTCGTCGATCCCCTGCTGCGGCGGCGCGTCGGGCAGTTGCACTCGGCGCTCGCCCGGGCCGGTGACGAGCTGGAGGCGGAGAGCCGGCTGGCCCTCGTCGCGGAGCGGCTGCGGGATCACCTGCGGGACCGGCGGAACCGGCGGGACACATCGGCCCACCGGGCCGGTCCCCTCCTCGCCCGGCGGCTGCGCGAGCTGCTCGACGCGCGGGTCGTGGACGGGGTCGGGCTCGAGGAGGCCGCGCGGCTGCTGCACGCCCATCCCGCGCATCTGGTACGGGCGTTCAGCCGCGCGTACGGCATCGCCCCGCACCAGTACCTCACGTCCCGGCGGGTCGGGCGGGCCCGGCGGCTGCTGCTGGACGGACGGGCTCCGGGTGAGGTGGCGGCCGCCACCGGGTTCTGCGACCAGGCCCATCTCACCAGGCACTTCAAGAAGCTGGTCGGGGTCACGCCCGGCCGCTACCGGCTCAGCGCGCGCTGAGCGTCGTACAGGTTGCGCGGGCGCACGGCGTCCGTCCGGCCGGTGGTCCTCAGTCCGTCGGGCGCTCGATCAGATGCCTGAACGCGTCCAGGTTGCGTGTGGACTCGCCGCGCGACACCCGCCAGGCGTACTCCTTGCGGATGGCGGAGGCGAAGCCCAGCTCCAAAAGGGTGTTGAAGGCGCCGTCGGCGGCCTCGAGGACCTGGCCGAGGAGGCGGTCGATCTCGTCGGGCGTCACGCAGGAGAGCGGCAGGCGGGCGGTGACGTAGATGTCGCCGAGGCGGTCGACGGCGTAACTCACCCCGTACAGCTTGAGGTTGCGCTCCAGGAGCCAGCGGTGGACGCCCGCCTCGTTCTCGTCGGGGTGGCGGATGACGAACGCGTTGAGCGACAGCGAGTGCCGGCCGACGAGGAGGGAGACCGTCGTGGACAGCTTGCGGGTGCCGGGGAGCTTGACGACGTAGTTCCCGGGCTCCGGGCTCTCCCACTCCAGTTCGGCGTCCTTCAGGACGTCCTCGAGGACCTGTCCCGTCTTCTCCGCATCACCCATGGTGGGAGCGTACGCGACGGCGGTGGGACTGGGTCGCGGCCGTGTAGACCTCGGCGGTGGCGGCGGCCGCCGTGTCCCAGCCGAAGGACTGCGCGTGCCGGGCGGCGGCCCGGCCCATGGTGGCGGCGAGGGCGGGCTCGTCGGCGAAACGGCGCAGCACGCGCGCGTAGTCGGCCGGATCGTGCCCCTGGACCAGGAAACCGGTCTCGCCGTCCCGTACGGCCACCGGGAGACCGCCGACGGACGCCGCCAGCACCGGTGTACCGGCCGCCTGCGCCTCTATGGCGACGAGCCCGAAGGACTCGCTGTAGGACGGCATGACCAGCACGGACGCGGCCCGGAACCAGTCCGCGAGCTGCTCCTGGCCGACCGGCGGCCTGAACCGTACGACATCGGCGATGCCGAGCCGCGCGGCGAGCTTCTGCAGCCCCTCCGGCTTGGCGAGCCCGCTGCCGCTGGGGCCGCCGACGACCGGGACGAGGATCCGCGAGCGCAGCTCCGGGCGCTCCTCCAGCAGGGCGGCCACGGCACGCAGCAGCACGTCCGGGGCCTTCAGGGGCTGTATACGGCCGGCGAAGAGCGGGATCAGGGCGTCCTGCGGCAGGCCCAGGCGCAGGCGGGCGGCGGCGCGGCCGTCGGCGGGGCGGAAGCGGCCGAGGTTGACGCCCGGGTGGACCACGGCGACCTTGGCGGGGTCGGCGGCGTAGTGCCGTACCAGCTCGTCGGCCTCCTCCTCGGTGTTGGCGATGAGCCGGTCGGCGGCGGAGACGATCTGGGTCTCGCCGATGACGCGGGCGGCGGGCTCGGGCGTGTCGCCATCGGCCAGGTTGGCGTTCTTGACCTTGGCCATCGTGTGCATGGCGTGCACCAGGGGCACGCCCCAGCGCTGGGCGGCGAGCCAGCCGACGTGGCCGGAGAGCCAGTAGTGGGAGTGGACGAGGTCGTAGTGGCCGGGGCGGTGACCGGCCCATGCCTGCATCACGCCGTGGGTGAAGGCGCACAGCTGGGCGGGCAGGTCCTCCTTGGCGAGGCCCTCGTAGGGGCCCGCGTCGACGTGCCGGACGAGGACGCCGGGGGACAGCTGGACGGTGGGCGCGAGACCGCCGGAGGTGGCCCGGGTGAAGATCTCGACCTCGATGTTGATCGCGGCGAGCCGCTGGGCCAGTTCCACGATGTAGACGTTCATGCCGCCGGCGTCGCCGGTGCCGGGCTGGTGGAGCGGCGAGGTGTGCACGGAGAGCATGGCGACCCGGCGGGGCCTGCGGTGCAGCCGGAGCCGGGAGGCGGCCGACGGGGAGCGCCGCCCGAGCCTGCTGACGTACTGGCTCACGTGGCGTTCCTCCTCGCTGCGGGCATGCCGGGCGGAGGGCCATCGGCACCCTCCCAGGTGGTGCAACAGCGGGCGGGGGCGCCGCCATTTCCCGATCGACCCCCTTTACCCAATCATGACCATCGCTCGCTCAACCGTTCGGGTGGGCGCGGCGAGTCCGCTCGGCCGGCCCGGCGCCTGCGGGGCCCCGCTTACCCTCGTACGTATGACAGCCCGCGCAGCGCTCCTCCCCCACTCCCGGCTTCGCCCGGGCGGGCGGGCCCCCGTCATGGGAACGGTGACGCGCGGGACGACCAACCCCAACCGGCTGCGGCGCATGGACCGCTGGATCGCCGCCACGCACGGCGCCGAACTGCGCCGCGCCGAGGATCCGCTGGCCATCGACCTCGGCTACGGCGCCGCGCCCTGGACCGCCGTCGAACTGCTCGGCCGGCTGCGGAGCGTCGCGCCCCACGCGCGCGTGGTCGGCGTCGAGATCGAACCGGAGCGGGTCGCGGCGGCCGCGCCCTACGCGCGCGACGGCCTGGCCTTCCGGCACGGCGGGTTCGAGATCCCCGTCGCCGGGCGCCCGCTGCTCGTCCGGGCCGCCAATGTGCTGCGCCAGTACGACGAGGACCAGGTCGCCGCGGTGTGGGAGCGGCTGTGCGCACGGCTCGCCCCGGCGGGCGCCGGCTCGCGCGGCGGGCTGCTGGTCGAGGGGACGTGCGACGAGATCGGCCGGCGGCACGTATGGGTGGCGCTCGGCCCGGAGGGGCCGCGGACGGTGACCTTCGCCACCCGGCTGGGCTCGCTGGAGCGTCCGTCGGACCTCGCCGAGCGGCTGCCGAAGGCGCTCATCCACCGCAACGTCCCCGGCGAGCCGGTGCATGCCTTCCTGCGCGACTTCGACCGCGCCTGGGCCGCCGCCGCGCCCTACGCCTCCTACGGCGCCCGGCAGCGCTGGCTGCGCGCGGTGCGGGACCTGAGGGCCGACTGGCCGGTGACGGACTCCCCCGCGCGCTGGCGGCAGGGCGAAGTGACGGTGGCGTGGGGGGCGTTGGCGCCACGCGGCTGACATCCGCGTCCGGGCCGGCCCGGGGGAACGATCTGTGTGCGTCGTTCGTCACACCGGCGGGAGATCGTCATGCGGGGCCGGACAGGGGGGCATTCCTTCCTGTGTCGTTTTCCGTGCCTCTGTCGTTTTGCGCCGTCACGTGGCACGATCCCCCAGGCACCGTAAGTTACTGACGGGAAATCAGTTTGGGGGACGTGTGATGGGCTGGGGCAAGCGCGGCATCCTGACGGCCGCCGTGACCGTGGTCTGCGCGGTGACCGCGCTGGCGGCACCCGGCACGGCCTTCGCCGACCCGGCACCCACACCGGGCACTTCCCCGGCGCCCTCCTCGGCACCGTCCTCGACTCCCGCGCCCGACAAGGACCTCGAGAAGGTCCGCGCGAAGCTCGACCGCCTCTACCACGACGCGGCCGTCGCCACCGACGCCTACAACGCGGCCGAGGAGAAGACCAAGCAGCAGTCCGCCGAGATCGTCGCGCTGGCCAAGAAGATCGACGAGGGGCAGCGGAAGCTCGACCGGCTCAAGGACCAGGCGGGCGCGGCGGCCCGCGAGCAGTACCGCACCGGAGGCATGCCGCCCACCGCCCAGTTCCTGCTCAGCAACGACCCGGGCCAGGTCCTGGACGGGGCCGGGCTGGTGCTCCAGAGCCAGCGGGCGGCCGGGACGATGATCGGCGAACTGGCCGGCACCCAGAAGGACTTGCAGGCGTACGCCGCCGACGCCGCCGAGCAGTGGACGAAACTGGACGCCGAACGCAAGGCCAAGGCCGCCGCCAAGAAGAAGATCGAGCAGCAGATCGCCGCCGCCAAGAAGCTCGAGTCCGAGCTGGCGAAGAAGGACCAGGAGCGGCTTCAGCAGCTCGAGGACCAGGCCGCGCTGAAGGCGCAGACCGCCTGGCTGGACACCGGCGTCCTGAAGGAGATCAACGCCAAGGCCTCCGAGCAGGGCAAGAAGGCCGTCACGTTCGCCACCGCCCAGCTCGGCAAGCCCTATGTATGGGGTGCCGAGGGCCCCAGTTCCTTCGACTGCTCGGGCCTGACCTCCCAGGCCTGGGCGGCGGCCGGCCACCCCATTCCGCGCACCTCGCAGGAGCAGTGGCAGCAGCTCAAGCACATCGACATCAAGGACATGCGCCCGGGCGACCTCATCATCTACTTCACCGACGCCAGCCATGTCGCCATCTACATCGGCGACGGCGCGATCATCCAGGCCCCGCGCCCGGGGCGGAACGTGACGATCGCGGGGGCCGGCTCGATGCCGATCCTGGGGGTCGTGCGCCCGGACGCGTAGGCCGCACGGCCGGGCGCACGACCGGGGCGCACGGGGCGTGGCCGGCCGCGCGGTTCCCCGCGCCCCCTCCTTGCACGCCCCGGGGAATCCCCGTGACCCGCGCCACGTGAACCACGCCACGTGACCCACTCCACCCTCAACACCCGAGCGGATCCCGGCCGGACGTGAGCTTCGTCATCCCCCGGGCCGGGGTGCCCTGTCCAACTGTCGTACGGAACGCGGCATATGACGGCGGCCTGCGCGCGAGCGACGCGGCTCACACCATTCCATCGGGGCGGGCAATGCCGCTATGGTCACCCGTCGGTGGCCTCGAGACCCTCGACGCCGCCGTGCCCTCGGGGGGAGGGAAGGAACCCAGACGATGCCCGTACCCGTACCGCGGCAGAGAGCGATCCCGGCCGTGGAGAGTGGTCAGGCGCAGGCCGCCTCCGCAGTCGGCGGCCCCCTCAAGGAAGAGGTCCACCGCGACGCCACGCCCACGAGCGGCACCGGCACCACTCTCACCCTGCTGCTGATCGAGGACGATCCGACGGCCTCGCCGATCGTGCCCGAGCTGCTGGACCCGTCCGGCAAGCCGATCCGCGTGCGCACCGCCCGCAACCTCACCGAGGCCGAGCGGCTGCTCACCGACGACGTCCACTGCATCCTGCTCGACCTCGCGCTCCCGGCGCCGGGCGGCAGCGACGCCGACGACGAGCTGGCCGTGCTGAGGCACGTGCTCCGGCTCGCGCCCCGGCATGCCGTCCTCGCGCTGACCGCCTCGGCGGACGCCGAGCGCGGCGCCGAGGCCGTGCGCGTGGGCGCGCAGGACTACCTCTTCCGGGACGAGCTGGACGGCCGGCTGCTCAGCCGTGCCATCCGGTACGCGGTGGAGAGGAAGCGTTCCGACACCGCCGAACGGCGACTGGCCGAGGGCCGGCTGCGCGCACAGGAGAACCGCCGCCTGGAGCGCGGGCTGCTGCCCACGCCCCTGCTGGACGGCTCCGCGCTGCGCTTCGCCGCCCGCTACCGCCCCGGCCGCTCCCGGGCGCTGCTCGGCGGCGACTTCTACGACGCCGTCCGCACGCCCGACGGCACCGTGCACGCCATGATCGGTGACGTCTGCGGCCACGGCCCGGACGAGGCCGCGCTCGGCGTGGAGCTGCGCATCGCCTGGCGGGCGCTGACGCTGGCCGGACTGTGCGGGGACGAGCTGCTGAGCACGCTCCAGGAGGTGCTGGAGCACGAGCGCGCCGACGAGGAGATCTTCGCGACGCTGTGCACGGTCGACATCGCCCCGGACGGCCGGAGCGCGGGCCTGTGCCTGGCGGGCCACCCCGCCCCGCTGCTCGCGCGCCCCGGCCGGAGCGCGCGGCTGCTGCCGTACGACAACAACGGTCCCGCGCTCGGCCTGCTGCCCGGCGCCCGCTGGCCGCGGATGCAGGTGGAGCTGGGCGCCGAGTGGAGCCTGATGCTCTACACGGACGGGCTGATCGAGGGGCGCGTCGGCGAGGGGCGCGAGCGGCTGGGGCAGGACGGGATGGTGTCGATGATCCGCAGGCAGCTCGCCGAAGGGCTGCGCGGGGAGGCACTGCTGCGGGCCGCCGTCAGTGAGGTCCGGGATCTCAACGGGGGCGAGCTGACCGACGACGTGGCGGTCGTGCTGCTGGACCGGACGTCATAGCCGGGCTCTCGCCGCAGGGGGCGCCTCGCCGTGGCCGGGTGCGGGCCGTGCGTGGTGCCCGCACCCGGGCGGCGGAGCCGCGCAGGTCCAACATGGTCCCGCGCCTCCGCGGGACCCTCTGCCGGCCCTACCGGCCCCCGTTGTACGGGCCGTACGGGCCGTCGCTGCTGCTTCCGCGGCCCCTGCGGCGGAAGCCCTTGCCGCCCCTTCCGCCCGAGACCTGCTGGAGGGCCGGGCGTACGTCCACGAAGAACACGATCGTCGCCACCAGGCCGGCCAGCTGCAGGAACAGCATGGGCACGAACAGGTTCACCGCCACCGCGATGCCCAGGATGATCAGCCAGAAGCCCTTGTTCTGCTTGTCCGCGGCGCGGTAGGCGTCCTCACGGAAGATCGCGGCCATCACGAACGCCACGATGGCGAGCGCCAGTATGGCGGTGAAGATCAGCCACATCACTCCGCCGACTGCCGTCATCAGCACAGTACCCACCACCCGAGTCGAGTCGTCCGTACAGCCACCGTACCCGGACAACGGGCCGGACACCCCGAAGGTGCCCGGCCCGATGCCGACTCGTCGCTCGCGCTCACTTCGCGGGCGGGGTGGTCTTCTTCGCGGTGGTGCTCTTGCGCGGCGCCGGGGTCTTCTTCGCGGCCGGCTTCTTCTCGGTGTCGGCCTCGGCGCCGGCCCCGGCGGGCTTCGGCTCGTCCTTGACCTCGGCCGGCTCGGTCCGGCCCTCGACGGTGATGGCCAGTTCCTCGAGGTCGTCGGCGGCCTCGCCGCGCCAGGTCTTCACGGCCTGCTCACCGTGCTCGGCGACCTTCTCGTAGGTCTCACGGGCCTTGACGGCGTACTCGGCGGCGACGCCGACGCCGCGCAGGGCGAGGTCCTGGGCCTGCTCGCCGAGCTTCTTCAGGTCCACGTCGAGGGTGCCGAGGAACTCGTTGACCTTGGTCTGGAGGGTCTCCTGCGCCTCCTTGGCGCGGGCGGCGGCCTTCTCCTGCACGGCCTTGGGGTCGGTGTTGCGCACGGCCTCGATGCGGGCCGGGGCCTCGGCCCGCAGCTGCTCGACCAGGGCGGGCACCTTCTTGGCCTGCTTGTAGGCGAGGTCGGCGGTGCCGGCGGCGAAGTAGAGCGGAGTCGGGTCGCTGAGGGTCTTGCGCAGGTCGTCGGTGATGGCCATGGTGATCTGGTCCTCCCGGATTCGCGTTCGGCTGAGGTTGGTGTGGTCCGCGGTGGGGCGGCCGGCGCCCTGGTCCGGTTATCCGGCCGTCCGCCGCGGACCGGCATCGACGTCGTCGGCATCCATGTCGGCGGCGTCCGCGTCGGTGGCAGCCGTGCCGCCGGTGTCGTCCGTACGCCCCGCGCCGTCCTCGTCCGCGGCGCTCTCGCCGACCCCGAATCCGTTCTCCTTGCGGAAGGACTCGTAGATCTGGAGCAGCACCTGCTTCTGCCGCTCGTTGAGCGAGGGATCGGCGAGGATGACGGCGCGCGTCTCCACCTCGTCGAGGTCCCGCTCGGCGTCGAGGATTCCGGCGCGGACGTACAACGTCTCGGCGGAGATGCGCAGGGCCTTGGCGACCTGCTGGAGCACCTCCGCGCTGGGCCTGCGCAGCCCGCGCTCGATCTGGCTCAGGTACGGATTGGACACCCCGGCGGCGTCGGCGAGCTGCCGCAGCGACAGCTGGGCGTTCCGCCGCTGTTCGCGCAGGTACTCACCGAGGTTGCCGACGTTCAGCGATGCCATGCCTCCACCTTGCACCACGTCCGCTAACAATTGCAAGCACCCCGCTTGCAAAAGTGTGCCGGTCGCTCACCGGGCCAGCTCGGACGGCTCGTCCAGGCGGGTCAGCTTGTGCGGGTTGCGTACGACGTAGAGGCCGGTGATCCGGCCGTCCGCCACCGTGAGGCCGATCGCGCCCGGTTCGCCGTCGAAGTCGAGCCGTACGGCGGGGGCGCCGTTGAGCAACACCGGCCTCGGCTCGAAGACGCCCGTCACCTGGTGCGCGCGTGCCAGGATCCTCGCCACCGCGCCGGCCCCGTGGAACGGCGTCAGGCCGGCGGCCACCACCCCGCCGCCGTCCGTGATCATGACCACGTCCGGCGCCATGAGGTCCAGCAGCTCCTGCACCCGCCCGGTGCGCAGCGCCCGCAGGAACCGCTCCACCACGGCCTGCTGCTCCGCGCGGCTCACCCGCACCCGGGGCCGCCGGGCCGCCACGTGCTCGCGGGCCCGGCGCGCGATCTGCCGGACCGTGGCCGCCGGTTTCCCGACGGCCTCGGCGATCTCGCCGTACGGCAGGTCGAAGACCTCCCGCAGCACGAACACCGCGCGCTCGGTCGGCCCCAGCGTCTCCAGCACCGTCAGCACGGCCATCGAGACGCTCTCCGCGAGTTCGACGTCCTCGGCGACATCGGGGCTGGTCAGCAGCGGCTCCGGCAGCCATTCGCCGACGTACTCCTCGCGACTGCGCGTGAGGGTGCGCAGCCGGTTGAGCGACTGCCGGGTGACGACCCGGACGAGGTACGAGCGCGGGTCGCGGACCTCCGCCCGGTCCGCCCCGGCCCACCGCAGCCAGGAATCCTGGAGCACGTCCTCGGCGTCGGCCGCCGACCCGAGCATCTCGTAGGCGACGGTGAACAGCAGGCCGCGGTGGACGGTGAAAGGATCCTCCCGGTCCGCCCAGTCCCCCCTGTCCTCCCGGCCTGCCCGGTCCTTTGCCGTCATACCGGCGGCGCCAGCGGGATCTCGCAGGCATCGGAGTAGCCCTGCGACCGGATGCCGTGGGCCGTGTTGTTCCTGGTCGCCAGGTTGACGAAGGCGACGTACGCGGTGAGTTCGACCATCGCCGCCGGGCCGAGCCGGTCGAGCAGACCCCCGTACAGCTCGTCGGTCACGGTGGTCGGGGTGTCCGTCATGGCCTCGGCGTACTCCAGCACGTCCCGCTCCAGCGGCGTGAACACCTCCGAATCCCGCCAGCGCGGCACCTGGCTCGCCTTGGCCAGGTCCAGGTTCTCGTTCTGCGCCTGGAAGTAGCCGACGTCGAGGCACCAGCTGCACCCCACCTTCGCCGCCACGGCCATGTGCGCGAACGACTTCAGGCTCGCGTCGGCCGCGTTCCACCGGCCGAGCTTCGCCGAGAACTCCAGGTTGGACTGGGCCACTTCGGGGTTGTGCCAGGTCACCTCGACGGGTTCGGGCACGGCGCCGAGCTGCTCGATCATGTTCTCGAGCAGCTCGGCGGGCAGTTGTGCCTTCGTGATGCGCGGGGTCATGCCGGTGTCCTCCTCGGACCTCGTGTGCGGTCGTCCGGCATGAAGACACCGGCCGGGCCCGGAACGTGACATCCGCCGCGCCGCGGTCAGTCGGCGACCAGATCCTCCGGGGCCGAACGGGCGAGAGCGGCGAGGGCGGCGAGCGCCCGGGCGAGGACGTCCGGCGGTGGTGTGGCGAGCCCCACGCGGACCGCCGCCGGGGCGTGGCCGCCGCCCACGGTGAAGGCGGCCGCGGGGACGACCCCGATGCCGTGCCGGGCCGCGGCGGCGACGAACGTGTCCGCGCGCCAGGGGCGGGGCAGCTGCCACCAGCAGTGGTAGGAGACGGCGTCGCTGCGCACCGCGAACCCGGCCAGGTGCCGGGCCGCGATCTCCTGCCGCAGCGCCGCCTCCCGCCGCTTGGCGGCCACCAGCTTGCGCACCGTGCCGTCCTGCTGCCAGCGGTGGGCGGCCTCCAGGGCGAAGCGCATGGGAGCCCAGCCGCCCGACCGCAGGGCGGCCGCGATCGCGCCCGTCAGGTCGGGCGGGGCGACGGCGAAGCCGAGGGTCAGGCCGGGGGCGATCCGCTTGGAGAGGCTGTCGACCAGGACGGTCCGCTCGGGGGCGCGGGCGGCGAGCGGCGGCAGTTCGTCGCGCAGGAACGCCCAGACCGCGTCCTCCACGGCCGGCAGCCCGAGCCGCGCGAGGACCTCGGCCAGCGCCACGACCCGTTGCTCGGGCATCGACAGCGAGAGCGGGTTGTGCAGCCTCGGCTGGACGTAGACGGCGTGCAGCGGCGCGGCGGCGTGGGCCTCGGCCACCGCCTGCGGAACCAGGCCGTCCGCGTCCATCGCCAGGGGTACGAGCGTGATGCCGAGCCGCGCCGCCACCGCCTTGACCACCGGGTACGTCAGCTCCTCGACGCCAAGACGCCCGCCCGGCGGCACCAGCGCGGTGACGACGGCCGCGAGGGCCTGCCGGCCGTTGCCCGCGAACAGGATCCGCGCGGGGTCGGGGTGCCAGCCGCCGCGGGCGAGGATCCCGGCGGCGGACTCCTGGACGGCGGGCAGTCCGGCCGCGCCGGCCGGCCGCAGGGCGTGGCCGAGGGCGTCGGGCTGCAGCAGCCCGCCCAGCCCCTCGGCGAGCAGCGCGCTCTGCCCGGCCGCGGCGGGGTAGTTCAGCTCCAGGTCGATCCGGCCGCCGGCCGCCGGCTCCGTGAGCGCCGTGGCCGAGCCCTCGCCCGCCGCGCGCACGAACGTGCCGCGTCCCACCTCGCCCACGGTCAGGCCGCGGCGGGCCAGTTCCCGGTACACGCGTGTGGCGGTGGAGCCGGCGATGCCGTGCTGCCGGGCGAACGCGCGCTGCGGGGGCAGCCGGTCGCCGGGCCGCAGGACGCCGGAGCGGATCTCCTCGGCCACGGCGTCGGCGACGCTCCGGTAGTCCGTCGCCCGGGGTTCGTTCATGGCCCGCCATCCCAGCACAGAATTGCACCGAGCGCAATCTTTCGATTGCACTGAGCTATTGCCCTGCCCTACGCTCGCCGCATGATGGAACTGAGCGGGATCCTCGGGGTGGGCGTGGTGGCACTCGGCATGGTGCTCACGCCCGGGCCGAACATGATCTATCTCGTCTCGCGCAGCATCACCCAGGGCAGACGCGCCGGGATGATCTCCCTCGCCGGGGTGGCCCTGGGCTTCCTGGTGTACCTGCTCGCCGCGAACCTGGGCCTGTCGGTCGTCTTCACCGCCGTACCCGGGCTGTACGTCGCGGTGAAGCTGGCTGGCGCCGCCTACCTCGCCCACCTCGCCTGGAACGCCCTGAAGCCGGGCGGCGTCTCGGTCTTCGACCCCCAGGACGTGCCGCACGACTCGCCGCGCAGGCTGTTCACGATGGGCCTGATGACGAATCTGCTCAACCCGAAGATCGCCATCATGTACGTGTCGCTGATCCCCCAGTTCGTCGACCTGGACAAGGGCCATGTCCTGCTCCAGGGCCTGGTGCTCGGCTCCGTACAGATCGTGGTGAGCATCGCGGTCAACCTCGCCATCGTGCTCGCCGCCGGCACGATCGCGGTCTTCCTCGCCCGCCGGCCCTCCTGGCTCAAGGTGCAGCGCCGGCTGATGGGCACGGTGCTCGGCGCGCTCGCCGTCTCGCTGGCCGCCGACACCTCGGGGCCCGCGTAGGACGGCTCGATGTCGTCAGGCGCCGTCAGGAGTCGTCAGGAGTCGTCAGGATTCGAGAAGCGCCGGCGCGCCGGGCGGCGTTAGGTTGGCCGGCATGGACCTCACCGCAGCGCACACCGCCGACAGCCATGACCTGATCCGGGTGCACGGCGCCCGCGAGAACAACCTCAAGGACGTCGGCGTCGAGCTGCCCAAGCGCCGGCTGACGGTCTTCACCGGTGTGTCCGGCTCGGGGAAGAGTTCGCTGGTGTTCGACACGATCGCCGCCGAGTCGCAGCGGCTGATCAACGAGACGTACAGCGCGTTCGTACAGGGCTTCATGCCGAGCCTGGCGCGCCCCGAGGTCGACGTCCTCGACGGGCTGACGACCGTGATCACCGTCGACCAGCAGCGGATGGGCGCCGACCCCCGGTCCACCGTCGGCACCGCCACCGACGCCAACGCCATGCTGCGCATCCTCTTCAGCCGGCTCGGCACGCCGCACATCGGCTCGCCCAAGGCGTTCTCCTTCAACGTGGCCTCGATCAGCGGCGCCGGCGCGGTCACCGTGGAGCGCGGCGGGCAGAAGGTGAAGGAGCGGCGCAGCTTCAGCATCACCGGCGGCATGTGCCCGCGCTGCGAGGGCCGGGGCACGGTCTCCGACCTCGACCTCGGCCAGCTCTACGACGACTCGCTGTCCCTCAACGAGGGCGCGCTGACCGTCCCCGGCTACAAGTCCGGCGGCTGGAACTACCGCCTCTACACCGAGTCCGGCCTGGTCGACCCCGACAAGCCGATCTGCGAGTACAGCAAGAGGGAACTGCAGGACTTCCTGTACCGCGAGCCGACCCGGATGAAGATCGCGGGCATCAACATGACCTACGAGGGCCTGGTCCCGCGGATCCAGAAGTCGATGCTCGCCAAGGACAAGGAGGGCATGCAGCCGCACATCCGGGCCTTCGTGGACCGTGCGGTCACCTTCACCGTCTGTCCCGAGTGCGCGGGCACCCGGCTCACCGAGGCGGCCCGCTCCTCGAAGATCGCGGGGGTGAGCATCGCCGACGCGTGCGCGATGCAGATCAGCGACCTGGCCGAGTGGGTACGGGGGCTGGACGAGCCGTCGGTGGCGCCGCTGCTCGCCTCGCTGCGGCACTCGCTGGACTCGTTCGTGGAGATCGGCCTCGGCTATCTCTCGCTCGACCGGCCGGCGGGCACGCTGTCGGGCGGCGAGGCGCAGCGCGTGAAGATGATCCGCCACCTCGGCTCCTCCCTGACCGACGTCACGTACGTCTTCGACGAGCCCACCACCGGTCTGCACCCGCACGACATCCAGCGCATGAACGAGCTGCTGCTGCGCCTGCGCGACAAGGGCAACACGGTCCTCGTCGTGGAGCACAAGCCGGAGGTCATCGCGATCGCCGACCACGTCGTGGACCTCGGCCCCGGCGCCGGTACGGAGGGCGGCACGGTCTGCTTCGAGGGCACCGTCGCGGGGCTGCGGGACAGCGGCACCCTCACCGGCCGCCACCTGGACGACCGGGCCGCCGTGAAGGACACCGTCCGCAAGCCGACGGGCGCGCTGGAGATCCGCGGCGCGACGACGCACAACCTGCGGAACGTGGACGTCGACGTCCCGCTCGGCGTGCTGTGCGTGGTCACCGGCGTCGCCGGCTCGGGCAAGAGTTCGCTCGTGCACGGCTCGGTCCCGCCCGGTGCGGACGTGGTGTCGATCGACCAGACCCCGATCCGCGGCTCCCGGCGCAGCAACCCGGCGACGTACACCGGACTGCTCGAGCCGATCCGCAAGGCCTTCGCCAAGGCCAACGGCGTCAAGCCGGCCCTGTTCAGCGCCAACTCCGAGGGCGCCTGCCCCACTTGCAACGGCGCCGGCGTGGTCTACACCGACCTGGCGATGATGGCCGGTGTCGCCACTCCCTGCGAGGAGTGCGAGGGCAAGCGCTTCGAGGCGTCGGTGCTGGAGTACACCCTCGGCGGGCGGGACATCGCCCAGGTGCTGGCGATGTCGGTGACCGAGGCGGAGGAGTTCTTCGCCGCCGGCGAGGCGCACATCCCGGCGGCCCACAGGATCCTGACGCGGATGGCCGACGTCGGCCTCGGCTACCTGACCCTGGGCCAGCCCCTCACCACCCTCTCCGGCGGCGAACGCCAGCGTCTGAAGCTGGCCACGCACATGGCCGACAAGGGCGGTGTCTACGTCCTGGACGAGCCGACGACGGGTCTCCACCTGGCCGACGTGGAGCACCTCCTCGCCCTGCTGGACCGGCTGGTCGACTCGGGGAAGTCGGTCATCGTGGTCGAGCACCACCAGGCGGTCATGGCCCACGCGGACTGGATCATCGACCTGGGACCGGGGGCCGGGCACGACGGAGGGCGCGTGGTGTTCGAGGGGACGCCCGGGGAGCTGGTCGCCACGCGGTCCACCGTGACCGGGGAGCACCTGGCCGCCTACGTGGGGGCGTGAGGAGTTCTCAGCCCGGTCTCACTCGTGGGTGCCGAGGGCGGGGGGCAGGCGCGCGTCGTGGCGCCGGCGGGACGACAGCCCCAGGGAGGCGGTGGCCGCGGCGAGGGTCATGGCGTACGAGTCCAGCGCGCGGCGGACGTTGGGCGCGTCCAGGCTCGCGCCGGTGACCAGGCGGTCGAGGTCGACGTAGGCCGAGCGGACGATCTCGGTCCACCGGTACACCCGCCAGTCCTCCTGCCAGTTCTTCGTGAACCGCGCGGGCAGCCGCCTCTCCCAGCGGCGGAACATGCGGTCGCGGATCTCCGGCCGGGTCGGGGTGAGGTGCATGTGCCGGACCAGCTCGTACAGCGGGTCGCCGACCAGGGCCATCTCCCAGTCGATCAGGGTGAGCGCCGGGCCGTCGTCCCGGCGGACCAGGTTCCAGGGGTTGAGGTCGCCGTGCAGCAGGGCCGGGTCGCGGTCGGTGACCCGGTGCCGGGCGAGGATCTCGCGCAGCCGGGGCGCGTCGGGCAGGCCGAGGAGGCGGGCCAGCTGCTGGGACTCCTTCGGCAGGGCGGCGACCAGCGCCACGAGCTGCTCGCTGAGCCAGTCGTAGAAGCCGGGCCGGCCGGCCACCGGGTCGACCCGGGCGTAGTCGACGCCGGTCAGCGCGGCCAGCTGGTCGACCAGGCAGTCCGCCTCGTGCGGGCGCAGCCCGTGCACCGGGTGCTCGGGGCGGCGGCCGGGATCGCGCCCGCCCTCATAGGTGTGCACGGCGAACCGGTCCCCGCGGTACGGGTGTTCCGGATCGGTGGCATGGCTCTCGCCGAGCGCCAGCACCCGGGGCGCGGCCACGGCCGCCCCCGACCGTTCGATCGCCGCGAGTACGGCGTGCTCGCTCAGGAAGCTGCGCTCGCGCCGCAGCACGACGGTCACCTCCCGGCGGACGACCACGGGGAAGCCGACGCCGGGCACCTGGATCACGGTGCTGAGATGCGCGGCCCCCTTGAACACCCGCCCGGCCGGTGCCGTGCCCTCCAGGAACAGCGCGTCGGTGACGGCGGAGTGCGGGAATCCGGGATGCTCGGGCACCCGGCGGTCGGGGGTCCAGCCGATCCCGCGCCGGCCCGCCCCCGTCGGCGACGGCCCCGCGCAGACCCCCCGCCGGAACAGCACCCGCTCGATCTCGGTCCGCTCCGGCACCCGCCCCAGCCGCAGCGCGGCGGCCGCACGGCGCAGGGCCGTGTGGACGGCGTCCGTCGCCGCGTCCAGGCTGTCGCGGCCGAAGGAGTCCTCCAGGGAGCGCGCGGCACGGATCACGGTGGCGTACAGGGACTGGGCGTATTCGAACGAGACGTAGTGCCGCAGGTCTTTGGCGAGGCCGGCGGTCGCGGCGGGCCGCACCCGGCGCACCGCCCGTTCCCAGGCGCCGACGGCCTCGCGCCACTGCCGTTCGGGGTAGCGCATCCGCACGAGGTGCACGGCGAGGTCGTACAACGGGTCGCCGTACCCGGCCAGTTCCCAGTCCAGGCAGTGCAGCCGCACGGCACCGGCCGACGGCACGAGCAGGGTGCCGTCGTGCAGGTCGCCGTGGAGCAGGCCGTACGGCCGCCGGGTCATCGCCGGGACCCGGTCGGCGAACCGGAGCAGTGCGTCCTCGGGCACGCCGAGCGCCGTGAACAGCCCTCCGTAGCGGCGCCGGTTGGGCCGGCGGATCTGCTGGTCGGCCTGGTGGGCGAGGGCGCGCAGGAAGGCCTGCGAGTCGGTGTGGTTGCCCGGCCGGCCGGGCGGCAGCGGCGGCAGGGCCGCACCGCGCACCTGGACGACGGCGGCGAACAGCTCGGCCAGATCCGTCAGCAAGGGGCCGTCGACCGGTGCGCCGGGCGCGCGCAGCCCGTCCAGCCGGGTGCCCTCGACATGGCTGAGGACGGCGAAGTCCTCGCCCGCCGCCAGACACTGCGGCGCGTGCGGCAGCACGGCCCCCACCGCCCGCAGGATCTCCGGCTCGCCCGGCCAGGTCCGGATCACCACCGGCGGTACGCCGGCCCGCCGTACCCGTACGGTCACCGGGGTGCCCGGCGCCCGGCCGAGCAGGCGGGCCAGCGGCTCGGTCAGCGGCAGGACGCGGTCGTCGTACCGGGGGCCGCCGCCGGTCGGCGGCCCCGCGAGGGCGCGCGCCACGAACTGCTGGACGACGGCGTCCGTCCGGACTCGCCGGGCAGGCCCCCCGGCCGCGGCACGGGGACCAGGCGATGCGCCCACGGGCCGCTCCAGATCGATCACGCGAAAGGAAGAACAGCGAGAACAGCGGGAAGTACAGCGGGAAGTACAGCGGGGATTACGTCGGTTGGAAGGCAGAAGGCCGGGGTGCCGGCCGCCGAGGTCCGGGTCCGGCTCGTCGCCGTTCCTTGCGCGCGCGTACGCACGGATCCGGGCGGTGGCCCGGACGTGTCGGCATGCTAGCCCACCGGACGACCGCTGCGGAGCAACCTCAGCAGCGGCTCGAGCGACTGTACGACCAGCTCGGCGCCCGCCGCCCGCAGGGCCAGCTCCTTGGTGCCGTTACGCGCGTAGCCGAGGAACGGGACGCCCGCCTCCCGGGCCGCGGCCAGGTCCGAGGCGGCGTCGCCGATCATCAGGGCGGCCTCGGGCGGGGCGCCCAGCGCGCTCAGGGCGCGGTGGACACAGTGCGGGTGCGGTTTGAGGTGGTGCAACTGCCCGGTACGGCCGTACAGGTGAGGGGTGAAGCAGCCGGCGAGGCCGCGGGTCTCGAGGTAGGTGCGGGCCGCGCGGGGCGAGTTGTTGGTGGTGACGGCCAGCCGGGCGCCGACGGCCGTCCAGGTGCGGATCAGCGGGTCGGCGTACGCGGTGGGCAGGGCGGAGGCGGCGGCCCGCAGTTCCTCCTGGGTGAGCCGCTCCTCCAGCCCGGCGACGAGGTCGCTGCCCGGGCGGCGCCGGCCCACCGCGCGCAGCACCACCTGCGGATCCAGGGTCTCGCGTTCGGCGGCGGTGAGCAGCCCGTGCAGGCCCTGCCGCTCCAGCCACTCCACCAGATCGGCGGCGACCCGCTCCGCCCGGTGCCCGGCGAACAGCCGGCAGATCGGCCCGTCGAAGTCCCACAGCACGAAGCGGGCCGGTGTGATCAGTTCCCGAAGCTTTTCGATCTCGTTCGCATCAGAAGTCACTAGGAGAGTGTCAGGTCCGAGGTGATGGTTTCCCAGAGGGCGTCGAACCACTTCTGCGATTGCTCCACGAACGCCGCGTCCCGCTGACCGGCCCGTTGCTCGAAGGAGAACAGGAGGGACTCGGAGCCCAGGGTGTCCCACATCTCGAGCGTCCCGCTGTCGGTGGGCTCCTCGCGGCGCGTGATCATGTAGTGCGCGAACAGCGCCTCCACCCCGTTGAGCAGGTACAGCTTCACCGGAGGGGTGAACGGCAGCGCCCGGAAGGTGACCTGGACGTCGATGTCGTGGGTGGCGCGCAGCGCCTGCAGGTTGTACTGGAGCACCTGGCCCTGGGCGTTGCGCATCGCGAGCCAGCGCTGGTGCACCGCGTCGTCCTCCTCGCTGCCGGCGTCGACCGAGACCGGGAAGGCGAGGTTGATGTCCCGGCCCGGCAGCAGGATCCGGGCGTCGATCTTCGCCGGCCGCAGCCGCCCCTCGTGGATCAGCCGCAGCGGCTCGCCGAGCGCGGGGATCAGGCTCTGTGCGGTCAGGCAGACGGCGTCGATGCGCACGTGCGGCGCCGAGAACGCCTCGGTCAGCCGGGGCGCGAGCGCCACCATCGTCGGCTGCGGCTCCTCACGTGCGGGCTCCGGCTCGGCCACCCGCGGCGGGCTGCCCTTGCTGACGTCGCTGAGCAGCCCGTCCTCCTGGAGCACCCGCAGCGCCTGGCGCACGGCACCCCGCTCGACCCCGAACTCCCCGGCCAGCTCGGCCTGCGTCGGCAGCCGCGCGCCGGGCCGCAGCGCACCCGTGCGGATGCGTTCGCGCAGGGTGTCGGCGATCTCCTGCGGCGTGCGTCTCCTGCTGCCGTTCACTGCCACATGCTCCTGAGTCACGACCAAACGCTACAACTCTCATCCATCCAGGGAGAGTTGCCCAGAAGTTGTTCCTGCATAGCAGCCAAGCACAAACAAGTTGGCCGGAGTTGGTCGGCGGACACCTGCCCGGTGACTATGCGCCGAACCGCAGCTCCGAACTGATCGTCTCCCACAGCGCGTCGAACCACCGCCGCGACTGCTCCACGAACCCGGCGTCCCGCGCCCCGGCATGCCCCTCGAAGGCGAACAGCATCGAGCGCGTGCCGTCGGCGTCGTACAGCTCCAGGTGCTCGTGCTCGATCTCCCGCTCGCCCCGCTTGAGCGTGTAGTACGCGAACAGCGCCTCCGAGCCGTTGAGCAGGTACAGCTTCACCGGAGGGGTGAACGGCAGCGCCCGGAAGGAGACCTGGACGTCGACGCCGTGCGTGGTCAGCAGGGCCAGCAGGTTCTGCCGCAGCACCTGGCCCTGGGCGTTGCGCTGGGCCAGCCAGCGGCGGTGCAGCAGCCCGCCGTCGTCCGCGGCCACCGGCGCCGGGAAGGCGAGGGCGATGTCCCGGCTGGGCAGCAGTACCCGGACGTCGATCTTGGCCGGTTTCAGCCGTCCCGCGTGGATCTGCCGCAGGGGCTCGCCGATGGCCAGCGTGAGCGAGACCGCGGTCAGGCAGAGCGCGTCGATGCGCACGTGCGGGGCGGCGAAGGCGGCCGCGATGCGCGGCGCGAGGCCGGCCATGGTGGGCTGCGGCGGCGCACCCGGCCCGGCCGCCGGCGCGGACAGCACCGCCACCGTGGCCGGGCTCCCCTTGGACACGTTGGTGAGCAGCCGCTCCGTCTGGAGGATCCGCAGCGCCTGCCGTACGGCTCCGCGCTCGACGCCGAACTCCCCGGCCAGCTCGGCCTGCGTGGGCATGCGCTGACCCGGCCGCAGCACCCCGGACCTGATCCGGCTGCGCAGTTCGTCGGCGATGTCGCGATGGGACGAGCGGGGCGGTTGTGGCCGCGTCCGTCCATTGGCGGAGACGTGCTCCGGATCCACGAACAAACGCTACAACTTCCCGCCAACTTACGGCAGTTCGCCGACAGCTGGTTATGCGCCGCTTCTCCGCGGAGATAAGTACAGTGAAGTTGGCTGCCAACTTGCAGCACATGGTCGAGCTTCCCAGTGGTTGGCCGACCGGGCTTCCTTCCGGAGGGGAGCCGGGAGCCCGGACAGGGGACGGCCACCGAAGCGCACAGTCACAACTGAACAGGACATGGAACAAGCAGCACAGCCACAACTGAACACCGCACAGCACAGCCACAACTGAACAGCTCGCTACGGATAACAGTCAGGGGCAGCCGGGAGAAGGGAAGCGTCAGAAGAGGTCCGGGCACCACGGGCGCCCGGGCGAGCGGAACAGGGCGTCGGCCTTCCGGGCGGCGCCCTCTCGTTCTTCCCGTACCCGCGTCCCGTACCCGCGTCCCGCACTCGCCCCGACACGACGAGCCGCGCCGCCGCCGCGCGCTCAGGTCAGCAGGTCGTCCACCTGCGCCTCGCCCACCCGGTAGCGGCGCGCGATCTCTCCGCTGCACTCGTCGGTGGTCTGCTGAAGCCGCTGCCGCCGCCGCGAGACCTCCTGCTCGTACTGGACCAACCGCCCCATGGCACTGGTCAGTTCGAGATCCGTCCGGGCCGCGAGATCGCTCAGCTCGACCTCGCCGAGCATCTCGGCGGCCAGCTGCCGGTACTCCTCGTTGTGCGGGGTGCCGAGCGTGACATGGCGGGCCGAGGAGCGGTGCCGGGCCGGGGCGTCCTTGAGGATCTCCGGGAGCCGGTCGACCACGGAGCCGTCCGCGGGCGCCGGCAGCGAGGCCCGGCCGCGCCGGCACAGCTCCGCGCGCAGGATGTCGATCCGGCCCTGGAGCAGCCGCCGCACATAGCTGAGGTCCGCCTCGTCCCGCTGTGCGTCCCGGCGCAGGATGCGCAGCTCGGGCAGGCTGAGCCGGGCCAGGTCCGGGTCGCGGGGCTCTGCGGACAGCGCGGGACCCGGGATGCCGTCAGCACGCTGGACGGGCGGCCGGTACGCCGTCTCCGGCACCCTCTCCGGCAGTCCCTGCGTCCCCAGCCACCCGCTGGTGCTCGGTGTGCTCATGTGCTTGTGACCGTCCCCTCGACCGGCGTGTGGAAGCATCGTGCCACCCCAACCGACCCCTATGTGACCGTGTGCCCCCGAACGGCCCCAGATGGGGGGTAAGGGCTTGATAATGAACCCCCTGTGAGCACGTACCGGACACCCGGCATGATGGTCCGCATGCGAGCGGTGGTGCAGCGGGTGGACGGCGCGAGTGTCGTCGTGGACGGCGAGACGGTGGGCGCGATCGAGGGCGAGGGACTGTGCGTCCTCGTCGGGGTGACCCATGAGGACACCAAGGAGAAGGCGGCGCAGCTGGCGCGCAAGCTGTGGTCGATCCGGATGCTCCAGGACGAGCGGTCCTGCAGCGACGTCGACGCCCCGCTGCTGGTCATCAGCCAGTTCACGCTCTACGGCGACGCGCGCAAGGGCCGCCGCCCCACCTGGAACGCGGCGGCCCCGGGCGATGTGGCCGAGCCGCTGGTCGACGAGGTGGTCGCCCAGCTGCGGGCCCTGGGCGCGACGGTGGCGACGGGCCGGTTCGGCGCCCGGATGAGGGTGTCGCTGACGAACGACGGCCCGTTCACGGTGCTGCTGGAGATGTAGCGGCCGGGCCTCAGGGCTCGACCACGACCTCCTGCGCGGCGGCGGTGTCCCCGGCCATCAGCCGGGCGTCCACGGGCACGTTCCGCTTGACCAGCGCGAGAGCGACGGGCCCCAGCTCGTGGTGCCGTACGGACGTCGTCACGAACCCGATCCTGCGCCCGTCGGGCCCCTCGTCCGCGACCCGGATCTCGGTCCCCGGCACCGGCAGGTGCACCTCGCTCCCGTCCAGGTGGAGGAAGACGAGGCGGCGCGGCGGCTTGCCCAGGTTCTGCACGCGGGCGACGGTCTCCTGCCCCCGGTAGCAGCCCTTCTGCAGGTGCACCGCCGTGCCGATCCAGCCCAGCTCGTGCGGGATGGTCCGGTGGTCGGTCTCGAAGCCGAGCCGGGGCCGGTGGTGCTCGACACGCAGCGCCTCGTGGGCGAGCAGCCCGGCGGCGGGCCCGTGCGAGGCGGCGAACGACTCCAGGTCCGCGCGCGGCAGGAACAGATCACGCCCGTACGCGGTCTCCCGTACGACGACCCCGTCCGGCACCTCGGCGATCGACCCGGCGGGCAGGTGGACGACCGCGAAGTCCGCCGTGCGGTCGGCGGCCTCGACCCGGTAGAAGAACTTCATCGACTCCAGGTAGGCGAGGAGCGCGTCCTGCGTACCGGGCTCCACGTGCGCCCAGACGGTCGTGCCGTCGTCGACCAGGTACAGCGCGTGCTCGATGTGCCCGTGCGCGGAGAGGATCAGCGCCTCGGTGGCCTCGCCGGGCGGCAGCTCGCTGACGTGCTGGGTGAGCAGCAGGTGCAGCCAGCTCAGCCGGTCCTCCCCGGTGACCGTGACGACACCGCGGTGCGACAGGTCGACGAATCCGTCGCCCTCGGCGAGGGCGCGCTGCTCACGGAACAGGTCGCCGTAGTGGGCGGCGACACCTTCGTCCACACCCTCGGCGGGGACGGCGCCGGGCAGGGACAGCAGAGGACTCTTCATACGGGCCAGCCTACGACGCGGTAGTTGAACTCTTCAGCGAGCAGTCCCGGCAGCGCCCGAAGATCGCGAAGTGCTTCATGTCGGTGTCGAAACCGAACTGTGCGCGCAGCTTCGCCGTGAACTCGGCGGCGACCCCGACATCGGCCTCGATCACGTTCTCGCAGTCCCGGCACACCAGGTGCAGATGGTGGTGGCGGTCGGCGAGGTGGTAGGTGGGCGCCCCGTGCCCGAGGTGGGCGTGGCTGACCAGACCCAGCTCCTCCAACAGCTCCAGCGTCCGGTAGACCGTGGAAATGTTGACCCCCGACGCCGTCTTCTTCACTTCCGTGAGGATGTCGTCGGGGGTCGCGTGCTCCAGGGTGTCCACGGCTTCGAGCACAAGCTGCCGCTGCGGCGTCAGCCGGTAGCCGCGCTGCCTGAGGTCACTCTTCCAGTCGGTGCTCACCACACCGACGAGTCTAGAACTACTTGAAGAAAGCGATCCCGTCGTCCGGCATGTCGTCCGGCAGGGCCTTGGCCCAGCGCTCGACGTCCTCCGGGGTGACGACCTTCTTCAGGTGGGCCGACATGTAGGGGCGCAGCTCGACGTCCGGGGTCTGCTTCTCGCCGACCCACATCAGGTCGCTCTTCACATACCCGTAGAGCCGCTTGCCGCCGCTGTACGGCTGGGAGGCGGCCGTGCGCGCGACGGCGTCGGTCACGAGGTCGATCTGCGGCTTCTTGTCGGCCATCTCGCCGTACCAGATCTCGATGACACCGTCGTCGCGGGTCATCGTCACCTCGACCTTGCGGCCGGCGTCGATCCGCCAGAAGCCGGACTCCGACTCCAGCGGGCGGACCTTGTTGCCGTCCTTGTCCAGCACCCAGGTGTGGGAGTGGTACTCGAGGAAGTCCCGCCCGTCGTGGGTGAAGCTGACCTCCTGGCCGAAGTTGCACTTCTCCGATCCCGGGAAGTCGTGCACGCCCGCCCCGGCCCAGTTGCCGAGCAGGAAGGCGAGCGGGACGAGGTCCTTGTGCAGGTCGGACGGGATTTCGATCATGGTCGGAAGGCTTTCCTAGACGTGGTTCAGCGCTGGCCCTGGTACAGCTTCTTCACGGCCAGGGCGGCGAAGGCGAGCACGCCGACGCAGACCAGGACCAGCAGGGTTTCGAAGAATGCTTCCACGGGTGCTCCTTGGGCGAGGGCGGGCATACGACAGAGCCGGGGCCCAGCTTACGCGGCCGGGCCCCGGCCCTCTTGACGAGGTGCGCCGTCCGGGCCTCAGCCCTCTTTGACCCCGTCCACGAACGCCTTCCAGGCGGGGGCGCCGATCAGGAGGGGGGTGCGGGTGGTGTCCTTGCTGTCGCGGACCGGGATGAGGGAGGGGATGCTGTCGGAGACTTCGACGCACTGGCCGCCGTCCGAGTTGCTGTAGCTGCTCTTGCGCCACGTCACGTTGCTCAGGTCGATGGCCCGCACGGCACTTCCTCCAACATCCGCAGGATGAACTTCCGCGACTCGACCGGGGACAGGGCCGAATCGCGCACCGCATCATAAGTGCGCTGGAAACGCTCAACCTTGCTTGGTTCTGCGATCAGTTCACCATGTACGTCGTTCTCGGCGTAAGCCACGGTACGGGTGTCCAGCAGCCGCAGGAACATCAGGTCAGTGCTTGCCAGGCCGTGAAAGCTGACGCTGAACGGCAACACCTGGAGTGTGATGCTCGGGCGCTCCGACATCTCCAGCAGGTGCTCCAGCTGCTCACGCCACTCGCCCCGATTGGGCAGCGGCGTCCGCAGGACCGCCTCGGACAGGATGCTGCGGAAGGTGGGCGCCTCGCTGCCCTCCAGCAGCTCCCGCCGCCCAATGCGGGCTTCTACCTGCTGCTCCAGTTCGTTGCCCTTGATCCCGCCCGCCGCGAGCGCTTCACGCGCGTACGCATCGGTTTGCAGAAGCCCCGGCGGCCTGCTCACCCCGTAGTGCCACAGGCTCACCGCCTCCGACTCCAGAATCATGTACCGCCGGTACTGCTCCTTGAACTGCGCGGGGTCAGCCACCGCCAGCTCCCACAGCGTGACCAGCAACCCCGGTGTCCCGTAGTACTGGTCCAGCGCCTGTACGACCTCGGGGCTGCCCAGCGTCCGCCCGCTCTCCATCTTCCCGAACTGCGAGGCATCCCAGCCGACTTCCTCCGCCAGCCTCCGCAGGCTCAAGCCCCGCTCGGTCCGCAGGAGCCGTAACTCCTCGGCGAACCGCACCCTCGGCTCCTGACTGCGTCCCGTGACCACCCTTCGCTGCGGCATCGCGCTCCTCGGCTGTGGAATTTGTGGAATTTGGCTCGCCCGGCGTGGAAGTTGGGCCGCTCAACAGCCCGGATGCCGTTTCTCTGCGCCATGCTCATAGCGCCGCTCGAACACGCAGCGTAGCGCCCCCTTTGCGCTGCGCGCAGGGGTGCGGAGAAAAGGAGCTGCCCCATGATCGACATCACTCGGCCGCCGAGCCCCGTCCCCGGCTGCGCCGCCTGCGCGGAGCTGGTGGAGCGGCGGGAGGTCGCGCAGGCGACGTACGACAGGAGCGCCGAGGTGGACGCCAACGTGCTGCTGCGCCAGCACCAGCGCAAGGAGCACCAGGCATGAGCGGGCTGCCGTACGAGGAGTGCAAGCGGTGGCAGGAGGAGGGGCGTACGCCGCCCCGGGACCCGGGGGCCGTCACGCCCGCGTACGCGGTGCCGCCCTTCCACCCGTACTTCGCCGAGCGGGCCCGGGAGCGACGGCGCCCGCGGCGGTCGGTGGACGGCGCCACCGTCAGCGGGGTGCTCACCGTCCTCTGCCTGGCCGCGCTGATCGTCACCGTCGTCGCGGCTACGCTTCCGTCATGACCAAGAAGCTCGTGATCAAGGTGACGGCCGGGGCCGACGCGCCCGAGCGGTGCTCGCAGGCGTTCACCGTGGCGGCCGTGGCCGTGGCCAGCGGTGTCGAGGTCTCGCTGTGGCTGACCGGCGAGTCGTCCTGGTTCGCGCTGCCGGGGCGGGCGGCGGAGTTCGAGCTGCCGCACGCCGCCCCGCTGCCCGACCTGATCGAGGCGGTCCTCGCGGCGGGACGCATCACGCTGTGCACGCAGTGCGCGGCCCGCCGGGAGATCACCGAGAAGGACGTCATCGAGGGCGTGCGGATCGCCGGCGCGCAGGTCTTCGTGCAGGAGTCCCTGGCGGACGACACCCAGGCGCTCGTCTACTGACCGCTCACCGCCTGGGGCGCTTCTTCCCGTCCAGCTCGTCCCACCACTCGTCGGACTGCGGGTCGCCGGACGGGTCGTCCCACCAGCGGTCCTCGGGCCCCCGCCGGTTCGCGACCATCGCGGCGACCGGCGGGATGACCATGGCGACCACGCACAGGCCCACGGCCGCGGGCACCGACCACAGCCGTACGACCCCCCAGGCCAGGACGAAGAGCCCGATACAGGTCCCCATCATGGCGAAGTAGATGTGCCGCCGCCGCGCGTACATATCTCAAGGGTAGGTCCCGGCGCCCCGCCCGGCTCTGTCCGTGCGGGGCGGGGTGCGGCACCGCCCCGCAGCCCTGTCACAAGTGATCGACAAACGCCCACGATCCCGCCCCTCAGGGTTACCGTGGCGTACGTCGACGCCGTACCGCACGGCGAACGAAACGCCGCCGACCCGGGGGAACCTCCACATGCGCGCCCTGCGAATAATCCTGATCCTCGTCGTGATCCTGGGCGGGCTGTTCGTGATCGCGGACCGGGTCGCCGTGCACTTCGCCGAGGGGCAGGCCGCCGACAAGCTGAGGTCGACGCAGAACCTGTCCTCGACGCCGGACGTCAGCATCAAGGGGTTCCCGTTCCTCACCCAGCTCGCCGGCGGATCGCTGGACGACGTCGAGGTCGGGATCAAGAACTACCAGGCCGCCACCGGGACCAGCGGCCAGACCATCCGGATCGACGACCTGAAGGCCGACATGAAGGGCGTCTCCTTCTCCGGCGACTACAGCTCCGCCACCGCGGACACCGCCACCGGCACCGCGACCGTCTCCTACGCCGAACTGCTGAAGACCGCCAAGTCCGAGCCGACCGAGGTCGCCCCGGGGATCAAGGCCCGGGTGGTGGGCCTGTCCGACGGCGGCAACGGCAAGATCAAGGTCGCGGTCCATGTGACGGGCGCGTTCCTGTCCATCCCGATCGACCAGACGATGTCCGTGCTCAGCACCGTGTCCGTCGTGAACGACAAGGTCGAGGTCCACGCCGACTCGCTGCCCACGCTGGCCGCCGTCTCGCTGGCCGAGACCCGCGTCCGCCAGATCACCGACTTCCAGCAGGCCATCAACCAGCTGCCCGGCGGCATCAAGCTGGACAAGGTGGAGGCCGCGCAGGACGGTGTGGAGATCCATGTGAAGGGTTCGGACGTCAAGCTGGCGGGGTAGGGACTCCGCCGAACACCGGCGGTGGACAGAGACCGTCCAATTGGCGAGACGGTCACGTCCGTTCGGTAGCCGCCGTCCCCCACACGAGCGTCCGGAGGCCGCACAGGCGCGCCCCGGGCGCTCTTCTCGTCCCGCCATGCGGACGATCGCGTCTCGTCATATGACACACCGGTGACACGCCCGCCCGGACGTCCCTACGATCGGGGCCATGAAGCGACAGGCGGATCTCACGAAGCGGCGGGCAGTGGACCTGTGCCGCGTTGCCGCCATGCTCTGTCGCCCCTTCTGAGTGGAAGTCACTCACTTCCGCATCCCTCAGCCGCCCTGCTGGTAAGGGCACCCGTGCGCCGCCCGGATCCCGAGCGCGCACCTCTCTACTTGCACGCCCCGCCGCGACTGCCCCGGAGGAGAAAGAGCATGAGCCGCAGCGACGTCCTCGTAGACGCCGACTGGGTCCAGGAGCACCTGGACGACCCCACCATCGCCCTGGTGGAGGTGGACGAGGACACGTCCGCCTACGAGAAGAACCACATCCGCAACGCGATCCGCATCGACTGGACCAAGGACCTCCAGGACCCGGTGCGCCGTGACTTCATCGACCAGGAGGGCTTCGAGAAGCTCCTGTCGCAGAAGGGCATCGCCAACAACCACACGGTGATCCTCTACGGCGGCAACAACAACTGGTTCGCGTCCTACGCCTACTGGTACTTCAAGCTGTACGGCCACGAGAACGTCAAGCTCCTCGACGGCGGCCGCAAGAAGTGGGAGCTGGACGCCCGCGAGCTGGTCCCCGGCGACGAGGTCCCCGAGCGCGCCAAGACGGACTACAAGGCCAAGGCCCAGGACACCTCGATCCGTGCCTTCCGTGACGACGTCGTCGCCGCGATCGGCTCGCAGAACCTGGTCGACGTACGCTCGCCCGACGAGTTCTCCGGCAAGCTGCTCGCCCCGGCGCACCTGCCGCAGGAGCAGTCGCAGCGTCCGGGCCACGTCCCGAGCGCCAAGAACATCCCGTGGTCCAAGAACGCCAACGACGACGGCACGTTCAAGTCGGACGAGGACCTGAAGGCCCTCTACGCCGAGGAGAGCGTGGACCTCTCCAAGGACACGATCGCCTACTGCCGCATCGGTGAGCGCTCGGCCCTGACCTGGTTCGTGCTGCACGAGCTGCTCGGTGTCCAGAACGTCAAGAACTACGACGGCTCCTGGACCGAGTACGGCTCCCTCGTCGGCGTGCCGATCGAACTCGGCGCCGGTAAGTAGACCAACGCCCTTTACCCCTCAAGGAGTTCAACATGTGCGGTGCGAAGGCCGGTGGCCCGGACGCCTCGACGATCAAGCCCGGTGAGACCACGATCCAGGGCCAGGTGACCCGCGACGGCGAGCCGGTGACGGGCTACGTCCGTCTGCTGGACTCGACCGGCGAGTTCACGGCCGAGGTGCCGACCTCGGCGACCGGTCAGTTCCGGTTCTACGCGGCTGAGGGCACGTGGACGGTGCGCGCGCTGGTGCCCGGCGGCACGGCCGACCGCACGGTTGTCGCCCAGCAGGGCGGGCTGGCTGAGGTCGCCATCGCGATCTGAGCGGGCCGAGGGCTCAGTGACGGCTGAGTGACGGACCGAAGGGCCGTACCCCCGGGGTTGGACGCCAGGTGGGGGTACGGCCCTTCGGCTTGCCGGCCGCGCGGCCGGCCGGGGCCGGTCCGGCGACCGCGACACAATCCGCCGGACAGGTCCTAACCCAGCGCCCGGCCCAGTGCCCACACCACCGGCGCGGCCGCCGACAGCGGCAGGGCCACGCCCGCCGTGAAGTGGACGAAGCGGGACGGGTAGTCGTAGCTCGCCGCCCGGTGGCCGATCAGCGCGCAGGCTCCCGCCGCCGCGCCCAGGGCGGCACCCTTCGTGCCGAAGCCCGTCATTCCCCCGACCGCGATCCCCGCGCCGGCCGCGGCCAGCACGGCGACGACGACCGAGACCGGGGTCGGCAGGGGCAGGGCCCGGGCCAGGACGGCGACCGCGACCGCCGCCGCGCCCACGGAGACCGCGTGCGGGTCGGCGCCCAGGTACCCGGTCGCCAGGATCGACAGCGCCGCCGAGACCACCGTCGCCATCAGGCCGTACATCCGCTCGTCCGGCGAGGCGTGCGAGCGCAGCTGGAGGACGAGGGCCAGCAGGACCCAGACGCCGAGCGGGCCGAGGATCGCGGCCGGCGCGTGCCCGCGGCCCGCGACCAGGACCGCCGCGTCGGCGGCCAGCCCGCCCGCGAAGGCCAGCGCGATGCCCTGCCGGGCGGGCCACATCCCGTTCAGCCGGAACCAGCCCGCCGCCGTCACCGCCTGCAGCGCCACCAGCGGGACGGCCAGCGCGTACGAGGCGACCGGTGCCGTCGCGGCCAGCAGCAGGCCGAGCAGTGCGGTCAGCAGCGCCGGCTGCATCCCGGGCTCGATGATCGGCGAACGGCCCTCCAGACGCGCCCGCTGGGCGTCCGTGATCCGGGCGTTGCCGGCGAGCGTGGCGGGGCCGTACTCCGGGTTGGGCTCCCGCTGCGACTGCGGCACCCGCTCCGGCTCCCGCACCGGTTCGGGCTGCGGCTGCGCGTAGGGGCCCGCGTACTGCTGCTGGGGTTGCTGCGGCTGCTGGTACTGCTGGTGCTGGTACGGCTGCTGCGGCTGCTGGTACTGCCCCTCGTACGTCTGCGGCGGCAGATACGCGGTCTCCTCGGCCGGCTGCACCGGCATCTGCGTCGGCGCGTGTGTCTGCGTCTCCCACGTCTGACCCTGCCAGTGCTGGGTCAGCGGGGGGTCGTAGCCGGGCTGCTGTCCGTACTGCTGCTGGTCGTGCGGGCCGTACTGACCGTGCTGCCCGTGCTGACCGTGCTGTTCATGCTGCTCGTGCCCGGGCCACTGCTGTTGCTGTTGCTGTTGCTGCTGGTGTTGCTGCTGGTACGGGTCGTAGCCCTCGTACGGCTGTCTGCCCTGCTGATACGGCTGGTCGCTCATCTCGCCTCATCCTCCTGCGAACGGCGGGAGCACCTCGACCGTGCCGCCCTCGGCCAGCCGTACCGTCTCATGCGCGCGGGTCCCGACGGGGTCACCGTCTATGAGGAAGGAGCATCGCTGCAGCACGCGGGTGAGTTCACCGGGGTGTCGCGCGCGCACGGCGGACAGGGCGTCGGCCAGCGTGTCCGCGTCGTACGGCTCCTCGGCGACGCCGGACGCGGCTTTGGCGGCGGCCCAGTAGCGCACCGTGACCTTGGGCATCTCGTTCCTCAATCGACGGCAAGGGAAATTCAAAGACAGAGAACAGATGGTGTCAGGCTAGCCCGCCGTGCCGACAGCCCAGTCCGCGATCCGGGCGAGCAGCGCGTCGTCCGCCGCGTGCTCGGCGTGGCCCATGCCCGGCTCCACCCACAGTTCCCCGTGGTCACCCGCCGCCTCGGCGAGCATCCGGGGGTGGTCGAGGGGGAAATAGCCGTCCCGGTCGCCGTGGACGACCAGGAGCGGCGTCGGGGCGATCTTCGGGACCGCCTCCACCGGGGAGAGCGGGACCGGGTTCCAGTCCCGGTGGTGGATGCGGGTGCGCAGGCCGTAGCGGCCGACCAGGCGGCCCTCGGGACGGGTGACCAGCCAGTGCAGCCGGCGCATGGGCGCCGTGCCCCGGTAGTACCAGCGGGCGGGGGCGCTGACCGAGACCACCGCGTCGGCCGCGCCGGGGTGCAGGGCCGCGTGCCGCAGGACGACCGAGCCGCCCATGGAGAAGCCGACGGTCGCCACGCGCGCGTGCCCGAGGCCGCGGGCCCACTCCACGGCGGCGGCGAGGTCCAGCACCTCCTTGTCCCCGACCGTGGAGCGGCCGCCGGAGCGTCCGTGGCCGCGGAAGGAGAAGGTGACGACGGCGCCGTAACGGGCGAGCAGGCCCGCCACCCTTCGCACATGCGGCCGGTCCACGTCCCCGGTGAACCCGTGGGCGACGACGAACACCAGGTCGCGGGAGGCCGAACGGCGGGTGTCCGGAGAGGTTTCGTATACGACGGCGCCCGGATCGTATACGGAATCGACCGGAATTCCGTCGGCCGTGCGCAAGAACGTCCGGATAGGGCCCTGTCTGTGCGTCTCGGGATTCGGACGAACGGTGGAATGCGCCACTTGACCTGCCGGACGGTTCCTCATGTGGGCTATTCTGCTGGGCAGAGGACTCGGGCAGCGTAGCCCCCGGGTCCTTTTGTGCTTTCGGAAGCGTTGTATACGAAGCGGGAAACCCCAGGTGATCCGCGGGTGTGTACGGGGCCTTCGGGATCGCAGAGCAGTGCCCGTCCGCACACGTCCTCGCAGGGACCGAGGAGGAACCGACGTATGAGTTCTCTGCTGCTGCTGACCAATGCCCTCCAGCCGTCGACGGAGGTGCTGCCTGCCCTCGGCCTGCTTCTGCACAACGTGCGGGTGGCCCCGGCGGAGGGTCCCGCCCTGGTCGACACCCCCGGTGCCGACGTCATCCTCGTCGACGGCCGCCGCGACCTGCCGCAGGTGCGCAGCCTGTGCCAGCTGCTGCGCTCCACCGGCCCCGGCTGTCCGCTGCTCCTCGTCGTCACCGAGGGCGGGCTCGCCGCCGTCACCGCCGACTGGGGCATCGACGACGTCCTCCTCGACACCGCCGGTCCCGCGGAGGTGGAGGCGCGGCTGCGGCTCGCCATGGGCCGCCAGCAGATCGTCAACGACGACTCCCCGATGGAGATCCGCAACGGCGATCTGTCGGTCGACGAGGCCACCTACTCCGCCAAGCTCAAGGGGCGGGTGCTCGACCTCACCTTCAAGGAGTTCGAGCTGCTGAAGTACCTCGCCCAGCACCCGGGCCGCGTCTTCACCCGCGCCCAGCTGCTGCAGGAGGTGTGGGGCTACGACTACTTCGGCGGCACCCGGACGGTCGACGTGCACGTACGGCGGCTGCGGGCCAAGCTCGGCCCGGAGCACGAGTCACTGATCGGCACCGTACGGAACGTCGGTTATCGATTCGTGACCCCCGAGAAGAACGACCGCAGTGCCGAGAAGGCCGCCGAGAGGGCTGCCGAGGAGGCCAAGGCCGAGGCGGGGCGGGCAAAGGCGGAGGATGCGGGCGCATCGGCCGTCCCGGACGACGCCGACGTCCACGCCGACGCCTAGCCGGCGCATGATTTTCCGCCCCTTCGCATAACGGAGGCATAACGGAGGTGCCGCCGGGGCGTGACCGGCGCCCGCGGCGGGCATTGCTCGCGCACATCCGAGCCGTGATACGCCCTGCCCAGAGCGGGTCCATCCGCGTAGACTCCGCGCGTGGCCAAGGTGACTCGGGATGACGTGGCACGGCTGGCTGGGACCTCCACCGCCGTCGTCAGTTATGTCATCAACAACGGACCCCGGCCGGTCGCCCCGGCCACGCGCGAGCGTGTCCTCGCGGCGATCAAGGAACTGGGGTACCGGCCCGACCGGGTGGCCCAGGCGATGGCCTCCCGGCGCACCGACCTCATAGGCCTGATCATCCCGGACGCCCGCCAGCCGTTCTTCGGCGAGATGGCGCACGCGGTCGAGCAGGCCGCCTCCGAGCGCGGAAAGATGGTCCTGGTCGGCAACACCGATTACATCGGCGAACGCGAGGTCCACTACCTGCGCGCCTTCCTGGGCATGCGCGTCTCGGGCCTGATCCTCGTCTCCCACGCGCTGAACGACCTGGCCGCCGCCGAGATCGACGCCTGGGACGCCCGGGTGGTGCTGCTGCACGAGCGCCCCGAGGCCATCGACGACGTCGCCGTGGTCACGGACGACCTGGGCGGCGCCCAGCTCGCCGTGCGCCACCTGCTGGAGCACGGCTACGAGTACGTCGCCTGCATGGGCGGTACGGCGCAGACACCGGCGGTCGGCGACCCGGTCTCCGACCACGTCGAGGGCTGGAAGCGGGCCATGGCCGAGGCGGGCCTGAGCACTGAGGGCCGGCTGTTCGAGGCGCCGTACAACCGTTACGACGCGTACCAGGTCGCCCTGGAGGTCCTGTCCGGGCCGAACCGGCCGCCCGCGGTCTTCTGCTCCACCGACGACCAGGCGATCGGCCTGCTGCGGGCCGCCCGCGAGCTGCGCATCGACGTGCCCGGCGAGCTGGCGGTGGCCGGCTTCGACGACATCAAGGAGGCCGCGCTCGCCGACCCGCCGCTGACCACGGTCGCCTCGGACCGCTCGGCGATGGCCCGGTCGGCGGTCGACCTGGTCCTGGACGACGGGCTGCGGGTGGCGGGCTCGCGGCGGGAGCGGCTGAAGACGTTCCCGTCGCGGCTGGTGGTGCGCACGAGCTGCGGCTGCCAGGAGATGAAGCCCGTCTGAGCGGCCTCCCCAAGCTGCGAGAAGCGTCTTTATATCGGGCAAACGAGGTTCTGCCGGGCTTCTCAGCGAGCACTCAGGAAGCTCTCACGTTCGCCGGGGATCCTCTTTGCATGACCGAGAGCCAGGGCAACGAGCAGCAGTACCCGCAGCAGCACCACTACTCCGCTCCTGCGAGCCCCGAGTGGCCGCCCCCGCCGTCCTACGCGCCCCCGGCGGCCCCCGTGGCTCCGGAGCCCGCGCCGCGCAAGAGGCGCAACCGCAGTCCGGTCACCCTGCTCGCGGCGGTCGCGCTCGTCGCGGCGGCCGTCGGCGGCGGCACCGCGTACGCCTTCCAGGAGCTGACCGGCAAGGACACGGTCGCCTCCAGCGGCACGGCCACCAACGTGGTGCCCTCCAGCAAGCGGGGCGACGTCGCCGCGATCGCCGCCGCGGTCAGCCCGAGCGTGGTCGAGGTCAACGCCACCCTCAGCAACGGCTCCTCCACCGGCTCGGGCGTGGTGATCACGTCGAACGGCGAGATCGTCACCAACAACCACGTCATCGCCGGCGCGCAGTCGATAAAGGTGCGCACCAGCGACGGCAGGAGCCACACCGCCCAGGTCGTCGGCACCGACAGCTCCAAGGACCTGGCGCTGATCAGGATCCAGGGCGCCTCGGGCCTGAAGGCGGCCTCGCTCGGCAACTCGAGCGCCGTCCAGGTCGGTGACTCGGTCGTCGCGATCGGCTCCCCCGAGGGCCTGACCGGCACCGTCACCAGCGGTATCGTCTCCGCGCTCAACCGGGACGTGACCGTCTCCACCGACGAGAGCCAGGGCCAGAACCAGGGCGGCGACGGATCGTGGCCGTTCCAGTTCGGCGGCCGTCAGTTCAACGGCGACACCGGTTCGTCCACGACGACCTACAAGGCCATCCAGACCGACGCGTCCCTCAACCCCGGCAACTCCGGCGGTGCGCTGATCGACGCGAGCGGCAACATCATCGGCATCAACTCCGCGATGTACTCGTCGAGCCGGCAGTCCTCCTCGTCCTCGGACGCGGGCAGCATCGGTCTCGGCTTCGCGATCCCCGTCAACACCGTCAAGTCCGACCTGGCCAAGCTGCGGTCCGGCTCCAACGGCTAGCAGCTCCGCCAGCGCACAACCGGCACGTCAGCAGGGAGTACGTCATGATCACGCATGTCTCGCACCAGACGCTCCAGATCACCGGCCGCGGCCCCGCCGACATCGGCATGGCCATCTCGATCGCCCGCGACCTGCACCTGCCGATCCCGAAGCCCCGCGCCCCCGAGATCGTCACGCCGCCGGTCCCCCAGCCCCAGCTGATGGGCCTGCGCACCCCCGCCGTGCGCACCCACCGCCGCAAGGTCCCGCTGAACCGTCTGACGGCGGTCCGCGCCTGAGCCCGGCAGGTGTGCCTCCCGGCCCGCCGTCCGTGGCAGGCTGAGAGAGAGCCGTACCCCTCCCCGTCCCCCGCAACCCGAGGAACCGCGAGCGATGAGTCCCGCCGAAGGCGACCGTGACCCCCAGCGCATCCTGATCGTCGACGACGAGCCGGCGGTGCGCGAGGCGCTCCAGCGCAGCCTCGCGTTCGACGGGTACGACACGCAGGTGGCCGTCGACGGCGCGGACGCGCTGGAGAAGGCCACCGCGTACAAGCCCGACCTGGTCGTCCTCGACATCCAGATGCCGCGCATGGACGGCCTGACGGCGGCCCGCCGCATCCGCGGCGCCGGCGACACGACACCGATCCTCATGCTCACGGCCCGGGACACGGTCGGCGACCGGGTGACCGGGCTGGACGCGGGCGCCGACGACTACCTGGTCAAACCGTTCGAGCTGGACGAGCTGTTCGCCCGGATCCGGGCGCTGCTGCGGCGCAGTTCGTACGCGGCCGCCGTGTCGCCGGCGGCCCAGGAGGACGAGGCGCTCACCTTCGGCGACCTGCGCATGGACCTCGCGACCCGCGAGGTCACCCGGGGCGGCCGCCCGGTCGAGCTGACCCGCACGGAGTTCACCCTCCTGGAGATGTTCATGGCGCACCCGCGCCAGGTCCTCACCCGCGAGCAGATCCTCAAGGCCGTGTGGGGCTTCGACTTCGAGCCCTCGTCCAACTCCCTCGACGTCTACGTCATGTACCTGCGCCGCAAGACCGAGGCCGGCGGCGAACCGCGCCTGGTGCACACGGTCCGGGGCGTCGGCTACGTCCTGCGCCAGGGCGGCGCCGAGTGAGGAGGCTGGTCCGCCGGTACCGGTCGCTGCCCATCAGGGCCCGGCTGGCGGTGCTGGTCGCGGCCGCGGTGGCGTTCGCGGTGGCGGCGGTCTCGGTGACCTGCTGGTTCATCGTGCAGGGCAAGCTGTACCAGCAGGTCGACAACGAGCTGGAGAAGGCGATGAGCGGCCCGGGGCAGCTCCAGCAGGCCAGTGTCGCCCTCAACAACTGTGTCAGCACCCCGCAGAGCACCAGCGGCCCCCACTTCCAGGACAGGTACGCGCAGGTCGTCACGGAGGACGGCACGGTCTGCCTGATCGGTGACTCGCCGGGCAAGATCAAGATCATCCAGGCGGACAAGGCGGAGATCAGGAACGGGAACAACCAGCGCCTGTACTTCCGCAACGGAACCGACAGCGAGGGCGACGACCTCCGGGTGATCGTCCGGCCGCTGGGCTCCACCTTCGACCGGAGCACGGGCCAGCGCGGCCCGAACATCGGTGTCGTCGTCGCCGTGAACCTCAAGAGCACCCACAGCACCCTCAACGAGCTGGCCCTCATCCTCCTCCTCGTCTCCGGCATAGGAGTCCTCGGCGCGGGTGCCGCCGGGCTCGCCGTCGCGCGGGCCGGGCTGCGGCCCGTCGACAAGCTCACCGAGGCCGTGGAGCACGTCGCCCGGACCGAGGACCTGACCATCCGGATCCCGGTGGAGGACGACAGCGAGGACGAGGTCGCCCGCCTGTCGCGGTCCTTCAACTCGATGACCGCCTCGCTGGCCAGCTCTCGCGAGCTGCAGCAGCAGCTGATCGCCGACGCCGGCCATGAACTGCGCACGCCCCTGACGTCGTTGCGCACGAACATCGAACTGCTCTCCCGCAGCGAGGAGACCGGCCGCCCCATCCCGCCGGCGGACCGCAAGGCCCTGCTCGCCTCGGTGAAGGCCCAGATGACCGAGCTGGCCTCGCTGATCGGCGACCTGCAGGAGCTGTCCCGCGCGGAGGGCCAGCGCGGTGAGCGGGTCCAGGTGGTGCCGCTGCTGGACACCGTCGAGGCGGCCCTGCGCCGGGCGCGGCTGCGCGGGCCGGAGCTGACGATCAAGGCGGACCTGGAGCCCTGGTACGTCCGGGCGGAGCCGTCCGCACTGGAGCGGGCGGTCGTCAACATCCTCGACAACGCGGTGAAGTTCAGCCCCGAGGGCGGCACGGTCGAGGTGCGGCTGGCCGACGGGGTGCTGACCGTCCGCGACCACGGCCCCGGCGTCGCCGAGGACGAACTCCCGCACGTCTTCGACCGCTTCTGGCGCTCCCCCAGCGCCCGCGCCCTGCCCGGCTCGGGCCTCGGCCTGTCCATCGTGGCCCGCTCGGTCCAGCGGGCGGGCGGCGAGGTCACCCTGACCCGCGCGGAGGGCGGCGGCACGGTGGCGACGGTACGGCTGCCGGGGGCGCCCATGCCTCCGCCGGACACGACGACGGCCTGAGCCCGCCCGGCCGGTCCGGCGCTCCGACACGGTGCGCGGGCGCCGGATCCGGGCGCGGCCGAGGCCGTCCGCGCGGCGCACATGCGGGCTTCTTGGGCGCCGGCTTCTTCGGCTCGTGCTTCCGGGGCCTGGAGGCCGGGCCGGGCTTGCGGGTCTTCTTCACCGGGACGATGATCATGGCCAGGCCCCCACCCGCCCCGTACCCTCGTACGCATGAGCAGCGACGACACCGTACGAGCCTTCCCGGCCCGCTCCATCGAGACCCACTCCGCGCTCACCCCTGACCAGGCCGAGGCCGTACTGGCCCTGCTCGCCGAGGCCGTTCAGGCCGATGGGCAGCAGCCGGTGTCCGAGCAGGGGCGGTTGCAGTTGCGCGGAGGCGCCCGGGAGGGCGTCTCGCATCTGCTGCTGACCGTCGACGGCGAACTCGTGGGCTACGCCCAGCTGGAGGACACCGACCCGGTGGAGGCACCGGCCGCCGAACTCGTCGTCCACCCCGCGCACCGCGGGCACGGGCACGGCCGGGCGCTGGGCTCCGCGCTGCTCGCCGCCTCCGGCAAGCGGCTGCGGGTCTGGGCGCACGGCGGGCACCCCGCCGCCCGGCATCTCGCCCAGGTGCTCGGCCTGACCCTGTTCCGCGAACTGCGCCAGATGCGGCGGCCGTTGACGGATCTGGAGCTGCCCGACCCGAAGCTGCCGGAGGGCGTGACCGTACGCGCCTTCGTGCCCGGCAAGGACGACGCGGCCTGGCTCGCGGTCAACGCGGCGGCCTTCGCCCACCACCCGGAGCAGGGCTCGCTGGCCCAGCGGGACCTGGACGACCGCAAGGCCGAGCCCTGGTTCGACCCGGCCGGGTTCTTCCTCGCCGAGCGGGGCGGCGAGCTGGCCGGCTTCCACTGGACCAAGGTGCACGCCGAGGAAGGGCTCGGCGAGGTGTACGTCCTCGGGGTACGGCCCGGCGAGCAGGGCGGCGGGCTCGGCAAGGCCCTCACCACGATCGGCCTCAGGCACCTGGCCGCTCAGGGCCTGCCGACCGCGATGCTCTACGTCGACGCCGACAACCAGGCGGCGGTGTCGGTGTACGAGCGGCTGGGGTTCACCACGCACGAGACCGACCTGATGTACCGCACCGAGACCTGACACAACCCCGGGCACGGGGCGGCCGGCTTGACGGCCGCCCCTCTTTTGCACCACCCTTTCACTACTCAATTAGTGAAAGGGTGGTGGACGGCGTGGTCGAGTACCGCATCGACCGGCACAGCGGCGTGGCCACCTACGTCCAGATCGTCCAGCAGACCAAACAGGCTCTGCGCATGGGCCTGCTGGAGCCGGGAGACCGGCTGCCCACGGCCCGCGAGGTCGTGGAGGCCACCGCGATCAACCCCAACACCGTCCTGAAGGCCTACCGGGAACTGGAACGGGAGGGACTCGTGGAGGCCCGGCGCGGGCTCGGCACCTTCGTGCGGCGCTCGCTCGGCACCGCCCCGGCCGACTCCCCGCTCCGCACCGAACTGGAGGCCTGGGCCGCGCGGGCCCGCGCCGCCGGGCTGGACCGGGACGACGTGGCCGCGCTCTTCACCGCCGTACTCGACCAGCACTTCACCGGACACGGCCGGCCCGGCGCCGCACCGGACCGGCACCACGGCGTGGGCGGCCACCGCGACGCCGTACCCGACCAGCACCTCGCCGCAGGCGACCCGCACTTCCAGGGAGACCCGTCATGACCGACACGGCGCTGAGAGCCGAGGCTTTGGGGAAACGGTTCGGCCGTCGCCGGGGAGGCTGGGCGCTGCGCGAGTGCGGCTTCCGGCTGCCCACCGGACGGGTGTGCGCGCTCGTCGGGCCCAACGGCGCCGGCAAGTCGACGCTGCTCGCCCTCGCCGCCGGGCTGCTCCCGCCCACCGAGGGCCGGCTGACGGTACTGGGCACCAGCCCGGCCGAGGCCCGGCCCCGGGTCGGCTTCGTCGCCCAGGACAAGCCGCTCTACCCCCAGCTCACGGTCGCCGAGACCCTGCTCATGGGCGCCGGCCTCAACCCCGGGCGCTGGGAGGCCGACGTCGCCGAGCGGATCGTCGCGGGCGGCGACCTCGACCCGAAGGCCCGGGTCCGCACCCTGTCCGGCGGCCAGCGCACCCGGGTCGCGCTCGCCCTCGCCCTCGGCAAACGGCCCGAACTGCTGCTCATGGACGAGCCGATGGCCGACCTCGACCCGCTGGCCCGGCACGAGCTGATGGGCACGCTGATGGCCGAGGCCGCCCAGTACGGCACCACGATCGTGATGTCCTCGCACGTGGTCGCCGAGCTGGAGGACTCCTGCGACCACCTGCTGCTCGTCGGCGGCGGCCGGATCCGGCTGGCCGGGGAGATTGACGACCTGCGCGCCGCCCACCGCCGGGTCAGCGGCGCCGCCGGAACCGCCGGGCTCGACGGACACACCGTGGTCGAGTCCCGGACCACCGGCCGCCAGCTCACCGCGCTGATCCGCCCGGCCGGACCGCTCACCGGCGACTGGCGCGCCTCCGTGCCCTCCCTGGAGGAGCTGGTCCTCGCCCACCTGCGCAATCCGCAGGCCCCCGCCCTCACCACCGCTCCAGCCGTCGCCGAGGAGAGTGCCGCATGACCGCTTCACCCCTGCCCCGGCCCCGGCTGGTCCGCTGGCTGCTGCGGCTGCACCGCCCCGCGCTGTACGGCTGGTCCGGACTGGTCGTCGTCCTCACCGGCCTGCTGATCGCCCTGGCCGGGCCGCTCGCCGACGCCTCGGCCGCGGCCTGGCGGCAGTACGACGCCTGCGGCATGAGCCCGTGCACCTACGACCAGGCCGCGATCCTGCGCTACAAGGACTGGTACAACTACGCCACCTACGCCCTGGACGCACTGCCCTTCCTGGTGGCCACCTGGGCCGGCGCCGCCCTGACCGGCCGCGAGCTGGAGTCCGGCACCGCCCGGCTGGCCTGGACCCAGAGCACCTCCCCGGCCCGCTGGCTCGCGGTCCGCCTCGCCGTCCCGGCACTCGCCGTCACCGCCGGCACCGGCCTGCTGGTCTGGCTGCACCACCACGCCTGGGCCGCCGGCCAGGGCCGTATCGACACCGCCAAGACCTGGTACGACGTCGCGACCTTCTACGCGGGCGGCCCCATCACCGCCGCCCTGGCCCTCGCCGGACTCACGGCCGGCGCCCTGGCGGGCCTGCTGCTGCGCCGTCCCCTGCCCGGGCTGATCCTCGGCGCGGTGCTCACCTCGGGCATCTGGGGCCTGACCCAGGAGCTGATGCCCCACCTGTGGCCGGCGGTCACCGCGACCAGCAGCCTCAAGCAGGGCTTCACCGGCTCCGGCATCAGCGTCGAGCAGGGCCTGGTGACCCGCACCGGCGCCCACCTGCCGGCCCCCTACTGCTCCTCCGACGCCTCGTGCCACGCGGTCCTGGCGAAAGCCGTCGGCTACTACAACCGCTACCACCCCCACTCCCACTACTGGCCGCTCCAGCTCACCTCCACCGCGCTGGTCCTCGCCGTCACCGGGCTGCTGGTGCTCGCCTGCTTCCTGGTGCTGCGCCGGCTCACGGGTGCGCTGCGCGCGGCCGCGCCGGGCAGGGCGGCCGAGGCCACCCTCGTCACCACCGGGTGAGCGCCGCCGGGCGGCTGCCGGTGCGGCGCGGCCGGGCGCGCCCGCGCCACGGCAGCCGCACCTCGGCCACGGCCCCGCACCCCTTCGGGGCGCTACCCCTCGCTATCCAGCACGTCATGTCTCCGTAACCATTGATTCAGCCAAGCTTGCGACGCTCGGCCAATGAAGCCCGCCGTGCCAGAGCCTTCGCCGCCCCCCGAGGGGACCGCGCAGACCGGGGCCTTGACGCTCCCGCCCGCACGATCCGACGCGCCCGTTACGCCGATGGCGCGGAAGAATGGGGTCATGAGTCAGCAAGACGCCCAGGCACCGGTCCAGCACCCGCAGCCCCCCGTGGGTTCCATAGCCGCGCACCGGCCGCACACCGTCGCCGCCACGGTCTCCGACCTGGAGCCCGACATCGATGCCGACCTCGACGCCTACGAGGAGGCACAGGGCGAGGGCACCCCCCTGCCCACGGGCCGGTTCCTGGACCGCGAGCGCAGCTGGCTGGCCTTCAACGAACGCGTCCTCGAGCTGGCCGAAGACCCGAACACGCCGCTGCTGGAGCGCGCGAACTTCCTCGCGATCTTCGCCAGCAACCTGGACGAGTTCTTCATGGTCCGGGTGGCCGGTCTGAAGCGCCGCATCGCCACCGGTGTGGCGACGCGGTCCGCCTCCGGGCTGCAGCCGCGCGAGGTGCTGGAGATGATCTGGGCCCGCTCACGCGAGCTGATGGCCCGGCACGCCGCCTGCTACCACGAGGACGTCGCCCCCGCACTCGCCGAGGAGGGCATCCACCTCGTCCGCTGGCAGGAGCTGACCGAGAAGGAACAGGCCAGCCTGTTCACCCTCTTCCGGCACAGGATCTTCCCGGTGCTGACCCCGCTGGCCGTCGACCCCGCGCACCCCTTCCCGTACATCTCGGGTCTCTCGCTCAACCTCGCGGTCGTCGTACGCAACCCGGTCAGCGGGCACAAGCACTTCGCGCGCGTGAAGGTGCCCCCGCTGCTCTCCCGCTTCCTGGAAAGCTCCCCGGGCCGCTACGTCCCGGTCGAGGACGTCATCGCCGCGCACCTCGAGGAGCTGTTCCCGGGCATGGAGGTGCTGGAGCACCACGCCTTCCGGCTCACCCGCAACGAGGACCTGGAAGTGGAGGAGGACGACGCCGAGAACCTGCTCCAGGCCCTGGAGAAGGAACTCATGCGGCGCCGCTTCGGCCCGCCGGTGCGCCTGGAGGTCGAGGAGTCCATCGACCGCGAGGTCCTCGACCTGCTGGTCCGCGAGCTGAAGATCTCCGAGGCGGAGGTCTACCCGCTCCCCGGCCCCCTGGACCTCACCGGCCTCTTCCGCATCCACAGCCTCGACCGGCCGGAGCTGAAGTACCCGAAGTTCATCGCGGGCACCCACCGTGACCTCGCCGAGGTCGAGTCGGCGTCGCCACCGGACATCTTCGCCGCCCTGCGCCAGCGGGACGTGCTCCTGCACCACCCGTACGACTCCTTCTCGACGTCCGTGCAGGCCTTCATCGAGCAGGCGGCCGACGACCCGGACGTCCTCGCGATCAAGCAGACCCTGTACCGCACCTCCGGCGACTCCCCGATCGTCAACGCGCTCATCGACGCCGCCGAGGCCGGCAAGCAGGTCCTCGTCCTGGTCGAGATCAAGGCCCGCTTCGACGAGCACGCCAACATCAAGTGGGCGAAGAAGCTGGAGGAGGCCGGCTGCCACGTCGTCTACGGCCTCGTCGGCCTGAAGACGCACTGCAAGCTGTCCCTGGTGGTCCGCCAGGAGGGCGAGACCCTGCGCCGCTACAGCCACGTCGGCACCGGCAACTACCACCCGAAGACGGCGCGCCTGTACGAGGACCTGGGCCTGCTCACCGCCGACCCGCAGGTCGGCGCGGACCTGTCCGACCTGTTCAACCGGCTGTCCGGCTACTCCCGCCGCGAGACCTACCGCCGGCTGCTGGTGGCGCCCAAGTCGCTGCGGGACGGCCTGATCGCGCGGATCGACAAGGAGGTCCAGCACCACCGTGCGGGCCGCCCCGCCTTCGTCCGCATCAAGGTCAACTCGATGGTCGACGAGGCCGTCATCGACGCCCTCTACCGGGCCGCCCAGGCGGGCGTGCCGGTCGACATCTGGGTCCGCGGCATCTGCGCGATCCGCCCCGGCGTCCCGGGCCTGTCGGAGAACATACGGGTCCGCTCCATACTCGGCCGGTTCCTCGAGCACTCGCGGGTGTTCGCCTTCGGCAACGGCGGGGAGCCCGAGGTGTGGATCGGCAGCGCCGACATGATGCACCGCAACCTCGACCGCCGGATAGAGGCCCTGGTCCGCGTCGTGGACCCGGCCCACCGGGCGGCCCTGAACCGGCTGCTCGACACCGGCATGTCCGACTCGACGGCATCCTGGCACCTCGGCCCCGACGGCGAGTGGAACCGGCATGCGACCGACGCGGACGGACAGCCCCTGCGCAACGTCCAGGAGATGCTCATAGACGCCCGGAGGCGCCGGCGTGGCACAGCAACACCTTGACCCGACGGACCCCACGGCCGGCGTGGCAACGGGGGACGCCCTCGCGGCGTATCTGCGCGCCCAGGCCACGGAGTTCCTCCGCGCGCTGCGCCTGCACCGGGAGACCGGGGGCAACGGGGGTCCGCACGCCCGAGCCGATTCGAGCGTGCGGGAGAGCGGCACGGAGTCCGTCGACGCGGCACGCCTGCTGCGCCGCTCGGCCCGCCGCATCAGCGGCAGCCTGCACACCTACCGCCCCCTCCTCGACCCCGACTGGTCCGAGGAGATGCGCCCCGAACTGGCCTGGCTGTCCGGCACGTTGGGCCTCGAGCACGCCTACGAGGGCCGCCTGGAACGGCTGTTGCTGGCACTGCACCGGCTGTCGGGAGCGGCGGTGCTGCCCGCGCAGGCGATCGACACCGTGGCCGCGGGGGCTTCGGCGGCGGACGTGCCCGCGGGCAGCCGTGCCGCCGGGGCGGCCGCCGTCCCGGCGAAAGGCGCACCGAGCCACACCGGCGGCCCGGCCGGCGCGACGGCGCTGCCGGAGCGCGGCAACCTCACCGTGGGCGCGGCCAAAGCAGGCGCCCTGCTGGAGCGCCAGCTCACCCTCGCCCGGACCCGGGCCCACTCCACGGCCCTGCAGGCACTGGGATCGAGCCGCTTCCACGCGGTCGCGGACAAGGTCGCCGTACTGGCCAGCGAGGTCCCCCTCACCCTGACCGCCCCCAGCACCGACCTGCGTCCCCTGGCAGCCGCGGCGGAGGAGCGGCTGACAGCCGCGATCGCGGCGCTCCCGCTGGTCACCGCGGGCCATCCCTACAACGCGGAGGCGCTGGTCCACGGCCTGTCCCCGGACCCGTCCCCGCACCCCCAGGACGGCCCCTGGCACCAGGTCCGGCTGCTGCTGCGCCTGCACCGGTACGCCCAGGAGGCGCTGCACGAGGGCAACTGCCCCGTGGACGTACGGCTGCTGGCGGCGGGTCAGGCGCTGAACCGGCACCGGGACGCCTCGGAGGCCGCCGCGGCGGCCGCGCAGGCGGCCCGCACCCCGCGCATCGCGCCGGCGACGGCGTACGCGCTCGGGGTGCTCCACGCCGACCAGCGGCACGAGGTGGAGGCGGCCAGGTTCGCGTTCCAGCAGGCCTGGCGGGCCGTCGGCGCACCCTGAACCCCGCGACGAGGTCCCACGAGGAGGCGGTGTGAACGACACCTTGGTCCAGGCGGCCGGCTGCGTGCTGTGGCGCCGCTCCCCGGTCGCCGGCGACCTGGAGATCTGCCTGGTCCACCGGCCGAAGTACGACGACTGGTCCCACCCCAAGGGCAAGCTCAAGCGGGGTGAGGACCCGCTCGCCGGCGCGCTGCGCGAGGTCGCGGAGGAGACCGGGTACACGGCCGAGCCCGGCGCCGAGCTGGCGACGGTGCGCTATCTGGCCAACGGCCGCCCCAAGAAGGTGCGTTACTGGGCGGCCCAGGCGGTCTCCGGCCGCTTCACGCCGAACGCCGAGGTGGACCGCATCCTGTGGCTCTCCCCCGCCGCCGCGCGCAGCCGCCTCACCCAGCCCCGTGACCGGGACCTGGTGGAAGACGCGCTTCACGGACTGTCGGTGTGAGCCTGCGCGTCCGTACGGGCCTGGCTGCGGGCCCGGCGGGCCGGACCACGCCAGCCACAGCTGCAACGGGCCACACAGAAGCGGCCCTGCTCCGTCGTCGTAGTGAGGTGCTCCTGCCCCTGCCGGACCCGTTCCGGCCCGTCCTGCTGCGCCACACCGGACAACGGTACTCCTGCGCCCTCCCTCCGCCTCCCGTGCGCCCGGCATGGCGCGTGACGGTGCCCCCTACCCGTCGTTAACCGGTACGACAGGGGGCCCGTGACGGACGTACCGGCTTGGGGGTAGGCAGGCGATGGATCGGCGGCAGCAGAACAGGCGTGCGGGCGGGACGGTCGTCGCGGTGGGCATCCTGCTCGGCCTCGGGGCGGGTGCCACGGGCTGTTCGGACAGCCGGGCCGCCGCCGACGACGTCAAGGGCGCGGGCGATGCGGTCGCACTGCTCCGGCGGGCGGCCGACACGCTGAGCGGCGCGGGCAGTTCCAAGGCCACCACCTCCATGGAGATGGCCACCGGCGGCACCCGGGTCACCATCCGCGGCAAGGGCGTCTACGACTACCGGCACCGGCTCGGCCGGCTCACGGTCGTCCTGCCCGAGGACCCCGCGGGCACCGCCGAGCATCAGCCCATCACCGAACTCCTCGCCCCGGGCGCCCTGTTCATGAAGAACCGGGGCGCGGGCGTGCCCGCCGACAAGTGGGTGCGGGTCGACACGGCCGGGGTGTCCGACGGCAATCTGGTCACCGGCGGCGCGACCGACCCGTACGCGGCCGCCGAGGTGCTGCGCGGCACGCGTACGGCGTCCTACATCGGCCGGACCGAGGTCGGCGGGACCGCCGTACGGCACTACCGGGGCACCGCCGACCTCGCCGCCGCGGCCCAGCATGCCCCGGCCGCGGACCGGGCGGCCCTGGCGGCGGCGGCGAAAGGGTTCGCCACGGCCGAAGTGCCGTTCGACGCGTACCTGGACGACCAGGGCCGCATCCGCAAGCTCAGGCAGCGCTTCAGCTTCGTCAACGGCCGGCAGAAGACGCCCGTGGCGGTCGCCTCGACGACGCTGCTGTACGACTTCGGGGCCGCCGCCGACGTCCGGCTGCCGCGCGCGCAGGACATCTACGCGGGCCGGATCGCCGAGGACGCGGGCGCGGGCACCGGCGAGAACAAGCCATCGGACCAGTCGGGCACTAGTCCGGTGCGCCACTCGTGAACTAGCCCGTCCGTGCCATGCGCGGTGTGTAGAGCGCTGCCTACTCTAGGAAGTCGGTGACGGTGGAGAAGAGGTGAGGCAGGTGGCTCCGGTCGGCGGCACGGCGGTTCAGGACCACGTGGCCCTCGCCGAGATCGAGCTGTGCGGAGAGCTGATCATCGCGGCCTCGGCCGCCGAGGACCGGCTCAGCCTGGAGAGCATCGACGAGGTGCTGCGGGTCTCCGAGGGACGGGAGGACCAGGAGCCGGAGGACTAGGAGCCGGAGGACCGGGCGGGAGGAGCAGGAGCACCGCACCGGGCCGGCGGGGACGCCGGCGTCTCAGGTGCGCAGCAGCCGGCCGATCGCCTTCGTCGCCTCGTCCACCTTCGCGTCGATCTCGTCACCGCCCTTGAGGGCCGCGTCGGCCACGCAGTGCCGCAGGTGCTCCTCCAGCAGCTGGAGCGCGAAGGACTGCAGCGCCTTGGTGGAGGCGGAGACCTGGGTGAGTATGTCGATGCAGTACGTGTCCTCGTCGACCATCCGCTGCAGCCCGCGGATCTGCCCCTCGATCCGGCGCAGCCGCTTGAGGTGCTCGTCCTTCTGCTTGTGGTAGCCGTGCGTGGTGGCGGGGGCGTCGTGGCACGTGCCCTCGGCGGGGACCGTGGCGCCGGCCTCGGTCGTCGTCATTGCGGCCTCCCTGGTGGACAGTGCATTTGGACAGTGCGTTTGAGCGGTGCGTTTGAACAGCGCGTCGGGCGTTGGTCACAATTGTGGTTGCATACCCCTACTGGGTATATGGTAACGAATTTTGCTGGGTATGGGGCCCTTGGTACGCCCCCGTGCTGATCACCCTGCCCGATGGGCGACACTGGGATGCGGCCCGATAGCCGTGGCCGGATGATGCGCCTAGCATCAGCCTGACCGAAACCGAAGCACCCCGAGGACCCCACGTGCGCTTTCGTCTGACCCCCAGGGAGACGAGCTTCTACGACATGTTCGCCGCATCCGCGGACAACATCGTCACGGGCTCGAAACTCCTGATGGAACTGCTCGGGGCGGACGGACCTGCCCGAGCCGAGATCGCAGAGCGTATGCGGGCCGCGGAACACGCAGGTGACGACGCCACTCACGCGATCTTCCACCAGCTGAACTCCTCGTTCATCACGCCGTTCGACCGCGAGGACATCTACTCCCTCGCATCCTCCCTCGACGACATCATGGACTTCATGGAGGAGGCCGTCGACCTGGTCGTCCTCTACAACGTCGAGGAACTGCCGAAGGGCGTCGAGCAGCAGATCGAGGTGCTGGCCCGGGCGGCCGAGCTGACGGCGGAGGCCATGCCGAACCTCCGCACGCTGGACAACCTCACCGAGTACTGGATCGAGGTCAACCGCCTGGAGAACCAGGCCGACCAGATCCACCGCAAGCTGCTGGCCCACCTCTTCAACGGCAAGTACGACGCGATCGAGGTGCTCAAGCTCAAGCAGATCGTGGACGTCCTGGAAGAGGCGGCGGACGCGTTCGAGCACGTGGCGAACACGGTGGAGACCATCGCCGTCAAGGAGTCCTGAGGCGTCGATGGACACCTTCGCCCTCATCGTGACCATCCTGGTCGCGCTCTTCTTCACGTACACGAACGGCTTCCACGACTCGGCGAACGCGATCGCCACGTCGGTGTCGACCCGCGCCCTGACGCCGCGGGCGGCGCTGGCGATGGCCGCGGTGATGAACCTGGCGGGAGCCTTCCTGGGCTCCGGGGTCGCCAAGACGGTCTCCGAAGGCCTCATCGAAACGCCCTCCGGCGGGACCGGGATGGGCATCCTCTTCGCGGCCCTGATCGGCGCGATCGTCTGGAACCTGGCCACCTGGTACTTCGGCCTGCCGTCGTCCTCCTCCCACGCCCTGTTCGGCGGCCTGGTGGGCGCGGCGCTGGCGGGCGGCACGGGCGTCCACTGGAACGGCGTGGTGGACAAGATCATCATCCCGATGGTCCTGTCCCCGGTGGTCGGCCTGATCGTCGGCTACCTGGCCATGCTGGCGATCATGTGGATCTTCCGCCGGGCCAACCCGCACAAGGCCAAGCGCGGCTTCCGTATGGCGCAGACGGTCTCGGCGGCGGGCATGGCCCTGGGCCACGGCCTCCAGGACGCCCAGAAGACCATGGGTGTGGTCGTGATGGCCCTGGTGATTTCCGGCCACGAGACGTTCGGCGATCCGATCCCGGTATGGGTGAAGATCGTCTCGGCGGTGATGCTGTCGCTGGGCACCTACGCCGGCGGCTGGCGCATCATGCGCACCCTGGGCCGCAAGATCATCGAGCTGGACCCGCCGCAGGGCTTCGCGGCGGAGGCCACCGGTGCGTCGATCATGTTCGGCACCGCGTTCCTCTTCAAGGCGCCGATCTCCACGACCCATGTCATCACCTCGGCGATCATGGGCGTGGGCGCGACGAAGCGCCTCAACGCCGTCCGCTGGGGCGTGGCCAAGAACATCGTCCTGGGCTGGTTCATCACGATGCCGGCCGCCGCACTGGTCGCGGCGCTGGCCTTCGGGGTCGTGAAGCTGGTGGCGCTGTAGTTCCTCATCCCGCCCGGCCCTCCGTCCCGGCCGGCTGAGAAACGAGCCCCGGCCGTTCCCCACAGGGGAATGGCCGGGGCTTCTCACTGTGGGCGACAGTCCGCGAAAGGGGCCCAAAGACGCGGCCCGAGCCAAGCGGGAACGCAGCGGGAACGCAGTGGGCCCGCCCCCGGGAGCCAGGGGCGGGCCCTTTTGCGTCCTCGCGGTGGCACCGCCATGCAGCACCGCGAGGGGATCGGGGGCGATCAGCCGAAGCGGCCCGAGATGTAGTCCTCCGTCGCCTGGACCGAGGGGTTGGAGAAGATCCGCTCGGTGTCGTCGATCTCGATCAGGCGGCCCGGCTGGCCCACGGCCGCCAGGTTGAAGAACGCCGTACGGTCCGAGACACGCGCCGCCTGCTGCATGTTGTGCGTCACGATGACGATCGTGAAGCGCTCCTTCAGCTCACCGATCAGGTCCTCGATGGCGAGGGTGGAGATCGGGTCCAGGGCCGAGCAGGGCTCGTCCATGAGCAGGACCTTCGGCTCGACCGCGATCGCACGGGCGATGCACAGGCGCTGCTGCTGGCCGCCCGACAGGCCGGAGCCCGGCTTGCTCAGGCGGTCCTTCACCTCGTTCCAGAGGTTCGCGCCCTTCAGGGACTTCTCGACGATCTCGTTCAGTTCGGACTTCTTGTAGTTGCCGTTGAGGCGCAGACCCGCCGCGACGTTGTCGAAGATCGACATCGTGGGGAAGGGGTTCGGGCGCTGGAAGACCATGCCCACCTCCCGCCGCACCGACACCGGGTCGACGCCGGTGCCGTACAGGTCCTCGTCGTCCAGCAGCACCTTGCCCTCGACGCGGCCGCCGGGGGTGACCTCGTGCATCCGGTTCAGCGTGCGCAGGAACGTCGACTTTCCGCAGCCGGAGGGCCCGATGAACGCCGTCACCGAGCGCGGCTCGACGGTCATCGAGATGTCCTCGATCGCCTTGTGGGAGCCGTAGTAGGCGGTCAGTCCGCTTACGTCGATTCGCTTGGCCATGTCTACTTCACTTCCAGAAATTCAAGCTCGGTCGCTGTAAGGCCGCGTCAGCGACCGGTCTTCGGGGCCTTCCAGCGGGCGATGCCGCGGGCCACCAGGTTGAGGATCATCACGAAGGCGATCAGCGTCAGCGAAGCCGCCCAGGCGCGGTCGTAGGCCGCGGGGGAACCGGAGCTGTTCGCGTACTGCTGGTAGATGTACAGCGGCAGGGCCTGCTGCGCACCCGAGAACGGGTTGTTGTTGATGAAGGAGTTGCCCCACACCAGCAGCAGGATCGGCGCCGTCTCGCCCGCGATCCGGGCGATCGCCAGCATGATGCCGGTGGTGATGCCGCCGATGGAGGTCGGCAGGACCACCTTGAGAATGGTGCGCCACTTGGGCACGCCGAGCGCCAGGGACGCCTCGCGCAGCTCGTTCGGTACGAGCTTGAGCATCTCCTCCGTGGAGCGGACCACGACCGGCATCATCAGGATGGCCAGGGCCAGCGAGCCGGCGAAGCCGAAGGGCTGCAGGTTGCCCATCAGCATGAGGCTGAGGATGAACAGGCCCGCGACGATGGAGGGGATACCGGTCATCACGTCGACGAAGAACGTGACCGCCCGGGCGAGGCCGCCGCGGCCGTACTCCACCAGGTAGACGGCGGTGAGCACGCCGATCGGGGCGCCGATCAGGGTGGCGAGGCCGACCTGCTCCAGGCTGCCGATGATGGCGTGGTAGATGCCGCCGCCCGGGTCGGTGTCGGCGACGATGCCCATCGAGTGGGTCAGGAAGTAGGGGTCGAGGACCTTCACACCGCGCTTGACGGTGGTCCAGATCAGCGACACCAGCGGAATGAGCGCGATCAGGAAGGCCACCCAGACCAGCGAGGTGACGAGGCGGTCCTTGGCCTGCCGCCTGCCCTCGACCTTGGCCGCGATGGCGAAGGTGCCGAAGATGAAGAGCAGTGCGGCGATCAGACCCCACTGGATCTTGCTGTCGAGACCCGCGCCCGCGCCGATGCCCACGGCGACCACGAGGGAGCCGGCGGCGATCGCCCAGGGCGACCATTTCGGCAGGCTGGCGCTGCGCAGCGTGCTGGGACGCCTGTCGGTGACGGCTGCGGTGCTCATGCGTTGGCCCCCGAGTACTCCTTGCGGCGGGCGATGATCGCACGGGCCGCGCCGTTGACCAGCAGGGTGATGACGAACAGGACGAGACCGGAGGCGATGAGCGCGTCACGGCCCCCTTCCGTCGCCTCGCCGAACTTGCTGGCGATGTTCTGGGCGAAGGTGCCGCCGCCCGGGTCGAGCAGGCTGGACTGGATGTCGAAGGTCGGCGAGAGCACGGTGGCGACGGCCATCGTCTCGCCGAGGGCACGCCCGAGGCCGAGCATGGAGGCGGAGATCACGCCGGAGCGGCCGAAGGGCAGCACGGCCATCCGGATCACCTCCCAGCGCGTGGCGCCGAGGGCGAGGGCGGCCTCCTCGTGCATCTGCGGGACCTGGCGGAAGACCTCGCGGCTCACGTTGGTGATGATCGGCAGGATCATGATCGCGAGCAGGATGCCCACGGTGAGCATCGAGCGGGGCGCGCCGCCCTGCCAGGAGAAGATCCCGGTCCAGCCAAGGTAGTCGTTGAGCCAGCCGAACAGGCCGTTCAGGTGCGGCACGAGGATCAGGGCGCCCCAGAGGCCGTACACGATGGACGGCACGGCGGCGAGCAGGTCGATCACGTAGGCGACGGGACCGCTCAGCCTGCGCGGGGCGTAGTGGGTGAGGAACAGCGCGATCGCGACGGCGACCGGCACGGCCAGGACCATGGCGATGACCGAGGAGACCACCGTGCCGAACGCCAGGACCGCGATGCCGAAGGACGGCGGCGTGAGGTTGGTGTTCCACTCGAAGGTGGTCAGGAAGTTCCCGTGGTCGTCGCTGATCGCGAGGGAGGCACGGTAGGTGAGGAAGACCGCGATCGCGGCCATGATCACCAGCAGCAGGATGCCCGAGCCACGGGACAGGCCCAGGAAGACGCGGTCACCGGGGCGGCTGGTGCCACCGGCGGATCGCTTGTGCCCGCTCGCGGCCGGCTGGGGGGTGGGGGGAGGTGTGTCAGTCGTCTTGGTCGATATGTCCATCGGGTTCTCCGGTCTGCGGAGCCGCTCACCGGGTGGGCGGGCGGCTCATGGCGGCGGTGCACCGGACGGTGCGGCCCGGCCCGCGGGGAGGCCGTGGGAACCGGGCCGCACTCTCGGATCAGGTCAGCTCAGGCCCGCGATGGTGGTGCGGACCTTGCTGATGATCTCTTCGGGCATCGGCGCGTAGCTGATGCCGCTCAGGATCTTCTGGCCGTCTTCGGAGGCCATGTAGTTGAGGAAGGACTTGACGGTGGGCAGGGTGTCGGGCTTGTTGCCCTTGTCGCAGACGATCTCGTACGTCACCAGGGTGATCGGGTAGGCGCCGTCGGCCTTGGTGTTGTAGTTCAGCTTCAGCGACAGGTCGCTGCCGGTGCCGACGATCTTGGCGTCCGCGATGGCCTTGGTGGCGCTGTCGGAGCTGGGGGCGACCGGCTGGGCGGCACCGGTGTTGACGCTGGCCGCCTTGATGCCGTCACCGACGTAGGACAGCTCGAAGTAGCCGATGGCGCCGTTGGTCTGCTTGACCTGCTGGGCCACACCGGAGGACTGCGCGGCGGACTGACCGCCGGACGCCTGCCAGGTCTTGCCGCCCGAGTACTTCCAGTTCTCCGGGGTGGCGGCCTTCAGGTACTTGGTGAAGTTGTCCGTGGTGCCGGAGTCGTCCGAGCGGTGGAAGGCCTGGATCTTCAGGTCGGGGAGCTTGGCGCCCTTGTTCAGGGCGGCGATCGCCGGGTCGTTCCAGTTCGTGATCTTGCCGTCGAAGATCTTGGCGATGGTCGGGGCGTCCAGGACCAGGTTGTCCACGCCGTTCACGTTGTAACCGACGGCGATCGGGCCGCCGACCATCGGCAGGTCGATGCCCTGGCCGCCGCTGGAGCAGACCTTCTTGGAGGCGGCGACGGCGTCGGGCTTCAGCGCCGAGTCGGAACCGGCCCACGGGATCTGGCCCTGGGTGAACGCGGTCACACCGGCGCCGGAGCCGCCGGCCTTGTAGTTGATCTGCACGCCACAGGCCTGCGAGAAGTTCTTGACCCAGGCCTGGACCGCGTTCTTCTGCGCGGAGGAGCCGTCCGACAGCAGCTGGCCCTTGGCACCCTCACACTTGATCGCGGAGGCGTTGGTGGACGTGGACGGGTTGCCCGACGCCTTGGAACCGCCACCGTTGTCGTCCGAGCCGCACGCCGTCAGGGCCAGGGCGCCGGAGACGGCGAGAGCACCGAGGGAGACGGCGCGCAGCCGGTTCTTGCGCTGAAGCTTCACTTTCGGGAGTTCCTTCCAGGAGCCGCCGCGATCGGCGGCGTGCGAAGTCGTGTGATGCCTGAGCGCTGCTCATCCATGGCCGCACTCCGCATCCGGTACGGCCGAAATTAGGCAGAACAGGTGAAGCCGCCGATGGCCGGAAGTGAACGAGAGGTGAACCCCTGCCATCGGCCCGGTGAGGTCACGGAATGCTTACGGGGAGAGCACGCGCAGGTTCCGACGGCAGGGTTAAGCCCACACGTCTTCGGCGTTCGTTTCCCTGTGTGCGAACTGTTACGAACTTTCGTGCCCATGGCGCCGTCTCACCCCAGGAAGGGCCAAGGAGGCCCGGGGGAACTGGGGAAAGGCAACAGCAGACGATGGGCATGGAACGGCGTACGTTCATCGCGGGCGGCGCGGCCGCACTGGCGGCGACCGCACTGACCGGGTGCGGTTCAGGCGCGGGCAGGTCCACCACTTCGGCGACCACGGGCTCATCGTCCCTCACGTCCCTGAAGACCACCAGCCAGAGCGCCGCCGCGAACTGGACGGCCCTCGCCCGTGACCTGGACGGCACCCTGGTCCGGCCCGGTGACGCCGCGTGGAGGACGGCGCACCAGCTCTACAACACCCGCTTCGACGGCCTCAAGCCCGCCGCGGTCGCCTACGTGGCACACCCCGACGACATACGCACCACCCTCAGCTACGCCCAGGCGCACGGCCTGAAGGTCTCCATACGCAACGGCGGCCACTCCTACGCCGGCTACTCCTCCGGCGACAACCGCCTCATCCTCGACGTCTCCCGGCTCAGCAGCATCCGGGTCGGCGGCGGGCAGGCGGTCGTCGGCGCCGGCTCCAAGCTGATCGACGTCTACCGGGGGCTGGCCGCGAAGGGCGTGACCATACCCGCGGGCTCCTGCCCCAGCGTCGGCGTCTCCGGCCTGGTGCTCGGCGGCGGCCACGGTGTCGCGTCCCGCGCCTACGGCCTGACCTGCGACAACCTCACCCAGGCGACGCTGATCACGGCGGACGGCACCCAGGTGACCGCCGACGCGAAGAACCACTCCGACCTCTTCTGGGCGCTGCGCGGCGCAGGCAACGGCAACTTCGGCGTCGTCACCGAGCTGCACTTCAGGACCCACCCGGCGCCGCAGGCGGTCACCGCGTACATGACGTGGCCGTGGGCGAAGGCGGCGGCGGTCCTGAAGGCCTGGCAGGAGTGGGGGCCCGGCCAGCCGGACGAGATCTGGTCATCCCTCCACCTCGAGTGCTCCCCGGGCCGCACCCCCACCGTCTCGGTGTCCTGCTTCTCCCTCGGCACCTACGGCGAGCTGCAGAACGCCGTGGACCGCCTCGCCCACCAGGCAGGCGCGAACGCCTCCTCCGTCAGCCTGCACCGGCGGGGCTACGAGGAGGCGATGGAGGTCTACGCCGGCTGCTCCTCCTTCTCCACCCAGGCCCAGTGCCACCTGCCGGGCTCCACCCCCGGCCGCTCCCCGCAGGGTGTGCTCGGCCGGGACACGTACGCGGCCCGCTCCGACTTCTTCGACCGCTCGTTGCCGGCGGCGGGCATCCAGACGGCGCTGCGGCAGATCGCGGCGGTGCGCGGCGGCGCGGGCAGCATCGCCTTCACCGCCCTCGGCGGCGCGGTCAACCGCGTCAGCCCCACCGCGACGGCCTTCGTCCACCGCCGCTCGCGCATGCTGGCCCAGTACCTCACCTCCTGGGGCGCCGGGGCGTCCGGCGCCACGGCCCAGTCCTGGCTGGCCTCGGCCCACGCCGCGATGCAGCCGTACGCCTCCGGTGCGGCGTACCAGAACTACACCGACCCGACCCTGAAGAACTGGCGCACCGCGTACTACGGCGACGCCTCGGCCCGCCTGGGCAAGGTGAAGACGCAGTACGACCCGCAGCGCTTCTTCTCCTACGCACAGGGCCTGTAGCTCCCGCTGCCGCGGGGCTCTCACCCACAACAGGGATCCACGCCCCGGGGGGAGTTGCCCCGGGGCGCCCGGCTAGTGCTGTGGCCGGAAAGGTTTGCCGGAAAGCTCGCGGCGTCCGGTGCGGTGCATCGCAAGGCGGAGCATCGCCCGTGTACTGGATGTACTCGGGTGATGCGACAACGCGGCGAGGTGCCGTGCCGGGCGTCGCGAGCCGGGAACCTTTCCGGTCGCAGCACTAGGCGGCCAGATCCCGCTCCTCGTTCTCCAGGGACGCCCGCGTGCTCGGCAGCAGCGCCCCGTCCGGCCCGTCCTGCGCCACCGACCGGTGCCGCACCAGCCACCCCGCCCGCGGCGAGCGCTCCACCGCCCGCGTCAGCGGGGTGAGCAGCGCCATGGCCGCCGGGGACAGCAGCAGGGCGACCGCCGTACCGAGGGCGAAGCCGCCGACGACGTCCGTCGGGTAGTGCACGCCCATGTAGACACGGCAGAAGCCTTCCAGCAGCGCGAGGCAGATCCCGGCGATGCCGAAGCGGCGGTTGGCGACGAACAGCCCCACCCCGAGGGCCATGGTGATGGTCGCGTGGTCGCTGACGAAGGAGAAGTCGGTCTTGCCGGAGACGAGGACGTCCAGCCCCTGGTGCTCGACGAAGGGCCGGGGCCGCTGCACGAAGCCGCGGATGGGGATGTTGACGAGTACGGCGATGCCGGCCGCCAGCGGCGCCCACACCAGCGCGGCGACGGAGGACGCGGCGTCCTCGCCGCCCCGGCGCCGCACGGTCCACCAGCACCACAGCACCAGCAGGACCATGGCGAGCAGGAGACCGTACTCACCGACGAACTCCATGACCCGGTCGAACCAGTGCGGAGCGTCCTTGGCCAGGCCGTTGATGTCGTAGAGCAGGCCGACGTCGGGGTTCGATCCGGATTCGGCGAGTACAGCCATGGTGCTGTGGCCCCTTCGTCGTCTTCCCGGACGCACCTCGTGTGCGCCGCTCCTGCCCCCCGTGGTGCGTAGATCCGCTTCCGCTGCACTTCCGCATCGACGTCCACTCGGCTACGTCAACAGGAACGCACAGCCCTCATCAATACGTTCCGCTCTCCACTGAAAGATCACGCAGACGTTATCGAAGAGAGACTCATCACCGCAGCTCAGGGGGTGGGTTCACGCTCGGTTCACACCGCCGTGGGGAGCGCTTTTGCGCCATCTTCGGTGACCCGGGTGGCGCCGAAATAGTCGGGGACGTCGATGGGATCGAACCGGATCACGGCACCCGTCCTCGGCGCGTCGATCATGTACCCGCCGCCGACGTAGATCCCCACGTGGTGGATGGCCCGCGAGTCGTTGAGGTCGGTGGAGAAGAACACGAGGTCACCCGGGAGCAACTGATCCCGTGACGGATGGGGCCCGGCGTTGTACTGGTCGTTGGCCACGCGCGGCAGCGTGATCCCGACCTTGGCGTACGAGGCCTGCGTCAGCCCCGAACAGTCGAACCGCCCACCCTGCTCGGCGGTCCCCTCCCCACCCCACAGATACGGCGTCCCCAGCTTGCTCTGCGCGAACGCGATGGCCCCGGCGGCTTGTTGGGTGGGGTCGATCCGGCTGACGGGTGCGGCGAAGCTCTGCGACAGGCTGCGGATGCGCTTGACGTAGTCCTGCGTCTCGCTGATGGACGGCACCCCGCCGGCCTTTATCACCCGGTACGCACCGGCGTTGTAGGCGGCGAGCATGTTGTCGGAGACGTCGCCCGGCACGCCCTTCACGTCCTTCGCCAGCTGGCAGTCGTACGAAGCCGCCGACGGAATCGCGTCGTTGGGATCCCAGACGTCCCGTTTGCCGTCCCCGTTGGCGTCGATGCCGTAGATGGCCCACGTGCTGGGGATGAACTGCGCGATACCCTGCGCGTCGGCCGGGCTGACGATGGTCGGATTCCAGCCGCTCTCCTGGTACAGCTGTGCGGCAAGCAGCGCCGGGCTGAGCTGTGGGCAGAGGTTGCCCCACTTCTGCACGAGCCCCTGGTACGCGGCCGGCACGGCCCCCTTGGCCAGCGCCCGGCCGCCCGAGGCCACCCCGCCGAGGAGGTTTCCGGCGACGACGTACACCCCGACGACGAGCAGCATGACGAAGCCCATGCCGAGCCCGACGGCCGCCCCACCGATCACCCATACCTTCCGCACGGTTCAACTTTCCCCCATGTCCGCGCGGTTCAAGACGCTTTTTGCGTGATGTGGCGTCATTTCACAGTGAAGCCACCGCACATGACACTGCTGTAGTCGGCGGGCGTGCGGATGTGGTGCCACTGCACCGTCCAGTCACCGGGATCGTTGGCGAGCGGGATGGCGGGCCAGGACTTCTTCCCGTCCGGCGACCAGGAACGGAAGTCGTCCGGGTAGGTGAGGTACTTCCAGGCGGACTGGTCGCCTCCGTAGAGGTCGACGGGCTTGCTGGTGTAGCCCAGCGTCACGTTCGCCGACAGCGCCCCCGCAGCGGGCTTCCCGGTGCCCGGGTCGATACTGTGCGGCGGCTTCACGCTGACCGTCACGTAGTACGGACCATGCGTCCCCGGTGCCCCGGTGGTCACGGTGTAGCCCTTGTTCCAGATCCCGATCTGCACCTTGTGGTCGAAGACCGGGTGGTCGCCGCCCTTGCTCGGATCGTCGGGATCGGACTCGGAGATCTCGAAGCCTTCGGGCGCCCGCTCCGCGGCAGGCAGCAGGCACTCTCCCGTCGAGGACTTCCAGGACTGGCGGTCGATGTTGTCACCCGCGTAGGCGGGCGCGCCGCCCGTGCCGGTGGCGGCCCTGGAAGCCGTCGCCCGCGGGGTCGGCGCCTTGCCCTGCGCGCTCGCGGAAGACCGGTCCCGCGCGGTGTCCTTGCCGTCGCCGCTCTTCTGGGTGAGCACCACCGCGGTGGCCGCCGCGACGCCCACCGCGAGCCCCACCGCCACGGCCACCGTCAGCCGCCTGCCCGGGCGCCGGCCCGGCGGCGCCGGCCGGGCCACCTGGGTGGGCGTGTACGTGGAGCCGTGACCGCCGTACGCGGGTCCCGCCGTCGGCAGGTCGTGCGGCCCTGTCGGCCGCGGTGGCGGCCCCGGCGGGGCCTGCGGCTCGGCAGGCTGTACAGGCGGCGCCGGCGGCGTCTGCGGGACCGGCATCGCCAGGGCGGCGAGCCCCGCATAGGACGGGTCCTCCACGAGCGCGGAGCGCACCTGGCAGCGTGCGATCACCTCCGCGAGCCCCGGCCGGGCCGCGGGGTCCTTGGCCGCGCACGCCTCGATCAGGGCGGCCAGTTCCGGTTCCACGCCCGCCACGTCGATGGGCTCGTGAACGGCGCGGAAGCTGACGCCGGTGGGGTCGCCGGAGCCGAAGGGCGCCCGGCCGGTCGCCGCGTGGGCGAGGGTGGCGCCGAGGGCGAACACATCGGCCGGCGGGCCGACCTGGTTGCGCATCAGCACCTCGGGCGCGGTGAATCCGGGTGTGCCGGGTGCGAACCCGGCGTCGGTGAGTGCGGTCTGGTCCGCCGCGCGCGCGATGCCGAAGTCGATGAGCTGGGGGCCCTGGGCGGCGAGGATGACGTTCTGCGGCTTCAGATCCCGGTGTGTCACCCCGTGTTCGTGGACCGCCGCCAGGCCCTCCGCCAGGGCCGCGAACAGGCCGCGGCAGGTCTGCGGGGGCAGGGGGCCGCGGGTGGTGACGGCCTGGGCGAGGGTGGGGCCGGTGACGTACTCGGTGGCCAGCCAGTAGGGGGCGCTGTCCAACGAGGCGTCAATGAGGTTGGCGGTGTACGCACTGCGCACCGCCCGCGCCGTCTCCACCTCGCGCCGGAAGCGGGCCAGGGCCTCCGGGTGGCCGGTGATCTCGTCCCGGATCACCTTGATGGCGACGAGCCGGCCGCCGGGCGAGCGCCCGAGGTACACCTGTCCCATCCCGCCCGCCCCGAGCCGGGCGAGCAGCGTGTGCGTGCCTATCCGCGACGGGTCCTGCGGCTTGAGTGCGTCCACGGACACACCCTGCCACGAAGATCAGTTGCCGGTCGGCCCGTCCGGGGGTTTCACCCCCCGCTCGTCGCGTCCCGGTACAGCTCCGCCGCCTCACGCCCCAGCACCACGCTGTACGACACGTCGTCGGTCGAGCCGCCCTGTTCGTGGCCGCCCAGGACGCCGACGACCTGGCCGTCGCCGTTGATCCAGGGGCTGCCGCTGGTCCCGGCGGTGAAGGCGGGGCAGGCGATGCGCTGCTGGGTGCTGCTGTGCGGGGTCGGCTTGTTGGTGCAGCGGATCGGCACCTCGCGGGAGTCGGGGTAGCCGACGACCGTCACGGCGGTGGCCCCGGTGGCCGTACCGGCCATGAAGCGGTTGCCGCCGACCACGTCCTCGATCCGCCGGCCGCCCTGGCCCTCGACGGCGGCGAAGGCGATGTCGCTGTCCTCGTCCTGGTCCTTGGCCCACCCGTCGGGCAGGTACCGCTTGGTCACCTTCCACACCCCGAACGGCGTCCGCCCGTCCCGGTAGCCCGGCGCGAAGAGCAGATTGGTGTCGCTGCCGCCCACGCAGTGCGCCGCGGTGACGATGAGGTTGCCCTGCGGGCTGTGCACGACCGAGCCCGTGCAGAAGTGGCCGCCCTTGAGACTGTTGGCCCGGTCCGCGCCGAAGAGCGCGCCGATCCGCGCCGTGTGCCGGTTCACAGCGGCGTCGGCGGTGACCCCGAGGGGTCCCGGTCCGTCATCGGCGGCCGCCACGGACGCCGAGGTCAGGGCGAGCATCACCACCGCGCCGAGCAACGCGGGACGCGAGTGGACGGAGATGCGTGTGATGCGCTTCATCAGCCCCCACTCTGTCCCATGATCGTGAGAATCCCGCTGAGACTTCACTGAGATTTTCCTGTGAATCCCCGCCTGGACGCGATCCCGGCCCCCGAACGGCCGTGCGCACCGACCACGCACCGCCCAAGGACCGCTGCAAAAGAGTCACCTCACCGGGCCTGTTACGCAAGCCCCCATGTCACACCGGTCAGCTCTTCCGACAGCGTCCACAGCCGCCGGGCCGCCTGCGGGTCGCTGGCCGCCGCGCTGCGGCCGGCCAGGGCCGGGGCACCGCGCCACTCGCCGAGGCCGTCGGGGCCGACGTAGGCGGCACCGGGCAGCTCCTGGCTCGCGGCGTAGAGCGTGGGCAGGGCGCCAGCCCGGTCGCTCTGGGCCAGCAGCTTGTTGCCGACCGACATGAAGGCCCTGGCCAGGGCGCTGGCGTGGTGGCTCTGGAGGTTGGTGGCCGCGTAGCCCGGGTGCGCGGCCAGGGCCCGTACCGGGGAGCCGGCCTCGGTGAGGCGGCGCTGGAGCTCCAGGGTGAACAGGAGGTTCGCAAGTTTGGACTGGGCGTAGGCACGGGCCGGGGTGTAGCGGCCGCGCAGGTTCACGTCCTCGAAGTGGATCACCCCGTCTCCCCCGCGGTGCAGCCCCGAGGACACCGTCACCACCCGGTCCGTGACGTGCGGCAGCAGCAGGTTGGTCAGCGCGAAGTGCCCGAGGTGGTTCGTGCCGAACTGCATCTCGAAGCCCTGCTTCGTCCGCTGCTCCGGCAGCATCATCACGCCCGCGTTGTTGATCAGCACATCCAGCGGGCGGTCCCATCCGGCCGCGAACTCGCGCACCGAGTCCAGGTCGGCCAGGTCCAGCCGGCGCACCTCGGTGCTGCCGCCCACCCGCGCCGCCGCCGCGCCGCCGCGCGCGAGGTCCCGTACGGCGAACACCACGTGCGCCCCGGCGCGGGCCAGCGCCTCGGCGGTCACGAGGCCGAGGCCGCTGTTGGCGCCGGTGATCACGACCGTACGGCCGCTGAAGTCGGGGAGCCGGGTCACGTTCCACTTCGCATCAGTCATACCCCGAATGTAGGCATCGACAACAAAGCTGTCAATGACAACATCCCGGTACCATGGTGCGCATGCCGCGCCCGCCCTCCTCCCCCTCGAGCCGCCCCTACCACCACGGGGACCTGCGCGCCACCCTGCTCAAGAGCGCCGAGCGCACCCTGCGGGAAAAGGGGGCCGGCGCCCTGTCGCTGCGCGAGCTGGCCCGCGCCATCGGGGTGAGCCACGCGGCCCCCGGCCGGCACTTCAAGGACAAGCAGGCCCTGCTCGACGCCCTCGCACTCGACGGGTACGAGCGCCTGAACCGGGCCCTGGGCGCCGCCGCGGAGACTCCCGGCCTGGACTTCGAGGGCCGGATGGCCGCACTCGCCCGGGCCTACCTCGGCTTCGCCGTCGACAACCCCGAGCTGCTGGAGCTGATGTTCGCGCGCAAGCACGCCCCCGAGCACGCCCCGGAGGGCTCTGACAGCTCCGACCGGCTCGCCGCCGCCGTCGACCAGTCCCTCGGCTCCATCACGGCGATGATCACGGATGCCCAGGAGCGCGGCGAGATCGTCCAGGCCGACCCCGAGCGGATCACGACGATCGCCGCCGCGAGCCTGCACGGCCTCGCCGCCCTCATCGCCAGCTGCGCCCTGGACGCCGAGGAGGCGATGGGCGGCCTGGACGAACACGTCCATCTGCTGCTGAACGGCCTCCGGCCGCGGTAACGCATCCCGCCCGCACATCAGTTACGCGCGTAGCCGCACCCTGCGGCCGAACCGTGCCCCGGGTCAAGCCACGCCCAGCACAGAGCCAGCACACGGCCATTGATCAGTAAGCCTCCCGCCGTCTTCAGTAACGCAGAAGTCAGGATTCCGAAAGCCTCTTGTTGTCGCGTACTCAACAAGCGATGGTCGGGCCTGGGCCGCCGCCCTCACCGGTCACCCACCGGTGGACCCCCACACCCGCAGGCCTCTGTCCACCACTTTCAGGAGGCTGTACCTTGCGTACGTCCACCCCCAACTCCCCCCACATATCCGGCAGATGGCGCCGTATCGGGACGGCCGCCGTGGCCACCGCCGCGCTCGCGTTCGCCGGCCTCGGCACCGCGGCCCACGCCAGCGCGGACACCGCCGCCACGAGCCACAAGGTGAGCGCCAAGGCGATCGCCGCCCAGGTCGCCAAGGCCCATGTGCGCTACGAGAGGGCGTGTGCCGCAACCCCGAAGAAGGGCTACGCGGCCTGCAACGCGCTGCGGGTAACCGGCGGCACCACCGCCTTCATGGAGAAGCAGGCGGCCCTGAAGGGCAGCACGCCCAAGACCGTCTCACCGAACGCCTCCTCCGCCTCCCCCACCGGATACGGCCCCTCGGACCTCCAGTCGGCCTACGGCCTGACCGACGCGGCCTCCGCCAACGGCTCCGGCGAGACCGTCGCCATCGTGGACGCCTACGACGACCCGAACGCGGCGGCCGACCTCGCGACGTACCGGTCGTACTACGGCCTGCCGTCCTGCACCACGTCCAACGGCTGCTTCAAGAAGGTCAGCCAGACCGGCTCCACCACCTCGCTGCCCACGGCCGACAGCGGCTGGGCCGGTGAGGAGTCCCTCGACCTCGACATGGTCAGCGCGGTCTGCCCGAACTGCAACATCCTGCTCGTCGAGGCCAAGTCGGCGTCCGACGCCAACCTCGGCACCGCGGTGAACGAGGCCGTCAAGCTGGGCGCCAAGTTCGTCTCCAACAGCTACGGCGGCGCGGAGTCCTCCGCCGACACCTCGTACGACTCCTCGTACTACAACCACCCGGGCGTCGCCATCACCGCGAGCGCGGGCGACAGCGCCTACGGCGCCGAGTACCCGGCCGCCTCCCAGTACGTCACCGCCGTCGGCGGCACCGCCCTGTCGGCGGACTCCAGCAGCCGCGGCTGGAGCGAGTCCGTCTGGAGCACCTCCAGCACCGAGGGCACCGGTTCCGGCTGCTCGGCCAACGACCCCAAGCCCAGCTGGCAGACCGACAGCGGCTGCTCCACCCGCATGATCGCCGACGTGTCCGCCGTGGCCGACCCCGCCACCGGCGTCTCGGTCTACGACACCTACCAGGCGAGCGGCTGGAACACCTACGGCGGCACCAGCGCCTCCTCGCCGATCATCGCCTCGGTCTACGCCCTGGCCGGCACCCCGGGCAGCAGCGACTACCCGGCCCAGTACCCGTACAACGCGGCCGGCACCTCCGCCCTCAACGACGTGACGAGCGGCAGCAACGGCACCTGCGACACCGACTACTTCTGCACCGCCGGGTCCGGCTACGACGGCCCGACCGGCTGGGGCACCCCGGAGGGCACCAGCGCCTTCAGCGCGGGCTGAGCACCGAGCACCACCACCTGAACCGCCCCGTCGGGTCACGGGGAGCCGCCAGGTGAGGGGGACGTGGGGTCCCTTCGGCGGCACGGAAAGGAAGACGGGTCACGGCAGCCGGCCGCGGCCCGTTTTCCCTGTCCGACTCCCGTGCGGCCCCTATGAGTTGGGTCAAGTGAACGGAATGCTTCGGTAAGCCGGACGCCAGGATTCCACCACCCCCCTGTTTGTCGCGTACTCAACAAGTCACAGTCTTCGTCGAACCGCCGCACGCACCCGCACAGCCCTGTTCCCACCCCCCACCCGGAAACCAGGAGCTGCACACATGCGTACGACCGACAGACGGTGGCACCGCCTCGGCACCACCTTCGCGGCCACCGCCGCACTCGCCTTCGCCGGCTTCGGCGCCGCGACCCACGCGGCCGCGGCGCCGTCCTCGCCCACCCGGACGACCTGGACCGCGACCCCCTGCGCCACCCCCGAGCACAAGGGCGAACTCGCCTGTGACTCCTTCCGGGTGACCGGTGGCCTCACCGCCTTCCAGAAGCAGCAGGCGGCGAGGACCGGCATCACCCCGAAGGCCGCCGACGCCTCCACCCCCTCCGGCTACGGCCCCTCCGACCTCCAGTCCGCCTACGGCCTCACCTCCGCCGCCTCCGCCAACGGCTCCGGCAGGACCATCGCGATCGTGGACGCCTACGACGACCCGAACGCGGCGGCCGACCTCGCCAAGTACCGCTCGTACTACGGCCTGCCGTCCTGCACCACGTCCAACGGCTGCTTCAAGAAGGTCAGCCAGACCGGCTCCACCACCTCCCTGCCCTCCGCCGACAGCGGCTGGGCCGAGGAGGAGTCCCTCGACCTCGACATGGCCTCCGCCATCTGCCCGAACTGCAACATCCTCCTCGTCGAGGCCAAGTCCGCGACGATGACCAACCTCGGCACCGCCGTGAACGAGGCCGTCAAGCTGGGCGCCAAGTACGTCTCCAACAGCTACGGCGGCGCGGAGTCCTCCGCCGACACCTCCTACGACTCCTCCTACTTCAACCACCCGGGCGTCGCCATCACCGTCTCCGCCGGCGACTCGGGCTACGGCGCCGAGTACCCGGCCGCCTCCAAGTACGTGACGGCAGTGGGCGGCACCGCCCTGTCGAAGGCCTCCTCGACCACCCGTGGCTGGACGGAGTCGGTCTGGAAGACCAGCAGCACCGAGGGAACCGGCTCCGGCTGCTCCTCGTACGACACCAAGCCGGCCTGGCAGACGGACACGGGCTGCAGCAAGCGGACCATCGCCGACGTCTCGGCGGTGGCCGACCCGGCGACCGGCGTCTCGGTCTACGACTCCTACGGCGTGACCGCCGGCTGGTACACCTTCGGCGGCACCAGCGCCAGCTCGCCCATCATCGCCTCGGTCTACGCCCTCGCCGGCACCCCGTCCAGCAGCAGCTACCCGGCCAAGTTCCCGTACACCGCGGCCGGCACCTCCGCACTGAACGACGTCACCAGCGGCAACAACGGCTCCTGCTCCCCCAGCTACCTGTGCACCGCCCGGTCGGGCTATGACGGCCCGACCGGCTGGGGCACCCCTGAGGGCACGGCGGCCTTCACCGGCTGACGCACGGTCCGCTGCGCAGGTCACAGGCCCCGACGGCACCCGCCGCCGGGGCCTTGTCCAATCTCCGCCCCTCCCCCATGAGAACATCGTGCCGACGCCTCACCCGACCGGCCGTCAGAAACCGTGCCAGGTCGTAAAGGAGGACAACGACAGAACCACACGACAGGTTCCGGTCTGACCTCGTTGCCCGGCGTGACCTGCCGTGATACACAGAGTGACCGAACGCGCCATCCGTACGAAACCCGCCAGTCAATGACGTCAAGTCGACATACGTTGGCGCCGTCGTCGGCGACAATGAGGCCTGACCTCTGCACCCCGCAGGGGGCCAGCGGAACTACCCACCAGGGGCGGTGACTTACATGCTCTTTGCGGCCGACAAGGGAGATATCAACACCATCATCGGCGGGATCGCTCCGAACTGGGGCCCCTTCGGCAGCCTGGGCAACGAGGCGAAGGTGATGATCGAGGTGGTGATGGCGGTGGCCATCCTGCTCTGCCTCGGCATCGCGGTCTGGGGCGCGGCCAAACAGCGCATCGGCGCCACGGCCCTGCGCGACACCTTCAGCGCGGAACAGGGCAAGGGCCTCATCATCGCCGGCCTCACCGGAGTCTTCATCATCGGCTCCCTCGGCACACTGTTCACGATCGTGTACGGCATGGCGGTCTGACCCCGCACCATTTCCCCCTCCCCCACCACCCGTCCGTCGTGCCCACCGGCTGAGGTTGCGTTTCCCTGATGTCGAGTCACCACACCGCGCCCGCGCGGGAACCAGCACGGCTACCGTCGTATGCCTACGAGGGTGAGGGGGCGCAGACGGCATGAATCCCGGAGACGAAGGGTCCTACCCCGACTACGGCGACACCACGGGCCACACCCGCACCCGCCTGCCCGAGGGCGACCCCTACGGCGGCGCCCCCCGACGCCCCACCCGCTCCTCCTCCCGCAGCCTCGTCACGGTGGTCGGCGTGGTGGTACTCCTGATCGCAGCGATCGCTTTCGCCAACCGGGGGGACCATTCTCCGGCCGACGGCGCGACGACGAAGGGCGGCTCCGCACCCCGGACGTCCTCGACAGCGGCTTCGGGCACCCGCCCGGTGGAGACAAAGACGACCGGCATCCCCTCGGGCTTCGCCCACACGGTGCAGGGGGCGCAGAGCGCGGCGGCGAACTACTCGGTGGCTTTGGGGTCGGCCGACATGTTCAACACCGCGCGGCGGCACGCGATCGTCGACACGGTCTACGCACCCGACGTGGTGGCCGCCCGGCAGTCGGCGCTGGACAGCGCCTACTCCAGCGAGACGTTCCTCTCCAACATCGGTCTGACGAACGACGGCCTCGCCCCGAAGGGGCAGACGTTCGTGTCCCGGGCGATTCCGGTGGGCACCAAGGTCACCTCTTCGGAGTCGGACACGATCACGGTCGAGGTCTGGTACACGTCGCTCTTCGGTCTCTCCGGTGATGCCTCCAAGAATCCGGTGACGGAGAGCTGGTACACCACGACATACGTACTGAAGTGGGCCGGCAACGACTGGAAGATCTCCAGCGACCAGCAGAAGGAAGGCCCCGTGCCCGTAGGCCGTGATCAGACGGCGTCCACTGCTGACCAGATGACGAAGGCCGTCGAGGAGTACGGAGGGTTCACGTATGCGCGCTAACCACCGCGTCCTCAGGTTCGCGACGGTCCTGGGCACCGTGCAGACGGCCGCGGTGCTGCTGGCCGCCCGCGCCTTCGCCGCCCCCACGCCCACGGCCACGCCGTCGGGCACGCCGTCTCCCTCGAAGAGCGGCGACGCCTGTGCTCTGATCCATGACGCCGCCAAAGAGTTCTGCGAGAGGGACAACGGCTCCAAGGGCTCCACCGGCTCCACCAACATCCCCCTCACCGACTCGACGGACCCCCTCTCCTCCCTCGCCAAAGGCTGTGCCGAGGCGGCCTCCTGGACTATCGGCAAGCTCAGCAAGGCCGTGAAGGAGACCGCCAACGTCGACTTCACCAACGAGAAGTTCCTTCAGCAGTACGCCATCGTCTTCGCCGCCTCCACGATCCTCACGCTCCTGCTGTGGCTCCTCGCCGTCGCCAAGCGAGCCGTCCGCGGCGTACCGCTGACCACCGCCATCTCCGAGGCCATCGGCTTCCTGTGGCTCACCGTGCTCGCCTCCGCCTTCACCCCCCTGATCCTCTACACCGTCGTCTCCGCCACCGACGGCGTCACCGACGTCCTCGCCAAAGCCACCGGCGACCAGGCCGACACCTTCTTCGGCACCTTCTCCGGCGCCCTCGGCAAGGGCACCGACATCGGCGGCGGCCCGATCATGCTGATCGTCGTCTCCCTGGTCAGCATCCTCGCCGCCGGCGTCCTCTGGCTCGAGCTGGTCATCCGCGCCGCCCTCCTCTACGTCGGCGCCCTCCTCGGCACCGTCGTCTACGCCGGCCTCGTCGACAAGAACCTGTGGGGGCACGTACGGCGCTGGGCCGGGATCATGATCGCGGTCATCCTCGTCAAACCGGTCATCGTCATCGTGCTCGGCCTCGCCGGCGCCCTCTCCTCCGGCAACGGCCCCGACTCCTTCTCCGCCGTCGTCTCCGGCCTCGCCATCATCCTGCTCGCCATCTTCGCCAGCGCGATGATCTACCGCTTCGTCCCCGGCTTCGGCGACGACATCGCAAGCGGCCGCAACAACCGCATCATGCAGGGCGCCGAGAGCAAGGCCGCCGCCGTCATCAGCTCCCCCGCCACCCTCGTCGCCCAGGGCATCAAGACCCACAGCTCCCGCGCCGACAACAACGGAGGCGGAGCCGGCGGCACGAGCAGCAGCACCCCCCGCCCGGCCAACCCCGCCGCCGGCGGTGTCGCCGCCCACAGCAGCCGTACCCCCGCATCGGGCGGCGGCGGAGCAGTCCCCTCCGCGACGCCCGCGCCCCGCGCACCCAGCCCGGCCAACACCCCGCACGCCAGCAACGCCCGCAACAACCGCTCAGGAGGTGAAGGGCGTTGACGACCGAGTCCCACCTGTCCCATCCGGTCACGCCCCGCCGTACGTATCTGATCGGCCGCGCCCGGCCGAACGCGATCATCGGCCGGAACCGCGAGTCCGGCGAGATCGCGCTGATCGTCGCGGGCGCGTTCCTCGGCATGATGTGCGGCCTACTGGTGCCCGTCCTGTCCCTGCGGATCGTGCTGCTGACGGGCTTCCCGCTGCTCGCGCTCGCCGCGGTCTACGTGCCGTACAAGCGCCGCACCTTCTACAAGTGGTTCGAGATCAACCGCAGCTTCAAGCGGACCGTCAAGAACGGCGCGGCCTACCGCTCCAGCGCCATGGAGGCCGGCACCCGCCTCGACGGCCGGGAGGTCGAGGTCGGCCCGCCTCCCGGCATCGGCCGCATCTCCTGGCTCGCCGCGCCGTTCGGGCCCGACGAGATCGCCGTACTGCTGCACGCCGACCGCAAGACCGTCACGGCCGCCATCGAGATCGAGGGCCCGGGCGTGGGCCTGCGCGACTCGGAGGACCAGGAGGCCCTGGTCGACCGCTTCGGCACCCTCCTCAAGCACGTGGCGAACGGCGACGGCTTCGTCACCCGCCTGCAGATGCTCGCCCGCACCCTGCCCGCCGACCCCGACGCGCACGCCAAGGACGTCGTCCAGCGCGGCGACCAGCGCTCCCCCGAGTGGCTGCAACGCAGCTACGACCAGCTGCAGTCCATGGTCTCCACCAGCAGCGAGCAGCACCGCGCCTACCTCGTCGCCTGCATGCACTACACCCGCGAACTGGCCGCCGAGGCCCAGGCCATGGCCCGCGCCGCCCGCCCGCAGTCCGGCCGCAAGCTGGACCGCGACGCCGGCCTCGCCGTCGTCATGGCCCGCGAGCTGACCGACATCTGCTCGCGCCTGCAGGAGGCCGACATCCGCGTGCGGCAGCCGCTCGGCCAGGGCCGGCTGGCATCGCTGATCCACTCCATGTACGACCCGGACCACCCCATCGACCACATCCAGGCGATGACCCAGCGCAACGCCTGGCCGGCCGAGCTGGACGCCATGGAGCCCACCTACCTCCAGGCCAAGACCCGCGAGTCCAACACCCGCGCTCCCTGGTGCCACGCCACGGCCTGGGTGAAGGAATGGCCGATGACCCCCGTCGGCGTGAACTTCCTCGCCCCGCTCCTCGTCCACACCCCCGACGTCATCCGCACGGTCGCCGTGACGATGGACCTCGAACCCACCGAGATCGCCATCGAACGCATGCTGACGGAGAAGACCAACGACGAGGCCGAGGCATCCCGCGCCGCCAAGATGAACCGGACCGTCGACCCCCGGGACATCGCCGCCCACAACCGCCTCGACCAGCGCGGCGAAGACCTCGCCAGCGGCGCCGCCGGCGTCAACCTGGTCGGCTACATCACCGTCTCCTCCCGCACCCCCGAAGCCCTCGCCCGCGACAAGCGCACGATAAGGGCCTCCGCCGGCAAGTCGTATCTCAAGCTGGAGTGGTGCGACCGAGAGCACCACCGCGCCTTCGTGAACACACTTCCCTTCGCCACCGGCATCCGAAGGTAGGGGCTGATTCACCGATGCGGGATCCGCTGTCCGTCCTCACCGACGCCTTCACGTCCTTCCTCTTCGGAAAGGTCGAGACGACCCGTCTCCCGGTCCGCACCTCCACGGGCCAGGCCCAGGCGGTCTACCTGCCGACGGCCGCCCCCGGCCTCGGCGACTCCGGCGTCATCATCGGCCGCGAGGTGTACTCCGGCAAGGGCTACATCTACGACCCCTTCCAGCTGTACGGCCAGCAGCTCCCCGCCCCGCACTGGCTCGTCCTCGGCGAGTCCGGCAACGGCAAGTCGGCGCTGGAGAAGACCTACGTCCTGCGGCAGCTGCGCTTCAAGGACCGCCAGGTCGTCGTCCTGGACGCCCAGGGCGAGGACGGCGTCGGCGAATGGAACCTCATCGCCGAGGAGCTGGGGATAACTCCCATCCGGCTGGACCCGACGGCCGCCCTGAACCACGGCATCCGCCTCAACCCCCTCGACCCGGCGATCACCACGACGGGCCAGCTGGCGCTGCTCCGCACGATCATCGAGGTCGCGATGGGCCACGGCCTCGACGAACGCTCCGGCTTCGCCCTCAAGGTCGCGCACTCCTACGTCAACGAGACGATCCTGGACCGCCAGCCGGTCCTGACCGACATCGTGGAGCAACTACGCCACCCCGAACCGGAGTCGGCGGAGGCGATGAACGTCGCCATAGACGACGTACGGGCGTGGGGCCTGGACGTGGCGCTCGTCCTGGACCGCCTGGTCGACGGCGACCTCAGGGGCATGTTCGACGGCCCCACGACGGTCGGCATCGACCTCGACGCCCCCCTCATCGTCTTCGACCTGTCCCACATCGACCGCAACTCCATCGCCATGCCCATCCTCATGGCGATCGTCGGCGTGTGGCTCGAGCACACCTGGATCCGCCCCGACCGCAAGAAGCGCATCTTCCTGGTCGAGGAGGCCTGGCACATCATCAACAGCCCGTTCGTGGCCCAGCTGTTCCAGCGCCTGCTGAAGTTCGGCCGCCGGCTCGGCCTGTCCTTCGTCGCGGTCGTCCACCACCTGTCCGACGTGGTCGACGGCGCGGCGGCGAAGGAGGCGGCCGCGATCCTCAAGATGGCGTCCACCCGGACGATCTACGCCCAGAAGGCCGACGAGGCGCGGGCCACCGGCCGGGTACTGGGTTTGCCGAGGTGGGCGGTGGAAATCATCCCGACGCTGACGCCCGGCATCGCCGTATGGGACGTCAACGGCAATGTCCAGGTGGTCAAACACCTGGTCACGGAGACGGAACGCCCACTGGTCTTCACCGACCGCGCGATGACCGAGTCCTCCAGCGACCTCGTGGCCGACGAGGCCCTGCGCGCCGCCGAACTGGAGGCCGAGCAGCGGGCCGCGGCCTTCGTGGAACAGCATCTGGGCGACTCCGAGTCGACGGTGGCGTAGCGGGAGGGGACGGGCGTGAGACCGGACGATCGCGGTACCGAGCGGCGGCAGGGCCAGGGCGGCATCCCCGACGGCCTCCTGATCGGCATACTCGCGTTCCTCCTCGGCATCACCCTGCTGGTGTGGACGGCCACGGGCCTTGCGGCGCTCTTCGCCAACGGCGCCTGGCCCACCGGCGTCACCTTCACCCGCACCCCCCTGGCCATGCGCCACCTCATCGGCCGGCCCCACGACATCCCCGGCGCCTGGCCGGACACCCCCGCGGACCGGCTGTCCGGCTGGGGCCTGTTCTGGGGGCTGTTCATCGGCCAGTTGATGGTCCTGTTCGTCCTCACGGTGTTCGTGATGGGGGCGACGGCGAGATGGCGGGCGGGCAGGGCACGACGGAAGGCAGCCGTCACGCAGTCCGAACCACCACGCCACGAAGTACCACTGCCGCGCAGGGAGCCGGAACCAGAACTGGAACTGGAACCAGACCCGGAGCCGGAACCACTGCCGCGGCCGACGGAAACCGTCCGGGAGACGGCGCCGGAAGCACCCTTGCCCGGCCTCCCGGCCAGCGGCGAGCGGGTGGGCGGCGGGTGGGAGAAGATCCTCGTCGCCCCCAGGGAAAGCCGCCGGACGACCGCCGCCCAAGCCGTGCGCGAAGCCGAGGGCCCCGCCCTCGTGGTCACATCGAACCCGTCCCTCTGGGCGGAAACGAAGGACGCGAGGACCAAACTCGGGCCCACCCTCCTCTACGACCCCACGCACCTGTGCGACACCCCGGCCCGCCTCCACTGGTCTCCCATCACCGGCTGCGAGGACAGACAGACCGCGCTCAGCCGGGCGACAGCACTCCTCGCCCCCGTACAGCCCACGGCCAAGATCGACCAGGCGGTGGCGGACACGGCGATCACCCTCCTGCGCAGCTATCTCCACGCCGCCGCCCTGGAAACCCGCACCGTCCGCCACGTCCACCGCTGGGCCCAGGGCACCCAGGTCCAGGACGCCGTACGCACCCTCCGGACCCACCCCAAGGCCGCCCCCGGCGCCGCAGGCGAACTGGAGGCCGCCCTCACGGCGCACCCCGAACGCCGGGACATCGCACAGGAGCTGACCGGCCGAGCCCTGTCCGCCCTCTCCACGGTCAACGTCCGCGAGGCCTGCACACCCAACCGAACTGATGCGCTCACCCTGGATTCTTTCGTCCACGAAGGGGGCACGCTCTATGTGGTCGGTGAATCCATCGAGGACCCGAGGAGCAACCCCGGCGCGATGCCACTCCTGACGGCCCTCGTCTCCAGCGTGGTCGAGCGTGGCCGGCGCATGGCCGAACGGTCATCCTCCGGTCGGCTCGACCCACCACTGACCCTGGTCCTGGACGACGTCGCGGCCGTGGCCCCGCTCCCCCAGCTCCCGGACCTGCTCATCACCGGATACGACCAGGGCCTGCCCACCCTCGCCCTGCTCCGCTCCCGCGAACAGGCCCGCTCCCGCTGGCCGCACCAGGAACTGCCGGTCTAGGACGGCCACTCCAGCACGAACTCCAGCTCGTTCTGCGACTCGTCCCGGAACGACGGCACGCTCACCCCGCTCGGAACGAACCCGGCCTTGCGGTACGCGCCCTGCGCCCGGGCATTGTCCTCGTGCACGAGCAGCCGTACCCGCCGCGCACCCCGCTCGCGCGCCCACTCCACACCGGCGTCGAACAGGGTCTTGATCAGCCCGCTCCCGCGGTGCTCGGGCCGGACGAACACCCCGACCACATGCCCCTGCCGGCGCTCCACGGGATACCCCGCCCAGTCCTTCGTCCCGGCTTCCTCGATGAGCACGGTCACCGAGCCGACCCACTCGCCGTCGGACGTCTCGGCGATCAGCTGCCGGGCCGTCGTCGACCCCTCACCGGATCCGACCGCCCGGTCCTGCCAGAAGGCATCCGCCTTGGCCGCGGCCTCGTCGTACGACTCCAGGAAGGCGAGGTGCGCGACCGGGTCCCGCAGCGCGTCCAGCCGCAGCTGCTTCACTCGGGGCCAGTCGTCCGGTCGTATGGCGCGGATGACGTAGTCATGGGTGTCCTGGCTGTTGCTCATGGCCTCACCGTAGTGCCGCCCGTTGTCAGAGGCATCCCATATTGTGGCCGCCATGACAACATTGCCCCAACGTCCGCATACCGCCCTGCTGGTCATCGACGTACAGAACGGCGTGGTGGTGCCGGGCTCGCCGGACCGCGAGAAGGTCATCGCCAACATCGCCCAGCTCGTCGACAGGGCCCGCGCAGCGGACGTACCGGTGATCTGGGTGCAGCACCAGGACGAGGAACTGGTGCCGGGCACCGAGGCCTGGGAGTACGTCCCGGAACTCGAGCGCCACGAATCCGAGGCCCTCGTCGCCAAGAAGTACAGGGACTCCTTCGAGGACACCCCTTTGGAGTCCGTCCTGGCCGAGCGCGAGGTGGGCCACCTGTATGTCACGGGCGCCCAGACCGACTTCTGCATCCGCTCGACCCTGCACGGCGCCCTGGTACGCGGCTACGACGCGACGCTGGTCGCCGACGCCCACACGACGGAGGACCTCACCGAGTACGGCGCGCCGGCGCCGGAGCAGGTCATCGCCCACACCAACTTCTACTGGAGCGGCCAGCACGCTCCCGGCCGCCGAGGTGGCACGGTGAAAACAGCGGAAGTGACCTTCTAGAACCGGCTCTGAAACGCAGAAAGGCCCACACCAGATGGCGTGGGCCTTTCTCAAAATTTGTTCGGCGGCGTCCTACTCTCCCACAGGGTCCCCCCTGCAGTACCATCGGCGCTGTGAGGCTTAGCTTCCGGGTTCGGAATGTAACCGGGCGTTTCCCTCACGCTATGACCACCGAAACACTATGAAACTGTCCAGCCGCACCATGTGTGGCACATGGGGCCGTTCGTGGTTTCAGAACCAACACAGTGGACGCGAGCAACTGAGGACAAGCCCTCGGCCTATTAGTACCGGTCACCTCCACCAGTTACCTGGCTTCCAGATCCGGCCTATCAACCCAGTCGTCTACTGGGAGCCTTACCCCATCAAGTGGGTGGGAGTCCTCATCTCGAAGCAGGCTTCCCGCTTAGATGCTTTCAGCGGTTATCCCTCCCGAACGTAGCCAACCAGCCATGCCCTTGGCAGAACAACTGGCACACCAGAGGTTCGTCCGTCCCGGTCCTCTCGTACTAGGGACAGCCCTTCTCAAGACTCCTACGCGCACAGCGGATAGGGACCGAACTGTCTCACGACGTTCTAAACCCAGCTCGCGTACCGCTTTAATGGGCGAACAGCCCAACCCTTGGGACCGACTCCAGCCCCAGGATGCGACGAGCCGACATCGAGGTGCCAAACCATCCCGTCGATATGGACTCTTGGGGAAGATCAGCCTGTTATCCCCGGGGTACCTTTTATCCGTTGAGCGACGGCGCTTCCACAAGCCACCGCCGGATCACTAGTCCCGACTTTCGTCCCTGCTCGACCCGTCGGTCTCACAGTCAAGCTCCCTTGTGCACTTACACTCAACACCTGATTGCCAACCAGGCTGAGGGAACCTTTGGGCGCCTCCGTTACCCTTTAGGAGGCAACCGCCCCAGTTAAACTACCCATCAGACACTGTCCCTGATCCGGATCACGGACCCAGGTTAGACATCCAGCACGACCAGACTGGTATTTCAACGACGACTCCACAAACACTGGCGTGCCTGCTTCAAAGTCTCCCAGCTATCCTACACAAGCCGAACCGAACACCAATATCAAACTGTAGTAAAGGTCCCGGGGTCTTTCCGTCCTGCTGCGCGAAACGAGCATCTTTACTCGTAGTGCAATTTCACCGGGCCTATGGTTGAGACAGTCGAGAAGTCGTTACGCCATTCGTGCAGGTCGGAACTTACCCGACAAGGAATTTCGCTACCTTAGGATGGTTATAGTTACCACCGCCGTTTACTGGCGCTTAAGTTCTCAGCTTCGCCCCACCGAAATGGAGCTAACCGGTCCCCTTAACGTTCCAGCACTGGCAGGCGTCAGTCCGTATACATCGCCTTACGGCTTCGCACGGACCTGTGTTTTTAGTAAACAGTCGCTTCTCGCTGGTCTCTGCGGCCCCCCAGCTCGAGGAGCAAGCCCTCTCACCAGGAATGGCCCCCCTTCTCCCGAAGTTACGGGGGCATTTTGCCGAGTTCCTTAACCATAGTTCACCCGAACGCCTCGGTATTCTCTACCTGACCACCTGAGTCGGTTTAGGGTACGGGCCGCCATGAAACTCGCTAGAGGCTTTTCTCGACAGCATAGGATCATCCACTTCACCACAATCGGCTCGGCATCAGGTCTCACCCTGCATGAGTGGCGGATTTGCCTACCACTCGGGCTACACCCTTACCCCGGGACAACCACCGCCCGGGATGGACTACCTTCCTGCGTCACCCCATCACTCACCTACTAACCGCTTGGTCCGGCGGCTCCACCACTTTCCTTTCCCCGAAGGGTCCGGAACGGCTTCACGGCCTTAGCATCACGATGCTCGATGTTTGACGCTTCACAGCGGGTACCGGAATATCAACCGGTTATCCATCGACTACGCCTGTCGGCCTCGCCTTAGGTCCCGACTTACCCTGGGCAGATCAGCTTGACCCAGGAACCCTTAGTCAATCGGCGCACACGTTTCTCACGTGTGAATCGCTACTCATGCCTGCATTCTCACTCGTCAACCGTCCACGACTACCTTCCAGTGCCGCTTCACCCGGCAGACGACGCTCCCCTACCCATCCATACACCCGTTGGGGCTATATATATGAATGACACGACTTCGGCGGTACGCTTGAGCCCCGCTACATTGTCGGCGCGGAATCACTAGACCAGTGAGCTATTACGCACTCTTTCAAGGGTGGCTGCTTCTAAGCCAACCTCCTGGTTGTCTGTGCGACTCCACATCCTTTCCCACTTAGCGTACGCTTAGGGGCCTTAGTCGATGCTCTGGGCTGTTTCCCTCTCGACCATGGAGCTTATCCCCCACAGTCTCACTGCCGCGCTCTCACTTACCGGCATTCGGAGTTTGGCTAAGGTCAGTAACCCGGTAGGGCCCATCGCCTATCCAGTGCTCTACCTCCGGCAAGAAACACACGACGCTGCACCTAAATGCATTTCGGGGAGAACCAG